>NZ_CABPSB010000003.1 GCF_902459655.1 Pandoraea anhela
CCCGTGTGAAAGTAGGTAATCGTCAGGCTCCCCTTAAAAACCCCTTGTAGCCTTAGCTGCAAGGGGTTTTTGCTTTGGGCCCGCGATTTGTATCGACGTTTTGCACCCACACTTTCTACCGATGCGCCGATGCGCCGATGCGCCGATGCGCCGCTTGGCGGCAGTCGGTTGATGGTGCCGGCGGGGCGATAGCTTAATTTCAATGGACGTCTCCTACTCGCCGGATGTCTCGACGGTGATCCACTTGGTTCCGGTTCGGCGCTGCTCGTGCATCAGTTTCCCGGCGTTTGCGTGACGCACGCCTGGACGATGCCGTGCCTAATATGCGGTTTTGCCTGCTCGATTGCTTAACATCGCCTCGCTCGGTGCCGGTTGTGTATCAAAGTCCTCGCAGCGTTGAAGTGCTGCTGGCCTGAATGACGCGATGACTTCAGCGCCTGGCGCGCACTGGCGGCTGGCTGTTCTCAGAAGCCTCACCACACAACTTCCGAAAGAAGACGACGCGCTCTGTTTCGTTGAAACCCAGTGCTCGGTGGATCGCTTGGGCATCAATGTTGGATAGTGCGGTGTCAGAGGCAAATTCTGTGCAGCCCCGCTCCATGCCCCATTGCTCGATCTGTACGCATAGCGCTCTGGCAATACCGGAGCGTCTCATGGACGCTTCCACATAAATTCCTTCGAGGAACAGGACCGGTGACGTGTCGCAACCGTTGACGTAGTCGCGTCTTATCGACGCTTCTGCAAAGCCTAAGCACTCATCGGCTTGAGACATGGCGAGGAATGCCACGTATCGATCCGGTTGCGATAACAAATCCCTTCCATCACGTTCGTGCTCGGAGGCACTCGCGTCGGGCCAGAGTTTCGCTCTCACGCTTCCTAGCGATGCTACAGCGCCGGCGTGAACGCGCTTGATGAGAAACGGGCGTGGTGACATTCTGGGCGTTCGCTTGAGAGGGACGTTCCACCAGCCTACACGGTTTTCCCTGCGGCTTCAGGAATCGACTACTGCACCCGATGAGTCGGCAACGGGCCAGTAAATTCTCGTTGCCCAACCCCGCAATTCGATAAGCGAAAATTGGATCGGCTTAAGTTTGACATGCGTAAAAAAACGCGCTGCCCACTAGGACAGTGGGACAGCGCGTTCATGACGTTGCCGACGATGCCGAGACGCCAAGGCGCCTCGTCTTCGTCCGGCGTCAGGCGGTTGCAGCGGAGTCCGGGAATACCGGTTCGCCCAGGTTGAGCATCAGTCGGTTGGCCCACGCGAAGATGGCGATCGAGTGGATCAGGTCCAGAATCTCGGCGTCCGTCAGGCCTACGTCACGCAATGCCTGCAACTGCTCGGGACGGATGTCGCCAGGCGTCTGCGTCAGTGCAATCGAGAACTGGGCAATGGCCTTTTCACGGTCGGTCGTGCCGGCGGTGTGCGGGTCCTCGAAAACCTCGCGAATCACGTCGTTACGCTTCGCCAACTGCTCGAATCGCTGCGCATGCACCGACGCGCAGTACACACACCCATTGATACGCGAGACAACTGTCGTCGACAGCTCACGCTCGGCTCGCGGCATGCCGCCCGGCGCATACATGATCGCGTTGAACGCCGCAGAGCGTTGACGGAGAATTTCCGGCTGATGCACCAGAAAGAGGTAGTAATCCGACGTCTTCGCCTTCGGATGACTTTCCTCCAGCACGGCTACCTGCTCCGGTGTCGCCTTGTCGAGTGCGACCACATCGAGCCAGGCGTCCCAGTCGAGCGACTCGTTAGTAAATCCATGCGAACGGATGATCTCGCTCATGCTGCCGTCTCCTGTCGTGCCAGTTGATCAAGCGCTTGCAATCCCGCAACCAGACGCGTCTGGTACGACAGGAACGCAATCAGTTGTGCCAGTGCAACGACGGCAGGCGTCGTCAGTCCCGCCGCAGGCAACCGATGCAACGCTTCCTTATCCCCGGCAACAGGGTTCTCGATCAGCGTCTTCGTAAACACCAGCATCGCGCGCAGACGCTCATCCGTCACCTCCTGCGGCGAACCCGATTCGACAGCCTTCAGTTGCCCGGCATCCACATCGTAGTTATCCAGCGCCGCCCGATAGTGCGCAGCAAGCGATGCCGAGGGCGTCAGGCGACTGGCGTACAGCGCGACGAGCAAACGCTCGACGAGCGAAATGCCTTCGAGCTTCGGGTCGAACAGTCCTTCATAGCTACCCTGCGTCGCCACGGCGACCTTGTCGCGTGCGTGACGCAACGTATGCGTAGCCGATCCCGGCGTCAGACCGGCGACGCGGTCGACGAGATCGTTAGCAATGTCGTATTCAGTACTGACGGTCATGATTGTCCTTGTGATTGGGCGCGCTCGGCCACGGCCTGCGCGAGAAAGGCCTGCACTGCTACCCACGAACGCTCGTCGGCAATCGCATTGGCGTCCGGCACGCCACCGCCGGTGCTGATCTTGCCGGAGACGGGATGGGCGTATACGAGTTGCGTCGTCGGCACGTAAGGGAAGACGATGGCGTGTCCCGCCCGGTCGAAATCGAGATGCTCGACCGCATACGGGTGCGCATGTGCCGCGAGTCGCTCCGTGACCATGCGCGAGTAAAGGCTCGACGGCCATGAGCCGTCGTCTTGCGCGGATAGCAACATGACGGGCCCCCGGATCTTCTCGACAGGGATGCGGGCACGTTCGACGGCGGCCGCGTCGTCCAGCGCAGTCAGCATTGCACTGGCGTGACGATGCGGCGGCGGACCTTCGTCGAACGGCGCCCACGACGCGGTTCGGTTGTTCTCCCAGATGTGCGGCAACGGCTTGCCGTCGAGCAACCATGTCGGTCCCTCCCGACCGATCGCCGGATCGCACGCGTTCTGCGCACTGTGAATCAGCGCGCTCGGCACATAGCCGATGATTGCCGAGACGGCGTCCGGGAACGTCGCACCAAGCAGCAGCACCAACTCGCCGCCCCGCGACTGGCCGGACAACGCCACGAAGTCATGCGCGGGACGCACCGTGCGGCGCAGCCAGTCCATGCCCTTCGCGAAGTACTCGAGCGCCGTGTTAGAGATGTAGTCGGGCAGGCCAGGGCCTTTGAAGTACCCCAGTGCGAACGCCGCATACCCGTGCGATGCGTACAACGCGGCACGCGGCTCGTTGATCCCGCCGCCCGATCCATTGAGGATCATCACCGCTGGATAGGGACCCTCTCCCGGCGGCAGGTACAACGTGCCGACGAGTCCGTCTTCGCGCACGTCCCGCCGAGTGACACCTTCGGCGACAAGCCGCTGGGTGAACGACACCGATGTCGCCACTGGTGCCGAAGCGGTGCCGTGTTTCGGCGGCGCATCGGTCGTGGATGCCGTCGAACGCGACGTGAGCATCTGTTCCGACGCCGACGCCGACGCCGACGCCGACGCCCAAGCCGGGCCCTGTCTCAGCGGCGCATCGGTTGCAGATCCCGTCGTGCTCGACACGAGCGACCGCTCCGATGCCACGACCCGCGACGACGCGACACCATGTCCCGACGGTGCGTCCGAGACAGACGTCGGTGAAGACGTGCGATCCCGATCCGACGAAGACGCAGGTAAACCGTCCTCATCGACGACCTGTGCGACGACCGTCGTGACGAGCGGGGCAAGGACCGGTTGCGGGAAGACGTCGCGGCTCTTGCCGTCTTCCGGCACCTGCGACCAGATGAGACCCATTGCGGACACGCCGCGGTAGCTGCCGCTCACCGGGGCGTCGCGCGAGACATCGACGACACCGTCGGCGTCGGCCACAAACGTGGCCTGCGCGTGCCAGACCACACCGCCGGCACGCGCGGTGCGGGCCGCGAGCGTCACATGCGCGCCGGGCACCGCACCGCGCACCACGAGGTGGCGCGGCACGTCGATGAGCGCATCGGCGGGCGTCGCCGTCAGGATCAACGCGGTACTACAGGTCGCACCGAGCGAAGCCTCGGGCGACCCGATGGACGAAGAAGCAGACGATGAACCGGTCGATGAAACATGGGATGACGTCATGGCGCGGCGACCGGTTTACTTCGCTGCCTGGGTCACTTGCATCGCAACGGTGCGATCGCTCGTGAACGGCGTGACCTTCAGCCCCTTACGCGCCGCCCAGATGTTCTGGTAGTGATACAGCGGAATCGTGCCGACGTCGTCCGTCTCCACCTTCACCGATTGACGCAGTATCGCTTCACGCTTGCCCTCGTCGAACTCGGCCGTCGACGCATCGAGCGCCTTGTCGATGGCCGGGTTGCTGTAATGACCCCAGTTCGATGCACCAAGCCCCTTCTTTGCGTCGACCGTCGCCAGCACGTTCACGAGCGCATAGCTCGCCTCGCCCGTGCCGTTACCCCATGCCAGCATCGTCATGGCGTACTCGTTCTTGTTGGCGCGGCCCGAATACACCGCCCAAGGCACCACTTCCACTTGCGTCTTCACGCCGATACGCGTCCAGAACTGCGCCACCGCCTGGGCCGTTTCCGGGCCTTGCGGGTAGCGGTCGTTCGGCACGTGCATCGTGAGCTTGAAACCCTCGGGGAAACCGGCCTCGGCCAGCAGCTTCTTGGCCTGTGCCGCATCGAACGGAATGTCCTTCACGTCGGGGTTGTAGCCGAACGTATCCTTCGGCATCCACTGGTTGGCCACGCTGGCCGTGCCCTGCATGATGCGCGAGACGATCGCTTCGCGGTTGATGGCGAGCGACAGCGCGCGACGCACACGCACGTCGAGCAAGGGGTTCTTCGCGAGCGGCTTGCCGGCATTGTCCGTAATGTACTGATTCGTGCCTTCGCGGAACGTCGGCTGAAGCAGCATCACGCGCAGACCCGGATACGGATAGACCGTCACGTTCGGCGCCTTCTTCAGACGCGGAATGTCCGACGCCGAGACCTTGTCGATCACGTCGACGTCGCCCGCGAGCAGGGCGGCGGTGCGCGCCGCGCCGTTGTTGATGTAGCGATAGTCGACCTTTTCCCACTCCGACTTGCCGCCCCAGTAGTTGTCGTTACGCACCATCTCCACGCGGTCGCCCGGCGTGTACGAGACGTACTTGAACGGACCGGTGCCCACCATCGCACGCCCGGCGTTGTAGTCGTCCGTGTTCGACTTTTCACCGACGTGCTTGCTCACGATATGCACCGACGCGAGGTTCAGCGGCAGGTCCGGGTTCGGGATCTTCGTTTTCACGACGAGCGTGAGCGGGTCCGGCGCGCTCATCGTATCGATGGTGCGCAGGTAGCCGGCGAACGTCGCCACGCTGCCCGGCACGTTACGCGCGCGCTGGTACGAGTAGATGACGTCGGCCGCCGTGAACGCCTGACCGTCGTGCCACTTCACGTTCGGGCGCAGTTTGAATTCCCAGGTCTTCGCGTCGAGCGCCTTCCACGACACGGCAAGGCCCGGCTGGAGCTTGTTCCACTTGTTCTCGACGAGCAGATCCCAGAAGTGCAGATCGACCGAGCGGTCGCCCGCGTGGTTGTTCAGTTGCGGGTCGAGCGACGACAGCGGGTCGGCAAATGCGATACGGAGCGTCTGGCCGGACTGGGCAGATGCGGCTGCGCTCGTCACGAGCAGGGCAGCCGCCAGAGAGGACAACAAGAAGCGTTTCATTATCAATCGATCCTGGTCGTGGGTGATTCGGTTGGAAAGCCGGGCCGGTCGCGCAATCGGGCGATCGGGCGCTCGGGTCGGCGGAAATTCAGGCAAACAGGTCAGGTGTCGCGTCGGTCACACGTCGTTCAGATGACAGGCGCTGACGTGGTTGATCGCCACGCCGCGCAGCGTCGGCACTTCCGTGCGGCACCGCGGCATGGCGTGCGGACATCGCGGATGGAAGTGACAGCCGCCGGGCGGCGCGATCGGACTCGGGATTTCGCCGCGAATCGCGGAGAACGTCTTGTGACGCACGTCGATACGCGGAATTTCGGCCAGCAGCGCCTGCGTGTACGGATGGTTCGGGCGACGGAAGACTTCCTCGACCGGCGCGCTCTCGACGATGCGCCCCAGATACATGATCACCACGCGATCGGACAGATGCTCGACCACGCCGAGGTCATGGCTGATGAAGACATACGTCAGCCGCAGTTGCTCGCGCAGATCCATGAACAGATTCAGAATCTGCGCCTGAATCGAGACGTCGAGCGCGGCGACGGCTTCGTCGCACACCAGCAGATCCGGATTGACGGCGAGCGCACGGGCGATGCCGATGCGCTGGCGCTGTCCGCCGCTGAACTGGTGCGGGTAACGATGACGCAACGCCGGGTCGAGTCCCGCGCGCTGCAATTGCGCGCTCACGTAATCGTCGAATCCGGCGCGATCCGTGAGCCCATGCACGAGTGCGCCCTCACCCACGATGCGATCGATGCGCAGTCGCGGGTTCAGGCTTGCATACGGGTCCTGAAAGATCATCTGAATCTTCAGACGCGCGTCGCGCTGTTCGTCCGGGCTCAGCGACTGCGCCGGGCGTCCGTGAATCTGTACCTCGCCCGACGACGGCTTGAGCAACCCCGCAAGCATGCGTCCGAGCGTGGACTTGCCGCATCCCGACTCGCCCACGAGACCGACGACTTCGCCCGGCTTGACGATGAGGTCGACGTTATCGACCGCCCGTACGACGGCGGGCGGGCGCACGAGACCGGCGCGCTCGAGCAGGCGTGCGGCCGGACCGGCACGACGCTCGCCGAAACGCTTGCTCACGCCGCGCAGCGACACGATGGGCGCCGGCAGCGTAGCGCTCGGGCTGTTCGACTTGCCGTAACCGGCAGTCGCCGGACCGCCCGCGTTGGCGGGGCTGGCCGACTGGCCTTGCGGCTGCGGCGTGTTCATACCATCTCCTTTTGCAGCGCCGCGCCCGGGTGGAAGCAACGCACGAGGCGACCGGGCGACGTCTGCGTCATCTCGGGACGCTCGCCGCACACCGCCGTCGCATAAGCGCAGCGCGACGCGAAGGCGCAACCGGCGGGCATGTTCAGCAGGTTCGGCGTCATGCCGGGAATCTGGCGCAGACGCTGCCCGCGCTTGTTCAGGCTCGGCAGGCTGCCGATGAGTCCTGCGGTGTAGGGGTGTTGCGGCGCATCGAGCACGGCGTCGACCGCACCTTGCTCGACGATGCGCCCGGCATACATCACGGCCAGCGTGTCGGCCAGTCCGGCCACCACCGACAGGTCGTGCGTGATCCAGATGAGCGCGGTGCCGTGCTGGCGCGCGAGCTTCTGCACTTCCGAGAGGATCTGCGCCTGAATCGTGACGTCGAGCGCCGTGGTCGGTTCGTCCGCAATGATCAGGTCCGGGCGATGCAGCATGGCGATGGCGATCGCCACGCGCTGGCGCATGCCGCCCGAGAGCTGATGCGGATAAGCGCGCAGGCGCTCCTCCGGACTCGGGATGCCCATCATGCCGAGCGTGTCGCGCGCGAGGTCACGCGCCTGCGACTTCGACACTTTCTGATGCGCGCGCACGGCCTCGATCATCTGAGCATCGACGCGCAGCACGGGGTTGAGCGTCATCATCGGATCCTGAAAGATCATCGCGATGCGATTGCCTTGCAGGCGACGCAGCTCACCCGGCGACATCTTCGTCAGATCGCGCCCCTGGAACAGGACTTCGCCACCGACGATGCGGCCCGGCGCATCGACCAGCCCCATGATCGAGAAGCCGGTGACCGACTTGCCCGAACCGGACTCGCCAACGAGCCCCATGATGTGACCCGGCGGCAGCGAGAACGAGACGTCGTCCACGGCGGGCAGGGTGCCGGCGCGCGTGACGAATTGTGTGCGCAGATTGCGTACTTCCAGCGTGAGCGCGGACGTTGAGGAGGGAGATGACACGGCGCCGCTCATTTCTGCAACCTTGGATTGAACACGTCGCGCAGGCGATCGCCCACGAGATTGATGGCGACGACGGTGACGAGCAACGCCAGCCCGGGATAGAGGCTGATCCAGTATTCGCCGGAGAGCATCGTCTGATAGCCGTTGGCGATGAGCAGGCCGAGCGACGGCTCCGTCACCGGTACGCCGAGTCCGAGGAACGACAGCGTGGCTTCGAGCGTGATCGCGCGCGCGACCTGCAATGAGCCGACGACGATCAGCGGCGGCAGACAGTTCGGGAGAATGTGGCCCAGCACGATGCGCCAGTTCGGAATGGCCTGGCAGCGCGCGGCTTCCACGTACTCGCGTCGCGATTCCACCAGCGCCTGCCCACGTGCCGTACGCGCGAAGTAGGCCCATTCGAGTACCACGAGCGTGAGCACCACGTTGCCGATGCCTTTGCCGACGTAAGCGAGGATCATCAGCGCGACGAGAATCGACGGAAACGAGAGCAGCAGGTCGACCAGACGCATGATGAAGGCGTCGACACGACCGCCTGCGTAGGCGGCGGTCAGGCCGAGGATCGTGCCGAGAATGCCGGCGATGAGCGCCGAGCCGACACCCACCCCGAGGCTGATTCGCAACCCGTAGATGATGCCGGAGAGCAGGTCGCGACCCTGTCCGTCGGTGCCCAGCCAGTAGGTATAGGTGGCGGCGCCGTTGGCCGTCGCGGGCGGCAGACGCGCGTCCATCACGTCGAGCTGGCTCAGGTCGTAGGGGTTTTGCGGCGAGATCCACGGTGCGGCAAGCGCGGCGACGATCAGCACCGCCAGCACGACGAGACCGAGCACGGCACTCTTCGAGCGCAGGAACTCGCGCAGCCCTTGCTGCCACGGCGATTCACGACGCATCGGCACCGGCTCGGGCGCGAGCGCCGGTGCGGGGTTGCCGTTGGGGGAGACGTTGAGCGACATCAGGCAGCGGCCTCCACGCGCACACGAGGATCGAGCCACTTGTAGAGCACGTCCACGATCAGGTTGATCGATACGAACAGGCACACCACCACGATCAGATACGCCACGATCACCGGGCGGTCGAGCGCGTTGATGCTGTCGAGAATGAGCTTGCCGGCGCCGGGCCACGCGAACACGCTTTCGGTCACGACGGCGAAGGCGATGGTCGATCCGAACTCGAGGCCGATCACCGTCACCAGCGGAATGAGCGTGTTGCGCAGCACGTGCACGAGCACGACGCGCAGCGGCGACAACCCCTTGGCGCGGGCGAATTTCACGAAGTCCTGCGGCAGGACTTCGGAGACGCCGGCACGCGTGAGACGCAACACCAGCGAAATCTTGAACAGCGCCAGATTGAACGCCGGCAGGATCAGATGACGCAACCCGTCGACGGTGAGGAAAGACCATTCCACACCGAACAGACTCGCCGTCTCGCCCCGACCGCTCGCAGGCAGTACGCCGAGATGCACCGAGAAGAACATGATGAGCATCAGGCCGACCCAGAACGTCGGCAGCGAGAAGCCGACGATGCTGCCCGTCATCAGCAGTTTCGAGATCGGATTGCGCGGATACAGGCCTGCGAACAGCCCCAGCGGAATGCCGATGACCACCGCCAGCACCAGCGCGGCGAAGGCGAGTTCCAGCGTGGCGGGCAGGCGTTGCACAATCAGCTGGATGGCCGGGACGTTGTACACGAAGCTGTTGCCCAGATGGCCATGCAGCGCGCCGTCGAGGAACGAGAGGTACTGACGCCACAGCGGCTGATCGAGACCCAACTGCGCGATGATGCGCGCACGGTCGACCTGATCGACGTCCTGACCGATGAGGATGTCGACCGGGTTGCCGATGGCGTGCAGGCCGACGAACACGATCAGCGTCATCAGCCACACCACGAACACCGCTTGCAGCGCGCGGCGCAGAATCCAGGCGGTCATGATGCGAGAGACTCCTTGGCCTGGCCGGCCCCGTGAGGCTCGGTCCCGATCTCGGCCACGGCGGGCGGCGGCGGCGCGGGCGTCCATTCGTCGCCGTAGACTTCCGGCTCGGCGTATGCCTCCATATTGGCGTAGTGATGCGCCACGTCTTCACGATAGAACGTGCCCGCCAGCCCTTGCGCCAGACGCTTCGCCCCTTCGCTCACCGCCGGGATATCGCCCGAGACGGCGCCGTGCGAGAGCGTGGCGGGGGCGCAGAAGCAGTGAATGCGTTCCAGGCCGGGGCAGGCGCCCGGCGTCTTTTCCTGAAACTCGAACGTAGGACCGAGATCCGGGGAGTCGGACAGTTCGGCGTCTTCGTCGCCGGCGTCCGGCGTATAGCGATCGCTCCACTTGCGCACGGACTTCGAGAACGCGGCGAATTCCGGTCGTCCTTCGATATCGATACGGAAGCCCGTGGCGAAGACCAGGAAGTCGAGCACGAACGTGCCTTTAGCGGTGCGCACGTGCAGTGCATCGCCCACCGGCGTGACGTCGAGGATCGGCGCGCCGAGGTTGAAGCGGGCGTTGTCGTGACGCGAGACGCGCAGCGTGCTGCCGCGCGGTGGCGGCACTTGCTGCACGTTGACGTAGTGACGGATGCGCCACTTCCACTCGTCCGGTAGATTGAGATGGCCATGCGTGAGGCCCGGGTTGCCTGCGCCTTTGCCCTTGTTGATGCGGGGAATGTCCGCGCGGCGAATCAGCAGGTCGACGCTCGCCGCGCCGGCTTCGAGCGCGGTGGCGGCGCTGTCCATGGCCGATGCGCCCGCGCCGATCACGCCCACGCGCTTGCCGCGCAGCGTGGCGTAGTCCATGACGTCCGACGAGTGCGCCCAGAAGCGGCGCGGCAAGTCGCGGGCGAATGCGGGCACGGTCGGGCCGCCCAGGCCGTCGCGACCCGTCGCCAGCACCACATGGCGCGCATAAACGGTGCGGTTGCCCTCGGGCGACGTGACGGACAGTTCGACGAGGCCGTCTTCGCCTCGTGGCGTGACGTGATCGATGCGATGGTCGTTGCGCACGTCGATGGCGAGCACGTCGCGATACCAGCGCAGGTAGTCCATCCATTGCAGACGCGGAATCTTGTCGAGCGCTTCCCACGCATCAAGCCCGAACTGGGCCTCGAACCACGCACGGAACGTGAGAGCAGGCAGACCGAGCGCCGGGCCGGTGAGTTGCTTGGGCGAGCGCAGGGTTTCCATGCGCGCGGTGGTGGCCCACGGGCCCTCGAAGCCGCGCGGCGACTGATCGAAGATCACGGCGCCGACACCGAGATGCGTGAGCGACGCCGCCGCCGCCAGTCCGGCCATGCCGCCGCCGATGATGGCGACGTCGAGCACGGGCTGCGCGTTGTGCATGCGCTCGGGCACCCAGCGTCTGGCGGGCAGTTCGAGCCAGGCGAGGTCCTGGCGCAGACGCGCTTCGAGCGCGGGCAGGCCGGTGGCGGCGGTGGGGAACGTGGTCATGACGACTGAGCTTCCTTGGGAGCGGGCAAGTCGCCGTAGAGCGACTGCAAGACTTGAGCGTGTTCGGTGGCGGCGCGCTGCACGAAACCGGGCAGCAGGTCGCGGGCGGCGTTGGCCAGCGCTTCGACGAAGGCGAGCGCGGCGGGCGATGGCGCGCGGGCGTCGCGCGTGATGACGCCGAAAAAGAATGGGATGTCGGCGTCGATGGGACGCACCGCGACATCGGCGAGCGGCAGCCCGTAGGCCGTGACGGGTTCGAGTACCGCAACGCCGAGTCCGGCGCGCACGGCCGTCATCGCATTGATCGACGCGTTCGTCTCGATGAGCCCGGCCGGGGCGACGCCGGCTTGGGAGAACGCCTGATCGAGACGTCGGCGCAGCCGGTACGGGTTCTGCATGGTGATGATGCGACGCCCCGCGCAGGCGGCGAGCGGCAGACGCTCGTGAGCAGCCAGCGGGTCGTCGGCACGCACGGCGGCAACGCAGGCCGACTCGCCGATCCAGTGCACGACGATGCCGCGATGCTCGAGCGGGAGGCTGGTGACGCCGATGTCGGCCGCGCCGGTCAGCACGGCGTGCACGACTTGCTCCGGCGACGTGCTGCGCATCTGGATCTGATGCGTATCGTGGGCAAGCCCCGGTAGCGCGAGCGCGGCGGGTACCAGGCCCGCGGCCAGCGCCGAAGTGGCCGCGACATGCAGCGGGCGGGTCTGGCCGCGCGCGATTTCGTCGGCGCGGGAGCGGATCTGCTGCATGCCGGCGAGCACATGTTCCACGTCTTCGAACAGCAGAAAGCCCTGCTCGGTCGGTGTGACGCGCGGACCGCTGCGGGTAAACAGGGCGTAACCGATCTCGGCTTCCAGCTCCTGAATCATGCGGGTGATGGCAGGCTGCGAGCGCCCGAGCAGACGCCCGGCAGCAGTGACGCTGCCCGTCGACATGACTGCCGCGAAGGCTTCGAGTTGGCGTAATTCCATCTGGCTCGGTGTGGGGACGAAGCGCCGGCGCGTACCCCTACGCGCCAGCGCCCCGGTGATCGACGACGCCATGGCCGTCGATATCGCAAAACCTTGTATTCGGATTGCGTATTCTTCGACCGCCAGCATGCGTCTTGCAAATACTTAATGTTTATATGCTCATGACCCGAAGTGCAAAGGAGGGTTTTGCCTAGGTGGCATAAGGCGGAAAGCAATTTAGGACGGCGGAGACGCTTGCGGCGGTCTCTCGCAGCGTGAGACGCGCAGGCGGCGAACGCGATGTGTGAAGCGCCGACGGGCGGGGCTGCGGGAGGGGGAGAGAAGGTGAAAGAGGGCAGGAGAGGAGCGCGCGGTCGCCGGCTAAGGGCTGGCGACCGCTGTGCCGGGTCGGCGCTAATGCGCGTCGAACGGCAGTCGAAGCTGGTACGGATCTTCAGGGCGAGGCTGCCGACGACGTAACAGCGCAACGCTGCGGGGGTTGCGGGGCGTGTCGACGGGGGGCTCGATGTGGCTCAGACGAAACGCCGCACGTGTGAGGTGCAGCACCCGTGCGTCCGCATCGAACTGGGCGAGGCGCCGGCCGAGCAACCGATAGATGTCGGGATCGAAACCCGTGGCGGCGGGCATGTTGTCGATGAGCGCATCCAGCGCCTCTCGCGACGCCACGCTGCCCAGATATTGCCAGCGGTCGATGACGTGATACTCGACCTCTCCCGACTGGCTGCCGGGTTCCTCGATGGCGATCGGGCCGTCGTAGGGCCATGTATCCAGTTGCAGCGTTGCAAGCGCCTCACGCGTGCGAGCGGTGTGCGCATCGAGCGGCGCGTCGCCAACGCAGACGCCGTCGCAACGCTTCACCTGATAACCGAAGCACGGACGCCCCTTCGCCACTTTCTCCAGCCCCAACTGCGCGCAGCAAAGACGATGCTCGTCCGCCAGCGTGCGCAACGCACTTTCCGCGCCGTAGCGCGAGGAAAACGTGCCGTACAGCGATCCGGTGCCGGAGAAGTCGACTGTCTTCGCGCTGACCAGTCGAGGGGTATCGCTATCCGGTGCCAGTTGCCAACTGTAGAGACTGGCGGCGCGGCGCAACATGCGGTTATGCACGGGCTGCAATTGCTTGACGAGCTGCGATTCGAGCAGCAACGCGCCCAACTCGCCGACCGTACGACGCACTTCGACACGACGGATTTCCTGCGAGATGCGCAGATCCTTGGCGACCTGATGATCGCTGGAAAAGTGCGAACGCACGCGTGCCCGGACATCGACGCTCTTGCCGACATACAGCAGCGTGTCGCCCTCGCCGTAGAAGAGGTACACGCCGGGGCTGGCCGGCAATGCGTCGATGGCTTCGTCGGGCAGTTGCGGCGGCTGGCTGGAGCGCTTCGTCACACGCTGCACCGCCTGCCCGATAAGGTCGGGCGCATAAATCGTGTGGAGCTTTTGCCAGAACTGCCAGAGCAGATCGGCGTCGGCAAGTGCGCGGTGGCGGCCCTGCGGCATGAGGCCGAAGCGGGCGATCAGCGCGTCGAGTCCATGACGCGCTGCCGAAGGAAACAGCAGCCGCGACAGACGCACGGTACAGAGCACGTCGGCCTGAAAACCGATGCCCGCTCGCCGGAACTCGTTCTTGAGAAAGCCGTAATCGAAGCGGGCATTGTGGGCGACGAACAGTTTGCCGTGCAAGCGTTCGGCCAAGCCTTGCGCCAGCGTACCGAACGACGGCTGGCCTTTCACCATCTCGTTGGTAATGCCGGTGAGCTTCTGGATGAACGGCGGAATCGGCTCGCCAGGATCGAGCAGGGTGCTCCATTGGTCGACACCGTGCGGCCCGACTTCGACCACGCCGATCTCGGTAATGCGGTCTTCGAGGGCGTTGCCGCCGGTCGTCTCCAGATCGACGAAAACCATCGGGGCCGGCAGTGAGCGTGCGAGCGTATCCGGGTCGATCCCGTCGGGAGCGAATTCTTGAGTGCCGTTCAGGACATGCGGATCCATCGCTTCGACCACGGTTTCAAACATTGGATGCACCCGGTCCCCGATGCGTGGCGGGCGGATTCCGGCGGCTACGGGGCATCGCACTCAGGCCCGGCACGCCGGACCCCCGGCACGCGAGGCGGAAAAAGCCGATGCGGCAGACGACGCGGACGACGACGCGCACGACGGGGCGGGATGGGAAGGATGGGGGGTACGGGACGCAAGCGATGTCAGGATCGTTGCGCCCTCACCGAACACGCCGGCTGGCGCCGTATCGTCCCGAAGATCCGCCATCGACGCGGCAAGATCGCCCTCGGTGAAGGCGGTCACGATGGCGCGGAAGACGGCCGGGGCGGGGGCGTCAGGCCATTGCAGGTCGACTTCGGCGTCAAGCGACGGCAGCTCGCCGCCGCGTCGCAGGGTTTCGTCGCCCGGCAGGCGCAGAAGACGTGCGAGCACCCAGGACTCATGCCTGGCATGCAGTCCGATGTCTGCCTCCGCTTCGTCGGCAATGGCCACGAGCGTGCGCCAGTCCAGCGCCATTGTCGACGCGACTGCGCGGGGCGCGACAGCGACGTTCGTTGCCCCGATCGCTTGCGCACGCTGTGACGCCTGCGCCTGCACATAGCGCGCGGCAATCTCGCGCACGATGCCCGCCAGGTCGCGCTCGGCGGCGCTCAGCGCCAGTTGATCCCAGTCGATGGTTTCCATGAGATGTTCCTCGATTGGGGGATATGATACTGTATAAAATCACAGTGCGCGAGTCGCGTATCCGTAGCCGACGCCTCTCATGTCTCGATGCACTCGCCGGGGGCACCGCGGCATGTAATACTCTGCGCCAATCTTCTCGCACAGGAGCGCGCCTCAAGATGTTGACCCTGTATACCTTCGGCCCGGCGTTCGGGCTTCCCGACGCCAGCCCGTTCGTCGTCAAGGCGGAGATGCTGCTCAAGCTCGCCGGATTGCCGTACCGCACCCGGCGCGGCGGACTGCGCCGCGCCCCCAAGGGCAAGCTGCCTTATATCGACGACGATGGCGAGATCGTGGCGGACTCCACGCTGATCCGTCTGCACATCGAGCGCAAGTACGGGTTCGACTTCGACGCGGCTCTCACACCGGGCCAACGCGGGGCGGCGTGGATGTTCGAGAAGGCGTTAGAGGATCACTTCTACTGGCACGTCGTGCAGGCGCGCTGGTGCGACGACGAGAATTTCGACCGGGGGCCGGCCTCCTTCTTCCGGTCGATTCCGTGGCCGGTGCGCCCGATGGCGCAGGCGTTGATTCGCCGCAAGGTGCGTAAGACTCTGCACGGGCAGGGCACCGGCCGCTACCAACCCGAGGAGCAGCGACACTTGCTCGCGCGCGGTGCGCAGGCCGCCGCCCAGTTGCTCGGCGACCAGCCTTACTTCTTCGGTGATCGGCCGTGCGGGGCGGACGCCACCGCCTTCGGCTTCATCTCCAGCGCCATGTCGCCGGATTTTCGCCAGCCGTTGCGCGACGAGATCGAAAACCATCCGAACCTGACGGCCTATGTGGCGCGTATGCGTCGGGAGTTCTTCCCCGACGCCGGGGACGGCGGGAGCGCGTAGGCCGAGGCGCGCGCGGGCGATCGGCGCGCGGATCCGGACGCAACGCGTTCGCAGGCCGGCAGGCGAGGTGCCCCCGGCAAGCCGCGGGCCGTCGTCCGTCAGCCCGCCTCGGGGGCGGTCTCGTCGCTGGACAGCACGTCGGAGAGGACGAGATTGCGCCCGGAGATCTTGGCGGCGTAAAGCGCGCGGTCGGCACGGATGCACAGTGCTTCGAGGCTTTCGTGCTCGATCCACGTTGCAACACCGCCGCTCAGTGTGTAGTGGCATACGCCGAAGGGGCCCGCCACGAGATGCCGGCTCGCCTGCGTTCGCAAGCGCTCGGCAATGCGGATCGCCCCCGGCGTGTCGGTGCCGGGCAACAGCACGGCAAATTCCTCTCCGCCTAACCGTCCGAAAACATCGCCCTCACGCAGACTGTCGCGCACGAGCTTCACGAACTCCCGCAGCACCGTGTCGCCACCCGCATGGCCGTGTGTGTCGTTGATCGCCTTGAAGTGATCCAGATCGATGACGACGATGGACAGCGGCCAGCCGCGCGCGACGGCGCGCACCATCTCCTGACGCGCGAGCAGGTCGAAATGCTTGCGTGAGATTGCGCCGGTCAGATAGTCGCGATTCGCGGCTTCTTCGGCGGTAGCGAGCATGGCGTCATGGATCATGAGGACCGAGCCCATCGTCATCGCAGGCATGACGATCGCGCCGATCGTGAGCATGACGAGATTGAACATCGTCGGTGCGAAGACGTCGAGTCCGGGCGCTGGCGCCCATGCGAACGCCACGCCGCGCACGGCGTGCGCCGTGGCGAACACCGCCGCCATGCCGGCCGTCAGCCAGTAGTTATGGGGATGGCGACGCGGCGGGATATGCCGCAGGATCAGCGTCGCAATCGCGAGCAGGAAGGTGGCGTGAAACGCCGATACGGCCACGACGCGCAGCGACGGATTGTCGATGCCGTAATGCCAGAACAGCATCGCCGCCGCGAGCACGCCGAGCGAAGCCCCCAGCGCGTGCCAATGCGGCGGACGCCCGAGAAACCGGGCGCAGCCGGCGTAATACGACAGCAAGCCACTGGCCAGCGCGAGGTTGGCGACCGGAATCGACAGGAAATCGGGGATGACGCCGCGCAGCGCGAACAGCGGCAAAGAGACGAGGACCGCAACGTTGGCGAAGCACCACTCGCGAACGCCGGCCACCCGCGAGCGCAGGAGAGAACCTACGATCAGCAACATCATGAAGCTGAGCAGTGAGGTGATCGCGAGCAGGGACGTCGTCAACATGGCGCTGGCCAATGGGGAGGCTGACATGTGTTGAGCATTGTAATGTACGGCGCGCCGGGCGTTACATTCCTTCGCGTGCCACACCAGTAGAATGGCCGGGTTCGTCATTTCTGCCAGTAGGAGCTTTCGTCAATGCCGACGACTCGACGCGATGCGTCACATTCTGTTCGCCCGACGCGCCTCGCGGCGCTCGCCCTCGGCGTGGTCGCCTGTCTGGGCGCCGGCCTGAGCGCCTTGCCCGCCTACGCGCAGCAAGAGCCGATGCAACGCCGCTCGGCGCAACCGCCGTTGTTCGCCACGCCAGCCAGTAACGCCACCGCGCCGGCGGCGGACATCAATCGCGATATGCGTCCCGCGCTGCAGGCCGCCAATCTTTGGCTGGGACTCGCCGACATCAACCGCGCGCAGCAGAGCTGGGAGCAGGCCGCGCCGGTGTTCCAGCGCGCGATTTCCGCGGAAGACTGGGCGCGGAGTCTGCAAGGCGCACGCTCGCCGTTAGGCAAGGTGAAGACGAGGAAAACGCACGACGCGGTCTTTACGCGCTCGCTCGCCGGGCAGCCCGACGGCGAATATGTGGTGATTCAGTACGACACGGTGTTCGAGAACAAGGCCGAGGCGCGTGAAATGGTGACGATGGTTTTCGGTATTGACGGCCGCTGGCGGGTCGCGGGCTATCTGGTGCGTTGATCCGGGGTGTGGGGCAGGATGCCTTACCCGCTTGCCCCCGCTCGCCCCGGTCCGGCGTGCGCGTCTAGCGCGGCAGCGCCGGCTCGACGATGTGCATCGTCGTCTCGACGTGAGTACGGGCGATCTGCTCGGCAAGCGCTTCGTCGTGCGCGCGCAGCGCCGCAAGCAGTTCGCGATGTTGCTCGTTGGTGGCGCGAAGCTGTTCATCGGAGAACATGACCGGCACGCGCAACGCCCAATAGTAAAACTGCGTACGTTCGTGAAATTGCTCGATCACGACGTTATCTGCCGCCTTCACGATGAGATCGTGAAATTCCGTGTTGAGGCGGTTCAGGGCCAGACGCGGCAGATCGGCGTTGGGTTCCATCTGTGCGATGAGGGCTTCGAGGGCGTCGCAGGTCTCGGGGGTGATCTTGCGTGCGGCGAGCCGGGCGGTTTCGGACTCGATGGCCACGCGACTCTCGAAAATCGCGCGCACGGGCAGATGGTCGGCACCTTGCACTTCCCAGCCGCGATTACGTGCGATAAAGCCTTCGCCTTGCAGGATCAGCAATGCTTCGCGCACGGGCGTGCGGCCTACCCCGAGCAATTGAATCAGATCGTCCTCGATGAGGCGCTGTCCCGGTTTGAGTTCCGAGGCGAGAATCATGCCGCGGATTTTGGTCCGCACTTCACCAGTAATCAAGTTGCTCGGCGCTTTCATCTGATGCTTGTCTTCCATTGAGCGGCGCGAACGCCGTTTCCTTCGACTTCGGCGAGAGGCCGTCGGTACTGCCGGATTTCTCGTGCACAGGTATGCCTTGTGTATGGATTCCTATGCCGCTGCGGATTTTACCGAGTTTCTTTCGGCGCCCCGGAAACCATTCCCAAAACGGCAAAGTTGTGGCAACCATGCGCGCAACGCATGAATGGGGTCCGATTTTGCGCAATTCTTTCGGTTTCCGAAGCGAGGACTCGCTTATACGAGCGTTTGAAGTGTCGAAAAAATACCATAACGCCCGACGTGTCGGGGTTCGCGCTCACTTACTTGCAATGTGAGTACCCACAGTCATAGCGTTGCGGGTACCGAAACATGCGCCGTGCGACGGCTTCGGAAAATTGATGAAGATGTGAATAAAGTGCGCCTAATAACCCCTCATTTATAAGGGGCTTTGGACAAAAATGTTGACCGTCTTCCCGGTATGCGGGATTTCACAGGCCCCGATCGGGTGCGATGCCAATGATTTGTTCGATAATTTTTGCAATAGATGATAATTCTGCATGATTGTTAATAAAATTGGTGCAAACCCCGTCGATTCCCGGTGGATTGCCCGGCCATTCGCTGGCCAATGTGCCTGGTCTGCATGAAAAACCGTCGGGTGACAGAATCGACGTATGCCGCTTTGTGCCACTTCGCGTGTCATCGCACGCCTGTCCCCATGCCACCATCGCTCTATCGGCGGGCTAGCCGAGTGTCTCGACAAGTCGTTGCGACCCTGCGCGCTGCCGCCTGCATCAGTCTCGCGTCCCTTGTCATGCTGAACGTCGCACAGGCGGCGCCGTGGGGTGTTGGCAACGGTGCCGAGGGGAGTGCCGATAGCAATGCCGGTCCGGCCTACGGGCCGGAGTTGCAGGGCTTCGACTATCCCTATCCGGTCAATCGTTTCGACTTCACGTCGCAGCGTTTGCCGCTGCACATGGCCTATATCGATGTGAAGCCGACGCAGGCGAACGGCCGCACCGTCGTATTGCTGCATGGCAAGAACTTCTGTGCCGCGACGTGGCACGAGACCATCGACGCGCTTGCGGGGGCCGGCTATCGCGTGATCGCGCCGGATCAGATCGGGTTTTGCAAGTCGAGCAAGCCTGCGCAGTATCAGTACAGCTTCCAGCAACTGGCTAACAATACCCATGCGTTGCTCGCGTCGCTCGGCATCCCGTCGGCCACGATCATCGGCCACTCGACCGGTGGCATGCTCGCTGCACGCTATGCGCTGATGTATCCGGGGCAGACGCAGCAGCTAGTGCTCGTCAATCCGATCGGACTGGAAGACTGGAAGGCGCTGGGTGTGCCATCCAGGACGGTGGACGAGTGGTTCGATCGCGAATTGCGCACGAGTGCGCCGGGTATTCGCCGATATGAACAGTCGACGTACTACGCCGGGCAATGGAGCGATCGCTACGAACCATGGGTGCAGATGCTCGCGGGGATGTATCGCGGTCCGGGCAAGCGGATCGTGGCGTGGAATTCGGCGTTGCTCTACGACATGATCTATACGCAGCCGGTCGTCTACGAACTCGGTGAGATTCGTGTGCCCACGTTGCTGATGATCGGCGATAAGGATACGACGGCCATCGGCAAGGATTTCTCGCCGCCCGAGGTGCAGGCGCGCATTGGTCATTATGCGGAACTCGCCAGGACCACGCATGCCACGATTCCGGATTCGACTCTCGTCGAATTCCCCGATCTGGGACATGCCCCGCAGATGCAAGACCCGGCGGCTTTCCACAAGGCGCTGCTCGCCGGGCTGGCGGCGCTACGCTAATTCGACATGGCGCTCACCGATGCGCCCTTTGCACACCATCGATAAGCCTATCGGCAAAGGCGTCGGCGGCGGCGAGTGCTTGCCATCGAGCGTTGCCAGCCCGAGGGGGCGAGGGGTCGAGGGGGCGAGGGGTCGAGGGGGCGAGGGGGCGGTGCGGCACCCGCGACGGAATCGGAAGACGTCAGGACGCTCGCCTGTTGGCGTGAAACGGTAACGTCACGAGTCCGACGAGGTATCGCGCCGTCGTCGAGGCCGGATTGTAAAAGCCGATCGGCTGATCGAGCCGCATGGCGAGGCAATCGCCGGCGTCGAGCCGCCAGGTCGTGTTGCCGAACGTAATCTCGATCGTGCCATCGATGATCCAGATCTGCTGCCAGACCTCGTTGTCCCTCGTGCCGGCGTCATAGGCAACGCGCTCGCCCGCCGGGAACCGGATCTCCGCGAACTGGAGCGGCGACGGTTGCGACGGCGAAAGATTACGTCTCACATACCCCGAATCCGGATCGGTCCACACCGGCTGGTCGGCGTGTCGGGCAAGCGGCGAGGGCGGCGTGTCTTGCGCTGCATGCTCCTCGAAGAGCGACGCCAGCGTGACGTCGAGCGCCGTGGCGAGCTTGTCCAGCACGTTGGCCGTGGGACTCGTCTGCGCGCGCTCGATGAGCGAGATGTTCGACCGGCTCACGCCACTGCGCTCAGCCAGCGTATCGAGGGAGTAGCCGCGCTCGCTGCGCAGGTCGCGCACTCGGCGGGCGATGCGTTCATTGATATCCATGATGTCCAGTTTACTGGAAATTTATTTCTAGTAAACTGGACGCCAATGAGGATAACGTTGAGAATGTCGCGAATGCGGCCCACGTCTGGCTTCGGATCATCGGCGGTCATCGGTCGCCAGATGCTGCCGTACGTCACCGTACAGCGCCATACAGAGCCATACAGCGCCATACCGCGCCATTCACGTCACCTGCTTGCGGAACCCATGAAATGACTGCTTCCTCCTCGTCGTCCAACTCGCTGACGATTCGCGACGCCACCGATGCCGACCTCCCGGTCATTCGCGACATCTACAACGACGCCGTCGAGCACACCACCGCCATCTGGAACGAGATCCTCGTCGACCTCGACAATCGTCGCGAGTGGCTGGCCGCGCGTCTGAAGCGCGGCTATCCGGTGATTGTCGCCGAGCGCGACGGCAAGACCGTAGGGTATGCGTCGTTCGGCGACTGGCGCGCCTTCGACGGCTATCGTCATACCGTCGAACATTCGATATACATCGACGGGCATGCACGCGGCGGCGGCATCGGCGAAGCGCTGATGCGCGCCCTCATCGAGCGCGCTCGCGCGGCCGACGTGCATGTGATGATCGCGGCCATCGAAGCCGGGAATGCGCCGTCGATTCGCCTGCATGAAAAGTTGGGCTTTCGCACGGTCGGCACGTTCAGCGAAGTCGGCACGAAGTTCGGCCGCTGGCTCGATCTCACCTGCATGGAGTTGCGTATCGCGTAACGGCCGGACGATCGATCCCGACCGCGTCAGCGCTGCGCACCGAACGGGACATGGCGCATAATGTCGCGCCATGTCCCGAACACAACGTCTCTTCTCATTGATGCAACTGCTGCGCCGTCACCGTTATCCGGTGGCAGGTGCGGCGCTTGCCGACTCGCTCGGCGTGAGCTTGCGCACGCTTTATCGGGACATCGCCGAATTGCAGTCTCAGGGGGCGCATATCGAAGGCGCGCCGGGGTTGGGGTACGTCCTCAAGCCGGGCTTCATGCTGCCGCCGCTGATGTTCTCGGAAGAGGAAATCGAAGCGATCGTGCTCGGCTCGCGCTGGGTCGCCAAGCGCACCGACGGCGCGCTGGCCGATGCCGCGGCGAATGCGCTGGCGAAGATCGCAGCGGTGCTGCCGGCGGATTTGCGTGCGTCGCTGGAGGCGTCGACGTTGCTCATCGGCCCCGGCGATCCGCTGCCGCCGATGATCGTCGATCTGACCGACATTCGCGAGGCCATTCGCGCCGAGCGCAAACTGCATCTGTCCTACCGTGATGAAGCCGGCCGCATGTCCGAGCGAGTCGTCTGGCCGTTCGCGCTGGGCTTCTTCGATCGCGTTCGCATGATCGTCGCGTGGTGCGAGTTGCGCGATGACTTCCGAAGCTTCCGCTGCGATCGTATCGAAGCAATGACGGCGACGGGAACCCGCTATCCGCGCGGGCGTCGCGCGCTGCTCAAGTCGTGGCGGGAGACGATCGGCAAAGGCTGATGACGTATCGGCTTTGCTGGGGCATAAAGGGGGCATCAAGGGCGCATAAAGCACGAGAGACGCACGAGAGACATGCGTGAAAAACGGCGTAGCGATAGGTGCCCCGGGGTTTCAAATCTGCGTTCGAATACTGACAAAATCTGACAGCATGCCTTCGTACGATGACGTTCATGACAGCGCGCAACAGTGTTCGGTTGACAGGCAATCGATACGGCGTTGTCCATCCAAAACGACATCGATAACGAACGACAGGAGCCCGTCATGCTGCATCCCGACATGATCAATTTGTACGTTGCCAGTCCACCCGAGAGCGCCGGCTTTTATTCGGAGCTGTTCGATATGGAGCCGGTGGAAGCGTCGCCAGGGTTTGCGCTGTTTGCATTTCCTTCGGGCATGAAGCTCGGCCTGTGGGCGCGCTTCTCCGTGGCACCGACGGCGATCGCGCCGCCGGGCGGCAGCGAGATGGTGTTTCCGGTGGCGTCGTATTCGCACGTCGATGCGACGTGGGAGGACTGGAGCGCGCGGGGCATCACGATTCTTCAGGCGCCGACCACCATGGACTTCGGCCGTACGTTCGTCGCATCCGACCCGGATGGGCATCGCCTGCGTGTGTATCGCCTTGCCGAGAATCGCTGAGCGCTGATCGGCGTTGTCCGGCGCGAGTCGGTCGGGCCAGCCGGGTGCCCTATACGAGCGGCACCCTCGGCCCTTCCTGCTCTCGCTATTGCACTGCCTTTGCTACTGGTAACGCGACATCAACTGCTGGTACATCGACTGCAACTGCAACTTCGACATCAACTGCTGGTACATCGACTGCAACTGCAACTTCGACATCAACTGCTGGTACATCGACTACAACTGCAACTTCGACATCAACTGCTGGTACATCGATATCAACAGCCACTTCGACATCAACATCAACGGCTGCTACTGCTACACCACCTGCCATTGCGTTACGGCGTGACCGCCGTTTCTCTCCTCCACCTCATGCTTCACTTTGCCGACGCCGTTTTTACGAGCACCGGCGTATCGCGGTACTGCGTGGGGAAAATGCGCTTGAGATCCTTCACTTTCGGCAGATCGTTGATCACGATGTACGGATAGTTCGGGTGCTCGGTCAGAAAGTCCTGGTGATACGTCTCGGCGGCATAGAAGCCCGTGTACTTCTCGACCTTCGTGGCGATGGGTTTGTTGTAGACGTGCGAAGCGTCCAGTTGCGCGATGTAAGCGGTGGCGACCTGCCGTTGCGCATCGTTCATCGGGAACACCGCCGACCGGTACTGCGTGCCGCTGTCCGGGCCCTGACGGTTCACTTCCGTCGGGTTGTGCGCCACCGAGAAGTAGATTTGCAGCAGCTTGCCGTAAGACACCTGCTGCGGATCGAAAGTCACCTGCACCGATTCGGCGTGCCCGGTCGACCCCGTGCCGACCGTCTCGTAGTCTGCCGTCTTGGCGCTGCCGCCGGCGTAGCCGGACTCGGCCTTCGTCACGCCCTTCACGTGCTGGAAGACGCCCTGAACGCCCCAGAAGCAGCCGCCGGCGAAAACCGCCGTTTCCGTGCGGGCACCCGTGGACGGCATGTCGAGTTTCGGCGCTGCGATGACGACGGCGTTTTCGGCTCCGAAGGCGAACGCGCCGGACTGCCAGGCGAAGATGCCGGCGGCGACGGCAGCCGTGCCGATCAGCGCGCGTCGCAAATGGGAGACCGGCGACGCTTGACGGCGGGACGGGGCGACGTCGTTGCACCCGGGGTGATGCGGTTGTTGCGGTTGGTGCGAATTGAGCTTGGCCATCTGAATACTCCCGGCGTCGACGGACGCCTCGGTTGTGGCGTTAATTAAGAGACTTGGCGTTTGCGGCTGTCGCCCCCGCTAGCGCGGCATGCTGCGAGGACCTCATCTGTCGTATCGATAACGCGGCTTCATACATCGGTGTGACTACCTCGTCGGTCAACCGAACGTGAAGGCGTAGGCAGACGCCCCGGCGTCGAAAAACTCGATGCTGAACGTGTGGTCGCGCACCTCACCCGTCTGACGGACCAACTGGTACAGGCGCTGCGACGTTACGGTGCCGGTGCCGTCCGCTGCCACGTCGGTGCCATGGGCGTTGCCGGGCGCCTCACCGTCGAGCGTCACGCGAAAGCGCACCGGCTTGCCGTTGACGTCAGGACCGAGCACGAGATGCAGGTCGCGAGCATGGAAGCGATAGACGATGCGTGCGCCGACTTGCGCTGCCGTGGCCTGCTCAGGGCCGACCTTCCATTGCCCGGCAAGCCCCCAGTTGTTGAGCGACGGCGTCGAGGGGGCGCGGTAGTCGCTGACGGCATCCTTCACGGCGCCGCCCGGCGAAGTGAAGTTCTCGGCGCGCTCGTAGCCGACATACGTTTCCGGCGAGCGAACGTCGCCCATGTCGGCGGCCTGCTGAACGCCAGCGGCCTTGACGTCGGTAATGCCGTCGGCGACCTGGGCGGCGCCGGCTTCGCGCAGCAACTGCTGAATCACGCGCTCCGATTCGGCGTAGTTGCCCTCACCGAAGTGGTGATAGCGCACGCGACCCTGCGCGTCGACAAAGTAATGCGCCGGCCAGTACTGATTGTTGAAGTTGCGCCAGATGGCGAAGTTGTTATCGATGGCGACCGGGTAATCGACGCCGAGATCGTGCACGGCCTTCTTCACGTTGTCGATGTCGCGCTCGAAGGCGAATTCCGGCGCGTGCACGCCGATAACGACGAGCCCCTGATCGCGATACTTCTGAGCCCACGCTTTCACGTACGGCAGCGTGCGCAGGCAGTTGATGCAGGAGTACGTCCAAAAATCGACGAGCACCACTTTGCCGCGAAGGGCCTGTGCCGTGAGCGGCGGCGAATTGAGCCATTGCACGGCGCCGTCGATCGACGGCAGTTGACCCTCGACGGGCAGCGGTGCGGGGGCGCTGGCCGCCGTGCGAACCATGGCAGGGCCACCCGGGGTGGCGTCGGTTGCCGATGCGTTCTGCGCAGAGGTGTCGGGGGCGGCGCGGTTCGCGCCATCGACGTTGCTAGCGCTATTGCCACCGTTGCCCCGGCCGCCGAGCTGGTCGACCAGACGCTGTTCGATGCCGCCGGTCGACGCCGTCGACAACCGGGCGAGGGCACCCGTGTCGAGACCCAGCGCGATGGCGCCGACACCCGCGAGCATCAGACCGCCCAGCACGCGGCGAATCCATTCGCCTGCGCCGAGTGAGCGCTTCATGGTGGCGAATACGCGTCCGCCCACGAGCAACGCCAGCGCCAGCGAGGTCGCAGCGCCCGCCGCATACGCGATCAGCAGCAATGTCGTGCCGACACTCGCGCCTTGCAGGGCTGCTCCCGTGAGTACCAGACCGAGGATCGGGCCGGCGCAAGGCGCCCAGAGCAGGCCCGTGGCAATGCCGAGCAGAAACGATGCGCCCGGCCCGGCGCCTTTCGATTCGCCCCCTGAAACGGTGCCATCGCCCTGCGCAGATTGCGTCAGACGATTGCCGAGCGAGACGAGCGGGTGTGTCAGGCGTTCGGCCAGTTTCGGCAGCAGCAGCGTGGCACCGAACACGGCGACGAGTGCGAGGGCGAGCCAGCGCCCGTACTGGTTGGCTTGCACGACCCAGCTACCACCGACGGCGGCAAGCGTGGCGACGACGGCGAACATCAGTACCATGCCGGCGAGCATCGGCAGTACGCTGCGCGAGAACGACTGGCCGGCACGTGAGAACACGAACGGCAGCACCGGCAGAATGCACGGGCTGACGATCGTCAGAATCCCACCGAGGTAGGCAAGGATGAGCAATGTCATGAAACGCTCCTTGGGCGACGTCAGGCGGCTTGCGCGCGGAAGGTCATCGCCAGACCGTTCATGCAATAGCGCAGACCGGTCGGTTTCGGGCCGTCATCGAATACATGGCCCAGATGACCGCCGCAGCGGCTGCAATGCACTTCGGTGCGAATCATGCCGAACGTGGTGTCGGTTCGGGTACCCACGGCTTTGTCGAGCGGTGTCCAGAAGCTTGGCCAGCCGGTATGGCTGTCGAATTTGGTGCGCGACGAGAACAGCGGCTGCGCGCAACCGGCGCATGCGAAGGTGCCCGCGCGATGCTCGTCGTTCAACGGGCTGGAGTAGGGCCGCTCCGTGCCTTCCTGACGCAGAATTTCGTACTGTCCCGGCGAGAGACGTCGGCGCCATTCGGCATCGCTGTACGCGACTTCGAAATGCTCGGCGGCGCTCGCGCGACGGGTGTCGTCGGCGCGCGCGGGGCGCACCAGACGCGGCACCAGCCCGGCGGCCACGGCGGTCGCGGCGGCAGTCGCGCTCAGCAGGAAGACCCGGCGGGCGGGTGTCGCGCCGGCGTCGGTGGCCGTTGCCCCGGTTCGGGCGGCATTGCGCGACGCGTACGGCTGGTGCGACTGATGCGGCTCGATCGGTTTGCGGGGCTTGGGCGGATACAAATCGGACAATCTCATGACATCCTCCGGTCAGTGGGACGATCCGGGGTGGGCTGGCCACGCCGCAGCAAAATCGGGGAGCGCGTCGGCGGTGGTACGGCACAGAGGGGGTCCACGCCGGATCGATGGCTGAAGGTTAGTGCGCCGGCGATGGCGAAGTCCTCACGTAAAATTAAACAATTCGTGATACCTCTTAAGGCGTGTTCTGCGCACAATGGGGGGCATCACCACTCATGTCCCTCACTTTTCGGGAGCCGCCCGTTCGATGGAATCGCCGCGCCGTGTTCTGCTCGTCGAAGACGACGTGCATATCGCCGACCTGCTCTCGCTGCATCTGCGCGACGAGCGCTTTGACGTCGTGCATTGCGCCGACGGCAACGAGGGCCTGCGCCGTCTGGCCGAAGGCGGATGGGATGCCCTGATTCTCGACCTGATGCTGCCGGGTGTCGACGGGTTGGAAATTTGCCGCCGCGCCCGGGAGATGACGCGCTATACGCCCATCATCATCACGAGCGCCCGCTCCAGCGAGGTCCACCGGATTCTCGGGCTGGAACTGGGCGCTGACGATTATCTCGCCAAGCCTTTCTCGGTGCTCGAACTCGTTGCCCGGGTCAAGGCGCTCATGCGCCGCGTCGATGCGCTCGCGCGCAATGCCCGCATGGAAGCGGGCAGTCTGGCGATTGCCGGGTTGTTCATCGATCCGATCGCTCGCGAGGCGTCGCTCGCGGGCAAGCTGCTCGACCTTACGCCGCGCGAGTTCGATCTGCTGTACTTCTTCGCGCGTCAGCCAGGCAAGGTGTTCTCGCGCATGGATCTGCTCAACGCCGTGTGGGGCTATCAGCACGAGGGCTACGAACACACCGTCAATACGCACATCAATCGCTTGCGCGCGAAAATCGAGGCCGATCCGGCGCAACCGACGCGCATCCTGACCGTGTGGGGCCGCGGCTACAAGTTCGCGAACGACGGTGCGCCCGACGGTGCTGGCGGTGTGAGCGGTGAAGCAGGAGCTGCATGATGCGTCGCTGGCGTTTTACCCTTACCCAACGGTTGTCCGTCGTCTTTGCGGTGCTGTTGCTCGTATGCAGCGGCACGTCCGCGTGGATGCAGGTGCAGGCCAACCGCATCCACGAGGCCGAGGTGATTCAGGGGCTGTCGCGCGGGCTGGCCGAACACATCGCGGCGAACGCGCAACTGATGGACTCGAACGGCATGAAGCCTGACGCCGTGCGTCGTCTGTTCGGGCAGCTCATGGTCGTGAACCCGAGCGTCGAGGTTTATCTGCTCGACGAACAGGGGCGCATCACCGGACATGCGGCACCCGATGGCCACCTGCGACGCACCCAGATCGATCTCGGGCCGGTGCACAAGCTGCTCGACGGCGAATCGCTGCCGATCTATGGCGACGATCCGCGTAGCAGCGATGTCCGCAAGGTGTTCAGTGCGGCGCCGCTGCGGGTGGATGGGCGTGAGGTCGGTTACGTGTACGTCGTGCTGCTGGGCGAGGCGCACGACCGCTTCGCGGAGCGTGGGGCCACGAGCGCGGCGTTGAATACGGCGCTGTGGTCGATCGGACTGGTGGCCGCACTGTGCCTGATCGCCGGTCTGGCGGCCTTCGCGCTGATCACGCGCCCCTTGCGACGCCTCACGGATACCGTGCGCGAATTCGATATCGACGCCGCGCCGCCGGCGACGGCGCCTTCGATGTCCTCGCTATCCCCGCTGTCGGCCGAAGCGCTTGCCGCGCAGCAGTCGCGGTCGAGCGACGAAATCATGGTGCTGGAGCGCGCATTCCGCCAGATGGTCGAGCGTCTGGGGACGCAGTGGCGCACGCTGATGCGTCAGGATCAGGAGCGGCGCGAACTCATCGCCAACATCTCGCACGATCTGCGAACGCCGCTCTCCTCGATGCACGGCTATCTCGAGACGCTTTCGCTCAAGGACGCGACGCTCACGCCCGCCGAGCGGCGGCGCTATCTTGGCATTGCTCTCGATCAGAGCCGAAAGGTCGGCGCGCTCGCTCAGTCGCTGTTCGAGCTGGCCCGTCTGGAGCATGGCTTCGTGCAACCCGAGGCGGAACCCTTCTCGGTGACGGATCTGATTCAGGACGTCTTCCAGAAATTCGAACTCAGCGCCGAGTCGCGCGGGGTGACGTTGCGGGCCGAACTCGCCGCGCAGATTCCGGCGGCACGGGCCGATCTCGGTCTGATCGAGCGCGTGTTCACCAACCTGCTGGAAAACGCGTTGCGTTACACGCCGTCGGGCGGAGCGATCACGGTGGCGGTTGCGCCGGTCGGCTCGGAAATCGAAGTGCGGGTGAGCGATACGGGACCGGGCATTCCGGAGAGTGCGCGCGAAGGACTCTTCGAGCGCCCCTTTACGGTGGGCGGGGCGCGCCGCGAAGGCGGGCTCGGACTGCGAATCGTGCATCGTATCCTGCAACTGCACGACCGGCGGATTTCGTTGATCGATACGCCCGGTCAGGCAGGGCAGGGCGCAACGTTCCGCTTTACTTTGCCGACGTAACTGCGGTCAGCGCCGTCGGTGAGGCAGCCGAAGTAAGCGTGTCGCCTAAGGTAGCTGAGGTGGCTAAAGTGGCTGATGTGTCTGAGGCATCTGACGCGGCCGCAGCCGCGGCGGGTGCCTCAGCGGCGGTCGCCGATGGCGCGCGCGGGGCCGCCGACGTGGCGCCGAGCGGGCCGTTGGTGTTGTTGGCGCCGTTCGGCGTGACGCCGGTCGTTGCGTCGAAGTACGTCAGCTTGCGCACGAAGACATTGGCGAAAGGATCGATCTTGTCGCCGGGCGACGTGATGACGATACGCACGATGTTGCCGTGGCTGTCGTACTTGTAGTGATACTCGGACACATGATGCTCGCCGGTGGCGGCGTCGGTCCGAATGACCCGTACCAACTCGTGGCGCGGCGAGTATTCCGAGACCTCGTTATCCCAGGCCAGCGGCAACCATTGTCCGTCGATGAAGGCCGCCGCGCCGTTGTCGCGCACGATGCGGCCGCCGTCGGGTTTGCGCTCGACGCTCGCGAAGGTTCGATACGACACCATCTTCGGCGCCGGGCGCGCCCGTCCGTCCGCCGTGATGACCTGACGCGCTTCGTTCGGCGCTTCCCACTGACGCGAGAGCGCGAAACATTCATCGTCGAACTGGCGCGCCTGCACGGTGCCGGGACGACGGTGATGCAGGCTACCCGATGCGGACACCAGGCTGCGCGTCCATTCGAGATGGCCGTCTTCCAGACGCACCTGTTCCTTCCATGCCGGTTGCCGCGCTGCGTGCACGACCCATGCGTCGGGACCTTGCCAGTCGACGGTCGTGCCGTTGATGCTGTGCAGCCGACCGTCGGCGTCGTACGTGTAGCGGCCCCGGTCGGTGCTGGCGAGCAGATGACCCTGCGGGTCGAACTCCATTACGAACCGATTGCCGTTGTCGAGCGGACCGACCTTGCCGGTGCTGCGATCGTAGCTGGCGATGAAGCGCGTTTCCTCGATCTTGCGAACGCCGGCGGGAATGCCCCCGAAGTTGCGCATGAGGTCGTCTTCTTCGCGCAGTGCGGCTTGAACGCACCACGGCAGCGGTGCGGCGGCCGCCTGAGGCGTTTCGGCGGAAGGCACGGGCGTGGCGGCATTGACCGGCGCGAGCGCGGGTGCATTCGTCGCCTTCGGATTTGCCGGGGCGACGCCCGGTGGTGTGCCGGCACAACCGGCGAGCACGGCGGTGAGTGCGGCAAGTGCCAGGGCACCGCGCACAGAGCGGAAAGAAAGCATGGACTGGACAGGTCGGGCAGGTGAAGCAGACATCATCGCAACGGATTGCCGGAAGTGTTTTTCCGCAATTGTACCGGCTCCGTGTGACGTGTCTGCGCCGACCCGTCCAGGCAGGGGCCGCCGGCGCGCCGATCGCGCCCCGGCGGCGACTTAACGCGCTATCGCCACAAGCACCACGCAAACGCGGTGATGACGAGGATGCACACCCCGTTGATACCGACGCCCGCCCGTATCATGGCGCTTTGCGGCACGCGCCCGGTGCCGAACACGATGGCGTTGGGCGGCGTGGCCACCGGCAGCATGAAAGCGCAAGACGCACCGATGCCGATCACCATCGTCAGCAAGGCTTCGGGCATGCCCAGCGACACCGAGATGGCGGCGAAGATCGGCACCAGAATCGCAGCGCTGGCAGTGTTGCTCGTCAACTCCGTGAGGAAGACGATGAAGGCGGCGGTGATCAGCAGGATCACGAGCGTCGGGCTCGTTGCGAAGGCGCTGGACACCCCTTGCGCCATGACGACGCTCGCGCCCGAGTCGCGCAGCACAATGCTGAGCGTGAGGCCGCCGCCGAACAGGAGCAGCACGCCCCAGTCCGTGTGCGCCTGGATCTGCTTCCACGACGCAACGCCTGTCGTCGCAATCAGAACGGCGGCGAGCAGGGCGATCAGCGTGTCGAGTTGCTTCACGCCCCCGAGCCATGCGGAGATCTGCTGGCTGAAGATCCACGACACTACGGTCACGCCGAAGATGGCGACGGCTGTGATGCGTTGCCCGGTCCACGTCATGGGCTCATTGTCGATGCTCACGGTCTGATCCAGACGGGGGCGCAGAACGACATAGGTCGTCGCGATCATGAGCGGCAGCAGCAGCGCGACCAGCGGCACGCCGAACTTCGCCCACGTGAGGAAATCGATGCCCAGATGCGAGGCGACCATCGCGTTGGGTACGCTGCCGACAACGGTGCCGAGGCCGCCGATGTTGGCGCTGTAGGCGATGCCCAGCAGCAAGAAGGTGACCGTCTTGCGATCGCGGCTCGCATCGAGTTGCGACAGAATGCCGAGCGCGAGCGGCAGCATCATCGAGGTGGTCGACGTATTGTTCACCCACATCGACAACATGGCCGTAGCGATGAACAACATGAGAGCCGCGCGGCTCATGCGGCCGCCGGCCAGACGAAGGAGCTTGTTGGCCAGAAAGCGGTCGAGCCCCTGAACCCGCATGGCGGTGGCAAGTGCAAATCCGCCGAAGAACAGGAACACGATCGGATGGGCGAAGGAGGTGAGCGCGGCGGGCGTGTCCAGGATGCCCAGCATGACGGCGAGCACCGGCACCATGAGGGCGGTGGCCGTCAGATGTACCGCCTCGGATAGCCATAACACGGCGATAAAGACGGCGAGCGCTAGTCCGCGATTGGTTTTGTCGTCGAACGGCAGGACGAAAATGAGCGCCAGCATGACAATGGCGTTGCCCAGCAGTATCCAGGCGTCGCGGGCGGACATGGCCCAGCGCTGGGTGAGGGTTCCGGCTATTTCGTTCATCTCCTAATTCCTCTGTTTTCCTTTGTTGCGATTGTTTTCTTTTGAAGCTTCCCACCGTGGTAAGCGGCGCGGACGGTAGCAGGGCGCGTGGCGGACACGTTGCGGACACGTTGCGGACACGTTGCGCCGGTCGTTACACGCTGAAAAAGGGAACGGCCGGTGCGTCGTCAGCGCGAGGTTCTTCGCGCCCCTGCCTTAGATGCCACGGATTTTCCAGAGGTGCCTTAGGAAATCGCTCATACGTGAGGTGAGGGGGGCGTGGGCGAGTCGCGGTGGGGGCGCAACCTACCCATGGGGGATTGCCGGCGAGCAGGGTTTGCCGGCGATGTACAGCGCCACTTCCCGCGTTGTCCGGGCGATCCGAACAAAGTCGGACCAGTTGCCTCAAGCCGGTGACGCTCGACGATGGCCCCGTGATACGCTACCGCCAGCCCAGCATACGGATACGGGGCATCTCGATAACGAGAGCGATGGACAAGCCTGAAGCGCACCAATAGAGAGATGCCAGGAGGGGGGACATGCAGCGTATCGAGAAGGACGCGCCACCGGGCGATCGGTCGACGCAACCCGCGAATCGGGGCACGCCCGAGCCGATGGCCGCCGCAGGACGCACAACCCCGGAACGGCACCCTCACGCCGACCGGCAACGCCGTATACAGGCGATTGCCAACAATAGCCCCCGACTTCAGTCCGCCGCGCAACTACGTACGATGATGGACCAGCGCACGTCGGCGCAGGCCTTCAGCTCGACGCATCCTGCCCCCCTCGCCGTCCCCCTCGCCGCGCAGGATGCCGCCATCGGCGTAGGGGCAACGCACGCGCCCCGGAGCCCGCATGACGCGGCGCAAGGTCGGACACCCGTCGTTCAATTGAGTAAGAAGCGCCGCGGGGGCGCGAAGCGGTCGAAGAAGACGGTTAAAAAATCGCCATCAAAAGGCAAGGACGAAGCGACGGCGGACGACACGCAGGGCGATGACGCGCCGCAAACCCAGGACGGGGCGTCCGACGAGATTACCGCGATCGCGCCCTACCGTGTGCCTGACAAAGGCACCGGGCAGAACGTCGCCGGGGCCAAGGAAGCCCGGCAGACGCTGGATGCCATGCGAGAGAACTTCTATCGGGCGGCCACAGGCGTTCTGCGGGCGGCCGGTGTCGACGGCTCGGGCGCTCCGGGAACATCGGTCGCAGACTTACAGGCGTTAGCGTTCGAGGATGCGGTTTCGCGAGCCGTCGATATCACGCTGCCCGCGCTGCTGCGGGCACTGCCGTTCGGCGGTGCCGGTGCTGCAATTCGATTTGCGTACAACATGATGCTGGAACGGCTGCGCGTCGAGCCTGTACTGGCGAGTCAGGACAAGCCAGCCCAGGAGAAAGCCGTCGAGGCGTTTCTGATTGCCGCCGTCGAGGCCCTCGGCCCGGTAGACAGCGACGGCGAAGACGACGAAATGGACGACGATGCGCAAGACGGCGAGAAGCCCCGCGTCGATTTGAAGCGTCATCAGGCTGCGAAAGCGAACGTCGCCGCGATCGTCGAAGCCGATGCGCAAGCCTCCAACGAGCACATTACTAAGTACAGTCAGACCCGGGCTCAGGCACAAACAAGCTACTTGTACTCCCGGATGATGGAAGTGCCGGTGATTGCTGGGTTGCGTGGCCGCGAATCCAAGGCAAAAGGCATTGCATTCATCAACGATCAGCGTAGGTCGGAATTGTCGTTCGACGCCGCTGACAAACTTCTCGTGAAGCTTGCGGTGACGCTCGACTTTCGCAACGGTGTGGAGTTGTTGCACCGGTTCCGGACGACCCCCGTTGCCGATGCCGTTACGGCGCATCGCATCCGGCTATTGCTCCGAACCCGGTTTAACAAAGAGTTCGACTCGCACCCGCTGGCGACACCGATCACCGACGCGCTTGTGGCACTGAATCTGGTCAGCAACGCGGTGAGGGGGGAACTTCAGCCAAAATCCGAAGTGGCCAGACAGGTGGCCGATGATCTGGTGCTCTCCGACCATTTCTCTCGCATCGGGAAGATGGAGCTCGCCTTCAACACCAGGCGCCAGGAGGCCGTGAAGCGCGATACCGCGCAAGACGAAAAGAAGCGTCAGGCGCGGCACGAAGATCTCCTCCAGCAATTCGATGCACTCAAATTTCCTCGGGACACGTTGGAGCGCGTTGCAAAATTGCTGGGTGTCGTATTGCCCAAGCCCAAAAGCGAGGATGCCGCAGCGGACAGGGCTTACGTACCGTCCGTCGAACTGCTGCTGTTCACCATGGCGCTGACCCATGTGCAAAGCGGCGCGACCACGGACGTCGTGCAGACAGGCTTCGAAAACTTGTTGTTCCGTGCGAATCTCGACCCCGGCAGCGAGCGCCGGGAAGCAGTCGTCATGCAATTGAAGGCCGACAAGCTGTTGGCGGGTGTCGACCCGGAAGTGCTGAGCCGGGGGGCGAAAAGCATTGCTTCACTCAAGCGCGATGCCGTGCAGGGGGGATGGGCCACGGCAGGCGAAATCGATATTTGCTCTCGCTTGCTGGGGCCGCGGGCGTTCATCGGCATTCTTGGCTCACACATGGCGCGTCGCAAATATGGCCCATTGCGATCGATCATCGAACAGACGATTCGGCACCGTGAAGCCGTCGCCGTGGCGCCTCCCATGACGAATCGCTCGCTGGCCCTCGATACGAACACCATCGAAATTCTGTTGCCGACGATCAAAGAGGTGCCGGATGCCATGAAATACCGGCGCGAGCAACTCAACGACATCATCGTCAACAACGATATTCAGGATATCCGTCTCGCCAACATGAACGTCGCGGAACTGGGCGAGTACGGCCGCCTGATCGGCCGGACACTCGACATCGAGGTCCTTGTCGGATCGGTGCTCTCGCGCCGCAAGCTGACGTTCATGGGCGTTCCCTTCTCCAAAAATCGCGCGGGTGGCGCGTACTCGCGGTTGTTCAAGGAGTTGGAAACGAAGAAGGTCGGCGAGAATAAGGGGCACGCCGACCGTAGCATGATGGCCGACCTGTTCCTCGCAGAACGCGAGGAAGGTCATGTTCCACATTTTGCAAGCGCCGATCAGGGCGTGGGCGACGAAATCGGCGATAAGAAGCATCAATTCAACCCCAAGGCGTTGAAGCTTCCCCCTTTGAACATCGTACCGATCAAAACGAAGCGAGACGAACCGTCCACCGGCGCGAAGGCATCGACCGCAGGAGGCGCCACGGCGACGGACAGCACGAAGGCCGCGGCCTCAGGCATCGATCCCGTTGCGAAAACACCCCCCAAGTCTGTTTCTGGCGCGACGCCATCTCCCGGCAGCGGATCGACCGAGCGACCCCACAGGTTGGGGGAGGGCAATGCGATCTATGGCTTCGAAGTGGGTGGCACGCACACGGTGGCCGAAATCACCAAACTCATTACGGACGAGACATACGGCCGCAAACGCAAAAAGCACTTCGAGGTATACGTGGTGGGCGGGGCCGTGCGCGACTACTTGCGTGGCAGCAAGGTCAAGGACGTGGACGTGAAGACCAATATGCCGGTCAAGGTCCTTCAGAACCTTCTCGAAAAGCACAAGCTCCCCTATCACACGACAATCAAGGACGGCCTTTACCTCGTCACCGTCTCTGAGGAGCCGCACTCACTGGATATCGTCTGTGCGACACAGACACAAGAAGCGTTCGATGCGCTGCACCACAGCGGGAAAGAGCGCCTCGATCTGCGGAAAGATGCATTGGAGCGCGACTTCACCATCAATGCTCTCTATCTCGACAGCCGCTCAGGCTTTGCCCCGTCACGCGGGGGAGAGCAGGTCATCGACCCGTTGGATGCCGGTGGAATTCGGGACGCGCGTAGCGGCAAGCTCAGACTGGTGGCCGATCGCACCCGAGAGGACGGCGCCGACAAAGACGATGGCGCCAGCGCTTGGTTGCCCGTACCGATTCAGGAGCGGGCGCAACGTATCGTCGAGCATCTGTTGGCACATCCCGAGGAATTTGGCCGCACGCTAAAGTTTCTCGATCGCGGCCACACCGAATGGGAAGCGCAAGGCCGGAAAACCCGCACGGTCAGCACAGGCAAAGGCGGGGCCGGAAAGTCGCATGCCATCGACACCTACCATCTCGATACCGAAGTCCTGGACATCCTGCGCAGCAATGCCGAGATTATTCTTCATCCGCTGGTCACCGAGTTGAAAGAAGACACCAGCGCGATACGTGGAGAAGACGTCAAGCGAGGCAGCAGTCCCGCAGCGCGCAAGAACTTTTTCTTCCATAAAACCGGCTTCTCGACACCGATGGAGTTGGTGGAAGTCATGCAACGGCTGCACTTTTCCGCGCATGTCATTCAGTTGCTAATCCCGGATACCGTCGCCGGCGAGTATGGCAGTGGCGAGTTGGCATACAACCGCAATGTGTCGCCGCGCAATCGCCCCACAGGCTCGCCCTCGGCATGGGACCCGAAGGCGGCGCCCAAGGTGAAGGTCGACATGCAAAGCGGGGCGTTGTACCAGCATCGCATTTATGCATGCCTGCCCAGCGAGACCCAAAGGTATGCTGCCGACGCGGCGGACAAGACGTTGACGCGCATCCTGATCGATGTGGATTACACAAATCACGCCGTCTCCGGGCACCCGGCCCCTCACCATCACGTTTTTCGCGACATCGGTGGGAAATGGGTCAAGAACGAAAGCGGGTTCTCGAATACCGGCCAGCCCGGATTGCCGTCTGTTGCGATGGAAGACGGTATTTACGTGTATCACGGACCTACGCCGTGGTTGTGGCGTCCTGCCCCGGGGCAGGACGATGACAGCGTGCCGGACAGTCGCTTCGTCGAGCTGGTGGAAGCGGCGTGTCAGGACGCATCGCTGACGTTCGAAAATCATAACGATGGCGTGGTGACAATCGGCAAACAACTGCGCATACCCGTGGCACGTTTGCGGCAAATCGATGCGCGCGATGCCGAGAAGGGGAGTCCCAACAAGTACCGGCTGGCACGTCTGCTGACCTTGATAAGGACGTTGAACGCCGGCGACGTGAATACGGACGACGACAGCCTGAAGTACTTCACGCAATCCAAACGCGGCGGCGAAAGACTTCGGTTTCAGGTGCAATTGGAAAAGGTCGACGATTTCATGGCAAAGTCCTGCGGCTTCGCGCGCAAGGGACCGGAAATCGCCTCGTTAACGCACGAAGAACGGCTGCGGCTCTACGACTTGCTGTCCGCAGGATATGGCGAATTGGAGAGCGCCGCGGCGGCCCGTTATGCGAAAACACAGTTGGCCGGGAAATTCGACGCCCATTTGTTCGTGGAGTATTTCGAGTTCTATATGGCGGCTGTCGCCAGTCGTGTGAGTGGCAAAGACGTCGCCGAGCTGAATCGGCGGATGATCCGCAAATCGCGGTCGACTGTGGTCGGGCCCGCCGTGGCGCTTTCCGCCAAGGGGCAGGCGGCCGCCGACGACGTTATTGAGGCGGCGATCAAAGACAAGCAGGCGGCACTACGCTTCACGAGTGAGCAAGCCGCCGCCTATCACATCGTGAAGCACCGCGAAGTCACCGGTGAAGATCCGAAGGCACTCGAAACGAATGCCGGTGCTGCGCAAGCCGGCAAGCACTACATCGATGCGGCGACTGGCGCCGTCGCCAATGGCAAGGTCGAGAAGACTGTGCGCGAAAGTGCATCGACGCGTGTGTTTTTCTTCAAGGCGAACGACGTCACGACGATCGTCGAAGCCCGGCTGGATAAAGACACCTGGCACGCCAGAATCTTGTCGTGCTACGGAAAAAACGACGAGCAGGATGTCGTTGTCGGCTCGCCGTTCATCGATGTTCCGTCATCCTCGGGGTTGAGTGGGCTGACGGCCCCGCACGGCGGAGCGAAGTCCGGGGCAGAGTCCGCGCAAGTCGACAACGTGCTTCGGACGGATTTCGGATTGCTGTACAGAGTGCCAGCCGTGACGGACGGCAACTGTTTCTTCGACTCGGTCCGGCTTTCTGCGGGGTTGCCGCAGAGTGCGGCGAGACTGCGGGAAATGGCGGCCGCTCAAATTCATCCCGCGAGCGAGGCAGACCAGCGTTGGCTTGCGCCGTTCGTCACAGGTTCTCAATCGGACGAAGCCAAGTTAAAGGCCACGAATCGCAAGATCAAGCAAAACGGATTCTGGGCCGACAACGCGGGTGATTTCGTCCCGTATTTGATGGCTCGCGCACTGGCGCGGCCGATCTACATCGTCTCGGGCATCAATGGCCGTCTGATTACGGTAGCAGGGGGCGGAGCCGGTCAGCCGATTGTGGTTTTCTACAACGGTGCCAACCATTACGACGCGACGGCGCAGGCGGGGCCTGGACCACTGAAACATTGATCGGCCACAGTGGCCATAGCCAACCCAGCGCTCGCTCGCGCCCCTGATTCAGTGAGCCTCCCCCTGTTGGACCGGGCGCCACACGCCCATCGCGATTTATCGGACGAACCCCGTCGCTGTCGTCGTCTCGTCAGTCGCAAACATGTACGCCCGACAAGGGAGAGGGCTGCGGATCTCTTGTATGTTGTTGATTTGAAGTGATTTTTCTCGGGTGTCGATCTGACGGGGGCCAGATTGCGTGAATAACGCTCAAAGTTGAGTGAATGTCGACATGCGCTTTGGCAGGGGGGCGTCCCAAATTTTCTTCGCCTCAGGGAAAACCCCGCGTCTTGAAATCGTAAAACCCCGTCCCTATAATTAGCACTCGTTGGCGCAGAGTGCTAACGCCATGAATTCACCAGATATGCAAAAGTTTGCATATTTAGTTTTGACGATCTCACTGAGAGAAAGAGGAGCTTGTAATGAACCTTCGTCCCTTGCATGACCGCGTTATTGTCAAGCGCCTGGACAACGAAACGAAGACCGCATCGGGCATCGTGATCCCGGACGCCGCTGCTGAAAAGCCGGACCAGGGTGAAATCCTGGCCGTCGGCCCGGGCAAGCGTGACGATCAGGGCAAGGCGATCGCACTCGATGTGAAGGTGGGCGACCGCGTTCTGTTCGGCAAGTACGCCGGCCAAAGCGTGAAGGTCGATGGCCAGGAACTGCTGGTCATGCGCGAAGAAGACATCATGGCCGTCGTGGCCCAGTAAGTCTTTCCCCCAAAGACATCTACGTAAAGTATTCAAGGAGTTACTGCAATGGCAGCTAAAGAAGTCGTTTTCGGCGATGCCGCTCGTTCCAAGATGGTCGAGGGCGTCAACATTCTCGCCAACGCCGTCAAGGTGACCCTGGGCCCGAAGGGCCGTAATGTCGTGCTCGAGCGCAGCTTCGGCGGCCCGACCGTGACCAAGGACGGTGTGTCGGTCGCCAAGGAAATCGAACTCAAGGACAAGCTCCAGAACATGGGCGCGCAAATGGTCAAGGAAGTGGCTTCCAAGACCAGCGACAACGCCGGTGACGGCACCACCACCGCTACGGTGCTGGCTCAGTCGATCGTGCGCGAAGGCATGAAGTACGTTGCCTCGGGCATGAACCCGATGGACCTCAAGCGCGGTATCGACAAGGCCGTCGCCGCTGCGATCGAAGAACTGCGCAAGATCAGCAAGCCCTGCACGACCAACAAGGAAATCGCGCAAGTCGGCTCGATCTCGGCCAACAGCGACACCTCGATCGGTGATTACATCGCCAAGGCGATGGACAAGGTCGGCAAGGAAGGCGTGATCACCGTCGAAGACGGCAAGTCGCTGCAAGACGAGCTGGACGTCGTCGAAGGTATGCAATTCGACCGCGGCTACCTCTCGCCGTACTTCATCAACACCCCGGAAAAGCAAGTCGCGATCCTGGAGAACCCGTTCGTCCTGCTGTTCGACAAGAAGGTGTCGAACATCCGTGACCTGCTGCCGGTGCTCGAGCAAGTCGCCAAGGCTGGCCGTCCGCTGCTGATCATCGCCGAAGACGTCGAAGGCGAAGCCCTCGCAACGCTGGTGGTCAACAACATCCGTGGCATCCTGAAGACCTGCGCCGTCAAGGCTCCGGGCTTCGGCGACCGCCGCAAGGCCATGCTGGAAGACATCGCCATCCTGACGGGCGGCCAGGTCATCGCCGAAGAAATCGGTCTGACGCTGGAAAAGGCCACGCTGGCTGAGCTGGGTCAAGCCAAGCGCATCGAGATCGGCAAGGAAAACACCATCATCATCGATGGCGCCGGTGAAGCCTTGAACATCGAAGCACGCGTCAAGCAGATCCGTGCCCAGATCGAAGAAGCCACCAGCGATTACGACCGTGAAAAGCTGCAAGAGCGCGTGGCCAAGCTGGCCGGCGGTGTTGCCGTGATCAAGGTCGGTGCTGCGACCGAAGTCGAAATGAAGGAAAAGAAGGCACGCGTGGAAGACGCGCTGCACGCGACCCGCGCTGCCGTGGAAGAAGGCATTGTCCCGGGCGGCGGCGTTGCGCTGCTCCGTGCGCGTGTTGCCGTGTCGGACATCAAGGGTGCTAACGCCGATCAGGACGCCGGTATCAAGATCGTGCTGCGCGCCATGGAAGAGCCGCTGCGCCAGATCGTCACCAACGGCGGCGAAGAAGCCAGCGTCGTTGTGGCCAACGTGATTGCCGGCAAGGGCAACTACGGCTACAACGCATCGACCGGCGAGTACGGCGATCTGGTGGAAATGGGCGTTGTCGACCCGACCAAGGTCACGCGCACCGCGCTGCAAAACGCCGCTTCGGTGTCGGGCCTGCTCCTGACGACCGACTGCGCCGTTGCCGAACTGCCGAAGGAAGATGCACCGATGGCCGGCGGTATGGGCGACATGGGCGGTATGGGCGGCATGGGCATGGGCATGTAAGTCTCGAAAGAGACAGCATGTGCGGGGCGCCGCGAGGCGCTTCCGAATGCCCGGTCGTCGGGCGTCGGTGCAAGATCCTGGATCTTCGCGCCGTCGCCCGAAGCCAGAACGGCAACACATTCTTCGGAATGCGTTGCCGTTTTTTTATGGGCGCCTGGGCTTGAACGGGGAACCGGCCAGTGGCGTCATGGCTGCGATTTCGTCCTGCATCCAATCCCAGAAGGCGAGGATCGCCGGCTCGCGCGGGTGGTTTTCCCGCCAATTCACGTGATATTCCAGGCTTGGCGGAATACACACGTCGCCAATCTGTACCAACTCACCTGCGGCCAGGGCGTCGCGCACCAGCAAACTGCGTGTCGTGGCAACACCTTGCCCGGCGATGGCGGCGCGCAGCAGCAGTCCGGAATCGTCGAATATCGGTCCGCGCGTGGGCTCATGCGGCGGCAAACCCGCAGCGACCTGCCAGTCGCGCCACGAGCGATGAGCGAAGCGCAGCATCGGCAACTGGTGAATGTCGGCGACCGTAAAGTCCGGGATCTGCGCCACGACATCGGGACGACACACGGCGATCACGAAGTCGTCGAGCAGCTTGCGGGTCACGAATCCCGTCGCTTCCACACGCTGATGCCATATCCCCACGTCGACCGAATACGGATCGGGTGCGGAAATATCCGCATGAATCCGCACGACCAGATCGATGCCCGGATGTCGCTCGCTAAAGCGAGAGAGCCGGGGAATCAGCCACTGGGCCGCGAGATCGGTCATCACACTGATCTCAAGCCGGACGATGGCGGGCGTCGCATCGGGAGTGACGCCCGCCCTGGCCTCGTTCATGGCCTCATCCAGTTCGGACATGCCGATGCGCACCCGCTCGGCCAGACGGGCGCCGACGCTCGTCGGAATCATTCGCGCACCAACGCGGCGAAAGAGGGCCGTGCCCAAGTGCTGCTCCAGTGCGCGCATGTGGTGACTGACGGCACTGTGCGTCAAATTCAATTCTTCCGCAGCGCGCGTAAAGCTCCGATGACGGGCAGCGGCTTCAAGCGCACGCAGGGATTGGAGAGGAGGCAGGTGTTGGAACATGATGTCAAATTCTACTCACAATGCGAGCACAAAGGTTTCGTTGGCCTCGACGCGCGGTTGCGCAGACAATCGGTACCCAAGCCAGTTACTAGGGTTTACTCCATGTCGAAAGCACTCAGAATCTTTGTGCTGTTTGCCTGCGGATACTTCGTCTCTTACGTGTATCGCGGTGTGAACATCGGATTTGCGCCGTTTATGACGCGCGAACTCGGCCTCTCGTCCGCCGACCTCGGTCTGCTCACGAGTCTCTACTTCCTCGGTTTTGCCGGTGCGCAACTGCCCGCCGGCGTGCTGCTCGACAAGTTCGGGCCTCGCCGCGTGGCGTCGCTGGTGCTGCTGCTCGCGGCAGCCGGGGCCGCGCTGTTCGGGCTGGCGCAGGGGGTTGGCGCGCTCATGGTGGGACGTCTGCTGATCGGTGTCGGCGTATCGGTCTGTCTGGGCAGCGCGTTCAAGGCGCTGGCCCAATGGTTTCCGGTGGCGCGTCTGCCGTTGCTCAACGGTCTTGTCATGGCCGTCGGGGGGATGGGCGGTGTGGTCGTCGGCACGCCGCTGAACTGGTTGCTCGGGTTGACGGACTGGCGTGTCGTGTCGTTCGGGCTGGCGGCGCTCACGGTTTTCATGTCGGCGGCGCTCTGGTTCGGCGCGCCGGAGAAGCCCGGCTCGCATGCGCAAGGTGGCTTGTCCGAGGCGTTGCAGGGCGTGCGTCAGGTGCTGGGCAGCGCCATGTTCTGGAAAGTGACATCGCTCTCCGGTATCACGCAGGGCGTGTTCTACGCGATGCAATCGCTGTGGATGGCGCCTTTCATGCGCGACGTCGAAGGGCTGTCCGAAGCGCAGGCCGCATCGCTGGTGTCGGTCGTGGGGCTCGCGATGATGGTCGGTAGCGTAGTGTTCGGCGCGGCGGCCCGTTCGCTCGAACGACGTGGCGTGAGCGTCTTCGCGTTTTCGGGCCTCGGCATGTCGCTGTTCGTCGTGGTGCAGTTGCTGCTCATGCTCGGCGCACCGATTCCGCCGGCCGGGTTGTGGGCCGCCTACGGGATCTTCGGCGGTACAGGCATTCTGTCTTACGCCGTGCTCGCGGAGCACTTCCACGGCACGCTGATCGGGCGTGTGAATACCTCGCTCACGCTCGTTATCTTCTTGCTGATCTTCCTGTGCCAGGTCGGCGTGGGCGCGGTGCTAGGCGCTTATCCGGCGCACGGCGCGCAGGGCCACTTCTCGGCCTGGACAGCACTCATCGTGCTCCAAGTGGTGGGGGCGGTGTGGTACTTCTGGCCGCAGCGTCAGCGCGCTGGCAAGGTGGCGGCGGCGTGATGTGTCGTGGTGCGTCGTGGTGCGTCGTGATGCGTCGTGATGCGTCGTGATGCGTCGCCCGCCGGCGACGCATTGGCAGCAAGGTGCGCCGACCCGGTGCGCTGGCAAGGAGGCTCGCCATGGCGAGCCTCTTTTCGCATGCAACGCGCTTACTTTTCCGCTTCGAGTACGCGCAACCAATCGCTCAGCCCCGATTCGATGCGCGTGAGCGATGCGATCGTGAGTGGCGCAAGCATGCGATGCTCGTTGGCGACGTGCGCTTCCACCGCGCGCTCGATCAGCGTAAAGCCGCTTGCGGTGAGTTCGACGAGCATGCTGCGGGCGTCGTCCGGATTCGCGACGCGGACAATCCAGCCTCGCGCTTCGAGGCGTTGCAAGCGATGCGTCATCGTACCGGACGTCACCATCAGCGTCGAAAACAAGGCGGTCGGCGCGAGCCGGTAAGGCGAGCCGGCGCGTCGTAGTGTCGCGAGCATGTCGAACTCCCAGCCGCTCATGTCGAACTCGGCGAACGTGGCGTCGAGCTGCTGCTGAACGAGCGCGGCGCACCGCTTGAGACGGCCGATCACGCCCATTGGCGAGACATCCAGATCCGGGCGCTCACTGTGCCATTGCGCGAGGATCTTGTCCACGGCGTCTCCATTTGCCGAGGCTTGCGGTGTTGCATCATGGGCTTTGCCCCCCGTTGGCCGGTTCGCCATCCCTTAACTCCAGTTGTCTTGACATCGAGATAAAAGGATACCAAACTGCCATTTATCTTGAATTGAAGATAAATAAACATGACGACGAAAACGCCCTTGCGATTGACGTGGTGGGACGTGCTGCTCACGGCACTGGCGCCCGTGATCTGGGGCTCGACCTATATCGTGACGACGCAGGTGCTGCCCCCCGACCGGCCGTTCACTGCGGCGCTGATTCGCGTGCTGCCTTCCGGGCTACTGCTGCTGTTGTATGCGCGACGTTGGCCCGCGCGAGGTGAGTGGGCGCGATTGGCGGTGCTTTCGGCACTGAACATCGGCGCGTTTCAGGCGCTGTTGTTCGTGGCGGCGTACCGTTTGCCGGGCGGCCTGGCGGCGGTCGTTGGCGCGATTCAACCGTTGCTCGTGATGGGGCTCGCGTGGGGTGTGGAGCAACGGCGTCCGCTCGCGAGCACGGTGTGGGCGGCGCTGGCCGGTGTTGTCGGGATGGGGGTGTTGCTGCTCTCGCCGGGGACGGTCTTCGAACCGGTGGGCATGCTGGCGGCGCTGGCCGGTGCGGCGAGCATGGCGACGGGCACGTACCTGACACGTCGCTGGCGTCTGGGCATGCCGGTGCTCGCGCTGACCGGCTGGCAACTGTGGTTGGGCGGCCTGATGCTCATGCCGATCGCGTTGATGGCAGACCCGCCGTTGCCGTCCCTCACGCTCTGGCAGACGTTGGGCTACGCGTACCTGTCGATGGCGGGGGCGTTGCTGGCCTATGCGTTGTGGTTTCGTGGGATCGCGCGGCTGGCGCCTGTCGCGGTGTCGTCGCTGGGACTGCTCAGTCCGTTGACGGCCGTCGTGCTCGGTTGGGTGCTGTTGGGGCAGGCGATCAAGGGCTCCGCCTTCGTTGGCCTCGCGATGGTGTTCGCGAGTATTTTGGCGGTGCAGTGGACGGCCTCACGGGCCTGAATCGGCGGTGGGGGCGCGGCGTGCGATCCGCCACGATACCCCACCGCTATCCATCGTCGGCAATCGCGCGCTATTCAGAGACGTTGCGCAGACATTGCGCAGACGTTGATTAGACTTTTCGGAGACGATGCCGAGACTATTCGGAGACGACCCAATCGCCCGACTTGCCGCCGTGCTTTTCCAGTACGCGAACGTCGGTCATCGTCATGCCGCGATCGACGGCTTTGCACATGTCGTAAATCGTCAGCAGCCCGACTTGCACTGCGGTGAGGGCTTCCATTTCGACGCCGGTGCGGCCGATGGTCTCCACCTGTGCGCGGCAATGTACGGCGTTCGCGCCGTCGTCCACCAGAAACTCCACCGTCACGCGCGTGAGCGCCAGCGGGTGACACAGCGGGATCAGATCGGCCGTGCGCTTCGCTCCCTGAATCGCCGCGATCCGCGCGATGCCCAGGACGTCGCCCTTCTGGGCGGTGCCCGAACGAATCAGTGCGAGCGTTTCGGGCTTCATCCGAATCGTGCCGCGCGCGACCGCAATGCGATGCGTGCTGTCCTTGCCGCCGACGTCAACCATGTGAGCCTGTCCGGCGGTGTCGAAGTGGGTGAGTTCTGCCATGGGTCGATGCATGAAAAATGCTGGGAAGGTGACGAAAACGGTCTGAGTGCCGTGTGATTGCGTCGGTTGTGAATGTGAATTCGCCGATGTTGTCGACGTCCGGCCAATGGTGCGGAACGTCTGCGTCTGGCTGCTATCATAGCAGCAGCCCCGAATGATTCGCGCCGTGCCGCGCCTACCTCCATGACGCGTTCGTCACATTCGTTTCGCGCCGCAGGCCGCATGTTCTGCATGATGTCTCGCGCTGGCGCAGCAGCGGCATCCTTTGCCTCCCGCGCATGTCTTCGGCTCGGTCGGCTCAGTCGGCTTGGTCGGCTTGGTCGGCCCGGTGGGCTCTGTACGCTTCGTCCCGGTTCCTTTGCATGACCATGATGCCGATGCGCGCTCGCCATCCCCATCCTTCGTTATCTGGAGCATCCTGCCCGACGGGCTCGACCGAGGTCTGCGCTCGCTGGCGCCGCGCGTTCGCGTGGGTCATGTTGCCGGTGATGACGGCGACGACGTTCGCGACCGCCGTGGTGCCGACGCAAGTGGCCGCGCAGGGACTGCCCACGCTCGGACAGAGTTCGGCGGCGGACCTCTCGCCCGCGATGGAGCGCAAGCTCGGCGAGCGCGTGATGCGCGAGATCCGCGCCGATCCCGATTACGTCTCCGATCTGCTGCTCTCCGATTATGTCAATGCGCTGGGCAGCCGGCTCGTCTCCGCCACACGCAAGGTCGGGCTCGACGCCAGCCAGAGCTTCGAGTTCTTCGTCGTGCGCGATCCGGCAATCAACGCGTTTTCGCTGCCCGGCGGGTTCATCGGCATCAACACCGGTCTGATCGTTGCGACCCGTACCGAGTCCGAACTCGCATCGGTCGTCGGACACGAGACGGGGCATGTGCTGCAACACCACATCGCGCGCATGCTCGGCCAGCAGGCCCAGAACTCCTGGCTTGCGCTGGGCGGCATGTTGCTCGGCTTGCTCGCGGGTATCGGTGCGCGAAGCTCGGATCTCGGCCTGGGCATCGCCATGGGCGGGCAGGGCCTGGCCATCGATCGGCAACTCCGGTTTTCGCGCGATGCCGAGCGCGAGGCGGATCGGGTCGGCTTTCAACTGCTACAGGCGGCGGGTTTCGATACGTATGCGATGCCGACGTTTTTCGAGCGTTTGCAGCGTGCTGACGCCATCAACGAAGCCGGTGTGCCCGAATACGTCCGGACTCACCCGCTCACGACAGAGCGCATCGCCGACATGCTCAATCGCTCGCGCAGCGCCGGCTATCGCCAGCCGGAGCAGTCGCCGGAGTACGTTTTCGTGCGTGCGCGCTCCCTCGTTTTGCAGCAGAAGTCGGCGAGCGATTTCGCCGCGATTGCCGAGGCCCAGCGCACGGCCATCCGGACGCAGACCGCGCCCAGCGTCGCCGGGGCGTGGTACGCCGTAGCGCTCGCAGAGTACAAGCAGCGTCGATGGGAACCGGCGCGCGACGCGCTGGAGCGCTCGCGTGCGGCCTTCGGCGGCACCGGGCCGGGCACGCCGAGTCTGGCGGTGCTGGCCTCGGATCTCGCCAGACTGTCGGGCAGGTCCGACGACGCACTGCGCATCGCCACGCAGGCCCGTGCGGCGTTCCCGCTCTCGCAGGCAGCGGACATGGCGTATGCGGACGCGCTGGTCGCGAGCCACCGTATTCCCGACGCGACGAAGTTCCTGCAAGCGCAGGTGGAGCGCTATCGCAGCGAGCCGGTCTGGTGGCGGGCGCTGGCCGGCGCCTGGGCGGCAGGCGGCAAGCGCGCGCGGCAGCATGAGGCGCTCGCGGAACAGTACGCGCTGCAAGGTCAGTGGATGGCCGCCGTCAGTCAGTTGAAGCTCGCGCGGGACGCCGGGGATGCCGACTTCTACGAGCTGTCGACCATCGACGCCAAACTGCACGAGTTTCAGCGTCGATACCGGGAAGACAAGGAAGACGAGAAGGACTTCAACAAGCAGTTCGGGTAGTCCGGCGGGTTGGGTCCATGGCGCATCGATGGTGCATCGACGGTGCATCGACCGGTGCATCGACCGGTGCCGAGCGCCCGATGCCCATCCCATGGGACTTCGCTACCCGCGTGTTTGTCCCGATCGGTTCGTCGACGTCTCCGGGGCTTGCGGGTCGCGCTCGAAGCCGTAGGTCTGCGGCAAGGTGCCCGCATGGACCGTGGCGAAGGCAAGCGAGTCGCCGTTGCGCCAGTGCAGACGCACGGCGGCCTTCGCATCGGCTGTATCGTCGGAGGTTTCGGCGACTTCATAGGCCTGCGTCAGATCCGATACCTGCGTGAGCAGATCGATGTCGTGATCGTGCAGCAGCGCCAGCGTGGTCACGGCCGGGGCATTGGCGGCATCAGCGTTGTCACGGGGCGTTTTGCTCGCACCGGTGCTTGCCTCGCGCGTTTTGCCGCCTCTGCCGCCTCTGCTATTTCCGCTATTTCCGCTATTTCCGCGATCGCCCGAGATTCCCGCAAACGCGACGCTGCCGTCCTCATCGAGCAGGCAGGCCTGCGGCACGAAGACCTTCCCCAACTGGTCTGTCAACACAGGCGCGCCGTGGCCGTCGTTGGCGGTGGCGTTCCACGTCAATCGCACGACCAAAGGGGCGTACGCCAGCGAGACGTACACCCGCTGCGGCCCGTTCTGGAAGTACCAGCGCCCGGCTTCGTCGCTCGCGTAATTGCGGGCGATGAACGCAATCAGGGCGTCGTGACGAATCGGATCCCCCGCCGTGCCTTCGGCTTGCACCTGCTCGTCGCGCATGCGCCACTGCCCGCGCCGATCCAGTGCGAGCCAGCCGTAGCAATGCGGCACATTGGGCCATTTGGCCATGGCCTGACGAACGATTTCATCCATTCGGAATCCTTAATGTATGGTGAGCCGGCGTACGCCGTACGCCGTACGGCTTGCGGCGCCGTCGCGCCGGTCGCAGGAGTTGCAGTCGTCACGCGGCGTTCGGCAGAAATTGACGGAAATAGTCGACGACGGTGCGCGGCATCCACGTGAGGCCTCCCGGAAATGGCCCGCTCATGAAGCCCACATGTCCGCCGTGCGCCGGTTGCAGCAGTTGGACGAAGCGTCCGACATCGTCTTCGCCGGGCAGCGCGCTGGCGGGCTGGAACGGGTCGTTGTGTGCGTTGATGACGAGCGTGGGCACTTCGATGGCGGGCAGAATCGGTTTGCTGGACGCCCGTGTGTAGTAGTCGAACGCGCTGTGAAAGCCGTGCAGCGGCGCTGTCACCACGTGGTCGAACTCGCCGAGATCGCGCGCCGCCATCATCAGGTCGCGGTCGTAGAGGCCCGGGTACTGATCGAGCTTCGCCAGCGCCTTTTTCTTGAGCGTGCCCAGAAAATTGCGCGTGTACACCATGTTGAAGCCGTGCGAGAGCGCGAGTCCGCCCGCGCGCAGGTCGAGCGGCGCGGAGATCGCGCACGCGGCGCTCACCACTCGCGACGCGTGCGCCTCGCGCTCGCCGAGCCAGCGCAGCAGCACGTTACCGCCCAGCGATACGCCTGCGGCGAAGATCGGGCCCGAGATGTGCGCACGCAGACGTTGCAGCATCCAGTCGATCTCGGTGCTGTCGCCCGAGTGATAGAAGCGCGGCGCGCGATTCATGCGTCCGCTGCAACTGCGAAAGTGCGGAATTACGCCGCGCCAGCCCTGCGCTTCGACTTCGCGCATCAGGGTGCGGGCGTAGTGACTGCCCGAGCCGCCTTCCAGTCCGTGAAACAGCACGACGAGCGGCGTCTGGACCAGGCCGTCAGGTGCGGGCGGGGGCTTCTGCGAGGCGGGCGGGGCGACCAGCCAGTCGACATCCACGAAATCGCCGTCGGGCGTATCCCACGTCTCCCGACGGAATGCCACCGACGGGCGGCGGCCCATCAGGGCAGGATAGATCGTCTGGCTGTGCCCGTCGGGCAGCCACCGGGGCGGCCGGTAATCCTGGGGGAGAAAGACTGCCGGGCGCGCTGTCATCGGGACGCCGGCGCGCTCAGTGCAGCCCGTCCGGACGCGCGTGCATCATCAGGCTGAATTGCTCGACGGCATGCGGGGGGAGCGGGCTGGAATGGATGTGGGCGAAGCGCCAGTCGCCCTGCTCATGCACCAGCACGTAGGTCGTGTGGATGAGCTGGGCGGTGTTTTGCTTGGCGTCCTCGGCGCCGACGCGCATCGCTTCGGTCGCCGTGTGCACGACCGTGCCGACGGTGTCGTACTCGGTCGTGTCCAGCGAGTCGATCAGCACGACGCTTTGCGCGAACTGAGCGACGAGACCGCTGCGGATCTGCTCGAGTCCGTCCCAGCGGGTGCCGTCGGCGCGAATATAGCTGACGAAATCCTCGTTCGCCCAGAGCGCCATCGCGCGATCCGTCTGACCCCGGCGCAGCGCGTCATAAAAGGCCGTGATGGTTTCACTGGCGGCATCGAACAGACGGACAAAACGTGGCATGAGGATTTACCGTTGAGTGTTACCGGGATCGAACTGATGCAGCTTCAGACGTCTCGTGTTTCGCAAAATGGGGGCGGCTCAGCGCTGCGTGAGCAGGATGTTGCGCAGGTTCGCGAACACGTGCTCGGGCATCAGCTCATTCAGGCAGCGCGTGTGACCCAGCGGGCATTCGCGGGCAAAACACGGGCTGCATTCCAATTGTAGCCACAGGATGTGCGCCTGATCGGACAACGGCGGCGTGTGGCGCGGATCCGACGAACCGAACAGGGCGATCTGCGGCCGGCGCAGCGCGGCGGTTACGTGCATCAGCCCGGAGTCGTTGCTCACGACGGCGTTGGCGCGCGCGAGCAGGGCGCAGGCTTCCGCCAGCGACGTCTGCCCGCAAAGATTGCGGACGAAGGGCGCGTCGGCGGCGATTTGCTGGGCCAGCGCGCCGTCCTTGCCCGAGCCGAGCGCGACGATCTGCGCATACGGGAACGAGCGACGCACCAACTGCGCCAGCTGGGCGAAGTGTCCCGGCGGCCAGCGCTTGGCCGGCCCGAACTCGGCGCCCGGGCAAAACACCACGAGCGGCACGCGCAGATCGAGCCCGAAGCGGGCGAACACGCGCGCCGATTCGTTCAGATCGGCTTCGATGCGCGGCGTGGGCAGCGTCTCGGGCAATTTGGCGCCCGGCGCGAACGCGAGCGCGGCGTAGTGCCGCACCATCGGCGGGCGCTCGTCCTTGCGCGGATTGGCGTGGCGCACGTTGAGCAGGCCGTAGCGCTGCTCGCCCTTGTAGCCGATGCGCAGCGGAATGCGCGCCAGCCACGGAATCAGCGACGACTTCAGGGAATTCGGCAGCACGTAGGCGGCGTCATACCCTTCGTCGGCGAGCACGCTCGCGAGCCGGTAGCGCTCGAGCGGCTGCAATTTGCCGTGCGCGAGGTCGGTGGCGACGACGCGCGAAATCTCCGGCATGCGTTCGAGCACCGGGGCGACCCAGCCGGGCGCGATCGCGTCGATGGTCAGGCGCGGATGCAGACGCTTGAGCAGGGTAAACAACGGCTGCGCCATCAGCGCGTCCCCAATCCAGTTGGGGGCGATCACCAAGGCTTTATGCATCGTGGCGGAGACTCTGTACGTTAAGCGTGGCGATGAAACGGACCGACTTGCGGGCGGCGCCGGGCAGCAACGGGGTGCTGCGCGCCGCCGGGCGGGTCCGGGTCACGAGAGTGGCAGCGATCAGTGACCCTTGATCACGGTGCCGGGCTTCAGGCGATAGCGCGTGCCGCAGTAGGCGCAGGCCGCTTCGCCGTGGCTCACGTCGATGAACACGCGCGGATGGCTGCTCCAGAATTGCATCTTCGGATTCGGGCAGTGGACCGGCAGATCTTCGGCGCCGACTTCGACGACCGGCATTTGTTTGACTTCGCTCATGGGGTTCGGACCGTGATGGGTATTCGCAGGTATTCGCTGGTATTCGCGGATATTCGCTGATTCGGTAACTTCCGATGGCTTCGCGAGCAACCGCCCGCTTACCAAAAGTCGCTATTGTAAAGCAGCAGCAGCCCTTTGCGGATGGCCCGCACCTCGCGCGCCCCGGTGTCGCCTCGTGTCACGGGTCCGCGTGGTACGTACGCGACACCCCTCGCGTTGCATCAGAAAAAACAGGTCGAAGTACGGTTTTCAGTGACTAAGTAATCATTTACCGTGGCTATAATGGCCTGTCGTCCGCCGCCAATGATGAACATATTCACGAGACACTCCGGCAACCCTGGCGGGCGCCATGGCCGCTTGCGGCCATCTTGGGCGTGCCGGGCGCCGTCGGGACCGCTTCGCCCCGCAATACCAGACACCGCGTCGTTCGTCACGGCGCTCGCCCCCCAAGCTGACCATGCCAATGCTTCGCTTGCCAGCCGCCGAACGTGAAGGGTTCGCGGCGGGTTTTCGCATTATCTCGCCGTTATTGCCCGCTATCTTCTCGTGGGGGCTCGTCACCGGCGTCGCCATGAGCAAGTCGGTGCTCACCGTGCCGCAGGCCGTCGGCATGAGCCTGATGCTCTACGCCGGTTCGGCGCAGTTGGCGTCGCTGCCGCTTTTCGCCGCCGGCATGCCGTTGTGGACGATTCTGCTCACGGTCGGCATCGTCAATCTGCGTTTCGTGATTTTCAGCGCCGGGCTGCAACCGCATTTTTCCTATCTGTCGTTGCCGCGACGCATCGCGCTCGGGTACATGAACGGCGATCTCGGGTTCGTGATGTTCATGAACCAGAATTTCGCGAACGGTTATGTGCCGGGTAAAGAGGGCACGTATTACGGCATCACGCTCAGCAACTGGGCGGTGTGGCACGTGTCGTCGATGCTCGGTATCGCGCTGGGCGCGCTCGTGCCCGATAGCTGGGGGCTCGGATTCGCGGGCACGCTCGCCCTCATTCCCATGATGGTTCACACGATCAACAGCCGCTCGACGATGCTGGCGGTGGCGCTCGCGTCGCTCATCGGCGTGCTGGCGTTCGATCTGCCTTACCGCCTCAATCTCGTGCTGGGGGTGATCGGGGCGCTCGCTGCCGGCATGGTGTGCGACGAACTGGCCGCGCGTCACGCGAAGCGGCTGGCGCTGGCGAACCCGGTGAAAGTGCCGATTCCGGCGACGCCGCCGGCTGCGGCCGCTGCGGTCGAGACGCTCGAAACGCGCGAAACGCTCGAAACGCTCGAAACGCTCGAAACGCTCGAAACGCTCGAAACGCTCGAAACGCTCGAAACGCTCGAAACGCGCGAGGACGGTGCGCAAGCGGTGGAGGCGTCGCCCGAGGCGCGTCGCAGTGCGGGAGAGCGTCGTCGATGAGCACCTTCGAAATCTGGTTCGCCTTCGTCGCGATGACGGCAATTACGATCGTCACGCGGACGTTCTTTCTGCTCGGCGGGGAGCGCGTGGCACTACCGCAGCGATTGCAACGCGCGCTGCGCTACGCTCCGGCGGCGGCGCTGGCCGTGATCGTCGTGCCCGAAGTGGTCCTGCTCGATCATCAGTTCGCCGTGCATCTGGGCAATCACAAGCTGGCCGCGGCCGTGGCGGCGACGGGCTGGTTCATCTGGCGCCGCAACATGATCGAGATGATCGTGATCGGCATGGTCGTCTACACGCTCGGACGGCTGTTCCTGTAGGCGGAACCTTCGACCGCAAAAATGGGCGTCCGGTGGGTCGGATCAGTTAAAATGCATGTTTTTCCCACCATTTATTCCGGATTCTCATGGCTTCCGTCGTACGTCTTTCCGATTTGATCGCTCAGGGCCGCCTCGCGGGCAAACGTGTCTTCATCCGCGCCGATTTGAACGTGCCGCAGGACGATAACGGCCGCATCACGGAAGACACGCGGATCCGCGCCTCGGTGCCGGCCATTCAGATGTCGCTCGACGCCGGCGCTGCCGTGATGGTCACGTCCCATCTGGGCCGTCCGACCGAAGGCGAATTCAAGCCCGCCGACTCGCTCGCCCCCGTGGCGCAACGCCTGTCGGAACTGCTCGGCCGTGAAGTGAAGCTGGTGGCCGATTGGGTCGACGGCGGTTTCGACGTGGCGCCGGGCGCGGTCGTGCTGCTGGAGAACTGCCGCGTCAACAAGGGCGAGAAGAAGGACAACGACGAACTGGCGCAGAAGATGGCCAGGCTGTGCGACGTCTATGTGAACGACGCGTTCGGCACCGCCCACCGCGCCGAAGCCACCACCCACGGCATCGCCAAGTACGCGGGCGTCGCCTGCGCCGGCCCGCTGCTCGCCGCCGAACTCGAAGCGCTGGGCAAGGCACTGAACGCGCCGGCGCGTCCGCTCGTGGCCATCGTGGCCGGTTCCAAGGTTTCCACCAAACTCACCATCCTCAAGACCCTCGCCGACAAGGTCGATCAACTGATCGTGGGTGGCGGTATCGCCAACACGTTCATGCTGGCGGCCGGCCTGCCGATCGGCAAGTCGCTCGCCGAAGCCGATCTGGTCGGCGAAGCGAAGGCGATCATCGACGCCATGGCTGCGCGCGGCGCATCGGTGCCGATTCCGACGGACGTCGTGTGCGCCAAGGAATTCAGCGCCACTGCCGAAGCGACCGTGAAGGCCGCTGCCGATGTGGCCGCCGACGACATGATCCTCGACATCGGCCCGCAAACCGCCGCCAAACTGGCCGAACAACTGGGCAGCGCCGGCACGATCGTGTGGAACGGTCCGGTGGGCGTGTTCGAATTCGACCAGTTCGGTCACGGCACGGAAACCCTGGCGCGCGCCATTGCGGCGGCCAAGGGCTTCTCGATTGCCGGCGGTGGCGACACGCTCGCGGCCATTGCCAAATACGGTATCGCCGATCAGGTCAGCTATATCTCGACCGGTGGCGGCGCTTTCCTGGAATTCCTGGAAGGCAAGACGCTGCCGGCCGTCGACGTGCTGCAACAACGCGCCGCACAGTCGAACTGATCGCGCGGATTGCGGGAAGGCAGGTGGGGCGGGGCTCGCGGGCCGGTTGGACGGTCCCGGAGACGTTGGCAGACGGCGGTTTCGATCGCCTTATTGCGAACGTTTGGGATCGAATCAAACGATTTCGTACGGACAATACGAACTTTTTGGTTAACCTGCGGCGGCCTAATTGCGTTACAAACCTCTAAGCGCCGGTAATGTCGAAAGCGCTGCTACCAAAAGAGGATGAAGAGATGGATGTAATGAACCGCTCCACCAAGATCGTCGCCACCATCGGTCCGGCATCGAGCACGCCGGAAGTGCTTTCGCGCATGATCGCCGCAGGCGTCGACGTCGTTCGCCTGAACTTCTCGCACGGCAAGGCGCAAGACCACATCGAGCGTGCCGACATGGTGCGCGCGGCTGCCCGGGCGGCAGGCCGCGAAGTGGCCATCATGGCCGACTTGCAGGGCCCCAAGATCCGCGTCGGCAAGTTCGAGAACGGCAAGACCACGCTCGAAGCCGGCGCCAGGTTCATTCTGGATGCCGAATGCGAACTCGGTAACGACGAGCGCGTCGGGCTGGATTACAAGGAACTGCCGCGCGACGTGCGCACCGGCGACGTGCTGCTGCTCAACGACGGGCTGATCGTGCTGATCGTCGACCGGGTGCTCGGCAGCGAGATCCACACGACCGTGAAGGTTGGCGGCGACCTGTCGAACAACAAGGGCATCAACCGCCAGGGCGGCGGACTCACGGCGCCGGCGCTGACCGCGAAGGACATGGAAGACATCAAGACCGCGATGGCGCTGGGCGCCGATTACGTCGCGGTCTCGTTTCCGAAGAACGCCACCGACATGGAAATGGCGCGACGTCTGGCGAACGTGGCGGGTGAGCCTTACGGCATCAAGCCGCTGATGATCGCCAAGATCGAGCGTGCGGAAGCGATCCCGGCGCTCGAAGAGATTCTGGCGGCGTCGGACTGCATCATGGTCGCGCGTGGCGATCTGGCCATCGAAGTCGGCAACGCTGCGGTCCCGGCGCTTCAGAAGCGCATGATCAAGCTCGCGCGCGAGATGAACAAGACGACCATCACGGCCACCCAGATGATGGAGTCGATGATCCACAATCCGGTGCCGACCCGCGCCGAAGTGTCGGACGTCGCCAACGCCGTGCTCGACGGGACCGACGCGGTGATGCTTTCGGCCGAGAGCGCCGCAGGCAAGTATCCGGTCGAGACGATCGAGACGATGGCGGCGATTTGCGTCGAGGCCGAGCGCTCGGAGACGGTGGAACTCGATCGCGATTGGCTGGACCAAACTTTTACGCGCATTGACCAAACGATTGCCGCCGGCGCCCTGTTTACCGCGTATCATCTTGGCGCGAAAGCCATCGTGGCGCTGACCGAGTCGGGCGCGACCGCGTTGTGGCTGTCCCGTCACAAGATCCATGTGCCGATTTTTGCGCTGACCTCGCAGCTCGGCAGTCACCGCAAGATGGCGCTGTATCGCAATGTCTACGCCATGCGCGCAGACGCCACGCAGGACCGCGATCAGGCGCTCAAGCAGGCAGAGCAACTGCTGCTTTCGAGCGGCGTCGTCAAGCGCGGCGACACGATCGTGCTGACGGTGGGTGAGCCGATGGGACAACCCGGCGGTACCAATACGTTGAAGATCGTCCAGGTGGGCCACGCATGACGATGCAGGCCGCGCGAGTGCGGCGGGGTGACAGTGCGTTGCACACGCCGCGCCGCCCGCGAGCCGTCGTCATGAGGGGCACCTCTGGATCGAGGAAAGATTTGCTTAGTTTTTGATTCCAAGGAGAACATCATGCCCCTAGTCTCTATGCGACAGCTGCTCGACCACGCCGCCGAAAACGGCTATGGTCTGCCGGCCTTCAACGTCAACAATCTGGAGCAGGTTTCCGCGATCATGGCCGCTGCCGACGAAGTCGGTGCGCCGGTCATCATGCAGGCATCCGCCGGTGCGCGTAAGTACGCCGGCGAAGCGTTCCTGCGTCACCTGATCTCGGCCGCCGTGGAAGCCTACCCGCATATCCCGGTGGTGATGCACCAGGATCACGGCCAATCGCCGGCCGTGTGTATGGCCGCTATCAAGAGCGGTTTCTCGAGCGTGATGATGGACGGCTCGCTCGAAGCCGACGGCAAGTCGGTCGCCAGCTACGAGTACAACGTCGAAGTGTCGAAGAAGGTCGTCGAGTTCTCGCACTACATCGGCGTGACGGTGGAAGCCGAGCTGGGCGTGCTGGGGTCGCTCGAAACGATGAAGGGCGACAAGGAAGACGGTCACGGCGCCGACGGCACGATGACCCGTGAGCAACTGCTGACCGATCCGGATCAGGCTGCCGACTTCGTGCAGCAGACGCAATGCGACGCGCTGGCCATCGCCATCGGCACCTCGCACGGCGCCTACAAGTTCAGCCGCAAGCCGACGGGCGACATTCTCGCCATCGACCGCATCAAGGAAATCCACCGCCGCATTCCGAACACGCACCTGGTGATGCACGGTTCGTCGTCGGTGCCGCAGGAACTGCTCGCTGAGATCCGTGAGTTCGGTGGCGACATGAAGGAAACCTACGGCGTGCCGGTCGAAGAAATCGTCGAAGGCATCAAGCACGGCGTGCGCAAGATCAACATCGATACCGACATCCGTCTGGCCATGACCGGCGCGATCCGTCGCTATCTGTTCGAAAACCCGAGCAAGTTCGACCCGCGCGACTACCTGAAGCCGGCGCGCGAAGCCGCCAAGCAGGTTTGCAAGGCGCGCTATCTGTCGTTCGGTTGCGAAGGTCAGGCCGGCAAGATCAAGACCGTGTCGCTCGAGAAGATGGCCGAGAAGTACAAGAGCGGCGACCTCGCGCAGATCGTGAAGTAATCAGGCGGCACGCGTCGTGCGGAACATGCCCTGCATGCACCGCATGATTCGTTGCCTGACCTGCGCGGCGTGACGCCCGCGGCATTGCCGCAGGCCATACACCGTCGCTCAGGTCGCAGGCCCGGCTTTCGCCAGCACGCGCTGGAACAGAAGCCGGGCCTTTTCTTTTGGCAGTTGCAACTGGAACTTGCCGCCCAGTTCCGAGCGGATCGTGGCGGTGAGCATCTCCACGCCGTCGACGATCAGCGTCATCGGCTCGTTCAGATGCTGGCGTGAGAAATCGCGCATGCGTGTGGTCGCACTGTCGCGCAGACGCATCGTGACGACAACCTCGCTGTCCGGCGACGCATTGGCCGTCTGTGCCGGAAACTGCAAACCCAACTGTTCGATATCGCGGGCCGCATAAAGGGCGAAGCGCGGGATGTCGTTGTCGGTTTCCGGTGTCGCGATGGCGATCAGGCGGGGCGTCGCGACGCGTTCGTCGGTGTCGGGCGACGTGCCGGACGCGCTGCCGCCCGAGGCGATGCTCGGTGCGGCTGCCTGAGACCGCGGTTTCCCGGACGGCGAGGGCGCCGCGGAGGCCGGCGACGCCGAGGGCATGGACGCCATCGCGTGAGGTGCGGTCGTCCGAGCCCACAATGGGCCGCTGCCCGGACCGATAGCGGCGGCAAGGGCGACGAGGGCAACGCTCGCGATGTGAGCGCCATGCCGCAGCGCGCGGTGCGGGGTGGCCGGTTCGTTGGCCGGGGCTGTCGTCCCGGCGCGCGGGCGCGGGACGTTACGTGGAGTCGATGCGAGCGTCACGGCAGCCCCCTTTCGCGCGTCGGCGGGTGAACATTTCCATTCTAGGCAACATCCTTGCGCGCACGAAGCACGGCGACATGCCGGTCGGCGCTCGGCGCCGCAACGCCGTGGCCGTTGCCTCGGCACGAAACCACAGGTGGGCGGCCGATCCCGGAAGTCTGGCGGCACGGGGCGTGGCAGTCTCCGTGCCTCCCGCCAACCCGCCCAACCTGGGCCATCCGGAGTGATTCATGCCGTTCAATAGCTTTCCCAGGACCGTCGCCCGATGTCTTGGGCTTTCCAGCGCCGAGGAGACATCTCCACCGCCGTCGCGCACCGGCACCATGGCGACATCGCTGACAGGCACCCTCAACCGTACGCCTTCGCTACGCGGGCCGGGCGCCGTTTCCCATGCCGCAGCGCAGGCGTCGACGGACATTCCGACGGACGTGCGGATGACGATGGCCGCCGACTGGCGAGCCGCCGGACGTGGTCCCCGCGCCGACGCCAGTGCCGCACTGAGCTTGCCGATCCGACTTTGGGGCTACGACGACCCGGCGCCCGACTGGGGGCCGTCGATGCGCGAAAGCGCACAACACTGGGCCGACCGTTATGGCGTCAACACCGCGACGCTGATGCGTGCGGGCGGCGAGTGTACCCGCTACGGCCTGCTCGAGCTGGGCGGCTGTCGCTTTATCGTCGGGCCGACGGCGACGCCGGCCGAGGTGCGCTCGCTGACCCGCATGCTCAAGGCGCACCCGCAGATCGGCGCGATTTTCAGCGTCGAGCCGGGGACGATGCGCCTGCGGGATATGCAGGATGCGCAGGATGCAACGGGTGCAACGGGTGCAAGGGGTGCGGCCCGTGTGTCTCAGGGGGCTGTGGCCACACCCGGTTATCGTGAGCGGCCCGTCAGCGATTACATCACTGCGCTCACGCGCCGGGGCGCGAAGGCACGTCATCCCGCCGCCTCGGGGGCCCTTTCGGCCCACGGCAATCTCGACGGCGGCCTGTCGCACGTGCACTTCATGGAATTCACCGGCATGGAGCGTTTCGATGCGAAGATCGACGGCGCGACGCTGTGGCGCGCCGGCAAAGGCGTCGCGGATTTTATGCGACGCAATCCCGGCAAGATCGCGCTGGTGTGTTCCGAGCATGGCATCGCCCGGCCATGTGCCGTGATCGCCAGCGCGGCGCTGCAACTCCGGGCGGGCGACACGCGGCTGCGCGCTCAACTCGCCACAGAGGTCGTCAGTCAGCGCGCCGAGGCCAGCGACCATCACATCAACGTGGCGGCGCGCGGCATGGACCTCGTGGCGGAGTTGTCGCGGCTCACGGCCATGCTGCGCGCCCCCGGGCGCGGCGACCCGCGCTGGGAGCGCAAAGTGTTGCAGCTCAGGCAGCGGCTGCCCGAGGTAATGGTCAACGCCGACATCGACTGGCAAAGCGCTCAGGGGCGTTGCAAACTGGCCGGCATTCTGGAGGCGAACTTCGAGCGGGTCGCGCCGCTGCTGGCGTCGGGCGGCTTACCGCCCGGCACGGCGCTGTTGTGGTTGCGCGGCGAAATCGGCGTGCTGAGCGGCGTGCGATTCCTGAGTCCGGGCTACATCGGCGGGCACACGGACCGGATTTCGCAAGATGAGGTCGATCCGCAGAGTCCGGACGCCGTGCGTCTGGTGTCGCTCGACGACTACGGGCTGACTTGCGACAACAAGTATTACGACGTCAAGTCGGTCGCCGACTGGTACCGGCATTGCCGGCAGCGCGGCGACGTCATGACGAACCCGATCTCGCGCTCGCCGGTGGTCGCCTTGCTGGTTCAGGCAGACGAGACGGCGCGGCTCGCCGCCGGATTTCGTCACTGACGGCGCACGTGGAGCCCGGCAGAAGGCGCAGCGCACCGGGGAATTGACGGCGCGCAAAGCCGGCAAGATGTCGGCGCCCGGCACTCGCCGGACCGACATCTTCGTGAAACACCCCCCCGACGCGCGTATAATTACGCCTTTGCCCTTCCTGATATTGGGTCCCGCCGTGACTACCCCCGCTCTGAACGCCCTGTACGAATCCTCCCTCAAGAGCCTGCCGCTGCTCTCGCGCGGCAAAGTGCGCGATAACTACGCCGTCGGCGACGACAAGCTGCTCATCGTGACGACGGACCGCCTCTCGGCGTTCGACGTGATCATGGGCGAGCCGATTCCGGGCAAGGGCCGCGTGCTCAACCAGATGGCCAACTTCTGGTTCGACAAGCTCGCCCACGTCGTGCCGAATCACCTCACGGGCGTGGCGCCGGAGACGGTCGTCTCGGCGGACGAAGTCGCACAGGTGGCCGGCCGCGCGGTCGTCGTGAAGCGTCTGAAGCCGATCCTCGTCGAAGCCGTGGTGCGCGGTTATCTGGCCGGCAGCGGCTGGAAGGACTATCAGGCGACGGGCGCCGTGTGCGGTGTGACACTGCCGGCCGGTCTGCAAAACGCGCAGCAACTGCCCGAGCCGATCTTCACCCCGGCGGCCAAGGCCGAACTGGGCGAGCACGACGAGAACATCAGCTTCGACGACATGGTGAGCCGCGTCGGCCGCGAACTGGCCGAGCAGATCCGCGACATCTCGATCCGTCTGTACAAGGAAGCCGCCGCCTACGCCGCCACGCGCGGCATCATCATTGCCGACACGAAGTTCGAATTCGGTCTGGACGACGACGGCCGCCTGCACCTGATGGACGAAGCGCTGACCGCCGACTCGTCGCGCTTCTGGCCGGCCGATTCGTACGCGGTCGGCAGCAACCCGCCGTCGTTCGACAAGCAGTTCGTGCGCGACTGGCTCGAAACCCAGCCGTGGGGCAAGACGCCGCCCGCGCCGGCACTGCCGGCCGAGGTCGTCGAAAAGACGGCTGCCAAGTACCGCGAGGCGCTCGAGCGCCTGACCGGCCAGCAACTGGCCTGAGCGGGGCATTGACGACATGAGCGAGAAACAAGCCGTGGCCCCGCGCGTTGGCGTGGTAATGGGGTCCAACTCGGACTGGGAAGTGATGAAGCACGCGGCCGCCATTCTGGCCGAGTTCGGGGTGCCGTATGAGGCGCAGGTCGTCTCCGCGCACCGCATGCCGGACGACATGTTCCGCTACGCCGAAGCCGCGCGCGAGCGCGGGCTGGTCGCCATCATCGCCGGCGCCGGCGGCGCCGCGCATCTGCCGGGCATGATCGCCGCCAAGACGACCGTGCCGGTGCTGGGGGTGCCGGTGCCGAGCAAATACCTGCGTGGCGAAGACTCGCTGCTCTCCATCGTGCAGATGCCCAAGGGCGTGCCGGTCGCGACCTTCGCCATCGGTGAAGCGGGGGCGGCGAACGCGGCCCTGTTCGCCGTCTCGATGCTGGCTGCCGACGACAAGACGCTTGCCGACAAGCTCGAAGCGTTCCGTGCGAAGCAGACCGAAGCGGCGCGCGGCATGACGCTGCCCGCGCTGTAATAGAAAAGAACGTCCCCGCTACCGTCTGCTTCCGACCGAAGATGAATTCTGCCTCCGCTGCGCCTGTCCTTCCCGGCCAATGGCTGGGCATGCTGGGCGGCGGCCAACTCGGCCGCATGTTCTGTTTTGCCGCCCAGTCGATGGGTTACAAGGTCTGTGTGCTGGATCCGGACCCGCGCTGTCCGGCCGGCGCCGTCGCCGACCGTCTGATCGTTGCCGATTACCGTGACGAGACGGCGCTCTCCGAACTCGCCGCCCTGTGTCCGGCCATCTCGACCGAATTCGAGAATGTCCCGGCGCAGTCGCTCGACTTCCTCGCGCAAACCACGACCGTGAGTCCGGCGGGCCGTTGTGTCGCCATCGCGCAGGACCGCGTGGCGGAGAAGCGTTTCATCGAGAGCTGCGGTGTGCCGGTGGCCCCGCATCTGGTCATCGAGTCGAACGACGCGCTCGCCGCCATTGGCGATGCGGCCATCGAGAGCGTGCTGCCGGGGATTCTGAAGACGGCGCGTCTCGGTTACGACGGTAAAGGGCAGGTGCGCGTGAATACGCCCACCGAGGCCCGCGACGCCTACGCCGCGCTCGGCGGCGTGCCGTGCGTGCTGGAGAAGCGTCTGGCGCTGGCGTTCGAAGTGTCGGTGCTCAGCGCGCGCGGGGCGGATGGCGCGGTTGCGACCTATCCGCTTGCGCAGAACGTGCATATCGACGGCATTCTCGCCACCACGACGGTGCCCGCACCCGATGCCGCACCGGGACTGGCGGACGCCGCGCGCGCTGCCGCCGCCGCGATCGCGGCGCAAATGGATTACGTGGGCGTGCTGTGCGTGGAGTTTTTCATTCTGAAGGACGGTTCGCTTGTGGCGAACGAAATGGCGCCGCGTCCGCACAACAGCGGTCACTACACGATCGACGCCTGCGCATCGAGCCAGTTCGAGCAGCAGGTGCGCGCCATGGCCGGTCTGCCGCTCGGCGAGACGCGCCAGCATTCGCCGGCGGTCATGCTCAACGTGCTCGGCGATGTCTGGTTCGACGGTCCGGCGAAGGACCAGCCGCGAACGCCCGCATGGGCCGATGTGGCGGCGCTGCCCTCCGCACGTCTGCATCTGTACGGCAAGGAAGACGCACGCGTGGGCCGCAAGATGGGCCACATCACGTTCGCGGGTGCGTCGCTCGACGAAGCGCGCAATGCGTGTGTGACGGCGGCCGCGAGCCTTGCCATTGCTCTGGAAGACTGATCCGATGGCAACGTCCACCCCGCCCGACGTTCCGCGCATCGTCATGCCGCCGGCGGAGGCCATCGCGCAAGCCGCCGCGCAACTGGCGGCGGGCGAGTTGGTCGCATTCCCGACGGAGACGGTCTACGGTCTGGGCGGCGACGCCGAAAACCCGGCCGCCGTGGCGGCGATCTACGCGGCGAAAGGGCGTCCGGCGAATCATCCGGTCATCGTGCATTTCTCGCCGGACGGCGACCCCGGTTACTGGAGCGACGACGTCACGCCTGCTGCGCGCAAGCTGATGGACGCCTTCTGGCCTGGCCCGCTCACCCTTATTCTCAAGCGTGCGCCGCACATCCCCGACGCTGTCTCCGGCGGTCAGGGTTCCGTGGGGCTGCGTTGTCCGTCTCACCCGGTGGCGCAGGCGTTGCTGCGTGAGTTCGAGCGTATCAAGGGGGGGCAGGGGGGCGTGGCCGCGCCATCGGCCAACCGTTTCGGTCAGGTAAGTCCGACCGCTGCGCAACACGTGCGAGACGAGTTTGCCGGTTTGCCGGGCGTGACCGTTCACGTGCTGGATGGCGGCGAGGCGGCTGTCGGCATCGAGTCGACGATCGTGGATCTTTCGCGCGGGTTCCCGGCGTTGCTGCGTCCGGGACACATTACGCCTGCGCAGATCGCCGAGGTGCTGGGGGAGATGCCGCGCTTGCCGGGGCAGGATAGCGACGCGCCGCGTGCGTCCGGCACGCTCAAGGCGCATTACGCGCCGCGCACGCCGCTGTATCTGTGCGATGCCGGGCAATTCGCGGCGGCGCTGGCCGTCCATCCGGCGGGCGAGCGTGTGGCCGTAGTGGCATTCGCGCCGACGCTGGCTGCGCTGTCGTCAGCGCTGTCGTGCCCGCCGTTGTCCACGTTATCGTCAGACATCTCGGCATCGGACGACATCGTGACAGTCGTGCTGCCCGCGACACCTGCCGCGCTTGCGACCGATTTGTACGCGATGTTGCGACGTCTCGATCGCGCCAACGTCACGCACATCCTGTTCGAGCGTCTGCCCGACACGCCCGCGTGGGCGGCAGTGGGCGACCGCCTCGGGCGCGCGGCGGCTGCCTTCGAGCGCACCTGAAGACGGCAATGCACTGAACGCCCGCGCCCCGCACATGACGCGGGGCGTGACGCGGCACGGCGTCGAGCGTCAGAGGGGCTTCTGCGTGCGACCCATGCCGTGCGCATCCCCGCCAGCCGTTGCCGTTCCCACCGATCCCGTTTCCGTTTCAGTTTCAGTTTCCATCGACCGGCTTGCCGCCGCCTGCCATGCATACCGCCATTCCGGCGGCCCGAACAACGCCATCCACTTGTTACGCCAGCCGGGCAGGGTCACGGCGTCGCGCGCCATCGCTCGCCATTCGTGAAACGTCAGCGTGATCGGATTGTGCGTGTGGATCGGATCGACGATGCCGTACTCGCACGGTTCGGTGTCGCTCTCCTCGACGTACGAGCCGAACAGACGATCCCAAATGACGAGCACCCCGGCATAGTTCCTGTCTATGTAACGGGGATTGCGCGCGTGATGGGCTCGATGGATCGATGGCGTGTTGAGCACGTACTCCAGCCAGCCGAGTTTCGGAATCGCCTGCGTGTGCACGAAGAACTGGAACGCGAGATTGAGCAGCACCACGCCGACGATCTGCGCGGGGGTGAAGCCGATGAGTGCCATCGGTGTCCAGAACAGCCACATTCCCGCGACGGGATACATCAGACTTTGCCGGAACGCCGTCGACAGGTTCAGACGCTCGGACGAGTGATGCACGACGTGCGCCGCCCACAGCCACCGAATGCGATGACTGGCGCGATGAAACACGTAGTAAAGGAAGTCCTGCACGATGAACAGGAGCAGGAGACCGAGCCATCCCGCAGGCATCGTGTAGAGGCGGTGATGCTCGTAGAGCCATGCGTAAAATGGCACGACGAGCAGCCAGGCCAGTTTGTCGGCGCCCTGGTGCATGAGCGCGAGCGTGGCGTTGCTGAGCGTGTCCTTGAGGCTGTAAAGGCCGGGACGGCGACCCCGCCAGTACCAGGCTTCGATGCCGATACACAGCACGAATACCGGCGCGAGCGCCAGCAGAATCAACTCGACGTTCATGACCTCGCGTCTCCTCACGATTGGGTCATCTGAACCGGTGTCCCCGCATCTCGTGGCGCCAAGGGGCGGTCTGGCGCGGGTGACACCGGTGGAACGTCTATTCTGACGCGAATGAGGCGTGTCGGCGTTGCGGTTAGAAGGAAACGTCAAATACGCGGCTCGCGTCGTTCCCCTCCGTCACAACGCGTTCGCGGTCACGGTGCGTTGTCGAACACCCAGGAGATCAGCGCATCGTTGAACGCCCGTGCGTTGCTCGCGCGTGGGTCGTTGACCAGCGAGACCACCACGTAGACGCTGCCTGAGCGCGCGGCGACGTAGCCCGCCACCGCACCGACATCGTCGAGCGTGCCTGTCTTGATGTGAGCGTTGCCCGCCACGCTGTGATTCGTCAGGCGATTGCGCATGGTGCCGTCGACCCCGACGGTCGGCATCGATTCGACGAGGACTTGTCCGGTCGGGCTGTTGATGCCGTGTTGCAGCACACGCCCCAATTCCGCCGCGCTGATGCGCTCGATGCGCGAGAGCCCCGAGCCGTTCTCCACCACTAGGCTCGGTGCGGCCAGATCGTTCTTGTCGAGCCAGCGGTTGAGCACCTCACGCGAGCGCGCGATGCTCGCGGGCGTTTTCCCGTCGGCGGCGAGTCCCAGCGTGAGGAACAACTGGCGCGCCATCACGTTGTTGCTGAACTTGTTCATGTCGTGCACGACTTCGGCCAGCGTCTGGCCGCGATGCGTGACGAGCAGACGCGCTCCCGGCGGCACGACGCCGGTGCGCACATTGCCGTTGAACTGCCCGCCCGAGGCCTGCCATAGCGCCCGGAAGCCGCCAAGGAAAAAGCGGTCGCGATCGGGGGCGGCGATGTTCCACCCCTTGTCTTCGCACGACGCGGGATATGTCCCGGAGAACCGCGCGACGTAGGCGCCGTCGGGCGTCGTGCTCAGGCTGGGATGGATGCGGGTGAGCCAGTCGCCGCAATTGCCTGCGGCCGTGGACGACATTTCGTTCGAGACTTGCAGATTGGCCAGCGGCGGCAACACGTTGACGTCCACCGTGCCGTTCGGATTGCCCGTGAAGTTGAACGACATCGCCTTGAACGAGTAAAGCAGCGGGTCCGGCGAGACGTTGTACGGACGGTCGGTGTCGCCGTCGATAGGACCCTGTGCGCCGATATCCGAGCTGTAGGCCGAGCGGTCGAGCACGATGTCGCCGTTGATGTTCGTCACGCCCGCGTTGTGCAGTTCGGCGATGAACTTCTCCATCTCCTCGGGCACGAGCTTCGGGTCGCCGGTGCCTTTGAAATAGAGATTGCCGTTGAGCGTTCGACCGTCCAGTTGCCCGTCGGTGTACGCCTGCGTGCGCCAGCGGTAGTCCGGGCCGAGCGTGTCGAGAGCGGCAATCGTCGTGACGAGTTTCATCGTCGAGGCGGGATTGCGCGGCACGTTCGGATTGAGGGCGAGCATCGGCGCCGGAATCGCACCGCGCGTTTGCAGCGGATTGTCGACCCTGGCGACGATCACGCTGACGTGAGACGCCGGGACTTGACTTGCCGCGAGGGCACGCGCCAGCGGGGCGGGCAGCGGTGTGGCGTGCGCCGGCGTAACCGGCACCCGGGGGGCTTTCGCCTTCACGAGCTTCGTCGATTTGGCGGGCTTGGTCGGCTTGGCCAGCGCAGGCGCGCCCGCCATCATCGTCAACGCCAACGCGGCGCAGCAGGCGCGCGCGATGTGGCGAAGGTTGCCGTGCAGACGCGGCGCGCCGGGCGTGAGTCTGGCGGAGGCACTAAAGACCTTGGGGGATGTGGCGCGAGCGAAGCGAGGGGGGTGCGAGGGGAGTCTGGGCAAGCGAGGGACGCGCATGACGGGCGAGGTTCTCCAGCGTTGCGTGCGGCGTGCTGTCGGACGATCTTCGGGCGACCCAGAGAGACAATCCGAGCGATCGGAGCGACCTGCGCCGATGCCCGACGGCATGTCGACACCAGGTGGGGCGATGCGCACGCGGCAACGCAGTTAAGCGTAAAAGTAGGCCGCGAGTGCGTCTGAGCGCGCGGCGCGTGCGTGCCATTGTAAAGCCGCCGTGCAACGAACTGTGGCTACAATGAGTCGAATTTTGGCAAATGTCACTCGAAGGCAACATCATGCAACGTTGCATGGGCTTGAGGCGACGTGAGCCGCGAGGCCCGGACACGGTCCCAAATCACGTAGCTGACTGCGTACCGGACCGGTCCCGAAGCGTTTCCTGAATCCCGTTCCCGATGACGTCCAAAACGGTGCCTGAACCATGCGAATTTTGTTGGTGGAAGACGATGCGATGATCGCTGCCGCGGTCTCGAAGGGGCTGCGCCAGGACGGCTGGACCGTTGACCACGTGGGCGACGGGCAGCGCGCGCTCGACGCATTGTCCATCGAATCTTACGACGCCTTGCTGCTCGATCTCGGTCTGCCGCGACGCGACGGCATCGACGTGCTGCGCACCTTGCGCGCACGTGGCCAGACGCTGCCGGTGCTGATCGCCACGGCGCGCGACGCCGTCGCGGATCGCGTCAAGGGCCTCGATGCGGGGGCCGACGATTACCTTGTCAAACCTTTCGATTTCGATGAACTGGCGGCGCGTCTGCGGGCGCTGGTGCGGCGTCAGGCCGGGCGCAGCGAACCGTTGCTGCGCCATGGGGGAATCGTGCTCGATCCTGCCACGCGTCAAGTGACCTGCGACGGCACGCCCGTTGTGCTCTCCGCACGCGAATACGCGGTGCTCGAAGCGTTGCTCAATCGTCCGGGCGCGGTATTGTCGAAGTCGCAACTCGAAGAGCGCATTTACGGTTGGGGCGAGGAGGTGGCGAGCAACGCGGTGGAAGTCCACATTCACGGGCTGCGCAAGAAGTTGGGCGCGGAGGCCATCCGGACCGTGCGCGGCGTCGGGTACATGATGCCCGCGCCCGGCGTGGCATCGGAGGCGAACTGATGCGCTCGATTCGCCGTCGTCTTCTCGTCGGATTGCTCATTACGCTGGCGATCGCGCTGGTGCTCGCGGGCATCGCCATCTTCCGTCAGGCACGCACCGAGGCCAACGAGTTGTTCGACTTCCAGTTGCAGCAGATGGCGTTGTCGCTGCCCGCCGAGTCGTTTTCGAGCGTGCAGGGCGAGCACAACGATACGGAAGGGCTCGTCATTCAGATCTGGAGCCGCAACGGCGTGGAGTTGTATTACTCGCATCCGCGCACCCCGTTGCCGCCGCGCGCCGAACTCGGTTTCACGACGGTGCAAACGCCGGCGGGCGACTGGCGCGTCTACGCCGCACTCGTGGGCGATAACGTCGTGCAACTCGCGCAACCGATGGTCATCCGCGATTCGCTGGCCGTCTCGATGGCATTGCGCACCTTGTTGCCGCTGGTGGTCGCCATGCCGCTGCTGGGGCTGCTGGTGTGGATCGTGGTGGGGCGCGGCCTGCGCCCGTTGCGTCGCGTGACGAAGGCGCTCGACGCCCGTGCGCCGGGGGCGCTGGAAGCGTTTCCCGAGGCGGGATTGCCGGATGAAGTGCGTCCGTTGGTTCGCGCGCTCAACAGCCTGCTCGGCAGACTCGACGAAGCGCTCGTGCAGCAAAAAGCCTTTGTGGCCGACGCAGCGCACGAGTTGCGCACACCGCTCGCCGCGCTGCAACTTCAGGTGCAGTTGCTCGAACGCGCACAGACGGACGCGGCGCGCGCCGAGGCCATGCGCGATTTGCGCGATGGCGTGCGGCGCGCGTCGCATATGGTGGCGCAGTTGCTCACGCTGGCGCGTCAGGAGCCGGACGCCGCACGAGCCGCAACGGCGTTCGTCGAGATGCCGCTCGTGCCGCTGTTGCAGGATGTGGTGGCGCACCACGCGGCGCTGGCCGTCGCACGCGGCATCGATCTGGGACTGGAGGCGCCCGATGCGCTCGCGGCGATCAGTCGCGTACGCGGCGATGCGAATGCGTTGCAGACGCTCTTCGGCAATCTCGTCGACAACGCGCTGAAATACACGCCACGCGGTGGACATGTGGACGTGCGGCTGGTATCGGCGATGCCGTCGCCGGTGGTCGAAATCGAAGACACCGGGCCGGGGATTGCGCCAGCCGAGCGAGAGCGCGTGTTCGATCGGTTCTTTCGGGGCGGTGCGGCGTCGGTCGACGCTTCGCCGGCGTCCGGCGCATCGACGCACGACGCGCCGGACAGCGCTGCGCCACGCGTTCAAGGCAGCGGTCTGGGGCTGGCCATCGTACGCAACATTGCGCAGGCGCATGGCGCGCGCGTGGAGTTGTTCGACGCACGCAACGGCTCGGGACTGCGCGTGCGCGTGAGCTTTGGCGATGCGGCGTCGGTGCCGCCCGCGCTTTGACGGTAGTGGCGTGGCGGGCGAGATATCGCGCGGCGCGGGTGGGCCGTCTCCCGACACCGCGCTCACGGCGTACGGCGCTGCGCACGTCCGCGTGGCTCAGCGTGTTGCCGTGATTTACCGGTGTGTTACCCGCGAGTCACGTCCGTGACCTTGTCGTGCTCGATGGTGAGCGTGCGGCGATCCGGACGATGATCGCGCGTGGTCGGCATGGCCTTGCCGTCTTGCATGCCGATGCGCCACGGGCATCCTTGCAGCATCGACTTCGCTTCCGAGAGCGACTTGCCGACAATGGCCTGATCGGACGGCGAATCCTTCGAGCAATGGCCGCTCTGGCTCTGCATCGACCCCGGCATCTGGCCCGAATGACCCTGCATCGGCATGGAATTGGATGTTGAATTCGACGTTGAATCGGCCGGCCCTTGCGTGCCCGTCCCATTGCCGTTGCCGGACGCGGCGTGGGCCGACACGGCAAACGTCAGGCACAAGGCGACGCCGGCGGCGCCCATCCAGTCGTCCGGAGGAAGTTGCGATCGGATTGCATAGGCATCGTGATTCTCCTGTAGACGAAAGACGTGCGACGCGGAATTGCGCCACTTCGCCACCGTAGGCAGCGGTGGCACGCTTTCGCAAGCTGAACCACGCGAGTTGCGCCTTCAAACGCATGCTGCCTTCACGCATAGCGTGCAAGGAACGTCGATTTTGGTTTCGATGGGTGACGTTATGGCGTCGACGCTCGGGCAATGTCGCTCCCGTTTTTTCTCCCGCCAGCCCGCAGGTCGGACGCGGTGTCTTGCATCCACGGTCTTTCGACGCCGTTCTCTCGTGGTTGTCTCTCCGGTTGTTTTTCCGGTTGTCTTTCCGATTGTCCTTAAGGTTCTCTTAAGGGAGCGTCTCTACGATGGCAGTCATGTTCAAACGTGGTTGTCGGTAAGGAGAGACTCATGCGGACCTCGAAGCTCACTCGTACGCTGGTTGCCAGTGCCGTGCTCGTCGCGTTGACGGGCGGTTACGTCGCGGGACGCCAACATTGGCGGACGCCGCTCGCCTCGGAGATGGTCAGCGACGCCAGCGCGGCGGCAACTTCGGCCGCCAACGTGCAAAACGCGCCGAACACCGCGCCGCGCATGCTCGTGCCCGACTTCTCGCAACTGGCGGAACAATACGGACCGGCCGTAGTCAACATCAGTGTGACGCACGATGGGAAACCTACGGCGCAACGGGGTTCGGCGGCGAATCAGCTGCCGCCGGGCATGGATCCGAACGACCCGCTGTTCCAGTTCTTCCGTCATTTCTATGGCGCGCCGGGTAACGACGGCGGTGACAGCGGCGACGGCGACGACAGCGATGGGCCGACGCGCAGCCTCGGTTCGGGCTTCATCGTGAGTGCGGACGGTTACATCCTCACCAATGCGCACGTCGTCGACGACGCAAGTCAGGTGACGGTGAAGCTCACCGACAAGCGCGAGTTCAAGGCGAAGGTCGTGGGGAGCGACAAGGCGAGCGACGTCGCGTTGCTCAAGATTGCGGCCACGGACTTGCCGACGGTGAAGATCGGCGATCCGTCGAAGTCGAAGGCGGGTGAGTGGGTCGTTGCCATCGGTTCGCCTTACGGCTTCGACAATACGGTGACGGCGGGTATCGTCTCGGCAAAGGCGCGTGCCTTGCCCGACGAAAATTACACGCCGTTCATTCAGACGGACGTGCCGGTCAACCCGGGCAACTCGGGCGGACCGCTGTTCAATCTGAACGGCGAGGTCATCGGTATCAACTCGATGATCTACTCGCGTACCGGTGGGTTCCAGGGCTTGTCGTTCGCCATTCCGATCGACATGGCCATGAAGGTCAAGACGCAGCTTCAGCAGTACGGCAAGGTGAGTCGCGGACGCATCGGCGTGGCGATTCAGGAAGTGAATCAGTCGCTCGCGAAGTCGTTCGGTCTGCCCAAGCCGACGGGCGCGCTGGTGTCGTCGATCGACAGAAACGGCCCGGCGGCGAAGTCCGATCTCAAGCCGGGCGACGTGATTCTCGCGGTCAACGGCGCGACGATCGACGATTCGGTGCAGTTGCCGGAGAAGATCGCGGATATGCGTCCGGGGCAGACCGCGACGCTCACGATCTGGCGTAACGGCGCGAAGCAGGATGTGAGCGTGAGGGTCGCCGCGCTCAACGAGAAGAAGGATGCCACCAATACCGACGATTCGGCCACGCACGGTCGTCTGGGGTTGGCCGTACGTGAGTTGTCGCCGCAAGAGAAGCGCGCCGCGCAGGTCACGAACGGTCTGCTCGTCGCACGCGCCGGCGGTCCGGCGGCGCAGGCCGGTGTGGAGGCGGGCGACATCATTCTGTCGCTCAACGGCACCCCGGTCAGCAGTGCTGCGCAACTGAGCGATCGGCTCAAGAAGGCGGGCAATAATGTCGCGTTGCTCGTACAGCGCGACGGGCAACAGATTTTCATCCCGGTCGATCTCGGCTAATCGCCGCGAAGACCGCCAAGGGATGCCATGCGCTTCCTGAGTCCCGAGGACGCACCTCGGGACGCTCCGGCATCGTGAAGTCGTGCAATGGGAGGTTGATTATGTGGCAGAACAAATGGCAACGCTGGTCGGTGGCAGTGGCCGCCGCAGCGGCACTGACGGGCAGTCTGGGCGGCATCGCCGTCGCGCATGCGCAAGGCGGCGCGCTACCCCCGTCGATGCAGCAGGGCAATGTGACGTATGTCTCCGGCGGGATCGACAGCGACGAATCGGGAGCCTTCAAGCGTGAGGCGCCGCACTGGCCGCTGTCCATCGAGATGGCCGCGCGCGGCGACGGTGCGAACGAATACATCGCCGATGCGCAGGTGCAGATTTTGCGCGGCGGCACGACGGTGCTCGATACGCGTTCGAAAGGCCCGTTCATGCTGGTGAAGCTGCCCGAGGGCAACTACACCGTGAAGGCGACTTACAACGGCAAGCCCATGACGAAGGACGTGAAGGTCGCCGCCAAGGGCCACGCCGTTGCAACCTTTCTGTGGCCGCACGACTGATGTGCCGATCGGTCGGGCACGCGAGGTTCCACGGATGACGAGGTAACCCAGGCAGTATCGAGTAGTACCGAGCAGTACCGAGCAGTACCACTCTGCAACGAGTGAGCGAGTTGCGCCGCCATGTTCGTCATGGCGGCGTTTTTTTTTCGACGCGCGCCTGCGCCCCGCTCCCGCGGTGGGGTGTTCAGACGAGCCCAGGGCACTCGGCGGCGGTGTCGTCGCGCTGGGCGTCGTCACCGCGACGCATGCCGAACGTCTGCGTGACGGCGATGCCGTTCTTGATGGCCGTCATCTCCGCGAGAATCGCCACCGCGATTTCGGCCGGCGTGCGTGCGCCGAGATGCAAGCCGACGGGGCCATGCAGACGCTCGATCTCCGCCGTGCTCAGATCGAACAGGGACAGACGCTCGCGACGTCGCGCATTATTCACACGCGAGCCGATGGCGCCGATGTAGAACGCCGGCGATTTGAGCGCTTCGAGCAACGCCATGTCGTCGAGCTTGGGGTCGTGCGTGAGCGTGAGCACGGCGCTGTGCGAATCGAGTTGCAAACGCACGATGAGATCGTCCGGCATTTCGCGCGAGAGTTCGGTGCCGGGCACTTGCCATTCGTCCGCATACTCGGTGCGCGGATCGCAGACGATCACGTGATAGTCGAGCGCGCAAGCCATGCTTGCCACGTACTTCGAGAGTTGTCCCGCGCCGATGATCACGAGCCGGCGGCGGGGGCCATGCGAGGTGATGAGACGCTCGCCGTCGAATTCGACCGACGGCGTGTGATGCCCCGGCGCCATGCGCACCGCGCCGGTCTTCATGTCCAGTTCGCGCACGACGAGACGGAATTTCCCGATCGTATCGAGCAACTCGGCGATGCGCGAGGTCTCCCGCACGGGTTCCAGCACCAGTTGCAGCGTGCCGCCGCAAGGCAGGCCGAAGCGATGCGCTTCCTCCGCCGTCACGCCATAGCTGGTGATCTGAGGACGATCCTGCGGCCAGTCGCCGTCGCGGATTCGGAGGATCAGGTCGTCCTCCACGCAACCGCCCGACACGGAGCCGACCATGTGGCCGTCTTCGCGGATCGCGAGCATCGAGCCCACGGGGCGCGGGGCTGAACCCCAGGTGCGCACAACGGTGCCCAGCGTGACGAAAAAGCCTGCGCGGGTCCACTGTACGGCGGACTTCAGCACTTCCAGATCGACACTATCCATAGCACGCTTCCTTCGCCAATATGCGAGCGACGGCCGTCAGTGGGCCGGGTAGGGGGCTGGAATTCCGATGGGGCGCCGCTCAATGTGATGCGGCAGTATATCGCGCCTTGGCTGGCGCTGTATTTCAGGGGATATTCCGGTTGCCACGACGAATATGGCGGTGTCGGCGTCGCGCACACGCGCGCCCGGCGGCCGTGTGGAGGGGGCAGCGCAGGGTGTCGCGGCGTATCGGGATGGCGCTGTGATTCGGCGGGCGGTAACTCGTGTCACAATAGTTCGATGTTCGAGACAACGCCACGACAACTCCGTACAACGCTGAAGGCGGGACGAGCGTCCGTACACAACGGATACCAAGGAGAGGGGCAATGGAACTTCGAAACAGCCGGCAGTTGCCGGTCGCGAGAGACATCGCGTGGATCGCGCTGGGCGATCCGGGCGTTTTACAGGGCTGCATCCCGGGATGCGAGTCCATCGAGCGGATCGACGACACCACGTGGACCATTGTCGTGGCCGCGACGCTCGGTCCCGTGGGCGGGCGCTGGACCGGGCGCATCCGGCTCACCGATGTCGTCGCCCCGACCTCATACACATTGCATTTCGACGGGCTGGGCTCGTCCGCCGGACTCACGCGCGGTCGGGCCGTGGTCACGTTGCAGCCGCAAGGACCGATGAACACATTGCTCACATACGACCTGAAGGCGCAGTTCGGCGGCGAGTTCGCCGGGCTCGATACGCCTCAGGTGGACGGCGCCGCCGGCAAGCTCGCCGACGAGTTCTTTCGTCGTCTGACGGCGGCGATCGCGCCGCATCACAAACTGAACGACCCCGTGCCCGCCAGCACCGCTGATACCGCTGATACCGCCGATGGCGAAGCGGCCACCGCACTCGCCGCGGACGGCACCATGCGCGATATGCCATCGACGCGCGCCGGGATGACGCGCTGGTGGCCCTGGGCGGTGGCGCTGATCGTGTTGATCTTCATCGTCATGTGGGGCAACCATGCCGGCTGAGCGACGTCACGCGAAGCGCGCGGCCACGGCTGACGCGGCGCCTCCGGATACGACCGGCGAGGCGGGGGCCGTTGCGATACGGGGCCAGGACGCAAACGACTCGCTTACCCGCGGGGCGCTCGCGCCGGCCGCATTGCAGGATGCGGCGGGGGCTGTGGAAGCGTCGGAAGCGGCGGAAGCGGCGCCAGCGACCGTCGGCGTCGCCGGATACGATGTGCGTGTGCGAATTCGCGACGGGGAGACACCGGTGTTTGGCCCCGGGCGTCTGACGCTGCTGCGCGCCATCGATGCGACCGGGTCGATCTCGGCGGCGGCGCGTTGCATGAATATGTCTTACCGCCGGGCGTGGCTGCTGGTCGAGGCAATGAACCACGAGTTCCGCGAACCGCTCGTCACGCGGCATATCGGCGGGGTGTCGGGCGGCGGGGCGCAACTGACGCCGTTCGCGCAGAATCTCGTGGCGCACTACGACACGCTCATCAAGGAAATCCGCGCGCTGCTCGACGCCCACGTGCCGACCTTCGACGCTTACCTTAAAGCCGGCAAAGCCGTCGATCCGGACGACGAGTAAGCCGGCCGGGCCTGCCCCCCCTACCCCCTCCCCCCGGTCGTGCCCGTCCCCTCCTGCCGGTAACCCTATTTCCCGCCCGTTATTCCCCCTGAATCCCGTTCCTCACGAAAACGTTAATTTTTCGTGAGGACTTCGTCACTGGCCAGGCGCGACACTAACTCCATCGAAAGCAACCCCTGCGATGGAGATCCCGATGTCCACTTTGACGAAGTCAGTGCCCCCCGCGGCACAGCCTCCCGTGCGTAGTGCACCGGTCCAGCCGGGGTGGCTGCGTATTACCCACTGGCTCAATGTGCTGGCGGTGATCGTGATGACCATGAGCGGCTGGCGCATCTATAACGCCTCGCCGATCTTCGCGTTCCGATTTCCGAACGACATTACCCTGGGCGGCTGGCTCGGCGGTGCGCTGCAATGGCACTTCGCCGCGATGTGGCTGCTCGTTGCCAACGGCCTGATCTACCTGCTGACGAATGCCGCCAGCGGACGCTTCTCGCGCCGGTTTTTCCCCTTTTCGCCGCGCGGCGTGGTGCGAGACCTGTTTGCTGCGCTGCGGGGTCGTCTGGCGCATGACGATCCGCGTCATTACAACCAGGTGCAGCGCGCCGCCTACCTCTTCGCGGTGCTCGACCTCGTGCTGCTCGTCGCGTCGGGTCTGGCGATCTGGAAGCCGGTGCAGCTCGGCTGGCTTTGCACGCTGTTCGGCGGCTTTCAGGGGGCGCGTCTGGTGCATTTCCTCGCGATGGCGGGGCTGGTCGGGTTCATCGTGGTTCATGTGGCGATGGTGGCGCTGGTGCCCCGAACGCTGCGCACCATGATCACCGGACGCTGAGCGCGTCGACACGACGCATCGACCACAGACATCGGCCACGAGCCATCGAACAAGGTAAAGGACGGCACTGCCATGAGCCTCGAACGTAAGTCCCGGATCCTCACGCCCGACGCGCCGGTCATTCGCGACGGCGAAGCGATCCTTCACGAAGCCCGCGCGATCATGACACGTCGCGTGGCCGAGCCCTCGCGCCGGGCATTTCTCACGCGCACGTTGTCGCTCGGCGGGGTGGCCCTGCTCTCGGGCTGTTCGCTCGACAACAACGCCAGCGTGGAGTCTGCGCTGACCAGGATTTCGCGCTGGAACGATCGTGTGCAGGCCGCGCTGTTCCGCAAGGACGTGTTGGCCCCGACGTTCCCGGCGTCGGCGATCACGCGTCCGTTCCCGTTCAATGCGTTCTACACGATCGACGAAGCGCCGGTCGTCGAAGAGGACGATTATCGGTTGGAACTGTCGGGCCTGATCGCGGACAAAGCGCCGTGGCGTCTCGAATCGTTGCGCGACTTCGCGTCGCCGCGTGCGACTGAGCAGATCACGCGTCACGTGTGCGTGGAAGGGTGGAGCGCCATTGGCCGCTGGGGCGGGGTGACGTTCTCGGACTTCCTGCGTCGCATCGGCGCGGATACCACGGCGAAGTACGTCGGCTTCAAATGTGCGGACGACTACTACACGAGCATCGACATGCCCACGGCGCTGCATCCACAGACGCTGCTCGCGCTCACGTATGACGGCCAGACGCTGCCGAGGGAGTACGGCTTCCCGATGAAGCTGCGCATTCCCACGAAGCTCGGCTACAAGAATCCCAAACATATCCAAGCGATCTACGTGACCAACACGTACTCGGGCGGGTACTGGGAGGACCAGGGCTACAACTGGTTCGGTGGCAGTTGAGGCGAGCGCCGGGGCGGTGAGCCGATCCCCGGGGCGCAAGACTGCACGATTTAGGAGACGGACAGGAACGTCTCACTGGAAATTTCTCACTCTTGGAGTAACAGCAATGAAGACGCGATATCTGGCAGTGATGGCAATGGCGATGGCACTCGGCACGGGCGCAGCATTTGCGCAGGATGCAATGGGTAAGGCAGACGCCATGTCGAAGGGAGACGCCATGGGCAAGCACGACGCGATGTCGAAGGGCGACGCCATGGGCAAGGGCGGCGCGATGTCCAAGGGCGACGCCATGGGCAAGCACGACGCGATGTCGAAGGGCGACGCCATGGGCAAGCACGACGCGATGTCGAAGGGCGACGCCATGAGCAAGGGCGGCGCGATGTCCAAGGGCGACGCAATGAGCAAGTAAGCGCTTCGGTCGCGAGGTAGTGCGGTCGTGACAAGGCGTCGCAGCGGGATTCCGTTGCGGCGCCTTGTGTTTTGTTATCGACCGCGACGGCGGCTTGTGCGCATCGTCGTTCCTTGCGTCATTCCGGCACCATTCGGGCATCGGTCGGGCATCGGTCGGGCATCATCGGGTGAGCGCGACGGATTTGACGAGCAGGTACACGTCGCGTCCCGGCGCGAGTTGTAACTGGTCGGCGGAGAAGCGGGTGATGCGGGCACGCAGGGCGGTTTGCGCGCCATCGCCCACCAGCGTGGTGCTGACTTCCACCGCGTCACCCAGATCGCGCAGCGTGGCCACCCGTGCGCGCAGCACATTGAGCACACTGGTGTCGACCGGCGCGAACGTCGCCACGGCGACATCGCGCTCTCGCACGAGGATGCGGCACGCGTCGCCGACCTGGCCGCCCGCGCGCGGCACCCGCAGCCGAATGTCCTCGTTGCCGCTCACCGCCAGCTCGGTCAGGCCGTAATGCGTGTCGTGCGCGACAATGCGCGTCTCCAGCACCGTGCCCGGCGATTCGGCCGTGCCATCGAACGCGTCGCGATGCACGTTGAGCACGTCCGCAGGCGCCCCCTGCGAGATAGTGCGTCCGTCTTTGAACAGCACGACCTGATCGGCCAGCCGCATCACTTCGTCCAGCGAATGCGTGACATACAGCACCGGCAGCTTCAATTCGTGACGGATGCGGTTCAGGTAGTCGAGCACTTCCAGGCGGCGCGCGTGATCGAGCGAGGCGAGCGGCTCGTCCATGAGCAGCATTCGGGGGCACGACAACAACGCGCGGCCGATGCCCACACGTTGCTTCTCCCCGCCGGACAATGCGCCGGGACGACGACTCAGCAAGTGCGCAAGATTGAGCACGTCGACCACATGTTCGAGCGCGATCGCGCCGCTGCCGGCGGCAGCCACGTCGCGTCGCCGCAGCCAGCGGCCGAAGAGCAGATTCTGGCGCACCGTCAGATGCGGCAGCAGACGGGCGTCCTGAAACACGTATCCGATGCGTCGGCGCCATGTCGGCAATGCGATGCCGGCAGCGCTGTCGAAGAGCACGTCGTTGCCGACGACGATGCGTCCGGCATCCGGTTCGAGCAGCCCGGACACCGCGTTGACCACCGTGCTCTTGCCGCTGCCGGACGGGCCGAACAACGCGGTCACGCCCATGCCGGCAGCGAACTCGGCGTCGAGCGTGAAGTCGCCGAAGCGATGCCTGAGACGAACCTCAACCGTCATAACCGAGCGCCTTGCGATTGCCGAAGCGGATCATGACTTCGGAGAAGATGAGCGTGGCGACGGCCAGCACGACCGAAATCGCGCATAGGCGCCAGACCATGGCGTCGCCGTCCGGGACCTGGGTGGCCGTGTAGATCGCGAGCGGCAGCGTTTGCGTCTGCCCCGGAATGTTCGAGACGAACGTGATCGTCGCGCCGAATTCCCCGAGCGCACGGGCGAACGCCAGCACGAAACCGTGCAGCACGCCGGTGGCCGTGAGCGGCAACGTCACCGTGAGAAACGTGAGCCAGGGACCTGCGCCGAGCGTCTGCGCCGCTTGTTCCAGCTTCGTGTCGGAGGCTTCGAGCGCTTGACGAATAGCGCGTACGAGCAGCGGGAAACCCATGACGCCCGCCGCCAGCGCCGCGCCCGTCCAGCGAAAGGCGAACGTGAAGTGGAACCATTCGCGCAGCAGTTTGCCGATGCTGCCCTGCGCGCCGAACAGCACGAGCAGCGCGAAGCCCACCACGACCGGCGGCAGCACGAGCGGTAAATGCAAGACGGCATCGAGTAGCGCCTTGCCGGGAAAGCTTCGGCGCGCGAGCAGCCAGGCGGCGGCATAGGCAAAGGGCAGGCTGCAAAGCGTGCCCCACAACCCGACGCGCAGACTGAGTTCGACGATGCCCCATTCCTCCGGCGTCAGGCCCATGACGGTGATTTCCGTAGTTGGCGTTGTGTCAGCGGCATCCGCAGCCTCGGCATGATCCGCTTACGGGCGGCTGAAGCCGAAACGCTGGAACGTGGCCTGCGCCGACGGCGTTTGCAGGAATTTGTAGAACGGATCGGCGTCGGCCCGATTGGCCTGCTTCGTCACGGCCACCGGATAGACGATCGGCGCATGGCTGTCGGCCGGGAACGTGCCGGCGATGCGCACACGCTTTTCGGCGTTGGCGTCCGTCTTGTAGACGATGCCGTACGGCGCTTCACCGCGCGCGACGAGCAGCAGCGCGTTACGCACGTTGTCGGCGGCGGCGACCTTGCCTTGTATCTTCGACCAGATGCCGAGCTTCTCAAGGGCGGCCTTGCCGTAAAGCCCGGCCGGCACGTGCGCCGGGTCGCCCATGGCGAGTTTGCCGTTGGGCACCTGTGCGAGCTTGGCGTCGAGGTCGGCGCCCGACTTGAGGTCGACGTCGCCGGTGGTTGTGGCCGGCGCGATCAGCACCAGTTCGTTGCCGAGCAGATTGCGGCGCGTGCTGCTGTCGATCAGATCGCGCTTCTGTGCGTAATCCATCCAGTCCTGATCTGCCGAGATGAAGACGTCAGCTGGCGCGCCTTTCTCGATCTGGCGAGCGAGCGTGGAACTTGCGCCGTAGACCAGCACCGGTTTCTTGCCCGTCTCCTTGGCGTAGGTAGCCGACAGGTCGTCGAGTGCGTCTTTCATGCTGGCGGCGGCGAACACTTGCTGGGCCACCGCGTGGCCGGCGAACAGCAGGCTCGCGCCGACGGTGGCGGCGCGCAGGGCGCGGCGCAGCATCGTGCCGGTCGTCTGCGTGGCGTGGGACTTCAGGCTGACGGTGACGGTGGTTGCGACAACAGCTTTCACGAAAGTGGTCTCCAGCGTGGGATGGGCAAGGCTGGCTCGACGATCGGCGGGAAGGGAGCGCAACGACGATGCCGACGCGCCATCCCCCTGACAATGCCGCGAACCGGCGCATGGAAAGGCCGGGCAGCGAGGCCCGGCCGTCGGCTGCGCAGGGTGCGCAACGCGTTGTGTAGGATTATATATAACGCTGCGACGCTGTATAGGGATATGCCGTGTCCCGGCACCCGAAAGACCTCTGGCGCGGCGACGCCGCGTGGGGAAACGATGAAATCGGGACAATGCGCGCTTGGGCGGGAGATCGCTGCGCGAGCGGAGGCGCCGGCCCCTGGTCAATCAGGCAGGCGAGGCGCCGGGCGGCGGCTCGCCGTCCGGGCGGCGCATGGCGGGGCTGGCGCGCAACATGTCGAAAAAACCGTCGACCACGGCGTCGCACTCCACACCGAGGTCGTAATCGGGGAAAAACAGCCAGTCCGACATCATGCCGACCACGAGCGCGTGCAGCATGATGGCGGCGCGATGCGTGTCGAGCGTTGCCGGCAACTGCCCGCGTTCGATGGCGCGCTCCATGTCACGCATGATGCGCTGCTTGCCGTCGGCACAGGCTTCGCGCTGACGCTCCAGCACCGAAAGCATCTCGTTCGTGTATTCACATTTGTGGAACAGAATGTCGAGCACGCGGCGGCGGCGCTCGTTGCGCGCCGTTTCCTTGAGCACGAGCTTGCAGATCTCATGCATGCGCTGCATCGGGTCTCCGCTCTCGGGCTCCGAGCATTCCTCGTCGATCATGCGCTCCATCGGCAAACGGATGCGGTCCGTCATGGCGTTGAAGAGATCGATCTTGTTCTTGAAGTGCCAGTAAATGGCGCCGCGCGTGAGGCCGGCGGCTTCGGCGATGTCGGCGAGCGACGTGCGCGACACGCCTTTCTGTGCGAACACCGTCTCGGCGGTATCCAGCAGCAGATTGCGGGTCTCGATCGCTTCTTCTTTCGTTCTGCGGGCCATCGTCGTGTCACAGGGTTGGCGCGGGAGACGCCGGAATGTGTGAAATGTCATGTAAACCGCACCGCACGATGGTGCGACGCAATGTGATTTACATACATTCATGAATGTATCTATAATAGCAGCCGCTTGCTCTATTGCACAGGGACCATTTAAGCTGCCTCCTCTAAGGGAAAACTCTCTGACCGGGGCGAGCGATTTGGAAAAGGCGCGCCGCCTGAATCGATGTTAAGTGCGCCGGTCAAGGTCGCCTGATGTCCCGGAGCCTGTTCGACGATCTCACACGAGTGCCAGCGTGCGCGGCGAACGCCGCGCCCGGGGATGTCTTGTTGGCCCGCCTGACGGGCCTGTCTCCGATGGCCCGCTCACCCGGGCCTTTTGGCATTCGCCGCCCGCCTTTGTGCGACGGGATTGCGGACCGGCCTTCGCCGTCGCAATCGTCGCAACGTATTCGTCATTTTGTTTGACCGCATTCCATTTATCGGGGGCGTATATGCACGTCAAGAGAAGTTCACTGGGGATGGTCACTGCCGTCGCACTCGCGGTATTGACCCTGGCCGCGTGCGGCAAGAAGCCGCAGCAGCCGCAGGGCATGGTGCCGGAAGTCGGCGTCGTGACACTGCAACCCCAGAGCGTCACGCTGACGACCGACCTGCCCGGCCGTACCGCGCCCTATCGCGTTGCCGACGTGCGTGCGCGTGTCGACGGTATCGTGCTCAAGCGCGATTTCACCGAAGGCGGTGACGTCAAGGCAGGCCAGCGTCTGTACAAAATCGATCCGGCAACATATCAGGCCGCCTACGAGAACGCCAAGGCAACGCTCGCGAAGGCCGTGGCGAATCAGGCCTCGACCAAGCTGCTCGCCGATCGCTACAAGCAACTCGTCGCCGTCGAAGCCGTGTCGAAGCAGGATTACGACAACGCCGTGGCCTCGGCGCTGCAAGCCGACGCCGACGTGCAGGCCGGCAAGGCCGCCGTCGATACGGCGAGGATCAACCTCGGCTACACCGACGTGCCGGCCCCGATCTCGGGCCGCACAGGTCTGTCGCAAGTGACCGAAGGCGCTTACGTGCAGGCCGGCGCCGCCACGCTCATGACGACCGTGCAGCAGATCGATCCGATGTATGTGGACGTGACGCAATCGGCCGCCGACGGCCTGCGTCTGCGCCGTGCACTGGCCGACGGCAAGCTGCAAAGCGCGGGCAAGAATGCCGCCAAGGTCGAACTGACGCTCGAAGACGGCACCGCGTACCCGCTCGAAGGCAAGCTCCAGTTCTCGGACATCACTGTCGACCAGACGACCGGCTCGGTGACCGTGCGCTCCATCTTCCCGAACCCGAACCGCGAGTTGCTGCCCGGCATGTTCGTGCACGCCAGGCTTCAGGAAGGCGTGAAGGAAGGCGGTCTGCTGGTGCCGCAACAAGGCGTGACGCGTGACCAGAAGGGTCAGCCCACGGCGCTCATCGTGAACAAGGAAGGCAAGGTCGAACAGCGTCAGCTCGTGACCGACCGCGCGGTCGGCGACAAGTGGCTGGTGAGTTCGGGCCTGGCGGCGGGCGATCAGGTGATCGTGTCCGGTCTTCAGAAGGTTCGCCCGGGCGCGCCCGCGAAGGCAGTGCCGGCGCAGTTGCCGGGTGCTCAGGCGCAGGCGCCGGCAGGTGCAAGCGCACCGGCCGCCGCGAGCGCAGCGCAGGCCGACGCCGCCTCTGGCGCCAAAGCCCAATAACGCGGAGCCTCATTCATGGCAAAGTTTTTTATCGATCGCCCGATCTTTGCTTGGGTGATCGCCATTGTCATCATGCTGGCCGGCGCGCTCTCGATTCTGAAGCTGCCGGTCTCGCAGTACCCGCCGATCGCACCGCCGTCCGTGCAGATCACCGCAGTCTACCCGGGCGCTTCGGCGCAGACCGTGCAGGATACGGTCACGCAGGTGATCGAGCAGCAGATGAACGGTATCGACCACCTGGAATACATGTCGTCGACGTCCGACGGCTCGGGTACCGCGCAGATCACGCTGACGTTCGCGCAAGGCACGAACCCGGACATCGCGCAGGTGCAGGTGCAGAACAAACTGCAACTCGCCACGCCGCTGCTGCCGCAGCAGGTGCAACAGCAAGGTATCAAGGTCGCGAAGGCGACCAAAAACTTCCTGCTGGTGATCGGCGCGTATTCCGATGACGGCACGATGACCGACATCGACCTGGCGAACTACATCGCGGCCAACGTGCAGGATCCGATCAGCCGTGTGAACGGCGTGGGTCAGGTCCAGTTATTCGGTTCGCAGTACGCCATGCGCGTGTGGGTCGATCCGCAGAAGCTCAACGGCTACAACCTGACCGTTATCGACGTCTCGAACGCCATTCAGGCGCAGAACGTGCAGATCTCGGCCGGTGAGCTGGGTGGCGCGCCTGCGGTGAAGGGCCAGCAGCTCAACGCGACGGTGACGGCCCAAAGCCGTCTGCAAACGCCCGAGCAATTCCGCAAGATTCTGCTCAAGGTCAACAAGGACGGCTCGCAAGTGCGTCTGGGCGACGTGGCGCGTATCGAGCTGGGCGGCGAATCGTATCAGGTGGTGGCCCGTTACAACGGCAAGCCCGCCGCCGGTCTGGCGATTACGCTGGCCACCGGCGCGAACGCGCTGCAAACGGCAACGGCGGTCAAGCAGCAGGTCACCGAGCTTGAGCCGTACTTCCCGCAAGGCATGAAGGTCGACTATCCGTACGACACCACGCCGTTCGTGAAGATCTCGATCGAGGAAGTGATCAAGACCCTCATCGAGGGTATCGTGCTCGTGTTCCTCGTGATGTATCTGTTCCTGCAAAACCTGCGGGCGACGATCATCCCGACGATTGCCGTGCCGGTGGTGCTGCTCGGTACGTTCGGCATCATGGGCGCCGCAGGTTTCTCCATCAACACCCTGTCGATGTTCGGTCTCGTGCTGGCCATCGGTCTGCTTGTCGACGATGCGATCGTGGTGGTCGAAAACGTCGAGCGGGTGATGGCCGAGGAGGGGCTCAGTCCGAAGGAAGCGACGAAGAAGGCGATGGATCAGATCGTCGGCGCGCTGGTGGGCGTGGCGCTCGTGCTCTCGGCGGTGTTCGTGCCGATGGCGTTCTTCGGCGGCTCGACCGGCGCCATCTATCGTCAGTTCTCGCTGACGATCGTGGCGGCCATGGCGCTGTCGGTGCTCGTGGCGATCGTGCTGACGCCGGCCATGTGCGCGACGATCCTCAAGCCGATCAAGAAGGGCGAGGTCCACGAGAAGCGCGGCTTCTTCGGCTGGTTCAACCGCAAGTTCGACAGCGGTTCGAAGGCATACCAGGGCCAGGTGGAGCGCATTCTCAAGCGCACCACGCCGTTCGTGGTCGTCTATGTCGTGATCGTGGCGGTGGTCGGCTTCCTGTTCGTGCGCATGCCGACGGCGTTCTTGCCCGACGAAGACCAGGGCTACTTCTTCAACCTCGTGCAATTGCCGCCGGGGGCGACGCAGGAGCGTACGCTCGACGTCATGAAGCAGGTCGAGAAGCACTACCTCGAGAAGGAAAAGGATTCGGTTCGTTCGATCTTCACGGTGACGGGCTTCGGCTTTAACGGCCGGGGTCAGAACGTGGGTCTGGCGTTCACGATGATGAAGCCGTGGGAAGACCGTCAGGCATCGGACCTCAAGGTGCAGGCCGTGATCGCGCGTTCCTATCAGGCTTTCGCCAGCGTGAAAGACGCCATGATCTTCGCCATCAACCCGCCGTCGGTGCCGGAACTCGGTAACGCGGGCGGTATCGACTTCGAGTTGCAGGATCGCGCAGGCCTCGGCCACGACGCGCTCATGGCGGCACGAAATCAGTTGCTGGGCATGGCGGCGAAGAACCCGAACCTCGCGAACATGCGTCCGAACGGGCTGGACGACACCCCGCAGTACAAGGTCGACGTCGACGAAGAAAAGGCGGCCGCATTGGGCCTGTCGATCTCCGACGTCTACCAGACGCTGTCGGCGTCATGGGGCTCGTCGTACGTGAACGACTTCATCGACCGCGGTCGCGTGAAGAAGGTGTACGTGATGGCGGAACCGAAGGACCGGATGCTGCCGCAGGACATCAACAAGCTCTACGTGCGCAACAGCAGCGGGACGATGGTGCCGTTCTCGGCCTTCGCCACCGGCAAGTGGACGTACGGCTCGCCGCGTCTGGAGCGTTACAACGGCGTGCCTGCCGTGGAAATTCAGGGCATGCCGGCACCGGGCAAATCGTCGGGTGACGCGATGAAGGCGGTCGAAGAGATCGCGAAGCAACTCCCGCCGGGTATCGGTCTGGAGTGGACAGGGCTGTCGTTCGAAGAGCGTATTTCGGGCTCGCAGGCGCCGGCGCTGTATGCGATCTCCATCCTGATCGTGTTCCTGTGTCTGGCCGCGTTGTACGAAAGCTGGTCGATCCCGTTCTCGGTGATTCTGGTGGTGCCGCTGGGGGTGTTGGGGGCACTGCTGGCAGCAACGCTGCGCGGATTGTCGAACGACGTGTACTTCCAGGTGGGTCTGTTGACGACCGTGGGGCTGTCGGCGAAGAACGCGATTCTGATCGTGGAATTCGCCAAGGATCTGCAAGAGCAGGGCCGTACGCTGATGGAAGCGACGATGGAGGCGGTGCGGTTGCGTCTGCGACCGATTCTGATGACGTCGATGGCGTTCATTCTCGGGGTGCTGCCGCTGGCGATCTCGAACGGTGCGGGTTCGGCGTCGCAGCACGCAATCGGTACAGGCGTGATCGGCGGTATGCTGGCCGCGACGTTCCTCGCGATCTACTACGTGCCGGTCTTCTTCGTGCTGGTGCGCAAGCGCTTCGCCCATGAGGATCTGGATACGGTGGAGCATCCGGAAGCGCGTCACGAAAAACCGGACGCAACCGACGGTCCCGCCAAGGAAGGAAACTGACCTATGAAGCACAAAGCATTGCCGATGGCCTTGGCGGCAGCGTTCCTGGCAGGCTGTACCCTCGCGCCGCATTACGAGCGGCCCGAGGCGCCGGTCGCCACCGCGTTCCCCACGGGCCCGGCTTACAAGACGCCCGCTGCGGCGAACCAGAACGGCGCCACCGACAGCAACGTCGTGGCCGCCGAACTGGGCTGGCGCGAGTTCTTCGCCGATCCGCGTCTGCAAAAGCTGATCGAGATCGCGCTGCAGAACAACCGCGATCTGCGCGTCTCGATGCTCAACGTCGAAGCGGCACGCGCGCAGTATCAGATTCAGCGCGCGGCGCTGCTGCCCTCGGTGGGGGCGGCGGGGCAGGCGTCGGTTCAGCGCTCGCCGGCAGATCTGTCGGCGTCGGGGCGTGCCGGCATCAGCCGCAGCTATCAGGTCGGCGTGGGCTTCACGTCGTATGAACTCGACCTGTTCGGTCGTATCCAGAGCCTGAAGGATCAGGCGTTGGAGACGTATCTGGCGAGCGAGGACACGGCCAAGGCGGCGCACATCACGCTCGTTTCGGAAGTGGCGACGGCGTATCTCACGTGGCTGGCCGATCAGGAACTGCTCAAGCTGACGGCCGACACGCTCAAGAGCCAGCAATCGTCGTACGACCTCACCAAGCGCAGCTTCGACGTGGGAACGGCCTCGGGGCTGGATCTGCGTCAGGCGCAAACGCCGGTCGATACGGCGCGGGCGAATTTCGCGCAGTACACGCGTCAGGTGGCGCAGGACGAAAACGCGCTGGCGCTGCTCATCGGCCAGCCGTTGCCGGCCGATTTGCCGCCGGCACGTCCGCTCGACGGGCAGGGCCTGCTGGCCGATCTGCCCGCAGGGTTGCCGTCCGATCTGCTGCTGCGTCGTCCGGACGTGACGGCCGCCGAGCACACGCTCAAGGGGGCCAATGCGAACATCGGCGCAGCGCGTGCCGCGTTCTTCCCGTCCATTTCGCTCACGGCGAATGCGGGAACGGCGAGCGCGTCGCTGAGCAATCTGTTCAAGGGCGGGCAGGGCGCATGGTCGTTCGCACCGACCATCACGCTGCCGATCTTCGCGGGCGGGCAGAACATCGCCAACCTCGATCTGGCCAAGGTGCAAAAGCGCATCGAGATCGCCAACTACGAGAAGGCGATTCAGACGGCGTTCCGCGAGGTGTCCGACGGGTTGGCCGCACGCGGCACGCTCGACGACCAGATTGCGGCGCAGGAATCGCTCGTGAAGGCGAGCGACGAGAGCTACAAACTCTCGGACATGCGCTATCGCAATGGCGTGGACAGCTATCTGAACGCGCTGGTCGCGCAACGCTCGCTGTATTCGTCGCAGCAGACGCTGATCTCGACGCGTCTGGCGCGCTGGACCAATCTCGTTACGCTGTACAAGGCGCTCGGCGGCGGTTGGCAGGAGCACAGCGTGCCGGCCAACGCCGGCGCGGCATCGGCGGCATCGGCGTCGTGATCGCACGGCGGGACATGAGCACCGCCTGATTCGTTCGCATGTCCTGCTCCGACGGAAGGCTTGAAAGTCGAAACGCCCGGCCATGGCCGGGCGTTTTGCATGGGGCTTTGACACCGCGAACCATCGATCGGGCAGATATCGGTCAGATATCGATCAGCGATTGGCAAGGGATTGCCAGGGGATCGAGCGGGGGCCGATTGTATTCACGCATGTGCGTTGCTTGAAAAAACGGCTCAGTTCCCGAGAGGTTTAGACGCTGGCTTCTACGCTGGCCCCTACCTTGCATAGGCCATCGTGGCTATCCTTGTTCGCGTTGTATTCGCAACACCCCGAGCGTCGACGCCTGTGCGTCTGCGGCCATCGCCCGCGCGTCGTACGGGGCACTTATAAGCTGACTGTTTTTCCAGGGAGAGACACATGAGCGATCTTCAAGCCCGCTTCGATGAGGCGGTGGCACAGTCCAAGACGCTGCCCGAACGTCCCGACAATCTGACACTGCTGCGTATCTACGCGCTATTCAAGCAAGGCACCGAGGGTGACGTGACCGGCTCGCGCCCCGGTGCGATGGATTTCGTCGCCCGCGCCAAATTCGACGCCTGGGGAATGCTCAAGGGTCAGTCGAAAGAGGCCGTGCAGCAGGAGTACGTCAATCTCATCGGGTCCCTCAAGAAGTGACGGCGGGACGTTTCGCGTTGCCCGCTTCGTGTGCGACGCGATGTGATGGCGATGCCTGACGCAAGCGCATTCGCATGACATGCCAAAAACGGCGACTTCGGTCGCCGTTTTTTATTGGCGGATCTCGGGGAGAGAAAATGCAGGGCGTTGTCGTCAGCGCAAGCATGGCGGGGGCATGTGCCATTTGCCGCCGACCCTTTGGCGTTGACATGTGAAATGAGCGTGCATGACGTCTTGCGTGTGAAAAGCGCGGTGGCACATAACGAGGTGGGTTTTGCGGTCTTGTCCGATTGGCGCAGTGGCCCCGGTGCGCGACGATGGAGGCGTCGTCAACGATCAACGAGATGAGGAACCGCACCATGCAGCAGGATCGCCACCCCACGATGAAAATGACTGGCCGGCACCTATCGCGCGACACACGGACCGGCCGACGGATGCATCGAAAACATCAGGCGCGTCGAACAGGAACGCTATCCCTGCCCCGACCGGGTACGCCCGCGCACGACGCGGCACGCAAGCGGCTGTTGTCGGCGAAGGAGGAGGACGCGCGCTTACGGGCTTCGACGGCCGCCGGGAAATCGCCCGCGTCTGTGCGATGTGCGGCGCGAGTTCATCGCCTGCGTGTCATGCGAGGGGCGGCGCTTCTCGACGTGATGTTCACGCTGACTGCCTTGATGGCGGGCGCACAGGGATTTGCGCATTGGCAGGCGGCTGGCGGCATGTCGTCTGCGGAACTTGTCACCTCGCAGAAGGCGATCGCGATGGCGATGCCGTCACCGGCGTGCGACGACCGGGCTTGCGTCGAGCATCGACGCTTGCCTGCCTCTGGTGCGGTGTTGGCGGCGTCGCCCGCACCATCGCTTGATCGAGGTGGTGCGCCGATGCCGTCCCTCGTGTCGGGCGTTACCTCAGCCATCGACCGTCGATCATGACGATGTGGCGCAACGACCGTCCGCTTGTGAGACGACAACACCGCGCCAGTGGCTTCACTTTACTTGAATGGGTCATTGCCATGCCCTTGGGGCTGATGATCGTGATGGCGGCAACGGCGATCTATCTGGCGGGCATCCGGTTGTGGCGCGTGCAGGCCGAGCGATACGACGTGAACGAGCGGGCCGTCTTCGCGCTGACGCAGCTCTCTCGCGCTGTCGCCATGGCGGGCTATAGGAATTGGGATCCGGCGGAGGGCCTGATTCGTCCGCTGGACGACGCGCGTAAGCGCGATTGGCCGTCGCTGCGCGCGAGCGCCGAGTGCGCCAGCACGGTGGACACCTGCCCGAAACGCGGCTGGCAAGGGAGTTCGATTCTCGAGGTGCAATTCCACGGCGCTGGCTTTGGCGACGAGAACGGCAATGGCAGCGGTGCGGTGCAGAACTGCGCGGGACTCAATGTGAGGGCGCGCAGCAACGGGGATAACCGGAACCTCAGCATCTTCTACGTCGACAAGGGGGAGGATGGCATTCCCTCGCTGTTTTGCCGATATGGGGAGCGCGCGGCGCATTTCACGGATCTGCATCCGGCACAGGCGTTGGTGATGGGGGTTGAAGCGATGTACATCCGACTTGGCGTTCGCGCAGGCGGCACTGGCCCGTTACGGTGGATGTCGCCGGTCAAGAGTGCGCGCCGCAAGCCGCCAAATCCGCCATTGGGTTCGGGCGGATGGGAAAACATCGGCGCTGTGGCGTTTTCGCTGGTGGTGCGTGGCGCACCGCGTGCGGGAGGTAAGCCGCGCGTTGGCCGCACGGTTGAAGTCTTCGATGCCGCGTCGGGTGGCCGGGAGTACAAATGGCTCTCCAATGCGGGCAACGTCCATTTGCATGTGTTCAACGCGGTGGCCTATCGGCGTAATGATGGTGGCGTGGAGGAGGCGGCGAAGTGGCTGGCGTCTTCATCGTGATGTGGTTGGCCGCACTGATGGCGCTGGCGGCCTCGGGCATTCAACATCGGCAGATGGCGAGTCGTTTTATCGCTTATACGAACGACCGCGCCGTGGCTTTCGCGGCGGCCGACAATGCGCTGCGGGTGGGCCACGACAGGTTGGTGCGTGGTGCGCAGGCATCCGAGATAGCGGCCCTGAGCGAACTCGACGCCGGACCCCATGACATCATGGCGGCGAGCTATCGAACGGGCTACCGCGAGCAGAACCGCGTGGCAGGGTGGGTCAAGGTCGATTGGAATGGTCGCGAGGTCGTCCGGACCGATAACGCGCGCTACTTCATCGAGCGAATCGCCTTTACCGGTGTGTACCCCAACGGCGCATTGGAGAAGGTGGCGAGGGCGTCACCGATACGGCGCTATCGCATCAGTGCGATGGGGTGCGGGAATCTGCCGGGGACGCGTGTTTTTCTACAGGCCGTCTATGAAGTGAGCGCGCGAGCTGGGGGGCAGAACGGCGCAAGCGTGGCGTCCGGATCGTACGCGTCGCGGCGGCTGAACTGGCGCGAGGTTGTGGCGTGGCACGACAGTTCGGTAGTGACGGCTGAGCCCGGGCGACGTCGGGAGCGCTGCGATGTGTAATGCACGAATCGCTACGGACATTTTGTGCCGGTGCCGGGCGTGCGCGGTCGTCGTCGCGATCGGGCGAAGCGCCGGCGTCGTTCGGGCCGGTGAGGTCGATGTCGCCGGCGCCGGGCGCGGAGCGCGAGCGCTGCGTCTGCGACACGCGATTCGTGTCATGCGTGCCATTCCCGTGATTTGTGCGAATCGTACGAATCGTACGATTCGATCGCCGCAGCCAAGGTGGCGCGGCCGAGCGATGCGAGGCGTGACGTTGATCGAATGCCTTGTTGCGATGGCGATCATGGTCGTGGCGATCATGGCGGTAGCGCCGTCGATAGATGCGGTGCGACGCCGTGTCGGCGTGGACATCACCGCACGCGCTTTCATGGCGGCGATGCAGACTGCCAGGGCAGAGGCCATTGCGCGACACCGTCGGATCGCCATCGCGCCGCATGACGGCGCGAGTTTGAGTGGCGGCTGGGTGACGTTCGTCGACGAGAATCGAAACCATCGCTTCGATGACGGCGAGCCACTGCTCGCCCGCTACGCACCGCTGCCGCGAGGCGTATCCATTGAGGCGAGATGGGGCCTGTACTACACGGAGGGGCTTGCGTTTTCGGAAAGCGGGTTCATACGAACCGAGGCGCACAAATGGCTCTCGGGCACCGTGCGCATTGCAGGGTATGGGCGACGTGTGTGCATCACCATCAATGCTTACGGACGCGCCCGCGTTGCAAAGCGCTGCGATGCGTAGTCGATGGCGCGATGCCGTTTTGTGCATCGTGCCGGGGGAGCACCGAGTATCGGGCTTGCGAAACATACCGGACGGTGTGCGGCGGCGCTCGTGTGGCAGATGAGATACGGCGGGGCGTGCTGCGAATCGGGCGTGCAAAATATCCCGCACGGCTTGCGGCGGGTACGCGAGGCGGGAGGGGCGACGCGGGAGATGCGAGGCAGGGGAGGCAGGGGAGGCGAGGCGGGAGTGGCGACGTCGGTCGTCCGCTCGACGGGCGATGTGGCCCGGCGAGCGTGACGCGATTACATCGGTGGCGTGCCGCGATCGTTGCCGGTCTCGGCCGTTGCATCTTGCGACGCGCCCGCTTGCGGTCCGGAAGGCTTCGTCGATTCGTGCCAGAGTTTGATGCCTTGCCAGGCGAGCACGCCGACGGTGCCCCACTTGAGGCTGCGCCGGGCGATGCGGCCGATGGGCGTATGCGACAGACCGGTGAGTGCGATCGATGCCACCGAGCTGACGAGCGGATAGCGTTCGAGCAAGCCGCCGAGCTTGAGGCCGGAATTCGCGAGACCGCCAAGACCGGAGAACTTCGCGAAACCGCCGGGCAGCAGATAGCGAACCCAGCGGAAGTTGCGCAGGCGTTCGCGGGTGACGTGCGACGCCTGAATCAGTTCGGCGCGCTCGACCGCGATGCGCGTGAGCACGAGTTCCTTGCGGATGGCAAGCAACTCATGGCGCGAGCGCCGCGACTGTCGCGGGCGGCGTGGACGTTGCGGACGGTTCTGTTCCAACGGCACGGGCAGCTCTCCTTCAGTCCGGACGCAGGGCGTCGCGGTCCTTTTCGAATTCGGCCAGTGTGGCTTCGAACGGCATCGGGGCATCGCGCAGAATATTGCGCGCACGCGTGGCGCACCAGCCCGCGAGCAAGAGATACACGATGAAGATGCCGGTCATGGCCTGGAGGCGGTAGGTGTCCCAGAAAATGACGATCACCAGCGCGGTCAGCGCCACAAGGGCAAGAACACCGAAGAGCATCGCGGCAAGACCGAGGAACGCAACACCCATCAGGCGTTCTTTTTCCTCGGTCAGTTCGATACCGATGAGTTCGATGCGCGACTGTACGATCTCGAGCAACGCACCAGCGAGGCGCCGCAGCGAAGGCCGCGGCGGGGTCGTGCGATCATTGTCGGTCATGGGCTGGACTGGGCGGCCCGCCGGACCCGTCGCGCCGGTCAGGCAGGCTCCGCCTTGGGCAGAGTAGGCGAGAGGGCGACTTGCGTCGGCGCAGCTTACTTACGGTTGAGCAGCAGGCCGATCACCACGCCGATACCGGCGGCGATGCCCACTGCCTGCCACGGATGATCGTGCACATAGTCGTCGGTCGCACGAGCGGCTTGTTTGCTCTTTTCCACGACGACGACCTGAACGTCCGATGCTTTTTCCTTGGCCTGCTTGAGCAGCGCCAGGGCCTTGTCGCTCAATTCGGAAGCACGCTCACCGGTCGTGTTGGCAGCTTGCTTGAGCAGGTCTTCGGCGTCGGCCAGTACGGATTTGATATCGGTCATGAACTTCTCCTTGTTGGTGTGCACTTGCGACATAATCGTTACCCGGTTCTGGGAGGAAAATGCGAAACAGATGTGCGGGTGGTCCAGCTGATATGGGGACTATCGTACCGCTTTCAACGCATCGTTGCCAGAAAACAACACCGCGTCTGCGATATATTTCGAATCGTTATTTGGAACAAATTTTTTATTCGTTCTGACTAAGCTTAGCATCCTTTAGTCTTGTTCCCACTGAGTGAAAGGTTCTCAAGGAGACCGTAAATGACATTGCGTTTGGGCGATATCGCTCCCGACTTCGAGCAGGATTCGTCGATCGGTACGATCAAATTCCACGAATTCCTCGGCGATGGCTGGGGTGTCCTTTTCTCGCATCCGGCCGACTACACGCCGGTGTGCACGACCGAACTCGGTCTGACCGCCAAACTCAAGGGCGAGTTCGAAAAACGTAACGTGAAGGCTATCGCGCTGTCGGTGGACGACGCCGAGTCGCATAAGGGCTGGATCAACGACATCAACGAGACGCAGAACACCACGGTCAACTTTCCGATCCTGGCGGATAAAGACCGGAAAGTCTCCCAGCTGTACGACATGATTCACCCGAATGCCAGCGAGACCGTTACGGTGCGCTCGCTGTTCGTGATCGACCCGAAGAAGAAGGTGCGTCTGATCATCACGTACCCGGCAAGCACGGGCCGTAACTTCGACGAAATCCTGCGTGTCATCGACTCGCTGCAACTGACCGACAACTACTCGGTGGCGACCCCGGGTAACTGGAAAGATGGCGAAGACGTGGTGATCGTGCCGTCGCTCAAGGACGAAGCCGTGCTCAAGGAGAAATTCCCGAAGGGCTACAAGGCGGTGCGTCCGTACCTGCGTCTGACGCCGCAACCGAACAAGTAATCCGGTCGCAAACCGCAGGCAAGCGCGTCGCTCACAGCACGTGCAGTCCAAAAAAATGCCAGCGCGAGGTGCGCTGGCATTTTTGTTTGGTACGCGCCGTCACTCGTGGGATTGACAGCCCGCGACATGCGGCGCGAGAACGGCGCGTACCAGACAAGTTCGTCGACGCGTCAAATCGCGAGGCATGCCGCGTTGAGCTGCGCGCAGCCGGACGCATTCAAGGAGAGAAGGGCCGAAAGCCACGATAGCCGCAATCGCCTCCTCCCCGCGCACTTCCGGCCACTTCGCACGACGCATCGACGTCATCGTTGCCGCTGCGACTACTGAGGCCGCATCCGGTGAACCGACGAGATCAGAAGAACGCCTGAATACCCGTCTGTGCGCGCCCGAGAATCAGGGCGTGAATGTCATGCGTGCCTTCGTAAGTATTTACCACTTCGAGGTTCACGAGATGACGGGCGATACCGAATTCGTCCGAAATGCCGTTGCCGCCGAGCATGTCGCGAGCGAGTCGGGCGACGTCGAGTGCCTTGCCGCATGAGTTGCGCTTCATGATCGATGTGATCTCGACGGCAGCCGTGCCCTCGTCCTTCATGCGGCCCAGACGCAGGCAGCCTTGCAGGCCCAGCGTGATTTCGGTCTGCATGTCGGCGAGCTTCTTCTGGATCAACTGATTGGCCGCGAGCGGACGACCGAACTGCTGACGGTCGAGCACATACTGACGCGCCATGTGCCAGCAGAATTCGGCCGCACCGAGCGCGCCCCAGGCGATGCCGTAGCGCGCGGAATTCAGGCAGGTAAACGGCCCCTTCAGACCGGAGACCCCCGGCATCAGATTCTCTTCCGGCACAAAGACCTGATCCATCACGATCTCGCCGGTGATCGAGGCGCGCAGGCCGACCTTGCCGTGAATGGCCGGCGCGGAAAGTCCCTTCCAGCCTTTTTCGAGAATAAACCCGCGAATCTTCTCCTCGCCGTTTTCGTCGGCGAGCTTGCCCCACACCACGAAGACGTCGGCGATCGGCGAATTCGTGATCCACATCTTGCCCCCGCTCAGCTCGTAACCGCCGGCCACTTTCCTGGCGCGTGTTGTCATGCCGGCGGGGTCCGAGCCGTGGTTCGGTTCGGTCAGACCGAAGCAGCCGATCCACTCGCCGCTGGCCAGTTTCGGCAAATACTTCTGCTTTTGCGCCTCGCTGCCGAATTCGTAGATGGGCACCATCACCAGCGACGACTGCACCGACATCATCGAGCGATAGCCGGAGTCCACGCGCTCGACTTCGCGGGCGATCAGACCATAGGCCACATAGTTCAGGCCGGGGCCGCCGTATTGTTCGGGAATCGTGGGGCCGAGCAGGCCGATCTCACCCATCTCGCGAAAGATCGCCGCGTCGGTGCGCTCATGACGGAAGGCTTCGAGCACGCGCGGCGCGAGCTTGTCGTTCGCGTAGGCGGCCGCAGCGTCACGAACCATGCGCTCGTCGGTGGTGAGCTGCGCGTCGAGCAGCAGCGGATCTTCCCAGTGAAACTGTGCATTGCCTGCCATGACCCTTCTCCTCCATTCAACTTGACGGAAGTTCCGCAATGCGGAACAATGTTCTGAAATCGAAATTAGTTTAACACTAAAGTTTTTTGCCCGGCAACGGTCAGCGCATGCATTGGCCGACGCTGTTGGCAATGACTGGAAGCGGAGTGCGCGATGGCTGTGATCAAAACGTCCCTGTCTGCCTTTGCCGGTGCGCCGGCGCACGGTGTGCCGCCCTCGCACGACGAGCGCAAGTTCGTGACGGCGCTCGCTCGGGGACTCGAATTGCTGCGGGCCTTCGGGCCGGACGACGTCTTGCTGGGCAATCGCGACTTCGCGGCGCGCACCGGGTTGCCGAAAGCGACCGTCAGCCGGTTGGCCTACACGCTCACCGAACTCGGCTATCTGCGTTACGACGCCGATCTGGGCAAATATGCGCTGGATGCCGGCGTACTTGCGCTCGGCTATGCGTTCCTCAACGGCACGGACATGCTGACGCTGGCGCGTCCTCATATGCGCACGTTGGCCAGGGAGATGGGATGCTCGATCTCGCTCGGTTGCCGCGAGGGGCTCGACATGATGTATCTGGAGACGATTCGCAGCGATTCGGCGCATCTCACACTGGGTTTGACGGCGGGGTCGCGTTTGTCGATGTTGACGAGTTCGATGGGGCGCGTCTATCTCGCGGCCATGACGCCGACCGAGCGTGAAACGATGCTCAGCGACCTGCACGACGCCTACGATGCGAATCCGGCGGCGCTGCGCCATGTCGGATGGGACGCGCTGAAGACCGGCGTCGACAAGGGCATCGAGTCATACCGGCGCGAGGGGTGCTGCTACTCGTTTCGCGAGTGGCATGAGGGTGTGAATGCGGTGGCGGTGCCGCTTCGCGATGTCAGGCAAAACCGGTGGCTCGCGATCAGTTGCAGCGGGCCATCGTCGTCGATTTCCGATGCGGTGTTTCGCGAAGAGATCGGCCCCCGATTGAAGCAACTGGCCGCCCGACTCAGCGGTAACGCGTAAGCGCTTGGCGGCCACTCGACCGGGGACGGTGAGACGTCGCTTAGCGCCACGCCCCGAGCAGCAGGGGCAGACGCTAAGCGCATCATCCGACGGAGCGAATCACAGCAACGTTCGGACGTGCCACAACTCGGGGAACAGCACGACATCGAGCATCTTGCGCAGATACGGCGCACCGTTGGTGCCGCCGGTTCCTTGCTTGAAGCCGATGATGCGCTCGACGGTGGTGACGTGACGGAAGCGCCACTGGCGGAAAGCGTCTTCGAGATCGACCAGTTCTTCTGCCATCTCGTAAAGCTCCCAGTGCTGCGACGGATTGCGGTACACCTCCAGCCACGCCGCTTCCACGCTCTTGTCGTGCGGCGTCGGTTTCGTCCAGTCGCGCTCCAGTCGCGCCGGCGCAATCGCAAATCCGCGACGCGCGAGCAAACGTACCACTTCGTCGTAGAACGACGGCGCCTTCAGGGCCGCCTCCACCTGCTGGAACAGATCCGGACGATGCGAATGCGGCTGGAGCATCGCCGCATTCTTGTTGCCCAGCATGAATTCCAGAATGCGGTACTGATACGACTGGAAGCCCGAGGAACTGCCCAGCGAGGGGCGCATCGACGAATACTCCGACGGCGTCATCGTCGCAAGTACGCTCCACGCCTGCACCAGTTGCTCGAGAATGCGCGACACGCGGGCCAGCATCTTGAACGCCGGCGGCAATTCGTCGTGATGCACCGCCGTACGCGCCGCCTGCAACTCGAACAACGCGAGCTTCATCCATAGTTCGCTCGTCTGATGCTGGATGATGAACAGCATCTCGTTGTGGTCGGTCGAGCGCGGATGCTGCGCGTTCAGAATCGGATCGAGCGACAGGTAATCGCCGTAGCTCATGCGCTTCGAGAAGTCGAGCTCGGCGTCGTGCCATTCGTTCGCGTTCGCCGGCTCGGCGGGGTCGGACTTCGGCGCACCGGGCTCGCCTTCGCTGTATTCGCTGTGGTGCCCGAACGGACACCCGCCCGAGGACGCCTGAGGCGCCGACGGCAGGGGGTGTTCGTCGGTCGATGCCGGGGATGTGGGGACAGTCTTGCTCATACTCACCGCTCCTCGCTCAAGTCACCGCGCCACGACGATGAAATTCGGGCCTGTCCCACGATCCCGTGCTCAGCACGTCGCGCAGAATTTCGACCGAGTCCCATACGTCGGCAAAGCTCGTGTAAAGCGGCGTCATGCCGAAACGCATGATGCGCGGCTCACGGTAGTCGCCGATCACGCCACGGGCAATCAATGCCTGAATCACGGCAAACCCTTGCGGATGCTCGAAGCTCACCTGCGACCCGCGCGACGCATGATCGCGCGGGGTCACCAACGTCAGCGGGAACTCGGCGCAACGCGCTTCGACCAGTTCGATGAACAGATCGGTCAGCGCCAGCGACTTGCTGCGCAGCGCTTCCATCGACGTCTGCGCAAAGATGTCCAGACCACATTGCACCAGCGAGAGCGAGATGATCGGCTGCGTGCCGCACAGATAACGTCCGATGCCGTCGTCGGGGGTGTATTCCGGCGTCATCGCGAACGGCGTGCGATGGCCCCACCAACCCGACAGCGGCTGCCAGAACGTATTCTGATGCGCCTTGTTGACCCACACGAAGGCCGGTGCGCCCGGGCCGCCGTTCAGATACTTGTAGGTGCAACCCACGGCGTAATCGGCGTTCGCGCCGTTCAGATCGACCGGTACGGCGCCCGCCGAGTGGCAAAGATCCCACACCGCCAGGGCGCCAGACGCATGAATCCGCGCCGTCAGTCCGGCCATGTCATACATCGCGCCGGTGCGATAGTTCACATGCGTGAGAAGGACGACCGCCACGTCGTCGTCCAGCGCGCCTGGCAAATCGTTCGGCGTGTCGATCAGACGCAGCGAATAGCCGTCGTCGAGCAAACGCGTGAGGCCCTGCACGATGTACAGATCGGTCGGGAAGTTGCTGCGCTCGGAGACGATGACCTTGCGCTGCGGGGCGCGTGAGCGCTGCGCGTCGAGCGCAGCGGCCATCACCTTGAAGAGGTTGCTCGACGTGGTGTCCGTCACCACGACTTCGCCCTTGCCCGCGCCGACGATCGGCGCGAGCGCATCGCCCAGCGTGCGTGGCAGCGCAAACCAGTCGGCCTCGTTCCAGCTACGAATGAGACCGACGCCCCATTCGCCGGTAATCACTTCCTGTGCACGTTTGGCCGACGCGATCGGCCGTGCGCCGAGCGAGTTGCCGTCGAGATAGATCACTCCCGGTGGCAAATCGAATTGGGCACGCAGCGGGGCGAGCGGATCGGCCGCGTCGAGGGCCAGACAATCGTTGCGAGAAGACGTCATGGTTTGCGTTGGTTGAGGTGGTGTGTAGTCGAGCAAAGGAGGCGTATGCGCCGCCGGGGCTCAGCGGTTCAGAGCGAACGCAGCACGGCGCGAACCGGGCTGGCGTCGAGCCGCGTGAACTTGAGCGGTAGCGCGATGAGTTCGTAATCGCCGGGCGCGATGGCGTCGAGCACCAGCCCTTCGAGGATTGCCATGCGATGCGTGCGAATGCGGTGATGCGCATCCATCGTCTTGCTCTGTTGCGGATCGAGCGACGGCGTATCGATGCCCACCAGCGTCACGCCGTGCGAAGCGAGCAGATCGACGGTCTCGGGCGCGACGGCGCAAAACTCGCTATCCCAGCGTGAAACGGGGGCTTGCCGGTAGGTGCGCAGCAGCACGCGTGGCGGCACGTCTTTCAGATGCGCTTCGATCCGCTGCGGCGTGACGAGCGGCGACGCACCGAGGCAGTGAATCACCCGGCAGGGCCCCAGATAGGTCTGAAGATCGACTTCACCGATGCAAACGCCGGCGGCGTCGTAATGACGCGGTGCGTCCGCATGGGCGCCCGTGTGCGGCGACAGCGTGATGCGTCCCACATTGACCGGACAATCCGGCCCGATCTGCCAGACGGCCTCCTCGGTAAACGGCGTGTCGCCCGGCCAGACCGGAGTGTCGGCCGACAGTGGCGCGCTGATATCCCATACGCGACGCTCGCGCGTGTCGGGTGGGGCGGCGGGGTTGTCCGCAGCGTTCGGAACTTTCATACGCAAGCGATCTGTGAGGGGCCGCGACGGGCGATTTATGAAAGGAAAAGTCCCCCATAGTTTAGGAAATTCCTCGCCGCAGGTGCTTGCGTATTCGAAGGGCGGGTAACGTCAGATTGAAATCCGGCGAACATTTTTCACGGTTTTTCGGTGGATTATTTTAATTTTTATGAAATTGGTCGAATTCGATGCGAGTTCGTCCGCACTCGGATAGGGTGCCGGAGCGGCGACAGGGGGAGCCGGGGGCAGGGGCTTCGCGCGAGGATTACCCGCGATGCGTCATCTGATGGATGAGTTCTCGCAGCGAGTCCTTCAACTGTGCCGACTGTGTCTCGCCGAAGCGCTCGAGCACGCGTGCCTCGTGTCGACGTGCGCTGTCGAGCAGCGGCTTGACATGGGCGACGCCCGCCCCGGTGAGCGACACGAGCGACTGGCGCTTGTCGGTGGCGCTCTCGCCGCGCACGACATACCCGGACGCTTCGAGCCGGTCGATGACCTTGGTGACCGTGGGTTGCTTGGCGAGCACGATATCGGTCAACTGATTGACGGTACGCGCCCGGGCGTCGGAGAGCGTGGCGAGCACGCGCCACTCCAGCACGCCGAGCCCGGCGGCGGAGACTTCACGATGGAATTCGTCCGAGACGAGCGCACTCGCGCGGGCGAGCAGATACGCCAGATAGTCGTCGACGAACGGCGCGCCCGCAACCGACATGGCGTGCCTCAGCCCAGCGATTGCGGCTTGTGGAAGCCACCGGCGTGGAAGATCAGCGGCATGCGATCCGCCACGTCTCCATGCACGCCGCAACGCTCGACTTCACCGACGAAGATGACGTGATCGCCTTCGTCGTATCGGCTGCGATTGTGGCATTCGAACCAGGCCAGTGCGCCGTCGAGCACCGGGGTGCCCGAGGCCGACAACGTGTAAGGCACGCCGGCGAACCGGTCGCCTTTCATCGTGGCGAAGCGTTTGCAGAGATCCAGTTGATCGGCTGCGAGTACGTTCACGGCGTAATGCGAGTTCTCCCGGAAGACCGGCATGCTGCCGGCTCGCGTCGCAAGGCTCCACAGGATGAGCGGGGGCGTGAGTGACACCGAATTGAACGAACTGGCGGTAATGCCGATGAGCGAGCCGTCGTCGGCCCGCGTGGTGATCACGGTGACACCGGTCGCAAATTGACCGAGCGCACTGCGAAAAGCGGCGCTGTCGAAGTCCGGCGCTGCGGCGTGTTTGACGTTCACTTTCCCTGCACTCCCGTCCATTCCGCCCGGCAAATTTGATCGGGTTGATTTGTATGAATATTCATATACTATGGCACGAACAACAGATCGACAAGACGCGTGATGGCCAAACGTTGCTCCGTTTCGGGGCGAGAAGGTCAGGCGCTCAGGAGACGATATGCTGATCGAGCGAATCGAGCATAAGTGGATCGACGTATTTGCCGAGACCTTGCGGCGCTGCGACATACGACCCGGTGACGTGGTGGCGATTGTAGCTGAAACGCAATCCCGGCCTGTGAACGTGGAATTAGCGCAACTGGCTGCCGAGTCGCTCGGCGCCAGGCCGTTTCGGCTGGTGGTCCCGAGCCCGCGCGTGTCTGCGCCGGTGCCGGTGCGCTCCACCGGCGCGAGCGACGCTTTGGGCCAACTCGCACCGGTGGTCGCCGCGCTCAAGACGGCAACGCTGGTCGTCGACTGCACCGTCGAAGGCCTGCTGCATGCCCCCGAACTGCCCGAGATCCTCGGCGGCGGCGCGCGCGTGCTGATGGTCTCCAACGAACATCCCGAGATTCTGGAACGCTGCGCCACCGACCCGGCGCTGGAGCCGAAAGTGCGTGCTGCGATCAAGCGGTTGCGCGGCGCATCGCAAATGCATGTGACGTCGGCGGCCGGCACGGATTTGCGCATCGGGCTTCGCGACGCGCGCGTGGGCGGCGTGTGGGGCTGGTGCGCCAAACCCGGTCAGGTCGCACACTGGCCCGGCGGGCTGGCGCTGGCGTTCCCCGCAGCGCACAGCGTGAGCGGCCGGCTCGTGCTGGCGCCGGGCGACATCAACCTCACGTTCAAACAGTATCTGCGCGACCGGATCGCGCTCACCGTCGAAGACGATTACGTTGTGGCGATCGACGGCGAGGGCGTCGACGTCGATCTCATGCGCGACTACTTCGCCGCTTGGGGCGATCGCGAGGCGTACGCCGTCTCCCATGTCGGCTTCGGTCTGAATCGACGGGCGCGCTGGGATGCGCTCGCCTGTTACGACAAGCGTGACTGCAACGGCACGGAGCAACGCGCATTCGCCGGCAACTTCCTGTACTCGACGGGCGCTAACGAAGTAGCGGGACGCCACACGCTGGGCCACTTCGATCTGCCGCTGCGCAAATGCACGATCTCGCTCGATGACGACGTGGTGGTGCGCGACGGCCAACTGCAAGGCGAGTTCGCATGACGACGCCCGCCCGCGCCGATCAGCACGACTGTCCTGCCTACCGCGTGGCCGGCGACGGCCCGCTCACCCTCGTGCTGTTGCATGGCATCGGCGGCAATCGTGACGTCTGGCCCGCGCAGTTCGAGACGTTCGTTGCCGCGGGATATCGCGTCGCGGCGTGGGATATGCCGGGCTATGGCGAGAGTGCCATGCCCGCCGCGCCGACGATGGCGGCGCTGGCCGACGCGCTCGGCGTATGGCTCGACAGGCTGGTGTCGTCTGGCGCTTCCCCCACATCTCCTCTCGTCCTTGTCGGCCACAGCATGGGCGGCATGGTCGTGCAGGAATGGATGGCGCGCGGTGAGCCGCTCACGCGCCATGTCGCGGGGCTCGTGCTGTGCGGCACGTCGCCGGCATTCGGCAAGCCGGACGGCGACTTCCAGCGCGAGTTCGTGCGTCAACGCACCGCGCCGCTCGATGCTGGCAAGACCTTGCGCGAGATCGCGCAGGCCATTGTGCCTGGCATGCTGGGCGAGCCCGACGACGTCGCGCGCGAGGCGGCCCGATCGGTGGCCGTGGACGCCATGGGCGCGCTCACGCCCGAGGCGTACCGCGCCGCCTTGCACGCGCTCGTGGGTTTCGAGCAGCGTGCCGCGCTGGCGCGCCTGTCCGTGCCCGTTTTGCTCATCGCAGGCGAGCACGACAACAACGCGCCGCCGAAAGTCATGGCCCGCATGGCCGAGTCCATTCCCGATGCCCGTTACGTGTGTCTGCCGGGCGCGGGACACCTCATGAATCTCACGCATGCGGCGGCATTCGATACCGAGGTGCAAGCGTTCCTCTCGACGCTCTAGCCACCGCCCGATTTCCTCAGGCACCCCAAGAACACATCAGGAGACTACCGTGGCCTATCAGCCCCCTTCGATCGTCGGCGAGCACTACCCGCTCACGGACAAGCAGCGGCGCCTGCTGGCGCTGGCAGAACAGGTCGGACGCGAATCGCTCGCGCCGCGCGCGGCCCAATGGGATCGCGAAGCGTCGTTCCCGTTCGAGAACTATGACGACATGCGTGCCGCAGGGCTGCTGAAGTTGTGCATTCCCGAAGACGACGGCGGCCTCGGCGCAGACTTCGCCACGTACATGATGGTCTCCGCCGAACTGGGACGTCATTGCGGCGCCACGGCGCTCACGTTCAACATGCACACCTGCTCCATGATGTGGACGGGCATTCTCGCGGACGATCTCGAGATGACGCCCGAGCAACGCGCCGAGCACGCGGGGTATCGCAAGCACCACTTCGAGCGGGTGATTCAGGACGGTGCGATCTACGCACAACCGTTCTCCGAAGGCAGCGCCGCGGCTGCCGGCAAGGCGCCGTTCGGCACCACGGCGACGAAGGTCGACGGCGGCTGGCGGATCAACGGCCGCAAGATCTTCGCGTCGCTCTCCGGCGCAGCGAACTACTACGGGGTGCTGTGCACGGAAGACAAGCCAGAACTGTCGATGAAGGACACCTTCTACATCGCCGTGCCGGGCGACGCCCCGGGCGTGACCGTCACCGGCGACTGGGACCCGTTGGGCATGCGCGGCACCGTCTCGCGCACGTTGCTCTTCAAGGACGTGTTCGTCGCCGACGAACTGCAACTGATGCCGCGCGGCGTCTACTATCAGGCGGCGAGCCGCTGGCCGCACATGTTCATGACGCTGGCCCCGACGTATATGGGCATTGCGCAGGCCGCGTACGATTTCACTGTGCGCTACCTGCGTGGCGAAGCTGAGGGCATGGGCGCACCGGTCAAGCGCCGCATGTATCCGACCAAGCAAATCGCCGTCGCGCAAATGCACATCATGCTGGAGCAGACCCGCGCGTTGTTCCTGCGGGCGTTGCAGGACGGTCGTGCCGATCCGGGCAAGGAGGCGCGTCTGCGCGCCTATGCGGCGCAGTACACGATCATGGAGAATGCGAACGAGCTGTGCCGTCTCGCGATTCGCACTTGCGGCGGACAGTCGATGCTCAAGACGCTCCCGCTCGAGCGCATGTATCGTGATTCGCGTTGCGGCGCGCTGATGCTGCCGTGGACGGCGGAGCTGTGCCTCGATCGTATCGGTCGCGAAGCGCTTTACGAGCCGGGCGAGCGCGACGAGTGATCGCGTCGGATGCCTCGTCGAATCCTCGAAAGGTCGATGTGAGGCAGCGACAAGTCGCGAAACATCGGCAGATCAGTGGTTCAGCGAAGCGGCGGGGCGGCGACAGCCTCGCCATCTCTCTTGTCACGGAGAACAAGTTGACGCCTTTTGTAGAAGCGCTTGCCCGTCACGCGCGCGCCACGCCCGAGCGGCTGGCGCTGCGGTGCGGCGTAGGTGAGGAAGCGCTGACGACCGACTACGCGGCGCTATGGCGACGCATCGAGCGCGTCGGTGGTCATCTTCGCGAGACGTGGCGCATCGCCCCGGGCGATCGCGTCGCGTGCCTCGGTCTGAACGACGAATTGCAACTGGCGCTGCTGTTCGCCTGCGCGCGCGCCGGCGCCATCTTCCTGCCGCTCAATTTTCGTCTGGCCGTGCCCGAGCTGGCGGCCATCGTGCGACACGCCGGTGTGCGCGTGCTGTGGTTCGACGCGGCGCATCGCGATGCGGCCCGCCGGATTCGCGACACGCTGGCGCAGGACACCCCCACCGATGCGCTGCCGCCTGCGATTGCCCCCATCGACGGCCTGATCGCGGTGCCGTCCGTCAAGCCTGTCGATTACCCCGATGTGGCGCCCGATGCGCCCGTATTGCTTGCGTATACGTCCGGCACGACGGGCGAACCCAAGGGGGCGCTTCACACGCAGGCGGGACTGCTGGCCAATGCCGAAGCGAGCTGGTGGTCGCACGACATGCGTGCGGACGATCACGTGCTGTCGACATTGCCGATGTTTCACGTCGGCGGTCTTTGCATTCAGACGCTGCCGGCGTTGCTGCGCGGCGCCAGCGTTACGCTGCACCCGCGCTTCGATCCGGCGGCGTGGCTTGCGGACGTCGCGCGATATCGCCCGACGCTCTCGCTGATGGTGCCCGCCACGATGCGCGCCGTGCAGATGCATCCGACGTGGGCGACGACGGATCTCTCGTCGTTGCGTGGCGTGATGGCCGGATCGAGTGTCGTTCCCGTGTCCGCCATCGACGCTTTTCACGCGCGAGGCATTCCGCTGGGCCAGGTGTACGGTGCAACGGAGACCGGTCCGGTGTCGATTGCGCTGCGCTTCGGCGAGGCGAAGGCGCACCCCGGCGCGGTGGGGCGCGCCTGTCCGGGCGTGGCAATCCGTCTGGTCGATGCGGCCGGGCAGGAGGCGGCCCCCGGCGAGGTCGGCGAGATTCTGGTGCGCGCGCCCAACGTCATGCGCGAGTACTGGCGAGCGCCCGGTCATGTCGCGTTCGAAGACGGCTGGTTCCATTCGGGCGACCTCGCGCGGCTGCGAGGCGACGGCTGCTACGAAGTTGTCGGCCGCAGCAAGGACATGATCATCTCGGGCGGTGAGAACATCTATCCGGCAGAGATCGAGAACGCGTTGGTCGACTGTCCGGGGGTGATGGAAGCGTCGGTCGTCGGCGTGCCGGACGAGCGTTGGGGCGAGGTGCCGGTCGCGGTGATCGTGCCGACGGCGGAGTCACCGGCCACGCAGGCGTCCGTGCTCGACTTTCTTGGTACGCGTATCGCACGCTTCAAACTGCCGCGACGCGTGGTCGTTTTCGACAACCTGCCCAGGAGCGCACTTGGGAAAGTGCAGAAGCCGATTCTCATCGAGTGGCTATTCAACGGCAGGATTTCTTGAATGGCTACCGATATTCGCTAATCAGAAGCTTTATTCAAATCCTGCTTAAAAACGCCGAAGGCCTTGCTAATCAAAGGGTTAGGCGTTTTTTTATGATCGACTTCCGCGATGCATAAGGGAAAGTCCCTATGCGTAATCGCCCAATTTGTTACCATCGGCTGAGAATCGCATTTTTTACTTTGGGAATTGCGTCGCAAGATAGCGCCCATGTCGTCATCGGCGGCATAGCCCGCCGGGTTTTTTTGCATTTTTTAGTTTTTGAAGACGATGGACACCACCGAAGCTCATTCGGTCTCCGAGCGCGTACTGCAAGTCCTTGTGACTGTGGCGCGTCATGGACGACCGATCGCGGCACGCGAGATCGCCGCGCAAACGAGCCTGCCGCTCTCCACGGTTTACCGCCACCTCGTGCCGCTCAAGAAGTGGGGCCTGGTGCAGGAGCATGCCCATGAGGCGCTCTACGAACCTGGTCCGGTTGGCGTGCAATTGGCGTGGGGTTTCGACCACAACTCGCATCTTGTTACCCAGGCCCGTGAAGAGATCGACGCCCTCGTGCAGCGCACCGGGGAGACCGTCGGTCTGCTCGTCGCCGCGAACGGTCAGGTCGTCTGCCTCGACATGCACGAGAGCGAGCAATCGCTGCGTTGCTCGTTCGCCAAAGGACGGGCGCACCCGCTGGTGCATGGCGCGTCGGCCAAGGCCCTGCTCTCCTTCCTGCCCCAGACCACCCGCGACAATCTGATCGGCCGCCAGCTGGCCGGCCAGCCGGTCGCGCAGGAGCGTCTCGTCGCGCAGATCGAAGAGATTCGCAAGCAACGCTATGCGGTGTCGGAGAGCGAAGTGGACTTCGGCGTCTGGGGCGTATCGGCCCCGGTGTTCGCCGCGAAGGAACTTCTGGAGGGCACCATCACCCTGATGGCGCCGGCCGTGCGTGTGGCCCAGCGCCACGAAGAGCTGATCCGTCTGACGGTGGCGGCAGCCGAGCGTATTTCGAATCGATTGCAGTACTTTTAACCGGTTTTTTCGAACCGAGACTACACGAAGGAGTACCAGATGAAATTGCGTCACATCCTGTTCACGATGGCGCTGGCCGTCACCTGCTCGACCAAGGTCTTTGCCGCCGACGACGTGCTGCGTGTCGCCACCGACGCGACCTTCCCGCCGTTCGAATACGTGGAAAACGGTAAGCGTACCGGTTTCGACGTCGAGATGATCGAAGCGCTGGGCAAGGCCATGGGCAAGAAGGTCGAGTGGACGGATATCGATTTCAAGGGCCTGATTCCGGCCGTGCTGGCCAAGCGTGTCGACGTGGCCGCATCGGCGATCTACATCACGGACGAACGCCTAAAGGTCGTGAACTTCACGCACCCGTACTACACCGGCGGTCTGGCCATCCTGGTCAAGACCGATAACACCAGCATCAAGGAACCGGCCGACCTGAACGGCAAAAATGTCTCGGTGCAGGTCGGCACGAAGTCGGTGCAGTTCCTGAAGGACAGCTATCCGAAGGTCTCGCGCGTGGAAGTCGAGAAGAACGATCAGATGTTCGAACTCGTGAAGATCGGCCGTGCCGACGCCGCGGTAACGGGCAAGCCGGCCGCGCTGCTCTACGCGAAGGCCAATCCGAGCGTAAAGGTGCTCGACAAGACGCTGACCGTCGAGCGCTACGGCTTCGCGCTGCGCAAGGAAGACAAGGCGCTGACCGAAGACATGAACAAGGCGCTGGAAAAGGTGCGCGCCGACGGCACCTACGCTGCGCTGGTCACGAAGTATTTCGGTTCGTCGAAGTAATGCCGCAAGTCCGGGCATGACGTCGCGACGATCGTATCGATTGCGTCGACGTCGTGACCCTCGGCAGTCTGAATCGCAATACCGGGCGGGCCGGCCGTTTCCTCTTGCGGGGCGACCTCGCCCGCCCGGGCAATAAAGCATTAGCGCAGTAGAGCAACTGACGGAGTACGCATGGAACTCGATTTTTCGCCGGTGTGGGCAAACTGGCCCGACCTCGCGCGCGGGGCGCTCGTTACCATCGAGGTGACGGCATGTGCGCTGGCCCTGGGCTGTGTGCTGGGTTTGCTGGTCGGCATGGGCCGCCTCAATCCGGCCAACCGCATTCGCTACGGCATCTGTACCGCTTATGTCACGTTCATTCGCGGCACGCCGCTGCTGGTGCAGCTCTTTATCCTGTTCTTCGGTCTGCCGCAGTTCAACATTCTGCTGCCTGCGTTCGTGTGCGGCGTACTGGGCCTGGGCATCTACAGCGGTGCTTACGTCTCGGAAATCGTACGCGGCGCCATTCAGTCGATCGAACGGGGTCAGATGGAAGCCGCCCGTTCGCTCGGCATGCCTTACGGCATGGCCATGCGCTCGGTGATCCTGCCGCAGGCAATCGTGCGCATGATCCCGCCGCTGGGCAATGAATTCATCGCGCTGATCAAGAACTCCGCCCTTGTGTCGCTGCTCACGATTCATGACGTGATGCACGAAGGCCAGAAGATCATCAGCGTGTCGTATCGCTCGCTGGAAGTGTATCTGGCGATTGCTTTCGTTTATCTGATTCTGACCGGTGTTACCACGTTGCTGTTGCAGCGCGCCGAGAAGTCCCTGCGTGCCGGAGGTGCCGTGCAATGAGCGAAGTCAAGACAGTCACCGGCGCCCCGATCCTTAAGATCGAAGGGCTGGGCAAGGCATACGGCAGTCATCAGGTCCTCAAGGGCATCGATTTCGCCGTCGAGGCACGTCAGGTCGTCGTGGTCATCGGCCCGAGCGGGTCGGGCAAGAGCACGTTCCTGCGTTGCTGCAACGGACTCGAGACGGCCGAGCAGGGCACCATCGAAATCGTCGGCAAGAAGCTCGTCGACCACGGCAAGATGATGGGCGAGCACGCGCTCAACCAACTGCGCACGGACGTGGGCATGGTGTTCCAGTCGTTCAACCTGTTTCCGCATCTGACGGTGCTCGACAACGTCACGCTGGCACCGAAGAAGCTGCGCGGCCTGAAAAGCGCCGAGGCGGACACGCTGGCCCGCGAACTGCTGACCAAGGTCGGGCTGGCGGCAAAGGCCGACGTCTACCCGGGCACGCTCTCGGGCGGCCAGAAGCAGCGCGTGGCGATTGCCCGTGCGCTCGCCATGCAGCCGCAGGTCATGCTGTTCGACGAGCCGACGTCGGCGCTCGATCCGGAGCTGGTCGGCGAAGTGCTGCAAGTCATGAAGGCGCTCGCGAACGACGGCATGACGATGCTCGTCGTCACGCACGAAATGGGCTTTGCCCGCGAAGTGGCCGATGTCGTGGTGGTGATGGATCAGGGTCGGATCATCGAAGCCGGTCCGCCGGAGCAGATTTTCACGGCGCCGCGAGAGGCGCGCACGCGTGAGTTTCTGCAAGCGGTGATTACGCGTTCGGCGTAATCGTCTGGGCTCGCGCGAATCACGGGATCGAGACGCTTGATGAGGTCGATTGAGGTCGATTGAGGTCGATGAGGTCGATGAGGTCGATGAGATCGATGGGGTCGGCAAGACAGGTGCGATGGGCGCGGGCCGGACGGTAGTTCGGTAACGATCAGGTAAGGCAAGGCAGGAAAACGTATGACAATCGATCGAGCGGTCTGGCAAGGCCGTGTGGATACCGGCGAGACCGGCCATACGCTGCGTCTGCATCAGGTACTGCGGGATTACGAGGCGAGCGACGCATCGGAAGTCGCAGGCGGCGCCGTGGTGCTGGGCTTTTGCAGCGATGAAGGGGTACGCCGCAATCACGGTCGCCAGGGCGCGGTCGCCGGGCCGGACATGCTGCGCCGCGCGCTCGCGAGTCTGCCGGTGCAGGGCACGCCCGCCGTGTTCGACGGCGGCAACATCGTCTGTGTGGACGACCGTCTCGAAGCGGCGCAAGCCGCGTTGGGACACCGCGTGGCCGAAGTGCTGGCGGCGGGGGCGCGTCCGGTGGTGTTGGGCGGTGGTCACGAAATCGCTTACGGCACATTCCTCGGCGTGGCCGAACACTACGGCGACCGACTGCGCGACGAGCCGATACTGATCCTCAACTTCGACGCCCACTTCGACCTTCGCGCACAGCCCACGGCCAGCTCCGGCACGCCGTTCTGGCAGATATCGCAATTGCTCGCGGGGCGGCAGGCGCCGTTCCGGTATGTTTGCCTCGGCGTGAGTCGATATAGCAATACGCAAGCGTTGTTCGAGCGCGCCGAGTCGCTGGACGTCGATTACTGGCTCGACGAGACGATGCTCGCGCACCGTCTGCCGCAAATGTGCGAACAGTTGGAAAAGAAGCTCGCGAAGGCGAGTCACGTCTATCTGACCATCGACATGGACGTGCTGCCGGGCGAGAAGGCGCCGGGCGTGTCGGCGCTGGCGGCACACGGCGTGGCCCTCGAAGTCGTGGAGGCGCTCATCGGGGTCGTGCGCCGTTCGGGCAAGCTTCGTGTGGCGGACATCGCCGAGTACAACCCGACATACGACCGCGATGGTCTGACGGCGCGTGTCGGGGCGCGCTTGCTGCATCCGCTGATCACGCAGTTGGAGGACTGAGTGGCCTGAAAGGTTATTTGCGCCGTTCGCAGGACTTCTGCGCGACAATAGGGCGGGCGATCGCATCATCGATCGCCCGCCCTATTTGTTTGGTGCAATTTGTTTGGTGCAGTGCGACACGAACGGGCACACCGTGGACCGTCCGGGCGCACGCACGAACGCAGTCGACAAGCGAGGTCAAGATGACAGAGCAGACGAACTCTCCGAGCGGTACCCGTACCGAAGTCGCCACGCTGGCCGGTGGTTGTTTCTGGTGCCTCGAAGCTTGCTATCAGCAACTGGACGGCGTGACGTCCGTTGTTTCCGGCTACGAAGGCGGGCATGTCGACAAGCCGACCTACGAGCAGGTATGCCAAGGCGACACGGGCCACGCGGAAGTGGTGCAGGTGACCTACGATCCGGACGTCGTCACGTTCGAGGAAATTCTGGTCGTGTTCTTCCAGATCCACGATCCGACCACGCTCAATCGTCAGGGCAACGATATCGGCACGCAGTATCGCTCGGCGATCTTCTATCACAACGACGCTCAGAAGACGGCTGCCGACCATCTCATCGCCGAGTTGATGGCGGAGATGACGTATCCGCATCCGATAGTCACGCAAGTCGTGCCGACGCAAACGTTCTGGCCGGCCGAGGCCTATCACCAGAACTACTTCCGTCAGCATCCCGATCAGGGGTACTGCGCTTATGTCGTGGCGCCGAAGCTCAAGAAATTCCGCGAGAAGTTCGCGCGACGGCTCAAACCTGCGGCCTAAGTCGGCGGCGGACGCAGCGCGCAACGTTGCGTCCGACCGGCGTCGCGCGAGGCCGGCCGACATCGACATCGGCGACGGTCGTCGCGCTGCCCGAGTATGCCCGTCAAAGCAGCGTGCAGTTGTAGAGAATGTCGTGCTGCGGCGATAGCGGGTAGGGGGGTGGCTTGGGCTTCGATGCCTTGCGACGTGCGCGTTGCGCTTGCGCCTCGTGCGCCATCGTAAGGAGCGCAGGCGTTGCTGGCGTCTGCTGAATCGGAATCCGCCCCCTTGCCTTGCTTCGAATTCGCTGCGGTTCGACGCGTTGCCGGCACCGTTCGAGATGCGCGATGAATGCGTCGATGCGTCTTGCCTCGTGTGTCGGCGCTCGCGCCGTGCCGGTCGCGCCGGCGGCGCTGTGCTCACCTGAACCGTTGACGTCGTGACCTGCGCGACGATCAAGACCTTCACGACTGTCGTGAAGGCGCTCCGCCCCGGGAAGCGACTGCCACGTCGAGACACCCGCCGCGCCGTAATGGAAATCGAGAATCCGTTTGTGGTCGTGTGCCACTTGCGCGGCATGCGGACTCTCGCCGTCGAGGTAGGACAGTTCACGTGCGCCCGCTGCATGCAGCGCAAAATCCCCTGGCGCGTCGAGCTGCGCGAGGTCGGGAAATTGGCTACGACCGATCGCGACGATACGCGACCCGACGTCGTAGCGAAGCGCTGCGAGGGTGCCCGGCAAGTATTGCGGCTCGTCGCGCAGCAGCGAAGGGAGTCCGAGGGCTTTGAGCCATGCTTCGAGCAGGGCATCGCCCCCTTGCGGATGTAACGCGAGCGCGGTAGCGACCGAATTGCGCAGTTCGGCGTTACGCGCATAACGGCGTGACGGGCATCCGTCCTTCGGCGTGACCAACGCCGTGAGCACGTTGTGCGTGTAGTCGTCCACATGGACACCCCGGCAGCCATTCTTCGTCGGCATTTCCGGTCCCATTCCCGTCGCCATTCCCATCCCCATTTCGGTCCCCAATTCCGTCCGTAGGTCCGTCGGCACGACATGGGCGCTGGCGCCCCGCGACCCCGTCCGGATGGCGTGCCCCTCCGGTAAGCGATTCCTGATGCTCGTGAACGACGCTGCGGGACGACGGGTGGGTGCCTCTCCCGCCTTCACTTGCCAGTCGGATAATTGCGGCCAGTAGCCCGGCAGCGGTTGCGATGGTACGTGCATGAGGACACTCCTTTAAGTGAAAGCGTCAGAGAATCGAGCAGATCAGGTCGTTCTGCCGGGTGTCGAGCGGCGAGAACGCATGCGGGCGTGAAGCGCTGTTTCGTGACGTGCGGCCCGGATCGTCGCGATGACGACAGCGCGCGAGTTGCGCGGTGAAATCGGATAGCTGCGTTTCGTCTTGCGCGGCGTTGGCGTATCCGACCGGGGGCAACGCCGTGTGAGCACGCATGCCGACGGCTCGGTAATGAAAGTCGAGGATCGACGCGTGGTCCCGCCGGACGCGCGGCGCGTGACGATTCCCTTCGTGCAGAAAGGCGAGTTCGCTCTCGCCCGCGAACAGATACTCGGCCTGCCCCGGGGGCTCGCTCCCGGGAAACTCGAAGCGTCCGATACGCACGCTGTTTGCGCCGATGTCATAGCGCAAGGCCGAGAGCGTGCCCGGCAGATAATCGGGCTCATCGCGCAGCAACGACGGCAAGCCCGCGGCGACGAGTTGCGCCTGCACGTCGAGCGCCCGGCCGTGGGGGTGAAACCGGAGGATTTCCGTAAGTGCTGTGCGAAGCTCGGCATTGCTTGCATACGCCCTTGGTGCACATTCCGATCGTGGCGTGACGAACTCCGCGAGCGCGTGGTCGAAGTACGCGTTGACCGGGATCAGCCGGCATTCGAAGACGCGGCGAAATGTCTCGAAAGGCGATGTTGCGGTCTGCGCACCGGCGTCGCGCTGCGGCAGTTGATTTCTGATCTCCTGCATGTCGATAACGACCTCGTGGCGTCGGGCGCCGGCGTTCGTGGTGTTCGTGGCGTCGGCGGAAGGCGAGGGGGCGTTCGCACGCGCATGCGGGATTGCCAAAGCGAGAAACGGCATGGTCCATGCTCCCTTGAAAGTCATGGTGCAACGTGAGGGGGGCACTGGTGCAACGACGAGGATCGCCGGACGACCTCGGTACGCAGGCAAGACGCGACGGGAGGGCGACGGGACCGCCGCTTAACCGACGACGCGAACCGGCGCCCCCGCCGCCTCGGCAAACAGAATCAGGCAGGGCTCGCTCGCATCGGTCGCATGTCCGTAGGCGGCGTCGAGATGATCGAAGTAGAACGCTTCGGCGGGGTTCTCCACGTGCTGCGTGACGACGGCGAACCGCTGATGATCGAAACGAATATCGAGAAACGTCAGGCTCGCGTAAAACCACACCACATACCCGGCAAACGGCAACGTGGCCGGCAACTTCGGCCATGTGGCCTTGGCCGGTTCGACGCCCTTTTCCGTTACCTTTGCGTCAGCGCTCGCGGGATCGCTCTGTGCGTCCAGCCAGCGACGGTACGCCTCGCGCGCAGGGCGATGTTTCATTGACGTGTCTCCAGAAAAGTGACGATGACGCTTTCCGAAGCGTCGAGCGATGGTGCGGCCGTTGCTCGGGCGCAGTTTTGGTGAATGCGCCCGGGATTGACGCATTTGCATCGTTTCGCAGGGCAGCCGAAGGAAAGATGATGCCCGCGAGCGCCGTTCGTGGGGTTGAGGTGCGTCCGAAAGGGGTATCGGACAACGCCTTGGTTTCGGGCGTTAAAAAGAAACAGGGGGCGAGAAATATCAGGTTGAGTTTTTTGATGCGTCTTGTTGAAAATTTAAATGGTAAAAATTCGTTGTTGGGTCAACGGATGCGCGCCGGCGCGCAGCAAGGCGTTCCGGGCGCTTTGCTCCGGAAATGCGCGCCGCGCATGAACATTCATATATTCACTATTTTTGGCATAAAATGACGACTCTCCTCCATGAAGTCTTCAGGTAGTCCGCCGTGCGCCCCCTGCCTTTCCGCGATGCGTTGATGGCCATGATCGGCATCGCGCTCGTCAATATGCTGGTCGCCCTCGACCAGACCGTCGTCAGTACCGCCCTGCCTTCCATCGTCGCCGAACTCAAGGGATTCGAGTATTACGCCTGGATCGCGAGCATTTATCTGCTGGCCTCCGTCGTGACCGTGCCGGTCTTCGGGCGACTCGGCGATTACTTCGGGCGTCGCCGCTTCGTGATCGCTTCGGTACTGACATTCACGTTCGCCTCGCTCCTGTGCGGTCTTGCGCCCAACATGCCGTTCCTCGTGTTTGCACGGGGCTTGCAGGGCATTGGTGGCGGCATGATGGTCGGTACGGCCTTCGCGTCGGTGCCGGACCTCTTTCCGGACGCCCGTTCACGCGTGCGCTGGCAGGTCGTGATCACGACGGCGTACGGGATCGGCACGGCGGCGGGTCCGTCGCTGGGCGGTCTGCTCTCCGAGCACTTTGGCTGGCGCTCGACATTCTTCGTCAACCTGCCGGTCGGTCTGGCGGCGCTTTACTTCGTGTGGCGCTACCTGCCGAAATTTCCGCCAGCGCACAAGGGTGACGTGCGGGTGGACTGGCGTGGCGCGCTATGGATCGCGGTCGTGCTCGGCGGTTTTCAGGTGTTTATCGAGAACGTGCCGTCGCACGGTGCGTCGCTGGGCAATCTGGCGCTCATTGCGGCAGTCGCCATCGGATTCTGGGCGCTATTGCGCACCGAACGTCGCGCAACGCATCCGATCGTGCCGCTGGACATGTTCCGGCACCCGCAACTCGTGGTGCTGTTCACGCTGTCGGTGCTGATCGGCTTCGTGATGTATTCGCTGATCTTCTTTGCCCCGTTGTTGCTACAAGGCGGCTTCGGCCTGAGCCCTCAGGCGGCCGGGTTGATCGCGACGCCGATTGCCGCGTGCATTGCGCTGGGCAGCTTCATCAATACGCCGGTGGTGGTACGCCTGTCGCGCCCGACCAATATGCTGGTGATCGGGTTCTGTCTGCTGGCTGTCGCGTCGGCGGGCGTCGGTGTGTCGCATAGCGACACGCCGCACGGCCTGCTCGCGATGGCGATGGCCTGTGCCGGCATCGGCATCGGTTTCATCCTGAACAATATGAATGTATTCGGCCAGGAGATTGCCGGGCGCGAGCGCTTCGGCATTACCACGGCGTTGCTGCAATCGACCCGTATGGTCGGTGGCATGCTGGGCACGACCATCGTGGGCACCCTGGTCAATCATCGCTATGCGAGCGGGGTGGCCGGCGCCGTGTCGGCCTACGACGGTACGCTTGCCGCCCACGCCGTGGCGCGCGCGCTCGACCCGCGCATTCTCATCGACCCGGCATTACGGGCGGACTTGCTGATCGATCTGCGCGCCATGGGCATCGATGGCGCGCCGCTGGTCGAAACCGCACGGCAGACGCTGGTGAGCGCCGTGCACGCCGGTGTGCTGCTCACGGGACTCGCCGCCATCGTTGCGGCATTGCTGGTGCGCCGCATCCGTCAGATCCAGTTTCCGAAGCGCATCGACCGTACCGTCGTAGCCGCGCCGGATTAATGCCGGTGTGATCTCCGAATGATCCGAAAAGCCGTTGGGCGTTGTCCGATCCGACATTGCCTGACGGCGCAAAAACGGGCGCTAGCGGGGCAAAACGCCCGTGAAATGCTTGGTCGGCCCCGACCTCGTTTACAATGCGCGGTGTTTGCCGGGTGAGCCGGCATCACCGAATTTTGTGAACGAGGTTTCCATGATCATCAAGCCACGCGTGCGCGGCTTCATCTGCGTCACCACTCATCCCGTCGGCTGCGAAGCCAACGTCAAGCAGCAAATCGATTACGTCAAGGCGCAAGGCCCGATCGCAAACGGCCCGAAGAAGGTGCTCGTGATCGGCGCGTCGACCGGCTACGGTCTCGCTGCACGTATCACCGCCGCCTTCGGCAGTGACGCCGCGACCCTCGGCGTGTTCTTCGAGCGTCCGGGCACCGATACCAAGCCGGCCACGCCGGGCTGGTACAACACCGCTGCCTTCGACAAGTTCGCCACGGAAAAGGGCCTCTACGCGAAGAGCATCAATGGCGATGCCTTCTCCAACGAAATCAAGGCCAAGACCATCGAGACGATCAAGCAGGATCTCGGTCAGGTCGATCTGGTCGTGTACAGCCTGGCGGCGCCGCGCCGCACGCACCCGGAAACGGGACAGGTGTTCAACTCGGTGCTCAAGCCTGTCGGCAAGTCGGTGACGTTGCGCGGCATCGATACGGATAAGGAAGTCGTGAAGGAGTCGGTGTTCGAACCGGCCTCGCAGGAAGAAATCGAGAACACGGTCGCCGTCATGGGCGGTGAGGACTGGCAGATGTGGATCGACGCACTGGCCGAAGCCGGTGTGCTCGCGCCGGGCGCCAAGACGACCGCGTTCACGTACCTCGGCGAGAAGATCACGCACGATATCTACTGGAACGGGTCTATCGGCGCTGCGAAGAAGGATCTCGACGAAAAGGTGCTGGGTATTCGCGCCAGGCTTGCCCCGAGCGGCGGTGACGCCCGCGTCGCCGTGCTCAAGGCATTGGTCACGCAGGCCAGTTCGGCCATTCCGATGATGCCGCTCTATCTCTCGCTGCTGTTCAAGGTCATGAAGGCCAAGGGCACGCACGAGGGGTGCATCGAACAGATCTACGGCCTTTACAAGGACAGCCTGTACAGCGCGTCGCCGTTGCTCGACGAAGCGGGCCGCGTGCGCACCGACCAGAAGGAGCTGTCGGCGGACGTGCAGAGCGAAGTGTCGGCCCTGTGGGACAAGGTGACGAACGAGAACCTCTATGAACTGACGGACTTTGCGGGCTACAAGCACGAATTCCTGCGTCTGTTCGGCTTCGAAATCGAGGGCGTGGACTACGACGCCGACGTGAATCCGGACGTCGCGATTCCGCATCTCGTCGCGTAAAGCTCGCGAAGTTCCCGAGCGATGGCCCGGGTCCGGCATGCCTGCCGGCCCGGGCCATCGTCGTTTCCGTGCCGTCCCTCAGCTGCTCAGCCGATCAGCCCCTCAGCCCGCCAGCACCTCAGTCGTTCGGCGCGTCCCCGGGCGACGGTGACGCCTGCGATAGCTCGGCGATCCGCTCCGCCAGCGCATGGCATGACAGCGGCGACGAGCCTTCCGCCTTGTTGTTGACGATGACGAAGACGGGATGTCCCGCGAGTGCATAGTGTGTGGCGAGTGCGGCGAGTACGTCGCGCGTCGTCGGATCGGGATCGACGATTTTGTCGAACGGCGCATACTTGGCTTTCGCCTGCTCGTACTTATGTGCGCTGTTCAGATTCCAGCGCACCACGAGCGGGCCCGCGCCCGCTTCATCGAGCATCGCCAGGGCGGCGGCCTGACGCTCGACGTGCGGCATGCGCGCGTGCAGGCCGATGCAGTAACGCACGCCTGACTGTCCCAGCGTACGCATCAGTCGTGGGGTCAACAGCGCGCCGTCACGAATCTCCAACGCATAGCACGGTCCCGGCGAGGTCGTACCGTCGGGCATGACTTCGCCTCGCGGCAACGGTGGCAGCGCGGCGAAGAACGCTTCAATGCGTTGGATCAGTGCGGGCACGTCACGCAGGAGTTCGATCGGCAGCGGGGATACCTGAAACACCAGCACGCCGGCTTTGGGGCCGAGTCCGGCGAGGCAGGGAGCAACGAACTGCTCGGTGGCGATGCGCGCGTCGAGAAAACAGGGGTTCGTGCTCAGGCCTTCGCCCTTTTCGCCACGCACGACAGCATCTGTCACGAGACTCGGCGCCTTGACCAGAAAACGGAAGTCCTTCGGCACCTGCTCGGCGTACTTCTGATACTCCGTGATCGACATCGGCTTGTAGAACGACCGGTCGATGCCGACGCAACGCAGCACAGGGTGGCGGGCGTATGCCGTCAGCCCGTGTCGGGAGAGTTGGGTGTCGCTGTAGTCGTCGTCCCAGACGATGCCTTTCCAGCCGGGGAACGACCATGACGAGGTGCCGAGGCGGATGTTGCCGGGCAGTCGATCGCCCAGCGAGTGCATGGCGTCGGGGACATCGGCAGCGCCGACGCCGCCACGGCGAGAGGCGCCGCTGCGGCGAGGGGAATCGGCGTCGCCGGAGGCGTCGGAAGCGTCGGAAGACGCCGTGGCATTACCGTCGACCTGCCGGGCGCGCCGGCCTGGCGGAGGATCGTCAGGCGGCGTGCCGAACAGATCGAACTGGCTCATCGACTCTCGTACATGTAACGGCGCGACCAGGGCAATTGGGTGGCCGATTGCCCGGCCTTGCGGCAAACGATTTGATAGATCGACACGTGATCGTGCTCGAACGCATACGCGCAGCCTGCGAGATACACGCGCCAGACACGGAATCGCTCTTCGCCGGCCAGCTCGCGCAGGCGCGGTGCATGGGCTTCGAAGCGTTCCGACCAGCGCGTGAGTGTACGCGCATAGTGGCGGCGCAGGCTTTCCACGTCGCTCGCTTCCAGTCCACCGCGTTGCATCGTCTCAAGCGCAAGGCTAATGTGCGGCAACTCGCCGTTCGGGAAGACATATTTGTCGATGAATTCGCCGCCACCCATCGCCGTCTCGCCGCTATCCGGATCGGTCGACGTGATGCCGTGGTTCATGGCGACGCCGTCGTCCTTGAGCAGTGACGCGATTTTTGCGAAGTAGTCCTTCAGATTCTTGCGCCCGACGTGTTCGAACATGCCCACGCTCGTGATGCGATCGAACTGACCGTCGATGTCGCGGTAATCCTGAATGCGGATTTCGATCCGGTCTTCGAGACCGAGCTTCTTCACGCGCTCGGTCGCCAGATCGAACTGATTCTGCGACAGCGTGACGCCAATACACTTCGCGCCGAACTTCTGTGCGGCGCGAATCACCAGCGCGCCCCATCCGCAGCCGATGTCGAGCAACGTTTGCCCCGGCTGAAGCTGAATCTTGGTGAGGATGTGATCGATCTTCTTCTCCTGCGCCGTATCGAGGTCTTCGTCGCCATTTTCAAAGTAGGCGCACGAATAGACCATGTTCTTGTCCAGCCAGAGCTGGTAGAACTCGTTCGACACGTCGTAATGGAACTCGATCGAGCGTTTGTCTGACTTCTTGCTGTGATTGAAGTGGCGCACGGCACGCTCCAGCGGGCCGATGGTCGTGAGACTGCTACCGGCGAGCGCATAGCTCATGTCGATGACGTCGGTCAGCTTGCCTTCGACGTCGATTTCGCCCTTCACATAAGCCTCGCCTAGATTGTCGAGGCTGGGACTCAGCAGGCGCGTCATGGCCGCAGGGCCATTGATGCGCAACGTTACGCTGGGATTGTCGAAGGCACCGAAGTCGTATTGCTGTCCATTCCAAAGCGCGAGGCGGATGGGCAGGTTCGAAGATGTCTTGACGCCGCTTACCCAGTTTTCGAGTTTTTTCTCCCACAACATGGATGTGCTCCAAGTGTCACCAAAAAAACTTCAATCCGTACCGTCGGCACGGTGACGTCTCCTCGTCAAACGGGCGGGCAGGCGTACCGCGTCGGCGCAGCCGACACAACGTTTAAGGAGACAGGCGCGCGATGCGCCACGCTCCATCGGCAAGCCGGAAAAATTTGATGCGATCGTGCAGGCGCGAATCACGGCCCTGCCAGAACTCGATGGCGTCCGGCACGAGCCGGTACCCCCCCCAGTGCGGCGGGCGCGGCGGGGCGTCGCCGAACTGGTGCCGGAAATCCGCTTCGCGTTGCTCGATGATGGATCGGTCGGCCACTTCGGCGCTCTGCACCGAGGCCCAGGCGCCCAGACGGGAGCCGACCGGTCGGGAGTGGTAATACGCGTCACTTTCTTCTGCGCTGACTTTCTCGACGCGCCCCTCGATGCGCACCTGCCGCTCGAGTTCGATCCAGTGAAACAGCAGGCAGCCATAGGGCGTGGCCGCCAATTCCTGTCCCTTGCGCGACTCGTAATTCGTGAAAAACGTGAATCCGCGTTCGTCGGCGCCCTTGAGCAGCACGATGCGCGCGTCCGGGCGGCCATCCGGGGTGACGGTGGCGAGCGTCATGGCATTCACTTCGGCCACCTGCGCCGAGAGTGCCTGCTCAAACCAGTGTCTGAATTGTTCGAACGGGCTGGGCGCCACATCGGTCTCGGAAAGCGAGCCGAGAACATAGTTGTTGCGCAGGTCCGCGAGAGAAAGCGTCTGAGTCACGACGATCGTAGTCGGTCTGATGCGGTTGGGGGTTGCAACACAGTATAGCGAAGAGTCGGCAAATGTGCGCACGTGACGATTTGTCGCCTCACACGAATATCAACCCTCCGAATGCCCCGTGAATCGGGCGTCTCGCGCTATGTGCTTGATATTTAATGAGTGAAGTATTTGTGCCGCTCCGACGTAGACGTCCCGGAAATCGATCGCGACGGCAGCGCCAAATCCATCACATCGGCATGGGCATTGCGTTGCATACTGCGTGCAATCGACGATGCGTCGGCCACGATCCCTGCATGGCCGACCCACGCCGGACTTACGGTTTCTCGCGTCCGGCGTCCGGACCGGTTGCGGCAGGCGGATTCGCACGGGACTTGCCGCCTGTCTTGCCGGACTTGCCGGCGCCGCTCGCGTCGGGCGCCGGTTTGACGTTCGCGGGATTGCGGTTGGGCGGATGTTGCAGATTGGCCAGTAATTCGCCGCACGGGCTGTCCTTGCCCGGGCCGAGTTCGAGCAACGGAACGAGCGCCGTGTACGGTGCCAGCACGCCCAGCGCGATGGCGCCGCCCGCACGGGCGACGAGCGTGGGCACATTCACGCCGACATCGGGATGCTTGAACGTGCCGCGCACATACAGCGGCGAGCGCAGCGACAACAGACCGAAGTGTTTCGGCTCCGGACGGATCGTCAGGTCGAAGCGCTCTCGCTTGAGATCGACCTGACCGGTAACGCCGATGCTCGTATCGTCCGTATCGATCACGAACGTGCGGGTGTCCATGACCCCGTCGCGCACCGCGAAGTCGGCGGCCGCACAACGCATCTCTATCTGCTTGTCGCCGAAGAGCTTGGTGAGCACGATGTTGCCCACGTTGAGCCCCATGTATTGCAGCAACAGCTTGCTGACCGAGCCACGGTCGATCAGCGTCTTGATCTCCCCGTTGGACGAGCCGGCCAGTGCCGCGACGGAGTTGCCGGTTGCGGTGAGCGCGGCGTCGCCGTTGACTTCGCCCACGCTTGTCTTCATCAGGTCGACGTCGGGCAACAATTGCTTGATCTTCAGATGTCGCAACGACACTTGCGAGTCCACCTTCATCGGTTCGGCCTGCCCGTTGAGCACCAGCGTCGACGTGATGCGCCCGCCCGCCACGCCGAACTCCAGCGGGCGCAGCGAGAGCACGCCGTCGTCGAGCACGAGATGCGTCACGAGATTGTCGATCGGCAGGCTCTTGTCCTTGATGATCTTGCGGCCCGTGAATTGCACGTCGGCGTCGATCGCGCGCCAGCGGTCGGTCTTGAACGGATCGACCGGCAGCACCTTGTCGGACGGCGGCGCTTTCGGCTTGCCCGACAAGTCGCTGCCGCCCGACGGGTTCTGTCCGCCGATGGCCGGCCCCAGATCGACGAGCCGCAATTGATTAGAGACCACCGCGCCTTGCAGAATATTGCGCGGTTCGCGCTGACGGAACACGAGCGTGCCCGACAGATCGCTCTGCCCGACCCTGCCCTGGAAGCGCTCGTAGCGCCACACCCCTGCCGTGTGCAGCAAATGGCCGTTGGTTTCGTAGGCGGGCGTTTCCGGCAGCAGCACGCCGGTGATCGGATACAGATCCGCCATCGTCGGGCCGGCCAGCTTCAGGTGCATGTCGAGCGCCGAGAGCGTGGCGGGATTCGTAAACGTACCCTTCGCGGCAATTTGCGTGCGACCGATGCGCACGTTGGCGTCGAGCGGATAGGGCTCGCCGGTGTCTTCGAGCGAGAGGACATCGCCGCCGCGCGCCTTGCCGGTGACGGCGACTTTCCGGAATGTGCCTTTCAGGGAGACGCCGATACCGTAGGGTGCCTGACCGTCGATGGTGGCGATGTTGGCGCTCAGATCGAGCTGTTGCGGGACGAGGCTGGCGCGTATCACACCGTCTTCGAGAATGAGACGGCCGATGCGCAGCTTCCACGGCGAGGGTTTGCCGTCGCCCTTGGCGAAGGTCCAGTTGTTCTGGCCGTCGGCGCGTTGCTCGACGATGACCTTCGGCGCGGACAGCGCGACTTCGGGCAGCACCACGTGCTTTTCGAGTAGTGGCAGCCATTCGAGCGAGAACGTGAGGCGGCCGACCGAGATCATGTTCGGCTCCTGACTCCACGCAACGTTGCCTAACACGATATCATTCGCGATCAGGCGAGGCCGCGGCAGCCAGCGCCCCAGACCCGGGGCCTGTGCGTTCGGCGCCAGCCAGTGCAGCGAGAGGTCGCCCCGGATTTCGAACGGGCGCCCCGTCGCGGTGCTCACTTCCCGGTTGATGAAGGGCCGGGCGTAGTTCCAGTCAAACCACGTGATGAACGCCGCGAATGCCAGCACGATGGCGACCATCGTGATCGCCAGCCATTTCAAGGACGTTACCCATCGCATCATGAACAGTACCCCGTCGATCGTTGTTGCTCCGGTGCCTGCCACGCCATCGGAGGTGGATTATGACGCGAACCGCCGTTTCGGCGGCCTCGCGCGTTTGTACGGTGACGACGGTCTCGCGCGCTTGCGTGAAGCCCACGTGGCCGTCATCGGCATCGGCGGCGTCGGCTCGTGGGTGGCCGAAGCGCTGGCGCGCAGCGCGGTGGGCCGACTCACCCTCATCGATCTCGATAACGTCGCCGAAAGCAATACCAACCGTCAGGTGCATGCCCTCGATGGCAACTACGGAAAACCGAAAGTCGCCGCGATGGCCGAACGCATCGTGGCCATCAATCCTGGATGCCAGCTTACGCTCGTTGAGGACTTCGTAGAACTGGAAAACCTCGATGCCATGCTGAGCGGCGGCTTCGACTGGGTGGTCGACGCCATCGACAGTGTGCGGGTGAAGACGGCTCTCATCGCATGGTGCGTGGCGCATAAGCAGCGTCTGATCACCGTTGGCGGAGCGGGCGGTCAGATCGATCCGACACGGATTCGTATCGACGATCTTGCCCGCACGATCCAGGATCCGCTGCTGGCGAAAGTGCGTGCGCAATTACGCAAGCAACATGGTTTTGTCCGCGGCCCGAAAGCCAAGTTCAACGTACCGGCGGTCTACTCGGACGAGCCCTTGCAGTACCCGGAGGCGGTGTGCGCGCCGGGCGAAACGCCCGATGTCGCTGCGGGGCCGCAGGGCCTGAACTGCGCGGGTTTCGGCTCGAGCATGTGTGTCACAGCGACATTCGGCATGGCCGCCGCCGCGCACGTTCTGAAGCAGGTCACAAAGGTCGGACGATAAAACGGCTTACGTAGCGGCCTGCGTACCGGGGCACCGACGTGCCCGAGATTTTCCCAAGCCTCGTGCGCGGCGTCTGTAACCAAAAGTTACGAGAGTGAGGAAAGTGAGGAAAGTGAGGAAAGTGAGGAAAGTGAGGAAAGTGACGAAAAGGGGGGGCGGTCTTGGGCAGTAAGCGTCGCACGATACCGCTCGATCGGTCTCTCGATTCCCAAAGCAAAACGGCCGGGGCAGTTCAGTCGCTGTGAACTGACCCCGACCGTTTTGTCTGACGGCTTCACTGCCTGCTTTGCGGACGTCGCATTGTTTCGTTGTGCATAACGAAACACGCGCCGATGCAAAAGCCTCAACGAGGCCCGGCGGTCCTTAGCGCAGTTCGCGACGCAGGACCTTGCCGACCGGCGTCTTCGGCAGTTCCTGACGGAACTCGATGACGTGCGGCACCTTGTAGTTCGTCAGATGCTGGCGGCAAAAGTCGATGATGGCCTTCTCGCTCAGCTCCGGCGACTTCTTGACGATCACGGCTTTCACCGCTTCGCCGGTGCGCTCGCTCGGCACGCCCACCACTGCCGATTCGAGCACGCCCGGGCACATCGCCAGCACGCTCTCGACTTCGTTCGGATAGACGTTGAAGCCCGACACGATGATCATGTCCTTCTTGCGGTCGGTGATGCGCACATAGCCTTTATCGTCCATCGTGCCGATGTCCCCGGTACGCAGCCAGCCGTCCGGGGTGATGGTCTTGGCCGTCTCGTCGGGGCGATTCCAGTAACCCTTCATGACTTGCGGGCCGCGCACGCAGATTTCCCCTTCCTGACCGAAGCCGAGCGCTTCGTTGGCGTCGTTGCGAATGCTGACTTCCGTGGACGAGATCGGCAGACCGATCGACCCGTTGAACTCGCTGCCCAGCGGGTTGATACATACCGCAGGCGCCGTCTCCGTCAGGCCGTACGCTTCGATCAGCGGATGCCCCGTGACCTTTTGCCAGCGCTCGGCCACGGCGCGTTGCACGGCCGCACCGCCGCCGAGGGCGCATTTGAGCGCGCTGAAATCGAGCTGATCGAATCCCGGCGTGTTGAGCAACCCGTTGAACAACGTATTCACGCCGGTCATGAACGTGAACTTCCACTTGCCCAGTTCTTTCACGAAGCCCGGCATATCGCGCGGGTTGGTGATGAGCAGGTTGAGGGCGCCGAGCTGGAGGAACACCAGGCAGTTCGCCGTCAGACAGAAGATGTGATAAAGCGGCAGGGCGGTGACGATGATCTCCTTGCCTTCTTCCAGGCCGGAGCCGATCCACGCGCGCGCCTGCAGCATGTTGGCGATCATGTTGCGATGCGTGAGCATCGCGCCCTTGGCCACGCCGGTCGTGCCGCCGGTGTATTGCAGGAATGCAATGTCGTCATGACCGAGTTGCACTTCCTGCAGCTTGGCGCGCGAGCCTTGCGCCATGGCGGTGAGGAAGGGCACTGCGTGCGGAATATGCCACTCGGGCACCATCTTCTTCACGTGACGCACGACATAGTTCACGATCCAGCGCTTGGGCGCGGGCACGAGGTCGCCGATCGCCGTCGTGATCACATGCTTGACCGGCGTATTCGGCAGGGCTTTTTGCAGCGTGGCGGCGAAGTTCTCGATGACGAGAATCGCGGCGCAGTCCGCATCCTTGAGCTGGTGTTCGAGTTCGCCCGCCGTATACAGCGGATTGACGTTCACGACGACCATGCCTGCGCGCAGGATACCGAACACGGCGACGGGGTATTGCAGCAGGTTCGGTGACATGATTGCCACACGCGAGCCGCGTTGCAAACCGGGCAGGCTTTGCAGATAGGCGGCGAAATCGCGCGACTTGCGTTCTAGGTCGGCGAAGGTCAGCGTTACCCCGAGATTGGTGAACGACGGACGATTCGCAAACTTCTGGCAGCTTTGCAGGAACAGATCGTTCAACGAACGATACGTGTTGACGTCGATCTCGGCCGGCACGCCGGGCGGATAGCTCTTGAGCCAGACTTTTTCCATGAGCGCCTCCTTGAATTTGGTTTTTATCGCATCATGGCCGCCGAGGGAAGTACCGGGTAAAAGTACGGGCGGTCCGATGCGTCGTTTCATCGCATGTCGTGTGGGGGGGGCGAGCGGGGCGTCTCCTTGCCCGATGCTGTCTCGCTTGCGCAGCAGGTGCGCCATTCGATGCGTTGCAAAAAGCCGTAGCATACCGTGCCGCCTCAAGGGCGAGCACATGGAATGCCCTGATTTGATGCGGGTTTGCGTGGAGTAATTGTTCTAGCGGCAAAGACTTGCCATTAAGGGCGATTCCGCGCTAATCCCGCATGGAAAGCCGGATGAGGCGGGCAAATCGGGGATGTGACAAAAGAATTGCAAAAAACACTTGCGTGGCCGGCTGGTTTCTTACATAATTCTGTTCTCACAGCGCGGCTGTAGCTCAGTTGGATAGAGTACTTGGCTACGAACCAAGGGGTCGTGGGTTCGAATCCTGCCAGCCGCGCCACCTATTTCGAGGGTCTCCTCACGGAGACCCTTAGTTTTTCGGGAGAGTCCTTCCCAGTGGCGTACCGGGTGCATTGTACCGGTGACGTTGATGAGAAGGTAGGCCGACAGCAGCAAAACGGCTGATCGGTATCTCGTGCAGTAAGTGCGGCTGTAGCTCAGTTGGATAGAGTACTTGGCTACGAACCAAGGGGTCGTGGGTTCGAATCCTGCCAGCCGCGCCAACTCAGTTGGCAAAAACGCTCCGAAAGCGAAAGCTCCCGGAGCGTTTTTCGTTTACCTCTCGTCTTCGCTGGGATGTGCGCTTCCATCGCGCTTTCTTCCCGCTTCCATCCCGCTTCCGTCCCGCTGTCTTTCCCGGCATGACGACCCTTCTCCCTGCGCCGTCATGCCGCGACGATCCATCGCAACCCGCAACCCGGCAACCCGGCAACCCGCGACAGACGTCAGCCCGTCGTCGGGCCCACTTGCCACCCCAACCCTAACGCCTTCTGCAACGTCACGAACGACTTGAGCAGTTGCGCGTCGCCTGCGATACGGTCTTGCTCCGCAGAGAAGCGTGTGCGCTCCGCGTCCAGCCAGTCGAGCGTGCTGGCCGTCCCGGCGCGATAGCGCTGGCGTGTGAGCGTGGCTGCACGCGAAGCCGAGGCCTCCACGCTCTGCAATCGGTAGACGTTTTGACGCTGATGTCCGTACCGCGCCAGCGCCACGTCCGCGTCGCGCAAGGCGGTGAGCACGGCGCTTTCGTACTTTGCCTGCGCCTGATCACGTCCGGCTCTGGCGCCGTCTACGCCAGCCTGCACGCGCCCGAAGTCGAGCGCGTTCCATTGCAGGCGCGGCAACGCGAGCCAACTGAAGTTGTCCTTGCGCAGCAGGTGGCCGGGATCGAGTGCGGAGTAGCCCAGTTCGCCCATGATCGAGAGCTTCGGAAACCAGTTCGCGGTCTGTATGCCGATCTGCGCGTTTTGCGACGCCAGACGTCGCTCCGCCGCACGAATGTCCGGACGCGCCTGCAACAACGCCGACGGGTCGCCGATCGCGACCTTCGCGGGCACCCGGGGCAGCGCCTTGGGCGATTTGAGTTCGTCGTCCAGCGAACCGGGTGCGCGGCCCGTCAGCAATGCCAACTGATCGAGCGATTCGATGACGTCCGCCTCCAGCGGCAATACCCGCGATTGCGTTTGTTCGACCTGCGTGAAGAGGCGTTCGACGTCGAGTTCGGACGCCACGCCGCCGGCGCGGCGCTGGCGCGTGAGATCGAGCATCTCGCCTTCGAGTTGCGCGGAGTCGCGCACAAGGGCGAGACGCGCTTGCTGGTCGCGAAGCGCCACGTACGCTTGCGCGACTTCGGCGGCAAGTTGTACATGGGCGTCGGCGAGATCCTCGGCGGCGGCATCGGCGTCGGCACTGGCGGCCTCGACTGCCCGGCGCGTGCCGCCGAACAGATCGAGTTCCCAACTCGCATCGAACCCGGCAATGTAAAGATCGAGCGGACCGCGCCCGCCACCGCTGCCGTTACCGCTCAGCGCGCCGAGATTCGGGGAACGCGTGCGAACCGCGGCGAGATCGACCGTCGCCTTCGGCAACAGATCGGCCTGATGACTGCGCAGGCTCGCGCGTGACTGCCGCACCTTCGCCTGCGCCGCGCGGATATCCGGACTATGCGCAATGGCGTCGTCGATCAGCGCGGTGAGTTGCGGGTCGTCGAGCGCGGTCCACCAGCGCGCGACGCCGGGTGTGTGGGCTTCGACGCCATCGCCCGCGTGGGCAAACGTCGCGCCGGAGCGCAGGGCGTCGTCGGCGACGCGGGGCGCGCCACGATAGTCCGGCCCCACGGTGCAGCCGGCGACGAGAAAGGCGGCGGCGAGCGCCAGGGTTCGTAGAGGAAAAGTCATGATCGATCAATGCCCACCGGAAGTGAAGCCGGCCGGTTGCTTGAGCATCAGGGCAAGCGGCACGCAAAACAGCAGCGCGATCCCCAGTGCATAGAAAGTCTCGGAAAACGTGATGACGCTCGCTTGTCTGGCGATCTCCGCGGCGAGTTGTGCGGTGGCCTGCAATTGCGCGTGCACCATATCGCCCGATTGCGCGAAGAAGCCCGCGGCGTTCTCCGAAAGATGCGCCTGCCCGATCGGGTTATTCGCCGTGAGCGACTCGCGCAGCAAGGCGTCGTGATAGTCGGTGCGACGATCGATGAGGGTGCCCAGCAGAGCGAGCCCCACGGAGCCGCCGAGATTGCGCGCCATGTTGTAGAGCCCGGCGGCGTCGCCGGCGTCCTGCGCATCGACGGCGGCCATCGACGCCTGATTGAGCGGCATCATCGCGAGCATCTGGCCGACACCACGCAGCAATTGCGACAGCGTGAAGTCGTGCCCCACGCTCTGTGCCGTGAGATCGATGTCGAGCATGCAACTGGCGAAGAAACACAGCAGCCCGATAATCACGAGCAGACGAATGTCCACGCGGCTGATGAGACGCGGCAGGAACGGCATCATCAGAAACGCCGGCAACCCGGAGAGCAGCATGATGTTGCCGGATTGCTGCGCGTTGTAGCCCGCAATGGTGGCGAGGAATTGCGGCAACAGATACGACACGCCATAGAGCCCGGCCCCGACCGTGAACACGATGTAGATCACGCTCGCGTAGTTCTTGTTGCCGAGCAGCGAGAGCTTGACGATGGGCTTCTCGGCGGTGAACTGCGCCACGAGCATCATGCCGATGCCGATCACCGACAGTATCGAGAGCCAGACGATCATGTGCGAGTCGAACCAGCGCTCGCGCTGACCTTCTTCGAGCACCACGGTGAGCGAACTCAGACCCACGGTCAGCCCCACGATCCCGAGCCAGTCCGCTTTAAAGAATGCCTGCAAGTTGGTTGGCTCGCGCTTCAGACCGAGCACCAGCAGCGCGACGATGGCGCCCGAGAGCGGCAGGTTCAGAAAGAAGCACCATCGCCAGTTCGCATTCTCGGTGAGCCATCCGCCGACGACGGGGCCGAGCAACGGCCCGAGCAGCACGATCAACCCGAACATCGCCATGCCGACGCCCATCTGGTGGCGAGGCAACCGCGTTCGGATGATCATCTGCGCCGTCGGAATCATCGCGCCGCCTGCGAAGCCCTGTCCGATACGACCGATGACCATTTCGGGCAGGCTGCTCGATACGCCGCACATCATCGAGAACAACGTGAAGAAGACGGCGTTGAGCATCAGAAAGCGGCGCAGGCCGAGCACGCGTGTGAGCCACGCCGCGAGCGGGATCATGACGATTTCCGACATCAGGTAGCCGGTCGAGATCCAGGTGCCTTCGGTGCCCGATGCCCCGATTTGCCCCTGAATCTGCGGCAGCGCCGAGTTCGTGATGGAGATATCGAGCGTGGCGAGCAGGGCGCCCAGCGCGCCGGCTGCGACCGCGATCCAGTCCGACGCCGACGCGTTTGGCGGCGTGGCCGCGCGCGCGTTGGTGACATGGTCTGCATGGGGGGCATGGGTGACGTCGTCGCCACCGGTATTAGCCACGTTGGACTCCGTTGTCGGCCGTGGCCGCGTTAGCATTCGACGGCTCGCTCACGCGCGGACCGACGCCGGATCCGAGCGGTGCGCTGAGCGAAAGCTGCGTCGATGGCTCGTTCGCTGCCGTGTTGGCCTGTGCGGCCGATCTGGCTGGCGCCGCTGTGGTAGCGGCTGCGGTGTGATGGGTGTCGACATCCGCCGTCACCGAAAGCCCGGGCAGCAGCACGGCACGCAAGGATGCCGGCGCGTCGAGACGAATGCGCACCGGCACCCGCTGCACGATCTTCGTGAAGTTGCCCGTCGCGTTCTGCGCGGGCAACAGGGCGAACTGCGAGCCCGTCCCCGGCGAGACGGAATCGACGACACCGTGGATCGGCTCGCCCGGCAGCGCGTCGACGTGAATCGTCACCGGCTGGCCGGGGCGCATATGCCCGACCTGTGTTTCTTTGAAATTGGCCGTCAGATAGACGTTCTGGACCGGCACGACCGTGAGCAGGCGGGTGCCCGGTTGCGCGAACTGACCGACGCGCACGGCACGATCGCCGACACGCCCGGCGAGTGTGCTCTTGACTACCGTGTCCGCGAGGTCGAGTTCGGCCTTGCGGGCGCTGGCCTGCGCCACGGCCAGTTGCGCCCTGGCTTGCGCGAGTGCGGCGACGAGCGTGTCCGTCTGGCGCTGCGTGGACTCAAGACTGGCCTCATTGCTCTTGAGCGCGGCGTCTGCGCGGGTGCTGGTGTTGCGTAACTCGGCCAGTCGCTCGTCCGTCTCGGCGCCGGTCGCGACAAGCGGCGCATAGCGCCTGACCTGACCGGCCGAATACACGGCGTTGGCCCGGGCGCTGTCGAGTTCGGCGCGCGCCTGCGCAATGGTCGCCGTGTGCTGCGACAACTCGGCCTGTGCGCGGGCGACGTCCGCCTCGCGCGCCGCCACGGTCGCGGCGGCTTCGTCGTAAGCGGCCTCATACTGGCGGGCGTCGAGCCGCACGAGCGGTTGGCCGACGCTGACCGTTTCGTTGTCTCGCACCAATACTTCGGTCACATAACCGCCGACTTTCGGCGCGACGGTCATGCTGTCGGCTTGCAGGTAGGCGTCGTCGGTCGACTCAATGAAGCGACCCACCAGCCACCAATGCGCACCCCAGCCGAGACCCGCGACGACGCCCAACGCAAGCGCGCCGAGCAAAAGCCGCTTGCGGCGCGAATTGGCCGGCGCCTCCGTCTGACCGGGCCTGCCGGCACTCTCCTGGGGGGCGGCTGCCGGGGTGGACGTCGGGGGCGCCATCGTCTGCACCGACGCCGATGGCTTGACCTGTGCTGCGGTGGTCATGGGAATTTCCTCAAATTATTCCAATCGGCAGAATTATTCCAGTTGATCGATTTATGTCAAGTGTTATATTTTTGACGAAAGTTTTGGCAAGTAAGGAGCGACATGACAGGAACTTCACGAGCGGGGCGCGTGCAAAGCGCAGCCTCGCGCCCGCGGCATGCGGTAGATACCGGATATCAGCGGGGTGAGGAGACGCGCGCGCGCATCATCCTCGCGGCGATCAAATGCTTCGGCGAGTTCGGGTTCACCGGCGCGTCCACGCGCGATATCGCGAATGCGGCGGGTGTGAACGCGCCCGCGCTTCAGTACTACTTCGACAACAAGGAAGGGGTGTACAAGGCTTGCGTCGAATACATCCTTGAGCTCGTACTCGGGCAGATGGGCGAAGCCATCGAGGCGGCCGAGCGGGTCGTGGCCGACCCCAAGGCCACCGACAAGCAACTGATCGACGCCTTTTGCGAGTTACAGAACCGCAAGGGCGGCTTCATGGAGAAGGGGCCGGAGATCGACGGCTGGCATATGTTCATGGCGCGCGAGCAGGCGGGCCTCGGCCCCGAGGCCGGGTTCAAGGTGTTTCACGATCGCTTCTCGAGCCGTCTGGCGTCGGTCGGCGCGAATATCGTGACGCGGCTCGCGGGCGTAGACCCCGACGACGAAGCGATGCGCATCCGCGCAGTGTGCATCAGTACGCTGGGCATGGCGTTTCGCGTGATGCGCCGCTCCGTCGATTGTTCGATGGGGTGGGGCACCGAGCCGAACCCGGAGCGTAACCGGATGGTGCGCGAGGCGGTGTTGGAGCAGACGCGCTATCTGTTGGAGCACACCGTGAAAGAACGCAAGGCGGCAGCGAAGTAAGCCGCGCGGCAGAAAAAATGGGGGCGCCGGTGAGCGCCCCCATTTTCGTTTCAACGCGAAGCCGCAGCGGTGCGATACCGATTCTTGGGCGACAGGAGCCGACGCCGAATGCTCGACGGCAGCCGCTGAATGACGAATGGTCCGTTACGAATGCGTCAGCACTCGCGCTTGCGGCTCGCCGTCGCGTTTGCGATACCAGAGGAAGTAGATCAGCAGGACGACGGCGACGAACGGCACCCCGAAGATCAGCGTCATGCGAAACACACCGGTGAAGAGCGTTGTAAGCATGATTGCAGCCATGAGCGCAGCGCCGAGCCCTGTAAGCCATGGGAAGCCCCACATGCGGAACGCCAGTGGCGGGCGCTTCTCGCGTTGCCACGCGCGACGGAAGAAGACGTGCGTGACGAAGATCATCATCCACGTGAGCATCGCCCCGAACATCGAGATCGCCATCATGAACGTGAACGACGACTCGGGGTACAGGAAGTTCACCAGCGTGGCCAGCGCTATGCCGACGGTCGAGAGCAACAACGCCGCGAGCGGCACCCCGCGCCGGTTCACTTCACCGAAGCGGGCCGGGGCGTACCCGGCGCGCGAGAGCGAGAACATCATGCGCGTTGTGATGTAGAGCTGGCTGTTCATCGACGAGAGCGCCGCGATCAGCACCACGAAGTTGATCACACCTGCGGCGCCGGGAATGCTGATCGCCTGCATCACTTTCACGAACGGGCTTTCGTCCTGGCCGGCGGCGGTCCAAGGCACGATGGCGAGCATCAGCGCAAGCGTGAGCAGGTAGAACAGCACGAGACGCACGACCGTCGAGCGGAAGGCGCGCGTGACCGCACGCTCCGGATTCTCCGCTTCACCGGCGGCGACCGCGATCATTTCGATGGAAAGGTAGCTGAAGATCGAGATGATGACGGCGACCCACATCCCCCACCATCCCTTCGGGAAAAAGCCGCCGTGTGCGGTGTAGTTCGCAAAGCCCGCGGGCGAGTGACCGGCGCTCGCGACCGAGTTCGGCGCGATGAACACTACGTACGCGCCGATCAGAATGAAGATGACGATCGCCGTGATCTTGATGAGCGAGAACCCGTATTCGATGGCGCCGAACAGATTCACCGACATGGCGTTCACAAGCACGAGGGCGGCCGAAAAGCCCGCGACCCAATACCAGCCGGGCACCTGCGGGAACCAGTACTTCATGTAGACGGCGATGGCGCTGACCTCGGTGCCTACGGCGAGCACGATGCACGACCAGTAGGCGTAACGCACCAGAAAACCGGCCCACGGTCCGATGTAGTGCTCGGCGTACGCGCCGAACGAGCCGGATGTCGGGTGCGCGACGGTCATCTCCGCCAGGCAACCCATGAGCATGAGCGCGATGAGTGCGCCGATGGCATAGGAGATAAGCACGCTCGGGCCGGCAAAGCCGATGGCGAAACCGCTGCCGAGAAAAAGCCCCGTGCCGATTGCGCCACCGATGGCGATCATGGCCATCTGGCTCGCGGTGAGCGAGCGGCGCAGGCCTTGCTCTCGCCGGACGATATGCGAGAAGTCGCGGGACTTCGCCGCAGCGCGTGGCTGGGGAGACTGGGAGTGACGCGTCATGACACACCTCCAGGACATCGCACGATCCCGGAAGAACGCGATATCCGCCTGAGTACAACATTGCTTGTCATTGCCCGTTGGCGCGCAGCGGTACGGCATCGGTCGATATCCCGACCTTGTTGCCGGCATCCCTGAATCGCCGGATCTCGGGATCGCAGGCGTGAACGGGCCCCGCCGCCCCGATCGACGCCGGGGCGGATCATACGAACCGCAAAGGTGAAGCCTTTTGGTGCAAAGGGCGCGAACCTGAGGTGCGCCCTGCGCCTGCACTTAGAAGATGTGGCGGATACCCGTGCCCACGCCGACTTGCGTCGAGTTACCCGGCAACTCGACGCGTGCTGCGCCGCTGACCTTGTTGTAGTCGACCGTGCCGTAGAGTTGCGTGCGCCTGGACAGCGCGTACTCGGCGAGCAGCACGTACGTGTAGCGACGTCCCGAACCGGCATCGCCCGCCTGGGCGTTGATGTTCTTGATGTCGTCGAAATACGCGGCGCCCGTAATGGCGAGGTTCGGCATGGCCTGAAGCGTCGTGCCGAGATAGAACGTCATGTCCTTGCGCGGATTGTCGTTCAGGTTGCCCGTGGCGACCGTGTGGGCCGGATCGTTGAGGGTGCCGTCGAGCCAGCCGCTGCGGTCGCGTCCACCCATGTAGCCGAGGAAAACTCTGGCGATGGACACGCTGTAGATACCGCCGAGGCCCCACATTTGTTGCACGCGCTTTTGCGCGTCGCGGGCTTGCTGATAGACGCCTGCGATCTGGAACGGGCCCATGGCGTACGCGGCGCGCGCACCCCAATAGTTGCTGGCGGCCAGGGTGCCGGCGGTGTTGCCGAAGCCGTAGGTCGCGCCCACGGACAGGCCGCCGAACGTCCCGGCGTAGCTCACGGCGTTATCCACACGACCTCGCGTGATGTTGTACATCCACGAGTTGTTCGCGTAATTGCCGATCGTGAGCGGGTCGAAGTCGCCGTAGACATTGAATGCCTCGGTGGCCTGACGGCCGATCTTGATCGTGCCGTACTGGTTCTGCAAGCCGACGAACGCGTAACGGTCGAACAGACGCGGACCGTTGGCGAGGGTGCCGTTCTGCGGGTTGATGCCCGACTCCAGCTGGAAGATCGCCTTCATGCCGCCGCCGAGATCTTCCGAGCCCTTGAAGCCGAAGCGGCTGTTGGTCACGGCGCCGTTGGCGACTTGCCAAAGCGCGTCGTTATTGGCGTTGGCGTTATTCTGGTAACGCACGCTCTGATCGACGATCCCGTAAAGGGTGACGGTGCTTTGCGCGGCTGCGGTGGTGCTCAAGGCGAGGCCGCATGCGGCCGAGAGAATGGCCAGACTGGCCGGAAATGCAGACTTCATGAGTCTCCTTGGTGCGTCTTGTCGACGTATTTTTAGGTGCTCTTTTAAACGGATCCGCTGTGCCTTCAGATAAAGGCGATTGCGGATTCTTTTCGGCACGACGACTGCAATAGCTGAAACGGCACCCGACCGGAATGCCTCACCCGACCGGCCTGGCGCCGAGGGCTATCATATCAACGCAAAAATTGAATTTGCTTGCTATTTCTAGCAGGCAACTGGCGGTAAGTCGAAGGATCTGCCAGAATCCCGGGAAACTTGATGGATTCTGCCAATGAACCTCGACCTTGCCGATCTGCGCATCCTCCGCCATCTGGAACTCAATGGCCGCATCTCCAATCAGGAGCTGGCAGACGCCGTCGGCCTATCGCCATCGGCATGCCTGCGCCGCGTGAAATTGCTGGAGGACCGGGGAGTGATTTCCGGATATCGCTGCATCGTGGACGCACAGCATATCGGTCTGGAGTTCGAAGCGCTAGTGCAGATCACGTTGCGTCCGGACGTCGATCAATGGCATGAAAAATTTCTCGCGTGCGTGCAGAACTGGCCCGAAGTCGTGACGGCCCGCATCGTTACCGGCTCGGCCAATTACATCTTGACGGTAAGAGCGCGCAACCTCGCGCATTACTCCGACTTTATCGTCAATGAGCTCTATCGGGCTCCCGCCGTGATGTCGATTCAATCGAACATCGTGCTAAAGACAATTAAACATACGCAGTCACTGGTCGACCTCGTAAAGCAGAAATAAAAAATCTAGAAGATATTAATTATTCTCGAAATATGAGAATGCATTCTTAAAATAAGAGACGCAGCATGGCAGTGATCACCACCATCGAGGACTTACGGGTTCTGGCAAAAAAGCGCGTACCGCGCATGTTCTATGAGTATGTCGATTCCGGGTCCTGGACCGAATCCACCTATCGGGCGAATGCGGCGGACTTCGGCAACATCGAGTTCCGTCAGCGGGTGGCGGTGAACATCGAGCATCGCAGCACACGCACTACGATGCTGGGGGAATCGGTGGCCATGCCGGTGGCGCTGGCCCCGACCGGAATGACGGGCATGCAGCATGCCGACGGCGAGATTCTGGCCGCACGTGCGGCCGAGGCGTTCGGCGTGCCGTTCACGCTCTCGACCGTGTCGATCTGCTCCATCGAAGACGTGGCGGCGCACACCAGGGCGCCGTTCTGGTTCCAGTTGTACGTGATGCGCGATCGCGACTTCATCGAGCGGCTGATCGATCGGGCAAAGGCTGCCGGATGTTCCGCATTGATGGTGACGATGGATCTGCAAATCAGCGGCCAGCGCCACAAGGACATCAAGAACGGCTTGTCGGCGCCGCCCAAGCTGACGTTGCCGAACATCGCGAACATGATGACCAAGCCGCGCTGGTGCATGGGCATGCTGGGCACGCGCCGTCGCACCTTCGGCAATATCGTGGGGCACGCGAAGGGCGTAGACGACATCGGTTCGCTGGCAGCGTGGTCGGCGGCGCAATTCGATCCGTGCCTGTCGTGGGACGACGTCGAGTGGATCAAGAAGCGATGGGGTGGCAAGCTGGTGCTCAAAGGCGTGCTCGATCCGGAGGATGCGCGCGCCGCGCGCGACACGGGGGCAGACGCCATTGTGGTGAGCAATCACGGTGGCCGTCAGTTGGACGGGACGATCTCCACGATTCGCGCCTTGCCGGACATCATGGCGGCGGTAGGGCGCGACACGCAAGTCTGGCTCGACGGCGGCATTCGCTCGGGGCAGGACGTGATCAAGGCTATGGCGCTGGGAGCGAAGGGCACGTTGATCGGGCGTCCGTTCCTGTATGGGCTGGGCGCGATGGGCGAGGCGGGGGTGCGTCGCGCGCTGGAAGTGATCGCGAAGGAAATGGACGTGACGATGGCCCTGACAGGGCGCACGACGATCGATCGCCTCGACACCTCGATGCTGATCCCGGGCAGTTTCCCGACGGGCATCGGTCCGTACCCCCCGGCGCCCGGCGGGGCGTAATACGACTTGCACGACTTGCGCGATTTCACGGGATCGCGCCATGGCGAAAGCCAAAACTGAAACCGGGAACGAGACCGAAGCCGAGACCGAAGCCGAGACCGACACCGAAAGCGAAACCAGAATGACAACGGAAACCGCAGCCGTCACGCTGCGGTTTTTTTGTTTCGGCTCCCCAACTTTGTGCGCGCTCCCATCGTGCACATCGCACCGCATTCGTGCATTCGGCACAACATCTGCGCTCCCCGCTTGCGGGGCGTCGGGCGCTCTGCCTTGACCGACGGGTGTTTCCTCTGTCTGGCACAGCCCTTGCATAAGGATTCCGCAAACTTGTACACAAGAAGGAATACCAGATGCAAACCTGGACGATCACGCAGTGGCTCACCGCCTATCGCAACGGGGCCACGCCCGCGCAATTGCTCGGCGAACACGTCGCGTCGCTTGTACCCGGCGATGCCGCGTGGATTTCGACGGTCACGCCTGCCGTGCTCGAGGCACAGCTGACGCGTCTCGACGCACGGCTCGCCGCCGTCGGAGGCGACATGCGCAAGTTGCCGCTCTACGGCGTGCCGTTCGCCGCGAAAGACAATATCGACGTCGCCGGATTCGAGACGACGGCCGGTTGTCCCGCGTTTGCTTATGCGCCCGACACCGATGCGACCGTCGTGCAGCGTCTCGTCGAGGCGGGCGCCATTGTGATCGGCAAGACCAATCTCGATCAGTTCGCCACGGGGCTCGTCGGGGTGCGCTCGCCCTATGGCATTCCCACCAACACGTTCGACCCCGCATACATCTGCGGCGGTTCCAGCTCGGGCTCCGCGAGCGTCGTGGCGCGCGGCATCGTCCCCTTCGCGCTCGGCACCGATACGGCCGGGTCGGGGCGCGTGCCCGCCGGACTGAACAACATCGTCGGCCTCAAACCCACGCGCGGTGCGCTCAGCAACACCGGCGTGGTGCCGGCATGCCGCACGCTCGATTGCGTGTCCGTCTTTGCGACGACCGCCGCCGATGCCGCACGCGTATACGATGTTGCTGCGGCGTTCGATCCGCAAGACGGACTGTCGCGCGAAGCGCCGGCCGGGGCGATGCGCTGGACAGTCCCCGCTGCGCCACGCTTCGCGATTCCGGCAGATCCGGAGTTCTTCGGTGACGAACTGGCCGCCAAAGCGTTCGAGGCAGCGGTTGCCCGAATCGAAGCGCGCGGCGCGACCTGCGTGCCCATCGACTTTTCGTTGTTCGACGATGTGACGCAACTGTTGTACGACGGTGCATGGGTGGCCGAGCGCTACGCCGCCATTCGCGACTTCGCGCAGACGAATGAAGCCGACATCCACCCGGTCGTGCGCGAGATCATCTTCAAGGCGAAGGACTTCTGCGCTGCGGATACCTTCGCGTCGATGTACCGGCTGGCCGATCTCAAGCGTCGTGCCAACGCCGTGCTCGCACCGTTCGATGCCCTGCTCGTGCCGACCGCGCCCACGCATTATCGGATCGACGACATGCTCGCCGATCCGGTTCGGCTCAACAGCCGCCTCGGCAAGTACACCAACTTCGTGAACCTGCTCGACTGGAGCGCGTTCTCCGTGCCCGCCAGTTTGCGCGACGACGGTCTGCCGTTCGGTATCACTTTCATCGCCGACGCATGGCGCGAGCGCGCACTGGCCGAGTTTGCCGACGGGTGGCATCGCGCGACGGGGTTGACGAGAGGCGCCACGGGGCAGCCGCTGCCGCTCGACGACGCCGTATCGTCGAGCGCACGAGGCGAGGTGCCGGTTGCTTCGGCGGCTCCGTCGTCATCTTTGTCCTCTTCGACATCGTTGCCCTCGTTGCTGTCTCCGCACGCTTCGCCCCCGAGCGCCTCGAACGACCCTACGTTCCCCACCGCGATCCGTGTCGCGGTGGTCGGGGCGCACCTTCGCGGCATGCCGCTCAATCACGAGTTGACGCGTCGCGGCGCGCAGTTCGTCGAGAGCACGACCACGTCGGCCAACTACCGGCTGTTCGCCCTCGCCAACACCTCACCGCCGAAGCCGGGATTGCTACGCGCCGACGACGGTGCGGCGATCCAGTTGGAGTTGTGGGACGTACCGTCCGCCGCGTTCGGCTCGTTCGTGGACGGCGTGCCCGCCCCGCTGGGCATCGGCACCGTCACGCTGGCCGACGGGCGTGAGGTCAAGGGATTCATTTGCGAGCCGTTTGCGCTGCATCAGGCAAAGGACATCACGGCGTTCGGCGGATGGGCGTCCTATCTCGCCAGCCTCTCTCACGTCTGCGGCAACGTTTCCAACACTGCAACGCCCATGAACGGCGCTACGCCGTCCGACGCCTGAGGACCCCCCATGTTCGATACCGTTTTGATCGCCAACCGGGGCGAAATCGCCTGCCGCATTGCCCGAACGCTCAAGCGCATGGGCATTCGCGCCGTCGCCGTTTATTCCGATGCCGACCGAAACAGTCTGCATGTCGGGGCGGCGGATGTCGCCGTCGCGCTGGGCGGCAACACGGCCGCCGAGAGTTACCTCAACGCCGACCTCATCATCGCCGCAGCCCGGCAGACGGGGGCGCAGGCCATCATCCCCGGCTACGGTTTCCTGTCCGAGAACGCCGAATTCGCCCAACGATGCGAGGCGGAGGGCATCGCCTTCGTCGGCCCGACGGCCCAACAAATGGCGCAATTCGGCCTCAAGCATGCGGCGCGTGAACTCGCGCAAGCCGCCGGCGTGCCGCTCACGCCCGGCTCCGGTCTGCTGGCCGACGTCGATGCCGCGCGTGACGCCGCGCAGGCCATCGGGTACCCGGTGATGCTCAAGAGCACTGCGGGCGGTGGCGGCATCGGCCTCACGCGCTGCAACGACGAAGCCGAACTCGTCGCTGCGTTCGCGTCGGTGCAACGGCTGGGACAATCGTTTTTCTCCAACGGCGGTGTATTCGTGGAGCGCTTCGTGGACCGCGCGCGTCACGTCGAAGTGCAGATCTTCGGTGACGGTCTCGGCCAGGTGCTCGCGTTGGGCGAGCGCGATTGCTCGCTGCAACGGCGCAATCAGAAAGTCGTGGAGGAGACGCCCGCACCGAACCTTCCCGAATCCGTTCGCGCGCGCCTGCTCGATGCCGCTGCGAGTCTGGGACGCGCCGTCAATTACCGTTCCGCGGGCACCGTCGAGTTCATCTACGACGAGGCGCAACAGGCGTTCTACTTCCTCGAAGTGAACACGCGGTTACAGGTGGAGCACGCAATTACCGAGTGCGTGAGCGGCGTCGATCTGGTCGAGTGGATGATTCGCACCGCCGCCGGCGAGCCGCCTGCGCTGGACCAGCCGGTGACGGCCGCCGGCGCTTCCATCGAGGTGCGTATCTACGCAGAGAATGCGCTGCGCAACTTCGCGCCCAGTCCCGGCACGCTGACCGAAGTGCGCTTCCCGGCGGACGTGCGTGTCGACGGCTGGGTCGACACCGGCACCGATGTCTCGGCGCACTACGATCCGATGCTCGCCAAGCTGATCGTGCATGCGGACAGTCGCGCCGAGGCCATCGCGAAGATGAAGCGGGCGCTGGCCGACACGCGGTTGTCGGGCATCGCCACGAACCTCGACTATCTGCGTCACGTGATCGACAGCGAAGGCTTCGCCGCAGGCGACGTGTCGACGCGTTATCTCGACAGCCTCGTCTATCGTCCCGAGGTCGTCGAAGTGCTCGAAGCGGGCACCTATACGACCGTGCAGGACTACCCGGGACGCGTAGGCTATTGGGATATCGGCGTGCCGCCGTCCGGCCCGATGGACGACTGGGCTTTTCGTCTGGCTAACCGCATCGTAGGCAATGCACCGGAGGCGGCGGGCATCGAGACGACCGTGCTGGGCCCGACGCTTCGTTTTCACTGCGATACGGTCATCGCGCTCACGGGCGCGCCGACCGACGGCGATATCGACGCAGAACCGCTGACGTTCTGGACGCCCATCACGGTCAAGGCCGGGCAGACGCTGCGCATCGGCCGTGCCACGAGCGGTTGCCGCACGTATCTTGCCGTGCGGCACGGTCTTGATGTCCCCGTCTATCTCGGTAGCCGCTCGACATTCGCGCTCGGCCAGTTCGGCGGCCACGCCGGACGCACGCTTCGCCCGGGCGACGTGTTGCCGGTGCTTGGCACGCCGGCGGACCTTGCGTCACATCAGGGTGCCCCTCATGCACCCTCGGCATTGCCCGACACGCTCGTGCCCGCCTACGGCAAGACGTGGGACATCGGTGTGCTGTACGGCCCGCACGGCGCGCCGGACTTTTTCACGCGCGAATCCATCGACACGTTTTTCGCGAGCGAGTGGGAAGTGCACTACAACTCGAACCGTCTGGGGATTCGTCTGAGCGGGCCGAAGCCGCAATGGGCGCGCGCCGACGGCGGCGAGGCGGGCCTGCATCCGTCGAACGTCCACGACTGCGAGTACGCCATCGGCAGCATCAACTTCACGGGCGATATGCCGGTGATCCTGACACGAGACGGCCCGAGCCTCGGCGGCTTCGTTTGCGCGGCGACCATCGTCAAAGCCGAGTTGTGGAAGGTCGGTCAGGTCAAGCCGGGCGACAGGATCCGGTTTCGCGAGATGACCTTCGACGAGGCGCTCGCCCTCGAACGGGCGCAGGACACGTTCCTCGCCGACTGGCAGGTGACGACGAAGGTCGCCCCGACGTTTGAGACGGAACGCGGCGAACGGGGTGAGCCGATCCTGTTCGAGGCGCCGGAGCAGGACACCCGTCCCAAGACCGTATTCCGCCAGGCGGGCGACAAGTACATCCTCATCGAGTACGGCGAGAACGTACTCGATCTGAATCTGCGCTTTCGCGTGCATGCGCTCATGGAAGCGCTGAAGGCCCGCCTGGTGCCCGGCGTGCTGGAATTGTCGCCGGGTGTGCGCTCGCTTCAGGTGCGCTACGACTCGCGTGCGATCCCGCAGCGCGTGCTCGTCGACGCGTTGCGCATGGCCGACGCGTCGCTTGCCGACGTCGCCACCATGAAGGTGCCCAGCCGTGTCGTCTATCTGCCGATGGCCTTCGAAGACACCGCGACGCTCGATGCCGTCGCGCGCTATCGTCAGTCCGTGCGCGACACGGCGCCGTGGTTGCCCAGCAACACCGAGTTCATGCGACGCATCAACGGACTGGATTCGGTCGACGACGTGCGCGATGTCCTCTACAGCGCGAGCTACATGGTGCTCGGGCTGGGCGACGTCTACCTCGGTGCGCCGTGTGCGGTGCCGGTCGACCCGCGTCACCGGCTGCTCACGTCGAAGTACAACCCTGCGCGGACCTATACCGCCGAGGGCACCGTGGGGATCGGCGGCGTCTATATGTGCATTTACGGGATGGACTCGCCGGGCGGCTACCAGCTCGTGGGACGCACGCTGCCGATCTGGAACAAGTTTCTGAAGAACGAGGTGTTCGTCGACGGCAAACCGTGGCTCCTGCGCTTCTTCGATCAGGTGCGTTTCTATCCGGTGAGCGAAGCGGAACTCGACACGTTGCGCAACGACTTTCGGGAAGGGCGCAGTGCGTTGCGTATCGAGGAGGAGGTTTTCGATCTGGGCGCATACAATGACTTCCTCGCGCGCATCGAGCCGGAACTCGCGGCGTTCCGCGACAGGCAGCAGACGGCTTTCGATGCCGAGGTCGAGCGCTGGGCGATGCACACGGATGCCGACACGGCCGAGCCCCATGCCGGTGCGCAGCGGGCTCAGGCCATCGATCTGAGCGGCTCGACGGTGTCGGCGGATATCTCCGGCAGTGTCTGGAAGCTGCTCGCGACGCCGGGCGCGAGTGTGAGCGCCGGCGATCCGTTGCTGATTCTCGAGGCGATGAAGATGGAGTTTCAGGTCTGCGCGCCGTGCGACGGCACCGTGAGGCAGTTTCATTGCCTGCCCGGCATGACGATCAACGCTGGAGAACCGTTGGTGTCATTGGTATGAGCGTATTCTCCGAACCGCTTTCCCCAGATTCACCGAGTCGAGCGTCAATGACGGACAATCTTCCCCCGGCCGCGATGGCCAAAAGCGCGAGCAACCTTGCGGCGCAAATCTATGTGCAGTTGAAGACGGATATCTTCGATTTTCGTCTGCTGCCCGGCGACCGTTTCAGCGAAGGCGATATTGCCACGCGCATGCAGGTGAGCCGCACCCCGGTGCGCCAGGCGCTGTTCTGGTTGCAGCGCGAGGGGTACGTCGAAGTGCACTTTCGCAGCGGCTGGCAGGTGCGGGCCTTCGATTTCAAATACTTCGAAGACCTCTACGAGATCCGGGTGATGATGGAGACGACCGCGATTGCGAAGATCGTGGCGTCGGACGCGGCGTCGCGTCTGGAGGCGTTACGCGAGACGTGGTGCGTGCCGGTGAAGCAGCAACTGGAAGATTCCGCGACCGTGGCCGCCATGGACGAGGCGTTTCACGCGCGGCTCGTGGCGGCGGTGGGCAATCAGGAGATGGCCCGCATGCATGAGGAAGTGACGGAGAAGATTCGCATCATTCGCCGGCTGGACTTCACCAAGAAACCGCGCATCGCCGCGACCTACAAGGAGCACGGCGCGATTCTCAAGGCGATCTTCGCGGGGGATGCGGCGCTCGCGCAGCAGATGATCGGCGCGCACATCGCGGAGAGTCAGGCGGAGGTCAAGCGCATCACGTTGTACATGATGCAGGCGGCGCGGGAGCGTTATGCCGCGCGGGAGGGGCGTTGACCGGGTGTCGCAGCAGGGGCGACAAATCGCGGCACGGGAGTAACGAGAGCGCGGCAGCGTGCCACAGCGACACAGCGGCGGTGCGGGAGACCGTTCGGTCATCCCGCCGTCTGTCTTGCGATCTCGCGTAACGTCGCGTCGGCCTTGACGGAACACCGGCGGATTACCGACGGAATACCGACTGGATGTCGGCCGAACGTTGAACCGGCGTCTCGACAACGCTGAATCAACGTCCGATCACCGTCGGTTCGGTCGATCCGATCAATGATGGTGATGCTTGCGATGACCGCGACGCTTGCCGCGGTAATGGTCGTCGTCGTACGAGCTGGAGCGCGACATGTTGCCGCCGAGCGCAGCGCCGGCGCCACCGCCGACCGCCGCGCCGATCAGGCCGCCCGAGCGGCCGCCCATCGCGTTGCCTGCGGCCGTACCGGCGCCGCCGCCGAGTGCGCCACCGATGATCGCCCCCGTGCGCTCGCGACGGTTCGACGTCATCGCGCCGCCGGCGCCACCGCCGACAGCACCGCCCAGCACCGCACCGGTGCTGCCGCCCAGCGCGCCGCCGACGGCCGCACCTGCCACGCCGCCCAGCGCACCGCCGAGGGCATTGTTCATATCACCGGCCGTCGCCGTCACGGAAGTCGTTGCAGCCAGCGCGGCGATGGCCACCATCGGGAAAATTCGCTTGAACATGAGTCTTGAGTAAGATTCGAATTGACGCGAGGCAAGTATAAAGACGCGCCGTGGCGCCGCCGTGGGTCCAATGTTTCACTTCTCGTAAGGCGGGTAACAAAGTGTTTCGGCACGTGCAATCGCCGTCAATTATCGATATCCGATCCGTCCACTAAGTCCAGCGCCTCTCCGGCTTCCCCCGCTTCCCCCGCTTCCCCGGCCTCTGACTCCGGGCCGTCGACGCCCGAGCGGCGTCGCGATCCGACCTTCATGTCCGCCACGTAGCGATACAACTGGGCCGCCGCCGGCGAGAGCGGTCGCGACTTGCTGCGGATCATGCCCACCCGGCGCGTGACCACCGGATCGATCAGCGGCACGCTCGTGAGCACCGGATGGTCGCCACCGGGCATTGCCATCGTCGGCACCGCCGCTACCCCCAGCCCCGCCTCGACGAGCCCGATCATCGTGGTGACGTGCTGCGTCTCACAAATGCTCGGCGGACGCTGCGGCAGCCCGGTCAGCGCCTGATCGAGCAGCAACCGGTTGCCCGAGACCTTGCCCACGGTGATGTAGTCGTACTCGTAAAGCTCGCGCCATGTGACGCGTTTCTTGCCCGCGAGCGGATGATCGCGGCGGCACGCAGCGACATAGCGCTCCTGCAACAACAGCTTGAACTCGATGTTCGGCTCCTGGCTGCCGATGAAATTCAGCCCGAAATCGGCGTCTCCGTTCACTACGGCCGCCAGCACTTCGTTGGCGCTCGCGTCGAGCACCGAGATCCGAATGCGCGGGAACGCCTTGTGATAGCGCGAAATCACCTGCGGCATGAAGTAATACGCGGCTGACGGCACACAGGCGATCGTCACATGTCCGAGGCTCGATGACGCGACATCGCGAATGCCGAGCAGCGCGTTATCCAGATCGTCGAGAATCCGTTCGGCGTCGCGGGCGAATGCGCGGCCGACGTTGGTCAGCGCCACGCGCCGCGTGCTGCGCTCGAAGAGCTTCACACCGAGCGCGTCTTCGAGCTTGTCGATGCGACGCGACAGCGCAGGCTGGGAAATGTGGATCGATTCGGCGGCGCGGCGAAAGCTCGCGAGTTGCGCCACCGCGCGAAAGGCCTGCAAATCGTTCAGATCGAAGTTGATCGCCATGACATGGGGGGGTGAAAGCCGTGCAAGTGCCGACGGGCGGCAAAAAACGAGGGGTGGCGTCGGGGGACGGCCCGTGAACGTCTGGATGTGCCGACACCCTTGCCAACCGGGGCTGTGAGCGGTGTCCGGGGTTCCCGGAGTGTAACGTGTTACCGCTCGGTTGGTGCATTAGCCATCGTACGATTGATAGCGTGTGCGCATCAATCCTTCCAAAAATTGCAATTCACAAGCGTGGAACTTCCGGCGCACCATTGGCGGCTGATTAAAAAGCGTCCGTGACGGCCCGACACGTCCCTGGCAGAGACGCGATGCGACGATTATTGGCGGTCCGACCCCCCGGGCCGCAGGCAACACGGAGACAGCGCATGTCACAGCGCCCCCAAGACGCGGTTTCGCGTCGCCCCTCGAAAGCCGGCGCAGTCCTGCGCGTTACGGCCGGTAACTTCCTCGAGCAGTTCGATTTCTTCCTGTTCGGTTTCTACGCCACCCAGATTTCCCGCGTCTTCTTTCCGACGGACAGCGAATTCGCGTCGCTCATGCTGACCTTCGCCGTGTTCGGCGCGGGCTTCCTGATGCGCCCGCTCGGCGCCATCGTGCTGGGCGCATACATCGACAACGTGGGTCGGCGTAAAGGTCTGGTCACGACGCTGGCCATCATGGCGAGCGGCACCATCCTCATTGCATTCGTGCCCGGTTACGAAACCATCGGCCTGGCTGCCCCGGTGCTGGTGCTGATCGGCCGCCTGCTGCAAGGTTTCTCGGCCGGCGCCGAACTCGGCGGCGTGTCCGTGTATCTCGCGGAAATCGCCACGCCCGGCCGCAAGGGCTTCTACACCAGCTGGCAGTCGGCCAGTCAGCAGGTCGCCATCGTGGTGTCGGCGGCGCTCGGCTTCATGCTGTCGCTCACGCTCACGGCGCAGCAGATCGCATCGTGGGGCTGGCGTCTGCCGTTCCTCGTGGGCTGCATGATCGTGCCGGTGATCTTCGTGCTGCGCCGTTCGTTGCAGGAAAGCGACGAGTTCAAGCAACGCAAGCGTCATCCGTCGGTGAAGGAAGTGTTCCGTTCGATGGCGTCGAACCTCGGGGTTGTGATCGGCGGCACCATGCTCGTCGCGCTGACCACCACGGCGTTCTATCTGATTACCGTCTACGCGCCGACGTTCGGCAAGAGCGTGCTGCACCTGTCGAGCGCCGACGCGCTGCTCGTCACGCTGTGCGTGGGGGTGTCGAACTTCATCTGGTTGCCGATCGGCGGCTCGCTCTCGGACCGTATCGGGCGTCGCCCGGTGCTGCTGTTGTTCGCTGGCCTCACGCTTGTGACGGCTTACCCGGTGCTCTCGTTCCTCGTGCAGGCCCCGAGCTTCACGCGCATGCTGGTCGCGTTGCTGTGGCTGTCGTTCCTGTATGGCATGTACAACGGCGCCATGATCCCGGCGCTGACGGAAGTCATGCCCCCGGACGTGCGCGTCGCGGGCTTCTCGCTTGCGTATAGCCTGGCGACGGCGCTCTTCGGCGGCTTCACGCCCGCACTGTCGACCTACCTGATCCACGCCACGGGCGATAAAGCGGCCCCCGGCTACTGGATGAGCTTCGCGGCACTGTGTGCGATCTGCGCGACGTTGGCGCTGTACCGTGGCCGTCGCGGCGATCAGGGACGCAGCCCCACGGGACTGGCCGCCGGCTGACGCCGGCCGACAGCAGCAGGCGCGGCCCGGACATCGCGGCGCGCCTGCGCTTCGTCAGGGCCCGTTTTGTCATGTACTTGCCGGATGCCATTCCGCCTCCGGCGTCATCAAAAGCAAAATTCTCAGAGACAACATCATGAATATTCCTGGTGCCCCGGCGCGTGTGCGCTCGGTCCGGCGTCGGCTTGCCGCTGTCGGTGCGGGCGTCGTCATGGCGACGCTGTTCGGCATGGCTCCCGCCCGTGCGGAAGACCTGCGTGTGATGAATTCCGGTGGTTTCACGGCGGCCTACAAGCTGCTGCTGCCGAAGTTCGAAGCGGCCAGCGGCGATCACGTCGACACGGCGTGGGGCCCGTCGATGGGGCGCGCGCCGGAGGCGATCCCGAACCGGCTGGCGCGCGGCGAGACGGCCGACGCGGTGATCATGGTCGGCTACGCGCTCGACGATCTGATCAAGGCAGGCAAGGTGCGGCCGGATTCGCGAGTGGAACTGGCCGATTCGCGCATCGGCGTGGTCGTGAAAGCGGGGGATGTGGTGCCAGACGTCAGCACGCCGGAGAAGCTCCGGGCGGCCCTGCTCGCAGCGAAGTCCGTGGCCTATTCGGACAGCGCCAGCGGCGTGTATGTCGAGCGCGAACTGTTCAGGAAGCTGGGCATCGCCGCCGAGATGCACGGCAAGGCGGTGATGGTGCAAAAGACACCGGTGGCCGAGAAGGTCGCGGCAGGCGACTACGCCCTGGGTCTGCAACAGGTGAGCGAACTGCTGCCGGTCAAGGGGATTGCCTATGCAGGCAAGATTCCCGAGTCGCTGCAATCGGTCACGCGCTTTGCCGGTGGCGTGCCGGTGACGGCCCCGCATCCGGACGAGGGCAGAAAGCTCCTCACATACATGGCTGCGCCGGCAGCGGCCAAGGATGTCGAGTCCACCGGTCTGGATCCGCTCGCGCACTGATCGCTCGTCGATCTCGATGCGAGGGTCCGATGGATCTGTTGGTAACGCAACGCGGCCCGGGGTTTCCCGGGCCGCGTTGCGTTTGGGGTGTCGTCTCATGCAACGCGGGGGCGCGGCGACGGTTCGGCATTCGCCGCCGGTTTGACCGAGAATGACGTATCAGACAACGGCGTCGGACCGGACGACGCCACCCCCAAGGAGAGAGAGACATGGCCTCAGTGCCGCCCCGGCCTATCCCATTGGCGGATGCCGACGTTTCGGGCGCCGTTTCCGACACCGCCCTGAACGACATCGTTGCGCTCGACGCGCTGTCGCTGTCCAAGGCCATTCGCGAGCGACGCGTGTCCTGCCGCGAAGTGATGCAGGCGTACCTCGCACACATCGCGCAATACAACCCTGCGGTGAACGCCATCGTGTCGCTGCGCGACACCGCGACGTTGCTGGCCGAGGCTGACGAGCGCGACCGCCAACTCGCGAACGGCGAGTCTCTCGGCTGGATGCACGGCATGCCGCACGCGGTGAAGGACCTGGCATCGTGCGCGGGGTTGCCCACGCGCAAGGGCTCGCCGCTGACTTCCGATGCGCCCGACACGCAGGACAGCATCAGCGTCTCGCGCATTCGCGCTGCGGGCGCGATTTTCATCGGCAAGACCAACGTCTCCGAATTCGGCCTCGGCTCGCACAGCTATAACCCGGTCTTCGGCGCCACGCGCAACGCTTACGATCCCACGCGCATCGCCGGGGGCAGCAGCGGCGGGGCGGGGAGCGCGCTCGCCCTGCGCCTGTTGCCGGTGGCTGACGGCAGCGACATGATGGGCTCGCTGCGCAACCCGGCGGCGTTCGGCAACGTCTACGGCTTGCGGCCATCGCAGGGCCGCGTGCCTTACGGCCCGGCCCCGGAAGTTTTCGTGCAGCAACTGAGCACGGAAGGACCGATGGGGCGCACGGTCGCAGACGTCGCGCAATTGCTCGTCACGCAGTCCGGCTTCGACGCCCGTAGTCCGCTCTCGCTGGCCCACGACGCGTCGCATTTCCCGAGTCTGCTGCAACGCGATGTCAAAGGGTTGCGGCTCGGCTGGCTCGGTGACTATGACGGCCATCTGCCGATGGAAGACGGCGTGATGGCGCTGTGCGAGGCGTCGCTCCACGACTTCACGGCGATGGGGTGTGAAGTCGAAGCCTGTGCGCCCGACTTCGCGCCGGACCGGCTCTGGCAGACGTGGCTCACGCTGCGTCACTGGATGGTGAACGGCTCGCTCGGCGAGATGTACGCCGACCCGGCGCGTCGCGGCAAGCTCAAACCCGAAGCGCAATGGGAGGTCGAAGGCGGCGGGTCGCTGAGCGCCGCGCAGGTGTTTCGTGCGTGCGTCGACCGCAGCGAGTGGTACCGCTCGCTGGCGCGTCTGTTCGAGCGTTACGATTTCCTGCTGCTGCCGTCGGCGCAGGTGTTCCCGTTCGAGGTCGAGACGCACTGGCCGGCGTCGGTGGCGGGCAAGACGATGGACACCTACCACCGCTGGATGGAAGTCGTGATCGGGCCGACGCTGGCGGGCCTGCCGGCCATCAGCGTGCCGGTCGGGTTCGACGCGCGCGGGTTGCCGATGGGCTTGCAGATCATCGGCCCGGCGCAAGCCGATCTCGCGGTGCTGCAACTGGCGCATGCGCATGAACAGCAGACGCGGTGGGTGCGACGTCGCCTGCCCCCGATGCTCGCCGGTGGCCGTTGATCTCATCGACCCATCGACCCATCGCCACCCATCGACACCCATCGACACCCATCGACACCCATCGCCGCTCATGAGCGATCAGTGTCGCGATCAAGCAGGAAGGAACAGGCCGCGCGAGTCAGGTCGGGCGCGCGGCCTTTGCATGAGCGCGCAGTGGTTTGAGCAATTCGCCCAGCGCGTTGTGATCGATTTCGTGCATGAGGGCGAGCAGACGACCGATCTCGCCCGGCGGGAAGCCTTCGCGGGCGAACCAACTGAGGTAGTTGCCCGGCAGATCGGCAATCATCGTGCCCTTGTGCTTGCCGTACGGCATGGGCGTGGTTACGAGACGCATCAGGGCGTTGGCGTCGAAATCCGGCATGGTTCAGGCGCGAGCGCAGCGCGCAGGACTGAGGCAAAGCGTCACGCTATCACAGGTGATGGCGTGACGTGCCCCGTACTCAGACCTTGATCGGAAAGCGCTTGTCGAACGTCGGCTTCACGTCGAGCGGTTGACGCAGCAGGCCGACCTGCGAGTAGAAGTCGGCGGTGCGTTGCTGTTCGGCGACGAGCGCGTCGTCGATGTTGCGCCATTGGGTGGCGCGTCGGGAGAACTGGAGCCTGGCCGCTTCGGGCGGAATGCCGATGATGCGCGCCATCGCGGCGGAGAACGCATCGATGTGCTGGTACGACCAGACCTGTGCGCGCACCACACGGGCGAGGAAGTCGCGCAACACCTCCTGTTTCGCGGCGATGGCGGCGTCCGTGGCGGCGAGATAGCTCAGGCCGGACCAGAGGCCACGGCCATTCACGAGCACCCGTGCGCGTTGCGTCGTCTCGGCCACGGCCGTATACGGTTCCCACGTTGCCCAGGCATCGACCGATCCGCTCGCCAGCGCCGTTACGGTGTCGGCCGGCGGCAGGAAGCGGAAGTTGACGTCCGTCGGCGCCAGACCCGCGGCTGTGATCGCCTTGAGCGTGACGAAGTGACCGATGGAGCCGCGTGTCGTGCCGATGTTCTTGCCCTTGAGCTCGGCGGCCGTGCGCAGTGTCGAATCGGGACGCACCAGCACGGCGGTGCCGTAGGCGTCCGAGCGGTTCGCGCCGATGATCTTGATCGCGGCGCCGGCGGAGAGCGCGAAGATCACCGGGGCGTCGCCGATGGGGCCGCAGTCGACCGCGCCCGCATTGAGGGCCTCGGCGAGCGGCGCGGCGGCGGGGAACTCCGTCCACTGGATGTCGTAGGGCAGTTGCTTGAGCGCGTCGGCGGCTTCGAGCAGCGCGCGCAGTCCGCCTTTCTGATCGCCTGCCTTGAGCAGGGGACGGCCCGATTGGGCAAACGCGATGCCGGGCGCGCCCAGCGAGGCGAGTGTGGTCACGGTGCCTGCGGCGCTCGTCGTGGTGAGGTACTGCAAGAAGCGGCGTCGGGAAATCGTCATGGTGAAAGCCTGTGATAAATCGCAAAAAACGTGGGTAAAGTCGAGGCGCACATCGAGATCGTCGAGGTCGTCGAGGTCGTTGATCTCGTTGAGCTCGTTGAGCTCGTTGAGCGGACGATGCGAGCGTCAGTGCACGAAACCGCCTTTGACGAAGCGCACCGGGTCGTCGTCCATCTGGCGCAGCGTGGCCGTGAGCGGATCGCGAGGGGCGGTCGTGTCGCCGTCGGGCAGCGCGGTCGTGGTGGTGCACATCAGGCCACCGTCGGCCCAGCCGCGACGTCCCGCCGGGGCGAGTGCGCGCAGCCAGCCGTCGCGATCCGCGAGCCATTCGGTGCCTGCGAGCGCCGAGCTCGATGTGCCGGCGATCTGTGCGAAAACCTGCCATGCCTCGGGCGAATCGGCGATGCAATCCGCACGGGTGCCGAACAGCGGGGTGACGTTGGCCGGCTTGCGCTCGGACGCAGCGCTGACCTTCCGGATGCCGGCGGTCGGTGTCTGCGCCGTGTCGGATCGAATCAGCAGTGTGAGAAAGCGCGGGTCCTCGAACGGTGGCGGATGCGCGGCGTCTACGGCGACCACGCGCACGCGCTGACGGCCGCGCCACGCCTCGACGGGCCGGTCCGCGCCGTTGGCGCACTTCACCGCGACGGACGGCAAGGCAATCGGCACGGGCCAACTGCCGCCTGCGGCCATCCCGGCCGACGCCGAGAGCACACGCATGTAGTCGAGCGCGGCCCAGACTTCGCGGTCGCTCAGCCGCCCGAGAAAGCCGGGCATGGTGACACCCTGTTCGTCGCGCATGCCGTACAGCACATGCCAGAAGAGTTCTCCGTCGGCACGGCGGCTCAGCAGCGCACTCGCCATTGTGGGCGGCCACCGCCTGAGCGTGCCGGCCAGCGGCCCCTCTCCGCGCCCGTCTGCGCCGTGACACGCCGCACATTGCGCGGCATAGACCCGCGCACCGCGGGCAATGCTTTGCACGGTGAATCCGGTCGGACTCGTGTGGAAACTCGTCGGCACGGCGGCGGTGAGCCAGAGCGACGGCGAAGGCCACGGGGCGAGGGCGAGGGCGCCGATGGCGGCTGCCGTCAGCCAGCGCCAGGCACGTCGCCGGAACAGGGCGATTGTCAGGCAGAGGAGTGCGAACGCGATGGCGGCGAGCATCCACGCGAATTGCCGGGCGAGGGACACGTCGATGACGAGGTTCTCTCCGGCGATGCGCGACGCCCACGGCCACGACGGTGCGCCGTGCGAGTCGTCGGTAATGCCGAGCGCGTACAACGCGCTCAGCCATGTGGACTGGACGAACTGCAACGCCTCAAGCAGTGCGTTGAGCCAGAGATGAGAGGGCGGCGATGTCATCGACGCCCCGCCCCGCGAGGACGGCCCGATGACGACCGCCGCGTCATCGCCGACGTCAACATCAACGTCATCGTCATCGACGACGGGCAACGACGAACGGTGACTCGCCCTGAGATGTGATTCACCACAGCCACGACAGCGACAACATTACCAACTTGCATCGAGCCCCAGATGTCGGAGCGCTTCGTGGCGCAGTTCGGTAATGCGCGCGTCGCCGCGATGGCGCGGATACGGCAGATCGACGTGCAACTCCGCCACAATGCTCGCCGGACGTGGGCTGAAGACGATCACGCGCTGTGCGAGAAACAGGGCTTCTTCCACATCGTGCGTGACGAGCAATGCGGAGAATCCGGCGCGCTGCCACAAGTCGACGAGTTCGCTTTGCATCGCCAGCCGGGTGAGCGAGTCGAGCTTGCCGAGCGGTTCGTCGAGCACCAGCAGACGGGGATCGTTCACGAGCGCGCGCGCGAGCGCCACGCGCTGGGCCATGCCGCCGGAGAGTTGGTGCGGGAAAGCGTCGGCGAATTCGGACAAGCCCACGCGCGCCAGTGCGGCGTCCACGCGCGCGCGTTCCTTCGCGAGCACACCGCGCGCTTGCAGACCGAGCGCGACGTTATCGCGGACCGTGCGCCAGGGATAAAGCGTCGGATCCTGGAACACGACGATGCGCGACGGATCGGGACGCGTAATGGCGGCGCCGTCCTGCGTGATCGCCCCGCGCGTGGCCGTCTCCAGTCCCGCGACCAGACGCAGTAACGTGGATTTGCCGCAGCCGCTCGGGCCGAGCAGCGCCACGAACTCACCGGGCGCGACGCGCAGATCGACGCCGTCGAGCACCTGCAACGGCGCCTGCCGGGTGCCGAACCAGTGGCTCACCCCCTGAATGTCGATCTGCGCGCCGGTGTCGTTGGCCGACGCCGGTCGGGCGTCGGGGCGAGCGGTCGATGCCGGTGTGTCGGGGGCGACACCGGCGAACGTCGGAGAGGAAGTGGCGTAAGTGGCGGAAGTGGCAGAAGTTGAGGAATTGGCGGCGCTTACCATTTGACGGTTCCTTTCTGCCAGGCGAGCGCGCGATCGCGCACGGTGAAGAGCAGGGTGATGACGCCGGAGAAGAGCAACGCCATGACGATGAGCGCGGCGTACATGTTCACGTACGACGCCCAGCCCTGCGCCCATGTGAGATACCAGCCGAGCCCGGATTTCACGCCCATCATCTCGGCGGTCACGAGCACCGAGAACGACGCGCCCAATCCCATGAACAGCCCGACGAAGACGTTCGGCAGCGCGGCCGGAATCGCTACGCGCAGCACCAGAAACGCTTCGGACGCCCCGAGTGTGCGCGCCACGTCGTAGTAGCTCTTGTTGACGCCTGCGACGCCCGACCACGTCAGCACGGCCACGGGGAAGGCCGTCGATAGCGCGATGAGGAAGGCCGCGGCGGAGTAGCTGGAGGGGAAGAAGTAGAAGGTCAGCGGCAGCAGCGCGGTGGCCGGCACGGGGCCAAGCACGCGCAGCACCGGATGCACCCAGTAGCCGATGGCGCGCGACCAGCCGATCGACACCCCGATCAGGAAGCCCGCCACCGCACCGAAACCGAAGCCCAGACCGAGCAGCTTGAGCGTGTTGACCGCGCTGTCGCCGAGGCGTCGCCAGTCTTCGGTGTAGACCTCGATGAGCGCCTGCGGCGGCGCGAAGAACGGTGTGGGCAGCGTACCGGTTTTGGCGGTCAGCATTTCCCATGCGGACAAAGCGATGGGAATGGCGACGAGCCACGGTCCCGCACCGCTTAGCGCTTCGCGCAGTCGCAGCAGCGGCGGCGTGGCGCGTCCCGCAACCGACAGCACGGCCAGCAGCGCGGCGACGACCAGCGCGAACACGCCCAGTTCGTCGGTGAACGCCCAGTCCGCGAAACCCACGACCTTATTGGGCCAGCGCAGGGTGAGCGAGCCGAAGGCTGCCCACGCGAGTGCGGCGGCAAAGCCTGCGCCCCACAGCGCCGAGGCGCGCGGCGCGGCGAACAACTGGTCGATTTCGGTTTCGTCGAATCGGCGCAGCGGGGAGGCAGCGGGCAACGCTGCCACGCGCCGCGCGTTTCCTTCCACCTGCTCCGTCAGTTCCAGCGCACCGGCGGGCGACGCGCCGCGCAGTGCTGCATTGTCGAGAATGGCACTCATGATGGTTTATCCGAAGGGGCAGCGTCAGCCAAGCACGTTGGCGTAGACGTGCTGCGCGAGTTTTTGCGGATCGGTCGACTTCTTGAGTACGCCGATGCGGCGGAAGTCGTCGGCGAAGTACGCGATTTCGTCGCGCAGATCCGCACCGGTCGGGTGATGGGAGTAGGTGAGCGTGGCGTAGAGCTTGCGCAGGTCGTCGGGGCTGATCTTCGGCGAATACTTGGCGAAAATCTTTGCGGCCTCGTTCGGATTTTCGTTGACGAATTCCGTGGCCTGCACGATGGAGCGCGCCAGCGCGCTTGCCGCCGCACGGTCGTTGCGCACCAGATCGCCGCGCGCGCCGATCACGCAGCACACCTTGCGGGCATATTCGCCGCTCAGGTTCGTCGCCAGCTCGACGTAAGCGCCGTTGGTGCGCTTTTCCAGCAGATACAGGTTCGGATCGCCGTCCGCAATCGCCTGAATTTCGCCTTTGTCGACCGCCACGCCGAGCAGGTCGGCCGGATACTGGCGCCACGTGATGTCGCGCTCGGCATCGATGCCGTTCTTCGAGAGCAGAATCTGGAAGAAGTGCTTGCCCGGCGCTGCCAGATCCGACACGCCGACGGTCTTGCCCTTGAGCGCAGCGAGCGACGTGATGCCGGCCGCTTTCGAGCCCAGCAGACGCACGCAGCCGCCGTGCGAACTGCCGATGATCTTCACGTCGAAGCCCGATTCGAGCGGCTTGAGCCAGCGGTGAATCATGCCCACGGCGGCGTCGGCCTTGCCCGTGGCGATGGATTCGAGCAACTGGTCGGTCGAGCCGCTGTAGTTGATCAGATCGACCTGCAAGCCGTTCTTCTCGAAGAAGCCGCGCTCCTGCGCCGCGACGATGGGCGTGAGGCAGAACGAGTTCTGGTTCCACGCGAATGTGAGCTTCTTCGGTTGCGACCATGCCTGACGGCCAAGCAGCAGCGCCGGTGCGGCCAAGGCAACGGCGGCGCCCGCGCGCAGCACCTTGCGGCGCCCGGCGTGCGCCGGGGTGGCGAGGCTGGCTGACTTATCGGTGTGGCGGAACTTCATGGATACGACTCCCCTGTTGATTTGTGATGTTGGTAGGCGGCTATCGATGACTCTCGGTGACGCTCGATGACGATCCAAGGGCACCGAGCAGGCGCGCAAAAACCGTCAGTCGAGCAGATCCGGCTCGTCCTCGACGAGTCCTTCGTACAGGCTCTCGAACGAATACAGCGCGCCCTCGGGGCCGCCGACCTGGCTGTGCGTGTGACGTGCGGTCGCCTCGTCGATCGGCTGCGGCGTGCCGGCCGCTTCGGCGAGCAACTGCGTGTGCGCGGCGTTCTCCAGCGCGATGTACCACCATGCTGCGGCCTCGACGCTCGGGCCCGCCGTGAGAATGCCGTGGTTCTTCAGAATCACGCCCTTGACCGTGCCGGTGCCGTCGGGCTTGTTCAGCGCGCGGGCAATGCGGTTGCCTTCGCTGTCGTCGACCACCATGCCGGTGAAGTCGTCGAACAGGGCATGGTCTTCGAAGAAGCCGCAGGAATCCTGCGTCAGCGGGTCCAGCGCGCGACCCAGCGTCGACCACGCTTTGCCGTAGGTCGAGTGGGTGTGCGCGGCGGCGACCAGATGCGGATGCGCTTCGTGAATCGCTGCATGAATCGCGAACGCCGCCTTGTTGAGCGGACGCTCGCCCACGACCGTCTCGCCCCTGGCGTTCACGAGCAGCAGGTCGGAGACCTTGATGCGCGAGAAGTGCACGCCGAGCGGGTTGACCCAGAAGTGATCGGTCAACTCGGGATCGCGTGCGGTGATGTGGCCGGCCAGACCGAGATCGAAGCCATGACGGGCGAAGATGCGAAACGCTGCGGCCAGACGTGTCTGACGATGGCGGCGCTCGGCCAGGATGTCGCTGCGCACGGGGGGTGCATCGAACCAGAAGCGCTGCTGCGGTGCGGCATTGAGCACAAGGCCGGTGGGTGTGGTGCGGGTGTTCGGCGTAGCGGTGTCGGCCGGGGTACGGCCGAAGCTGTGGGTGTCGACGGGCAGAACGGCAGCCATTGAGTTTCTCCTTGGCGTCGAGTGGGGAGCGATGACGGCGAACGCGCGTGGCGCGCTCAGGCCGCGCGGCGTGTGGCGTCGCGCTGACGGTCGCGCTCGGCGACCAGCGTGCGCAGACGCGGAATCAGTTCGCGGCCATAGTCGATGGCGTCGCCCAGCGGATCGAAGCCGCGAATGAGGAACGTCGTGACACCGAGGTCGTAGTAGTCGAGCAACGCGTCGGCGACCTGCTCCGGCGTGCCGACGAGTGCGGTGGAGTTCGAGCGGCCGCCGATGAGCTTGGCAATCTCCGTCCACAGCACCTTGTCCAGACGTGCGCCCTTGTCGGCGGCGGCGAGCAGGCGTCGTGCGCCCTCGCTTTGCAGCGCCGAGCCCTGCGGCAGACCGGCCGCCTCGCGAATGGCTTTGGCCTGCGCCAGAATCTTGTCGGCGCGCTCCCACGCCTTCGCTTCCGTCTCGGCCAGAATAGGACGGAACGACACGGAGAAGCGCGGCACGCGGCCATGAACGGCAGCCGCAGCGCGCACGCGCGTGGTGATGTCGCGCACCTGATCGAGCGATTCGCCCCACAGCGCATAGATGTCGGCGTGTTTGGCCGCAACCTGCAATGCGGCTTCCGATGCGCCGCCGAAGAAGATCGGCACGTGCGGCTGTTGCACCGGTTTGACCTCGGAGAAGCCCTGCTTGAAGCGGTAGAACTTGCCGTCGTGATCGAACGGCGTGTCTTCCGTCCAGATGCGGCGCAGAATGCTCAGGTACTCGTCCGTGCGCGCATAACGCTCGTCGTGCAGCAGGAAGTCGCCATCGCGCTGCTGTTCTTCGTCGGAGCCGCCGGAGATGAAGTGAACGCCGAGGCGTCCGCCGCTGAACTGGTCGAGCGTGGCGATCTGACGTGCGGCCAGCGTCGGGGCGACGAAGCCCGGACGATGTGCGAGCATGAAATGGATGTTCTCGGTCACGGTCGACGCGTAAGCGATCGTGAGCGTGGCCGACGGACTGGTCGAATGATGCGGCACGAGAATACGGTCGAAACCGGACTGCTCGTGAGCGCGCGCGAAATTGCGCACGTAATCCCGGTCCACGGCAGGGCCACGCTTGGGGTGTATTTCGGATTGCTTACTGCTTTGAATCATGCCGATGATCTCGACGCTCATGACGCTCTCCATTTTTTGACGGGGGACGCGTGCACGGCGACGTGGGTCGGGTTGCGCTACACGCCCATCGATCGGAACAGACGGTGAATGGGAGTGAGCCTACGCAAACAATGTTCGGTCGTTAAATAATCATTTCCGCAAAGATTATTCGATATGGATGGTTGGGCGCGGCCACGCCGGGCCTTACGCTATGGGCACTGCTTCACCGACACCATGACCGACACGCCGTGACGCGCAAAAGGCGCCGAACGCGTATTTGCTTATTCCAAAATCATGTCTTCTTCCGGTCTCGCACCTTCCGGGGCGGTGCTGCCCCTGCCGCGTGCCGACGGCCCCGCACGCCTGGCTCAACTGGACGCGCTGCTGCCGCCCATCACGCGCGCGCTCGCCGAGGGCGCGGCGTCGCTCGATCGCGATGCGCGGTTCCCGTTCGATAACTTCGCGCTGTTGCATCGTCACGGCCTGATCGCCGAAATCGTGCCGCGCGCCGAGGGCGGCGGCGGTGGCGGGTTGGCGACGGCGCGTCGCATCATCGGCGCCGTCGCCGCCGGCGAATCGGCGACGGCACTCGTGCTGACGATGACGTATCTCCAGCATCGCTCGCTGGTTCGCACCAGCACGCGCTGGCCCGAAGCGCAACGTCGCGCGGTGTTCGAGAGCGCGGTGCGCGACGGCGCGCTCATCAACGCGCTGCGTGTCGAGCCCGATCTCGGCACGCCTGCGCGAGGCGGTTTGCCGTCGACCACGGCACGGCGTACCGAGACGGGCTGGCGTCTGTCCGGACGCAAGCTGTATTGCACCGGCATTCCGGGGCTACGCTGGCTGTCGGTCTGGGCGCGAACGGACGAAGCGGAGCCGCGCGTCGGCGTGTTTCTCGTGCCGCGTCCGGTGGGCGTGCCAGGGCCGGAAGCTTCGCCCGATCGTCCCGGTATCCGCGTCGTGCAGAATTGGGATCACCTTGGCCTGCGCGCGTCCGCAAGCCATGAGGTCGTTCTGGAGGATATCGATCTGCCGTTCGGCAACGCCGTCGACATTCGGTTGCCGGGCGAATGGGCGCCGGCGGGCATCGGTCAGCGAGACAACGACGCGCATATCGAGCAGCAGGCGTGGATGAGCGTGTTGCTCGGCACGCTGTACGACGCGCTCGCGCGCGCCGGCGTCGATTGGCTCGTGACGTTCCTCAACACGCGCGTGCCGGGCAATCTCGGTGCGCCGCTCGCGACATTGCCGCGCGTTCAGGAGACGGTGGGGGAAATCGCCGCGTTGCTGCATGTCAACCAACGGTTGCTCGATGCGGCGGCGCGCGCGGCCGATGCGGGAGACCCCGATGACGATATTGCCAGCGGTGCGCTAAAGTTCACGGTGACGGGCAACGCGATCCGGGTGCTCGAACTCGCCTTGCAGTTATCGGGAAATCACGGGCTCTCGCGCAACAACCCGCTGGAGCGCTATCATCGCGACGTGCTGTGCAGCCGCATTCACACGCCGCAAAACGACACCATTCTGAGTGCTGCCGGCCGGCGGACACTCGCTGCTTTCCGGGAAACGGCATGACAGGTACGACCGAAGTGCTGGATGGCATCGCCTTGTCGCGCGATTTGCCTGCACACGATTACGACGCCCTCGATCCGCTGCGCACCTTCGTCGCCGCGTTTTCGCGGCTGCTGGAGCGGCGTCCGCACGAGACCACGCTGCTCGAAGAAGGGGCCGGACTGCTGGCGCAGCTCGTCGCCCGCGACGACTGGCTGCCCAAGGCGTTCGCCACACCCCATCCCGAGCATTACCAACAATATCTGCTGCACTGCGATTCGGCGCAACGCTTCTCCATCGTGAGTTTCGTGTGGGGGCCGGGCCAGCGCACACCGATTCACGACCACACCGTGTGGGGGCTGATCGGCATGCTGCGCGGCGCGGAAGACTCGCAGCCGTACGTGCTCGACGCGCAAGGCGTGCCTGTCGTCGCAGGCGAACCGGTGCGTCTGGTGCCGGGCGACGTCGAGGTGCTCTCGCCGCGTCTGGGCGACATTCACCGCGTGAGCAATGCTTACGACGACCGCGTGTCGGTGAGTGTCCACGTCTACGGTGCGAACATCGGCGCGGTGCATCGCAGCGTGTTCACCGAGTCGGGCGAGCGCAAGGGTTTCGTCTCCGGTTACGCCAACGCCCGGTTGCCGAACCCGTGGGGCAAGGCCGCGCCGCCCGCCGACCGACAATAGACGCTTGCCGCGTCTGTAGAACGCTATACGAGCCATCAGGCTTCGACCTCCGACGAATTCAAGGAATGACCGTGTCCGACCAACCGACCCAAGCACCGACGCTTGCCCCTGCCGACGCATCGCCGCAGACCGCGCACGCCGCGTTCGCCGAAGTGACCTATGCCGACGTGCGCGCCGCGCTGCTCGCGCGTGAAGAAATCGCGCTGCTCGACGTGCGCGAAGAAGACCCGTTCGCGCAAACGCACCCACTGTGGGCGGCGAACCTGCCGCTCTCGCGCGTGGAAATCGACGCCTGGGCGCGCATTCCGCGTCGCGACACGCGCATCGTCGTCTATGGCGTGCACGACGGCGAGGACCTCGCGCCGCGCGCAGCGGCCGTGCTGCGCAAGCTCGGCTATACCGACGTCAACCTGCTCGCGGGCGGCCTCGACGGCTGGACGGCTGCGGGCGGCGAGGTGTTCCGCGACGTGAACGTCCCCAGCAAAGCCTTCGGCGAGTGGGTCGAAGGGTTGCGACACACGCCGTCGCTCTCGGCGCAGGAAGTGCAGGCGCTGTTCGATGCCGAGGCGGACGTGGTCGTGGTCGACGCGCGGCGCTTCGACGAATACCAGACGATGAACATTCCCGGCTCGACGAGTGTGCCCGGCGCGGAGCTGGTGTTGCGCGTGCGCGAACTCGCACCGGACCCGGCCACGCGGGTGATTGTCAATTGCGCGGGACGCACGCGCAGCATCATCGGCACGCAGTCGCTGGTGAACGCCGGGCTGCCCAATCCCGTCGCCGCGCTTCGCAACGGCACCATCGGCTGGACGCTCGCCGGCCAGACGCTGGAGCGTGGCGCCGACCGCCGTCATCCGGCCACGGTGCGCGACGCGACGCTGGCCGTCGCCCGTGAGGGCGCGCGCGCCGTGGCAGATCGTGCCGGGGTCCGTCGCGTTGCGCTGGCCGACGTGCCGTCGCTCGACGCGCCGGGACGCACCGTCTACCGGTTCGACGTGCGCACGCCGGAAGAGTACGCGGCCGGCCATCTGCCCGATTTCGCAAACGCACCGGGCGGGCAACTCGTGCAGGAGACCGATCATCAGGCGCCGGTGCGCGGCGCATGGATCGTGCTGGCAGACAATGACGGCGTGCGCGCCGACATGACCGGCTCATGGCTCGCGCAAATGGGCTGGACGGTGTACGTCGTCGAGCCGCACGGCGACGAAGCGCGCAGCGCACAAGGCGGCTGGCCGCTCCATACGCCGAGCGCCCCGGACGTGGCGACGGTCACGCCCGCGCTGCTCGCCCGGTGGCTCGCCGACGCCGCGCCCGGCCAACTCGCGGTGCTGGACTTCACCTCGGGTGTCAACTACGTCAAACGCCATATTCCGGGCGCGTGGTTCGTGATTCGCGCGCGTTTGGCGCAGGCGCTGCGCAAGATCGGTCCCGCGCAACGCTACGTGCTCACGTGCGGCTCCAGCTTGCTGGCGCGCTTCGCGGCGGCCGACCTGCGTCGTCTGACCGACGCTGAAATCGTGGTGCTCGACGGCGGCACGCAGGCGTGGATCAACGCCGGGTCGCCGCTCGAATCGGGGGAAACGCATCTGGCCAGTGCGCGCGACGATCGGTATCGTCGTCCGTACGAAGGCACCGACAATGCGGCCGAAGCCATGCAGGCGTATCTCGACTGGGAGTTCGGTCTCGTCGACCAACTGCATCGCGATGGGACGCATCACTTTCAGGTGGTGTAAGGGCTCCGGGGACGGGAGACGCCGACCGTAACCTGCGGCACCTGGGCAGTCGTGCTTAGGAAGCAGTGCTTAGGAAGTGAGACCGGGGAGCGAGATCAGGAAGTGGGGGTTCCCAAGGAAAGCGAGGGGGCTTGCGCGAGGGCCGTTGCAAGCCGGGGGGCTGCCTCGACCGCGCACCCGTGGCATACTCCCGAACTTCCAGAGCCGCTGCCTCCCGCGCCCGCATACCAAGGCATGTCCTTGTCAGTTCCCGGGTGCCGACCGGCGCTGCGGCCGATCCGTCCCCGAACCGAACATGCCATTGCAGCGCATCATCGCTCGCCTTGCCCGGCCGTTGGCCGGACTCACCGCACAGTCCATCCACATTCCGTACGCGTGGGTGTACCACGAGCCCGACGTCTTCATGCAACGCACGTCGTCGCTCACTGTCGCCAAAAAATACCTGCACCGGCGTTTGCGTCTCGTCCTGAGCGGACAGGCGAGCCGCGAGGTTCGCCATGTGCCGCCGGACGCGCGCGTGCTCTGGATTTACGGCGGGAAGTCGTCGCTCGGCGACGCGATCATGGACCTGTCCGGTCGTGCGCTGCTGCGCGGGCGCGAGGCGCCGATCGATCTGCTGATCGCGCCGGGTTTGAAAGCCGTCTTCGAAGGCGACGATATTTTTCGTAACGTCTTTAGCGATCCCGCACAGGTGAATCCGACGGACTACGACGTGATCGTGCTTCAGGAGTTCAACTATCCGACGTTGCGCCTGAAACGCAAATCCTTTCCCGCGCTGCCGTTCGCCTGCCTGTTCCGTTACTTTCACGGCCCGGACCGCAATCAGACACAGTTCAGTCTTGCCGCCGTCAACGACGTTTTCGGGTTGGGGCTCGCACCGGACGACCTGCTTGCACGCGCGAAGCCGTATCTGCGCGACGAACCGGCATTGCCGCAAGCCCTTGCGCAACGGTTGCCGCACGGGGCGTTTCTCGCGCTCGCGATGGGCGGCGTCGAGCCGCGTCGCACCTACGCGCATTGGCGCGAGTGCCTTCAGGCCTACGATGCGGCCTACCGACCCGGCATGCCCGGCGGCATCGTCCTGCTGGGTTCCGGCAACGGGGTCGAGGCCGCCCGAACCCTGCTGGCGGCGCCGTTTCTGAATTTGCAGGTGGTGTCGTTCGTCGGCGAACTGACGTTGCGCGACACCAAGCGTGTGATCGCGAACGCATCGCTGTTCGTTGGCGCGGACGGCGGACTGATGCACGTGGCGCACACCACCCGAACCCCGAGCGTGGCCCTTTTCGCAAAGAACGAGCCACCTTATCTGCGGCTCACGCCGCTGTGCCGATCTACGCCGCTGCAAACCGATTCCGACGTCAGCGCGCTGGATCCCGACAGGCTTGCCGAGACGATCGTCACTACGCTGTCAAACCCTCTTCCCTGCCAAAACTAAGGCGTTCCGGGCATGCCCGGGCACCCGGTTTTCTGTCGCATTTCCACCACGAAAGACACGTCACCTGTCAACGTTTACAGGTGACGAAGTCTTATCCAGCACCTATGTTCCGACGAAACACGGGCGAATTTGCATCATTTTTCCCGTTTTTCTGACGACGTATTAGCATCCACCCAGTCGTTTGCTGCGTGTGTTTCGACGGTCTCCGAAGTGAGGCGCGTCACACACCGGTCGAAGGCAGGTCGCCAGGGCGAAGGGGCTGCGCCAGGGTAGTGCGTCGTGGAGTTGTTGTCGTTGCTGCGCGTCGTTCCTTCGGCAAGGGAGGCCTCGTCATGCCTACGTCACACGTCTTCGCTCCGCGCCAGCGCATCATGGCATCTGCCATCGCGCTCGCCCTCACGTCCTTGGCCGTTTCCGCGCAGGCCGACACCGTCGACGGCAGTACGCGGACCGTCACCGCCCCAGGCAATCCAAACGAAACCTACACCGTCTTCAATGGCGGCAAGCTCACCCTTCAGAGCGGCACGTCCACCAACTGGATCTATCTGGACGGGACGGTGACGCCGGCGCGAGGCGCCTCCCATCTTCGCGCCGATGGGGCGACGATCATCGGGAGTATGCTCTCGGGCGGGACGCTGGTCGCGGCGCTGCGGATCCTGAACTCCGACGCGACGATCAACAACTCGACCATTACCAGCACGACGCAGGCGGGCGTGGCCCTCACGGGGCAAGTCGGCAGCGGACTGGTGGCGCCCACCGCCACGATCACGAACAGCACGATCTCGGGCAATCAGTTCGGCGCGTCGGTGTCGTCGAACGGCATACTCACGCTCAACAACTCCGACGTCAGCGCTGGCACGGGCGCCGTTGCCGGACTCAACGGCGGCGTGGCCAACTTCGATTCGACGGTGGTCGTCAACGGCGGCAAGATCAGCGGCAATCTCTCGGGGGTGCTGGCTGCCACGTCCAATCTGGGCAACACGAACTCGTTGACGACGATCAATGGCGCGACCGTCACCGCCGCCAACGGCGCGGCAATACTGGCAGAGCCGGGGCGCAACGCCGGCGCGTTCTTCGGACACACGGCCAACATCCTCGTGCAGAACGGCTCGACGCTCACCGGCAGCAACGGTTTCGCCATACAGGCGTTGGGGCAGATCACGGCGAATGCGACGATCGACAATTCGAACATCACCGGCAATGTGGGCAGCGACGGCACCGCCACCCTCAACCTCACGCTCCAGAACAACGCCACGCTCACCGGCGATCTTCAGAATCTGAATACGCTCGCGGTGAACGCCGGCGCGACATGGCGTCTCGTGACCGCCAGCACGGTCGGTACGACGACGATGAACGGCGGCACGATCGACATTCCGGGCGCCGCCGCCGGGACCGGCACCTACCGCACGCTGACACTCGGCTCGCTGTCCGGTAAAGGCAACTTCCTCATGGGGGTGGGCTTTCCGGCGCATACCGCAGACGTGATCAACGTGACGGGAAATGCGGCAGGGAGCTACCAGCTGAGCATTCCCAGCACCGGGCAAGAACCCACGGATCTCTCGCCCCTGACGGTCGTGAAGACGGGGGGCGGCGACGCCACGTTTGCGGTGAAAAGCATCAAGGTCGATGCCGGGACCCGCACTTACCTTCTCGCCAAACAAGGCAATAACTGGGCGTTGGTGACCGATACCAATCAGGGGATCGACGAGGTACCGACGGACGGCGGCGGCACCGACGGCGGCACGGGCGGTGGCGGTGGCGGCGGCGACAGTGGCAGCCCGCCTGTGGGCGGCGAACTGTCACCGAGCGCACAACTCGTGCTGGGCATTTCCAGCGCCGGGCCGACCGTGTGGTACGGCGAAGAGGCCATTCTGCGCACGCGGCTCGGTGAGCTTCGCATGGGCGATCAGAGCAACACCGGGGTATGGGCACGCACCTTCGGTAAGCAGTACCACGCCAAACCGACCAACTCGGCGGATTACCGGCAGACGCAATACGGCGTGATCGGCGGCGCCGACGGTGTCGTGGGCGAGGCGTGGGGCGGCAAATGGCTCGTCGGCGCGATGATGGGCACGAGCCACAGCAAGCTAACGTTCGACAACGGCTCGACCGGCGGCGTGAACAGCTATACCGCCGGTTTGTATGCCACCTGGCTCTCCGCGGCCGGCTGGTACTTCGACGGCGTGGTGAAGTACAACCACTTCCAGAACGACGCCAACGCGATCATGAGCGACGGCGTCGGGGCGATCGGCAGCTTTAACAACAACGGCGTCGGGATGACGCTCGAGTTCGGTCGCCATCTCGAATTCGGCAATCGCTGGTTTATCGAACCTTACGTGCAGACATCGATGCTGCGTGTGGGGGGCGACAGTTTCACGCTGTCCAACGGCATGACGTCGACCACCTCCAGCACGGGGTCGGTCCAGTTGCGCGTGGGGGCGGCGCTCGGCAAAACCTTCGAGCTGGCGGGCGGCATGGTGCAGCCCTATCTGAAACTGGCGGTGGTTCAGGAATTCATCAAGAGCAACCAGACCAACATCAACGGCATCGTGTTCAACAACGATATCTCCGGCACGCGCGTGGAGTTTGGCGCCGGGGTGGCCGGGCAGGTACGCCGCAATCTGCAACTCTATGCCGAGCTGGAAACCAGCACCGGGCGTCGAATCAATCAACCCTGGGGCGCGCAGGTCGGCGTGCGGTACACGTTCTGACGAACTTTCCGGCGCCGCCGGTCGCACCGACCGGTATCGAATAACACGCCGGGGGCACATCGGCGTATTCAAACTGCGCCGACTCAGCATGCGCAGTCGGCTTCCTGTGATGGGAAGCCCCTCACAACACCTCGGCTTGCCCCGAGGTGTTGTTTTTTGTGGCGCTCGCGCACGTCGGCTTTCTCGGCAACGGCCTGACACGAATAGGTGGGGCACAAAATCAGTTTTTGCGTCTTTTGCATCAAAAAAGCGTGACATTCGATGAATTTCGGTGAATTGTGATGAAGTTGATCGTATATGATAGGTTTTTCGCGGATTTGACGCATATCTTTCGCCTCGTTGTTAATAACTTAGCGAAGGATCACCCGTCATGTCCCATGTGTCTTCTTCCCGGCGTTTTGCGATGCGTGCGATACCTGCATCGATTCTTGTCGCCCTGTCAACGTACGCAGGTTCGGCAAAAGCCATCGATATCAGCTGTGCGGTTATCCCGATCAACTGCCTGATCAACATCGTCACGCCTCAGCAGGCGAACGGCAGCGTTATCACCGTACGGAACAATGGCCGTGCGCTGATCTCCGGTTTGGCCGGCGGTGAGACGAGCCCGCAGTATTTGCATATCAATATCGGTGGTTCGGTCGAAGCGTCGAATTTGATATTCCGGGGCCCTGGCAGCGATACGCCTTACGGACGTGGGCTGGTGTCGGTGAGCGACGGCAGTCAGATGTTCATGTCGAATTCACGCATCGAGGCCCGGCCTGGGGACTTCAGCGTGGGGGGGGCGGAGGCGGTCGGTCTATGGGTGTTTCGCCGCACGCGTACCGAAGAGACGAATCGCCCGTCGGTGGCCCACCTCGAAAATGTCGACGTCTCCGGCGTGGGCCGCGCGGTGATCATCACCGGCGCCAGCCAACTGGAAATGACCGGGGGAAGCGTCACGTCGACGTTCGCCACCGGGCCGATCGGCGCCGCTGTTCAGGTGACCGATTCGAACTTCAATACGTTCGGCACCAAGATCAATGGTTTCTATAACGGCATTGTGGTGACGACCGACCCGATGATGAGCGCCAATGAACCATTTCATTCGTCGCGGCTCATTCTTGCCAACTCGGAAATCACTTCGGGCCAATCGTCGGCCATCCGTATCGACCGTCAACGCCTCGGCCACGACGACACGCGCATTTCGGTAGTGCTCGCCAATGACACGAAGGTGAATGCCGGCAACGGTGTGATTCTCGAAGCAGGTTTCGATCAGCGTTACCTGAAGCCTTTCGAACTGGATGTTGCGGTCGATAACAGCAAACTCGAAGGCGACTTCAAGTTCAATACGCAGGTCGATAGCGATCTGCTGCTCACGAACAATGCGGAAGTGACCGGGCGTATCGAAGGCGTCAAGCTGCTGCGTCTGGAAGACGGCGGTCAGTGGCGTCTGGTCGAAGACACGACCGCCACCACCGTGACGATGGCCGATGGTGTGATCGACATTCATGGCACGGCCACCGACGGACAATACCGCACGCTCGATATCGGATCTCTCTCCGGCGAGGGCGAGTTCCGCATGCAGACCAACCTCGAAACCGGCGAGTCGGATCGTCTGAATCTGACCAACGGCGATTCCACCGGCAATTTCCGTCTGGCGGTGAAGAACGTCGGTACGGAGGCACTGGTGCCCGTGGAAGGGCTGGTGTACGACGCCGGCGGCAACGCGCAGTTCGCCATCGTCGGCGACAAGGTCGACCTCGGCGCCTACTCGTACTCGCTCGAAAAGCAGCAAGTCGACGGCCAGACCGTCTGGCAACTGGTGCGCGACGGCGGTACGTCGATCTCGACCGATACCGTGATGGGTGTGGTCGGCGCCACGCCCACGGTATGGTTGGGCGAAATGACGACGCTGCGTGCGCGTATGGGCGAGATGCGCCTGCACGAGCCGAAAGACGGCGGTGTCTGGGCGCGTACGTTCGGCAACCGCTACAACGCCAAGCCGGCGTCGGGTCAGGGTTACAGGCAGGACCAGTGGGGCGTGCTCTTTGGCGCCGATCGCGCTGTCGCACAAACGCAGAACGGCACGTGGTATGCGGGCGCGATGGCCGGCACGAGCACCAGCAATCTGAAGTTCGGGGTGGGCTCGAACGGGGCCATCGAGAGCTACACCGTCGGCGGTTACGCCACGTGGATCGGCAAGAACGGCTACTACTTCGATGGCGTGCTCAAGTACAACCGTTACAACGCCGAGCTCAACGCGCGCATGCGTGATGGTGTCATGAGCGCCGGCGAATACAGTAACAACGGCTTCGGTGCGTCGGCGGAATTCGGTCGTCGCCTGGGATTCGGTAACGGCTGGTTCGTCGAGCCGTATGCCCAGGTGGCCGCCATGACGGCAGGCGCTGCCGACTTCTCGCTCGATAACGGCATGGTGGCGCGTTCGTCGCGCACCACGTCGATTCAGACGTCGCTCGGTGCGACGCTGGGCAAGACGTTCGAGACGTCGAAGGGCACCTTTCAGCCGTACGTGCGCGCTGCTGTGATTCAGGATTTTGCAAAGAACAACAAGGTCACGATCAACGGCAACGAATTCAATAACGATTTGTCAGGCACACGGGTGGAAGTCGGTGCGGGTCTCGCCGCACAGATGCAGAAAAATCTGCAGGCATATCTTGATGCTTCTTACTCCGGCGGCAAGCGTCTTGATAAGCCCTGGGGCGTGAACGTAGGGGTGCGTTACACGTTCTGACCACCGGCTTGACGTGGTGCGAGGAATGGGATCCCCTAACCCTGTTTCTCGGCCTTTTGCCCTGCGCAGCTTCGTGCCGCGCAGGGTTTTTTTTCGTTTGAGGGGCTAGCGGGATGTCGGTGCGGAGAGCGACGCCGAGGCGGTGGCCGCGCGGCGTGGCGCACAGTAGATGCGCGGCGAGTCGTTGTAGGCGACCGCGGCTGCGCTGCCCACACGAATCAATTGATAGTAATCCGTATGGTCGGCGCGCAGACCCGGCAGAAAGCGGTATACGGTCTCGTCGTCGACGCTGTCGTTCATCTGTCGCGTGGCCCGCGTGGTGTGGATTCGCAACTGATCGCCCAACGACTGATAATCGAATTCTGCGGCGCGATGCACGCGCTCGGTTGCGTCGCCCGTGCGTTCGTTCTGGAAAAAACCGATAAACCGCGCGAAGCCTGTGCCCGAGGGCCGGTAAGTCACATCGAGTTCGCCCCATATGCGTGCGCGCCGGTTATCGGTTTGGGCGACGAATTCGAGATCGCCGACGCAATCCCACGTCACGCGGTCGGTGGGTTGCGCAAGCCACCAAGCGACCGGCCACGGCAGCAAGACCGCCGCTACGGCGCCCATCCACACGAACCGCCGACGAATACCCGAGTTCATGAGGATCCTTTGGCGTTGGCGGGAGGCGTGATGAGGTAGGACATGCAGTCGGGGAAGTCCGACTCGACGGGGCCCTCGCACAGGAGGTAACTGAACAGGTCGTCGTGAACCGTGCCGTTCACATACACGAAGCGCGTGTCGACATTGTCGACCGACACTGGCGGCTCATGCTTGAGCATGGCCAGACGCCGGGCGACATACGCGGTGTCCTGCGCGCGATCGGCGGTCACGAAAAAGCGCTTCGTGTCGTCGCCGGGCACCGGTTGCCAGACGGCGGCGCTCGTCACGTTGTGCATGCCGGCACGCAGTTTGGGCGTGACGTACGTGGCCGCCGCCGCGCTGAGCAGCGCCACGACGGCCCACAGACCGGCGGCGATACCCCATCGCACGGTGTTGCGCGGCGAGGTGGCTTCTCGTGCACCCGGAAGTGTGGGCGGAAATGTGGACGGTGGGGCGGACGAAAATTCAGGTGGTAGTGCACCCGGCCTTGCTTCCGGATTCGACGCGCGCTTATCGGATTCGACGGGCGTATCGGCAACGGTCGGTGGGAGATCGCGCGTCGATGCCGACGGCGAAACGGAAACGGCGGGGGCTGCAATGGAAGGCGCGATGGGGGGCACCCCCGGAAATTCGCGGGGCGTCGACGCCAAAAAATCGGTGAGATCTTCGTCTTCAGTTTGGGCAATTTCCTCGCCAAGATGCGGCATCGGGAGCACGGGAGAGACCGGCATGACGCTGGGAGCGGTGCTCGCGTCGACGAAGCGGCTGATCTTGTCGGTCTGATTCAGGCGATAGCCGATGCGTGGCACCGTCGCGAGCAGTGCCGGATCTGCGCCGGCCAGTTGCAGCGCGCGCCGGATCTGAACGATGGCCTGACTGAGATTGTTCGAGGTGACGACGGCGCCGTACTGCTCCCACGCTTCGGTCAGCAGCGTGCGCTTGGTCACAATGCCCCCTTCGGCCTGAACCAGCACCAGCAAGCATCTGCCGGCCGCCGCGCCCAGCGGGATCACATGCTCGGGCTCGGCCACGTTGGTCAGCGACAGCGTGTCGCTGTCGAAGCGGGCGGCGTCGCCGATCAGGAAATTGGCCATGGGATCGATCTTCTATCGGCGGGAATGGCTGAGGCGTGCCGGGGATGCCCGAACGCTGACGCAAAGCATCGATGTGCGAAGGCGTGGCATGACTTGGCTATCCGCAAACTACGTACTTGTTGTTGGGGAACATCTTACGCCGAAATGCGATGGCGAAGCGGGTCCTCCCTAACGTCATACCGGTGCCGCGCCGGTCTGATGCGTGTCGCGAAGGCGATGCCTGCGACGCGGCCGTACCAAAAAAAACCGCACACGTCTCGCGAGGTGTGCGGTTGCCGTCTCGGCGTTACGCCGCCGGATCCGGACGTTCCGGGTCGTCCGGTGGCGTCGGGTTCACGCGCGTATCGCACAGGATCATCGATTGCTGGGACGTCACGCTCTGTCCGGCTCTGTTCGTGACCGTGACTTGGGCGAACACCTGACAGATTTTGTACAGGTACTGGATGCGCACCCATGGGTAACGGAATTCGACACGGCCATCGACATCGTTGCGGCCGACATACTTCTCGAAGGGGAAATTCACGATCGCCGTATCACCCGCGTGTCCGAACTCGGCCTTGTTGACCGGGCCGCCCGTGCCGTTGCGGCGGAACCGGGCGGTGATATGGATGCGCAGCAGATCGTCTTCCTTCATGTTGACGTAGCTGGGGACGAAACACGAAAGATAGCCGAGTGCCGTGCCGTCCGTGTAACCCAGCGGCTTTTCGAAAAAAGGCGCCGCAATCGGGTCGCCGCCGCCCGGCAGATCCGTCGCAGATTCCACCACGACGTTTTGCTTCGGCGAGTAGGCGGTGTTGGTGACCGCCGTGACGCCTGCGCCGGCTGCCCGCACCTGCCGGGTGCTGGAGTAACTCGCCAGCCACGTGCCGGTGCCGAACTCGATGATCGTCGCGGCCGGAATCGGGCGCACGAGCGGGGCCTTTGCGGCGACGTCGGCCGCGCTCACCGTGATCGTCGCGAACGGCACGGCGGTCGCGTCGGTGATCGGATCGACGCCGTAGTAGAGATTGATGACGTCGTTCTCAATAAACGCGTCGGCGCCGGTCGGTGTATCCGTGTTGAGCCACGGGATGATCATGCTCGCTGCGTTGCGCGAATCCTCCACCGGAATGTAGTTTTCGCGATCGCCGGCGGCCCAGCTTGCGTTGCGTACGGTCGGCGCTGCGAGCTTCTCGTTTTCCGGCGTGATCGGGTCGGGGTCGATACCACCGGACTGATCGAGGTTCACGATCACCGTCTTGGCGGTTGCAGGGCTGCCGATCAGGCGGCCGGCGCGCCAGACTTCGTACGTGACGTTGACGTTGACGTTCCCGCCGGCGGCGCCACTGGCGGCAACCGTTGCATACGGCACGTCCACGTTCAGCATCGGATCGTCGGTACCCACCGGGTCGGGGATCGGCCTCGGATCAAGACGTGCGGTGCCCCAGAGCACGACGATCTGATCGCCGCTCTGGATCGAGGCATTCAGGGGAATGCCGACTCTGACCGGCGTGCGGGCGTCAGACTCGTTGATCAGGTTGTTGTCGTCGAACAGCACAACGACCGGTGTTCCCAAATCGTCGATTCCCTCACTGACGAAGACCGGGAATGTCACGCTAGTCGATCGGGGCGACGTGTTGCCGGCCAGATCCGTGATGTCGTACGTCACCGACCAGTTGCCGTCCCCCAGTGTCTCGATGGCGGTTCGGGGAATCTTGATTTCCAGCGGGTTTCCGGACTCCCCGAGCCCGATCCTCTGTGAAAACTGTGCCGTACTGCCGTTGGCAGCGTTAACCACGTAGACCGTCACCAGATCGCCATCGATACGGCCCGTGTAGCCGGAGATCGTGAGGGGGAGTTCGTCGCCGAGCGCAGTAAGCGTCGAGTCGCTCAGCCCGCCGTCTTCGACGCCATCGGGCAGGTCGAGACGGCCGAGTCGCGGGATCCCGGGCCTTTCCGTATCGACGATGAACGTGGTCGGGTCGCTCTGATCCGACTCGTCGCCCGTGATCGACGAAATCACCGAGTAGGACGCGCGGTGCAAGCCATCGGGGCGAGGCGCCGGGATATCGAAGGAGATCGCTCCCGCATCCTGTTCCGCCTGCGTGATTTCACGCATCATCAGCTGAGCGCCGTCATACATCACCCGAATAAAATCGCCGGCGCCCCAGTCCGCGAGCAGCACCGAAGTCAATGTGAGCGGATTCGCGCTCCACGCTGTCGAGAGCAGCCGGTTCGCGGGAAAGCCGTCGGGCAAGGGGGCTTGCGCAGCAATGTCCACGGACAGGACGTTCGGCTTGTCGTCCATGATCTCGATAAGACCCGAGCGCGCGGTGCGTACTCGCCGGGGCGGGACCGGGGGGTCCAGGGGGACGACCATCGTCACACTGTCATTGGATTCCATGTTCGAACTCCATCGAGTGAAAGAAAAATTGCCTTCCCGTTCCCGGAAGACGAGGGCGGCGGGGTGCCCATTGTGGCGCTGGGTATTTGTGCGGAGAAACTGTCAACGTTGACAGTTGGCGGGCATCGTTCGCCGTGGCCTGATGGAGTTCCCGAAAGCGGGATGCGCTGCGCGAGACACGCAGCATTTTTCCTCTGGTCACACGTTCTTGCGGAGATATCTCATGCTCATGGACGAACCCCTAGCGGCCGCACCGGAAGATGCCGGTGATGGCGAGACCGCCTCATTCGCGAACACGCAAGCCCGGGCGGATATCACCGACGCTCCGGTGGAACCCGCCGAAGCGCCGACCGACCTGACCAATGCGCCAGCGGCTCTCGACGACGCACCGGCCGACCTCTCCCACACCGAGACGGACTTCCCCGCGGTGCCGATGACATTCGCGGCAGCGCCGGCGACGCTCTCCGCCGCCCCGGCGACGGACATCGCAGCCGTCTCGCTCGACATTACCGATGAGACCGGCGCGCTCGCCGGCCTGATCGCACCGCGTGTGCCGGTGGCCGAAGCGTACGGCGGCGTCGGTTATCGCGACATCAGCAAACCCGACGGCAAGGTCATCGTCATCGTTCCGCCGAATCTGGAGTACGTCCCCGGCGATACCGTATTGCTTTACTGGAAAGACGATAAGACGGCGGCGCAAACGTACACGATTGAGCCCAAGGACCTGTTCAACCCGCTGACGATTCCGGTCGATTCTCTGTGGGTGGAGCGTCAGGGCGACGGGCTGATTCCCGTTTGGTACACCTTCACGTCGAGCATCAACAACGAAGTAGCGGCATCGCCCAAGTTGATGGTGGTCGTGAAGACGACGGTGCCTGGCGGCATCGACCCGGACCCGGTGCTCACCCCCGAGACCAACGAGCGACTGGCGCCGCCGCTCGTGCCGTCGATCGTGATCGGTCCTTCCGAGGCGGCGCTGGGCGCCATTGTTCATGTGCCGGAATGGCTGAACATGCACGTGGGCGACAAGTTGCGCGTGCGCTGGGGCACGCAGGCGGTCTATCACCCGCCGCTGACCGCCGAGGAAGTCGGCAAACCCGTCGCCGTGACCGTTCCCGAGCGGATCATTCTGGCCGCAGGCGACGGCGAGAAAATCATGGTCACGTACGACATCGACGATGTCGTGCGCGAGTGGTCCTACAACTCGCCGGCCGCGTTCGTCAATGTCGAAGCGTCCGGCGCGACGCTCCTGAAACCGGGCGTGCTCCAGGCGAGCGGCGATCAACTGAATTTCACCGGGCTTCAAGGCGCTGCGGCCGACGTCATCGTGACGTTCCAGAATCCGCCGATGGTGGTCGGCGATATCGTGCGGGTGCACTTCGACGGCATGTCCCGGGGTGGTTTCGAAGTGGCGTACTTCGTCGATATTCCGGTCCAGTCGGCCGGATCGTTTATCTTCGCGAATATACCGAACAACGTGATCGGCAATGTCGTGCCGGGGATCGCTTCGGTGTATTACGTCGTGAGGAGCGCAGCCGGACAGGAGAAAGCGCGTTCGCAGCGCCTGTCGCTGACGATTACGGGGCGGGCGGTCATTCTTCCGGCACCGTCGGTCATGGAAGCGGACGGTGCGACGCTGGATCCGGCGAAGGTGACGAATGGCGCAACGGTCATCGTGCCGTCGTGGCCCGGCATGGCGCTGACCGACCAGGTGACGATGATCTGGGAGGGCACGCGATCGAGCGGTCTGACGCTGTCTCACAGTGAGACAAAGATCGTTGGCCCGAACGACGTGAACCAGATCATGGTGTTCGGTGTGCCGAAGTCGGCGGTCGACGGACTGGCCGGCGGTAATGTGCGCGTGTCCTACTTCGTCACGCACGGTGCCGACAGACCCCGGAATTCGGAACGTCTGGTGCTCGACGTCCTCGGCACGATTGCGCTGGAACGGCCCGACGTGGGGGGCGTGGTCAACGGCGAGTTGATACCGCCGAATACGCCCGGGGCCGGGGTGCAGGTCACGGTTCCCATGTGGGAACTGATGGCCGCAGGCGACAAGCTCGAATGGTTCTGGACGGGCGTATCGCCCGCGGGCACGACCAGCGGCTCCGTGATACTCGATCGCACGCAGGTCACTCGGCCCTATGTGTTTGCCGTACCGCGTACGGTGGTCGACGCGAATGCCAACGGCCGGGAGAGCGTGTCGGTGTCGTATCGAGTCACGCGCGCGGGCAGCGAAGTCGCGCAGAACTCCGCGATCAATCAGTTCCGGGTTACGCCGCCGCTGGCGGAAAGACTCGCTGCGCCTTCGGTCGATCAGGCAAGCGGGGGCATTACGCTCGATCCGGATAGCGTGCCGCCGCAAGGGGCGACCATCCGCATCCCGATTTACGACGGCATGATCAGTGGCGATCTTGTCTACGTGCGATTCGGATCGGCGGTCGGGCCCGAACTGATCGGCACTATCGACGTGACGAAAAACCTAGTCGGCCATGAACTGACGATTCTCGTGCCGAAGAGCAAGGTGCAGCAGTATCTCGGTGGTCCCGTCGTCGTGAACTACTCGGTGTTGAGCCCGGGGGGAAAGCTGCGCGACTCGGCAAACCTGGTATTGAACATCGCCACGGAAGTCAAGTGGCCGGCGCCGAGGGTGGATGAAGCGGACGGCGATTCTCTCGATCCGGTGGTGGCCGCAGGGGGCGTGACGACACGCATTCTGCGCAGCACGCAGATGGAGCGCAACGACCGGCTCGTCTTGCATTGGGGCGCGCCTGGCGACCCGGGATATTACATCGACAGCATCACCGTCAGTACGCAGCGCGATTACCGCTTCCTCGTCGAACCGGAAGATGTCGCACCGTGGATCGGCAAGACAGTGCCGGTTCGCTACGAAGTCGTGCGCGCAGGGGTGACATTCCGATCCGAGACGCTCAACCTCCGGATCGGCGCCAGTGCGACGGAACCGCTGCCGGCGCCGACGATTCCCGAGGCGCCGAACGGTGTGATCGATCCGGCGACCATCGGTACGAAAGTGACGGCGCGCATCAACGTGTATCCGGGCATGCAGCTGGGCGATTTCATTACCATGACCTGGGGCGGCGGCGTTGGCAGCGGTGGCCTCGAATGGACGATCGATGTGTCGTCCACCGTGGTCGGCAGACCCATCGAGCGCGATATTCCACTTGCGAACATCACGGCGTTCGAAGGTCGGGAGGTGGTGCTCAAGTACACCGTCGATAGCGGCACGCCGCCGCTGCGCGAGTCGGAGGAGTACACGGTCAAGATCGAGCGCGCTTCACTCACGCTTCCCGCGCCGCGCGTGCCGGCGGTCTCGGCGGGGGTTCTCGATCCGCGTCAGGTGCCGTCGGGTGCGCAGGTGCTGGTCGATCGGCACGCAAGCATGCGTCTGGGAGACTTGATCGTGCTGCACTGGGATAGCAGCAAGCCAGGCGGCAGTTTCACGCATAGCGAACTGGTCGGCAGTGCACAGACGCCGATCCCGTTTACCGTTCCGATTGCCAATGTGCTGGCCGGCGTCGATGGGACGGTCGAAGTCTGGTTCCAGGTGATGCGCGGCGCCACGGAAATTGCCACGGGCGAGGTACTGACCTTCGCGATTCGTCAGTCGGCGTTGCCGCTGCCGGTCTTCACGCTGGCGAACGGGCAACTGCTCGATCCGGACCGCGTGCCGTCGACAGGCGCCACGGTGACGCTTGCCGCGTCGGGGCTGTTCCGCGCGAACGACCAGATCACGCTGAACTGGACCGGCACCGTCGGCGCCGGGACGGGGTCGACCACGCACACCGTCTCCGCTGCCGAAGCGGGCGGCGCGATCACGATGACGATGCCCAAGTCGGCTGTCGACGCCAACAACGGCAACACCGTCACGTTGGCGTACTCGGTCACACGGGCGGCGGGCGGCGCCATCGAGCGTTCGGGCAACAACATCTACGACATCCGGCGCGAGCTGGGCAGTGGCGATCTGCTCGTCATGGGGGCGCGCTACAACAGCAACAGCTATCGGGGATCGGGCGCATCTCAGTATCTGCGTTCGATTTCCGCGGTGGCCCCGCGCGGCGATCTGCTCGCGGAGTGGCGCTACGACGACGAAGTGACCTGGGTCACTGGCGTGACCTTCAAGGACACGCGTCCATGGGTCCCGCTCAAGGTGCGCTCGAAGACGAATCAGATCACGATCAATCCGGTCAATGTGGTCGGTTCGGGATCGGACAGCGTCTCGGCAACCGGGACCGCTGCGCTGGTGGCGATCCTCTCGCCTCGCAACAACGTCGCGGTTTGGGGGGCGAGAGCGGGCGGGAACGATCTGAGCAACAACACGGCCATCCTGACGATCGACAACGTCCGCGAGGTGTCTTCGACGTCGAGCGCCTTCGCGCTGCGCTACGAGCAGGGACAGGTGGCGACATTCGGCAATACGACGTATGGCGGCTCGATTCCGCAAGCCAGTCGTGGCATTACCGATGCCGTGCGCATCCACGGCAACAGCGGCGCCTTCGTGGCCGTGCGCGGCGGGGGTTATCTCACGTCATGGGGGTTTAGCCAGTGGGGCGGCACGCTCGCCAACGGGGCGGATGCGCTTACCGATGTCGTGAAGGTGGCCTCCTCGGGCAAGGCATTCTGTGCGTTGCGGCGCGCCGGGCAGGTGGTCGCGTGGGGCGATGGGGCTTCGGGGGGGAATCCCAATCAGGGCATTACGGGGCTCTCCAATGTGCGCGATGTGCGGGGCAACTACACGTCGTTCATCGCCTTGCTCGACAACAAGTCCGTGATCGGCTGGGGCGACCAGACCGACGGCGGCCTGGTGCCCGGGGCTGTCGCTTCGCGTCGCGACATCATCGAACTGTCGTCTGCCACGGCGCGCTCGTTCGCGGTTCGCACGGAAGGCGGACAGGTGCTGGCGTGGGGCCGCCCCGGGTACGGCGACGTGGTGCCGAGTCCAATCAACGGTTTCATCGACATCGTGCAAGTCGTCGCGACGTGGGGCGCGTACTGCGTACTGCGCAGCAACGGTGCGGTTGCTTGCTGGGGAGATCCGAACCGCGGCAATTCGATGCCGGCGAACATCGGCCTGATGCGCAACATCGTGCACGTTTGCGGCACCAGCGGCGCTTTCGCCGCCCTGACGCGCGACGGCACGGTGGTGGTGTGGGGCAATCCGGCCCACACGAACATCACGGCGATTGCGCCGTTGCTCGTCGATATCGTTGCGCTGTACTCCAGTACCGAGTCGTTCGTGGCGATCAAGCGCAACGGCGGCGTGGTGACTTGGGGCGTGGCGGCCGGCGGCGGCGACAGCAGTTCGGTGCGGGCAGCGCTCGAGAACGGTGTGCGCTATCAGGCATCGGCGGGAGGGGTGATCGTGAACGCGGCGTAAGAGACGCCTGGACGGCGCTTGAGGTGGCGCTCGATGCACAGCGCCACCTCCCGCGCCGGAGGGCGTGACGCCAACCTTACGCGTAACGACGCGACAGCCGTTGGCGAAATGCGCAATCAAACGAATTGGAGGCTCTCATGGCTGAGCAAGACATTGGATTAGGCGGGCTGGCGATCGGCAATCTGGTCGCCCCGCAGGCTAACGACGCGGCGAATGGCGCCATCGATCCCGCCAAGCTGGGGACCCGAGGCGCGAGTTTCACGATTCCCGTTTATCCGGGCATGGCCGCAGACGATTACGTGGAATTCTTCTTCGATGACGGATCCGGCAACACGTTGATGGGCGACGCCGACGTGTCGACCAACACGGCGGGCAAGCCCCTCCCGATATGGGTGACCAAGGCTAACCTGTCCGCCTACCTCGACAAGACTGTCAAAGTGACCTACACGGTCAATCCCGGCGATGGGAGTGCGCCGGTCACGTCGCCACCGCTGTCGCTCTACATCGGCGTGAAAAAGGAGACCAAACTCAAGGCCCCCACGGTCGATGAGGCTGTCGGCGATCATCTCGAGAGCGAATTCGTCGACTTCGGCGTGCGCGCCCGTATTCCGATTTACGACGGCATGGCGATTGGCGACATGGTGAATCTGGCCGTCGGCAAGTCAGGCGATGCCGGTTTCTACCAGGACTCGATCAAGGTGCGTGCCGTGCGTGCGGTGACGTTCTCCATCCCGCCGGAAGCCCTTGCGTCGTTCGACGACAAGACGATGCCGGTGAGCTACAACGTGGTGCGTGGCGCTCAGACGTTCTCGTCCGAGACGTTCAAGATGCGCATCGGCGACGCACAGGAAGAAGGGCTGCTGGAAATGCCGGCGATGGCCGACGCGATCGGTGGGGTGCTCAATCCGACGCTGCTCGGCGCGGCCACGACCGCGCTGATCGGCCCGTACACCGGGCTGGAGAGCGGCGATTACGTGCACGTGGTCTGGGGCGGCGGGCCGCCCAAGGGCTTCGAGACCACGGAGCAGATCTCGTCGCGGTATTTGACCGAGCCGTTCCCGGTGCGGATTCCGGCCGACAAGATCGCGGCATTCACCGACTCGACGACCGACCTGTATTACGAGAAGGAAATGCCGGACGGCTCGTGGCAGAAATCCCAGTCGCTCAAGGTGCAGGTCAGTCAGGCATCGGCAACCGCCGATCCGCCGTCGGTGCCCTTGTCGAGCGCCGGACAGCTCGATACGCGCGATCTCGATCCGCTCAAGGGTGCGGAGGTCATCGTGCCGCCGTACGCCGGCATGCGTGCAGGCGACACCATCGTCCTGAAGTGGGACAACGAAGACGACACCGGCGATTACACCAGCCCGGCCTATCTGGTCAAACCTGCGGACGTCCCCAATCCGCTGAGCTTTCAGGTGCCGTATCTGCTCGCGACGCGCGGCGGCGAGAAGTCCGTCGTGACGAGCTACGAAGTGCAGCGCGGCGGGGCCACGATCGTCAAGAGCGGGGAGCAAAAGCTGCTGGTGCGTCAGGTGCTGCCGACCGCGGTGACGATCACCGAAGCGAAGGAAGACGAAATCAACCCGGACGACTGCCGCACGGGGGCGCATGTGCAGTTGCCGTCCAGCGCCAAGTTCCGGGCGAACGACAAAGTGACATTCCACTGGGAGGGCGAGGGCGGGGCAGGCAACTACACGACGACCGTGACCGTTTCGCCGGAACAGGCTGGCGGCGCGCTGGAGATCGTGGTGCCGCAGGCGACGCTCAAGGCTGGTGTGAATCACTCGGCGTCGGTCGGCTACACGATCACGCGCGCGAACGGCACCCCTGACGAAACGGCGCCGCCTTCGATCTTCGACGTGATCGCCGTGCCGTCGAGCGGCATGCTGCGCGTGTTCGGCGCGCGCAACAACAGTGCGATCTACCGCTCTTCGTCGGTGCCGCAGTACCTGAGTGTGTTCCATCTGGTATCGGGTGAGCCGATCAAGGCGCAGTGGCGTTACGAGGACGAGACGGACTGGGTACTCGGACATCGCTTCAAGGACACGCGTCCGTGGATGCCCCTCAAGGTGCGCACGCAGGACGATAGCGCGACCTTCAACCCGGTGAACATCGCCGGTAACGGCCCCGATACGACCACGCGTGGTACGTCTTCGCTGATCGCGCTGCTCAACCGGGGCAGCGTGGCGGGGTTTGGCGCTTCCGGTTCGGGCGGTGTGGTGCCCTCGACGTTGCTCACGATCGACGACGTCGTCGAGACGAGTTCGACGAGCGCTGCCTATGCCTTGCGCCGGGCGAACGGTCGCATTACCGCATGGGGCAGTTCGGGGACCGGAGGCGTATTGCCCGAGAACCTCAACGTGACCGATGCCGTTCGTATCGTCGGCAACGGCTGGAACTTCGCGGTGCTGCGCGCGAACGGTCAGGTCATGACGTGGGGACCGACCCCGACGGCCGGCGTGCCGGTGCCGGCGCCGATTGCGACGCTCAACGATATCAAGTCTGTCTGGGCTTCCGGTCACGCATTCGCCGCGCTGCGCAAGACCGGCCAGGTGGTGGCGTGGGGCACGGCAACGACGGCTGGTGCGGTACCCAAGGACATCGGGGACCTCATCGACATCGTCGACGTTCGGGGCAACTACACGGCTTTCGCAGCCTTGCGCAAGAACCACACCGTGGTGGCATGGGGGGCCGACGGCGGCGTGGTGCCGAGCGCCATTGCCTCGCGCGGCGACATCATGGAACTGGCGAGTGCCAGCGCGCGCGCTTTCGCGGTGCGCACGTTGGGCAATCAGGTACTGGCATGGGGACTGGCAACCCATGGCGGCACCGTGCCGCAGGAGATTTCCGATATGTCCGATCTCCTCGAAATCGTCGCCACCTGGGGCGCCTTCTGCGGGTTGCGAGGCAACGGGCACGTGGTGGCCTGGGGTAACGCGAATCAGGGGGGCGCGGTGCCGGCCCCCATCGCCATGCTCGACGACATCGTGCACGTGTGCGGGACGGGCGCGGCTTTCGCCGCGCTCCGCAAGGACGGCACCGTCGTGGCGTGGGGCGATGCGCAGGTCGGCGGCGACATCACGTCGGTCAAAGGGCAGTTGGTCGACATCGCGGCGCTCCATGCGAACTCGGAAGTGTTCGTCGCCGTCAAGCGCACCGGCGGTGTGGTCACGTGGGGGGTGCCGGCCAGCGGAGGGGACAGTACCAGCGTGAAAGCGCTTCTCGATACGAACCTCACGTATCGGGCGACGTCGGAGTCGCGTGGTCGCGTGTTGTCGGGGCTGTACGCCTGACGTTACCACGCGGCGTCCCTCGTCAGAGGGGCGTGCGGGCGCGTTGGCGTTTGGTGGGGACGCCAACGCGCAAGCCCGCACTTCGGTGTGCAAGACGGTGAGTGAGCGGGTGACCGTGCAGGTCGTTGAGCGGGTCACTGAGCACGGGGCAGAGCGAGCAAACGCGAGGAGGTTCTCATGGCCGAACTAGATGCGTTTCCGGGTGGTTTCTCAATGGGTGCGCTGACCGCACCACGCAGTGGCGATACGGTGGTCGACGGTGCGCTGGATCCTGACAAACTGGGCGCTCGCGGGGCGAGTTTTATCGTGCCTGCGTACGTTGGCATGAAGGATGGCGACCACATTTTGCTGCGCTTCGATTCGGGCGGCCCGCATGAGGCCACGGCAGACGCCGATGTCAGTACCAATACGATGGGCAAGCCGACCACGCTGCGAATCTCCAAAGCGTTGGTGGCGGCGGCGCTTGGCACGACCGTGACGGTCGATTACACGGTCGAACCCGAAGATGAGAGCGGGCCGGTCGACTCGGCGCCGCTGCGGCTCTTCATCGGCGTCAAGGCGGTGCCCGTGGACAAGCTTGCGGCGCCGTCGGTGGATGAAGCCATGGGCGACTACCTGGCGCCGGAGTCTGCCGCGCTGGGGGTGCACGTGCGCGTGCCGAGGTACGACAGCATGGCGCCGGGCGATGTCGTGAGCCTGAGCGTGGGCAGGCCGGGCGAGGCGAATCACCATACCGACACCATCGAGGTGCACACGGCGGAGGCTCTGACGTTCGCCGTGCCGCCCGAGGCGCTCACGCCCTTCGTCAATCTCTGGATGCCGGTGAGCTACAGCGTGGTGCGCGGCGCGCAGAAATTCTCTTCCGACGTTTTCCAGGTGCAGGTCGGCGATGTATCCGGCGAGGGATTGCTGGAGACGCCGGCCGTGGCGCAGGCGGTGCAGGGCGTACTGAACGTGGACCTGACCTCAGGTGGCGCGACGGCGCTGATCGGGCCGTACACCGGCATCAGGAGTGGGGATCAGGTGCGGGTCGTGTGGGCCGGCGGCCCGCCGAGCGGTTTCGCCGCGCTTGCGCAGGCGCCCGCAGGCGACCTGAGCGTGCCGTTCGACGTGTCGATCCCGGCGGCACAGATCACGCCGTATCTCGACAAGACGGTCACGCTTTACTACGAGAAGCAGATGCCGGATGGTACGTGGCTTCGCTCGAAGTTACTCAAGCTGCTCGTCAAACGAGGGCCTGTCACGTGCGAGTCGCCTTCGGTGCCGGCGTCGAGTGGTGGGCGACTGGATGTGCGCGACGTGGATCCGGTCGCCGGGGTGGAGGTCATCATGCCGCCGTACCAGGGAATGCAGGAAGGCGACGTCATCCGCATGACCTGGGACAACGAGGACAACACGGGCGATTACACGAGCGAGCCTTATGGGCTCAAGCCGACCGATGTCGGTCAGCCGGTGAGCTTTCATGTGCCCTTTGCGCTGGTGATGCGCGACACCGAGCAGGCGGTCACGATCGCCTACGAAGTCGTGCGCGAGGGCACAACCATCGTCCAGAGCAAGTCGCAGACCTTGCTCGTGCGCCAGGTGCGCTCGCCATCGGCGATGATCGACGAAGCCGTCGGCGATACGATCAATCCCGAGGATTGTGCCGGCGGCGCACACGTGCATATCCCGATATCGGCGAAGCTGCGTGGCGGCGACAAGGTCGTCGTCACCTTGCAGGGACAAGGGGGCGGCGGCGAGTACAACTCGACGGCGACCGTCTCGCCGGAACAGGTGGGCAGCGAGTTCGAGATCGTCGTGCCTGAGGCTGCGCTGGTCGCGAACGTGGATCGCACGGTGGCATTGCGCTACACCATCGAGCGGCAGAACGGTGCGCCGCCCGAGGACGGTCCCGCAGCGGTGTACGACGTGGTGTCCGCGCCGCTCAGCGGCTTGTTGCGGGTGATGGGCGCGCGGGCCAACAGCGGCCAGTACCGCGCGTCGTCGGTGCCGGAGCATCTGAGTGCATGGCATCGGGACACGCAGGCGTCGGTGCAAGCGGAATGGCGCTACGAGGACGAGTCGACGTGGCGCAAAGGGGCGAGCTTTCGTGACACCCGCCCGTGGGTGCCGCTCAAGGTACGCGCGCTCGACGACAGCGTAACGCTCAGTCCGGTGAATATCGCCAGCGACGGTTTGGGCAGGATCGTGCCCGGCTATGCATCGATCATCGCGACATGCCGCGATGGCGGCGTCGTGGGCTGGGGGCAGCCGCAGTACGGCGGGGATTTGCCCCCCAGGATCCGGAGTTACGACGACGTCGTCGAGGTCGGAGCGACCTCGTACGCCCTGGCGCTGCGCCGCGCCAACGGTCGTATCGACATGTGGGGACTTGAGGCGGGGGGAGGCAAGTTGCCGTCGGGGCTTTCCGTGATCGACGCCGTTCGTCTGACGGGCAGTGCGTCCAGCTTCGCCGTGTTGCGCGCGGACGGATCGGTCCGCGCCTGGGGCAATCCGACGGCGGGCGGCTCGCTGCCTGCGGCCATCGCGTCGCTCACCGATCTTCGCGCGCTGGCCTCGACCGAGGGCGCCTTCGCGGGGCTGCGCGCCGACGGTTCGATGGTGGCATGGGGCGCGCAGGCGAATGGCGGGGGTTTTCCGGTTGCCTACAACGTGTACAAGGACTTCGTCGAAGTTCGTGGCAATAGTTCGGCGTTCGTTGCGCTGCGCGCCAACAAGTCGCTGGTGACGTGGGGCAACGGCGCCGATGGCGGCACGTTGCCGGCGATCCTCGCCGTGCGCACCGATATCGCGTTTCTGTCCGGCGCCAGCGCGCGGGCGTTCTCGGCGATCACCACGGGCAAGCAGGTGGTGGCGTGGGGCTCGATCACACACGGCGCGACCGTCCCGACGGCAATCGCCAGCCTGAAAAATATCGAGGAAGTCGTGACCACCTGGGGGGCGATGTGCGCCCGCTGCTCGACCGGACAGGTCGTGGCGTGGGGGAACACCGGCGAGGGCGGTACGGTGCCGGCCGACGTGGCGGCGCTGCGCGACATCGTTCATGTCTGCGGTACGAGCGGCGCGTTCGCTGCGCTGCGCCGCGACGGCACTGTCGTGGTGTGGGGCAACCAACAGGTCGGTGGCGACATCTCCGCGGTGAAATCCCAGTTGGTCGACATCTGTGCGCTGTATGCCAACACGGAGGCTTTTGTCGCCATCAAGGCTGGCGGTGGCGTGGTGACGTGGGGCGTTCCCGTGAGCGGCGGCGACAGCGCCAGCGTGCGGGACCGTCTGGATGCCGGGTTGCACTACAAAGCGTCGGCAGAAGTGCGCGGTCGGTTGTGGGCGCTCACCCCGGTGTGATCCCAGGCAGATTTCAGGCAGGTCTTAGAGACTACGGAGCACGATCATGGATCTGAACGTTTTGGAAACCGACAGCGTAGGGACCCTGGCGACCTTGGCCGCACCGACGGTGTCCGATGCGAGCGGTAACAAGCTCGATCCCACGCTGTCGATGACGACCGTCGTGGTGCCGGTCTACGCCGGCAAGACGGCCAACGACGTGGTGACGTTGCGCTGGGACGGCAGAGCGGGCGCGGGCACCGTGACCGACAGCATTCGCGTGACGACGACGAGCGTGGCGCGTCAGATTCGCTTCAACATCGACGCGCCGGCCATCGCCGCCAACGACGGCGCAACCGTCACCGTCTGGTACAGCGTGCAGCACCAAACCGGCACACGGGAAGAGTCTATACGGCTGATATTGGAAGTTGGCGAGCAAGCGCCTGTCCCGGGCGCCGTGTTGCCGCCGCAAATGAGCGGTGTGGTCAACGGTGTGCTCAATCTCGACGGCATTCCCCCCGAAGGCGTGACGCTCACCGTGCCGGTCTACGGCGGCATGGCGCGCTACGACGCGGTCTTCGTCGGCATCAACGGCAATGAATGGGAAGACGGCAAGTCGCTCTCCAATACGACCGATGTCGGTCAGCCGGTGGTCTTCACGATCAAGCGCGAAGATCTCGCGAAGTTCTCCGGTCGCGAGGTCTCCCTGCGCACAACCGTGATCCCGTCGCGAGGGGGAGATCCGCTCCTCTCCCGAGAAATGAAGGTACGCATCCTTCAGGCCGTCGGCGCATTGCCGCCTGTCGTCGTGCCGCTCGCGCAGGGCAATTCGCTCGATCCGCTTGTGGTGACGACCCCCACGGTGGAGGTCGTCGTCAAACCGTTTCAGGGCATTGCGCAGGGCGACGTCATCACCTTCACGTGGGCGAACGACAGCGGTGTGCCGGCCCCGTTTTCCGGCACACAGACCGCAGGCGCCGTGCCACAGGTCGATTACGTCTTCCAGGTGCCGCGTGCGCACGTCGATCAGAATGTCGACAAGACGGCGAAACTGTCGTACACCGTCACGCGCGGCGGTGGCTTGCCGACGACGTCTCAAGTTCTGTCGCTGTCGATCGGCAAGCCGTTCGAAGGCACGGTGACGCTCGATCTGGCCGACAAGCAGTACATCGTGGCGGAAAAGCCGCCGAGGGATGTCCCCGAATACGGAACCTTCCTGCGCGAGGCATCCTTCGGTACCGCGCCGTACCGCTATTCGAGCAGCGACACATCCGTGGCGACCGTGCAGGCGACGGGGCGGGTATTGCTCACGGGTAACGGCAGAGCAACGATTACCGCCACGGACGCCACGAACCAGACACGCAGCTACACGCTCAACGTGAGCGGCATCCGGCAGATCTTCTTCGTCAGCCCGTCGGCCAACTGGGCGGGCGCGCGCACGGCGGCGGCAGCGGCGGGCGTACGGGTGCCGACAGTGGACGAATTCAAGGCGTTCTGGCGCAGCTACTACCCGAGCAGCGGGCCGGTGGCGAGCTACTCGGGATGGCTGAGTTACCGGTTCTGGACAGCCACCGAACTCGGTGCAGGCACCAGCTTCGCGTATGACCTGAACGGCGCGTCCGAGCAGGGCAATGCGACCGGGCGCAATCAGTCGGACTTCCTCCAGGTGCTGGGCATCGCACCCTGATCCCATCCATCTCGAAGCCATCGGCGTGCCACGCGGTGGGTGACGTGAGCGGCGCCTGCGGGCGCGCTCACGGGGCGTCGCTCGCCCGCTCGCCGGCAGGGAGTACATCATGAACAAGGTTCTCTGGCGCATCGCGCTCGTCGTCGCATGCACGACCGGCTTGCTGGCGACGTCGGGTGTCGCGCGCGCACAGGACGGCGCAATCACGGCCATCGACGGGGGGCAGAATCCCCGCCTCAACGGTGCCGATGTCGCCTACCTCATCAATCAGCGTTACGCCAACACGCCGGCGAAATGCTTCGTTCGCTCGCCCGTGCAGGAGTGTTCCGGCGTTCTTCTGCGTACGGCGCCTGCCGGCGCGGCCGGCGACCGGTTCTGGCGCATCAGTCCGGCGGAAATCGCCGCGGGGCGCGCGGAACTCAGCTATGCGCGTGCGGATCTGTCGGCCGTCAATCCACCGGCGTCGGTGGGCTTCGTGCTGGCCGACAGACCGACGGCGGCAGGCAACAACCAGGGGTACCAACTCGTTTGCGGATCGCTTGCGCAGGATCAGGGATTAGCCCCATGCCCGGAAGGCGGCAATACGGTCGGCGTGAGTCCGTGGGACGCGAATTCCCCCGCGTCGCTTGCTGTGCAGGCGATTTACTACGATGCCGGACGCGGAGGCCAACTGGCGCAGGCGCTGAATTACCAGAAGCAATATTACGATTCGACGCGGCAATGGGTTCCGGTGCTCAGGGCATTTCTGGCGAATGCCGCAGCCGGTGTCGCGTTGGGTTTCGACGAGCGCGACCAACTGGATTGGGGGTATGCCGTCGTGAGAAATCTGGAAGCGCGATACGCCGATACGCGTATGACGTGTGATGGCGGGAGTGCGGGCTATGACTGTGCCGGCGTGCTGATTCGCGCCACCGGCTTCGGCGGCACGTTCCGTTCGTGGAATCCCAGCCCGAATTCGGTGTTGCGCGATGGGGTGTCGTTCTCCTATGTGCGGTCGGATATGTCGTCGGTGGTCATCGGCAATGCCGGCGTGATCATGCACGAATTGAACTACCCGAGTGCATACAAGCTCCGGTGGCGTTGTGCGTTTCCGCAGAACGCAGGCACCTCGGCCCGCGCCAACAGTTGCAATGTCGGTGGCGAAATGCGCCTGTGCGACGCGTTGGGCATTACCACGGCGGCTCAGTGGCGGGCGCGGTACAACTCCAACTCGAACATCGCCTGCGGGCTGGGCCCCAGCGCTGCGCAGTTCGCCGTATTTGCCGATCTGCGAAGGCAGTTATTTTCGGGGCACAACGAAATCATCATCGGCGCGTGGCCGCAGAACATTCCCGAGCAGCTCCCCCTGCAAGCGTTCTTCTATCCCGGTGACGCTCAGCGACCGGGCGCGCAGTTCATCCAGCAAGACTACATGTCGACGACAGGACGCTTCATGCCGATCGTGCGCGTGAGGTTCTCCAACCCGCCGGGTTCGATCTTCACTTACTCACCCGACGACCAGACCGGGGCGATGCGACCCGGTGCGTTGCTGGCGGTGCCGACAGGCGGCGATAGCGACTAGAGAAATGAGCGATTTTCGAAAGAAAAATTAATTCGGTATACAACACGTCTACCTGTCAACGTTGACAGTTTCCGCAGGGCATACGCGTCGATAACCTGACTTCACCACTATGAAATGAGAGGTGAATGATGCGAGTCGATGTCCTGCGGGGCGACCAATTGATGCCCTGTACGCGTGCGGAAATTGCGCGCTTTCGCCACCGGGTTTTTATCGAAAAACTGGGCTGGCAAGTCAACGCTTCGTCGTCGTGTCCCACGCCGAACGAAGGGGAAGAAACCGATGAGTACGATCATGATGAGACCATCTACATCACGATCCGGGGGACGCAAGATGCCATCGTAGGATGTGCCCGTTTGCTGCCCGCAAAGAACCGGTATCTATTGGGAGATCACTTCCGACATCTCGTCGACGATCTGCCTGCGGCGACTCACGTCGCTGCGGCGTCTCATGCGAGTCCGGCAATGATGGATAACGGTGAGTTCACGACGCCGGTGTGGGAGTTGTCTCGCTTTGCCTGGGACCGGCCCGAGTCCGAGGTGATGCCGGGTGGGGGGGGCGACGGCAAGCAGGGTGCCCGCGAACTGTTGCGTGCGGCCGTGTTCACGGCGCAGGCGCTGGGCGCGCACCGGCTGATCGGCGTGACATTCGTCAGTCTGGCCCGTCTGTTCGTGCAACTGGGCGTTCCCACGCAGAAACTCGGTGCCGCTTATCGGATCGACGGTCGGTGGGTAGCGGCCTATCGCATCGATATCGATCGGGTAACGCTCGGGGCGCTGGGCCTGCTCGGCGTCATGCCCGCAGCCGCAGACCCGGTGGCGTCTACATCGCCCTGGCGTATGTCGGGCGATGTATCCGATGTCATCCCACCGGCAAAGACGCTTACGCAGTTATACGCTAGCGCCACATGACGAGCCGGATGGCGCTCTGCACTTTGTTGCGGCAGCCGGTCTTGTCGAGACAATTGCGAATGTGAAAGTTGACGGTTCGCGTGGAGATGCCGAGGATATCGCCGATTTCGTCGGCGGTTTTCCCTTCGGCGGTCCACAACAGCACTTCGCGTTCGCGTGCCGATAGCGACGCCACGTCGAAGGGCGGGCGTTGCGGGCGCAGCAGGCGGCTCATCGATTCATGGGTGTAGTTTGCCAGCACACCCATCCCGACCTGCAACGAATTCAACTCGATCGGCGAGAGGTGTTCCGACGATCGTCAAAAACTCAGGAGTCCGAACTCACCGTACGGTCCCCAGCTCGATCTCGCCACACCGTGATTGAGGCCGAAATCGCCGGCGTCGCGCCAGAGTTCATCGGCGCGCGGCAACGACGGATCGCGCCAAGACAGCAGACGTTCCGAGTGCCCGCCTACGACGACCGTCGGATCGATTTCAAGAAATCCCTTTTGACTGTAGTGAGCCATCCAGCCCGCCGGATAGCTGTCGAAGACACGCACTTCGGACTGCGTGGCGGTGCGGTGATGTCGAAAACCGTAGCTGCAAAATTCGAATCCGATACGTTTGGAAAACGAATCGATTTGTTGGAAAAGTTTTTGCGAGTCGGTAATCCCGTTGCAATCGTCGTGAATCGTTTCGAGCAAATGCATCAAGGCAGACATGATGTCTCCAGGGGAATGAAACTGATGCTTGTGCAGACAATTTTTGTTAGCGACACCGACTCCCTGCGCGCGTACGACGCCTCCACGGTGAATATCACCGTGTTGGCCCCTGGGTCGTATAGCGCGTCGGAGTTTTAAATGGAATGCAAAAAAGATGGTGCTGCTCACGTTTGCAATCGGTTCGCCCGCCGTTGCGATGCTTTGAATCGAAAGCTACGTATCCGTGTGGAGCGGTTCTGGCCGCATGTATCAACTGAAATCCCTACACCGATGGGCTAAGAATATCAACCAGTTGACGAGTTTTCAACGCGGGCATCTAATTTATTGAAAAACGAGACCTCTCGAATTTCAAGATATTATTTTGTTGTTATCTTGGGCGTAAAATCAAAAAGTTTGTCTGAAAAAAACCTCTTGGTTTACATGTTTTCCTTGTGTTATCTCGCCCGATATTTTTTTGAAAATAATTTTCAATTATGCTAAGGGTTTGTGCCTATTTTGACAAATTTTAATTATTTCGTCATTTAAATTGTATTCAGTCCGTCGGTTTTTGTTTGCTTCGATGGTCGAGGAATAAGCGCGGTGAATGTTTTTACATCGGCAGCGAGAGTCTTGTTGGGGAGCGATGGTGCGTCGCGTATGTCGCGTATGGCCCGGGAGGCTGACATCGACAGGGCAGGCCAGGGCGCGAAGCGACGCGGCGTGCCATGATCCGTCGTGGCGCGCGCGAACGCCGCGCGCGCCAGCGTCGGCGAGCTTAGAGCGCAGCGCTGTAGATCGCGAATGCGTCGGCTTCCGAAACCTCACGGGGATTGTTCACGAGCAGGCGGGTCTGGCGCATCGCATCGCTGGCCATACGGGCGATGTCGTCGTGCTTGACGCCGACTTCGCGCAGCGTGCGAGGAATGCCGGTCTCGACGATCATCGCGTCGATGTGCCGGATCAGCGCATCGGTGCGGGCTTCGTCGCTGCCCGTGGCTTTGACCGGCAGAATCACGTCGGCGAGTTCGGCGTAGTGCCGACTTGCGGCGCTTGCGTTGAAACGCATGACGTGGGAGAGCACCAGTGCGTTCGACAGTCCGTGGGCCACGTGGAAGATGCCGCCGATCGGATAGGCGAGCGCGTGTACGGCGGCCACCGGCGAGTTGGCGAACGATTGCCCGGCGAACATGGCGCCTACGAGCATCGCTTCACGGGCACGGCGGTCGCTGCCGTCGTTGCAGGCAGGCAGCAGGTTGCGCGAGAGCTGTTCGAGCGCCTTGACGGCGAGCATGTCCGACATCGGATTTTTCAGATGGGCTGACGTGTAGGCTTCGATCGCGTGCACCATCGCGTCGATGCCCGTGGCCGCCGTCGCCGCGCGCGGCAGGCCGAGCGTGAGTTCCGCGTCGAGAATCGCGAGATCTGCGAAGAGTTGGGGCGCGACCACGCCCATTTTCGTCGTCTCGCCGGTCGTGACGATCGACACGGCGGTCACTTCCGAACCGGTGCCGGCCGTTGTCGGCATTTATACCAGCGGCAGGCGCGAGCCCGTCACTTTCCTGACGCCATACATCTCCTGAATCGATTGGGTGCCCGGCAGCAGCACGGCGAGCAACTTCGCCACGTCCATCGACGAGCCACCGCCCAGCCCCAGCACGATCTCGGCGTCGGCCGCGCGAGCGCGCTCGGCCGCGTCAAGCACCACGTGCTCGGGCGGATCGGCGATCACGTCGTCGATGACCGAAACCTGCCAGTCGTGCTTTGCCAGATCGGCCAGCGCCGGGGCGAGCAAGCCGCTTTTGTGCAGGAAGCCGTCGGTGACGACGCAAAGGCGCTGGCCTGCGGGAAACTGCTCACGCAGCAAAGCGCCCAGACGGCGCGCAGCGCCGAATTCGACGACGACGGTGGGGACCGTCTGGAAACGAAACGGGTTCATGTCGATGTCCTCTTGATGTCTGTTGTCCCGGTTGACGCCGTACTACGCGAGCATCTGGCCGCGATCGATGAGATCGATGAGATCGATGCGATCAATGCGGTAGATGTCGTCGGGCGTCGGTATACGCGAACGCGTCATCAGCGCGTGGTCAACGGCGACCAGTGTCTGCTGCCCTTCGGACAATGACAAGGCGCGGGGCGGGGCCATTCGCGCGCCTGCGGAATGATGCGGTAGACCTTGTGCCGCCTTGTCTGCATGTTATTCGCTTCGAGCGCCCATGCACGCATGCCCCATGATCGCGCCGGGGTGGCAGGCTTGCCCGCGCCGTTGCGATCTCGCTGATCGATTGTTTGAGGTGCGGTGCCCGGGCCTGCCGTCAAGCGCTCCGGCAGGCCCATGACCTCACACTTGCAGGCACAGGTATTTCATCTCTAGGTATTCCTCGATGCCATAGCGCGAGCCTTCGCGGCCCATCCCGGATTGCTTGATACCGCCGAACGGCGCGACTTCGTTGGAGATCAGGCCGGTGTTCAGACCGACCATGCCGTATTCGAGGGCTTCGGATGTGCGCCATGCGCGCGCGATGTCGCGTGTGTACAGGTAAGCGGCGAGCCCGAATTCGGTGTCGTTGGCCAGTGCGATGGCGTCTTCGTCGCGTGTGAAGCGGAAGAGCGGGGCGACCGGGCCGAAGATTTCCTCGCGCGCCATGCGCATTTGCGCGGTCGCCCCGGCGATCACGGTCGGCGCGTAGTACCTGCCGCCCAGCACATGCGCTTCGCCGCCGACGAGCACGCGTGCGCCATGCGACCTCGCGTCTTCCACGAGCGTCGCGACCTTGTCCACGGCCCGGCTTTCGATCAGCGGGCCGATGACCACGCCGTCTTCGAGGCCGTTGCCGACCTTCATTTCGCCGACGCGCGCGGCAAACTTCTCGGCAAAGGTGTCGTAAATGCTGTCCTGAATATAGAAGCGATTCGCGCACACGCATGTCTGACCGCCATTGCGGTACTTCGCCACGAGCGCGCCTTCGACGGCGGCGTCGATGTCGGCATCGTCGAACACGATGAACGGGGCATTGCCCCCGAGTTCCAGCGACAGGCGCTTGATCGTCGGCGCGCACTGCGCCATCAGCAGGCGGCCCACGCCCGTCGAACCGGTAAACGACAGCTTGCGCACGCCAGGGTGCGACGTCAGTACGCCGCCCACGGCGCGCGCGTCACCCGTGACGACCTGGAACACGCCACCGGGAATGCCGGCGCGATGCGCCAGCTCGGCCAGCGCGAAGGCCGACAGCGGCGTAAGTTCGGACGGCTTGACCACGATGGCGCAGCCGGCCGCGAGTGCCGGCGCGACCTTGCGCGTGATCATCGCGGCGGGGAAGTTCCACGGCGTAATGGCCGCACACACGCCCACCGGCTGCCTGAGCGTGACGAGGCGCTTGTCGGTGGCGGGCGAGGCGAGCACGTCGCCGTCCACCCGCTTGGCTTCTTCCGCGAACCATTCGATGAAGCTCGCCGCATAGGCGATTTCGCCGCGCGCCTCGGACAGCGGCTTGCCTTGCTCGCGGGTCATCAGGTATGCAAGGTCTTCCGTGTTCGCGATCATCAGTTCGAACCAGCGGCGCAGGATGTTGGCGCGCTCCTTGCCGGTGCGTGCGGCCCAGGCCGGCTGAGCGGCCTCTGCGGCGGCCACGGCGCGCGTGGTTTCTTCCGCGCCAAGTTCGGGCACCTGCGCCAGCACTTCGCCGGTGGCGGGGTCCAGCACGTCGAGAGTCTTGCCGCTGTCGGCCGCGATCCATTGACCGTCGACCCAGGCGAGCGTCTTGAAGAGGTGGGTGTCTTTGAGTTGCATGGCAGTTGGCCGGGTTTGTCGGCGTTTCCTTCAGGGGAGGTGTGGCGAACGGCGCGCGGCAGTGTCTCGGGTTGCCACTTGCCGTTCTATCTATTGAACGGTATTCTATGTATTGAATTTGATTCTACGTATTGAACGTTTTCGACGCAACCAAGGGGTTTTCCTAGGGCGTCAATGAGAATGACTTGCCCGTACCATGCTGGCGGCGTGGCCCGCCACGCCCGGCACCGTCGCGATTTCGATACCCGGTTTCACGCTGCGACATCCCACGACACCATTCCCGAGATTCCCGAGACTCCCGATTCATGCCAAAGCGCAAACTCGATCCGCCTGCCAACGCTTCGCTCGCCGCGGCTTCCGCTCACGCCGATGAGCCGCTCAAGACCACGTCGCCTGCCGTGGTGCGGGCGGTACACGTCCTCGATGTGATTGCGGCATCGTCCGAGCCGGTAGCGTTGGCCGATCTGGCGCGGGAGACCGGCGTGCCCAAGAGCACGCTGCATGGGCTGTGCGACACGCTGGTCAAATTGCGGCTCGTGAAGCGCCACGCCAGTGGCGGCATGACGATGGGGTCGTATGTGATGGGATGGGCGAACGCATTTCTGTCGCAGACTCATATCACCGAGGAGTTCAGGGCAGTCTGGGAAGCATCGCGTGCATTCGCGCAGGAGACGGTGACGCTGTCCGTGCTCGACGGCGCCGAGGTGATCTATCTGGCGTGCCATAACGGCAATCGTCCGCTGGGTGTGACGTTTCGCATCGGCATGCGCCTGCCCGCTCCGTACACGGCGACCGGCAAAGCCATGCTCTCGACGCTCCCGCCGGGCGAGGCGGCCGATCTGCTCGCCGGCGCGTGGCCGGCGCCGCTCACGCGGGCGAGCGTAAGCACCTATGCGGCGTTGGCGCAGGAGATGGCGCAAGTGCGTCGCGACGGCTACTCCATCGACAACGGACAGATGCGCGAAGGCATGATCTGCTTCGGTGCGCCGGTGTTCGACGCAAGCGGCGAACGTGCCGTCGCGGGGCTTGCCGTGAGTTTCCTGACCAACGAAATCGATGCACAGACCGGCCAACGTATCGGTCGTCAGATGCGCGAGTTGGCCGATCAGTTGTCGGTTCGTCTCGGTGCGCCATCGCCTCGTTGAAGCGGTTCGGCGGGTTCAGCGGGTTCAGCAGGTTCAGCGGGCTCGGTGAAATCGCCACGAAAACCCTTCCGCAAACGTGGCGAAGCGCGAAAATATGCGAGACGTGACGTTCGTGTGTCATTGAACGGATTTCACGTCGAATACCGGGAACTGTTTCGGAAGTGCACGCAATCTGCTGTGCTCGACGCCGCGAATGTCCCGATAATCGCCCCGGGTCACGAAGGGGAATTGAGCATCCGTGCCCCTAGGCCGTGGTCGCAGCACGCGCATGCGTGCCGCATCACGCTCGTCCTCACTTTCCGGCGGTTCGTCACCGCCCGGCCTCGCTGTCAGCGTCGTGCCATCTTCCTGTCAGTTTCGCGTTCGCTGTGCGCCAGCGTCATGCATCGATCCGATTGTTATCTTTAACGGAACAGTCATGTCCACGAATGCAGGCTATTCCCTAAGGGTTATCACTGGCATTATCTGGCCTTGACTGATGTCCAGACAAGCCAGAGGAAGCGTAGGGAAGCGCGATCCCGGCGGTGCCATGGGGCGGACATCCAATAGGGAAGCACTACGCCATGTCAAATATCGCAATCGTTTATTACTCGCAAGGCGGCGCGACCGCCATGATTGCTCATTCCGTCGCGCAAGGCGTGAACGACGCCGGCGCACACGCTCAACTTTTCAGCATCGAGCCGCACCAGCTCGTCGATGGGCAATGGCACGACGAAGCCATGCTGTCGCGTCTGGCCGCCGCCGATGCCATCATCTTCGGCGCACCGGCTTTCCAGGGCGGAATCGCGACCGCGTTCAAGGCGTTTGCCGACGCGACCACCGGTATGTGGCGCGCACGCAGCTGGCGCAACAAGGTCGCCGGCGGATTCTCGTTCAGTTGCCGTTCGGGCGAAGACAAGCGCAATACGCTCGACTACTTCGCGGCGTTGGCGGCGCAGCACGGCATGGTGTGGGCCGACGCCGATGCCGACGACACGGATTTCGAGATGCGTGGCTCGGGCGGCTCGCCCATCGTGCGCTTTGCCGGGGACTTCCCGGCCGTCACGGCGCCCGGTGTGGAAGTCGACGCCGCCTATGCGCTCGATCCGGCGGACGTGATCGCCGGCAAGCACTATGGCCGCAACGTGGCGGCACTCGTCGCGCGTCTTGCCGGCGAAGTGCTGGAGTCGCCTGCGGTGCTTGCGCGTCGCGCGCTGGAAGCGGCCGAGCGTCGTCTGTAATACGGTCGGTCGGGAAGTCGGGTACGCTGGCCGCACACGGGCTGCCCGGTGCGGCGCGGTGCGAGACAAAACGGCACGTCGAGTGATCTCACTCGCGTGCCGTTCCGCTTTTGGGCGCGCAACGCGGCGAGATTCGCGCTTCAGGCCCCGGGCGCGTGATGTGGGAGGCCGAAGGTCAGTTGCTCGGCGCGTCGCTCGCCGGTTCGGCGTGAATTTGCAGGACCGCGTCGCGCTTGGCCAGCAGGTGCTTGCGCAGGATGTCGCCCAGACGTTTGCCATCGCGCTTTTCGAGCGCGTCGATCATCTGCTCGTGCTCGTTGATGGCGCGATCCCATTTGTCCGAATGGAAGTTGGACCGGAAGCGCAGCGCCATCAGACGCCGGTTGATCGACACATACGTCTGACGCAGCGCCCCGTTGCGCGCGGCTTCGTTGATGCGGTCGTGAATGGCCTGATTGCGCGCGTAATAGCCCGGCAAGTCTTGCTGCGCGCGGCACGCGAGCATGGCGTAATGCAACGCCTTGATCTCGGCCAGTTCGACCGGCGTCATACGCTCGGCGGCCAACTCGCCCGAGAAGGCTTCGAGCGCACTCATGAGTTCGAACATCTCGCGAATCTCTTTTTCCGTCATTCGCGCAACGCTCGCACCGCGATTCGGGGCGATCTCGATGAGTCCCTCGGCGGCCAGCACCTTGAAGGCTTCGCGCAATGGCGTGCGCGAGATGCCGAGCGTCTCGCACAACTCGCGCTCGTTGAGTTTGACCCCGGGGGAGAGCACGCCTTCGATGATCAGGCGGCGCAGGTGCTCGACGACCGTGTCGTGCAAACGCAGGCGCTCGACACGGGGAATCTCTGGGGCGGAAATCGTCGGCGTGTTATCCATTTTTTGCATTCAAAATCATCCGGCCATCCTCAAGCCGTATGGCCGCGATTGTAACGCACGGTATCAGGTCGCCCTATCTCTAGGGTAAACGACTGTATTAAAAGCGCTTCTCACCTCTTGCGAAAGCCTTCGACTCTGATAAAGTATTTTGAATGCAAAATTCAAAAGCGAATTTTTGAATAGGAGAGAGACGTTCATGCTGAAGCTCGATTTCCACCCCTCGGGTCGCCATTTCCTGCAGATCCCTGGTCCGAGTCCGGTGCCCGACCGCATTTTGCGCGCCATGAGCTATCCGACGATCGATCACCGCGGTCCCGAATTCGGCGCGCTCGGTCGCAAGGTGCTCGCCGACATCAAGAAGATTTTCAAGACGGAACAGCCGGTGGTGATCTATCCGGCGTCGGGCACGGGCGCGTGGGAAGCCGCGCTGTCGAACACGCTCTCGCCGGGCGACCACGTGCTCATGTTCGAGACGGGGCATTTCTCGACGCTGTGGAAGAAGATGGCCGAAAACCTCGGCCTCAAGCCGGAGTTCATCGGCCTGCCGGGCACGGAGGGCTGGCGTCGCGGCGTGCAGCCGGACATGATCGAAGCGCGTTTGCGTGCCGATACCTCGCATGCCATCAAGGCCGTATGCGTCGTGCATAACGAAACCTCCACGGGGGTGACGTCGGATATCGCCGCGGTGCGTCGCGCCATCGATGCTGCCGGCCACCCCGCGCTGCTGCTCGTCGATACCATTTCCGGCCTTGGTTCGGCGGACTATCGTCACGACGAATGGGGCGTGGACGTCACCGTCTCGGGGTCGCAAAAGGGGCTGATGCTGCCGCCCGGCATCAGCTTTAATGCGGTCTCGTCCAAGGCGCTCGACGCCGGCAAGCAGGCGAAATTGCCGCGCGCTTTCTGGGGCTGGCAGGAAATCATCGAGGCGAACAAGAACGGCTATTGGCCGTACACGCCGAACACGAACCTGCTCTACGGTCTGTCCGAAGCACTCGACATGATCCTGGAAGAGGGGCTGGACAACGTGTTCGCGCGTCACCAGCGGCTGGCGGAGGCCACGCGTCGCGCCGTGAACGCGTGGGGGCTCGAGATTCAGTGTCAGGACCCGGCCGTGTACAGCCCGGTGCTCACCGGTGTGGTGATGCCGCAAGGCGTGGACGCCGACGAAGTGCGCAAGCGTATTTACGAGCGCTTCGACATGTCGCTCGGTCAGGCGCTCGGCAAGATTCGCGGCACGATGTTCCGCATCGGCCACCTCGGCGATTGCAACGATCTCACACTCATGGCGACGCTCTCCGGCTGCGAGATGGGGCTGCAAATCTGCGGCGTGAAGCTCGCCGGTTCGGGTGTCGTGGCTGCCATGGACTACCTCGCGCAGGCAAAAGACACACCGTCGCTCAAGGTCGCCGCCTGATGTGCCGTTAGTCGTCCTTATCAGGAGACGGGGTGCTGTCGTTGTTATGCCGTGTAAGCAGCGCCTCTGAAGTGAACGCTTTGATTGTCATTCATGCGTCACAGGGCTTCATCATAGAAGAGTCCGTGACGCCGCAACACCTTTGCGCCGCCGGCATGCTGCGGGCGCGCTCCACGGGATGTTTCAGGAGACATGCAATGAAGCTTTTCAGAGCGACACGGGTCGTGCTGGTGATGCTATGCGTCATGTATTTCATCACCTATCTCGATCGTGTCAACGTCAGTACGGCTGCGGCCGGCTTCGGTAAAGAGTTCAATCTCAGCAAGACGGAAATCGGGCTTGTCTTCTCGGCTTTCGCGTACCCCTATCTGGTCTTTCAAATCATCGGCGGCTGGGTCAGCGACCGCTTCGGCGCCAAGCGCACGTTGCTCGTGTGCGGTGCGTTGTGGGCCGTGGCGACGATCCTGACCGGCATGGCGGGCGGCCTCGTCACGCTGCTGTTGGCGCGTTTGTTGCTCGGTCTGGGCGAAGGCGCGACGTTCCCGGCGGCCACGTCGGCGATGTCTCGCTGGATTCCCAAGGAGAAGCGCGGTTTCGCGCAAGGCATCACGCACGCGGCGTCGCGTATCGGGAATGCGGTTGCACCGGCTGTCGTGGTCTTCATCATGGCAACGCACGGCTGGCGCGAATCGTTCTACCTGTGCGGTATCGTGAGCCTGATCTGGGTGGCGCTGTGGGCGTTGACGTTTACCGAGCGTCCGCAGGATCACCCGCGGATCACGACGGAAGAACTCGCCGTGCTGCCGGCGCTCAAGGCGAAGAGCGCTTCGGTGCCGTGGGGCCCGCTGTTCAGGCGCATGATTCCGGTCACGATCGTGTACTTCTGCTATGGCTGGACACTGTGGCTGTTCCTGTCGTGGATTCCGCAATATTTCCTGCACAGCTACGACCTCGATCTGAAGAAGTCGGCATTGTTCGCATCGAGCGTGTTCTTCGCCGGCGTGGTCGGCGATACGCTCGGCGGCATCGTCACCGACAAACTCTACGAGCGCACCGGCAGTCTGAAGCGTGCCCGTAGCTGGATGGTCTCGGTGTGCATGGCGCTTACGCTGATTTCGCTCGTCCCGATGATGTTCACGCACCATCTTTACGTGTCGATGGCATGTCTGGCGTTCGGCTTCTTCTTCGCGGAGATGACGATCGGCCCGATGTGGGCGATCCCGATGGACGTTGCCCCGGAATACTCGGGCACCGCCAGCGGCATGATGAACACCGGCTCCGCCCTGGCGGCCATCATCTCGCCGGTGCTCTCGGGATATCTGATCGACCGCACGGGCAACTGGGAACTGCCGTTCGTGGGCAGCATGATTCTGATGGCCGTCGGTGTGGTGCTGGCCTTCCGCATGCAGCCCGAGAGCAAGTTCTCGCTGGCCGGCGACGCCGCCCAGCCGAGCAACGCACGCCAGCCAGCATGATGCACGTGTGGCGCGTGCGATGACCGCCTGATCGTCGCGTGCCGTCGGACGTGCCGACGGCCGCGACATCGGTGACGTCGAGCGTCATCGTGGGCCATCGTGCGATATCGTGCGATATCGTGTGACGTCGCCCCGCAGAACCCCTGCCGGGCCGTCGGGTGTCGCGTTCGCGCAAAGGCGCGCACGGCCAGACGCTTGCACGTGCTCGGACGACCCTGTCCGGCCTACCGTGCCCTCCAACCTCCATGCCCGCCAGCGCATCGCGCCAGACCCGCCAAGCCAGCCAAGCCAGCCACGCCATGACTCCCCAATCGAACGCCCGCGAGCCGCACTCCACCGATGCCACCGATGCCGCCAGCGCCGCAATCGGTCCGAACCTTGTCAGCCAGCCCGTGCATCTGATGCCGATGCGGCGCGGCGGCGTTGCCCTCACGCCGCTTCAGGCGCGCCTGCGTCGCGAGATGCGCGGCGACGTGCTCTTTGATCGTGCGAGTCGCGGCCGCTACGCGACGGATGCGTCGATCTATCAGATCTTCCCGATCGGTGTGGTGGTGCCGCGCGATCAGGAGGATCTTATTCGCGCCCTCGACATCGCCCGCGATCAGCACGTGCCGGTGCTCGCGCGTGGCGCCGGCACGAGCCAGTGCGGGCAGACCATCGGTGAAGCGCTGGTCATCGACAACAGCAAGTGGCTCAACCGCGTGGTGGCGTTCGACGCCGAAGCGCGCACCGTCACCGTCGAACCGGGCATCGTGCTCGACCATCTGAATGCATGGCTCAAGCCGCATGGCCTGTGGTTTCCGGTCGATGTGTCGACGGCCGCGCAATGCACGCTCGGCGGGATGACGGGCAACAACTCGTGCGGCTCGCGCTCCATCGAGTACGGCAACATGGTGCACAACGTGGTGTCCATCGATGCGGTGCTGGCCGACGGCGCGCAACTGCACTTCGGCTCGCTGCACACGCCGCCGACGGACCCGCGCACGAAGTCGCTGCTCGCGAGCGTTCACGAGATCGCCATGCGGGAACAACAGGAGATGCGCGAGCGTGTGCCGCGCGTGTTGCGGCGCGTGGCCGGGTACAACCTCGATCTGTTCGATTGTCTCAACCCGCGCGCGTACACCGACGATGGCGTTGCCAACCTTTCGCATCTGCTCGTCGGCTCGGAGGGCACGCTCGCCTATAGCCGTCAGATCACGCTCCGGCTCGCGCCGTTGCCCAAGCACAAGACGCTGGGTGTGGTGAACTTCCCGACCTTTTATCAGGCGATGGATCTCACCCGGCACATCGTGAAACTGGGGCCGGTGGCGGTGGAACTGGTCGACCGCACGATGATCGATCTGGCGATGGATAACGCGGCGTTCCGACCGGTGATCGAGAAGGCGCTCACGGGCGATCCGCAAGCGATCTTGCTGGTGGAGTTCGCGGGCGACGATCTCGCCTTGCTGCGTGCGAAGCTCGACGACCTCGCCACGCTGATGGGCGATCTCGGCCTGCCCGATTGTGTGGTGAAGATGCCGGACGCCGGGCCGCAAAAGGCGCTCTGGGAAGTGCGCAAGGCGGGGCTCAATATCATGATGAGCATGAAGGGCGACGGCAAGCCGGTGTCCTTCATCGAAGACTGTGCGGTGCCGCTGGAACATTTGGCCGAGTACACGCGCCGGCTGACCGAAGTGTTCCATCGCAACGGCACCGAGGGCACGTGGTACGCGCACGCGAGTGTGGGCACGTTGCATGTGCGGCCGATTCTGGACATGCGTCGCGACGGTGCTGCGAAGATGCGCGAGATCGCCGAGGAAGCGGCGGCGCTCGTGCGCGAATACAAGGGGGCGTATTCCGGCGAGCATGGCGACGGGCTGTGTCGCGGCGAATGGGTGGCGTGGCAGTACGGGCCACGCATCAATGCGGCGTTCGCCGAGATCAAGCAATTGTTCGATCCGGAGAATCGTTTCAATCCCGACAAGATGGTGCGTCCTCCGAAGATGGATACGCGCGAGCTGTTCCGCTTCGCGCCGGGCTATGCGGCAAAGCCCCTCACGCCTGCGCTCGACTGGACGGCGTGGAACGTCAGACGCGATGCCCTGAGCGGCGAGCAGAGCGCGCCCGACACGGGGAGCGACGCGACGCACGGTCTCGCGTCCGCTGTCGAGATGTGCAACAACAACGGGCACTGCCGCAAGTTCGACGCGGGCACGATGTGTCCGAGCTATCGGGTGACGCGCGACGAACAGCATGTAACGCGCGGGCGTGCGAATACGCTGCGTCTGGCGATCTCCGGTCAGTTGGGTGAGGAGGGAGAGGAGGGAGAGGAGGGAGAGGGGGCGGAGCGGGGACAGGGACTGGCGAGCGACGAAGTGAAGGCCGCGCTCGACCTGTGCGTGTCTTGCAAGGGCTGCAAACGCGATTGCCCGACGGGCATCGATATGGCGCGCTTCAAGATCGAGGCGCGCCACGCGCGTGCGAAGCGGCACGGCGTGTCGCTGCGCGACAAGCTGATTGCTTATCTGCCGCGCTATGCGCCGTGGGCGAGCCGTGTGGGCGGGTTGCTGGCAGTGGCGCAGCGTTTGCCCGGCAGCAATGCCGCGAAGCGCTGGCTCGGCCTGGCGCTGGAGCGTTCCCTGCCGGCATTGAAGACGTCGTTTCTCGAACGTGAGCGCCCGCTGGGCGAAGCCAGCGCTGCGCGGGGCGAGCGTCACGTGTTGCTGTTCGTCGATACGTTCAACAATTACATGGAGCCGGAAAACGCGCACGCGGCGAAGCAGGTGCTCGAAGCGGCGGGGTACACCGTGCATGTCAACCGGCGTGCGGGCGAGCGGCCGTTGTGTTGCGGACGCACGTTCCTCGCGGCAGGGCTGGTGGACGAGGCGAAGGCGGAGGCGCGGCGCCTGCTCGATACGGTGATGCCGTTCGTCGAGCGCGGCGTGCCGATCGTGGGGCTGGAGCCGTCTTGCCTGTTGTCGCTGCGTGACGAAGTGCTGGGGTACGGCTTCGGGGATGCGGCCCGCAAGGTGGCCGATAACGCGTTCCTGTTTGAGGAATTTCTGGTTCGCGAGAAGGCGGCGGGGCGGCTCGATCTGGCCTTGCAGGCGCTGCCGGACGGTGCCGGCGAAGCGCTGGTGCACGGTCACTGCCATCAGAAGGCGTTCGATGCATACTCGCCTGTGACGGCGGTGCTTGGATGGGTGCCGGGGCTGAAGGTATCATCGATCGAATCGTCGTGCTGCGGCATGGCGGGCAGCTTCGGTTACGAGGCGGAGCATTACGACACGTCGCGCGCCATGTCGGAACTGACATTGTTGCCGGCGATTCGTCAGCGCAGCGAAAACGCTATCGTGGTCGCGGACGGCACCAGTTGCCGTCACCAGATCCACGACGGGGCGCAAGCACAGGCGTTGCACGTCGCCCGCGTGCTGGCGAGGGCGTTGCCCGGTGCGTCGCGGGCGTCGCGTGCTTCGCGGGTCTGATCCGCATAATTCGCCAGATCCGCCTCATCTGCCCGTGTCTGCCTTATTAAGGGGATTGCTGCCGCTGAGTGCGAATTTCCGCGAACGCCTATGAAAGGATTGTGATGCCAGATTCAGTCAATACGGTTTCGATGTCTGCGAACGCTGCCGCCGGCGGCGTGGCGGTGCCCCCGGTAGCGCGCGTGGGCGATTCGCTCGCGCAGGTCGCCACGCCTTCCCTGTTGCTCGATCTCGACGCGTTCGATGCGAACCTCGCGCGCATGGCGAGTGCCGCCGAGGCGCGCGGCGTGGCGGTGCGTCCGCATGCGAAAGCGCATAAGTCCGTGACCGTCGCGCAGGCGCAGATGGCGGCGGGCGCCGTCGGCATCTGCTGCCAGAAAGTCACCGAGGCCATTCCATTCGTCAATGCCGGCATCGGCAACATTCACATCAGTAACGAGTTCGTGGGCGAGGCCCGGGTTGCGCTGGCCGTGGCGATGGCGGCACGCGTCACGCTGTCGGTCTGTGTCGACGACGTGCGTCAGGTGGCGCCGCTGGGCAAAGCGGCGCAACGTGCCGGGGTGCGCATCGCCGTGCTGCCCGAGGTGGACGTGGGGCAGGGGCGATGCGGCGTGGATACGACACATGCCGTGGCGCAACTGATCGAGGCCATCGATCATTACGAGGGTTTACGCTTCGGCGGATTGCAGGCGTATCACGGCAGTGCGCAGCATATCGAGAGTTGGGACAAGCGCCGCGACACAGCGCGACTGGCGGCGGATCGTGCGTCCGCCTACGTGCGATTTCTCGAAGCGCGCGGTATCGCATGCCCGGTGGTCACGGGCGGTGGTACGGGCACGGCCGAGTTCGATATCGAGAGCGGCGTCTACACCGAGATTCAGCCGGGCTCGTACGTGTTTCTCGACGGACATTACGGCTCGCTCGAATGGCGCGACGACTGGCGTTTCCGTCATGGGCTGTTTCTGGCCTCGACGGTGATGAGCACGGCGCGCAAGGGCATCGTCGTGTGCGACGCCGGGCTCAAGAGCGTGGCGACCGATGCAGGGCTGCCGCGCTTCTGGTCGTCGCAACAGGCGGGCAAGCCGCATTACCGGACGGCGTCGGACGAGCACGGCGTGCTCGAACTCGCCTCGCCGGACGAGGACGGCACGGCTTGGCTCGGGGAGCCGATTCTGCTGGTGCCGGGACATTGCGATCCGACCGTCAATCTTTACGACCGCTATGTGGCCGTGCGGCACGGGCGCGTCGAAGGGCTGTGGCCTATCGAGGCACGCGGATTGAGCCAGTGACGACGAGACGGCAGGCGGCGCCCGGTGTCATGGCCGTGACATCCTGCCGCGCCAAAATATTTTGGTGAGGGGGCTTCCCAAGTACTGAAAAGCACGCTATAGTCTCACTTCTTCGCCGTACGGGGGTATAGCTCAGCTGGGAGAGCGCTTGCATGGCATGCAAGAGGTCAGCGGTTCGATCCCGCTTACCTCCACCAAAACGGAAGACTTTAGGTCCCCTTCGTCTAGAGGCCTAGGACATCACCCTTTCACGGTGAGTACAGGGGTTCGAATCCCCTAGGGGACGCCAGATTTAACGGCGTGATGCTCGGAAAATTCCAGAGGCACGACGTGCAATCGGTTGTCGATAAACGCGCCTGGTTTCACGACCAGGCGCGTTTTGTTTTTTGCGCGACGGATGGATAACCTGCCGTCCGGCATCTGCTGTCATGAATCTGCTGTCATGACGACGCGCGAACGCTGTGGCATCGGCAGGATAGTCTCCGGCGCGTTTTACCGGTAAAACGCGGATGGCGGTACGCCGAAATGTCGTTTGAACATGGCGGCAAATGCGCTCTGACTGGCATAGCCGTGGTCGAGCGCAACGTTCACGATCTTCTCCCCACGCGCCAACGCTTCCAACGCCTGCAACAAGCGGGCCTGCTGACGCCAACGTCCGAACGTGAGTCCTGTTTCCGACGCGAAGCGGCGCTGAAACGTCTTGGCCGACAGTCCGGCCTCGTTCGCCCAATGGTCGATGGTCGCATCGTCGCCAGGGCACTGCATCAGCGCGTCGCACACGCGTGATAAGCGCTTATCCGTCGGCCAGGGCAGATACAGCGGCAGCACGGGCAGCGCGATCAGTTCGTCGAGCAACAGGCGCATGAGACGGGCGTCACGGGAGTCCGGGGCGTAATCGGGCGGCACGTCGATGGCGGCGAGAATCAGTTCGCGCATCAGCGGCGTGATCTCCACAACGCAACTGGTGTCGGGCAACGGTTCGCTGCCGGGTTCGACGAACACCGTGCGCATCTTGACGTTCCCGCTCATACGCACCGTATGCGCCAGCCCGGCAGCGAGCCAGACGCCGCGCGTTGGCGGCACCACCCAGCGTCCCGATGACGACGCAACGATCATGACCCCCTCGATGGCATAAAGCAGCTGCGCGCGGCGATGCGAATGGGAGGCAATGAACTCGTTGTGCACGTAATCGACCGCCATCGCCGCCATCGGCATGGGGGTGCTCTCGAAGCGAAGATGGTCGGTCACGCGGGGGGCGATGAGGCGGCGGACAGTCGTCACGGGGTGTCCTTTTCAAGACAGGTTCCGGAATTTTAGCGTGAGACGGCCGGATACGGCATGGCTGACCATGGCGCTTCCTTTGTCAAACCTGTGGGAATTCGTCATGGGGTACTTCCTGTATCCGCTGGGCGCCATGTTGTTGTGGGCCGGCAATGTCATCGTCTCCAAACTCTCGGCCACGACCATTGCGCCGTCGGCCATCACGTTTTACCGACTGGTGCTGGCGCTCGCCGTCATGACGCCGTTCGTGATTCGACCGCTGGCGCGCAACTGGCATCACGTGCGTCCGCAGCTCGCCAGGCTCGCGTTCCTCGGCTTCCTGAGTATGTCGTTCTATCAGAGCCTGTCCTATCTCGCCGCGCACAGCACGACTGCGACCAACATGGCGATCGTGACGGCGCTCGCACCGCTGTTGACATTGCTGTGGAGCGTGGTGCTGCTGCGCGAGCCGCCCACGCTCGGCATGCTTGTCGGCGGTCTGCTCTCGCTTGCGGGGCTCGTCTACCTGATCGGTCAGGGACATCCGTCGCAGTTGCTCGACGGCGGGGTGCATCCGGGCGACATTCTGATGCTGGTCGCGTCGGCCTCGTACGGGTTGTACAGCGTGCTTCTGCGCCGCTGGCATGTCGCGGTGCCGCCCGCACAGTCGACCTACGTGCAGGCGTGGGCGGCGCTCGTCACGATGATTCCGATGCTGGCGATGGTGCCCGCAGGACAGGCGCAATTGAACGCGGCGACGGTGCCGCTGGTGCTGTACGCCGGGCTGGGCGCATCGATCGTGCTGCCGATTTTGTGGATTCAGGGCATCCGGCATCTGGGACCGAACCGGTGCAGCATGTTCATCAACGTGCTGCCCGTGATGACGGCGGCGATTGCCGTGGTGTTGCTGGGGGAGCAATTGCACACGTTTCACGTGATCGGCGGCGGTGTTGCGCTCGTCGGCGTCTTCATCGCGCAGCGGTGGCAACGCCCGCTGCCGGGGTTCGGCGCAGTGCCCGACGAGTCGGACGAAGTTCCCGCCTGATGTTCCTGCCTTGCGCGGCCCGGTCCCGTATCCGGCCCGCGCAGACACGGTTCGAGCCCCGCAGTCCGTGTAGCGTGCGCAGGTGCCGGGGGGTGCCTGCGCACGTTGGGGCAGGGGCCGGCGCTCACCGATCCCGCACCGCCACCCCGTAAGTGCTCACTATGCGACGGTCCTGCTCGGCGGCGGAGAAGGCTTCCCACAGCAAGCCATTGCAATCGGTGCTGCTCGAATACCCGGGGGCGTCGTCGTCTTCGAAACCGACATGCCGCAACTCACCCGCGCGCGACGGCGACTGATTGATCGAGAAGTTCAGCAGATCGGTACGCCACATGGCGTATGCACCGGGGACGACAGCCGAAGGCGGTTGCCCGAGGCGGGCGGAGTAGTCGGCGATCGACTCGTCGAGATCGCGCACGGCAAGCGCGATGTGAAAGCGTTTCATGGGGTCTCCTGAACCGGATGTGAGGGATGCGTTGCCAGCGAAGACACTGCGCGGTGTGAGAGCGTGCGCTGGACGGTGGCGTCCGATCCGCTCCCTCCGTCCGATGCGACGAAAGCGTCACGCCGTGCGGCCTGTGCGCTGGCGAAAAGCATCTTAACGGCCGTGCCGAAGACCCGCCAGACGAGCCGTTATCCCGGTATCGGCAGTGATGGGGTGGCGGGCGGTCGTGGGAGACGCCCGGCACGATGTGCGGGGGGGCAGGGGCGGTGACGTGTGCGCGAAGCCCCGTGATACCGGTCGGTCGAGTTGGCGGGCGCTCACTGGGGGCGCTGAAAATCGTTCTCCACCCATGCGCGGGCACTGTTGCGCGAGAGCTTGAACGAGGGCGGCACCTTCACCGAGGCGATGGTTTCGCCAAACCGGTCGACAGCGCTGAGCATGGCGTACGGATCGTAGTCGTCGGGCACGATGTCCAGCGTCACATCGATATCGCCGTCCGGTCCGTCAACGCTCACCCGCTTATGCAACTGCGCGTGCAATTGCTGCTCGTGACGCCGCAACACTTCGGCCGCCGTCTTCACCAGCGTATGGAATGCACCGACGTCCAGCGGCTTCGGATTCTTCTTGTCGCGCCCCATTGTCCATGGCCCGACGAGCGCGGGTTCCGACTCGCCGTCCTTGAACATGGCCACGGCCCAGCCGTCGTCTTCCTCGTTCTTGACGACTTTCGCCGTCCAGCCGTCGTCGCGCCAGAGGCGATCTTCATGGATGGCGTCGTGGCTCGGCGTGGTGTCGTCGGTGCAGGCGTGGTCGGTAGGGATGGCGGAAGTTGCGGTCACTGTCGGCGTTCGGGCGTGGGGATGAGGGCGGCAAGCGGCAAACCTCGGCGAAAGCCGAAGCGGGCGCTCACAAAGGTCGCAATTTTACCGCGTCCGGCCGGTGCGCGGACGCGTTCAGCGCATTGCGTAGGCCCCCCGCACGGTGCGGTGTCCCGGGACAGCTCAGCCCTTCACCAGTCCGCCGTCGACAATGAGGTTCTGCCCGGTCACGGCGCGGGCCCACGGCGAGAGGAAGTACAGCACGGCGTCGGCAAACTCCTCGGGCGTGGTCACGCGACGCAGCGGCGTGAGACCGGCAATCAGGTCGAACACGGCCTCCGGCGTGGCGGCGCTGGCGTCCGTCACCCGTAGCAGGCCGCCCGAGACCATGTTGACGGTAATGCCGTCGGGGCCGAGGTCGTTGGCGGCGGTGCGGGTGAGGGAGAGCAGCGCGGCCTTGGCAGTCGTGTAATCGTGATACGGCACGACCGGATTTTGAAACAAGTTAGTGCCTACGTTCACGATGCGTCCAAAGCCCGCTTCGCGCATGCCCGGCAGCGCGGCCTGCATCGTGTTGAGCGCACCCTTGACGGCGCCTTCGAGCTGTTGGGAGAAGCGCGACCACGAGATGTCCGCCAGCTTGGGACGGGCGTCGCCATCGAAGCGGAAGTCGGCCAGCGCATTATTGACGACCGACACGATCGGGCTGCCGATTCGTTCGCGCGCTTCGCAGAACAGACGGGCGACGGCTTTCTCGTCGGTGACGTCGGCCTGCAACGCGATGGCGCGCTCGCCAAGCGACTCGGCCAGTGCGCGCGCGGCCGCGTCGCTGCGCAGATAGTTGATGACGACGCCCGCGCCCTCACGCGCGACGGCCCGCGTAATCGCGGCGCCGAGCCCGCGCGCCCCACCCGTGACGAGTACCCACTGCGAATCCAGCTTCATGACGATGTTCCCCGATGTCGATGCGATGTGGCTTCACGCGCGCGGCGATTGTCTATCGTCCGGCTCGCGCGTTGCGCACATCGCGAAGACGAATGCCGGAAAAGGCGTGCGTGAAAGCGCGCTCATTATCGCGCGTTCCGTGGCGTCGCCCGGGGAGAGCCCATTGCCGGTAAGGTCGGGCGCCTTATGGCGATGGGGGGAGGTCCGGGAGAGCTGCGGGGGATCCGTGCGTGAGGTTAGGTGAGGTGAAGTGAGGCGGGTGGTTGGTTGGTGGTTGGTTGGTGGTTACTCGTTGGCCGTCGCCAGTGCGGCGAGCAGGGCGACCGGCAAGAGTACGCACCAGAACCCTGCGCCGTGATAGGCGAATCCGCCGAAGATCGCCCCCACGGCAAATGCCGCCAGCGCGGGAAGCATCTTGCGAAGGCGTGCTTTCGCGGCATTGCCGTCGCCGCACTTGCCGCTGGCCAGCTCGACCATGTCGATCACGATCTGCGTGGTGTTGCCGGTCATGATGGTCGTCGGCGCGAGGTCGGAGAGCACCAGGCGTCCGATCGCGTTCTGGATGGCGAGTGCCGCCACGCCCAACATCCCCGAGGCAATCGCGAGCGGCGCGTCGGCCGAGACGATCGGCTGCGCCGCGATACCGACGAACATGAAGCCCAACAACAACAACGTTTGCAAGACGAGCAGCAGCCGTAACGGGCGGCGCTCGGTATTCGCGAAACTTTGCACGATGAGCTTGACCATGGCGACGAAAATGACGAACACGGGCAGCGCCAGCAATTTGGCGAGCACACCGACGTGGGTACTCGCCACAAGTTGTACGCCGATCATCACGAAGTTGCCGGTCACATGGGCGGTGAACAAGCCGAACAGCGCTATGAAGCCGACCACGTCGATGTAGCCGGCGACGAAGGCGAGGGTCATGCCGATGGCCGTCGGTTGGGAGAAGCGGCCGACCCACGCGCGGGCGATTGTCGCGGCCTCGGTGGGGGTGGGGATGTGGCGAGGGGTTCCCATGAAGGCTCCTGTGTCGGCTTGATGGCATATAGCTGCATGCAGCGGCATGTCGCCGCATATGACCGCATACAACGACATGTTGCCGCGTGAGACTACCGGATGCGGTGTCCGATGGGGCCGCCGAACGCGGTCGGTCGGGTGGCTGCCCTGCGCGCGGGGGTGGTAATGAAGCATATCATCGGCCGCTAACATCGCATGTCGCGAGGACCCGCTATACTGCCCCACGCTGACGGGCCGATCTACCGTCCGAACGTCTTATTGCCCCCCTGGCCTGCACCACACCGACGCTTCGCGGCGCCGTGCGATCCCGTCCTGACTTCACGATGACGGTTAGGCCATCGAACTTACCAATAGGAGACACACCTCATGAAAACCAGCGCTCGTAATCAATTCACCGGCAAAGTCGTTTCGCTGTAACGCGGGGCGGTGAACGACGAAGTCACGCTGCGCACCGACGCCGGTCAGGAAATCGTGGCGGTCATCACACACGAGAGCACGGTAAATCTGGGTTTGAAGGAGGGTAGCGAAGCGGTGGCGCTCATCAAGGCCTCGTCGGTGATCGTGATGGTCGACGCCGATGCGAGCAAGGTCTCCACGCGCAACGTGATGAGCGGCAAGGTGTCGCGTGTCGAGACCGGGGCGGTGAACAGCGAAGTGGAGATCACGACCGACAGCGGCGCGATCATCGCCGCGATCGTGACGAACGAAAGCGTGAAGCGTCTGGGGCTCACGGCCGGCCGCGCGGCAGCCGCACTGGTCAAAGCGTCGAGCGTGATTCTGGCGCTCGCCTGAGCAACGCCGTCATGGCGTGCCTCGCCGACGCGATGTCGGCGCACGCGCGCGGTCCGCACACCGCCAGCGCTTTGAGACGTGTACTACGACGTGTACTACGACGTGTTTTACGACATGTTTTATGACGTTTCCCGAGCCGGCGTTCGCCTGTGCGCCGGGCCCGAGCCGATGCAACGCATACGGGGTGTGCCTGCCCCCGCAACGGGCGGCGCTGGTTGCGGCGCCGGTGGCGGGAGCGATGCGCATTGGCGCGCGGCACGCGTGTCGTTCTATGTGTGGGTCAATGTGTCGTTCAACGCATCGTTCAATAAGCCAGATTGGCCGCTGCGTAGGCGCGCTTGAGTGCTTCCCGGTCGTGAAACGCGTCGGTCATGAGGCACATCAGCGTTTGCGCGTTACGTCCGACGGGGTTGATGACATCCTCGTCGTCGATGCCTGTCGACGCCAGCACCTGCACGACTTCCCTGTTCAGCGCGAAGGCCATGTCTCCCCGGTCGTCATTACGATGCATGCCGATGATTTCGAGCGCGTCGAACAGTGCCGGCGAGCTGCGCAGATACCACTGTTGCGCGGCGAGCACGTGATCCGCACTGAAATCGACGGCTTTGGGGACTTCGCCCTCGGCCGCAAGTCTGGCCTGATCGTACACGCGACTCGCCCCGATTTCGCGAAACCGGCATACCACCGGCAGGTCGTCGTGCCGCAAAGACAGCAGCAGTCGCGCCATATCCGGTAAAGGCAGCACCATGGGGGCTGGCGAAACCCATTCGGCTCTCGACGAGAACGCATAGTCTTCGATTCTGAAGATCAACGTGTCGTTTTCGTCGATACACCATTGCAACCGATCGAATTGCGCCGGGTCGACATAGCGTGCCAGTTCGACAAACGCATCGAATTGCGCTTGCGAGCTTCGCGCGTGCGCGAGTTCGAAGAGCGCCAGTTTGGCCGCCTGCGTATGCGTGCCGAGAAACCAGTCCTTGATACGCTCCCAAAGGCTCCGGATTTCCGATTTGCTGCCGGCCGTAATGCATGTCTCGATCGTCTGCGGACTCAGATAGCTTCGTGTGTGACCGATCAGGCTGAGCGACGAGGTTGAAATACCCATGTCAATGACTCCTTTGGCGGGGCCGGTCGGTGATTCGACAAGACACCGATCCGGCGATATCGCCATTGCTTTGTTGCCCAGGTTGCCTCAGTTTCGGTAGCCCGGTGTTGCGGTGATGTTCATCAGCAGCGTGGTGCGCAGAAGATATTGCAACGCGACCTCCGGGGCGACCTGACGCTGCCCGACCAGATGGTGCACCGTCATGGCAACGTCCTCGGGAAGTTCGCTCTCCCGCGTCACGCCGCGCAGTCCCAGAACCTGAAGGACCGCGAGAAGCGGCGACATGGTCTGGACGGCGCTCAGGCAGGTGTCCAGATAGTTCGGGTCGTAGGGATGCCGCAAGAGCGCCTCCAGCGGCAAGCCGAATTCGTCCGACTCCGTGAGTACGTCGTACCCATTCACGCGCAGCGTCATCAACAGTCGGCAGCTGTCGTCGAAGCCGAGCGGCGCGGCATGTTTCACGAACTCGGAAACATCGGATTTCACCGGAAATTTCCAGTCGCCGACCTGAAAGTCGAGAATCTCGGTGCTTGTGAGATTCCATCTCAGAAGGTGCGCCTGTTCCGGTTCGATATAGCTCGCGAGTTGGGTAAATGCGTAGCATTGTTGCCAGGTGGTCTCAGCGGTCGCCAAACGGAAGATGGCACGTTTGGCATCTTCCTTGTCAGTGCCGAGGAAGTGATCCTTCAAAAGTCCCCAGCGGCTGCGGATGTTTTGCTCGCTGACGGCGGTTGCACACTTGCGAATCGTCGCTGCGCTCATGGTGCGCGCCGACGTGCCGGTCAATAGAAATGCGCTGAGTGAAATGGTCATGCTGGATGTCATCGTGCAGGGTCGAAGTCGACGCAGAGCCGGTGCTCCGGACGTTCCACGGCGCCTCGCCCGGAGTGTCGCGCACACGCGGAACTGTCGGATTGCATGAATCGACCGGTGCCGGCGGCAACGTCGCGTCTGGGGCGCGCCGGGGAGGTTCCTTGCGACGGCTGGCGTTGGCGCCCGCGCGGCAGATCGCCGCGCGGTGGTTCAGCGCATGCCGCTTGTGCCCGACTGGCGCTGGTTCGCCTCGCGACGCTCATGAAACATGTCGGTCACGAGAATCATGACGTCTTGCGCCATATAGCCCATCGCGACGTCGGTGTCCGCGTTCGGATCGCCCGGGGCGTCGTGGGGATGGCGCGCACGCCACTCCTCGGCGACTTGCAGACCGAGTCGGAGCGAGGTGTCGTTCCGGGTGTCGTTGCCGTGCAGGCCGATGTACTCCAGCGCGGCGACCAGCGAGGGAGCGGTCCTCAGATACTGCCCTGCCATATCGAGATTGACGCTGGTCGTATCCTCGTCTGCGTCGCCCAAGGTCGACGTGCGCGGCGCGAACATGGCGAGCGAATCCTGTTCGATTTGCCGAAACGTCGACAGCAGCGGCGCATCGTTGTGCCGAATGCACAGCAGTAGCTGCGCCATGTCGACGATGTTCACGTGCATCGGCAGGCGAGCCGACCAGTCGGGCGCCGCAGGAATGACACAGTCGCCGATCTTGAAGTAAGGGTCTTCGCCTTCCCCGATACACCATTGCAACTTGTCGCGGTGCGAGGGTTCGATGTAGCGCGTGAGATCCAGCAGGGCTTCCATCCGGGCACTCGTCGAGGTGGCGCTCGCAAGCGTGTGGATCGCGTTCTGCGCGGCGACGGTGTGGGTGCCGAAGAACCAATCCTTGATCCGTTCCCACAGCAATTTCAACTCGCTCTTGCCGACGTCGCTGGCGCACGCCCTGATCGTGTCGGCGTCGAGCCTGCGCGGAATGTTGCCGATCAAGTTGATCGAGGTACCTGCTGCGGATACTGCCATTTCGTGTTTCCTTTTTTCGTTTGCCGACACGGGTATCGACCGCGCCCGCATGCCCGACGTCCGGTCGGCGCCGCATCGACGGTCCTGGATCGTCGACGCTGCCGGTGCCGCGGCGGGCAGTTCGTGGTCACGCCCGACGGGATTTTGCTTGTTGGCGTGACCTTTGCATTTCAGGAATCGCCGCGTGTGCGGCAAGAAGGTGGCTGCGCTGATAGCATGTGTTTTTTTCGCACATTCCCCGCGCGCTGCGCGCTGTGCTATCCCCGAGGAGCTTTCCGATGTCGATTACCCTCTATCGCGCCACGATTCCCGTTTATCTGCGCGGCCTCACTGTCATGGCCGATTACATCAAAAAGGCGCACGAGCATTGTGCGGCGCAGTCCGTCGATCCGGATTCGATCCTCAAGGCGAAGCTCGCCCCGGACATGCTCGATTTCGTCGGGCAAATCCAGCGAGTGAGCGATACGGCGAAGTTTGCCGTGGCGCGCCTGACGGGCGTGGAGGCGCCCAAGTTCGAGGACACGGAAACCACGTTCGATCAGTTGCGCGATCGCATCGCCAATACCGAGGCGTTCATTGCAGGCATTCTGGAGGATCGTTTCGAGGGGGCGGCGTCGCGTCAGATCACGTTGAAGTTCAAGACGCAGCAAACGACCATGGACGCGGTCGATTACCTCTTCAAGTTCGCGCTGCCGAACTTCTATTTCCACGTAACGACTACGCATGACCTGCTGCGTGCGCAAGGCGTGGCAGTCGGCAAGACGGATTACCTCGGCCCGTTCGAGATGCAGCCGGTCTGACGCGCAGCCCGGGCGCCGTCCCCATGAAAAAAACGGGAGCGGCGGCGTAATCGCCGTCGCTCCCGCTTGTCGTTTGCGGTAGTCCATTTGCCGTCTTGCGCTTGCTGCCTCCTGCTCCCTGCCCCCTGCATCCCGCCTTGCCGTCGACCGGCGTCAGCGCTGAGACACGACCGGTTCACTGCGTGGCAATCGGCAGGTACATGCGGATATCGTCGCAAAAACCGTTGCCGACGCGCATGGCATCGGGCTCGCGGCCGATCTCGACGAAGCCCAGGGATCGATACAGCGCGATGGCCGCGCGATTGTCGGCGTTCACCTGCAACGTGACGTGACGCAGGCCGGGTTGGGAGCGCGCGAGCGCAAGCGCCGCGTCGATCAGCGCGCGACCGATGCCGCGCCCCATGGCTTGCGCCTCGACGTACATCCCCCACAAAAAGCCCACATGGGCGAAGTTCGGGCGCGTGCGGCGTCCCAAGCCGAGCACGCCGACGAGCCGCTCGTGCTCGAATGCGCCGAATACACCGGCGTCGGGGCGCACCGCCAGCCAGTCCCGCACGCGCGCTAGCGGCCAGTCCTTTTCTTCCGCATAGGTCGAGCCGAACGCTTCGGGGTGCGCCTGCAACCCGGCGAGACGCAGCGCCTGAAAGGCCCGCGCGTCGGCGGGAACCAGCCGTCGCACGTCCACCGACGCTTCCGTTGACGTCATGGCAGGCGCGGTTCCAACATGGCGAGCACCGTGCGGGCGGCTTCCTCCGACGAGGCCGGGTTCTGTCCGGTGACGAGGCGGCCGTCGCCGACCACATGCGATTCCCAGTTGCCGCGTTTCTCGTACACGCCGCCGAGACGCCGAAGTTCGTCTTCGACGAGGAACGGCACCACGTCGGTCAGGCCCACGGCCGCCTCTTCGTCGTTGGTGAAGCCGGTCACGCGACGCCCGCGCACCAGCGGTTCGCCGTTCGCGGCGCACACTTGACGCAGCACGCCGGGCGCATGGCAGACGAAACCGATCGGTTTGCCCGCGCGTTCGAAGGCTTCGATCAGGTGAATGGAGTTCGGGTCCTGCGCCAGATCCCAGAGCGGGCCGTGGCCGCCGGGGTAGAAGAGGGCGTCGTAGTCGTTCGCCTTGACGTCGGCGAGCTTGAGCGTATTGGCGAGGGCCTGGCGGGCGTCGGTGTCGTCGCGAAAGCGCCGGGTCGCGTCGGTCTGTGCATCGGGCTCGTCGCTCTTGGGATCGAGCGGCGGTTGTCCACCCGCGGGCGAGGCGAGCGTGACGGCGACCCCTTCGTCGATGAACACGTAGTAGGGCGAGGCGAATTCTTCGAGCCAGAAGCCGGTCTTCTTGCCCGTGTCGCCGAGGCGGTCGTGCGAGGTCAGAACCATCAGGATGTTCATGAAACGTCTCCCTGTCGAATCGGCCATGCGAACCATTCTACCCGTCATGTATGATCCATGAAACCGGCGGCGACCGCCTTGCAAAGGAGAGAGACATGCAGTTGATCGGAATGCTGGATTCCCCGTACGTGCGTCGCACGGCGATTTGCCTGAAGTTGCTCGGGCTGCCGTTCGAGCACCGTTCGCTGTCCGTATTCCGGACGTTCGACGAGTTCTCCGCCATCAATCCCGTCGTCAAAGCGCCGACGTTGGTGACTGACGACGGCACGGTGCTCATGGACTCCACGCTCATTCTTCAGTACGTCGAATCACTGGTCGATCCCGCGCAGCGGCTGGTGCCGGCCGACCCGGCCGCCCATCTGCGCGCCTTGCGCCTGACCGGGCTTGCGCTCGCGGCCTGCGATAAGTCGGTGCAGCTTGTCTATGAGCGTGAGTTGCGTCCGAGCGAGAAGCGGCACACGCCATGGACGGACCGCGTGCGCACGCAGGTCCACTCGGCGTTTTCCGCATTGGAGAAGGAGCTGGCGCAGGTGCCGGTCGAGGCCGCGCCGGATCGCATCGGCGAACACGGTGTGACGATTGCCGTGGCGTGGCGCTTTCATCAGATGATGCTGCCGGAGGTCGACTTCAGCAGTGCGTTTCCGGAGGTCGCCAGCTTCTCCGCGAAAGCCGAGGCGCTGCCTGCATTTCGCGAAACGCCGCCGATCTGACGCCGAAGCGCGCGCCATCAGGACAAACGCCGGACGTAGTAGCGTCCGGCGTCTTTCTTTTCCACGCACGGCACACCGCGTGCAGGGGGGAACGCGTGACCCGCCGGGGCGCCGAGTATCCGACGCGAGGGCGGTACCTCAGCTCTTGAGACGATAGCCCGTCTTGAACATCCACGCCACGATGGCGAGGAAGATCGCGAGGAACAGCAGTGTCATGCCCAGACTCACGGCGACGCTGACGTCCGCCAGTCCGTAGAAGCTCCAGCGAAAGCCGCTGATCAGATACACCACAGGATTGAACAGCGTGACGGCGCGCCAGAACGGCGGCAGGATGCTCGTCGAATAGAAGCTGCCGCCGAGGAACGTGAGCGGCGTGATGATCAGCAGCGGCACGAGTTGCAGCTTCTCGAAGCCGTCAGCCCAGATACCGATGATGAAGCCGAGCAGGCTGAACGTCACGGCCGTGAGCACGAGGAAGAAAATCATCCAGACGGGATGCTCGATGCGCAGCGGCACGAACAGCGCGGCAGTGCCCAGCATGATGACCCCGAGAACGATCGACTTCGTCGCCGCAGCACCGACATAGGCGCACACAATTTCCATGTAGGACACGGGGGCCGAGAGCACCTCGTAAATCGTGCCGGTAAAGCGTGGGAAGTAGATACCGAAGGAGGCGTTCGTCACGCTCTGCGTGAGCAGCGAGAGCATGATGAGGCCCGGCACGATGAACGCGCCGTAGGGCACGCCTTCGATTTCGGGAATGCGCGAGCCGATGGCCGCGCCGAACACCACGAAGTACAGCGAGGTCGAGATGACCGGCGAGATGATGCTCTGCATCAGCGTGCGACGCGTGCGCGCCATCTCGAAGTTGTAGATCGCCCTGACGGCGTAGAGATTCATGGCGCGGCTCATCCTTCTTTTTTGTGCACGAGCGAGACGAAGATGTCTTCGAGCGAGCTTTGCGTCGTGTGCAGATCCTTCACCGAAATACCGGCGCGCTCCATGTCGCGCAGCAGCGAGGCGATGGACGTCTGCTCGATATTGGCGTCGTAGCTGAAGACGAGTTCGGTGCCGTCGTTGCCGAGCACGAGGCCGTAACCGGCGAGCGCCTCGGGAATGGCCGCGATGGGCTCGGCCAGTTGCAGCGAGAGTTGCTTGCTGCCCATGTGCCGCATCAGTTCGGTCTTCTCCTGCACGAGCGTGATCTGCCCGCCGGTGATGATGCCGACACGGTCGGCCATTTCCTCAGCCTCTTCGATGTAGTGCGTGGTGAGGATCACGGTCACGCCTGTCTCGCGCAGCGATTGCACGAGACGCCACATGTCGCGCCGCAACTCGACGTCGACACCGGCGGTCGGCTCGTCGAGGAACAGTACGCGCGGCTCGTGCGAGAGCGCCTTGGCGATCAGCACGCGTCGCTTCATACCGCCGGAAAGCTGCATGATGCGGCTATCCTTCTTCTCCCACAGCGAGAGCGAGCGCAACACCTGTTCGATGTACGCGGGATTCGCCGGCTTGCCGAACAAGCCGCGCGAGAAGGAGACGGTGGCCCATACCGATTCGAACGAATCGGTAGTCAGCTCCTGTGGCACGAGACCGATGGCTTCACGTGCGGCACGGTAGTCTGTCACGATGTCGTGACCGTCTACGGTGACGGTGCCGGAGGTCGGGCGCACAATGCCGCAGATGGTGCTGATGAGGGTCGTTTTGCCGGCGCCGTTCGGGCCGAGCAGGGCGAAGATCTCGCCGCGCTGGATGTCCAGGTTGATGTGCTTGAGCGCCTGGAAACCGGTCGCGTATGTCTTCGACAGATTTTTGATCGAGATGACGGATGGCATGGCGGCGACGATAGCACAGGCGTGAGGAATTTGTCCGGCACGCCCGTGCTGGAATGACGGTGACGCTATGCCGCCACGCCCCCCACGAACACTGATACCGCTGATACCGCTGATACCGCTGCACGGCGCAGGGCTTGCAGGCGACTCAGCCCTTGGGCATTTCCTTCGGCACGATCACCATCCAGTTCATGCCGAAACGGTCCTTGACCATGCCGAACGTTTTGGCGAAGAACGTCTCGCCCAGCGGCATGTTGACCGAGCCGCCCTCGGCCAGCGCATGAAACGCCTTTTCCGCCGCCGCCACTTCGGTGAAATCCACCGACAACGCAAAACCCTCGAACTTCGGCTGGCCGCTCACCATGCCGTCGGAGACCATCACCATCGATTCGCCGATGGTGAACTCGCCGTGCATGATCTTGTTCTCGCTGCCCGGCGGCAGCATGCCTTCGGGGCACGGCTCGGGACTCTCGCCGTAGCGCATCGCCATGCCGCGCTTCGCGCCCAATGTCTTCACATAGAAATCAATCGCTTCTTCGCAACGACCTTCGAAAAACAGATAGGAATGAACTTGCATGGAGTGCTCCTCGAGATGTCTGCAATGAAGGGGCGTTCCGGCATACCGGCGCCCCGGGGCGTGTCATCGGTCGATCGTCATCGGTATTTCATCACCATAGTGCCTGCGAACGTGAGTCGCGAATGTGACGTCATCCACGGACCGCTGACGCACTGCAACTTGCCTTTGTGGACGGTGTACACAAACAATAGCAGACATAATGGACACTGTCCACAAGGGGTAGCAATGACAGACCAAGAGACCACGACCGGGCCGGCGCGCGCGACTTACCGCCACGGCGACCTGCGCCGGGCGTTACTCGACGCGGGGATCGCACTCGCGCGCAACGGCGGACCGGATGCCGTGATCCTACGTGAGGCGACGCGGCGTGCCGGCGTCGTTCCCAATGCGGCATACCGGCACTTCGCCAATCGTCAGGATCTGCTAGACGCCGTGCGCTCGGCGGCGCTCGCTGAGCTGGCGCTCGCCATCGAACACGAACAGGCGCTTGCCGACGCCACATCGTTGCCCCATGGCGCAGCGCGCTCGCGTGCCGTGCTGCGTGCGGTAGGGATCGGTTATCTGCATTTCGCGCGACGCCAGCCGGGTTTGTTCCGCACGGCGTTCGCGCCATCGGAAAATGTGCGCTCGGCCGGCGGGCCGGAGAAAGCGGGCGCGAGCGGGTTGAATCCGTTCGAGTTGCTGGGCGCGGCGCTCGACGGCATGGTGGCCGCCGGGATCGTTGCACCGGAACAGCGCCCGGGGGCGGAGTATCTGGCGTGGGCGGCCGTACACGGCCTGGCGGTGCTCGTCATCGACGGTCCGCTAAGGGACTTGCCGGACGACCAGATCGATGCGCTGGGGCAGCGGCTCGTCGCGATGGTCGAGCAGGGGCTGTAGCGGTGCAGCGGTGGTCGGGAGGGCGGAGGCTTGCGGGCGACGACGTCGCTCAGACGCGTGTCACGGGGTTGTCAGACGGGGCATGAGCAGATCGGCGAGCCAGTTCATGAACACCTGCGCGCGACGCGGCAAATGCCGCCGGTTCGCGTAAAGCAGCGATACGGCGAGCGGCTCCGCCTGAAACGCCGGCATGACCTCTCGCAGCACGCCGTCGGCAATGTAGCCCCGCACGCCGGATTCGGGCGCCTGAATGAGTCCGAGTCCGGCCAGGCAGGCGGCCTGATAGGCGTCGGCATTGTTCACCGTCAGCACACCCTCCATGGGCCATTGCGCGTAGCGCTCGCCATCGAAATACTCCCAACCGGCGGGGCGAGTGCCCAATGTCGTCGTGTAGTGAATCAACTGGTGCGCATTGAGGTCTTCGAGGGTCTTCGGCTCACCGTAGCGCCTGAGATACGCGGTGCTCGCGACATTGATCTGACGCATATGGCCGAGCGGTCGTGCGATGAGCGTGGAGTCCGCGATGGCGCCCACGCGCAGCACGCAGTCGAACCCTTCGCGTACCAGATCGACGCGACGGTCGGTGCTCGACAGTTCGATGCGTAGCGACGGGTGCCGCGCGAGAAACGCGGGCAACTGCGGAATGACGGTCGTGCGCGCGAGCGTGGCCGGGAGATCGACCCGCAACCGTCCCGTGAGCGCCTCGTTCTGCGCCGCGAACATCGTCTCCCACTCCTCCATATCGGCGAGCAGATCCTTGCATCGTTCGAGGCACGCCAGACCGTCCTGCGTGAGCTGCACGCGGCGTGTGGTCCGGTGCAGCAGGCGCGTGCCCAACTTCGTTTCGAGTTGCTTGATGGCGTTGGACACACTGGCGCGCGGCAGGCCGAGGCTGTCGGCAGCCTGCGTGAAGCTGCCGGTCTCGGTAACGCGCACGAAGATGCGCATGGCGTCGAGCTGGTGCATGACGGCGAGGGGCCATTCGTCGGGGTGGACGAATGATTGTTATTGGAATTTGATCAGTGTAATCAGATTCGATGGATTTATTGGTGAAATTCGATGCAATAGGATGTTGAACATACCGCAGCCCTTAACGTGCATCGTCAGCCAAACACGACGATAGCGCAGGACGCGGCACGTGAAGCGACGACCGATGCGGTCGTCCGAAGGGTTCGGCGGGGCGCAGCCAGCGGGCTCGCTCCGATCCATCCCGTCATCAGGAGAACCGTCATGACCCGCAAGATCGCTCTCATTACCGGTGGCAGCCGTGGTCTCGGCCGTGCATCGGCGCTCGCCGTCGCCCGCCGTGGCATCGACGTCATTCTGACCTATCGCAGCCAGCGCGAGGAAGCCGAGGCGGTGGTGGCCGAGATCGTCGAGATGGGGGCAAATGCCGTGGCGCTGCCGCTCGACGCGTCGGATTCGTCTCAGTTCGCTCCGTTCGCGGCGGAGGTCAGGCGATGGCTCAGGGAGGTTGGGAAGCGCGATACGTTCGACTTCCTCGTGAACAATGCCGGCACCGGACTGCACAAGTCGATCGTCGAGACGACGGAAGACGAGTTCGATTTTCTCGTGCGTCTGCACCTGAAGGGACCGTTCTTCCTCACGCAGACGTTGTTGCCGTCGATTGCCGACGGTGGCCGCATTCTGAACGTATCGAGCGGGCTGGCCCGCTTCACGCTGCCGAACGCATCGGCCTACGCCATGATGAAGGGCGGCATCGAAGTGTTCTCGCGCTATCTGGCCAAGGAGCTGGGCGCACGCGGCATTCGCGCCAACACCATTGCGCCGGGGGCGATCGCAACGGACTTCAACGGCGGCACCGTGCGCGACAATCAGGCCGTGCACCAGATGGTCGCCAACAACATTGCGCTGGGTCGGGTGGGCGAAGCCGACGATATCGGAGGTGTCGTGGCGGCGCTGCTGAGCGATGAGACGGGCTGGATCAATGGTCAGCGTGTCGAGGCATCGGGCGGCATGATCCTCTGACGCTCATGGCGCTCATGATGGCGCTCATGAAGTCATGGTGTGATGGCATGCATGACGGCGCAGGACGCGGCTCGGTGAGCCGCGTTCTCGCGCGTACCGGCGAGACTCGCGCGATTCAGCGGCGTGAGCGCATCGAACCGGACCACGCAACGGCGCCGACGATGCACATGCCGCCGATGGCCATCTTGAGCGTCGGCGAGGTACCGAACAGTGCCCATGCGAACGCGATGGCGTAGACCGGTTCGAGCGCGATCACCACGGCGGCCTGACTTGCCTTGACGGTGCGAAGTGCGTGAATGAAGAGGGTGTACGCCAGTGCGGTGCACACGACGCCCAGACAGGCGAGCCATCCCCATTGCGCGGCGGGCAGCGTGAGCGCCTCGCGCCCCGCGAACGGCCCGAGCACGACGAGAATGCCGAGGCATTGCCACCAGCTTGCCTGCAACGGCGATGCCTGCGCGCCTAGCACCCGGTTCGAGAGCGCGATCACGGCGTAAATCGCGCCGGACAGCACTCCCCATGCGAGGCCGACGCTCGCGTCGGCCCGCCAGTCGAAGGCCGGTGTCACGAGCGCGAGGCCGATGCAAACCAGCGCGATTACGCCCACGTCGCCCAACGACGGGCGTTCGCGGCGCAACGGCCATTCCAGCAAGATCACGAACGCGGGAAAGCACGCGAAACCGAGCGTGCCGACCGCAACGCCGCCCGCCTTGATCGCGAGAAAGAACGCAAGCCAGTGCACGGCGAGCAATACGCCGGCCACGATGAGGCGTAACGCGCTGGCCGTCGGGAGGCCCCGCCACGGCGCACCGCCCGATAATCGCGCGGCGCTGCGCAGCCCCGCCAGACCGGTAAGGGCGATGACGGTGAGGGCGAGCCAGGAAAACAGCCCGCGTCCGAAGACGATCATCGTGCTGCTCGCGGCGATATGCTCACCGAAGAGCGCCGAAGCCCCGAACAGCATGGCGGCGACGTGCAGCGCGAGCTGCTGGCTCACGCCGCCGTGCGGTGTGGGGGAGGCGACGGTGTCGCGGGCGCCGACCTCAGGCATTGCCCGACGTCATGGTGTTGTGGGGATCGGGGACGGGGACGGCCGTGGTGTACATGACCTGTTTGAGCGCGAAGCTCGACCGGATGTTGCGGATACCGGGAATTCGGGAGATACGATCCGTGATCAGCGTTTCGTAGGCGGCCATATCGCTGACCATCACGCGCAGCAGATAGTCGGCGTCGCCCGACATCAGGTAACACTCCATGACGTTCGGCAGGGCGGTCACGGCGGCTTCGAAGGCGTCCAGACCGTCGCGATTCTGATTTTCCAGCGTGACGTGGATGAAGACGTTGATATGCAGCCCGAGCCGCGACGGATCGAGCAGCGTGACGCGCTGGCGAATATAGCCCGCTGCTTCGAGTGCCTTCACGCGTGCCAGACATGGCGAGGGCGACAGGCTCACGCGCGAGGCGAGTTCAACGTTGGTGAGGCGGGCGTCGGCTTGCAGCTCCCGCAGAATTTTCAAATCAATGGCGTCGAGTTCCATACCACACTGCGCGCGTGCCCCGGATGAGGGCCGGCGTTCCGTTCGATTGGCCGCTCGGTAGGCGACAGTGCCGCGATATTAGCCTATTTGCGTGGGTTGCCGGTGGCGATGTCACGGCCTGACGGCATTCCCTCGACGGGGCTTACCCGATGCCGTTCGATCCGACCCGATTCCCTCCCATCTGATCCGATCTCATCTGGTAAGAAACGGGAATGTTGTATTTCCGTCTTGTCTTCGTCACGACGTGCGACATGGGTTGACGGTGTGCGATGACCTGATACCATCCGTCGCTGAGAATGATAATGTTAACGATTCTCATTTATAAAAAGATCTTCTAGATACACGGGATTTCAAGCATGTCGTCCGCTCAGCTTCACCGCGCCAGCCACATTTCGCGCGCTGCCGTTCATCCGCTGGCCCTCGCCGCATTTCTGACTTTCTCCACCGCTTGTTCGACTTCGGTTTTCGCGCAGACATCCGCCGATACGGCGAGCGCTGCCACGGCGGCGCCCGCCGCGCTCAAGGCCACGACGGTAACGGAATCCGCACTGCGGGAGACGCCGCAGAACCTGAAGCAAGCGGTGGCGGCAGGCGCACTCGGCACGCGCAGCCAGCTCGACACGCCGTTCTCGACCACGGTGGTGAGTCAGGAGCAGTTGGAAAAGCGCATGCCTGCCAAGCTCGGCGATGTGTTCGTGACGGACGCTTCGGTGACCGACGGCAGTAACGCCTTCGACGCGTGGGCCGGTTACATCTACGTGCGCGGTATGCCCGTCGACTGGCAATCGGGCTTCAAGCTCGACGGCATGCCCGTGATGACCTACGGCGTGACGATGCCGTACGAACAGTTTGACCGCGTGGAGTTGCTCAAGGGCCTGTCCGGCTTCATGTACGGCTTCGTTGCGCCGGGCGGCGTAGTGAATTACGTGACGAAGAAACCGACGGACGAGCGCATCGCGAGCGTCGACGTGGGCTTTCAGTCGGAAGGGATCTGGCGCGAGCACGTCGACCTCGGTGGCCGTGCCGGTCCGAACGACATGTTTGGCGCGCGCCTGAACTACACCCATGAGGAAGGCCGCACGTACACCGACGGCAATCTGAACCGCGATACGGTGTCCGTTGCACTCGACGCCCGCATCACGCCCGACCTCACGTGGAATTTCGGGGCGATGTATCAGGACCGACGCGCCACGGGAACGTCGCCGTCGCTCTCCACAGCCTACTTCACGGGCAATCAGTTGCCCGGACCGATCAACGTTTCCAACGCGAATCTCCAGACGCAGGCTACGCACCTGAACACCATCACGCAGTTTTACACGACCGGGCTGCAGTATCAGGTGAATCCGGACTGGAAGGTCTCGGCCAACTTCGCTTACAACAAGTCGACACGCGACCGTAACGAAGCGACGCTTTACCTGCTCAACGGCGCCGGCGATTACCGTGGCCTGAACGATCTGGGCGACGAAATCAACACCTTCCATGCCTGGCAGGTGACGGCCGAAGGCAAGGTACGCACCGGCCCGCTCACGCACCAACTGACGTTCGGCTACGCGTCGCAATATCAGACGAACGACTATTCGTATCTCTATAGTCCCGTCACGGCGAACCCGAGCGTGGCGTTTTCGACGTACTCGGGCAATCTGTATCAGGGCGCGTCGTATCAGTTCTACGGCAACGGCACGCCGCTCCAGGCGCAGCGTTCCAGCGCCATCGAGCAGAAGTCGGTCTTCGCGTCCGACACGGTGCAGATTACGGATCGCTTCTCGGTGCTCGCCGGCGGGCGCTTCACCAACTACGATCAGACCAACGCACAGGGCGTGTCGACATACTCGACGAACGGCGTCTTCACACCGACACTCGCCGCGATGTACAAGCTCACGCCGAATACGACGGCTTACGCGAGCTATGTGGAAGCACTCGAAGCCGGTGAAGTGGTCGGCTCGACCTACGCCAATGCGGGCGCGGTGCTTAATCCGTTCAAGAGCCGACAGTACGAAGTCGGTGTAAAGACGGAGCAGGCGAGCTGGAGCACCACGGCGGCGCTCTTCCGTATTGAGCGTGGCGCCGTCTACACCAACAGCGCGAACGCCCGCGTAGCGGACGGTCAGTCGGTCTATCAGGGCATCGAACTCGCCGGTTCCGTGAAGCTCGGCCCGCAGTGGACGCTCGGCGCGAGTGCGATGGCCCTCGACGCGTGGTACGCCCGCACCTCGGGCGGCTACGACGGCAACCGGGTGGGCGGCGCACCGCGCTTCGTGCTCTCGGGCAATGTCGAGTACAAGATTCCGTACGTGCCGGGCCTGTCGGTCGGCGGCGACATTCGCTACAACGGCCGCACGGCGCTCAACCCGCAGAATTCGCTGACGGTGTCGGGCTTCACGCTGATCAACCTCGGTGCGACGTACCGCACGCGCGTGTCGGGCAAGGACGTGACGTTGCGCGCCGCTGTGAGCAATCTCACGAACCGCCGATACTGGGAATATCAGTACGACAACTACATCAAACCTGCCGATCCGCGTATGGTCAGCCTGAACGCCAAGATCGATTTCTGATTGATCCGACCGCTGTGAGGGCGGCGCAGCGAGGGCGTCGATCGTCGGCGTTGCGCACGCCAGCATGCCTCGACGGCGGCCTTCGGGCCGCCGTTCTGCTTTCCGACGTTGCCCGCTATCGATCGCATCGTCAGAATTCATCGCGGCTTTCGGAAAAAACGCTTGACTATCTATCTACTGATAGATAAAGTTCGTCACATGAACCGCACAACGACATCACCGACGACAGCGCCGACGACAGCGACCGCAACCGTCAGAGAACAACTGCTGGATCATGCGCAGATGTTTCTGATGACGCGAGGCTACAACGGCTTCAGCTATCGAGATCTGGCTGAGCGGGTCGGTGTGAAGACATCGAGCATCCATTACTACTTCCCCGCAAAGGAAGATCTGGTGCTCGAAGCGATCAGGGCATACGACGCGTTCATCGGTGAGGGATTGGCGCAGATCGATGATTCGCTGCCCGCGCCCGAGAAACTGGCGCTGTATTCGCAAGGCTTCGGACGCATCGTCGAAGATGGTCACCGGATTTGCCTGTGCGGCATGCTGGCGGCAGATATCGAAACGTTGCCGGAGACGGTGCGCGAGGCGGTGCAGCGTTTCTTTGCGTATCACGAAGCGTGGCTGGCGCGCGTGCTGGCGCAAGGCGAGGCGCAGGGTACGCTGACGCTGACGTCGTCGCCTGAAGCCACGGCCCGTACCCTGTTTGCCGGGTTCCAGGGCAGTGTGATGGCCTCGCGGTTGTTCCGCGCGCCGTCGCGGTTGGAGGATGTGGTCGCGTCGGTGTGCGGCGTGGCCTGACCCGCCCCGGGCAGGGCAGCATCACAACGGGAGATCGCTCCCGTTTATTTGTGACAAGTTGTCTATCTTTGAGTAGATAGATGCTCGAATACCGTAAGCGGCAACCCGCAGCAGTGGGACCGCAGCACAACACGGTATGAGTATGAGGCAGTAGGAAACCGTAGCAAACGGGACGGACGACACGCAGGTTGTGTCGCGCGTCACGAAACGGGGCTCGCAGGTGCATTAAGATGACCGCTTGGCTTCAAGGCAACGCCATGATGGCGTGTCAGGTCAGGATGGTCGAAGTTTGGAAGTGAAATTTTCTACTTACCAGGAGTTCGTCATGTCGATCGAAAAAGTGCTGTACACCGCCCATGCCACCGCCACCGGAGGCCGTGACGGCCGCGCCGTCTCGTCGGACGGCGTGCTCGACGTCAAGCTGGTCGTGCCCAAGGAAATGGGCGGCCCCGGCGTCGGCGGCACCAATCCGGAACAATTGTTCGCCGCCGGTTACTCGGCTTGCTTCCTGGGCGCGTTGAAGTTCGTCGCCGGCAAGGAAAAGGTCGCGCTGCCCGCCGAGACGAAGATCGACGGTGCTGTCGGCATCGGTCAGATCCCGACCGGCTTCGGTATTCAGGCCGAACTGAAGATCAGCGTGCCCGGCGTGGACCGCGCCGTGGTCGAGGACCTCGTGCAAAAGGCGCACATCGTGTGCCCGTATTCGAACGCCACGCGTGGCAACATCGACGTGACGCTCACGATCGTCTAAGACGTCTTAATGCCTTAACGTCTTAATGTCTTGACGCCGTAATCGCCGGATGTGCAAAGGGCAGCCCTCGGGCTGCCCTTTTTGCCATGCGAGGCGGATCACTCACTGCGTCTGCGGCTCACTTCGTCCTGACCTCGACCTTGATGCCGTCCGGCAGCACGGTGATCGCGCCGGGTTCGACGTCGCGCCCGCCGTACTTCAGTTGCTCCGGCTTGAAGGTGTAGATCGGGTACTGATTGAGCACCTGCTGTGCGACGTTGCCGCCGATTGCCGTCAGTTGCTGGCCGTAGGCGGGCGGCATGCCGTTCACGTCCACACGCTCGACGCTCGGATTGTCGAGCAGCACGGCGCGCCTGACCGGGTCGTACTTCAGCGCACTGGAAATCGCCAGCACGCCCTTGAGCGGCTGGCCTTGCAGCAGCACATTCTGCACCTGCGCGTCGACCTGCGTGTTGATGCGGTTGGCTTGCGGATTGAAGCCGATCAGCGGATGGGTCAACTCGACGGAGAGCAACTGGCCGTAGTTGAGCGTGGTGGGAAAACGCTTGTCGACGGCGCTCTCGATGTCTTTGCGCGTCATCGTGTACTCGCCGGTCCAGATGTTGTAGCCGGCGCTGGCCGGGCGCATCAAGGGCGTGAGCGTGAGACCGAGCAGGCCGCCGATGCCCAGACGCAAGGTGTCGCGGCGCGATATGTTCACAATGTCCGATGCTGCGTCGGCAACGGACATATCCCCTTGACGAGGCCGGCGGGAGAAGTGGCGCGAGAGGTCGCGAGAGAGGGGGCGGGAGCGTTGCGAAGTCATGTCGTGAGCGCCGCGCGAGCGGGCGCGCTGAGAGCCGTCGATGGTTTTGTGACCCGTGCGGTGTGGAATCGTTCTGAACGCCACGTTGATCCACGCACCTGGCCTGCGACGCGAATGCGCCATCGACATGGCATCGCAGCCACTCCCGGTGCCTGCACCGGCGAGATCGCGAGATGGCGAGACGGCGGGCGAGACGGCGAGCGTCGGCACCGTGCCGCGTTTCAATAGTGCGGCGGGATTTCGTGACGCGGACCGCCGTCGTTGCCGCCCTGACCTTGCGACTGCATCTGCTGATACAGCGCCTTGAACTGCTTTTGCAGCAGGTCGATCTGCTGTTCCTGACGGGTGACGATCTCGTTGAGCGTTTCGAGCAGGTCTTCCTGAAACGCCGCTTTTACTTCGAGTTCGACGACGCGTGCTTCCAACGATTCCATGAGCTTCTCCGGTGAACGCGGCATTGTAGGCCATTGAAGGATTCACTGGCCCGTGCCGCAGGCGGCACGCTGCACAATGCGCCTGCCGGGCATAATCGCAACATGAAAACTTTTCTGCTTTATGTCGTCACCGCAGTGGCGGAAATCGTCGGTTGCTATTTGCCGTGGTTATGGCTCAGGCAGGGGCGCAGTGCGTGGTTGCTGGTGCCGGGCGGCGTGGCGCTGGCGCTCTTCGCGTGGCTGCTCACGCTGCATCCCTCGGCGGCCGGACGCGTCTATGCCGCGTATGGCGGCGTGTACATCGGCGTGGCCATCGTATGGTTGTGGCTCGTCGACGGCATGCGTCCGACGTCGTGGGACATCGCCGGCGTGAGCGTCGCGCTCGCGGGCATGAGCCTGATCGCATTTCAGCCGCGCTGAGCCGTCGGCCGGGGACGGACGCACGCTTTCGACCGAATCATCCGCCGGATTGTCCACGGCGTCGGTGGCTGCTCGGCGTCATCCCCGCGGCTTCACGCGATACGTGCAGCGCTGCCCGCCGGCGAGCATGTGCGTTTCACGCGACACGCTGCCGCGCTCACCAATCAACGTCTGGAACAATTCCAGTTCCGTGCGGCAAAATCCCTGACAGGTTTTGGCGGCGGCACAAATCGGGCAATGGTCCTCGATCAGCAGCCAGTCGTCGCCATCGCGCTCCACACGCGCCATGTAACCTTCCGCCGACCGGATTTCCGCAAGTTTCTCAATGCGCTCGGGCAAGCCGGGCAGGGGATCGATTGCGCTCGTGTACTGGGCGCGTGTCTCCAGGGCGCGTTGCGTAATCAGGCGATCCAGCCCCTCTTCACCGAACAACTGGCGAATCGAGCCGATCAACTGAACGGTGAGGGTGCCGTGCGCGTCGGGGAAGCGGTTGTGGCCGGCTTCGGTGAGCGTCCATGCCTGACGCGGGCGTCCCGCGCCACGCGAGGGCATTGTCTCGCCCACGAGCAGGCCGTCCGCTACGAGCTTCTGCACCTGCTGACGTGCGGCCTCCGCCGTGATCCCCAATCCTGAAGCGACTTCCGCGGTCGACGCCGGTCCCTGCGTCTTCAGCCAGTGCAGCACGCGTTCGTGCCCGGCACCGGGCAACGCCGGGGCGGCCGCCCTATTATCCAAGTGGTTATTTGGGTAATTCATCGTGAGACAGGTAATATCCAAGAACTTTCTTGCATATTAGTCTCCTGACGTGGGGGCTGTCTATCCATGACAACGAGCACGACGAATCTGAATGCGCCGGGCTGGCGCGATCTGTTGAGCGGTAACAACGGCTGGCGGTCGCTGGCGCTGGCCGGAGGTGTGGCGTTGCACGCGACGAACGTCTATGTGGCGACGACGGTGTTGCCGTCCATCGTCAAAGAGATCGGCGGGCTGGATCTGTATGCATGGAACACCACGTTGTTCGTGGTCGCGTCGATTCTGGGTTCGGTGTTCGCGGCGCAACTGCTGTCTTCGCTGGGGCCACGCGTGGCTTATCTCACGGCGCTGGTCGGCTTCAGCGCCGGCACGATGCTGTGTGCGGCTGCGCCGAACATGCCGTGGATGCTGGCGGGCCGCACCTTGCAAGGTTTCGGCGGGGGCATCCTGCTTGCATTGAGCTACGCGCTGATCCGCATCGTCTTCGCGCCACCGTTGTGGTCGCGCGCCATGGGACTTGTCTCGGGCATGTGGGGCGTCGCCACGTTATGCGGACCGGCGGTGGGCGGCGTCTTCGCGCAGTTCGGGCAATGGCGCTGGGCGTTCTGGTCCTTGCTGCCGGTCGTCGTCGGCCTCGGTCTCATCATTCGCGCCCAGGTGAGCGCCGGGCGGACCGTATCGAGTGCCGACGGCAGCGTCCATGCCAATGACGAAACGCACGCCGTACCCTGGTTCAAGGTGGTGCTGCTGTGTGCATCGGCCGTCGCCATTTCGCTGGGCGCCGTGGTCGATTCGCATGTTGTCGCTGCCGGGTGGATGCTGCTGGGGCTGCTGCTGGCGTGGTGGCTGGCCCAGCGCGAGCGCAGTGTGCGGCATGCGTTGCCGCGTCTCATGCCGACGGGCGCGTATTCGTTGCGAACGCGCCTTGGCGGTCTCTACGCCGTGATGAGCCTGCTGGGTCTGGCGATGACGAGCGAGATCTACATCCCCTATTTCCTTCAGACGATTCACGGCCAGACGCCTTTCGCCGCCGGTTATCTCGCTGCGCTCATGGCGGCGGGCTGGTCGGTCGGCTCCATGACGAGCGCCGGCCGACAGGGGGAGGCGGCGCAGCGTCGGGTGCGCCTCGGTCCAGTCATCGTCACGATCGGCATGTTCGCGCTCGCCGGGTTGTTGCCGCAGGCGTCGCTTTTCGCGAGTGTGTCGGGTGTCGTGAGTTTGTGCGTCGCGCTGTTTGGCGTGGGCGTCGGCGTGGGCATCGGCTGGCCGCATTTGCTCACGCAGGCGATGACGGCGGCGCGCCCGGGCGAAGCGGGGCTGGCGTCGGCGTCGATCACGACGGTGCAACTGTATTCGATGGCGCTCGGCTCGGCGCTGGCCGGGCTGGTCGCGAATTCTGCCGGGCTGGCGGACGGCGGGCTGGCGCAAGTGCAGCGCGCGTCGGTCTGGCTGTTCACGATGTTTGCCCTGGCACCCGCAGGCGCGAGCGTCATCATCCTGCGCGGCAGGGTCGCCGCGTCTGTCGCAAAGCCGGAAGGACAGGAGGCGTCATGATCGATCGCATCACTGCCATGCGTACCTTTGTGCGCGTGGCCGAAGTCGGCAGTTTCACGAAGGCGGCGCTGTCGCTGGATATTCCGCGCGCCACCGCGACCACGCAAATTCAGCATCTGGAGCGCTGGTTCGGCGTGGCGCTCTTCACGCGCTCCACGCGACGTGTCGCGCTCACGATGGAAGGCGCGGCATATTACGAACGCTGCTCGGCCATTCTCGCGGATGTCGAAGAAGTCGAGTCGGGCCTGTTCGGTGCGCAGGCGCAACTGCGCGGACGCCTCGCCGTCGTCCTGCCGCCGGTCATCGCGCGCGAGGTCGTCATGCCGTCGCTTGCCGAGTTTCAGGCGCGCTATCCGGGATTGGAAATCGCGCTGGACGCGACGCCGGCGCACGGCGACTGGCGGGGGGACGGCGTGGATTGCGGCGTGGTGCTCGGGGAGTTGCCCGACTCACGTCTGGTGGCGCGCCACCTCGGCGATCTGCCGCGTGTCACGTGTGCGAGCCGCCGTTATCTCGAATCGCACGGCACCCCCGGCGATCTCGACGATATCGCCACGCACACCTCGGTGAAATGGCTGTCGGCGCCCGCAGAGTCGCTGGCGTCGTCGGGGGCGTCCGCTTCGTCGTCCGGCAGCGAAGGCGTTGCAATGCCCGCACGCTGCGGCGATCTCACGCTGGTCGTCGGTGGCAAGGCGACTTGCGTGCGCACGCGAGGCCAATTGCATGTCGGGGATGAAGCTGCGTATCTTTCGGCGGGGCTGGAAGGTCTCGGGCTGATTCAGCCCACGTTGCTTGCGGCAGCGCCTTACCTGGCGTCGGGGCGTCTGGTGCCGGTGCTGCCGAAGTGTCCGCCGCCGTCGTTACGTCTGTCGGTGGCGTATCCGGCGCAAAAGCGTGTGTCGCCGCGTGTGCGAGCGTTCGTCGACTGGCTCGCGCTGATCTGCGAGCCGCTGGGCAGTACGCCACCCGGCGTGGCAACGCAGACTCCCGGCGGGGCGGCGCCTCAAGCGACGGACGATGGCGGGCGCGGTGGGGGGATGCCCGCCGACGCCGCCGCACACACGGTGGCGCATGCACATTCCGAGTATTCCGGGCATTCCGGGCATTCCGGGGGCGCGGCACCCCCTTCGCGTTATGCCCCGCTGCCGGTCTTGCCCGACGGCGGGCCGTCGAGTGCGCGTCGTTCGTTCACGCTGCCGGCATAGTGATTGCGCTTTTCTTCATACATCAGCAAGTCGGCGCGCTGAATCGTGGCTTCGAGCCGCTCGCCGGCTTCGCACGTCGCCATCCCCATCGAGAACGACAGCGGCGTACCGGGATAGAACGAGTTGTTCAACTCCACCAACTGACGAATGCTCTCGATGACAGCGGCGCCGCCGGTGGCATCGGTGGACGGCAGTAGCAGCGCGAACTCGTCGCCGCCGATGCGCGCTGCGATCTGCGGCGCTACGACGGCCTTGCTCAGCACCTCGCCTGCGCGGCGCAGCAGGGCGTCGCCCGCGGCGTGACCGAGCTGGTCGTTGACGGTCTTGAGCCTGTTCAGATCCGCCACGACCACCGTCACCGGGTACGGCCCCTTGCGTTCGAGCCGGTTGAGTTCGTCCACGTAGAACGACCGGTTGCGCAGCTTGGTGAGCACGTCGTGCTTGCCGAGGAATTCGAGGTACGACTCGGCTTTCTTGCGTGCGGTGATGTCCGTGAGCGCGACCAGCACCAGATCCCAGCGCGCTTCGTGACCCGGCAGCACGGCGAATTGCAGATGGACGTTGATTTCGTTGCCGTCGAGCGCGTAGTTGACGACCTCGCGCTGCTGGAAGAGCTTGTTCTCCCACAAGTCGATCAATTGTTCGCGGAAGTTGTGACGCATGTCGTCGCGAAAGACCTCGGGCAGGCGGCCGAGCAGCGTGGCCTTGTCGGGGGCGACGAACATCGCGAGCGTGTGACGGTTCACGTCGAGCACATCGATTTCCTGCATGCAGCGCTCGACGAACTCCGGATGCACATCGGTGAATGTGCGGAAGTCGGAGATGCCGCGCGCGCGGGCGTCGTCCAGCAGCAACTTGATCGCGCTGAAATCTTCGACCCACAGGGAGACCGGCGAATACTCGAAGAGGCCCCGGGCGTACTGCTCGCCCATCGTGACGCGCTCGCGCGCGTGCTCCAGTTCCGTGACGTTCTCTAGCGCGATCAGCACACGGTCGAGCGACGCTTCGTGGCCGGGCAGGACCGAGCCGTTGAGCAGCACGTCCAGACGCCGGCCGTCGAGCGTGTAGTTGACGGTCTTGCTCGTGAAATGCGTCTTGCCGTCCCAAAGTTGGCAAAGCTCTTCGATGTGCGTCTTGAGCATGTCGTCGCGGAACACGCGCGGCAGGTTCGCCACGAGTTCGTCGAGCGAGGGGGCGTTGAACATCGTGAGCGTACGGCGATTGACCTTGATGACGCGAATGCGTTGCGAGCACAGCGAGACCTGTGCCGGCTCGGCCTTGAAGTAGGCGCGCAGATCGCGCACGCCCAGCGCGCGCCATTCGTCGAACAACTGCTTCACGCCGCTGAAGTCTTCCAGCCAGAGGGAGACCGGCGCGAGGTCGAACATCAGGGCGTCATCGGTGGAGGCGGTGTCGCCGGTGCATGGCGATTGTTGCGATTGTTGCGATTGCGGCGATTGCGGTGGTTGGGGAGAGGCGGGTACGGCGGGCATGGCGTCCATATCGGCACCTGGTCTGGTTCTGGTTTTCGCCCGCCATTCTACGGTGAAATCTGCTTCATTCAGCAGTGAATCGATTTACAACAGGGGCGCCCCCGTATCGCGTTTGACTTCGCGCAAAGAGAGCATCGACTCGATCGCCGTCACGCCCGGCAGGGCGCGCAGCACATCGCGCGTGAAACTGCCGTAATCGTCGAGATCCGTGGCGACGACACCGAGAAGGTAGTCCGCACTGCCCGAAATGTTGTGACAAGAGACGATGCGGTCGATCGCCTGCACCTCCCGCTCGAATTGCTCGGACAGCGCACGGTCGTGCACGGCGAAGCGCACGTGCACGAATGCCGTGACGCCGAGGCCGAGCGCGCGGTGCGAGAGTTCGGCGCGGTAGCCGGTGATATAGCCCTCGGCCTCGAGGCGCTTGAGGCGTCGGGCACACGGCGTCTCGGAGAGTGACACGCGTTCGGCGAGCCGGGCGTTGGAGATGCGGCCGTCGCGTTGCACGATGGCCAGAATCGCCCGATCGATGGCGTCGAGTTCATTCATTGTGGGTGTCCCGCTACAAAATCTGCTGCAAAGATGGCATTCCACCACGATATGACGCTTACGGAAAGTGTTTCCCTCATCCGTTCGTCCTAATCCGACTGGCGATCCACGTCATGTCGTATTGGCGGTTTTCTTATGGATGACAATTTATCGGGTGGAATAAACCAAAAAATTCGCTTTATATGGGTGGAAAACGCCATGTATCTCTCATCGAATGGCGAGATCATAAAGCTCGTTTTCATTGCGTTACATCCTTTGGGGAAAAGTCATGGTCTCGCTGCAATTGCTCACGGTTTTCATTGGCGCGCTGGTGGTCGTCTACGCATTGCCGGGGCCCGATATGGCGGTCGTGATGCAAACGAGCATGATGCGGGGCACACGCCACGGTCTGGCGACGGCCGCCGGTCTGGCGCTGGCGCGCGCTGCGCACGTGACGCTGTCGGCCTGCGGTGTGGCGGCGCTGTTGCGCGCGGCGCCCTGGCTCTTCGAGACGGTGCGCATCGTCGGCGCGATTTACCTGGCGTGGGTGGCGATTCAGATCTGGCGCTCGCCGGCGTTCGGCATGGATGTGGCATCGGCGACGAAAGACACGGCGCCGCCGCTCTCTTACGCCTTCCGTCGGGGCGTGCTGTCCAGCGTACTGAATCCGAAGGCGCTGCTGTTTTGTTCGGTGCTGCTGCCGCAGTTCGTGCGTCCGGAAGCGGGGCCGGTGTGGACGCAGGTGCTCGAACTCGGTGTGCTGTTGCTGGTCGTCGGCGCGATCTTCGACGTGACGCTCACGTTCGGCGCGGCGCGCATCGCGCGCTGGTTGCGCAATCGCCCGCTTGCCCAAAAAGTACAACGCTGGTCGTTCGGCGCGGCGCTCATGGCCTTTGCCGTGCGACTGTCGCTCGATTGAAAAGCCGGGCACAATCGCTTTCACCGATATCCCTATCCGGCGATTGCACCAAATGCGTGCATTTCGCTGCGACACCGCAAATCAGGGTGCGACACAACGTCGCACCCCTTGAATTCAGAGAACCTTCCCGAATTGCTGCATTGCACAGCGTTTACCGCGAAACAGGTGCCGATCTGCTTGGAAAACGTCGCGCGCGTACGCGTGAGGGCTGCGCGACACTTTGTCGCGCAGGTGGGTGTGCGATGTCCGGCCTAATTAAACTTCGGCATAATGCCGCACCGTGATGGAAGTAAAAGACAAGAAGTCGGACAGTGACTTGAGGTCTGAGGGCGGCAACATGCCCCGGTTCCCGTCTTTTCGATGACACAGTCGTCGTAGTTCGACCGGTGCAATACCGGCGTGACGACTGCTCCCGTCCCACCTTAACCCTTGCCAACCTCCTGCGACCCTGCATCAGGCCGGTAAGCCCGTGTTGCGCCGTTCGGTGGCCAACTCAACCCTGTCGTGTGACATGAAGAAACACAGAAACCCGCGATTGTTTAGGCTGCTCGCCTTGTGCTCGCCGCTGCTTTTGGCAGGCTGCGACATGACGCTGCTCGACCCTAAGGGGCAGATCGGAATCGAGAACAAGAACCTGATCCTCACGGCCACCTGGCTGATGCTGATCGTGGTGATTCCGGTCATTCTGATGACGCTGTGGTTCGCGTGGAAGTACCGCGCATCCAACAAGTCGGCGCGCTATGAGCCGAATTGGTCGCACTCGACGGCCATTGAGGTCGTGGTCTGGCTCGTGCCGATCATCATCATTGCGATCCTCGCGCGCATCACCTGGGTCTCCACTCACGAACTCGATCCCTACAAGCCGCTGGAAAGCGACGTGAAGCCGATCACCGTGGAAGTGGTGGCGTTGAACTACAAGTGGTTGTTCATCTACCCGGAACAGGGCATTGCGTCGATCAACGAACTGGCCGTTCCTGTCGATGTCCCGGTGAATTTCAAGATCACCTCGGAATCGATCATGAACTCGTTCTTCATTCCGCAATTGGGTAGCCAGGTCTACTCGATGGCCGGCATGGAAACGAAGCTGCACCTGATCGCCAACCACGTCGGCGCGTACGACGGCATTTCGGCGAACTACAGCGGCGGCGGCTTCTCGGGCATGCGCTTCAAGACGCTGGCGATGACCGACGGCGACTTCCAGCAATGGGTGACGAAGGTGCGCGAGTCGAAGAAGGTGCTCGACAAGAACGCCTACGCTTCGCTGGTGCCGATGAGCGAGAACGCGCCTGTCACGTATTACAGCTCGGTCGACGCGAACATGTTCCAGTCGATCGTGCACGCCCCGATGGCATCGGGCATGGCGCAGCAGCACGAGGGCCATGAGAACCACGGTGCCATGGACATGAAGGGCGCGGACATGAAGATGGAAATGAAGATGGATACGAAGGGTGCGGGCACCGACGCCGCGACGGCTCCGGCCGCCGCCGCCAACGTGCAAGGCCAGTCGATGACCATGGCCATGGACGCCGGCGCGCATGCGATGCATGCCGGTACGGCTGCGCACGCGCATAAGGAGTAAACAACAATGTCAGCACTGTTTGGCAAACTGACTCTCGAAGCCATCCCGTACCACGAGCCGATCATCGTCGGCGCGGTCGGCATGATGGTGCTGGGCGGGCTGGGCATCATTGCTCTGCTCACCTACTTCGGCAAGTGGAAGTATCTGTGGAACGAGTGGGTGACGTCGGTCGATCACAAGAAGATCGGCGTGATGTACGTGCTCGTGGCGCTCGTCATGCTGCTGCGCGGCTTTGCCGACGCCATGATGATGCGTACTCAGCTGGCGCTTGCCCACAACTCGGGCGGCATTCTCCCGCCGGATCACTACGACCAGATCTTCACCGCGCACGGCGTGATCATGATCTTCTTCGTGGCGATGCCGTTCATGACGGGCCTGGTGAACCTCGTGGTGCCGCTGCAAATCGGCGCACGCGACGTGGCGTTCCCGTTCCTGAACACGTTGTCGTTCTGGCTGTTCGTGGCCGGCGCCGCGCTGGTGAACCTGTCGCTGGGCGTGGGTGAATTCGCACGCACGGGCTGGCTGGCTTACCCGCCGCTCTCGGGCATTCAGTACAGTCCGGGCGTGGGGGTGGATTACTACATCTGGGCCTTGCAGATTTCGGGTCTGGGGACGTTGCTCACCGGTGTGAACTTCGTCGTCACGATTCTGAAGATGCGCGCACCGGGCATGAACCTGATGAAGATGCCGATCTTCACCTGGACGTCCCTGTGCACGATGGTGCTGGTGTGCGCGGCCTTCCCGGTCCTGACCGTGACGCTGGCGCTGCTCTCGCTGGATCGCTACCTCGACTTCCATTTCTTCACGAATGAGTTGGGCGGCAATCCGATGATGTACATCAACCTGATCTGGATCTGGGGACACCCTGAGGTGTACATCCTGATTCTGCCGGCGTTCGGTATCTTCTCGGAAATCATCTCGACGTTCTCCGGCAAGAAGCTGTTCGGCTACAAGTCGATGGTGTACGCCACGGCGGCGATCATGGTGCTGTCGTTCCTCGTGTGGGCGCACCACTTCTTCACGATGGGCTCGGGTGCCAGCGTGAACGCCTTCTTCGGTATCGCGACGATGATCATCTCGATTCCGACCGGCGTGAAGATCTTCAACTGGCTGTTCACGATGTACCGTGGTCGCGTGCAGATGACCACGCCGGTGCTGTGGACGCTGGGCTTCATCGTCACGTTCGTGATCGGTGGTATGACCGGCGTGCTGCTGGCCGTGCCGGGCGCGGACTTCGTGCTGCACAACTCGCTGTTCCTGATCGCTCACTTCCACAACGTGATCATCGGTGGCGTGCTGTTCGGTTACATCGCCGGTATGAACTACTGGTTCCCGAAGGCTTTCGGCTTCAAGCTGGATGAGCGTCTGGGCAAGGCGAGTTTCTGGTGCTGGCTGATCGGCTTCTACCTCGCGTTCATGCCGCTGTACGTGCTGGGCCTGATGGGCATGACCCGTCGTCTGAACCACTACAGCAATCCGGAGTGGCAACCCTGGCTGATCGCCGCGCTGATCGGTGCGTTGTTCATCGCTGCCGGTATCGGCTTCCAGGTGCTGCAACTGGTCGTGTCGATCAAGAACCGCAAGGCGCTGGCCGACACCACGGGCGATCCCTGGAACGGCCGTACGCTGGAGTGGATGACGTCGTCGCCGCCGCAGTTCTACAACTTTGCCGAGGAGCCGCGCGTGCATGACATCGACGAGCTGGCCTATCGCAAGGAACACGGCATCAAGAGCGATCTGAAGACGAGCTACGCCCCGATCCATATGCCGAAGAACACCGGCGCCGGTTTCATCATCAGTGCTTTCTCGCTGGTGTTCGGTTTCGCCGCGATCTGGCACATCTGGTGGCTCGCCATCGTCGGCTTCGTGGGCATGATCGTGACGTTCATCTGCCGCAGCAACAACGATTCGATCGACTACTACGTGCAGTCGCCGGAAGTGGTGGCCATTGAATCGGCCCACCATCAGGCACTGGCCGCAGCAGCAAAGGCTTAATCATGACGAGCGAAGTTCTCAAACACACGGGCGCGCATGCCGATGCGCATGCGCATGACCACGCGCACCACGACACCGGGGGCAACACGATCTTCGGTTTCTGGGTGTACCTGATGACCGACCTGGTGCTGTTCGCCAGCTTGTTCGCCACGTTCGCCGTACTGCGTGACGCCACGGCGGGCGGCCCCACGGGCAAGGAACTGTTCGACCTGAAGTTCGTGCTGGTCGAAACGTTCATCCTGCTGTTCTCGTCGATCACCTATGGCTTCGCCATGATCGGCCTGCATAACGGCAAGAAGGGTGCCGTGATGGGCTGGTTGGCCGTCACCTGGATTCTGGGTGCCGCGTTTATCGCGATGGAACTGTACGAATTCCACCACCTGATCCTCGAAGGCGCAGGTCCGAACCGTAGCGGCTTCCTGTCGTCGTTCTTCGCACTGGTGGCAACCCACGGTCTGCACGTGGCCTCGGGCCTGCTGTGGATGGCCGTGCTGATGTTCCAGATTGCCAAGAAGGGCCTCACCTCGACCAACACCACGCGCCTGCAATGCCTCTCGCTGTTCTGGCACTTCCTGGACGTGGTCTGGATCGGCGTCTTCACGGTCGTGTACCTGATGGGAGCGATGTAAATGAGCAATACGAAATCGGTGCAATCGCACGGCCACGACGCTGGCCACAATGCCGCCGGCGGCAGCCACGGTAGCGTGAAGTCGTATCTGATCGGCTTCGTGCTCGCCGTGATCCTCACGGTCGTGCCGTTCAAGCTGGTGATGGATGGCACGATGCCGCCGTCGACGGTGCTGCCGCTGATCCTCGGCGCAGCCCTCGTGCAGATCATCGTCCACCTGATCTACTTCCTGCACATGGACCGCTCGTCGGAACAGCGCTGGAATGTGATGGCGTTCCTGTTCACCGTGCTGATCGTGGCCATCGTGCTCGTCGGCTCGCTGTGGATCATGCACAACGCCAACTCGCTGATGATGCCGGGGATGTAAGTCTTCCCGGACTTGCCCGCATGTCTCGGGTAAGCGAAAAAGGCGGCTTCGGTTAACCGGGCCGCCTTTTTTTGTTTTTGTTGTTCTCTGCCTTATCGGTACGCAAAAAGTGCAATTCGATCATCGAATCGCCCTTTTTGCCCATACCTCGCCTATGCGTCGACACCGCCCGCTAACCAACCACCACCAGCCCCCGCTTCCCCCCGAACCCGCGGCGCTTGCCGGTACCCTGACTCCGCTCCAACTTTAAAGTCGCTCCGTCAGGGCACCGACAATCACCGCTCATCCATCCTGTCTCATCACTGCCCTCGCACTGGACGAAGCCACTCGTGTTCGCTGCGGGCGGGGAGATCGAACCCCTTTGCGTACCGCTCGGTGTCGTCGCATCGCTATCGTTGGCGGATCGGGGCGGGGGCTGCCCGCGGTGCGACTTAACAGGCAATGGAGTGCCGCGGGCGGCCCCCGCCCCGATTGACTGATGACGACGGAAGCGGGTCGGGCGTTTGCTTTGCCGAGGCGACTTTCAATGCAACCTAAAAAGCGCTTTTGAAAGCGTCCTCAAAAGCGACGCCCAAGGCGACACCCAAAGCCAATTCAACCGTGCGATCCCTTATCATCCGGCGGCGTATCCGACGTCGGCGCCGCCAGAATCACGCCCGGACGCACCGGGAGATCCGGCCGAATCCCCAGCAACGGCAGCGCCTGCGAGGCAATCTCCGCAAACGCCGGCCCGGCCGCCTGACCGCCGAAGTGCTGCGACGCCTTCGGTTCGTCCACCGACACGGCAATCACCAGACGCGGCGCCGACAAGGGGGCAATCCCCACGAACGACGCCCGGTACTTCGAGTGATCGTAGCCGTGTGCGCCCGCCTTGTATGCCGTCCCCGTCTTCCCGCCGATGCTGTATCCGGCCACCTGCGCGGTCGTGGCCGTGCCGCCTGTATCCACCACGCTCGCCAGCATCTTGCGCATCTCCGCCGCCGTGTTTGCATCAATGACGCGCACGCCCTCGGGCTGCACCGGCGAGTCCGGCTTGACGATCGAGATGGGCACGAGCACGCCGTCGTTAGCGAAGATCGTGTACGCACGCGCCAGTTGGAACAGCGACGCCGAGATGCCATACCCGTAAGCCATCGTGGCCTGCTCGATGCGTCGCCAGGACTTGTAAGGGCGCAGGCGCCCCGAGACCGCACCAGGGAACCCCAGCTTCGGCTGCTGGCCCAGTCCGATCTCGGTGAACATGTCCCACATCTCTTCCGCGCGCAACATCGTCGACACCTTTGTCATGCCGATGTTGCTCGACTTCTGAATCACGCCTGCCGCTGTCAGTACGCCGTTCGCGGAATCGTCGGTAATGGTCGCTCCTTCGAAGACGTAACGGCCGGGGCCGGTGTCGATAGTCGTGGTCGGTGTCAGACGGTGCAGATCCAACGCCAGCGCCATGGTGAACGGCTTGAGAATGGAACCCGGCTCGAAGACGTCGGTGAACACCCGGTTGCGCAATTGCTCGCCGGTCAGATGCTCGCGATCGTTGGGGTTGTACGTCGGCAAGTTGGCCAGCGCCAGCACCTGCCCGCTCTTGGCGTCGATGACGACGGCCATGGCGGCCTTCGCCCCCGTGCGCTCGACCGCATTCTTTAATGCTTCGTAGGCGATGTATTGCACGCGCGTATCGAGCGTCAGGCGAATGTCCTTGCCGTCGCGCGGCGGGCTGGAGTCGTCGAGATCCTGAATGGTGCGCCCGATACGGTCCTTGATTACGCGACGCACACCGGCCGTTCCCTCGAGCAAGGGCTCCTCGCCCAGCTCCATGCCTTCCTGCCCCTTGTCCTCGACGTTCGTGAAGCCCACGACATGCGCGGCGACTTCCCCTTCCGGGTAGAAACGCTTGAATTCGCTGCTCTCATAAACGCCGGGAATGCCCAGCGCTTCGACCTGTTTGCCGATCTCCGGCGACACCTGACGCTTCACATAGACGAACTTCTTCTCGCCGATGAGCTTGGTGCGCAGCTCCTTCACCGGGATGTCGAGCAACTTGCTGGCCTTCTGGACGTCGCTGTCGGACAGGTCGTCCGGCACTTCGGCAGGCACCGCCCAGACGGTGCGCATGGGCAGGCTGGTGGCGAGCACGCGACCGTCGCGGTCTTCGATCTTGCCTCGCACGCCCGGCATGACGATGGCGTGCTCGTAACGCTTTTCACCCTGTGCGATGTAGAAGCCGTTGCCCGGGCCGGCAATCCAGAACGCCCGGACCACCAGACCGATGAAGGCGAGGGTAATCAGGATGACGATGAACTTGGAGCGCCACAACGACATGCGCGACTGCAAAACAGGACTGGCGGCGAACGTGACGTCCTTGGGCTGGCGATTCTTTTGCATGGCGCTCGCGGGGCGTTGAGAGACTTGATACCGCCGATCGGCAGCGACGCACGACACGATGTCCGTCGACCGACTCCGGCGCAAATACTAGGCGAGATAGCGTAGCACGCAAGCGGCTGTTGTAATAGCGCGAAAGCCCCGTCACACGGGGCTTCAAGGGGATTTTTCGAGGCTTTCGACACGGCATTTCGCATGGGTGTCGGCAGGTGAAACCGGGGGCGTGTTCCCGGCGCTATTTGCCTGCATCGAAACGCACGTCGCCATACCAGGCATGCGCACTCGTATGCGTGTTGTCGCTGTCGGTGAAAACGCCGTAACCGAGCAATTTGCCCGGCTTCTCCTTATACACGCGCTCGTAGTCCGCCGCGAGGTTGCGGGAGAATGTCTGCCACTTGCCGAGCGACGCCTCGCCGCCCGCCACCACGAGCATCTGTACCCGATCGGTGTGCGGGTTCTGGATCACGCCGCCGACCGGCGCATCGTTGGACCAGATGTACATGAGCGTCGCGTAGGGGAGGTCTTCGCCGCTGGCCCTGGCGAGCGTCATGACCGCGCGGTCGCCGAACGAGAGCGACGACTTGTCGCCGTCGAAGAAGAAGACGAGCCGCGCAGGCGAATCTTCTTTGTCGCTCACCCGGTTATCCGCGCCGGGGACGGCCTTGTCGACCTTCCAGCGCCACGCGACAACCGGCGTTGCATTCAGGTCGACGCCGTCGCCCTTGGCCATGAGTGCGGATGCCGAGTCCGTCGAGCTCGCTTCGATGATGTTGCGCTTGCCGTCCGTGACGACGCTGTAGACGGTGAGCTTCTTGCCGCTCACGACCGGCAGGTTCTGCCAACCCGTGGGCAACGCATTGCCCGGACTCGCTTTGGAGAAGGACACGGCCGGCGTCGTCGACGCGCTCGCCGGATCGGCAGCGAATGCCGGCGCCGCCGCCAGCGACATCGTCGTCAGACAGGCGGTTATCGCCAGGGCCCTGAGGGTCGCGCCCGTGTGACGTCGAGGGGGATTGGCGCGCGAACGAAGCGTCGAAACAATGCGTTGCATGGTGAACGACTCCCACGTTGGAACACGACTTGTGACGGTGCGACGGCTGCCGCGCAACCGTCTGGCCCGGTCTCAGCGCTGCTGCATGGCGACGCGCAGCCCCAGCCCGATGAAGAGGGCGCCGATGATCTTGCCCTGCCAGCGCAGCAGCCAGGTGAAGCGCCTCACGAACTTGCCCAGCGGCCGCACGGAAAACACGATGGCGGTGGTGTAGATGGTGCTCATCGCTACGAACACCATCCCCAGCACGAGAAATTGCGCGAAGACGTTCCCTGCGCTCGCATGCGCGAACTGCGGCATGAACGCGAGGAAGAACAGCGCGGTTTTCGGATTGAGCACCTCGGTTGCCACGGCCTGCACGAATGCGCGGCTCGGCGACACCTGCGGTGCGGCAGGCAACTGCGGGTCGGACGGCCGCTCACGCAGCGCTTTGATGCCCAGATAAATGAGATAAGCCGCCCCCACGTATTTGACGACGTCGAAGGCGAGCGCCGAGGTCATCAGCACCGCCGACAGTCCGACCGCCGCGAACAACGTGTGAACGAGATCGCCGAGGGCGATGCCCATGCCCGCCATGACGCCGGCGTGGCGTCCCCCCTGCACGGTTCGCGTGACGGTAAGCAATACCGCCGGCCCCGGAATCAGAAAAAAACCGAGAACGACAACGACGAACGTGGCAAGCGTGGCAAGCGTGGCAAGGGTCGGCATAAGGGCTCCGGTCGGATGGGGGGCGTTTCACGGCGATGCAATGGCGACATCATCCCAGATTCTGCGAGAGGCCGCCCAAAAGTGGCGCGAGCGAATCCTGAAGCCGCCAGCGCACGGCCGGCAGACCATGCCCGCTCATTCGATTTTCTCATTCGGTTCCCCGTTCGGCCCCTTTGCCCCTTTATTAGGTCCCTCTATTCGGTCCCATTATTCGGCCCCTCGTTCGATTTCCGCCCACATCCCTGTCCTCAAGGAGCTTTCGCCATGTCATTCGCAACCGACGCGACCGTCACGTCTGTCTCGGCCGGCGCCACCCCGAGCATCAGCACACTGTTTCAACTGACGAGGGCGGCCGCGCACTGCGTCTTCGACGCCTTCCGGGGCGACTTCTCCGGTGCCGCGGCATGCCTGCGAGAGAATGGCTTGCGCGATCTGCTCGCCGACGCATGGCATCAGGCGTCCCTGCGATTTCATCGGCACGCGGCGGCGCATCCCGGCGCGGCGGACGTCGGCTTCGCCTGTGCACTCAGTGCGCTGACCGTCGGCGCGACTTGCACCTACTTGTGGCCCGAACTCAAGGCGCTGGAGCAGGCGATCGACGGCGGCGGCGAGGCGCAACGCCAATGGGCATTGCAGACGGATTCGCAATTGCGCCGCCGCACGCTCGCGGACGTCACGGCCATGCGTCAGTGTCTGGCCGTGTTCGAGGCGACGGCGCACGCCGCCAAGGCGCGCGAGGACGGCGCTGCGCTGCCGCGTCGCGCGCTGGCGGAGATGCGGATCGTCGAATCGTTGCTGCTCCATATTGCCGACGCCCCGCAATCCGACTTCGCGCGCAGCGACCGTGTCGCCGGACTCTGTCAGTTGATGGCGCACGGTCTGGGATTCAAGCTGCCGAAGGCCCTGCGCGACGCCCTGCGTATCTCCGACGAGCGCCCCTCGCTCATACGCGACGACAACGCCTTTGCATTGCTCAAATCGCGGTTGGCGCCGGACTGGCGTCACGATGAGGCGGGCTCCCCGACATTCAGCGTCCACCCCATCGATGTGCAGATCTTCGATCCCGCCGAGACGACCGACGATCTGTCTGCGAAAACCCGGAACGAGCGTCGTTTGCTTACGCACGCCAAAGCGCTGCGTCGCGTGCGGACCCGCCTGGTCGCGCTATTCGCCGCCAGCGTGCGTCACGACTGCGGTGGCACAGGCGACTGGCGTCACCTCGCAGAGCGGGCGCTGACGGCCGCTGCTCAGCACGGCATGACGTGCGAGCAGGTCATGACGGCGCTGGGGGTCGCAACGCGTGCCGGTGTCAGTGCGCGGTATGCCTGGCGGTGGTCCGATGAGCCGACGCCGCAGCCCGGCGAGACGCTACGGCCGACGATCGCGCTGGACGTCGCGCAGTGGATCGCGTGCGTCATGATCGTGGCAGGCAGGCCAGAGGGAGATGACCACAATCAGAGCAACGTCGGTCATGTCGGTAATGTCGGTCATCCCGTTAATGCCGGTCATGCGCCGTGCCCGCCACGACTCGCGGCGCTGGTGCGCGGCGACACGCCGCCGTCGCTCAAGATCGGTAGCGCCGACTGGATCCTGCTGGTGGATGGTATCGACACGCTGGGGCGCGACCACTGGCACGCCTCGTTTGCTCAGGTCTGCGAAGCCGGCAAACGCTGAGTGCCGCCGGGCCGGTGTGCGGGGGCGGGAGGCATGCCGATGCACACCCGCCATCGCACCTACAGATACGCGCCGCCGAGCAATCCGGCGATGCTGCCCGCCGCGAGCCACCACAGCGGGTGCACCTTGGTGCGGATCGCGAGCACGGCAACGCTTGCGGTAATGCCCGAGAGCAGCCAGGACGTGGCCGACGCTTGCACGATCAGCACTGCGCTCGCGGCGACCAGCCCGGCGGTCATCGGCATCAGACCGGCCTGCACGATGCGTCGCCATGGGCGATCCCGGAAGCGCTCCCACAAATGCAACACGCCGACCGTGATGAGCGAGGACGGCCCGAACTTCGCGATCGACGTCACGAGCATGCCCTGCCAGCCGGCCACGTGCCAGCCGACGAGCGTCACGATCATGAGATTCGGCCCCGGCGCGGCCTGACCGAGCGCGAACAGCGCACTGAATTCCTCCGACGTCATCCAGCGATGCAGATCGACGACCTGACGTTCCATCTCCGGCAGGATCGTGTTGCCGCCCCCAAAGGCGAGCACCGATAACTGCGTGAAGATGAGCGCGAGCGAGACGAGCGTGCCGGTCATTGCGACACCCGCCACGTGGCGTAGATGGACACGGGCGTCATCACGAGCATGGTCAGCACGAGCGGGACACGCAGCACGGCAATCGCGATGAAGCAGGCCACCGCCACGCCGCCGAGCGCGAGCGATTTGCGCAACGGCCACGCGACCTTCCAGGCCATCTGAATCAGCAAACCGGCGGCGGCCGCCGCCAGCCCGGCAAAAAGATGCTTCACATGGGGATCGTTCTGGAAATGCTGGTAGATCGTACCCAGCGCGATGACCACGGCGGACGGCGCGGCAATCAGACCCAGAATCGACGCGAGCGCGCCGCGCCAGCCGTGAAAACGCATGCCCAGCGCAACCGACAGGTTGATGATGTTGCCGCCCGGCAAAAACTGGCACAGACCGAGCAAGTCGGTGAACTCGGCAGACGTGATCCAGCGGTGCTTCTCGACGATCATGCGACGCGCGAGCGGCAGCGCCCCGCCGAACGCGGTCATGCCGAGGCCGAGAAAACCGAAGAAGAGGGCGCGCACGCTCGGCGTGTCGGCAATGGGCGCCACGGCGGGGGAGGCAGGCGTGGATGGGGGCGGGGCCGGTGTGTTCATGGCGGACGAGTTCAGCAAAAGCGGCATGACGGTGGGCCGCCCGGCACCAAGCGCCATGAGGGAGACAGGCACGCGTGCCGCGCGGGACCCCTTGAGAGTAGGCCGATTGCGCTATATTGTCCAATATATGGAAGTGACTTGAATCATATCGAATCAATATGGCAAATATCGATGTACGCCTGTTGCGCTACTTCATTGCAGTCGCGGAAACCGGGCACATGACACGTGCGGCTGAGCGCCTGGGCATCGGGCAACCGCCGCTCTCTCAGCAGATCCGGGTGCTGGAGACGCAATTGGGGGTGACGCTGTTCGAACGGCTGCCGCGCGGCATGGCGCTCACCGACGCCGGTCAGGCGTTTCTTGCCGATGCCTACGAGGTCGTGCGCAAGCTGGATCAGGCGGTAGACGATGTGAGACGGGTCGCCGCCGGTGTGAAAGGCCGGTTGTCGGTCGGTTTTACGAGTTCCGCCGCGTTGCATCCGTTCGTGCCGACGGTGATTCGCGCGTTTCGCGGCGATGCGCCGTCGGTCTCGTTGATGCTGGACGAGGCGAGCACCGGCGAATTGCTCGACGGATTGCGCGACGGGCATATCGACGTCGCATTCATCCGGCAGCCGCAGGGCAATACCGGCGACATCACCGTCGTGCAGGTGCTGGAAGAGCCGATGGTGCTGGCCGTGCCGTCTGCGCATCCGCTCGCGCGCACGGGGCGAGCGGCCGAGGGTGGCAGGGCAGGCAAGGCCGCGCGTGCCGCCGAAGTCCCGATAACGGCCATCGCGGCGGAGAAGCTCATTCTCTATCGTCGACGGGCGGGACAGGGCCTTTACGACGCCATCATCGCCGCCTGTCACGGGGCGGGTTTCAGTCCGACCATCGAGCAGGAAGCGCCGCGCCTGCTCACCACGCTGTCGCTGGTCGCGGCGGGGCTGGGGGTGTCGGTGGTGCCGGCGTCGCTCATGCGCATGCAGATCGAAGGCATCGTCTACCGGCCGCTCGCGCCATCCCCGCGCGCGCCGCTGTGCTGTGCGTATCGGGAGGGCGTGCTCGCGGGGCCGACGGCCCGCTTGCTCGCCCATGTGCGCGCCGCCACCGGGGCAGAGGCGGGGTGAGTCGATGCGAGACGTCGCCAGGTGTTGCCGTCAGGCTGTCGCCCCGCCTTTCTGCGCAATCAGGGCTTCGATGTGGCCGTGCAATCCGACATCGCGCCAGTCGAGTTCGCCCATACGCCAGTAGCGCACGTTGCCCGCCCGGTCGACGAGGTACGTCGCGGGCAGGCCGAGCGAGCCGAAGCGTTTGTAGAGCGCGCCGTCGGCGTCGAGCAGGACCGTGCCGTCGATGGGCAATTTGTCGAGGAAAGGTTTCACCGTGGTGAGCAGCTCTTTGTAGTTGACGGCAAGCAGCGCAAGACCGCGTTGACGATACTGACGAACCACGGCCCCCATAGCCGGAATCTCATCGCGGCATGGGCCGCACCACGTCGCCCAGAAGTTCAGGATGACCACGCGTCCCCGGTAATCGGACAGCGCATGCGGGGTGCCGTCGAGGCTCGGCAAAGAGAACGCCGGCGTTGCCCCGCGCCAGGCCGACAGCGTGCCGCCGGACGTTCCGGCAAGCGCGCTGTCGTCGACTTCCGTCGACCCTTTCATCGCGCCTTTCATCGCCCCCTTCATCGACTCATCAGGCCCTGCGGCCAACGCTCGCGAGCCGGTTTCGCCGAGGGCGCCGGCGCTGCCGAGCACCCCAAGCGCGTGAAGAAAGCGACGACGTTGCATGGCGATGCGCTCCTTGGTGTGGCGTTTCGGCGAGGCGGCTGACGACGTATCAGGTCGTGAGCTCGCGCGCGGTCATGCGATAGCGGAACGTCTCCGGATCGAGGCTGTCGAGCCGGGCGCGGGCCACTTCGCCGTTCGGATACATGAGGAAGGGGACGGTGGACTTCGGTGCGCCCTGTGCGCCCGGCAGCGGAATGTCCGCCCCGTGGTTGAACGCGACCCAGTTCATTTCCCACTGGCCGAAGAGCATCGCACGCGCCGCACGAACGCGCAGATCGTCGAGCGGCAGACCGCCCGGGACTTCTTCGAGCACGACCTTGCGCACGTCCGCCGGATCGACCGGCACCCATCCGTAACCGGCCGCGTAGAACTCGGCGCGGCAATGCTGTGCGCGCGTCACGTCCCCCGCCTTGCCCAGGCTGTTGAACCCGTGACGTGAGGTCGCCACGCGCACGCCGTAAGCGTCGCGCGCCGGAATGCCGACCGAGCGCGCCAGCGCCGTGAAAAGTGCGTTGATGTCCGCACACTTGCCCGCGAGGTCGCCCGTGGTGAGCATGTAGCGCACGTCCCCCGTGCCGCAGCCGCGCACCGACCCTTCGCGACGACAGTTCTCCACGATCCATTGATAGATGGCGCGGGCCTTCTCCACATCGCCCTTCTCCCCGCGCGTGATTTTCTCGGCGGTTTCTCGCACCAGACCGTCGATCGGTTGGAGTTCGGTCGGACGAAGGTACTGACGCAGCACCGCTTCCGATTCGCGCGGCGCTTTCGCGGACGGCGGCTGCGACAGATCGACGCGCCGGTCGCGCGTCGCGAAAGTGTTCGTCAGCGTGACGGTGCGAGTCCCTTGCGCGGCGGCTTCGGGCCACGCCACGGCAAGCATCGGCACACCGATGTCGGACGCGCCGCGCACCATGCGCAACTCGGCTTTGGCACCGGGCGCTTCCCAGTGCGCGCCCAGAGCCGTCTGATAAGCGCCGGACGGCGTTGTCGCCACCGGCAGCCAGACATTCGCCGGACCGCTTCCCGCCGGCAGGTCGACCTGAGTGGTCAGTTCAAACGTGCGCCAGCCGTCGGCGGCGTCGGGGGCTGGGGTCGCCGACGCGCCAGATGCTGCACGGGCGGCAGCCGGGATCAGCGAAGTCGACAGCACGGTAGCGGGCAGGGCGTAGGCGCCCAGAGACAGGAAGCGGCGGCGTTGCATGGTGTGGGTCCCCTTGTGCTTCAGCGCTCACGGCGCACGGTGGTTAGGGTGAATCGGCACCGCCCTGCGGTGCAGGGACGATGTGAAACGGTAGCATGGCGTCGTCGATCTTCGCGAGGCCGCTGTTTCGAGACAGGCCCGGGCATGGCCGGACATGTCGGGACATGGCGGCAAGCCAAAGCTGCTTCATAATACGTCGACTTAAGGAAAACGAACACTGACGACCATGACCGCAAACGATGCAACTCAAGCGGGCGCCGCCCAGAGCGCCACGGCAGCGCCGCGTCTGACTTCGCTCTCTCACGGCGGCGGCTGCGGCTGCAAGATCGCGCCGGGCGTGCTGTCCGAACTGCTCGCGCGCAACGATACGCCGCTGCCCGCGCCGGCAGCGTTGCTCGTGGGCACGGAGACGTCCGACGACGCGGCCGTCTACCAGCTCAACGACGAGCAGGCGATCATCGCGACGACCGATTTCTTCATGCCGATCGTCGACGATCCGTTCGATTTCGGTCGCATCGCCGCGACCAATGCGCTCTCCGACATCTATGCGATGGGCGGCAAGCCGATCTTCGCGCTGGCGATCGTCGGCATGCCGATCAACGTGCTGCCGCACGAGACGATTCGGGAGATCCTGCGCGGCGGCGAATCGGTCTGCGCCGAGGCCGGCATTCCGATCGCGGGCGGCCACAGCATCGACTCCGTCGAGCCGATCTACGGTCTGGCGGCGCTTGGCGTGGTGCACCCGAAGCGCCTCAAGCGCAATGCCGACGCGCTCGCGGGCGACGTGCTGGTGCTCGGCAAGCCGCTCGGCGTCGGCGTGATGTCGGCGGCGCTCAAGAAGCAACAACTGGACGAGGCGGGCTATCGCCGCATGATCGATGCGACCACGCGCCTGAACCGTGTCGGCCCAGCCCTGGCCGCGTTGCCCGGCGTGCATGCGCTGACCGACGTGACCGGCTTCGGCCTGCTGGGCCACACGCTGGAGATGTGCCGTGGCGCAAACCTCGCCGCCTATCTGCGCATGTCCGACGTGCCCCTGTTCGACGGCGTTCGCGAGTTGGCGGATCAGGGGTGCATTACAGGGGCGTCGGGACGCAATTGGGCGTCGTATGGCGCGTCGGTGGCGTTGGGCGAACGCCTCACGGCGCGCGACCGCGACTTGCTATGCGATCCGCAGACGGCCGGCGGCTTGCTGGTGTCGTGCGCGCCGGGCGCCGTCGACGATGTGCTCGCCGTTTTCCGTGCCGACGGCTTCATCGAAGCCGCCATCGTCGGCGCTATGCGTCCGGGCACGCCGGGGGTGCGCGTCATCTGACACGGCGAGGTTCAGACACGCCGCCGAAACACACCGAAACACGCCGAAACACGCAGCAAAAGCGTGAAATCCAACGTGTGACCGAAAAACACGGGCGTCCGCCGAGCAGGGGCGCCCGCGTTTCATGCACGCAATGCGTTTCGGCGAGGCTTGCGCGATGGCGCGGCGTCAAGCCGCCTGGCGCTGCGTATGCGCACCGATGAATGCGACGATGGCGTCACCAAGGGGGCCGGGGGCGTCGCGATGCGGCGAGTGTCCGCACTCGGGCAGTTTCACGACCTTCGCATGCGGCACATGCGCAGCAATGCTGTCCATCTGCGCCATCGTGCCGTACTCGTCGTCTTCGCCCTGTATCGCGAGCAACGGCTTGGCGATCGTGGCGACGGCGCCGACCAGATTCCAGTCGCGAAACGCCGGGTTCAGCCAGATGTCGTTCCAGCCCCAGAACGCCGAATCCACATCGTCGTGATAGCGGCCGAGCTTCGCGCGCAGGTCGGTCGTCTCATAGACGGTCTTCGTCTTGGCGATGCTCTGCACCGACACATCCTCGACGAACAGATGCGGCGCGAGCACGACGGCGCCGGCGAGCCGGTCGGGGAACGCGGCCGAGAACAGCAGCGCGATCGAGCCGCCGTCGCTGTGCCCGACGAGCCACACGCGCTCGGCCTGATCGGGACCTACGCCGAGCGTATCGAGCAACGCGGGCAGCACCTCGCGCGCCTGCCGGTGCATGAAGTCGACGGGCCACTTCTCGTCGTGCGGGCGCGGCGTCGAGCGGCCATAGCCGTTACGCGAATAGACGAGGCCCCGATAGCCGCCCGCGTCGCACAACTGCTGCGGCCAGTCCTTCCACATGGCCACGGAGCCGAGCCCCTCGTGCAGAAAGACCAGCAGCGGCGCGCTCGTGCGCTCGCGGTGGATCCAGCGATACTCCAGCGAAAGCGCGCCGTGCGAGGGCGTCTCGATGCGGGCGAACTGTATGTCGGACATCTTCCTTGCGTCTCCTAGAGCAACTCGCGCAGCTTGAAGCGTTGCACCTTGCCCGTGGCCGTCTTCGGCAGGTCGTCGACGAACACCAGCTCGCGAGGATATTTGTGCGGCGCCAGGCGCGCCTTGACGAAGGCCTTCAACTCGCTGGCCATCTCGTCGGTGGCGACGATGCCGGGCTTGAGCACGACGAACGCCTGCGTCTTGGTCAGGCCGTTGTCGTCGCGTCCCACGACCCCCGCTTCGAGCACCGCATCGTGCTGCATCAACACCATCTCCACTTCGATGGGCGAGACGTACTGGCCGCTGACTTTGAGCATATCGTCGCTGCGCCCGGCGTAGACGTAATACCCATTGGGCAGACGCTGGTATTTGTCGCCGCTCTTGAGCCAGTCGCCGAGGAAGGTCGAGCGCGACTTCTCGCGATTGCACCAGTACATGAGCGCCGCGCTTGGGCCTTTGATGTACAGGTCGCCGATCTCGCCGTCGGGCACCGGGTTGCCATGCTCGTCGCGCAGTTCCACTGCGTAGCCCGGCACCGGCTCGCCGGTCGTGCCGTAGGCGACCTGTCCCGCGCGATTCGACAGGAAGATGTGCAGCATCTCGGTCGAGCCGATGCCGTCGAGAATCTCGGCGCCGAAGTGTGCCGTGAAGCGCTCGCCGATCTCGCGGGGCAGCGCTTCGCCGGCCGACGTGCACAGCCGCAGCGCGACTTCGTCCCTTGCGGGCAGATGCGGCGAGGAGAGCAGTGTGGCGTAGAGCGTGGGCACGCCGTAGAAGATCGTCGGGCGATGCTGGCGAAGGCGCTTCGCCACGGCTTCCGCCGTCGGCCGCTCGGCCATGAGCACGACGGTCGCGCCGACCGACAGCGGGAACGTCAGCCCGTTGCCGAGGCCGTAGGCGAAGAAGAGTTTTGCGGCGGAGAAGACGATGTCGTCCTCGCGAACGCCGAGTACGTGACGACCGTAGGTCTCGGCCGTCCAGTATAGGTTTGCGTGCGTGTGTACGGTGCCTTTGGGCTTGCCGGTGGAGCCGGACGAGTACAGCCAGAACGCAATGTCGTCGCCCGCCGTATCGGCAGGCAGCGCGCTCGGCGGGCCGTCGAGCAGGGCGTCGAATGTCGTGTCGAAGGAGGGGGCGAAGGTGGCGCTTTTGAACGATGCCGCATCCGTGCGGCCCGCAACCGGTGGGGAGACCACGCACGGCGGCGGCGCAGCGCCCGTCGTCCCGGCGACCTTGTCGAGCGCGGCTTGCACGGTCGGCATCAGTGCGCCGGACGCGATCACGAGCTGCGCCTTGCTGTGCGCGATCATGTACGCGTAATCGTCGGCGGTGAGCAGCGTGTTGACGACCACCGGCACGACACCGGCGTACAACGCGCCGAGGAACGCCACCGGCAAGTCGACGGTGTCGAGCATGATCAGCAGGATGCGCTCTTCACGATGCACGCCTGCACGCGCGAGGCCGGTCGCGAAGCGTCGGCTTAGCTCGGCCAGTTCGCCGTAGGTGAGGGCTCGTGTGTCGTCGACATAAGCAGTCTTGGCAGCGCGCTCGCGACCGAGCGCCTCCAGATGCGCGGCGAAGTTGAAGTTCGCCGGCGGTGGGGTGAGTACGGCTTCCATGTTGCCTCCGGTGGATCACCACGGGCGAGGCGCCCACCAACGGGCGCGCACGCGTGGCGTGAGTTCTTTTCAGCGCTCTGACGGCGCCTGTCTGAATCACCTTGACTGCGACGGCTTGCGGCTACTGCGGGATCAAACGTTGGGTACGATGCACCTCGCGTTTGTCCATGGGGTCGTTCGTATCTTCACTTGCATCTTCACTTGCATCCTTCACTTCGGCAGTTCGACGGCGTTCTGCGTGAGCGCTTCGACGAGCGCGGCCGGGCCCTGAACGGCCGCGCGCACGTGATAGAAGCGCAGCGCGCGCAGGCCGCCGAGTTCTTCGCCGCCACCCGCGCGGCCCGGCCCGCCGTGCAGCGACTGCGGCATCACATTGCCGTGGCCCGTCTGTGTCTTTGCGACCGAGGCGTCCACGGCATGCACGCGACCGTGCGCGTGCGCCAGTGCGAGCGCGGGCGCACGCATGGCGAGCGCGTCGTTGCTGTACAGGGAGACGACGAGCGAGCCTTGTCCGCGCTCGGCGAGCGCTACGGCCTCGTCGAGATCGCGATAGCCGACGAGTGTCGCCACCGGCCCGAAAACTTCTGTGTCGTGCACGCGCTTGCCCGTCGCGCCATCGCGCAGGCCCAGCAGCACCGGTGCGACGCAGGCGCTGTTCGCATCGGCATCGACGAATGCTGCCTCGCGATTGCCGTCGTAAAGCGTTTCGGCTTCCGTTTGCAATTGCGCGATGCCGTCGAGCACCGCACGCTTTTGCGCGAGACTCACGAGCGACCCCATCGTCACGGATGCATTGCGCGGGTTGCCCACAACGGTCTTCGCAAGACGCTCGGCAATGGCTGCGGCCGCCGCGTCGAAGTGCTCGACCGGCACCATCGCGCGCCGAATCGCCGTGCATTTCTGCCCCGACTTCACGGTCATCTCGCGCGCCACCTCGCGCACGAACTGATCGAAGACGGGCGTGCCGGGCCGGGCGTCGGGCAGCAGGACGGCGCTGTTCAGGCTATCGGCTTCCACATTGATGCGCGCAGCGCGTTGGGTGAACGCCGGATGGGCGCGCAATGTCGCTGCCGTGTCGGCCGACCCGGTGAACGAGACGACATCGAACGGCCCGATGCGGTCGAGCAGGCCGGCGGCGCTGCCGCAGATCACGGACAGGCTGCCCGGCGGCAGCATTCCGGCGGCAACGACATCGGCGACCATGCGCTGCGTAAGCCACGCGGTGGCCGTGGCCGGCTTCACGATGACGGGCACGCCTGCGAGCAATGCGCCCGCCGCTTTTTCCCACAGCCCCCATGACGGGAAGTTGAAGGCGTTGATGAACAGTGCAACGCCCGGGGTGGGACGGAACACGTGACGCACGGCGAACGAGGCGTCCTTGGCGAGCGGGACGGTGGCGCCATCGAGCAACGTATGGGCGTCGCCTAGCGACGCGCCGAGTTTCGCGTACGTCGACAAGGTGTAGATGGCCCCGTCGATATCGACGGCCGAGTCGGCGGCGACCGTCCCCGAATTCGCCGTGGCGATGGCGTAGTAATCGTCGCGATTCGCCTGCAATGTGGCAACGATCTGCGCCAGGCGTTGCGCGCGCTCGCCGTATGTCATCGCTCGCAGCGCGGGGCCGGCCGTCTCGCGTGCGAACGCAAAGGCCGCATCGAGATCGAGGCCCGCGCTCGATACATAGGCGAGTGTGTCGCCGTTGCCGGCCACCCATTGGCCGGCGAGGTAGTTTTCGAGCAGGGCAGGGGTACGCATGTCCATCAACCGAGGGGGATCGAACGTGAATCGAACGTGAATCGAACCGAAGGGGGCGACGCCTTCGCCATCGCCGTGCGCGCGTGCTGCGCTCAGGCGCTGCGCGTGAACTCGATCGCGCCTTCGGGCAACAGGTAGAGCACAAGGGCGCGGCCGCCGGCGACCGTCGGGCGATGCGCGCTGCCGGGGCCGTATACGCACCAGCCGGCGGCATGACCGTCAAAGGTCGCGCCCGGCGTGAGCGGCATGATCAGATCGATTTCGCCATTGGGATGCACGTGGTGCGGCCCGGCCAGATCGGCCATGTCCACCACGTCGACAGAGAAACCGTGCGTGTCGGGCGTCGGTTTGATGACGCGTCCGTAGCGAATGCCGCCCCCTTCGCGATTGCACAGCCAGCCTTCGGCCACACCGGTGCGGCAGGCCTCGGCCAGCGTCTCGAATTCGCGGGAGCCCGCGCCATAGTGGGCGTTGAGCCAGTCGGCCAGCGATGCGTCGAGCGGGCGAGCGTCGAGTTGACGTGTCACGTCGGCGATCAGCGCCTGAAATTGGGGCACATCCATCCATGTCTCCTGGGGACGTCGCAGTCGCTGCACCGGGTGCGCCGACAGAGGACACCTGAATCCGACCGGGCCGGGATCGTCGATGCCATGCCCAATGCCGAGTGTCACCTTGCTGCCCGCACGCCGTCCGGTCTGCGCACTGTCTGTTGATATGACGTCGATCAATAACGGTGCACAGCCTGTCTGGCCCGCATTTGCTTTTTTACCGACGCATGGTGAAAATTAGAGCATGCAAATTTGGCTGTCAAGCAATATATTACATGTTATCTGCTTCGAGGATCTCATCCGATGAATAAGAGTGCGCAAGCCGATGGGGTGCCGACGGCGCGGGGCGCCGGCGATAAAGACCCGTTCCTGGTCGCGCTGGGCGAGCGGGTCCGGACGCTGCGGGCCCGTCGTGGCTTGACACGAAAGGCGCTGGCGCTCGATGCGGGCGTGTCCGAGCGTCACGTGGCCAATCTGGAGTCAGGCGTGGGGAATGCGTCCGTGCTGTTCCTGCGTCAGCTGGCACAAGCACTAAATTGCACGTTGGCGGAAATCGTAGGCGACGAGACGACGTCGTCGGCCGAGTGGCTGCTGATCCGCGAAATTCTGCACGGTCGCGATGGCGAGGCGCTCACCCGAGCGCGTCAGGCGCTGACCGAACTGTTCGCGGGGAGCGAGCGCGATCCGGACCGTCGCGGGCGCATTGCGCTCATCGGCCTGCGCGGTGCGGGCAAGTCGACGCTGGGGCGCATGCTTGCCGACGACCTGCACGTGCCGTTCGTCGAACTCAACCGCGTGATCGAGCAACTGGCCGGTTGTCCGCCGTCGGAGATCTATTCGCTGTACGGTGCGAGCGCCTACCGCCGCTATGAACTGCGTGCGCTGGAGGCCGTGGTGGCCGAGCATCCCCGCGCGGTGATCGCCTCGCCCGGCGGTATCGTCAGCGACGCCGCGACGTTCAACTTCCTGCTCACCCACTGCTATACGGTATGGCTGCAAGCCTCGCCCGAAGAGCATATGAAGCGTGTCGTGGCGCAGGGCGATCTGCGTCCCATGTCGGGCAATGCCGAAGCCATGGACGACCTCAAGCGCATTCTGGCCGGGCGTGCAGACTTCTACGCCAAGGCCGACATGAGCTTCGACACCGGTGGGCGCGCGCTGGCCGACGCCTATCTGCAACTGCGCGGCCGCCTGGCAGTGCAGTTGTCGTCCGATTGATCGTCGTCATTCTGCAAAATAATTCATTTTCCGTAAGAGAAACGGTTGACGGTGGGTTTATGCTGCACTATATTGCAATTCAACAAGATCATTATTCGAGTTGGAGGCAATCATGTTCGGCAAACCCCACGTCGACTACCGTACGGATCCCACCCAGTACAAACACTGGAAGCTAAGCGTCGACGGTGCGGTGGCGACGCTCGCCATCGACATCGCAGAAGACGGCGGCATTCGCGAAGGCTACAAGCTCAAGCTCAATTCGTACGATCTGGGGGTGGACATCGAACTGCACGATGCCATCCAGCGCATTCGCTTCGAGCATCCGGAAGTCAAGACGGTGGTGGTCACGAGCGCGAAGGACCGCGTGTTCTGCTCGGGCGCGAACATTTTCATGCTCGGCCTTTCCTCGCATGCGTGGAAGGTCAACTTCTGCAAATTCACGAATGAGACGCGCAACGGTCTCGAAGACGCCAGCCGTCATTCGGGCCTGAAGTTCATTGCCGCGGTCAACGGCGCATGCGCCGGCGGCGGGTACGAACTTGCACTGGCCTGCGACGAGATCTATCTGGTGGACGACCGCTCGTCGTCGGTCGCGCTGCCGGAAGTGCCGCTGCTGGGTGTGCTGCCGGGCACCGGCGGCCTGACGCGTCTGACCGACAAGCGCCGCGTGCGCAACGATCGCGCCGATATCTTCTGCACCATCGTCGAGGGCATTCGCGGCGAGCGCGCCAAGCAATGGCGTCTCGTGGACGAAGTGGTCAAGCCTGTGCAGTTCGCGCAAGCCGTGGCGTCCCGCGCGCAGGAACTCGCGCAGGCGAGCGACCGTCCCGGCGGCAAGGGCGTGACGCTCACGCGGATCGAACGCACCGACGAGCCGGACGCCATGCGCTACGAATTCGTCGAGGTCGAAATCGACCGCAACAACCGCACCGCCAGCCTGACCGTGAAAGCGCCCAAGTCTGCGCCGCCGGCCGACATCGCCGGCATCGAAGCCGCGGGCGTCAACTGGTGGCCGCTGAAGATGGCGCGTGAGCTGGACGACGCCATTCTCAACCTGCGGACCAACGAACTCGATATCGGCACGTGGCTGCTGCGCACCGAAGGCGACGCCAAACATGTACTTGCCGCCGACGCCTCGCTGCTCGCTCACCGGGATCATTGGTTCGTGCGCGAAACCCTGGGCATGCTGCGCCGCACGTTCGCCCGCATCGACGTGTCGTCGCGCTCGCTGTTCGCGCTGATCGAGCCGGACTCGTGCTTCACCGGCACGCTCGCCGAATTCGCATTCGCCGCCGACCGCACGTACATGGCGGCGCTGCCTGCGAGCGAGGAAGACGAGCCGGCTATCACGCTCAGCGAAGTCAACTTCGGCCTGTTGCCGATGGTCACGGATCAGTCCCGTCTGGCCCGTCGCTTTTATGAGGACGTTGCCGAGCTGGAGGCCGTGCGCGCCACCCTCGGCCGCCCGGTGCGTCCGGACGAAGCGGAGCGTCTTGGCCTGGTCACGGCCGCCGTCGACGACCTCGACTGGCCTGACGAAATTCGCATCGCCATCGAGGAGCGTGCGGCCATGTCGCCCGACGCGCTCACCGGCATGGAAGCGAACCTGCGCTTCAACGGTCGCGAGACGATGAACACGCGCATCTTCGGCCGTCTGTCGGCATGGCAGAACTGGATCTTCATCCGTCCGAACGCCGTGGGCGAGAAGGGCGCGCTGAAGGTCTACGGCAAGGGCAACAAGGCGCAGTTCGATCTGAACCGCGTCTGACGAATGCGGCGCATCGCGGCCCCGGCCCTCACGGGCTGACAGGGGGCGGCGGCCCGCGCGGCGACATCCACCGGACGAGACGTCTTACCCAAAGTACGCAAAAGATTTACAGGACACGAGGATTCCCACGATGGCTTCGATCAATTACAGCGAGAAGATCCCCAATAACGTCAACCTGTCGGACGACCGCACGCTGCAACGCGCGCTCGAACAGTGGCAGCCTAATTTCCTGTCCTGGTGGGGTGACATGGGGCCGGAAGGCTCGCACGGGTTCGATGTCTATTTGCGTACGGCGGTGAGTGTCGATCCGAGTGGTTGGGCACACTTCGATCACGTGAAGATGCCCGACTACCGGTGGGGCATCTTCCTCACGCCGGGCGAGGCCGAGCGCAAGATCCATTTCGGCGAGCACAAGGGCGAGGCCGCCTGGCAGGAAGTGCCGGGCGAGCATCGCGCGAACCTGCGCCGCATCATCGTCACGCAAGGCGACACGGAACCGGCATCGGTCGAGCAGCAGCGTCACCTCGGGCTGACCGCGCCGTCGATGTACGACCTGCGCAACCTGTTCCAGGTGAACGTGGAAGAAAGCCGTCACCTGTGGGCGATGGTCTATCTGCTGCATCGCTACTTTGGCCGCGATGGCCGCGAAGAAGCCGAAGCGTTGCTCGGCCGTCGCTCGGGCGACGACGACAATCCCCGCATTCTCGGCGCGTTCAACGAGAAGACGCCGGACTGGCTGGCGTTCTACATGTTCACGTATTTCACGGATCGCGACGGCAAGTTCCAGCTGTCGGCGCTGGCCGAGTCGGGCTTCGATCCGCTCGCGCGCACCACGAAATTCATGCTGACCGAAGAGGCGCACCACATGTTCGTGGGCGAATCGGGGGTCTCGCGCGTGATCGCCCGCACGGCGCAGGTGATGAACGAACTGAAGACGGACGATGTCTCGAAGCTGCGCGCCGCCGGCGTCATCGATCTGCCCACGATCCAGCGTTACATCAACTTCCATTACTCCGTGACGATCGATCTGTTCGGTGCGGATCAGTCGTCGAATGCGGCGATCTTCTACAGCTCGGGTCTGAAGGGGCGCTACGAAGAAAGCAAGCGCGACGACGATCATCAACTGAACGGCCAGATGTATCGCCTGCTCGACGTGGACAACGGCAAGCTCGTCGAGCGCGAAGTGCCGATGCTCAACGCGATGAACGAGGTACTGCGCGACGACTACATCAAGGACTCCGTGGCGGGGGTGAACCGCTGGAACAAGGTGTTGGAGAAGGCGGGCATCGACTTCCGCCTGACGGTGCCGCACAAGGCGTTCAATCGTCAGATCGGCACGTTCGCCGGCGTGCGCGTGTCGCCCGACGGCCGTGTCGTGAGCGAGACGGAATGGGCCGCGCATGAGCGCGAGTGGCTGCCGTCGTCGGAAGACCGTACGTATGTGGCGTCGCTCATGGGGCGAGTGACCGAGCCGGGCAAGTTCGCCAACTGGATCTCGCCGCCTCCGCTGGGCATTAACCGGCAGCCGATCGATTTCGAGTACGTGCGTTTCAACTGAGCGGCCGCAAGCGCCATCCCCACAAGGAGACAGCATCATGAACGGCCCCGTTCCGGTCGAAGTCCTGAAGCAGCATCTGATCGATCCGGAGATCTGCATTCGCTGCAACACTTGCGAGGAGACGTGTCCGATCGACGCGATCACGCACGACGAGAACAACTACGTCGTGCGCGCGGACACGTGCAATGGGTGCATGGCCTGTATCTCGCCGTGCCCGACGGGGGCTATCGACAACTGGCGCGACGTGCTCAAGGCCGAGGCCTATGCCGTCGAGGCACAGTTCACGTGGGACGAACTGCCCGTGCAGGACGATGCGCTTGCCGGGCGGGGCGTCATCGGCGAGGCGGCACAGGGCAATCAGGGGGCGTCCGGCGGTGGGGCGTCGAGCGCCGCCGAGTCTGCCGAGTCCACCGAGTCCACCGAGTCCGCCGAGCCGGTACCCGGGGGCGCTGACCTCGTGCGCGGGTCGCTCGTGCCGCCGTGGTCGGCCGCCAGACCCTACGTCAATCTGTACACCCACAAGACCCCGGTGCAAGCCACCGTGGTCGGCAACTACCGCGTGACGGATGCGAGCACCGAGAGCGACATCCACCACATCGTGCTCGACTTCGGCAAGCAGCCGTTCCCGGTGCTCGAAGGGCAGTCCATCGGCATCATCGCTCCGGGCACGACGGCGGACGGGCGTGCGCATCATGCGCGTCAGTACTCGATCGCGTCGCCGCGCGACGGTGAGCGCGCGGGCTATAACAACCTGGCGCTCACGGTCAAACGCGTGACGAAGGATCATCAGGGGCAGGCGGTCGGCGGCGTGTGCTCGAACTACCTTTGCGATCTGAAGAAGGGCGATGTGGTGAACGTGATGGGGCCGTTCGGCAGTACGTTCCTCATGCCCAACCATGCCGACTCGCATCTGCTGATGATCTGCACCGGCACGGGCGCCGCGCCGATGCGCGCCATGACCGAGTATCGCCGGCGCCGGCGCATGAAGGGCGCGACCGGCAAGCTGATGCTGTTCTTCGGCGCGCGCACGCAAGGCGAGTTGCCGTACTTCGGGCCGCTGCGCAATCTGCCGAAGGATTTCATCGACACCAATCTCGCGTTCTCGCGCACGCCGGGCCAACCCAAACGCTACGTGCAGGATGCGATGCGTGAGCGGGCGGCCGATGTGGCGGCGCTGCTGCGTCACGATCACACGTACATCTACGTGTGCGGATTGAAAGGCATGGAGGACGGTGTGCTGCAAGTGTTGCAAACCATCGCGGGCGATGCCGGGCTCGACTGGCAAACGCTCTGGCAACGGATGAAGGCCGAAGGGCGTCTGCATCTCGAAACCTACTGACTCGACAGGCATGCGCCGTCCGGTCGGCACGACGGCGCGGCCCCACGATTGACCGACGGCGTTTTGCGCCGACTTGACACCGCGTGTTTCGGCACGCGGTTTTTTTTCGTCGCAATGTCGCCTCGGATCGAGGCGCTCGTGCGTCGCTGGACCGACGCATGGCGTATCGTCGTCGACGCTGTTCCGGAGGCGTCACCGGAATTGAGTAACATGGAGGGGCTGTTTCCCTTCCATTTTTTCTCTGAACGGAGAGTCACATGGGCAAGAAGCGGATTCTGGTGTTGGCGGGCGACTACGTCGAAGACTATGAGCTGATGGTGCCGGTGCAGGCGCTCATGGCGGTGGGGCATCGCGTGGAAGTCGTCTGTCCCGGCAAGAAAGCGGGCGACAAGGTGCGCACTGCGATTCACGATTTCGAAGGCGATCAGACCTACAGCGAGAAGCGCGGTCACGACTTCACGCTGAACGCCACGTTCGACGGTCTGTCGCCGTCCGACTTCGACGCGCTCGTGATCCCCGGCGGACGCGCCCCGGAGTATCTGCGTCTGAACGAAGATGTGCTCGCCGCCGTTCGCCACTTTGCGCAAAACGACAAACCGATCGCCGCGATCTGTCACGGCGCGCAACTGCTCGCGGCCGCAGGCGTGATCGAAGGACGCGAGTGTTCGGCGTATCCGGCGTGTGCGCCGGAAGTGCGTCTGGCGGGCGGGAAGTATATGGAGATCGCCATCGACGACGCGCACACCGACGGCAAGCTCGTTACCGCCCCGGCGTGGCCCGCGCACCCCGCGTGGATCGCGCAGTTCCTCAGCGTGCTGGGCACGAAGATCGCACTGTAATGCGTTGAACCGCTCCGTCGCGGCGCGTCACGCGCGACGGAATTGTCCGATGTTGCCTCATTTTCGAAAGCTGGCCGTCCGGTGCCGCAGCAAGATTTGCCGATCTCAATCGGGGACGCAGGCGCGCCGCGCGCGCCTGCGCCCGCGCAACGACCAAGGAGCGTCGGGATGCAAATCAACGCCGGTATCGTGCAGGGGCAGCCAACGCCCGGCTGGGGAGGCAGTGACGCGCCGCGCCACGGCGATGCGCTTCCCGAAGCGGGGCCGCTGGGGGTGTTCGGTGCGGTAGTCGGACACGACGGCAGTGGCGCGCCGCTGCCGGACATCGGTCCGTATGACTTCTCGGGCGCCACCCGCGTGGCCGGCACCGAGGCGATGGGAAGCTCGGGGTCGGCCGTTCGCCTGTCGTTCGCCGCACATGTGCATGCGCCGCAGTACGTCGTAAAGGCGTGTCCGAGCGCCGGGCACGCGGCGCAGACATGGCTGGCGTCGCGGCTCTTCGGCGCGGTGGGGCTGGCCACGCCGACCGCGATTCTCGTGCGGGGATGCTCGCAGATCTTCGACGGCACGCACGCGCCCGAGCGTCTCTATCTGGCGACGACATTTCTGGAGGCGTACCGGAATCTCGGCGAGTGGCTCGAGAGCGACGACGCGTGGCGCGTCATCGGCGGCGTGCATCACCCCGATGTCGAGGCCCTGCAACGCGCACGTGGGCAAGCGCACGCCGCAGGGCAGCGCATGGCGCAGGCGATCGCGATGTCCGGCGGTCTGCCGTTCTACAGGCTCGGCGGCGAGATGGCGCAGATGCATGCCGAAGCGCTCGGCCATCGCAACGCCATGCGCCACCGGCTTTGCCATGCACTCCCGGAGGTCTATCAATGCGCGTTGGAGCGTCACTACATCGCAGCGCTCTGGCTCGGCAATTGGGATCTTTGCAATGTGTTCATGGAGAACATCGGCGTCTGGCGCGACAAGAACGACCTGCCTTACGTGATGTCGCTCGATTTCGACGCGTGCCTCGATCTGGCATTTCAGCAAACACGCAAGGTCGACGGGTACGACATGGCGGTCAACCAGCGTAAGGCGGTGACGTCGCTCCCGCCGCTCACCTCGACGTTTCGCCGGGAGGCCGCGAGTTTCGAGGCCACGCTACCCGATGACGCCTTGGCGGATCTCACGCAGTTCCCGTATGGCGAACACTACGCCCCCTTCGTGCGGCGACTTGCCGGACTGGAGGGCGGTACGGGTATCCAGCGCGATGCGGCGGGCAAAGCGATGTCGGAAGCGTTGAAGAATCCTAACGGCGTACGCGCATTGGCCGCAGAAATGGCGTATCGGCTCGGGCGCATTTCATCGCACGACATTCGGCGCTGGGTGGGATGCGCGTATCAGGTGGCCTACCTGCCGCAGACGGCTCAGGCGGCTGGCGAGACATCGTCCGACGCGATGATGGGGCTTCGCGATCCGGAGGTGCTGGTCGTTCACCTCCTGACCCGGCGAGACAGCGTTGTGCGATTGCTCGGCGGCGCGTGGGCCGCGCAGACGTGGGCGCACATGTATCCGATGCGCGCTCAGGCGATCGATGCGCAGCAGGAGCCGTTCGGATGTCCGGCGGGCGCCTGACACGGACTTTGGGGATGCTTGGCCGGCTTGATCACAGTGAGCCGGTGAGGGAACGGTCAGCCCGGCGGTTGCACGCCGAGTCGCGCCGGCACGGCGTGCAGCAGCGCGTCGATGGCTGCGCGCAGTTTGGGGGACGGATGCCGTGTGTCGGGCCAGACCAGATGCAGCGGCGTGCCCGGCGTATAGGCTTGCGGCAGGAGATGCACGAGCGTTCCCGCATTCAGGGCCTGCATCGCGACCCAGCGGGGAAGGCAGGCGATGCCGAGCCCCTGCTCGGCGGCCGTCACGAGCGCGACGAGATCGTCGAGGACGAAGCGTGGCGCACGCGGCGCGGCCTCGGGTGCCATCGGGAGCGCGGGCCATGAATAGAGATTGCCGCCACGCCCGTACATCAGACGTTCATGGTGCGCGAGATCGGCGGCCGTTTGCGGCGCGCCATGTTCGGCGAGATAAGCGGGCGAGGCGCACAACAGCATCGTTTGTTCGACAAGCGAACGCGCCTTGAGCCCGGGCGTGTCGTCCAGGCGGCCGCTGCGCACGGCCAGGTCGTAGCCTTCCTCGACCAGATCGACACGCCGGTCGCTGAACGACATTTCGAGCCGCAGTTGGGCATGCGATTTCGCCAGTGCCAGCAGGACTGGCGCGATGCACTGTCGCCCGAGCTGAACCGGCATCGTGACGCGCAGTCTGCCCATCGGGGTTTGCGCGCCTGCGCTCAATTCGTCCTCGGCCTCGGATAACTCCGCCAGCACCTTCGTACAACGTTGATAGAACGTCTGCCCTTCGTCGGTCAGATGCTGGCTGCGCGTGGTGCGATGGAACAGCCGCACACTCAGGCGCATCTCCAGCCGGCCGATTCGCTTGGCGACCGCCGAGCGCGTGAGGTGCAGCCGCTCGGCCGCACCGGCGAAGCTGCCTGCGTCAACCGCCGCTACGAAGGCCGAGATGCCCGAGAGTCGGTCGGGCGTGTAGGTCTCATTGGTTCTCATATATCGCCAATCCGTCGATAAATTGCCATCACTGCCGCTGAGTATTCTCCAATAAGCTTCTCCCTGTCTATCCCGCGTGCCGGGATATCCGATGAGAAACACAGATCGACGATCAGGGGAATGGACATGGCAACGATGCAGCAATGGCAAACGACGGCACTGGGCGAAACCGCGCTGGAACTGACGCGCACAGGGGTGCCCGAGCCCGGCCCGGGCGAAGTGCTCGTCAAGGTACGCGCGGTGTCGCTCAATTACCGCGACGCGCTGATGATCGATACCGGCATGGGCTTGCCGGTGACGTTCCCGTTCGTGCCCGGCTCGGACATGGCCGGCGAGGTCGTGGCGGTGGGCCAAGGGGTGACGCGCGTGGCGGTGGGCGAACGGGTCGTCAATACGTTCTGGGATCGCTGGATCGACGGCGAACAGGCGCCTGCGGGATTGAAGCTCTTCGGCGGAACGTTGCCGGGCGTGCTGCGTGAATATGCGGTGTTCGACGAAGCGTCGCTGGTTCGCGCACCGTCCACGCTGGGCGACGTCGCGGCGTCGACGCTGACCTGCGCCGGACTCACCGCATGGTTTGCGCTGTTCGGCACGGGACGCAAGCTCTCGGCGGACGAGACGGTATTGGTCATCGGTACCGGCGGGGTGGCGCTGTTCGCCGCGCAACTGGCGCTGGCCCATGGCGCCAGGGCAATAGTCGTGAGCGGCAGCGCCGGGAAGCTGGAGCGGGCGGCGGCGCTCGGCGCCACGCACGGTGTCCTGCGACGGGAAGGTTGGGCGGACGAGGTGCGCCGACGGACCGGCGGGCGGGGCGTCGAGCAGGTGCTGGAACTGGCGGGCGGGGACATGCGCGAGACGCTGGCGGCGCTCGCCCCGGGCGGCAAGGTGTCGGTCATCGGCACGCTGGGCGGGGATACCCTGCAAATTCCGGTCTATCCGATGTTGCTCAAGCGGGCGCATGTGCAGGGTATCGGCGTCGGGCACCGGCAGGGGCTGGAGGCGCTGACGGCCATGGTCGACCGGCACGGCATCGTCCCGCCGGTGGATGCGGTCTACGATTTCGCGGACTTCCCGCAGGCGTTGTCGCACCTGCGCCGGGGGGCGTTCGGGAAGGTCGTGGTGCGAGTTTCCGGGCCGGTTGCCTAACGTCTCAACCTCGCATAAACTGTCGTCGCCACAAACCCCGCGTGACTGGCGATTAGGGTGCACAGCCTTGTGTGCCCGAGGTGGAGCAACCCACCGGGAAGCGCCGGGGTCTTATTTGCCGTTCGCCTGGGCAGCCGTGATGGTTAGTGCTGCCCTGTCTATCGTCTTCCGAAGCACAAAGGAAGGCGCGCCGCAGCATCCCCTCCCGGAAAACCTGTTCAATTCAACGGAACCGCCATGTTCGACAAATCGAAATCTACCGTTGCCTCCGTCGATCCCGACGTCTGGGCCGCGATTCAGAAGGAAAACCAGCGTCAGGAAGATCATATCGAACTGATCGCTTCGGAAAACTACACCAGCCCGGCCGTGATGGAAGCGCAGGGCTCGCAACTGACCAACAAGTATGCGGAAGGTTATCCGGGCAAGCGCTACTACGGCGGTTGCGAGTACGTCGACGTCGTCGAACAACTGGCGATCGACCGTGTGAAGGCGCTCTTCGGCGCGGAAGCCGCCAACGTGCAGCCGAACTCGGGTTCGCAGGCTAACCAGGGCGTGTATTTCGCCATGCTCAAGCCGGGCGACACGATCATGGGCATGAGCCTCGCGCACGGTGGTCACCTCACGCACGGCTCGCCGGTCAACATGTCGGGCAAGTGGTTCAACGTGGTGAGCTACGGCCTGAACGAAGCCGAAGACATCGATTACGACGCCGCGCAGAAGCTGGCGGAGCAACACAAGCCGAAGATGATCGTGGCGGGCGCCTCGGCCTTCGCGCTGAAGATCGATTTCGAGCGCATGGCTCAGATTGCCAAGTCGGTCGGCGCGTATTTCATGGTCGACATGGCGCACTACGCCGGTCTCATCGCCGCGGGTGTGTACCCGAACCCGGTGCCGCACGCGGACTTCGTCACCACGACCACGCACAAGAGCCTGCGCGGCCCGCGCGGCGGCGTGATCCTGATGAAGGCTGAATTCGAGAAGGCCATCAACTCGGCGATCTTCCCGGGCATCCAGGGTGGCCCGCTCATGCACGTGATCGCCGGCAAGGCCGTCGCGTTCAAGGAAGCGGCATCGCCGGAATTCAAGGAATACCAGCAGCAAGTCGCGAAGAACGCGCGCGTGATGGCCGAAACGCTGGTCAAGCGTGGGCTGCGCATCGTGTCGGGCCGCACCGAATCGCACGTGATGCTGGTCGACCTGCGTGCCAAGAACATCACCGGTAAGGCCGCCGAAGCGGCACTGGGCGAAGCGCATATTACCGTCAACAAGAACGCCATTCCGAACGATCCGGAAAAGCCGTTCGTGACGAGCGGTGTGCGTCTGGGCTCGCCGGCCATGACCACGCGTGGTTTCAAGGAAGCTGAAGCGGAGTTGGTCGGCAACCTGATCGCCGACGTGCTCGACAATCCGGAAGACGCTGAAAACCTGGCCCGCGTGCGCGCACAAGTGGCCGAGTTGACCAAGCGTTTCCCGGTCTACGGCTAAGCCGCAGGCGTCGCACGCATGCGCTGCCCGTTCTGCCGGCACGACGACACGCAGGTCATCGACTCGCGTGAAGCGGAAGACGGCGCTGCCATTCGGCGGCGCCGGAAATGCCCGTCGTGCGATAAGCGATTCACCACGTACGAGCGCGTCGAGCTCACCATGCCGGCCGTCGTCAAAAAGGACGGTAGCCGCGCCGAGTACGATCGGGCGAAAGTCCGTGCCAGCATGCAACTGGCGATTCGCAAGCGCCCTGTCAGTGCCGAAGCGATGGATGCCGCCATTGCGCGCATCGAGTACAAGCTGCTGGCCGGCGCAGAGCGTGAAGTGATGAGCCAGCGCATCGGCGAATTGGTGATGCGCGAGTTGAAGCGGTTGGACAAGATTGCGTACATCCGCTTTGCATCGGTCTATCGCAGCTTCGAGGACATCGCAGAGTTTCGCGACGTGCTCGAAGAAATCGACAGCACCGATATCAAACCCAAGCGCAAGCCCGGGGTGTGAGGCATGTGAACGGTTGAGCGCATGACGGAAAAAACCGTCGTACCTGAAAAGGTACGGCGGTTTTTTTATGGCCGCCCGGCGGGGGATCGGCACGGGTTCGTGACGAGCAGCGACGCGTCGGCGACGTGTAAAAAACGACGGTGGGATGCGCCTGAAATCTCACCTTCAACCGTTGTATGCGCGCCTCATGCCGCATTCACTTTGGGGAAGGTGGGGGCGTGATTTCACGCGTTTTGGGAGTTTTCAAATTTTTATTTAAAAGAAAATACAAGAATCATCCCAATTTTAAAAATTGATGGAATTGTGGGGTAAGTACCAAAAATATTGAGAATGAATCTTTGGTTTTTGATTCGTGCCTAGAATTCGCAGCCTTGAAGTGGCGGGTATGCCGCTATCCGGGTGACGGCATCGTGTGGGGCCGTTTGTTGTGAATTCATCAGGGAACGATCGAATGCAAGAGATGCATCTGACGTCGGATACGTTGCGGAAAACGAAGGTTTGCCTCGCCGTCGCAGCGGTTGTGGCGATGATGGCTGTGCCGTCGAGGGTTGTTGCCGAGCTGTCCGGGAATCAGGCGGGCTGGCTTGTCGAGCGAAATAAGATCGTTGATTCAATTCTTAAAGATAAAGAGCAGGAATATAAAAATAAATATGAGGCGTATTCCAACGCGAAACAGTTGGGCGCCACATATAAGTTAATTCTCGAGGAAAGTGATGCGGGCCTGCCGCTGGCGCGGCGAGTCGATAACATCAGGAAACTGAGCAACAGCTTCGGCCATCTATTGGCGGAACATGAGACGAAGAGCGCAGGCAACGATCAATACCGCGCGAATGGCGGTATTACGCTCGCGGATCTGCGTCACATGAAATCGACGATGGACGCGGTGCTCGATGCGAGCGAAGACGGTCGTGAACAGGCGTTCGAAGCGATGCAGGCGACTTTCTCGGCGACGGCCATTCCCCGGGCAGTCAAGACCGAGTATTGGCAGGCCGCTGAGGCCCTCAGGAAGGCCGAGAAGTCTGCCGAACGCTGGCTGGCATTGGAGACGGTGCAGGCGTTCAATGAACTCTCGCACACCTACGAACTGGTCGCACCGGCCGACGGCGCTCGGGACGGCGCGTCGACTTGGAACAACACGCACCTCGTCAGCGCGAAAACGGGGGGTGCCCCCGACGTCGGGCACGCTCTGCTGGGGCGGAAAACCACGTTGGAAATCGGCGGCGAAGCGGGTTACACGTCGAAGGTACCGGCGGGTGACGGCAACGGGGCGCTCGATGTCGGCACGATCCGCGCAGGCCAGCATGCCGATCATGACATCGCGCTGGCGGATGGCGCGCTGACGGTTCATCGCGGCATCGAAGGGACCGGAAAACTGACGATCCATGTCGGCACCGCCGGCGTACTCCATTTCAACGCCGGGGGCGTGGGCGTTGCCGACGAGTTCAAGACCTTGCGGCTGCGCGCCGGCGTGAGCGAAACCGACAACGAACCCCCGGGTGAAGACGACGGCTTGCACCTGCCGGGACCGGACAATCCTCTCGTGGGCGGCCGCATCGTTTTCGACGAAGGCACCAGCGCCGCACGCGCCAACCTCAGCGCGGCGCACGACGGGCAACTGCGTTTTCACGCCGGAGCCAACGCTGGCGACAGCCTTATCGACGTGCATTCGCGTGGCGAGGCGCATTTCTCCGGCGCCGACCTCGCGCGCGCGAAAATCGACGTTTTCGAGAACGGCGCCGTGCAGGCGAGTGCAGGCGCCCGCATGGGGCAGTCGAGACTGGTGAACCGGGGGCAGGTGGTGATCCGGGATTCGTTCGCCGATGGCGCCGACATCGAGAATCTGACGCAGGGGGCATTGATGATATCGAAAACGCGGCTCGACAACATGGATCTGACGAATGTCGGGGCCGCCTCCATCAGTGCGTCGCGTGGCGGCAATGCCCGGGTCGACAACGTGAGGGACGCTCGTCTCGTGATCGGCGACAGCGAACTCGAACGACTGCGACTGCGTAACGCCGGTACGGCCAGCATGACGGGAACGACCACGGCGCACGACGCATCGATCGAGCTGGCCGGCGGCTCGCTCGACATCTCTGGGATCGCCCCGGCAACGCAAGCGGGTGGGCACACGGGCGCAGCGCTGGGTATCGGGACATTGACCGGCGAGGGCGACATCGTCACGGGCGAGACCGTGCTGATGCTTGGCGCACTGGGCCGTGACGACGCGTTCGGCGGTCGGATCATGGCCCGGCAGGACGGGCCGGCAGGCGACGAAACGGCACGGTTGTCGATGCCCGGGGGCATTGCCCCGGAGACCGGCACGCACACGCTGCCGATCACGCCACCCGGCGCACATGTCGTCAAGGTGGGTGCCGGCAACCTGACGCTCTCCGGCGATCAGCGCGGCATCGCCAACCTGCGCGTGGACGACGGTCGAGTGACGGCGGCGCATGCGCAGGCCCTCGGCACAGGCAACGTGAGCGTCGGGCCGCACGCCACGCTGGCGCTCGCGCAGGACGTCGCAGGCGTCAGACATATCGATAACGCGGGGAAGATCGATCTCAGCGCCCATCGCTTGTCGGTCGAGCGCTACGCCTCGCGGGGCGACAAGGCGCAGATCACCGCGAAAGCTGTCAGGGACGGGGAGCACATCGCTCGCGGCACGATTCACGTCGAAAAGGACGGCGATTTCCGAAATACCACGATCTCCCTGATTCCCGACGCCGGCGTGGCGTTGAAGGATCTGGTCGACCAAAAGCTTCAGGTCGTCACGCACGACGACGGCGCGACGGTCGAGATGGGGGAGGTCGTCTATGGAAGCATCCGGACCGATGTCGATGAGGAGACGCCCGCCGATCCGGAGATGGACGACGACAATCCGGGGGAGCCGAATCCCGGCGACAACCGGCTGGGCAACGACAAGCCGTACGGTCCGGCCGAGGGCGGTGGGACGGTCACTATTACCCAGGACAGCAAGGTCGGCTTCCTTGCTCGCGACGCAGCGTATGGGAGCAACGAGCGTGCAGTGCTGACCTCGATCGACGGCATCAGCGTCGGCGATATCGCGTCACGCCGCATCGGGGGCGCGGTGCTCGACAACGTCGCGACCCTGATCGCCGGCTCGGCGGAGCAGCGTCAGGCGGCGCGCATGCTCTCGGGCGAATCGCTTGTTAACAACGCCTATGCGGCACAAGGTGCGGCAACGCGCTTCCAGCGTAATCTCCAGGCCCGCACGTTGGCCGGCGGCACGATGCTCGATGACAAGGCGACCGGCGGGGCAGCGTCCGGCGATCACGGTATCGCCGGGTGGGCCTCGTTCGATGGCGGCAAGTCGACGCAGCGCGACGAAGCGGTGTCCTTCGACGTGCAAGGGGTGAACGGCGCCATCGGCGTGGACAAGCGTCTGGGCGACGACACGCGGCTCGGTGCCGCCTTCGGTCTGGGCAATCAGACGTCGAGCGCCGGGCGGACGTCGGGCGAATCGAAAATCGACAGCGTCAGCGTAGGGCTGTACGGTTCGCACCTGAACGACGCGAATCTGTTCGTGAACGGCGGCGTGTCGTACACCCATCACAGCGTCGCGACGGACCGAACGGTAGCCGCAGGCGAGGCGTCGGCGCGTTTGTCGGGCAAGACCCGAGGCAACACGTTCGGCGCGTTCGGCGAAGTCGGCCAGCGTTTCGACGTGGCGGGTTTTCACGTCGATCCGTCGGTAGGCGTGCGTATCGCGTCGTCCCGTCTGGCCGCGTTCGACGAAACGAACCGCGACGGTGGGGCCGGCCACGACGGGCTCAAGGTCGGCGCGCAGTCGCAGACGTCGGCGCGCGGCGTGCTGGGTGTGCGCTTCTCGCGCGACGTGTTCCATTTCGATGGCGGCAAGGCGACTCCGTCGCTGCGCCTCGCCTACGAGCACGAGTTCGGCAATACGCAGAGCCAGCTTGCGAACACGATCTACGGCGCGCCGCGCGCCTTCAACGTGATGGGGCCGAAGCTGGGCCGCGATGTCTTCACGGCAGATCTCGGCGTGGATCTGCGCATCAGGACGCGGCTCGATGTGCACGTGGGCGCGAACGTCGGCGTGCGCAAGGGCGAGAACGCGCTCGCCGGGAGCATTGCGGCGAAGTACCGCTTCTAAGCGCCACCGGGCCGTCTTTTGAGGCAGCAAGGCCCGCGAGCTTCATCTGCGTGCGGGACCCGAACCCGTCGCGTCCGAAAAGGACACGGCGGGTTTTTTATGCAAAAAACGCACGGAGGAAATGTCGCAATTTTTGTCCGGAACACGTGGGAAGAAGGCGTCGCCCGTTGATGAATTTGGGATGGGTGAATATTGATTCGATGTGGCGATGAGCGATTTGTTAAAAGCAAAAACAATTCGTTTGGGATTCGTCGCTTATTTAACAAATTTTCTGTTCGTGGGTTAAGTATCAAACCGATCTGATATCAAGTCGATTCGGATGGATCGACTCCTAGAATTTGCCAGAACGATGGCGGCCATCAAGCCACTGTCTGAAGCGTGATGAGGGAAATCATCATTTGAGGCGAATTGAAAAAGGAGTTGTCCGATGCGAGGAAATCGTCCGAAGTCTAGTGCGCTGTGTCAGACAAGAATGTGTGCGGTCATGGTTGCGGTAGTTGCCGTCATGGGGGCATCTCCGGGGGCATCGGCGGCAGATGTTCAGTCGAGCGGGTTGGAAACCAGGGCGCAGAGATTGAAGGCGCTTGATCCGATTGTCAGATATGCGAATAACGAGGAGCGGCAGAAATCCGAAGAACATGCGAAAAACATGTCGTTGATAGAATCGGAAATTCCGATTCACAATATTTTATCTAACATCAAGGATGAGAAAGCCCTTCGCGAAGCGTTGGGAAAGCAGGTGAGCGAGGTTGAAAAGGCTATCGATGTCGTGAAAAAAAGAATAGATGAGGGAAAGCAGTTGCCAAAAGATACGGAGCTGTTGAAAGATCTCGATAGTCTGAAAGTCAAGGTGGAGAATTTGCAGGGAAGTGCAACGCCATTATCGGGTTCGGATCGGAAAGATCTGGAAGATTATTTGAAAAATGGTGTTGATCAGTTTCAAAAATCCCTCGGGGCCCTGGTCGAAGCGAAAAAGCAGGCCGAACTCGTCAATTACAAGTTGCAACGTTGGCAAGACGCACGTGACGAAAAGGCGGCGAGTGAGCTCAGCACGACAACAGAGCTGAATGCGGCTGCCGATGGTGTCGAGGTGGTGGACGACAATCGGTATGTGACGTGGAATGACAAGAACCAGATCAACTTCATGTCGGATGCCGCGCCGGCCGACGGCCAGTCGCTCGATGCCCAATCGATTCTCGAACTGTCGGATCGTTCGGGGAAATTGTCCGATGCGATATACGGGGCGACCGATCGAAAGCGTGATATCGGCACCCTTCGCGCGACCAAAGACGCGGATCACACCGTGCGTGTCGATGAGGGCACGCTTTCCGTGCATCAGGGGATCGATGGCGACGGTAAGTTGGCGATCAATGTCGGCACCAAGGGGAGGCTCAAGTTCATGGCGGGTCAGGGTGTCTCGGACGACGCACGAAATGTGAGTCTTAATGCCGGACAGTCGGCCGGACAGTCGGCCGGCCAGGCACCGGGGGACCCGGGCGGTACCATCGATTTCTTCAAGGGAACCAGCGCGGGGGCGGCGAAGTTCCAGATTCACGAGAGTGGCGCACTCACCTTCCACCCGGAGTCGACCGGTGGGCACAGCGTGATTCAAGTGGACCAAGGCGGATTCGTGGGATTCGACAGTGCGAATGCAGCCGACGCCACGATCACGAACAGCGGCATTGCGGTTTTCCGAAAAGCCAAAGGCGGGGCCGGGGTGATCGAAAATCAGGCGGGCGGTCAGTTGCTCGTCGTGGACAGCGATCTGGAAACGCGCCAGATCATCAACGCAGGCCTCGCCAATCTTGCGGGAACGACAACCGCAGATGCCGCAGCGATCACTCTGCAGAACGGCACGCTCAGTCTGGCCGACGTCAAACAGTCGCCGGGAGACGACCCGGCGCCCGCAACCTCCGCAACCTCCGTGACAATCGGCGCGTTATCGGGCAGCGGCCATGTGGTCACGAGCGGCAAGACACTCAAACTCGGTGCGCTTGGCAAGCACGATGTCTTCAGCGGAGACATCGTCAAGCTCGACACCGACAAGCAGGGCGCCATCGTCAGCAAAGTCGGCACAGGTAATCTCACCTTCAGCGGGGACCAAAGCGCCATCTCCACGCTGAATGTCGAGAGCGGCACGCTGACCGCGGCGCATCGCAATGCCCTCGGCACCGGCTTGCTGACGCTCTCCGAGCCGGGGGTCATCGCGCTGGCGAACGATGTCTACGGCGTCAAGACATTCGAAAACGCGGGGACGCTCCACCTCCACGGTTACAAACTGGTCATCGACTCCTATGCGTCGATGGGCGACAAAGCGAAAATCGAGTCGGATGCGAAAAAGGACCCGCAAGGAATTCATCGCGGCACCCTCGAAGTCAACAAGGACGGCGACTTCACGAAGACGAAGATCGTGCTGCGTCCCGTCGACACTTCCGTGACGCCCGAGGAGTTGTACGAGAAGAAAGTGCAGGTCGTCGTGCCCGGCCCCAATGCCAAGGTGAAACTCGGTGAGGTCGATTACGGCAGTATTCCGACCAAGCCCGACGATACCGGTGGCGACGACGGTTCGGTCATCATCGATCCCGATAAGGGGATTGCCTTTCTCGATCCCAACGCGCCGTATTCTGGCAACGAGCAGGGCTTGCTGGGGTCCCTGCAAGGCGTGACGCTGGCCGATATCGTTTCGGGCCGTGTCGGGGGCAGCGTTCTCGGCCAGATGGTTTTGCTGCCCGCAGGGTCGGCCGAGCAGCGCCGCGCGGCGCGCATGCTTTCCGGCGAATCGCTCGCGAACAACGCGACAGCCGCCTACAGTGCCGCCGACGCGTTTCGCAGCAGTATGCAGACCCGTATGCTCGCCGGCGGCTCGATGCCCGATTGCAATACGTCCAGGGGGCAGCGTGCCGATGAAAACGGCACAGCCGTCTGGGGGGCGTTCAAAGGCACGGGCGCGACACAGGAGAACAGCGATATGGCCTTTTCCACGAAGGGTATCGACGGCGCATTCGGCGTCGACAGACGCCTGAACCGCAACGCGCTCGTCGGCGCGTCGTTCGGCCTGGGCACGCGTTCCTCGGTCGCCGGCGACCTGCCCGGTTCGTCCGACGTCAGAAGTGCGAGCGTCGGGATTTACGGCTCGTACCTGAGCGATACGCGCTGGTTCGCCAACGGCGGTGTGTTCTTCACGAACCACAATGTGTCGACCGAGCGCACCGTCGCGGCCCGCGACGTGTCGGCACGTGTCTCGGGCAGGACCGGTGGCCGCACGCTGGGCTTTTTCGGTGAAGTCGGCCAGCGCGTACTCGCCGGTGGAATGAACGTCGATCCTTTCCTCGGCATGCGAATCGCAACGACGCGTCTGAACGGTTACGACGAGACGGATCGCGACCCCGCACAAGGCAACAACGGGCTGCACGTCGGCCCGCAGACCAGCAACTCGCGCCGGATCATCGCCGGGGTGCGGCTATGGCGCGAACTGGTCAACACCGCCGGCGGCAGCGTGATTCCGACGTTGCGTCTGGCATACGAGCATGAATTCGGCGACACGCAGAGCCGCCTGACCAACGCGATCTACGGTGCGCCGCGCGCGTTCGTCGTCAATGGCGTGAAACTCGGACGCGACATCTTCACCGCCGACCTCGGCGCGGACATCCGGGTCACCAAGCAATTCAACGTGCACGTCGGCGGCGATCTCAGCCTGCGCGCCGGGGAAAAAGCCGTGGCAGGGGGTGTTAGCGCGAAGTACCGTTTCTGAGCACCGACGAATCGATCGTATGCAAAGCAGAAAACCGCCCGGCGATCACCGGGCGGCTTGCGGTGTGGAGACTGGTGGTGGGGTGGCGGGCTGGCGTACGCCCGACGTGATAGCGCGGGCAGACTCAGAACGAGTGCGAGACCCCGATGTAAGCGCCGGTCTGGCTCTTGCCCGGCGGCGGGTTGTCGAGTGAGTCGCTCGGAATCGCGGCGACCGAAAAGCTCTGGTTTGCGCTGTTCTTCACATACGCGACGGTGCCGTACAGGAACGTGCGCTTCGAGAGGTTGTACGTGGTGCCCAACTCGAACATCGTCGCGTGCCCGAAGCCGCCCGGTACGTTCACGTGATACACGGCGGCGTTCGCTGCCCACACGGCGGTCGCCTGGTACTTCACGCCTGCCCAGTAGTGGTCGGCGCGCGTGGCGAAGTCGGGGGCGGGCGCGTCCGGGGCCGACATGTGCGTGTAGCCCAGCGAGATCGTGAAGCGGTTCAGAAAGACGTTCGCGCCGGCGAAGTATTCGCGTGAGGTAGCGAACACGTCGGTAAAGCGTCCGTTGGTATCGCGAATTTCGTCGTACAGCGCACGCAACTGGAAGCGGTCGTGCGTGTAAGTCAGTTGCGCGCCCATGCCGCGCCCGTTGTTGAACTGGCCGGCGATGTTGGAGAAAGCGTACTGGCCCGCGAAGTCCAAGCCATACCAGTTCGGGCTCTGATAGTTGACGGTATTGCTCGCCTGCGGCCAGTTGCGTCCACGCACGAGCGACGCCGACGAGAAGGCCTGCTGCTGGAAGGGATCGAAGTCCCAGACGCCGTTGCTGATGAACAGGTTGCGTCCGAGCGTGAGTTGCCCCCACGAGCGCGAGTTGAGACCGACCAGCGCGCGCCGGTCGAAGATCGATCCCGAGCCGTTGTTGTTGAACCCGTTCATCAACTGGAATCCGCCTTCCAGATTGAATACGGCATGCAATCCACGGCCGAGATCCTCATAACCGCGCAGGCCGAACAGGCTCGTGCCGTAGTCGCCACCCTGCGCACGCCATCGCGAGGCGGTGCCGCCGTTGCCGTCCTGCAAATTGTTCATGAACTCAAAGCCGCCATCGACGCGGCCATAAAGTTGCACACTCGATTGTGCGTGCGCCAATGCGCCGATGCTGCATAGCAGGCTGGCTGCAATGAGCTTCTTTTTCATGGTCTGCTCCCCAGGTTGCGTTTTGCCCCGCACCTCTTTTGCGTGGTTATGACCGTCGCCGTCGTAAGGCGCCCGAGCGGGGGCGGTATGCGACGTCGTCGGAAAAGCCTGAAATTTCGTTACGAATGACGAGAAATCGGCAAGCGGGGACGCCTGGGCAACGGGTGGCGCATGGGGGAATGCGGCCAGTTGCGAGTGGTGTCGATACGACCTTTACCGTTATTACGCTCTGGTCTTCAGAGATCGTCGTCATGGCAGTCCACTGGCGTAGGGTCGGCGGCGAAGCGTTGTCGCGCTTGGCCATGCGACCGGAATGAGTGGCGGGACCGGGGCGTGTTTTTGTCTCGTAGTGCGACCTAAAGCACGACGTCAAGGCACGACGTCGAACTACGAAGCCACCGCACGACGCGAACGCACCGGTTCACCTGATTGGCTTCTTTATATCCGAATTTTTCGGTACGTAATATAAGGGAAAGGCTTAGGCCGCCGAGTGTTGCGTGCCAGCAACCGAAACGCTCGGACGGATCGCCTCGTACACCAAAAAGTTGGGTGGAATGCTTTCAGTCGGCCGTTTCAGGCGGCGTGTGCCGTTGCTGGGGGGCTCCGGCCCCGGACTTCAGCCCGGCGCGCCGAAGGCTTCCATTTTGCTGGCGAGGTGAGTGAGCAGACGGTTGGCCGCGCCGGACAGGCGGCGTCCGGCACGTGTGATCAGGTGCGCCTCGGCGCCATTGAGAATCGGATGATCGATGGGCACCGCACACAGCACACCGGCTTCGATTTCCTGAGACACGGCGAACGTCGGCAGAAAAGTCGCGCCCAGACCCGCGCGAACGAAGTGCTTGAGTACCGAGATCGAGTTCGTGGTGACGGTCGGGATAAGACGATGCTTCTCGGACTGTTCGGCCAGCGCCATCAACTGTCGTGTGCCGTATGAGCCGTGCATGAGCGCGAGCGGCACGCCGTAGAGGGTGTCGAGGGGCAGGGCGCCGGGTCGGTCTGCGTGCTGCGCGTTGCGCGCTGCGGCGATCAGCGGGGAGTCCGGTGCGACGATCGCATGCACCGGCTGCGCCATCTGCGCGCGCGAGACGATCTTGGGCTCGGCGGGCGGATTGTAGACCAGACCGATGTCGGCATCGTCTTCCGCCACCAGCCGCATGACTTCATTGGTGCCGGCGAGGTCGAGGGTGAGCGTGATGTCGGGATAGCGCTTGCAGAAGTACTGCAACGGCGCACCCATCAGATCGCTCACGAAACCTTCGCCGACCGCCAGCCGGATGTGCCCGCGCCGAAGCCCGCGGACTTCCTGAAGCTTGGCCAGCAAGTCTTCCTGGTGCGCGCGCTGCTCGCGGTAATACTCCATGAGCAACCGGCCGGCCTGCGTCAGGTGTACGCCGCGTTTGTGGCGCTCGATCAGGGGCATGGCCAGTTCCGCCTCCAGCAAGGCGATCTGGCGGCTCACTGCGGAGGGGGCGATGTCGAGTCTGTCGGCGGCGGCGCGCACCGTGCCGCACTGGACGGCCTCATACAGATACGACAAACGGTTTTCGTTAATCGTTGGTGTCATGCCCTAAAGACTAATAATTAGAACAAAAATCTTCAAGCGTTGTCATTGAGTGGCAATTTTTTTCAATCCAAACTGCCAGGCATGCGGATCGGCCCCAACGCCGGGCAACGAACCCAGGCGAGGCCCGGTGTCGGCGGCTCGATTCCGCGCCACTTGTGACCCGACCCAATGTGACGACGGCGCACTGCGATTCGACGCGAAGATTCGACGTGAATTCAGCTGGAATCGCATGGCTCCCGGGCCCTTCGGAGACACCCGATGATTCCTCCGCGCAACACGCGATTCGGCATCGATCATCCGCTGGTCACCGTGCATGACCATCCACGGCGGCTGGCGCATTACGAGCGCATGGGTTTTGCGCCGTCGCCGGTGTCGTACCACCCGTGGGGGGGCACGGTCACTTCGCTCATGATGTTCGACGACAACTTCATCGAACTGATCGGCGTGGACAACGCGAACAAGTTCGGCACGAACGCCGTCGGCAATTTCTGCTTCGGACGCTATCTCGGCGGCTTCCTCGCCCGGGAAGAGGGCGTGTCGCTCGTCGCGCTCCATAGCAAAGACGCCCGCGCCGATCATGCGCGCCTCGTGCAGGCCGGCCTCGAATCGCAAGGCATTCTCGATTTCCGTCGTGCGATGCGCAAACCCGACGGCACGCCCGACGAGGCTGTCGTCTCGCTGGGGCTGTTCATCGACGACTCGCTCGGCGACGCTTCCCATTTCATTTGCCACCAGCACCGTCCGGAACTGATCTGGGCGCCCGAATGGCAGACGCACGCGAACGGCGTGACGGGCATCGTCGGTATCACGTATGTGACGCCCGACACCGCGTCGCTAAGCTCGCTCGCCACGCGCTGGCAGCGGATGTACGGCGCGCGTCACGTCGATCTCTACGAAGGCGGCGCGGTGGCCGACACCGGCTGCGGCCATCTGCGCGCCATGTCGCCGCAGCGGGCCGAAGCGCGCTACGCGGCCGTCGGGTTGCCGATGGCGCAGGGCGTGCGCCCCCATGCGGTGGCGATCACGCTGCTCACACCGGACCTGGCGCATGTCGAAGCGCTGTGGCGCGAGAACGGCGTGCCCTATGGGTACAACGAACACGGACTGGTCGTGGAGCCCGAGTTCGCCGGCAATGTCGTGCTGGAGTTCGTGAACCACTAGCGCGGCGATCCCCGTCAATCCTTAGCGTCGGCCGGATATCCCGGCCGGCGGAGCAACGCGGCGCGGCCCGTGGGGGCGGCGTCATTCTCGCAGTCAATCTGGAGTCAACATGAAAATCATCGGAGTGGTCGGACTGGGCAATATGGGACGCGGCATGGCGCTGTCGTTGCAGCGCGGCGGTTTCACGGTGCTCGGTTTCGATCCGTCGCCGGCTGCCGGTGCCGCGCTGGCGCAAGCCGGCATCGGCCTGCGCGCTTCGGTCGCGGAACTGGCGCGCGAAGCCGATGCGCTAGTGCTGTCGCTGCCCACGTCGCAGGTCGTCGAAGCGGTGGTGAATGGCGCCGACGGTATTGCCGCGAACGGGCGCGAAGGCCTGATCGTGGTCGACACGTCGACGGCCGATCCGGAAAGCACACGCAAGCTGGCCGTCACGCTGCGTGAGAAGGGCATCGCCTTGGTCGACGCCCCGGTCTCCGGCGGCCCGAAAGGCGCACTGAACGGCGCACTCACGATGGTGCTCGGCGGCTCGGCGGACGATATCGCCCGTATCGAGCCGGTGCTCGCCGCCATGTCGGCCAAGCGCGTGCATATCGGCGACGTGGGGGCAGGTCATGTGACCAAGCTCATCAACAACCTGATGTGCGCGGCGCATCTCGTGGTGGCCGGTGAGGCCATGCGTCTGGCGAAGGCGGCGGGCGTGGCCCCGGCGCAGGTGCTTGAAGGCCTCAATGCCGGCTCGGGACGCAGCGGTGTCACGCAAACCAACTATCCGACGTGGATCCTGAACGACGCCTTCGATTCGGGCTTCACGATGAAGCTCATGCGCAAGGACGTGCGTCTGGCCATGGCGCTCGCCGAGCAGACCGGCACGCTCGCCACGGGACCGTTGTCGGCCGAAGTCGGGCGTTTGTGGGCCGCCAGCGCCGCAACGGTGGGCGACGACGAGGATTTCAACCGCATCGTGCAATTCATCGAGCCGGGGCGCGCGTAACTGCCATAGCTGAGGTCACGGTCAGAACCGGCGTAACGACCCGGCGCCGGGGCGATCATGCCTGCGGCCCTCTGCAATTCTTTTTGTTTGACGACACGATGCGTGCCGCAGCGCGCATCGCACGGAGCTTTCACATGCCAGACCAACAAGCCGCCGCATTGCTCGGCGCATTCGCCAAGTTCTTCCCCAACGCCACCACAATCGGTTCGTTCGTCAATGGCGAACTGATCGAAGGCCGTGGCGAGGCCAGCATCGACATCGTGAACCCGGCCACCGGCCAGACGGTGCTGACGTACCGCGACGTGGGCGCCGACGTCGTGGCGCAAGCCGCCGAAGCCGCTCAGGCCGCGCAGAAAACGTGGTGGGCCCTCACGCACGCGGCGCGCGGACGCGTGATGCAGGCCGTCGGCGCGAAGATTCGCGAAAACGCCGAAGCGCTGGCGCAACTCGAATCCGTCGGCGCGGGCAAGCCGATCCGCGACTGCCGCGGGGAAGTCGGCAAAGTGGCCGAGATGCTCGAGTATTACGCCGGCTGGACGGACAAGTTCTTCGGCGACGTCATCCCGGTGCCGAGCACGCATCTGAACTACACGCGCCGCGAGGCGATGGGCGTGGTGCTGCAAATTACGCCGTGGAACGCGCCGGTCTTCACCTGCGGCTGGCAACTCGCGCCTGCCATCGCGATGGGCAACGGCGTGCTGCTCAAGCCGTCGGAACTCACACCGGCGAGTTCGCTCGTCGTCGCCGCCCTGGCCGAGCAGGCCGGTGTGCCGCGCGGTCTGATCAACGTGCTCGCCGGTTTCGGTCATACGACGGGGCAGGCTGCCATTTCGCATCCGGTCGTCAAGAAGGTCGTGTTCGTGGGCTCGCCGGCGACGGGCAGCAAGATCGCGACGGCCGCCGCGCAGCGGTTGCTGCCGAGCGTGCTGGAGCTGGGCGGCAAGTCGGCCAACATCGTGTTTGACGATGCGGATCTCAAGCGCGCCTGCCTCGGCGCGCAGGCGGCCATTTTCTCGAGCGCAGGTCAGAGTTGCGTTGCGGGCTCGCGTCTGCTGGTGCAGCGCGGCGTATACGACCAGATGATCGAAATGCTGGCGCGCGGCGCGGAAAAGATTCGCGTGGGCGAACCGCTCGACGACACCACCGAGGTTGGCCCGATCTGTCATCGCACGCAGTACCAGCACGTGATGAACATGATCGATGCGGGTGTCGAGGGCGGCGCGCGGCTGGCGGCCGGCTCGCAGCAGCGCAGCGACGGCGGTTTCTTCGTGCGCCCGACCGTGCTGGCCGACGCCAACAACTCGATGGGCGTTGCGCGTACGGAAATCTTCGGCCCGGTGGTCGTGGCGATTCCGTTCGATACGGAAGAAGAGGCGTTGGCGATCGCCAACGACAGCGAGTTCGGTCTGGCCGGTGCGGTATGGACGCAGGATGTCGCGCGCGCACACCGCGTGGCCTCGCAGGTCAACGCCGGCACGTTCTGGATCAACGGCTACAAGACGATCAACGTCGCCTCGCCGTTCGGTGGCTACAACCACAGCGGTTACGGGCGCTCCAGCGGTGTGGAAGCGCTCTACGAGTACACGCAGACGAAGAGTGTCTGGGTCGAGACGGCGGCCAATCCGGCCACACCGTTCGGCTACGTCTGATCGGTCGGACCCGGTGGGCCGGTGGGTTGGCATGCCGGATGCCGGCGCGCCGGGGGATCCTGCTGTCATCTTGCGTTCAGTTGCCGGCAATCTGGTGCGAATGCATCGTAAAAGTGAGGAAAGTGCGCCGGGTGCGGGTCGAGAGGCCTGATTCGGTGCGCAACCGTTTCAGCCTGCGGGACAGGTGGCCGAAACGGGGTTTTTGACCGCGTATAATGCCGCCCTCGGGCGGTTCGGCGCGGGGCGCTGTTGCTGTCACCAAGGCGTGCCAACATGGCGGGCGTTCAGGCGCCGCCATGCCGAAAAGTCCGCTGGTTTCGCGGCCGGACGGATGGCGCGCCGAACTTCCCTAATCACCGAGATGTTCGCTAACCCCCTCGCATCGTCGCCATGCGCGGCGCGCGAAAGGCATCGGACCGGTTCAATAGCAAGTGCAGTGGAGACCCAGATGGCAGTCATGGAACAAAACGCGGCAAAGCCGCAGGGAGGCGCCTTCAGCGATGGCGTGCGCCTGTATGTGTGGGCAATCGTGATCCTCGTGATCGCGGAGCTGATCGGTGCGATCAGCATCAAGGCCGGTCACGGCAAGATCGTGTTGTTGCCGATGGTCTGGGCGTTGCTGCTCGGCGCGGCGTTGGGCCTGTCGCAAGCGCGTTTGCCGCGCTTCGTGCAGATCGACCTGCCGCTGCAGCATAAGGCGGCGGCCATTCTGCAACCGGCGTTGCTGCTGTTCGTGGCCAAGCTCGGCCTGCTCGTGGGCGGCTCGCTGCCCAAGCTCGTCGCCGCTGGCTGGGCGCTGGTGTTCCAGGAGTTCGGGCACTTCGTGGGCACGATCATTCTGGGCCTGCCGGTCGCGCTGCTGCTCGGCATCAAGCGGGAAGCCATCGGTGCGACCTTCTCGGTCGGCCGCGAGCCGAGCCTCGCCATCATCGGCGAAAAGTACGGCTTCGATTCCCCGGAAGGCCGTGGCGTGCTGGCCGAGTACCTGACGGGCACGATCTTCGGCGCCGTGTTCATCTCGCTGTTCGCGGGCTTCGTTGCCAGCCTGAACCTGTTCCATCCGCACTCGCTCGCCATGGGCGCCGGTGTGGGTTCGGGTTCGATGATGGCCGCCGCCGCCGGCGCCATCGCCGCGCAGCAGACGCCGGAAGTCGCCAAGGAAGTGGCGACCTTCGCCGCCGCGTCGAACCTGATCACCACGACCATCGGCACGTACTTCACGCTGTTCATCTCGCTGCCGCTCGCCGTGTGGGGCTATCGCGTGATGGAGCCGGTGCTCGGTCGCATGAGCAAGCGTGGCCGCGCGAACGCCGAAGCCGCGGCGGTGGCCGACGCCGAAGCCGCCAAGGAACTCAAGCAGGCCAGCAAGGCGCACACCGTCGACATGAACTTCGGCGCGCGTCTGTTCGCCTGGGTCTTCTCGGGGGCGCTGGCGCTGGTCGGTAACAGCATGGCCTTCAAGACGCCGTTCCTCGATGGCGTGCCGGGCATGCTGATCATCATCGGCGCCGTGATCGTCGGCGAAGCGCTGTACTTCGTCACGCGTCGCAAGGTGCCGGCTGTGTGCTGGGTGTCGCTGATCGCGATGTTCCTGACCTCGCCCGCTTTCCCGTTTGCACCGGTCGTCGAGCAGTTCACGGGCAAGATCAACTTCCTGGCGCTGGTCACGCCGATGCTGACCTATGCCGGTCTGTCGGTCGCCAAGGATGTGCCTGCCTTCCGTCGTCTGGGCTGGCGCATCGTGGTCGTGTCGTTCCTCGCGAACGCCGGCACGTTCCTCGGCGCCGCGATCATCGCCGAATTCTTCCACGTGTAATGCGTACGCTCGGGGTGCGACGGTGACAGGTCGCGCACCGAGGGAATCGGTGACGGCACCGTAGGTGAATCACTACCGTCAGACAGACGGTGCGTCGGAAACGAAAGGGCTGGATCCCGTAAAGCGGGATCCAGCCCTTTTCGTTGTCGGGCGGTCCGGGAGCAGGGAGCGGGGAGCATTTTCGCGAGATCCCGTGCCGCCCGGACGTGCTCGCTTACGGCTTTGTGGTCGCCGCATCGGCTTGCGCGCGCTGGTGGTAGTAGCGGCGGAAGAAGCTGCGAATTTCAGCCTGCGAGAGCTTGCCGTCTCGATTCGCATCGATGTCGTCGAAATGCTGATAGAGGAACGGTTCGGACGCCGCAGCTTCCTCACGGCTCAGATAGCCGTCGCCGTCTTTGTCGGCCGCCTTGAAGTAGCGCTCGAACGTCGCGCGACGCGCCTGCAGTTGGCTGCGCTGATAGGCCGACCATTCGTTGCGATCGATCTTGCCGTCGTGGTTGGTGTCGATGGCGTCGAACGAGCGTTGCAGGTACAGGCCCAGCGCGGCGTTCTGGTCGGCGGCGTCGCCGTAGTCCGGGGCGCTCGCGGGCGGCGGTGGCGTCGGCGTGGACGGAACGACGCCGGTGATGGGCGCCCCGGACTGCGCGAAGCTCGGCATGGCCGCGAGCGACAGCGCCGCGGCGCCGACGCACAGCGTTACGGCGGCGAGGGCCCGGCGGCCGAGGCGCCGCGTGTCGAGGGTGCGAAGCGCCCGTTGGCGGAGGGGGGGGTGGGGAGTCATGTGTCGCTTCTCCTTGTTTCTTGAGCGTTCAGGAAGGCCGCGCGGCCGAAGCGTCGCGGGCGACGTCTTGCCGGTGGCTTGCCGCTTGCGGGGCGATCAAGTGCCGTGGGGGCGATGAGCAGCTATCCAAGGCAACGAGAGGCCGTGGCGATGGACGTCGATGAGAGCGACGAAGACGTCCACCGGGGAGGCGAATACTGGCGGATATCGGCGGATATCGGCGAATATCGGTGGATATCGGCGCATATCCGCCATAACTGCAATATCAGCGGCGGCGACGATCGTCGGTGATCACGTTGCCGATCACGCCGCCGACGACGGCGCCGCCGACGGTCGTGCCGAGGTCGCCGCCGGAAATCAGCGCTCCGCCCAGCGCGCCGACCCCTGCGCCGACCGCCGTATTACGCGATTCGCGCGGCGTCATGCCGCCGCATCCGGCGAGTGTGCCGATAAGCGCTGCGCCCACGAGCACCGGGGCGACCGAGCGGGAGAGGCGAGTGATGGGCGTGGCCCATCGTTGTGGGGTTTTCATGACGTATGGCTCCTTCAAAGGGGCAAATCGCCCAGAGTATCGGCAGGCCGTCAGGCGAGCCACCGAACATCGCCCATCGCGATGTCCGTCGTGGCTCCTGTGTGACGAAAGCGGTCTGCTTTCATCGGTTGTTTGATTGGCTATTCGATGGCGTGTCCGGTGTTGGCGATTAATGCGCGGTTGCCGACCCGTTTTCCGGTACACCTGCCCCGGTGGCAGGGTTCGATTCCCGATATGCCGGCGGCGGAGGATACGGAGGGTACGGACGACCCTGCGCATCGGTCGGATACGGCCGGCCCGCGGCGTCGGTCGGCGGATACGGGCGGCCGTAAGCATCCGTATTGGGTAATGGACCCGGCGGCGCGGGCGGTGCGGCGTAAGGACTACATGCCGAGCCCGGCGCATAAGGCGGCGGGCCGCAATTCGGTTGGTACGCAGGATTCGTACTCTCCGGTCCACGGTACGGTAGGCGCGGTTGAGGCGGCGCTTCATAGGCACAGCCTGCCAGCGTCAGCAGCAGCGTCGCCATGCCGATGGCCGAGGACACCTTCGCCACGCGTGTCTTTGAGACGTGCACCGGTGTCGTGTGCCCCGGGCATTTCAGGTTCGTTCGCATCATGACCTCCTTGCGAGAGCGGTGTTTCATCCCACTCGTCGTCATCATGGATTGACCTAAGTTGGACGCAAATTGCGGTATTTGGATCGACCGATCTTGTAAATCTTTGTAATCGCCACCGGAAACCCTGCGCCACAGGCTTATGCGCGAGGAACGTACTTCGCATTGACATCAAGATTTGCAATGGACTCCGAAGGAATGTAGGGGATATCCGACATCTTTTTCCTACACGTGAAAGGGAATCGATCACGACGATACTGCGCGTTGGCATGCATGGTGCGTTCTCATTGGCGTGACAGCGGTGTTCGAATATCGGTGTTCGAACATCGGCCAATCGCATCGGCGCCGTATTCGTTCAGATATTTGTTTAAATATTCGCAACCATATACGACGCCGGCTGCGGTGCCATCGCAGCGCCATGCAGAAGAAACATGACATCGTAATTGTTCAATTTTGAAATATCCGAAAAATGCTACGTCTGCGAAAGATATCGGGGAGCGAGTGCGCGGAAACTGCGGCAAGACGGCGCATTACGCGATGCCTGTCATCGCAATTCGCGTTGCGTGCGTTGAAATATCGGGAAAGTCCGGGGGAGTGTTTGCGCTTAGTTTTCGCCGCAAGCTGCGTTTGCGCTGGCATACTGTGCGCGCTGACACAAGGTACCGGCGTTAGCGGGAGTTGAGAATTTACGATCGAGGTGCCCGGCCTATCCGTGCAGGCTCACATATGCCACAAGTCAAGAAAGAAGACATTCGTCTCGCCATTCTCGAAGCATCGCATGCCCTGTTTCTCGAAAAAGGGTATGTCGACACCACAATGGTGCAGATCGCCAGGCGCGCCGGTATTTCGCACGCGAACATCTACAGCTATTTCACTGCGAAGTTGCAGGTTTTCTTCTGCGTCTACGAGAAATGGTTCAAGGCCCGCATTTCCTCGCTCGAAGCCGAGGTGATGTCGGCGCATGGTGCGCATGCGCGTATGCGAACGTTGCTCGGCGGCCTGCTGGTCGAGACGCCGAGACTCGATAACGGCTTTTCGCACAATCTGGTGCAGGCGCTGGCGACCGTGAGTCCGGGCGATCCGTACGATCCGTCGTTGCTTCAGTGGTTTCGGGAACGCTTGTCGGCCATGCTCGCGGCCAGCGCGCCCAGTCTTGCCCGCGATAGCGTGCGCCGCGCGCGGCTCATCGACATGCTCGTGCTGACGTTCGACGGCTGCCTCGTCAACTATCACGTGAATCCGGCGTCGCTGCCGGATGTGGCCATGCTCGAAGAGTACGTGGCGGCGTTCCTCTGCGCGGAGCCTGCGGAATCGGTGCACGTGTTGCCGGACGCCGAACCGGCGAGCGCGTCCAGCTCGACCGCAGCGGCCTGACAGCACGCCGATGCGCTCACTGCCCTGGACCGCCCTCAATCTCGGACGAAAGCTCAAGTTTCACCAGCTTCAGGTCTTCGACCGCGTGTTGGAGACCGGCTCGCTCGTGCGGGCGGCCAACGAAACCGGCCTCACGCAGCCAGCGGTGAGCAAGATCGTGCATGAACTCGAAGCCTGCTTCGAGGGACCGCTTTTCGTTCGCAGCAACCGCGGCATGCAGCCGACAGAGCTGGGCGAGTTGCTTGGCCATCGCGTGAAATCGCTGATGGCCGAATTGCGGTATCTGACGGACGAAGTGAATGCGTTCAGCGCGGGCACCAGCGGGCACGTGATCGTCGGCACGCTGATCTCGGCCGCAGCCGATCTGCTGCCGCGCACGATCGCCATGCTCAAGGCGCGCACGCCCGGGGTTCTCGTTACCGTGCGCGAGGCCACGACAGCCCAGCTGTTTCCGGCGCTCGCAAGCGGGGATCTGGATATCGTCGTGGGCCGTTTGCCCGAGCGTTCGTTGCCGGTGGCCAACGCCTTCGCGCTCACTCACGAAATTCTCTTCAACGAATCGCTCAGCGTGATCGGCGGTGAGCGTCATTGGTCGCATCTGCCGGCGCGCGTGCCGCTCGCACAACTGCGCGAACAGGCGTGGATTCTGCCGGTGCCCGAATCGCCCTCGCGGCTGGCGGCGGAGCGCCTGTTCCACGATGCCGGCCTCGCATTGCCCGACGATGTCGTCGAGTCGCTGTCCGTGCTGACGAATATCGGTCTGATGCTCGAGACGCCCCGCGTGGCGCTGATGCCACGTGCCGCCGCGACGCCGTTCGTGGAATCCGGGCTGCTGCGTGTGCTGGCCGATACGATGCCGGGCAGTTTCGGTGACGTCGGTTATTCGTTGCGCTCGGACAAGTCGCCTAGTCCGGCTTGCGCCCGGTTCGTGGCGTGCCTGCGCGAGGCGTGCGGCCTGAAGCCTTAGGGCGCCTCGTAGCCGATCCCAAAAAGGGGCGTGCCGACGAATCGGGACGCCCCCTTTTTCAGCGTGGCCGGCGCATGGACTGGACCACGATCTTCCTCACCCCAAAACGCATCACAGACGTGCCAGCGAAGACACCAGGCCCGGGTTCTGTTGTACGAGCCGGATGAGGCAGGCGGCCTGCGCGTTGGGACGGGCGCGTCCTTGCTCCCAGTTCTCCAGCGTACGCGGATTGGTGCGCAGGTAGTGCGCGAAGACATTGCGTGACATGCCCAGATGCTTTCGCAAAGCGAGCAACTCGTCGGGAAACACTTCCAGCTTGGGAAGGGGCGTGCGGGGCAACTCCTTGATGTTGAGCGGCAGATCCGCAGGAAGACCGTTCTTGACGTGTGCCGGCTCGGCCGGCGGTGGTGCACCGGTGTCCTGTGAAAGCAGCCAGCGGAAGGGATTCGAAGGCGTGTTCGAGTAAGCCATAGTCCTGACCGGTGTCGTTGGTTGTTTATCGGGAGTGCTTGCAAAGTCAATCAAGCGGAGCCGATTGCACCACATAGTTTTGCTGGGTGCTTTCACAAAACACTCCCGATTTTCGCGTCTGACACCTATCGAGTACTACGCACCTCATGTAGTCGAGGTGCCGTAGAGTGTACGCAGAAATGTGGCATCCCCCGACCCACGCCCGGGTCAGACGCCCAGATACGCCTGCAATTCGGGCAACGACCGGCGCAGCTTCGACGAGTCGCCTTGCCACGCCACACGGCCTTTGTCGACGATGTAGTGCTGGTCGCCAAGCTCCAGCATCGGGGCCAGATTCTTGTCGATGCAGAGGATCGACAGGCCGCTGCCTTTGAGTTGCTTCAGGCATTGCCAGATTTCACCGCGAATGAGCGGTGCGAGCCCTTCCGTCGCTTCGTCCAGAATGAGTAATTTCGGATTCGTCATCAGCGCACGACCGATGGCGAGCATTTGTTGCTCGCCGCCCGACAGGTTGCTGCCGAGGTTTTTCTCTCGCTCGCGCAGACGCGGGAACAGGCTGTAGATGCGCGCCAGCGTCCACGGCGAACTCGCGCCGTGACGATTCCCGGCCGTGGCGACGAGATTCTCGCGCACGGTCAGCGTGGGGAAAATCTGACGGCCCTCGGGCACGAGCCCCATGCCGGCCCGCGCGATGCGATGCGACGGGCTCCCATGCACCGCTTGTCCGTCGAACACGATCTCGCCGCGTGCGGGACGCATGAGCCCCGTCATCGATTTGACGGTGGTCGATTTGCCCATGCCGTTACGCCCGAGCAGCGTGACGAACGCACCGCGCTCGATTTCCAGATGCATGCCGAACAGCGCCTGACTCGCCCCGTAGTAGGACTCGACGCCGGACAAAGACAACAAGGTGCTCATGCCGTCGCTCCCAGCATTTCGTTGCGGGTTTCGTCCCCGAGATAGGCTTCGCGCACGGCCGCGTCGTTGCGGATGGTCTGCGCGTCGCCGCAGGCGATGGCGCGTCCGTAGACGAGCACGGTGATGCGGTCGGCCAGCGCGAATACGGCGTCCATGTCGTGCTCCACGAGCACGATGGCGTAATCGCCTTTGAGGTCGGCCAGCAAGTGCGTCATCTGTTCGGACTCGGCCTGCGACATGCCGGCCATCGGTTCGTCGAGCAGCAACAGCTTCGGACGCCCCGCGAGGGCCATCGCCAGTTCCAGTTGCCGATGCTCACCGTGCGCCAGCGCGCTCGCGGGCACATGCATGCGCGCGGCGAGCCCGGTGCGCGCCAGAATGTCGCGCGCCGGTTCGACAAGCGCCGCTTCGCGAATCGCCGGGCGCCAGAAACCGAAACTGTGCCCCTGCATTGCCTGCACGGCCACGAGCACGTTCTCCAGCGCGGTGAATTCACGGAACACCGACGTGATCTGATAGGAGCGCGCCAGTCCCGAGCGTGCCCGTTGCTCGATGGGCATGGACGTGATGTCGCGTCCGTCGAAACGGATGCTGCCTTCGTCCGAACGAAGCTCGCCCGCCAGTTGGCCGATGAGCGTACTCTTGCCCGCGCCGTTCGGACCGATGATGGCGTGCAGCTCGCCCGGTGCGACGTCGAGGCAGAAGTGATCGGTGGCGGTCAGGCCGCCGTAACGTTTGACCAGTTGGTCGACACGGAGCAGGCTCATGCTTTGCCCTCCACGGTGCGGGTGCGGCGCGAGAGCCGCACTTGCAGGTCGCCGAGCAGGCCGTAGAGGCCGCGGCGCGAGACGAGCACGGCCACGACGATGAGCGGCCCGAAGACGATCATCCAGTGTTCCGTCATGCCCTTGAGCCACTCCTCGATGAGCAGCATGGCGGTGCTGCCCAGCACCGGCCCGAAGAACGATCCGAGCCCGCCGAGCACCACCATCACGATCAGTTCGCCCGACGCCGTCCACGCCATATAGGCAGGGGAGACGAAGTGCGTCAGGTTGGCGTACAGCATGCCGGCCACGCCGCACACCATCGCGCTGATGACGTAGGCCACGAGCTTGTAACGCAGCGTCGGGTAGCCCAGCGCGCGCATGCGCCGGTCGTTCTGGCGCGCTCCGCGAATCACCATGCCGAAGCGGGCCTCGACCAGACGTCGGCCTGCCCACACGCACAGGCACAGCACGGCGAACGCGACGTAGTACAGCACGGCGGGGTCGTCCAGCGACACACTGCCGAAGCGGCTGCCGGCGGACACCGGCAGGCCGTCGTCGCCGCCGTATTGCTTCAAGCTCACGGCGAGGAAGTAGAACATCTGGGCGAACGCCAGCGTAATCATGATGAAGGCGATGCCGGTCGTGCGAAGCGATAGCAGGCCGGTCACGCCGCCGACGACGGCGCACAGCAGCAGCGTCGCGCCCAGATGGACGAACCCGTTGTCGATACCGTGAAAGCTCATGATGCCCACGACGTACGCGCCGAGGCCGAGATACAGCGCATGACCGAAGCTGACCATGCCGCCGTAGCCGAGAATCAGGTCGAGCGAGACGGCCGCGATCGCGAACACGATGATGCGCCCGAAGAGGGTGAGGAAGAACGGTTGCTGGGCAAACGTCGCGTAAATGGGCACCAGCGCCAGCAGGACCAGCAGCAGTATCGGCACGGCGGTGCGAAGATTGAGTTTCATTTCCATCGTTTCCATCATCAGCCGTGTTTGACCGGGAAGAGTCCTTGCGGACGCACCGCGAGCACTGCCGCCATGACCAGGTAGATCAGCATCGACGCGAGCGCGGGACCGGCGGTGTCGGCAGTGCTGCGCTCCATCAGGCTGCGCAGCAGCGTCGGCAACGCGGTGCGGCCCACGGTATCGACCACGCCGACGATGAGCGCGGCGAGAAACGCCCCGCGCACCGACCCGATGCCACCGATCACGATCACGACCATCGTCAGAATCAGGATCGGCTCACCCATGCCCGGCTGCACCGACAGAATGGGGCCGGCCATGAGTCCGGCGATACCCGCGAGAATCGCGCCCAGCCCGAACAGCAGCGAGTTGAGCAGCACGATGTTCACGCCGAGCGCGCCGACCATCTGACGATGCGTGGAGCCCGCGCGGATCAGCATGCCGATGCGCGTGCGGTGAATCAGCAGATAGCAGCCGAGCGCGACGACGAGGCCCACCACGATGATGAGGAAGCGATACGCCGGGTAGTCGAGTCCGAAGAGATTGACGGTGCCGGAGAGCCACTCGGGCACTTCCATGTAGTACGGCGATGGCCCCCAGATGATGCGCGCCAGTTCGTTGAAGAACAGAATCAGCCCGAAGGTGGCGAGCACCTGATCGAGGTGATCGCGGTCGTAGAGTGTTTTGAGTGCGACGAACTCGACGATCAGGCCGAGCACCAGCATGGTCGGCACCACGGCGAGCGCGGCGAGCGCGAACGACCCGGTGTGGTTGTACACGGTCGCGGCGATGAACGCGCCCATCATGTAGAGCGAGCCGTGCGCGAGGTTGACGAAGTTCATGATGCCGAACACGAGCGTGAGGCCCGCAGCCATCAGGAACAGCAGCACCCCGAGTTGCAGCCCGTTCAGGCACTGCATGATGAAGAGTGTGAGGCTCATGGCGTCTCCCGTAGCAGGTCCATCTGACGGAAGATGGCTTGCGTGAGCGGGCTGGCCGCATCGTTCAGGGTGAGCACGATGTCGAAGTGATTGGTCCCCGGCATCGGAACGTATTCGCCGGCGAAGCCTTTGTCGCGCCACGCGGCGAGGTAGTCGTCGGATTGACGCTTGAATTCGGCCGTCTCCGTCTCTCCGTAAGACACGACGATCGGGCAGCCATGCTCGGGCAACCGGAAGTGCGGGCTGTTGCGGTGCGCGTCGTCCGCCGAGAGCTTCATCCATTCGTTGATGTGCGTGAACGGAATCGGTGTGAGGTCGAACAGGCCGGACAGCGGCGCGGCGCCGGCGATCACGTCTTCCGGCACGCCATAGTCGGCGTGCCAGCCCCTGGCGAGCAGCATGCCGACGAGATGACCGCCGGCGGAGCTGCCGCAGACGTGGATGCGACGCGGGTCGCCATAACATTTGCCGCGATGCTCGCCGATGTTGCGGTGCACCCATGCCAGCGCGCGACGCGTCTGATCGACGATGGTGTCGAGCGAGGCACCGGGGGCGAGCGAATAGTTGATGGTGACGACCGTGGCGCCGGCTTGCGTGAAGGCGGGCGCCATATTGCTCGAATCGCTCTTGTTCAGCGCGCGCCAGTAGCCGCCGTGAACGAAGAAGAACACCGGTGCGCCGGGCGTGGCCGCCGGGAAGATGTCGAGTGTTTCGTCGGGGTGTTCCCCGTAGGCGACATCGAGCACACAGGGCACGGTGGCGCGCGCATGCGCGCTTTGCTCGGCGTATTGCGTCAGGATGTCGAGAACGTTGGAGATGGTGGCGCGAGCGTTGTACTGAACGTCCAGCTCGGCGTCGTCGAAATTGCGGTAGCGCTTCATAAACCCTCGATAGTGCTCAAATGCAGCGGGGGCCGGTCGCCCCCGCCTCGGCAAGCCCGGTGGCTTATGACCGGATCTTGCACATCGACGCCAGATTCGCGCGCGTCTTGATATCGATCTTTCCCTTGTTCGCAAAGGCAGCGCCGCTGCTGTCCTTGACGACATCCACCCGGTAGAACGGGGCGATGGGGAACTGGTTGCTGGCGAACTTGAACGAGCCGCGCACGGACTGGAAGTCGGCGGCCTTGAGGGCGGCACGCAGTGCTTCGCGATCGGCCACGCTGCCCTTGGTCTTCGTGAGGGCGGAGTCGATCAGGTTGGCGGCGTCGTACGACTGCGCGGCGTACATCGACGGCACGCGGTTGTACTTCTTCTGGAAGGCGGCGACGAATTGCTTGTTCTGCGCGTTGTCGAGGTCCGGCGAGTACGGTGCGCTGGTGATGCTGCCGACAGCTTGTTCCTTCAGGGCCGGCAGGGTCGAGCCGTCGATGGTCGACACGGAGATCAGCGGAATCTTGCCCAGCAGACCGGCCTGGCGGTACTGCTTGACGAAGTTCACCCCCATGCCGCCCGGATAGAAGACGTAGACGGCGTCGGGCTTGGCGGCCTGCAACTGGGCGATTTCGGCCGAGTAGTCCGGCTGATTCACCTGCGTGTAGACCTCGTCGACGATCTGGCCCTTGTAGTCGCGCTTGAAGCCGTTCACAGCGTCGCGCCCGGCCTGATAGTTCGGCGCCATCACGTACATCTTCTTGTAGCCCAGGTCGGTCGAGAGCTGACCGCCGGCTTCGTGCAGTTCGTCGTTGTCCCACGACGTCGAGAAGAAGTTCGGCGAGCACTGTTCGCCGGCAATCGGCGTCGGGCCGGCGTTGGAGCCGACCATGACCACGCCCGCATTCGTCACGTTCTTGTGGATGGCCATCATCACGTTCGAGAACGTCACGCCGGTGATGAGCTGCACTTTGTCGCGCTCTACCAGCTTCTGCGCCGCCTGCACGCCGACATCCGGCTTGAGCTGGTCGTCTTCCTTGATCACCTGAACCGGCACGCCGCCGAGCTTGCCGCCCTTTTGCTCGATGGCGAGCATGAAGGCGTCGTACTGATCCTGGCCGAGCGCGCCACCCGGACCGGACAGCGTGCCGATGAAGCCGATCTTCACCTGAGCGTGCGCGCCGCCCGAGGCGAACATGGCCGCAGCAGCGGCGATGGCGCCCAGCACGGCGATGGCTTTGCGTTGCGTGGTCTTCGTTCCCGTCATCATGGTCTCCAAACTATGAATTCAAGCACTGTCATCTGCGGACTCGCGCCGGGATACCTGACCGCTTCTTCACGTCGGTCATCGTTGGCCAGGCGCGTCAGACGATTTCAAAACTTACAGAATTGTTTAAGCGTCAAGTATTTCATTGCCCAGCCTAAACGACGCCTTTTGCGTAGGCAAGCATTTTTAAAAACACCTCGGGAAAGCACCAGTTACAGGCCGAAGAACGTTTGGGCATTCCCGGCGAGCAGGCGATGCCGGGCGTCGTCGTCCAGCCCCGGCTGCTCGGCCACCAGGCGGCCGATGTTCTGCTCGCCGAGCGGGAACGGGTGGTCCGAGCCCAGCATGATGCGCTCGGTGCCCATCGTGTCGACGAGCAGGCGTAATGCGCGGGGGTCGAACACGGCGCTGTCGACGTAAAAGCGGTCCAGATAGTGCGACGGCGGGTGCGGACTGTCGGCGCGCACGATGTCGCGGCAATGCCAGGCGTTCTCCGCGCGGCCGAGCAGGTAGGGGAAGGCGCCGCCGCCGTGGGCGAAGCAAAGCTTGAGCGAGCGGGGCAGCCGTTCGAACGCCCCGGAGAGGATGAGCGACAGAATGGAGAGTTGGGTCTCGGCCGGCATGGCGACCAGCCACGGCATCATCCATTTCTTCATGCGGCCGTCCGTCATCATGTCCCACGGGTGCACCAGCACCGGGATCCGTTCATTGCCGCAGTGCCGCAAAAATGCGACGAGTTGTTCGTCGTCCAGATCTTTGTCGCCCAGATGGTTGCCGATCTGCACGCCGACGTGGCCGGTGGCCTTGGCGCGCGAAGCTTCGGCGCATGCCAGGTCGAGGTCTTGCAGCGGCACCTGCGCCATGGCTTTCAGACGCTTGGGGGCGTAGCCGCAGTGGTCCAGCGCGAGGTCGTTCATGCGCCGCACCCAGTCCATGACGGTGTGGCCGTCGTAGCGGTAGCCGAACATGATCGGCGTGGCGCAGACGACCTGCACGTCGACGCCGTGACGGTCCAGTTCCTCCACGCGCAGCGCGGGGTCCCACAGGGCACGGTAGACCGGCCGGAACGCGCGGTTGTCGAGCATGATGTTGCCGGTCTCGCCGCCTTCGTCGATACGCAGCCACGGGGCAGTGGCGGCGTCCAGGCGGGCCGCTTCTTCCTGCGTGATTCGCGGGAAGAAGTGAGCGTGCATGTCGATTTTCTTCATGACGTGACGTGTGATGTGCTGAGTGCTGCTTCGTTGAGGGGCTTGGTTCAGGCCGACGCCGGCGGTTGGGCCGTTTGGTCTGTTCGGGGCGGCTGGGCTGCACGACCCGGATGGACCTCGCCGCATCCCGGGCACCGGCGCAGCGACGCATTGCCGTAGAACGCCTCGAACAGCGGCGGCAGATCCGTCACGATGCTCTTGAGTTGCACTTCCACGCGATGCACCTGCGTGCCGCACGCCAGGCAATACCACTCGAAGCCGTCGAGCAGGCCGGCCGGGCGCTGACGCTCGATCACGAGACACAGGCTGCCGTCCTCCGGACGCTGCGGCGAGTGGCGCACGTGCGGCGGCAGCAAAAAGATGTCGCCCTCCTTGAGGTCGACGCGTTCGGCCCGCCCGTCGATCCACAGATTGACCCAAGCGTTGCCTTTGAACTGATAGAAAAACTCTTCGAGCGGATCGTCGTGGTAATCGGTGCGATGGTTCGGTCCGCCCACCACCGTCACGATGAAGTCGCTGTCCTGCCAGACCTGCTGATTGCCGACGGGCGGTTTGAGCAGGTGCGCGTGATCGTCGATCCAGCGCTGGAAATTGAAAGGCTTGCCATACGTCAACATGCTGTCTCCCGGGTCATGCCGCGTCAGGGGGATCGGTATTGGAAGTGTGTCGTCGATGCGACCCTACCGCGCGCGTGGCGCGTAGGCCACGCATTTGATTTCGATGAGCAACAACGGGTGCGGTAACTGATGCACCGCGACCGTCGTGCGCGTGGGGCCGTTTTCGTCGAAGTATTCGCCGTACACCTCGTTGTAGCCGCCGAAGTCGTTCATGTTCACGAGGAACGTGCTGATCTCGACGACATCGGCCAGCGACGCACCATCGCTGGCGAGAATGTCGCGTATGTTCTCGATCACGGCGCGCGTCTGTTCGCGGATGTCGAGTTGCGTGACACCCAAGGCATCTACCCGTGCGCCGGCAAACGAATTGTCGGGGCGGCGCGAACTGGTGCCCGAGACGAACAGAAAGTCGCCGGCGCGCTTGATATGCGGGAACTTGCCGCGTGGCGTGGCCTTGCCCTCGACGACGCGGGCCTGCGTGTTCTGGCGGTTTTGCGAAATGCTCATGAATTCAGTCTCCCTCGTGCGGAAGTGCGCGTGGCGATGGGTGAAGACGGACGGCGCGCGGGTGCGGCAATCCCGACCCCCATCGGAACTGCCGCACCGTCGCCTCACCGTATAAATCAAAGCTTGATACAGATGTTGGTGATTTCGGAGTAGAAGTCGAGCGAGTGGCGTCCGCCTTCGCGTCCCAGCCCGGAGAGCTTCACGCCGCCGAACGGCGTGCGCAGATCGCGCAGGAACCACGTGTTGACCCACACCAGTCCCGTCTGAAACCGACGCGCCACACGATGCGCGCGCGAAAGGTTCGTCGTCCACACGCAGCCCGCGAGGCCGTAGTCGCTGTCGTTGACGCGACGAATCACTTCGTCCTCGCTATCGAACGGTGCGACATGACACACCGGGCCGAAGATTTCTTCGCGCACGCAGCGTGCGGTGTCGGGTAATCCGGTCCATACGGTTGGCTGGATGAAGGCCCCTTCGTCGCGCATGTCGCCGAAGTGCGGCACCCCGCCGCCGGTGACGACCGTCGCGCCTTCTTCCACGGCCAGGCGATAGTAAGAGAGCACCTTCTCGCGATGCTTGCGAGAAACGAGCGGGCCCATCTGCACGCCGTCGGCGTCGGGGGCGTCGATACGCAGCGCGGCGGCGCGTTCGGCGAGTGCGGCGACGAACCGGTCGAAGATCGGGCGCTCGACATAGACGCGCTCGGAGCAAAGGCAAACCTGACCCGCGTTGGTGAACGAGGAGCGCACCACGCCGTCGACGGCCTTTTCGAAATCGGCGTCGGCGAATACGACGGCGGCGTTCTTGCCGCCCAGCTCGAAGGAGATTTCCTTCACGCCGTCGGCCACGGCTTTCATGATGGCGCTGCCGGTGCGCGATTCGCCGGTGAAGGTGATGGCGGCGACGTCGGGGTGTTGCGTCAGGAATTCGCCAGCCGAACCGGGGCCGAAGCCGTGCACGAGGTTGAAGACCCCGGGCGGCACGCCGGCGGCGTCCATGACTTCGGCGAGCAGCGTGGCGGACGACGGGGTGTCTTCCGAGGGCTTTGCGACCACACAGTTGCCCATGGCCAGCGCCGGGGCGACTTTCCACGTGAAGAGCAGCAACGGCAGGTTCCACGGCGAAATGATGCCGATCACCCCGAGCGGTTTGCGGGTGACGTAGTTCATCACGTCGCCGCCGTCGGCGGCGCGCATCTCGTACATCTCGCTGCCGGCGGTCTTGATCAGGTCGGCGAACATGCGGAAGTTGGCGATGCCGCGGGCGATGTCGAGCGTACGCGCCTGTTCTGCGGGGCGGCCCGTGTCGGCGACTTCGGCGGCGACGAAGTCGTCGAAGCGAGCCTGAATGCCGTCGGCGATGCGGTGCAGCACGGCGGCGCGCTCGGCGGGCGTGGTCGTGCCCCAGGGGCCTTCGTGCAGGGCGCGGCGGGCGGCGCCGACAGCGCGCGCGACGGTGGCGGCGTCGGCTTCGCAGACCTTCGCGACGAGCCGCCCGTCCACCGGGCTAAGGTTATCGAACTGGCGGTCGGTGGCGACGAATGCGCCATCCACGTAATGCCGCAGCAGCGGCGCAGTCGCAAGGCTCACGAGGTCTCCTGGAGCTGGGTGTCGTGTGGGGCGGCAGATGTCGATGGCAGGGAGCGTCATGACCTGCGCGCCGGATGCTCACAAGTCTAGGCAGCCGGAGATATAAAAAATAATGAAAAATCACGGATCGTCTATTCCTTGATGGAATAGACGACGGGCGCATGGGGCTCGCGGATCCGGGCGACGTCAGGCAACGTCCGCCGATGCGGCGTCGAGTCGCCGAGTCGTTGAGTTGCCGAGTCGCCGAGTCGTCGAGTCCGTTCAGGTGTGTTGCGCCGCCTAATGGCGGGCGTCGTGACTGACGCGTGCGCGGGCTTCCCGTCGTTCGCGCGGATCGCGCTCCTTGCCGATGGCGGCAGGCGGCAGATCGGTGTCGAGGCATTCGACGAGATGGGCGTTGAGCACGGCGGCCAGTCCTTCGCCGCCTCGGCGCATGACGTAGTTATGGTTCCAGCGAAAGAGCGGGCGGGCGAGCGGCGCGAGCTTGTTCATCCATTCGCGCTTTGTATGGACGTCCCATGTGTAACGAACGACGGTAATGGCGCCTTCCGTATCGAAGCGCCAGACGCCGGTGCCTTCGGCTTCGCCGGTGGCGATGCTGCGGACTTCGCGCATCGGATCGATGTGCGTAATGCGTGTCTCGAAGGTGAGGGAGTAGGGCAGTGCGCCGTGCCACGTCAGTTCGCGAACGGCGCCGATCCCGTCGGCGTCGCCCGAATCGAGCGTGCGCACTTCCCGCACGCACGGCCACCAACGCGCCCAGTGGTCGACATCGCGCAGGGTGTCCCAAACTTCGTCGAGCGGCGCGGTGAGCCGCCACAAGGTGAGGAAGTGATAGTCGTTCATGGCCTTTCCCGGTCGTGGATGGGAGGGGGTGCCGTGATGTCCCCGGCAGAGCAGGGACTTTCAGTATAGGCGGCTTCCTGATGCGCCGAGCGATGTCAGGATGCTGCCGCTCTCCGGTGCCCGATCGGGCACGCCCGGGCATCCGCCGACGACCCGTCAATTTCATCGGCAGGTGTCATCCAATTCAGCATGCCCCCAGTTCCGGTCGACGCAACGGATCATGCTCGCGCCTGTGCGCCCGTTGGCCTTCTGCGCCGCCGATCCGTCGGCTGTCACGAATTCATCACAATGCCTCCATAGAATCCCGAAGTGAAAACGTTTTCGTAAACGTTTACATTTGCGTAAAATCCGTCAACTTCAAAAACGACGGTCCAGACAAAAGGAGCGGGTGTGGCTGATATTCGGGATGTGGCGCAGCGTGCGGGGTGTTCGATCGCGACCGTGTCGCGCGCGATCAATTCGCCGCATCTCTTGCGTCCCGAGACGCTCGCCAAAGTCCAGGCGGCCGCCGCCGAGCTGAAATTCCGCCCCAACGCGCTCGGCCGGCAGCTGCGCGGCGAGCGCACGGGACTCATCGGCGTGATGCTGCCCACGCTCGGTAATCCCGTCTTCGCCGATTGCCTCGAAGGCATCGAGGCGGCTATCGACGGCACCGGCCGCCGCCTCTTGCTCGTCACCACCCAATACGACCCCGAGCGCGAACGCAACGCCATCGAAACCCTGCTCCAGCAGCGGGTGGACGGGCTGCTGCTGACGCTGGCCGACGCCGAGCACAGCGCGCTCATCGACGATCTCGCCGCCGAAGGCGTGGCCTGCCAACTCGTCTACAACGATGCGCCCGAACGGCCGTGCGTGTCGGTCGACAACCGCGCCGCCGCCGCGCAAGGCGTGGCGATGCTCATCGAGGCGGGCCATCGCGACATCGTCATGGTGACGGGGGCGCTGCACGCGTCCGACCGCGCCAAGCGTCGTTATCTCGGTTACGGCGACGCCATGCAGGCTGCTGGCCTGACGCCGCTGCCCGCCTTCGAAATCGACTTCAACAGCGGCGCGCGTGGCGAGCGGGTGCGCGAATGGCTGGCGCAGCGCGAACGCGACGGCGCGCGCCCCACCGCCCTGTTCTGCTCCAACGACCTGCTCGCTCTCGGCGTGATGCGCGCCCTGCGCGAAGCCGGCCTGCGCGTGCCGGACGACATCTCGGTGCTCGGCTTCGACGGCCTCGCCGTGGGCGAACTGCTCTCGCCCACGCTCGCGACCGTCGTGCAGCCGAGCGTGGACATCGGGCGTCACGCGGCACAGCGTCTGCTCGCTCAGATCGACGCACGAGGGGGACCCGCCGGCGTGAGCGGATCACACGACGCCGCGCTCGGCCGCGCGCTGATCCTGCCGCACGAGATTCGCCGTGGCGGCACCGTGGCGCCGCCGCCGGGCAAACGCGGATGACACCGCCGACACCGCCGACACCGCCGCAGCGGCAGGGTGCTGCGGAAGGCCCAAGACGATTTGCATTGATCGAAGTCACTCGCAAGACAGCAGGAAAGCAAGGAATCAAGGAATCAAGGAATCAAGGAATCAAGGAATCAAGGAAGCGGCCGACGACTGACTCCGTAAAGAGAGGGCAGCGACGGCCAAGGCAATCAGGCATCCGGCCGCAAGGCCCGTATCGGACAGTCCCGTACTGTAGAGAACGTAACCTGCGGCAGCCATGTGCTGCCCACGCTCAGACTTTCAGGAGCCCAGAAATGAAGCTTTGGATTACCCGCGCCGCTCGCACACTGGCGTTGTTCACCTTGCTCGGCGCTGGCGCCGCGCATGCTCAGCAGACTGCGATCTGCTACAACTGCCCGCCCGAATGGGCGGACTGGGCCGGTCAGGTCAAGTCGATTGCGCAAGACACCGGCATTCGCGTGCCGCTCGACAACAAGAACTCGGGTCAGGCCGTCGCGCAGTTGATCGCCGAGCAGAAGGCGCCGGTCGCCGACATCGTCTATCTGGGCATCACCTCGGCTATCGAAGCCGCGAAGAAGGGCCTGCTGGCGTCGTACAAGCCGGCGAACTGGGATCAGGTGCCGGCCAACCTCAAGGATCCGAACGGCATGTGGACCACGATCCACTCGGGCACCGTCGGTTTCTTCGTGAACCGCGACGCGCTCGAAGGCAAGCCGGTGCCGCGTTCGTGGGCCGACCTGCTCAAGCCGGAATATCGCGGCATGGTGGGTTATCTGGATCCGAGCAGCGCGTTTGCAGGTTACGCCGCGGCCATCGCCGCCAACCAGGCGCTCGGCGGTTCGATGGAAAACTTCGGTCCGGCCATCAGCTTCTTCCAGAAGCTCAAGGCCAACGCGCCGATCGTGCCTAAGCAAACGGCCTACGCCCGTGTGCTCTCGGGTGAGATCCCGATCCTGATCGATTTCGACTTCAACGCCTACCGCGCCATCTACAAGGACCGCGCCAACGTGCAGTTCGTGATTCCGATGGAAGGCACGGTGTCGCTGCCGTACGTGATCGCGCTCGTGAAGAACGCGCCGCATAGCGACAACGGCAAGAAGGTGATCGACTACACGCTGTCCGACAAGGGCCAGGCGCACTGGGCGCAAGCCTTCCTGCGTCCGGTGCGCGCGAGCACGATGCCGGCAGACGTGGCGGCCAAGTTCCTGCCGTCGACCGACTACGCTCGCGTGAAGCCGGTCGATCTGCAAAAGCTCGCCGCGCAGCAGGACGCGTTCGGTCAGCAGTACCTGAAAGACGTGCGCTAAGACGCCTGCGCACGACAACGTCCAACGAGGAAGAGGAGCAAAGCAAGCGATGCGTGACCTGACTTTGCCGCGCGGCTGGCGCGTGGCACTTCTGCTACCGGCACTGGCGGTCTTTCTGGCATTCTGGCTGTTGCCGATGGCCGCACTCGTGCAGGTCAGCGGCGACGGTCACGCGTTCGAGACTTATCGCGCGATTCTCACCAACGCGCGTTATCTCGACAGCCTCTGGCAGACCGTAGTGCTCTCGGCACTCGTCACACTGGCCACTTTGGCGCTATCGCTTGTGGCGGGCCTCTTCCTCACCCGTCATGACTTTCCGGGGAAATCGGCGCTCGTGTCGATGCTAACCCTGCCGCTGGCGTTCCCCGGCGTGGTGGTCGGCTTCATGGTCATCATGCTTGCGGGACGCCAGGGCCTGATCGGCGATCTGACGTTGAAGCTCGTCGGTCACAAGCTCGTGTTCGCGTACTCGCTGGCCGGGCTGTTTCTCGGTTATCTGTATTTCTCGATTCCGCGCGTGATTCTGGCCGTGATGGCGGCGGCGGAGTCGCTCGATCACTCGCTCACGGAAGCGGCCGCATCTCTCGGCGCGGGTCCCTTCGCGATTGCCCGCGACGTGACCTTGCCCGCGCTCGCGCCCGCGCTGATCGCCTCGGGCGCGATGTGTTTCGCGACCTCGGTCGGTGCGTTCGGCACGGCCTTCACGCTCGCTACCGACATCGACGTGCTGCCGATGACCATCTACACGGAGTTCACGCTCAACGCCAACGTGGCGACGGCGGCGGCGCTCTCGGTGATTCTCGGCATCGTCACCTGGGCGGTGCTGATGCTCGCCCGCAATTTCACTGGGCAGGCTGTCGCCGCCGGAGGTTGATCCGCATGCTCAAGAAGACACTCTTCACGCTGCAACTGCTGCTCACGCTGCTCATGTGCGCGTTCCTGCTGATTCCGGTCGGCATGTCGATTCTCGCCGGCCTGTCGGTGAACTATTTCCGTGGTCCGTCCGCCGGTCTCACGTTCAAGTGGGTGATTCAGGTCTGGCAGGACTATCACGACGCGATTCTGAATTCGTTGTACGTCGGTGCCGCCACCCTCGTGCTGGTGACGTTGCTCGGTGTGCCCGCCGGTTACGTGCTCGCCCGCTGGCAGAGCCGTGCCGCGCGCTGGATCGAAGAATTGCTGACGCTGCCCATCGCGCTGCCGGGGCTGGCGAGCGCACTGGCGCTGATCAGCGTCTATGGCGGCATGCGCGGCTTTCGCGAAAGTCTGGCGTTCATCGTCGTCGGGCACGTGATTTTCACGCTGCCGTTCATGGTGCGAGCCGTGGCCGCCGCCTGCGCGGATTCGCGCATCAAGCTGATGGAAGAGGGCGCGGCGAGCCTCGGCGCGAGCTTCCTGCGTCGCTTCATGACCGTGGTGCTGCCCAACATTCGCAGCGAAATCGTGGCGGCCGCGCTCATCGTCGTGACGCTCTCGCTCGGCGAATTCAACCTCACGTGGATGCTGCATACGCCCGATACCAAGACGCTGCCGGTCGGGCTGGCGGATGCTTACGCGTCGTTGCGTCTGGAGATCGGCAGCGCCTATACGGCGGTGTTTTTCGTGCTGATCGTGCCGCTGCTCATCGTCATGCAGATGACGGCGCAGCGCGCAAAAATTCGCAATGCGCGTGGCCGCACCTGAGCGCATCCGACTTCGCGGTTGCGCTGCACGCACACCGAATGCCAAGGATTTGACGATGAAACTGACTTCCATCCCCATTCATCTCGAACGCTGTGCCAAGACGTTTCACGGCAACACCGTTCTGCAACCGCTCGATCTGACGATCGGCGCGGGCGAGACGCTGGTGCTGCTCGGCCCGTCGGGATGCGGCAAGACCACGACCCTGCGCATGATCGCAGGCCTGGAGCGCCCGGACGCCGGGGGGCGTGTTCGCTTCGGCGACGAAGACGTTACGCGTTTGCCGATCGAGAAACGTCGTGTCGGCATGGTCTTTCAGAACTACGCCCTGTTTCCGAACTTCACCGTGCGCGGTAACGTGGCGTACGGCCTCAAGTTGCGCGGTCTGCCCTCGGCGCAGATCGACAAGCGTGTGGACGAGTTGCTCGATCTGGTGCATCTCACGCCTTACGCAGACCGCGCCATCGCACAGCTCTCCGGCGGTCAGAAGCAGCGCGTGGCGCTCGCCCGTGCACTTGCGCCGGAGCCGCGCGTGCTGCTGCTCGACGAGCCGCTCACGGCGCTGGACGCCAAGCTGCGCGAGACCGTGCGCGCCGATATGGACCGACTGCTTCGGGGCCTTGGCGTGACGACCGTGTACGTCACGCACGATCAGGACGAAGCGATGGCGCTCGGCGACCGCATCGTGGTGATGAGCGCAGGTCGCATCGAGCAAATCGGTGCGCCGCGCGATATTTATTACCAGCCGGCGTCGCGCCACGTGGCGAACTTCGTCGGCACCCTCAATCGTTTGGCCGGCGTGTGGCGCGACGGCCACTTCCATCTGGAAGGCGGCCGATTCGCTTGCCCGAATGTTCGTGCCGATGTCGAGGAGCTTTATTTCCGCCCCGAGGATGCCATCGTCGTGCCCGCTGGCGACGCCTCGCTCACGGGGCGGATCGAGGAAGTGCAATTCCTCGGCGACCGCACGCGTCTGACACTGAGCGGCGTGTCTGCCGCCGGCGTCGTGCTGGTCGAAGTTTCCAGCCGCCGCGAATGCCGCGTCGGCGATCAGGTGGGCCTGTCGCTGCCCGCCGCTCATGTCTTTTCGCTTCACGGATAATCCGCTCATGCTGTTCGCGCAAATCAGCGACCTTCACATCAAACGCCCCGGCAAGCTGGCCTATCGTCGCGTCGATACGGCGGCCTATCTCGAACGCTGCGTGGCACGTCTCAATACGCTGGAACCCCGTCCCGACTTCGTGGTGCTCACGGGCGATCTCGTCGATTTCGGCGCGCGCGAGGAGTACGAACACCTGCGGCGTCTGCTCACGCCGCTGCAAATCCCGTACTACCTCGTCATCGGCAATCACGACGGCCGCGACGCACTGCGCGAAGTGTTCCCCGAGCATGCCTACCTCGGCAAGCCAGGCGATTTCGTGCAATACACGGCGATGTTCGGGTCGTTGCGGCTCGTCGCGCTCGATACGCAGGACCCGCCCAACGGCGGCGGCAAGTTGTGCGACGAACGCCTCGCATGGCTCGAGGCCACGCTCGCGAGCGATACCGAAACGCCAACGGTCATCGCCATGCACCATCCGCCGTTTGCGTGTGGCATCGAGCACATGGATGTTCAGGCGCTCGACCCGGTCGCAGCGGCGAAGCTGGCGGCCGTGGTGAAACGATTCGATCATGTGGAGCGCTTGATTTGCGGCCACGTACATCGCCCGATTCATACGCGTTTCGCAGGCACCGTGGCAAGCGTGTGCCCGTCGCCTGCGCATCAGGTTGCCCTCGATCTGCGCGAGGGAGGGCCGTCTGCGTGGGTACTCGATCCGCCCGCGTTCCAACTGCATCGCTTCACGCCGCAGACCGGACTCGTCTCGCATCTTGCTTTCGTGGACGATGCGGGCGGCTCGCATCCGTTCTACGACGCTGCCGGTGCGTTGATCGACTGATCGCGATTTGCGCGTACCGAGTGTGTCATGCCACAAGGCCCCCGAGGGTGGATCGGGGGCCTTGTGCATTTGCCGGTGCGCGGCGTGGCCGGGTTACAGCAGGTGATCCAGCGCGTCCGGGCCGAAGACTTCGCGATGCATGCGCTCTGCGGGCACGCCGGCGTCTCGCAGGGCGCGCCATTGCGTCTGCATGAAAGCCGAGGGGCCGCACAGCAGATAGTCGGCATCGGCGGGCAGCGTGAGCTGTGAGAGGTCCATGCGTCCGGCAAACGTGTAATCGACGCCTTCACGCTCGGTCGGCAGCGGCGTCTCGAAGAATGTCGCGACACGCAGATGCGCAAGTCGCGTGCCTGCGAACGCCAGTTGGCGACGCAGGGCGACGTGCGAGCCGTTGCGCCCGGCATGGGCGAACAGAATTTCGCGGCGCGATTCCCGGGCGGCCAGTGCCGCCACCATCGACATCATCGGTGTGATGCCCACGCCGGCGCTGAGCAGCACGAGTGCGCGGGCGTCGTTTTGCGGCAGCGTGAATTCGCCGTAGGCCGGACTCACCAGAAGGCGGTCGCCTGCCTTGAGATTGGCATGCAGCCAGTTCGACACCTGACCGGCAGGCTTCGCGCCGGTGGCGTCTTCGCGCTTGACGGTGATGCGCCAGTGCGGCGCGTCCGGCGCGTCCGACAGGCTGTATTGGCGGCGCTGTTGCAGGCCGTCCGGCAGGGTGATCGACACGCTCACATACTGACCCGGGGCGAACTCACCCGGCGAGTTGCCCTCAGGCGTGCGCAGGTAGTACGACACGACGTGCTCGGTTTCACGATCGACATCGGTCACGATCAATTCCCGCAGCGCGCCCAGCGGGGCGTGTGTCTTCTCCGAGAGTCGGGCTTCTGCGGCGATCAGCTCGCCGGCGAGCAGCCAGTAGGCTTCGTCCCATGCGGCGATCAGTTCCGGGGTGGCGGCGTCGCCCAGCACGTGCTTGATGGCGCTGAGCAGGTGACGTCCGACGATCGGGTAATGCGACGGCGTGATGCCGACCGACACGTGCTTGTGCACGATGCGTTCGAGCACCGGCGCGAGGGCGGCGGCGTTGTCGATGTTCGCGGCGTATGCGAACACGGCCGAGGCCAGCGATTGTTGCTGCGCGCCGCTTGCCTGATTCCCCATATTGAAAAGATGGCGCAGCTCGGGGTGCGCTTCGAACAGGCTCGCGTAGAAATGACGCGTGATCGCGAGACCGTGTTCGCGCAGGACCGGAACGCTGGCGTCGATGTACGGGCGGGAAGCGGCGGAAAGCATGGCAAGACTCCTGAATTTATAAGATGTAATTAAAATGCATCTTTTTGGTCGTACTCGTGGGTACTTCATCGGCACCGTGGCATCTCGCTGAGCATGATTCACGGTGCAGCATTCGGTCGCCGGTGCCCCGGGGCTCACTTCACGACAACAACATTGGGGGCCCGGCGAAGTGATTATAAGATGTAAATGAAATGCATGTTATGGGGCTGCGGCGGAATGTCGCAACGGCGCGGCGTGCGGTTCACGGTGTTGCGCGGTGGCGACGAGTGTCGCCCGTGCGAGGGGATTGCGGCGGTTGTTCAGGTTCTGCAAGGCGCGCCGGCGTGTCTGCGTGATGAAAGCCAGGCCGGCGCGTAGAAACCGAATGCGCTCGGCGGTGAGCGATGTGATCGCCGAATGCCCGGCGTGATTGTCGATCGTCGGATCGCCACCGTAGCGAAGCGCGGTGTTGAGCATGTAGTCCGCGTAGATGGCGTCGCCCGGATGGCGCGTCGCGACCGCAAGAAAGTGCATCAGCGTATTGCCTTCGAACCGGGGCGCATTGCAATCGGGCATGAGCGCGAGCAGGACTTCGGCCGCGCCGCAGTATCCGCGCAACGCGAGCCAGAGAACGGGGGGCGAACCGTCCTGATGCAATGAGTCGATATCGACGCCTTGCTGCCTGAGCGACGTGGCGACATGGAACAGCGACGCATGCGGGCGCAGTGGATCCTGACCCGCATCGCACAGGCGTTTGGCTTCTGCCATGAGGGCGGCGCTGACGACCGGCAAGGTCCCGTTCGTTTCCTCGGCCGACTTCGGCCGTGGGTTGGCGATGACATGCAGCGCCCGCTCGCGGGCCTGAGCGATCATCTTCTGACTCAGCCGCACATACTGCGCGAGGCTGTCGGGTAGCAGCGAGACGGCCTTGACGCCTGACGAGTTCGGCAGATCGGGGTCGCCGCCATAGCGCAGGGCGAGGATGAACAGAAAGAAGGCGGTAAACGAGTACGCCTTGTGTTGTGTGGCCGATGCGAGTTGATGCATCAACGTATTGCCGCTGCGGTTGCCCTCCGACGTGTTGCACGTCGCCCCCAGTCCCAGCAGGACTTCGGCAGCGCCGCAGTAGCCGTTGAGCGCGAGCAACATGACCGGCGGCGAGCCGCTGCGCGACGGCGCCGTCAGGCTCGCACCGTGGGCGTTGAGTGTCTTGCCCAGCCGGTAGAGCGATTCGTGCAGGATCAGCAGGTCGCAGCCCTGCGCATGCAGACGATCGGCTTGCGCGGCCATGGCGGAGGCGATGAGCGGCACGCCGCTTGCCGTTACCTGGTTGGGGTTCGCGCCGAACCTGAGCAGGGACGGCAGCCACTCCACGGCGACATGGCTGCACAGGTGCGATAACGGCAGATGCACGTCGCCGGGTGTCTCGGAGATCGGCACATCGTTGGTCGTATCCCGGCCGCAAGCGATCAGCACGCGCAGGGCGTGAGCGAGGCGAGGCGGTGGTTCGGGCGAAAATTCGCCGTTCATGATGGCGTCGACGAAGAGCGTGGGGTAGGCGCAGGGCGATGCGGCGTAGCGCAGCCACAGTTGAAGGCCTTGGTCGCACATCAGGAGCGCGGCGTCTTCGGCGGCGAGTTGTGCGTATCGCGAACGATCGATGAAGATGCCGGCATTGTCCAGATCGGCCAGCGTTCTGCGACGCTCGGGCGTGCAGAACAGCGACGCCATCGAAAAGGCCAGTCCTTTGGGATCGACGGGATTCGCGATCAGACAACTGTCGCGAAGTTCGCGGCCAGCGGCGCTCGTCAGGCTCATCAGGGTCTCCCACGTCGTTTGCGACGAACAGCGCCCCTCGCGGTGGGCCGCGAGCAGGTCGTCGAGCCCGATGCTCGATAAGGGGGCGGGTGCGGCGGGCGCCCCGATGTCGGGACGCGCGATAGGCGGCGCAGTGGTCGGTGTGGAAGCAGACGCGAATTGCATGAAGGGCATGGGGAGGCGGGCAACGAGACGCCCGGTGCAGATGGCATCGGGAAGTTGGGTGGGTACGGCGGACGGTGAGCGCGCCGCCGCGACGGGGATGTTCGCCGTCGCCGTGGCGATGATCGGCACGGGGTGAGCGGGCTGGGTGCGAAGGGGCTCAACCAAGCGCCTTGATCCGACGAAATGCGGTCGCACGCACGTCGCAGAGGAATTCGTCGTCGATGCGTGGCGCGAGGGACAGCGCCGTGGGCAACCATTCCCGCGCCGAGTGCCCGTTGCCGTTCACGCGGGTCAGATCGCCGTCATGGCGCGAGGCGACGATCAGCATGTAATGCGCGAGCTTGGCGTTGTCGCTGTGCACCGGGTCGTCGCGCAGACGCGCTGCATGCGTGAGGTGGTGCATCAGCGTGTTGCCATGAGCGTCCGGCGCGTTCGGGTCGGCGCCCGAGGCCAGCAGTGCTTCGGCAGCCCCGCAAAGCCCGTGAAAGGTGAGCAGGGCGACGGCGGGCACGCCGCGTCGATTCGGCGCCATCAGATCGCCACCATGTCGCTTGAGCAGATCGGCAAGTGCGTGCAGCGAGGCATGTGCGCACATGACGTCCTGTCCGGCGTGGTGCAGGCGCAGGGCTTCGGCGCGCATCGCGGCGACGGTGAGCGGCATGCCGCGCTGGTTGCGCTGATTGGCGTTCGCACCGAGTTCGAGCACACGTGCGAGCCAATGAGGCGCGACCTGGCTGCACAGATGGACGAGCGGATTGCGCGGGGCGTTCTCCGCCATCGCGGACGGTGCGGCGTCGGTGCGGTCACGCCCGCTGGCGACGAGCACGCGCAGAATCTTGCCGATGAGAGCATGATCGTCGGCGCAGGCCGGGCCGAAGAGGTCGGCCCCGTCGAATACATTGAGATAGCCGCTCGGGGTGGCGGCATACCGCAGCCAGAGCATCAGGCCTTCATCGCTGCGGAGCAAGGCGGCGTCGCCGGGTTGCAGGCGGCGCACGGGATCGGGAACGAGAAAGATGCCTGCGCTCGAGAGCTGGTCGAGCGTGCGCTCGCTTTCCGGCAGGCTCAGCAACGTCACCATTTCGAGAAATAGCGGACCGTTACGCGACGCCCGTTCGCACGTCTCTCGCAACTCGCGGCCCGCACAGGTCTGGGCGTTGACGAGCGTGTTCCAGATGTCCTGAGTGCGAAAGACGCATGTGCGCCGTGTGTCGAGCAATTCGCTCAAGGTCATGGCGGCCAGATGTGCGCTGTCGGCTTGCCAGGTCGACGCGCAGGGCCCTTCGCTGGTGCTGTGGGCGCTGGTGGTGATGGGTGGGGTTCCGGGCATGATGGCAGGGCGCGTGGCGCCGCTAAGCGTTGGGAAGGCCGCATGGTTGCGCATCTGTCGCCGCCGGGTTTTGGCATTCACACCGCGAAGCTATCGTCCTCGGACCTGTCGGCACGCGCCGTGAGCGAACTACAATGCGGTATTCGTGAATCATTGCTACGTTTGGGTATGTCGCAGAAAAAACATTCCGCCGCTACGCCGGTGACGGCCTCAGCTCCCGTGTCGGGGCAGACGCAGGACAACGACGCCGTGATCGCGGCGACACGTCACTGGCTCACGCGTGCCGTTATCGGACTGAACCTTTGTCCGTTCGCGAAGGCGGTACACGTCAAGGAGCAGATCCGGTATGTGGTGAGCGCGGCGCGCGACATGGAGGGGGCACTGCACGATCTCGAAAAGGAATTACAGTGGCTCTCCGACGCCGATCCGCGAAGCGTCGATACGACGTTGCTGATTCTGCCCGGCGCGTTGCTCGACTTTCACGAGTACAACGATGCGCTGTTTTTCGCGGAACGCCTGCTCAGGCAACGGCGGCTCGAAGGTGAACTCCAGATCGCGAGCTTTCACCCGGACTACCAGTTCGAAGGCACGGCGCCGGACGACGCCGAGAACTACACGAACCGCTCTCCGTATCCGATCCTGCATTTGCTGCGCGAGGCCAGCATCGATCGTGCGGTCGAGGCGTTCCCCGAAGCCGAGACGATCTATGAACGCAACGAAGCGCTGATGCGCAAGATGGGCGTGGCGGGCTATCACGCGTGGATGGCGCAGCCGGCGGAAGATGAAGAGGGCGCGAACGACAACGCCATGGACGATGGCGGGAACGACGGCGCACCCGTCAGGCGCTAACGGACACCGGCCGGGCGATGCATCCATCCGGCATCACCTGCGTGTTCGGTGACGCGAACACGGGCGCCGATTCTGAGGCGATCCTGAGCCGATTGCGATATCGGCGCGTCGCTGTCCGGCACGTCGCTGCCGAGAGTGCGGCGCCTCTCTCCCGGGGCACCGATGTCTCGAATGACATGACAGACGTGCCGGAACTCCAAAGGTGGTGACTCGAATCCAGAGTCCAGGTACGCAATTTGATAACTATTGATAAGCGTGCTAGAGTGACCACTAACCCAGCCAACACCTACCGGAGGGAAATCATGATCAGTGCTGAACTCGGGCGCTCGCTTGAGGAGTACGTCGCCGAACTTGTGAAGAGAGGCCGCTATGGCTCGAAGAGTGAAGTCTTGCGTGAGGGGGTCCGTCTGATTCAGGACCGGGAGTCGCAGCTTGCCGCACTGGATGCCATGGTTGAGAAGGGCATTGCAGACGCCGCAGCAGGAAAGGGCCACCCGGCCGCCGATGTGTTCGACCGCCTTGAGAAGAAGTATCAGGCAAAGGTGGACGAAGAGGGATGATCGTTCACTTATTACCCGAAGCCATCGTAGACCTCGAGAACGTTGGTGACTACATCGCGCTGGACAATCCGCGCCGCGCCGTAACATTCATTCAGGAACTGCGGGACAAGTGTTTGAGTCTCGCAGACATGCCGTACGCGTTCCCCGTCGTGCCACGCTATGAGCGATTCGGCATTCGCCATCGCGTCTACGGCAACTACCAAATTTTCTATCGCGTGGTCGAGTCGGACGCGCGTATCGACATCGTTCACATCCTGCACAGCGCACGAAATTACGCGGCGATTCTGTTTCCCTGACGGCATCCGTTGAAGCGCCGAGGACGGCTAAGCGGCGCGGCGAGTGCCCTCAATAGCTCCCTAAACATTCCCCAAAAATCCGTCTGAATCACACCGCCCCGAGCCGCATTTCCACGTAAATCTGCACGGGGACGATGATTAGGGCGCTGACGTCCGGGAGCCTAGTCAATCAAGGCTCGGGACCCTACCTCAAACGATGATTTGGGATCAGATGCGCTGTTTGAGCTTATCGGCATAATCCGCCCACTGCTGCATCATATTTCGGCGCTGAGGAAGGTGTGACGTGCGGTTATAGGCTCGACCAAGCGGGTCTCGTACCGAGTGGGCTAACTGGGCCTCAATGACAACTACAGGGACGTTGAGCGTCTCATCGAGAATGGTTCGTGCAGTTGCGCGGAATCCATGGCCCGTCATCATTTCTCTGTCGTAACCCAGCCGACGCAAAGCGGCATTCAACGCGTTGTCGCTCATTGGCCGTTCGGTCGAGCGAATGCTTGGGAATGGATATTTGCCGCTACCGGTTAGCGCGTGCAGTTCACGAAGAATTGCGATGGCCTGCGTTGATAGAGGCACGATGTGCGCAGCCCCTTTAAGCTTGGCCGCTTTCACCCGTTTCATTCGAATGCTTGGCACTTCCCATGTCGCCCCATCCAAATCGAACTCGCTCCATTCCGCTTGCCGCAATTCGCCGGGGCGCTGGAAGAGGAGGGGAGAGAGCTTGAGTGCGCACAACACGGGAAACGTTCCGGTGTAGCCGTCTATCGCGCGCAGCAGGTGGCCTAGTTCGGTTGGATCTGTGATGGCCGCGAAGTGCGTCGTTTGGATCGGTGCTAATGCCCCGCGTAGGTCGACGGTAACGTCGCGCGTTGCTCGCGCCGTCGCAACGGCGTAGCGCATGACCTGGCCGATGTTCACACGCAGGCGATGCGCGGTCTCAAGCTTGCCTTGCTTCTCGATGCGCCGGAGCGCATCCAGCACCTCCACGGCTTCTATCTCGGCAATCGGGCGTCCGCCGATCCACGGGAACGCGTAGAGCGTCAGACGGCGCAGGACCTTCTCTGCGTATCCATCCGTCCAGTTCGGGGCGAATCTCTCGTGCCACTCGCGTGCGACTGCTTCGAAGCAATTCGTCGCGTTCAGACGTGCGGTGCGCTTCTCCGCTTTGCGCGTCGCGCCGGGGTCAATGCCGTCGGCAAGCTGAAGGCGGGCCACATCGCGAGCGCGTCGAGCGGTAGCTAGTGAGACCGTTGGATACGTGCCAAGCGCCAGCCGCTTCTCTTTCCCAGCAAACCGATACTTCAGTCGCCAGTACTTCGCGCCAGAGGGAGCGATCTCCAGGTACATGCCGTTAGCATCGGCAAGGCGGTATGTCTTTTCGGAGGGTTTGGCAGTGCGTGCCTTCGCGTCGGTAAGCGCCATATGTGCGACTCCATGCCGTGTTGGGGGCATCGGTCGCGAGGGGCAATGTCATGCCCCCACATGTGCCCCCAGATTGATGATGGATTGGGGGCATCGCATGGTCCCTCGTGGAAAAACAAAAAACCCGCCAAGCTTGTGCTTTAGCGGGTTTTTAGGACTTCGCTGCATCCAACGACTTAAGTCGCTGGTGCCGGAGAGAGGAATCGAACCCCCGACCTTCTCATTACGAATGAGCTGCTCTACCGACTGAGCTACTCCGGCGCTGCGAAGAAGTGAGATATTAGCAGACTTTCCGGGTTTGTCACTACTTTTTTCAGGATTTTTTTGTGATGCTTGCGGGCATCACGCGTAAATCATTGAAATTCCAGAGATCCTGCGCTTTTGTCGTCGCGGGAAATTTTGCCGCGCACCGCGGTTCCGCAACGACGGTCTGTCTCTCTTACTTCGCGCCGGCTTCGTGGTGATAGCCGGTCACGCGTTCGACCTCGTTCTTCGAGCCGAGGAACACCGCCACGCGCTCATGCAACTTCTGCGGCTGAATGTCCAGAATGCGCTGCACGCCGTTCGTGGCCGCACCGCCCGCCTGCTCCACGAGGAAGCTCATCGGGTTGGCTTCGTACATGATGCGCAGCTTGCCCGGCTTGTCCGGATCGCGCTTGTCGGCCGGGTACATGAACACGCCGCCACGCGTGAGAATGCGATGCACGTCTGCAACCATCGACGCGATCCAGCGCATGTTGAAGTCCTTGCCGCGCACGCCTTCCTTACCCTGCAACAGTTCGCCGATGTAACGCTGCACCGGCGGATACCAGTGACGCTCGTTGGACATGTTGATCGCGAATTCCTTCGTGTCTTCCGGAATGCGCATGCCTTCCTGCGTGAGCACCCACGATCCCATTTCGCGATCCAGCGTGAAGCAGTTCACGCCATGCCCGGTCGTGAGCACCAGCACCGTTTGCGGGCCGTACACGGCGTAACCGGCCGCGACCTGTTGCGAGCCCGGTTGCAGGAAGTCCTTCTCCGTGGGATCCGTCACGCCGTCCGGGCAACGCAGCACCGAGAAGATCGTGCCGATCGACACGTTCACATCGATGTTGGACGAGCCGTCGAGCGGATCGAACATCAGCAGGTATTCGCCCTGCGGATAGCGGTTCGGAATGTGGAAGACGTCTTCCATCTCTTCCGATGCCATGGCCGCGAGATGGCCGCCCCATTCGTTCGCCTCGAGCATGATCTCGTTGGAAATCACGTCGAGCTTCTTCTGCACTTCGCCCTGCACATTCTCGCTGCCGGCGCTGCCCAGCACGCCCCCGAGCGCGCCCTTGGACACGGCATGGCTGATGGACTTGCACGCGCGTGCCACGACTTCGATCAGCAGACGCAACTCGGCGGGAATATTGTTGAATTCCCGTTGCTGTTCGATCAGATATTGGGTAAGGGTCTTGCGCCGCATGAGGGCCTCCGGAAAAGCGTACCGATTCGAGATGGACGCAATTTTACTCGTAAAGCGACACTGCCCCCGCGAAAAATCCTCGGGGGCAGTGCAATGTGGGATGAGCGCGCAACGTGTCTCGGAAAAATCCGAGACACGTTGCGCGTCGGGGCGATCAGTCGAGGCCGTCGAACAGCGCGTCGTCCGGGCCGATGTGCGACGGCGAGCGCCAGGCGGCGTCGCGCATGCTGTGCTGAACTTGTTTGTCCACGCCGAGCAGGATTGCGAAAATCGCCATACGCACCGGAATGCCGTTGTCCGTCTGACGGAAGATGGCCAGACGCGGGTCGTGATTCAGATCGGTCGACAAATCGTTCGCGCCCGGGCGGCTGTCGCGCGGCAGCGGGTGCATGATGATCGTGCGGCTGTCGCAATACTGGTTGATCAGCGCTTCGTTGATCTGGAAGTCCGGCGTGTAGCCCTCGATCGCTTCGTCGGCAAAACGCTCCTTCTGGATGCGCGTCGCGTAGACCACGTCGGCGCCGGCCAGATCGGCGAGCGAATTGCTCTGCACGATGACATGGCCGTTCTGCGAAATCTGATCGAGAATGTAAGTCGGCATTTCGAGCGACGGCGGCGAGATCAGCGTGAACTTCAGGCCGCGATACAGCGCGAGCAGTTTGATGAGCGAGTGCACCGTGCGGCCGTAGCGCAGGTCGCCGACCATGGCCACGTGCGCGCCGTCGACCAGCTTGCCCACACGCGAGAACTCGCGCCCGATCGTGTAAAGGTCGAGAATGGCCTGGCTCGGATGTTCACCGGGGCCGTCGCCGCCGTTGATGACGGGAATGTTCGTGGCGCGCGCGAATTCGGCGACCGACCCCTTTTCCGGGTGGCGCACGACGAGCGCGTCGACGTAACCGCTCATCACGCGGCTCGTGTCGTAGATCGATTCGCCTTTGGCCATCGACGAGAACGTGAAGCCGGTCGTGTCGCACACCGAGCCGCCGAGGCGGCAGAAGGCGGAGCCGAAGCTCACGCGGGTGCGGGTGCTGGCTTCGAAGAACAGGTTGCCGAGCACAGCGCCTTCGAGCACGCGGGAGATCTTCTGACGGCGCGCGATCGGTTGCATGATGTCGGCGACATGGAACAATTCTTCGAGCGAGTCGCGCGAGAACTGGTCGACGGAGATCAGATGCGGCTTGCCGTCGAGGCCCATGCGTTCGCGCAGCGGCTTGTGTGCGCTTTGCGTAGATTCTGCGGACGGGGCTTCGCGACCGAGGATTTCGCCGACGAATTTCTCGACGATGCTCGGCATCGTGCGATATTCGCTCGAATCTTCCGGCAGCAGCCAGGTGTCGAGGGCGCGCCGGCGAACGCCGATGCGCTCGGCGAAGGTGTCGCGGGTCATGTTCAGGCGACGCATCGCGTCGCGCAGGAAAGTCTGCTGTGCACTCATGGTCGGGTCGGCAGGTCTGTGTACGCGATGCGTATAATAGGCGTCGATTCGTTGTTTGTCCAGCAAAAGACGTGCCCCTCGCGGGGCCGCGCCAGCCGGGCGTTTCCGGCATTTCCGGTGTATTGCCGTACGGGTATGGAAAACCTTCTCCGCAAGCTTGACCTCACTTCTTTGCGTCTATTCGTGGCCGTTTGCCAGGAGCGGAGCATGGCGCGCGCCGCCGAGCGCGAATTCATCGCGCCTTCGGCCATCAGCCGCCGTATTGCCGACATCGAAGCCGTCGTCGGACTGCCGCTCATCCAGCGGCATCAGCGCGGTATTACCGTCACGCCGGTCGGAGAGACGGTGCGCCGCTATGCCGAACGTATTTTAGGCACGATCGAATCGCTGGGCGCCGAACTGTCCCAATTCCACGAAGGGGCGCGCGGCAGCGTGCGCATTGCGGCGAATCTGTCGGCCATCGTTCAGTTTCTGCCGGAGGATCTGGCGGCGTTCGGGCGCGTGTTCTCGGCCGTAGACGTCGAACTCGACGAACAGCACAGCAACGAAGTGCTCCAGCGCGTGGCCGAGCGGGCCGTGGATGTGGGCATCTGCAACGCTGTCGAAGGCATCGACGCCTTCACGATGGTGCCGTATCGCCGCGACCGGCTCGCCGTGATCCTGCCGGTCGGTCATCCGCTCGCCGCGCGCACCGGCGAGATTCCGTTCTCGGCATGCGTGGGCGAGACCCTCGTCGGTCTTCAGGGCAATAGCGCACTGACGCAGATGCTTCGCCAGCAGGCGAGCGCAGCAGGTGAATCGCTGCGCATCAAGATTCGCGTGTCCAGCCTCGACGCCCTGTGCCGCATGGCGCATGCCGGGCTGGGCATCGCCATTGCACCCGAGCAGGTGGGGCAGTTGTATGTCGGCAAGCTCGATGTGGTGGTACGTCCGCTAACAGACGAGTGGGCGCACCGGCAACTGTGGCTCGTCTTCCCGTCGCGTGAGCAACTGAGCGCGACGGCGTCCGCTGTCGTCAACTTCCTCGCGCAGGGGCAGCAAGGTCAGATGCCGGGTGCGCCGGGCGTCGGCGCCGTCTGAGTCGATTAACTCACTTTGCGCTTGCCTGTCGTGCCTGCGTCGCTCTCCAAGCATCCCCCAAGCGTCCTCCGGGCGTTCGCGGGGCGCGTCGCCTCCCCCGGCGTAACCCTTCGCAATCGGTCACGCCCGGCTTGCCGAGACGGCACGGCAGGGCGGTGACCCGACCGCTATGCTGTCTTCCGGAGGTATTGCCGCATGGAAGACACCATTCGTTTCGATGGCCGCGTGCTGTTTCTGTCCGACGACCCGGCCATCGTGCGCCGTCAGTTGTCGGGCGAGTCCCTCACGCGTGCGCAGGCCGGTGCGCTGCGCGATAACGTTTCGACGGACGAAATTACCCCCGTGACCGTCATGCTCACGTACGACGAGCGGCTCGGACGCTATCCCTACGTCGGTTTCAAAGCGGGAAACGACATGCCGATCGGCGAGCACGACGTGCGTCGCGGTGGCTTTCAGGTGAGCGTGGCGGGCAAGCGTTACGGTAAGGGGTCGTCGCGTGAATCGAGCCCACTCGCGGAATTGTCGGCCGGTATCCGTTTGATCGTCGCCGAGAGCTTCGAGCGTATCTATCAGCAGAACTGCGACAACATCGGCATTCTCACGACGACCGACTTCGGCGTACTCGATCGCATTCTCGCCGGCGAAGCCATTCCGATCACCGAGTTCCTCAAGGGGCGTGACGCCCTCACGCAGCAAATCATCCGCAGCGGCGGCCTGCTGGCGTACAGCAAGTTCGCCGAATGGCCTGCGCCTGAGGTCTCGACCGAATCCCCCGACGCGCCGCCGCGCACGCTCGTCGAGAAGATCATGGCGCGACGTCTGCACCCGGCCACGCCCGGGACGGCGCACGGCGACGGCGTGTTCGTGCGCGTCGACTGGCGCTTTTCGCACGATTACTTCACGGGCATGTGCGCGCATCTGATGCATCGCGCGTTCGGCGAGCCGGCGGCGTTGCACGATCCCGCCCGCATCATCGCGTTTCAGGACCATCTGGTCCTCGCCGCCCAGAGCTTCCCGCACGTCTCGCAGGGCTTGCTGCCGGGCGTTGCGAATCTGACGAGCGGCCACCGCGAATTCGTCGCTCGCTATCCGGTATTGGCGCACGGACAGCGGGCGCAAGACGGCGAGTCGGGCACGGACGGCACCGACGGCGCTGGCGGCGCTGGCGGCGCTGACGACGCCGACGGCATCTGCCACGCCCTGATGGCCGAGCGCTACGCGTTGCCGGGCCAGATCGTGATCGGCACCGACTCGCATACGCCGCATGCGGGCGCACTGGGCTGTCTCGCGTTCGGCGCGGGCGCCACCGACATTGCGAATAGCTGGGTGACGGGCTACGTGCGCTGCAAGGTGCCGCAGACCCTGCGCATCGAAATCGACGGCGAACTCGCGCCCGGCGTGACCGCCAAGGATGTCGTGCTCCACCTGTTGCGACTCGACGCGATTCGTAGCGGCGACGCCATCGGTCTCGTCTTCGAATACGCGGGCAGCGCGGTGCGGGCCATGTCGGTCGACGAGCGCGCCACGCTCACCAACATGGTGGCGGAGCTCGGCGGCTTTACCGGCATTGTCGCGCCCGACGAGAAGACCGTGGCGTTCCTCAAGGCGCGGCGCGGCATCGACTTCACGCTCGAACCATGGATGACGAGCGACGCCGATGCCGACTACCGCGATGTGATCCGCCTCGATGCCGCCTCGCTCACGCCGATGCTGGCGCGTCCCGGCGACCCCGGCAATGGCGTTGCGCTCGCGGAGCTCGAGGCGCCGATGGCCATCGATATCGCTTACGGCGGATCCTGCACCGCAGGCAAGCGCGACGACTTCGACGCGTATCACGACGTGCTCGCGTGGGGCGTTGCGAACGGCCTTCGCGTGGCGCAGGGGCGTTCGCTGTTCCTGCAATTCGGCACGATGGATGTGCGCGCGTATTGCGAGGCGCGCGGTTATCTGAAGACGTTCGAAGCCGTGGGCGCCACGCTGGTTTCGCCGGGCTGCGGCGCGTGTGCGAACTGTGGCCCGGGGCAATCAACGTGCGCCGAACAGGTCACGATCAGCGCCATCAATCGCAATTTCCCCGGGCGCTCGGGGCCGGGCAGCGTGTGGCTCGCGAGTCCGTACACGGTCGCGGCAAGCGCGCTTGCCGGGCGCATCGTCGGCTTCGACGAATTGAAGGCGACCGCATTGGCTTCACAGTGGTGACGTGCGCGGTGTCATTCATGGCACAATTTCGGCCTCGCGCCTGTCGATTCATGAGATTTCCGACGTCCATGCAGATGTCGGGCAGTGATCAGTTCGGCCATGACCGAACGGGCCCGGAGACGATTTTCATGCCATCCCCCGACGTATCAATGCCTTCCATGCCTCGCGCCGCTCAAGCAACGACAGCGGCAACCCGCCTTACCGCAGGCGATATTTCCGCCCGACTCGACCGTCTGCCGCCCACTCGCACCGTCTGGAAGCTGGTCGTGCTGCTCAGTCTCGGTTTTTTCTTCGAACTCTACGATCTGCTCTACACCGGCTATATCGCGCCGGGCCTCGTCAAGAGCGGCATTCTCACGCCCACGACCCCGGGCCTGTTCGGCACCACCGGTGTGGCGAGTTTCATCGCCGCACTGTTCGCGGGCCTGTTCCTCGGCACCATCGCGTGCGGCTTTCTCGCCGATCGATTCGGGCGTCGCGCAGTCTTCACCGGCTCGCTGCTCTGGTACACGGTCGCCAACGTCGTCATGGCGTTTCAGGAGACGGCCATGGGCGTGAACTTCTGGCGCTTCGTCGTGGGCCTGGGCATCGGTGTCGAACTCGTGACGATCGGCACCTACATCGCCGAACTCGTGCCCAAGCAGATTCGCGGCCGGGCGTTCGCCTGCGAGCAGGCCGTCGGCTTCACGGCGGTGCCGGTCGTCGCGCTGCTCTCGTACTGGCTCGTGCCGCGCGAGTGGCTCGGTCTGGAAGGCTGGCGCTGGGTCGTGCTCATCGGCGCGCATGGCGCGGTGTTCGTCTGGTGGATTCGCCGCGCGTTGCCGGAAAGCCCGCGCTGGCTCGCACAGAAAGGGCGTCTCGATGAAGCGGAGCAGGTGCTCTCGGCACTCGAAGCCCGTGTCGAACGCGAGTACGGCAAGCCGCTGCCGCCGCCGGGTGCACCGGCGCCGGTCGTGCCCAGGAGCGCGTTTCGCGACATGTGGGTGCCGCCGTATCGCAAGCGCGCGATCATGATGATTCTGTTCAACATCTTCCAGACGGTCGGTTTCTACGGCTTCGCCAACTGGGTGCCGACGTTGCTCATCAAACAAGGCATCACGGTGACGACGAGTCTCGCCTATTCGAGTGTGATCGCCCTGGCCGCGCCCGTCGGGCCGCTGATCGGACTGTGGATGGCCGACAAGGTCGAGCGTAAGCACGCCATCGTGTGGACGGCCGGCATCGGCATCGTGTGCGGGATCGTGTTCTCGCAAGTCACCTCGTCGTTCCTGCTGATCGCGATGGGCATCGGACTCACGCTCGCGAACAACATCATGTCGTACAGCTACCACGCCTATCAGACCGAGTTGTTCCCCACCGGTATTCGCGCGCGTGCGGTCGGCTTCGTCTATTCGTGGAGCCGTTTCTCGGCGATTTTCACGGCGTTCCTGATCGCGTCGGTGCTGCGCAACTTCGGGGTGACGGGGGTATTCGCGTTCATCTCCTGCGCGATGCTGATCGTGATGCTCTCCATCGGGTTGATGGGGCCGCGCACGCGCGACATCGCGCTGGAGAAGATTTCGCAATAAATCGTTGGGTAAGCTCACCCTTGCTGCGCGCTACGGCGCCTTTCCGGAGATTCCTATCATGGCGGACTTGCAAACCGAAGCGGCCTACGAGGCCCATGCCAGACGTTACAACGAGGAGTGGCGCAACCAGCCGCCGCCCGACGACATGTACGCGCTGCTGGTGCGTCATTTCGTGGCGGGCGGGCGCACCATCGACGTGGGGTGCGGCAACGGCCGCGACGCCGCATGGCTTGCGCAGCAAGGCTTCGATGTGACCGGTTACGACGCGTCGCCCGCGCTCGTGGCGCTCGCACGCGAGTCGTTTCCCTGGGTCACGTTCCACGTCGACCGCCTGCCGAAGCTCGAGAGCGTGATCGCACAGTTCGACAACGTGCTGTGCGAGACGGTCCTGATGCATCTGCCCGCGCACGAAGCGGCGCAGGCCGCCGACCGGTTGTGGACGCTGGTGCGCCCGGGCGGGGTGCTGTACGTGTCGTGGCGCGTGACCGTGGGCGCCGATCAGCGGCACGAAGACGGCCGGCTGTACAGCGCTTTCGATCCCGGCGTCGTGCGCGCCGCGCTGCATGACGGCATCGTGCTGCACGAGGAGGACGTGACGAGCGCCAGCTCGGGCAAGCGGGTGTGCCGGCTCATTGTCCGGCGGCCCGCCTGAGTGCGGCTCTGATGCAACCCAGGGTGACCCGACGGTGATTTGCCCGTCACTGGAAAGGTCGCCTTCGCGCTGTCCTCAAAGCAATTCGATTTCCGGCAGGGTCAGCAGGCTCGTCTCGCGCATGATCGAGACGAATTCCCCGATGTAGGGGCGCGCCGTAATCGCCGGCAGCGTGGCCGCCCATAGCTCGGCCGTCAGCCCCTTGGGCGTGATCGGGCGGGCGCTTACGTACTTTCGCTCCAGATATCCCGTGACGGCCCACAACGGCAGCGCAGCCAGTCCGCGACGGCTCGCGACCAGTTGCAGGATTGCGACCGTCAGTTCGGTCGTGCGGCGCGTCGGTTCGATGCCCGCCGGGCGCAGCACCTGACGCACGATGTCCAGCATGTCGTCCGGCACGGGGTAGGTGATGAGTGTCTCGTCGCGGAAATCCTCGGCGTCGAGGTGCGGTCTGGCGGCCAGCGGATGATCGTTCGCCATGAGCGCCATCATCTGGAAGCGGAACAGCGGATGGAAGTCCACCGCTTCGCCCGCCTCATGCTCCGAAATGATCGCGAGATCCGCGCGATCCTGATGCAGCAGCCCGATCGGATCGGCGTGAAAGCCGGACACGATATCCAGTTCCACCTCCGGCCAGCGTTGACGGAACGCGTCCATTGCGGGCATCAGCCAATCGAAGCACGTATGGCATTCCACCGCGATGCGCAGCGTGCCCTGCGTGCCCTGAGCGAGCCGCGTGAGATCGCGCCCGGCCTCGTCGACCGCCGGCACCACTTCCTCCGCGAGCGCAAGCAGGCGCTTGCCCGCCGGCGTGAACACCAGCGGCGCCGACTTGCGCACGAACAGCGGCAAGCCATAGAAATCTTCCAGTGCTTTGATCTGATGCGAGAGCGCAGATTGCGTCAGATGCAGCCACAGCGCGGCGCGCGACACGCTGCCGGTATCGCGCAACGCCAGTAGCGTCTGCAAATGACGCAGTTCGATGGGGGTTCGTTGCATGAATGAAATTAATGATGATCGGCAAAAACTTTCGTTTGAATAATACACTTGCGCCCGGGATACTGCCAGCCTGGGCGGAGATGACTCTGCCGACACTCATTTGCAACATCGTCAGTACCCGGAAGGACAACGCTCATGGCTCAGGCCCACGTACTCGGATTACCGCGCATCGGCGCGCAGCGTGAACTCAAATTCGCCGTCGAGGCGTTCTGGCATGGCGGCATGCGCGCGTGCGACGAGCCGGCGTTGCAGGACACGGGGCGCAGCATCCGCGCAGCGAACCGCCGCGCCCAGCGCGATGCGGGGCTCGACTGGATTACCGTCGGCGACTTCCATTGGTACGACCACGTGCTCTCGACGCTGGCGCTCGTGGGCGGGTTGCCGGCGCGCTTCGGCTTCGCGGCCGCCACGCGCTCGCTGGCCGATTACTTCGTCGCCGCGCGCGGGCATGCGGGCAACGGCACCGATCAGCGTGCCGATCAAAGCGGCAATCAAAGCGCCAATCAAAGCGCGATGGAAATGACGAAGTGGTTCGATACGAACTATCACTACCTCGTGCCGGAGTATTCGCCGCAGACGCGCTTTGGCGAAGGCACCGACTGGCTGTTCGAAGAAGTTGCCGAAGCGCTGGCCGAGGGGCCGAACGTCAAGCCTGTGCTGCTCGGGCCGCTCTCCCTGTTGTATCTCGGCAAGGAGAAGGGCGGACTGACGGATCGTCTGACGTTGTTGCCCGAATTGCTTGTGCAATACACGCGCGTGCTCGGCCGCCTGAAGGCGCAGGGCGTGACGTGGGTGCAAATCGACGAACCGATCCTCGCGCTCGACTTGCCCGCGCCGTGGCGTGAAGCCTTTGCGCCGGCATACGCGCGTCTGTCGCCCGTGGCCCCGTCGCTGCTGCTCGCCACGTACTTCGGCGACGTCAGCGAGCACGCGGACCTGCTGGCGTCGCTGCCGGTGGCCGGCGTGCATCTGGACGCCGTGCGTGCGCCGCAGGCGCTGGAGGCGTTCGCATCGCGATGGTCGTCGCACCACGACAAGGTCCTGTCCGTCGGTGTGGTCGACGGCCGTAACGTCTGGCGTACCGATCTGGCCCGCGCGCGTGCGCAACTTGCCCCGTTGGCGCAAGCGCTCGGAAATCGTCTGTGGGTGGCCTCCAGTTGCTCGCTGATGCACTGCCCGGTCGATCTGGCGAACGAAGGGCAACTCGATAAGGAGGTGCGCACCTGGCTCGCGTTCGCCGTGCAGAAACTCGGGGAAGTGGCGCTGTTGCGTTGCTCGCTCGACGCCGCCGAATTCCTCCGCGCGGACGTGCAAGAGGCGTTCGTGGCCGATGCGGCGGCGCAGGCTGCGCGCCGCACCTCGCCGCGTATCCACAACACCGTGGTGCAGAAGCGTCTGGCGGCGCTGACCGAGGCGGACGCGCGTCGTGCGTCCGCCTACCCGGCGCGCGCCCGGGCACAGCGTGCCTGGCTCAAATTGCCGCCGTTGCCGACCACGACCATCGGCTCATTCCCGCAGACGGCGGCGATCCGTGCCGCGCGCGCCGAGTTCAGGCGTCATGCCATGTCGCATCTGGATTATCTGGAGACGATGCGCGCACAGATCCGTCTGGCCATCGAAAAGCAGGAAGCCTACGGTCTCGACGTGCTCGTGCATGGCGAAGCCGAGCGCAACGACATGGTCGAGTACTTCGGCGAATTGCTGTGGGGCTTCGTCATCACGGCGAACGGCTGGGTGCAGAGCTATGGCTCGCGCTGCGTGAAGCCGCCGGTGATCTATGGCGACGTCTACTTGCCGGAACCGATGACGGTGGCGTGGAGCGCCTACGCGCAGCAACTCACCGACAAGCCCGTCAAGGGCATGCTGACGGGGCCGGTCACGATGCTGCAATGGTCGTTCGTGCGCGACGATCAGCCGCGCGAGCAAACGGCGCTGCAAATCGCATTGGCGCTGCGAGAAGAGGTCGCGGCGCTGGAGAAGGCCGGTGTGCGCGTGATTCAGATCGACGAACCGGCCTTGCGCGAGGGGTTGCCGCTACGCGAGCGCGACTGGCCGTCGTACCTCGAATGGGCCGTGCGGGCGTTTCGCGTGTGCTCGTCGGGAGTGGCCGACGATACACAGATCCACACGCACATGTGCTATTCGGAGTTTCACGACATTCTGCCGTCGATCGCCGCGCTCGATGCCGACGTGATCTCCATCGAAACCACACGCTCCGACATGGAGTTGCTCGACGCCTTCGAGGCGTTCGAGTATCCGAACGACATCGGCCCTGGCGTGTACGACATTCACTCGCCGCGCGTGCCGTCGCAGGCGGAAATGGAGCGTCTGATCGAAGCGGCGCTCGTGAGAATTCCGTCGGAGCGTCTTTGGATCAATCCGGATTGCGGTCTGAAAACGCGCGACTGGACGCAGGTCGACGGTGCGCTGACCCACATGGTGGCCGCGGCGAACGCGGTGCGAGCGCGTCTCGTGCGGCAGCAGGCGCAAGCCGCCTAGGCGCTTGCCGCGGCCTCGGGCGAGGCCGCGTGAGATGCCATGTGAGACCGTGTGGGTGACACCTATCGCGCACGTAAAACGCCGCAGGCGCCATGAGATGCCGGCGGCGTTTTTCATCGTGGCCTCGAAACGAGGAACGACGCACCTGTCAGGGTTGACAGGTGCGCAAATGCGTTTCGTTGACTAGACTCCGCTGCAAATAGCACGCACACGAACTATCACAAGCAAGTGGCGTGCCTTATGCGGGTAGCGACGACACAGAGAAACACGCGCTCGCGGCAACGACTCAGGTTTGCAGCAGAAGTCGGGAGGTAGCGCATGGAAGAGTTCATTCTACTTTCGCGCGGTGATCTCGTGCCGCCAGTTTCCGTCGACACCCGGTACCCACGTGTCATGATCAACGAGCAGGGTACGCCCGAGCGCGGGGCGTTGCACTACGACGGCTGCATGCGGGCATGGTCCTACGATGGCGAGGAGAAAAAGCGGTTTCTGCCCGTCGACGTCAAGCTCGACGCGATAGACGGTTCGCCGTTCTGGTGGAGCGTGCGCGGCGAGGTCCGCTCGCCGGTCGCGTCTCACGCCGCCTTCGATGAAGCGCTGCGGCTGACGTTTCGTGCGAATCTGCTCAATGGCACCTACGATGTCGAGTGTCCACCGGACGCCAACGTGATGATGATCTATCAGTTGACGTTTCGCGACCCGCCGAACTATCCGGGGCAGGACGTTCATCTGAGCGTCAGTGCGATGAGCGGGAAGGTCACGCTGTGCAACGATCCCGTCAATTACCTGATGGCGGGAGCGTTCGACGACGTGGTCATTCCGGTGCCGGCACTGCGGCCACTGATCGGCGTGGGGCCGCGATGGCCCTACAGGCTCTGTATCCGCTGCGGGTATTTCGAAGTCATGCGACCGTGACGACGGATGCCGGCACGATCGCATGACCCGCGATCGTTCGCCGCGATCAGGCGAGCGCCTTTTCCACGATTTCACGCACGTCCTTGGACAAGGCCTTGTGCTGCGCGACCTGCGTTAGCGCCTCGCGCATGCGCTCGCGCAGGGCCGGCGTGTATTTGCGCCAGCGGTCGAGCACACGTGCCAGACGCGCGGCGACCTGCGGATTGAGGGCGTCGAGCGCGAGCACCTGCTCCGCCCAGAACCGATAACCCGAGCCGTCGGCGGCGTGGAACTGAGCCGGATTGCCGCTGCAGAAGCTGAAAATCAGCGAGCGGGCGCGGTTCGGATTCTTCAGCGTGAATGCCGGGTGACGCATGAGGGCGCGCACGGCATCGATCACGCAATGGCTGCCGTCACCGCGTTGCATCGCTTGCAGCGCGAACCATTTGTCGATGGCGAGCGGCTCGTTTTCGAAACGCTGATAGAAGTCGACCAACGCTTCGGCCGCGTGGTTCTGACCGTGCGCGGCGTCGCTTTCGCGCGCCGCACCGCCGCGTTGCACGAGCGCGGTGAGCGCTGCGAAACGATCGGTCATGTTGTCCGCCGAATCGTATTGCGTGCGCGCGGTTTGCGCCACACCGGCGTCCGACAGTTCCATCAGGTACGACAGCGCGAGATTCTTCAGGGCGCGTTCGCCGCTCGATGCGGCGTCCGGCTGGTACGGGCCCGGCACGCGATGGTTGTGATACGCCGCGAGCCACTCGGTGTGGAGCGACGCCGCCAGACGCTGACGCAGGTACTGCCGTGCCGCGTGGATCGCGGCCGGATCGATCTCCGTCATCTGCTCGCCGAGATACGACTCGGCGGGCAGCGTGAGCGCCTGCGCACGGAACGCCGGATCGAGCGTCTCGTCGCGCAGCACCTGCCGGAAGGCTTCGAGCACATAGCTGTCCACGCTTGGCAACTGGCCCATCTGGATCGATTCGACGAGGGCGAGCAACTGACGCGTCGCCAGTCGCTGACCCGCTTCCCAGCGGTTGAACGGATCGCTGTCGTGCGCCATCAGGAACGCGAGTTCGTCGATGGTGTATTCGTGTTCGACGATGACCGGCGCGGAGAAACCGCGCAGCAGCGACGGCATCGGCGAGTGTGGCACATCGACGAACGTGAAGGACTGACGCTCCTGCGTGAAGTCGAGTACGCGCGTGGTCGGCGCGCAGGCATCGGCCGCTTCGCCTTGCAGACGCAGCCCCATGTCGCGGCCATCGCGATCGAGCAGGCCCACGGCGAACGGAATGTGGAACGGTTGCTTGACGAGCGTGTCGTCCTGCAATTCGACACCGACCTTCGGGCAGCGCTGCGTGAGCGTGAGCGTGTAGGTGCGTGCGGCTTCGTCGTAGACGGCATCGACCGTCACGCGCGGCGTGCCGGCCTGGCTGTACCAGCGGCCGAACTGCGTGAGGTCGCGCTGGTTGGCGTCCGCCATGGCGGCGCGGAAGTCGTCGCAGGTCACGGCCTGACCGTCATGACGCTCGAAGTACAGATCCATGCCACGACGGAAGCCGTCCCGGCCGAGCAGCGTCTGATACATGCGCACGACTTCTGCGCCCTTCTCATAAACGGTGACGGTATAGAAGTTGTTGATCTCGACGTAGCTCTCGGGGCGCACCGGATGCGCCATCGGGCCGGCGTCTTCGGGGAACTGCGCCTGGCGCAGCACGCGCACGTCGTCGATGCGCTTGACGGCGCGGCCCGACTCGGAGCCCATCATGTCGGCGGAGAATTCCTGATCGCGGAACACCGTCAGGCCTTCCTTCAGGCTCAACTGGAACCAGTCGCGGCAGGTCACGCGGTTGCCGGTCCAATTGTGGAAATACTCGTGACCCACGACCGCTTCGATATTGCCGAAGTCGTCGTCGGTGGCCGTGGCGGCATCGGCCAGCACGTACTTCGTGTTGAAGATGTTCAGGCCCTTGTTCTCCATCGCCCCCATGTTGAAGTCGCTCACGGCGACGATCATGAAGCGATCGAGATCGAGCACGCGGCCGAAGCGCGCTTCGTCCCAGCGGATCGAGTTGATGAGCGAGTGCATGGCGTGCTCGGTCTTCTCCAGATCCTGCGGCTGTACCCAGACCTGTAGCAGCTTCTCGCGGCCGTCGCCGGCGACGATGCGTTCCTCACGGCAAACCAGACGCCCCGCGACGAGCGCGAACAGATAGCTGGGTTTCTTGAACGGATCGTCCCACACGGCGAAATGACGGCCGTCGGGCAGATCGCCCTTGTCGATCAGATTGCCGTTGGCGAGCAGCACCGGATACGCCTCGCGTTCGGCGCGCAGCGTGACGGTGTACGTCGCCATCACATCGGGACGATCGAGAAAGTACGTGATCTTGCGGAAGCCCTCGGCTTCGCATTGCGTGAAGAAGTTGCCGCCGGAGACGTACAGCCCCATGAGCGACGTGTTCTCCTGCGGACGGCAGCGCGTGACGAGCGTGAGTTCGAACGCTTGCGGCGGCGCTTCGACGGTGAGCGTCTCGTCGCCGGTTCGGTAGCCGGACCAGGGCTTGCCGTCGACTTCGAGGCTGACCAGTTGCAGCCCCTGTCCCACAAGTTCGAGATTGCCGCCCGCGCCGGCCGGGTTGCGGTGCACCCGCAAACGGCTGGTGACCGTGGTGACATCGGGGGCGAGATCGAAGTCGAGTTGAACGGTGTCGATCAAATACGCTGGCGGCGTATAGTCGGAACGTTGGATGACACCTGCGAGGTCAGTTCTGAGCATGGACGGTAATGTGCGGACGGCCAAGGATTCACAAATTGTAACGGAGTGGCGCGCCCTTGGCGTCCAGGCCGCAAATTTGCTGAATTTTCGTTCAACGCATCCGTCAAATGACTCGGATGTGCGCGAGGCGCCGTCCTATGCTTAAATCGTCGCAGTTGTCGGCCCTCGGGGGCGCATCCCCCGCGCGTGCTGCCGGTCGTGGAGTCTCTCGGGAGTTGTGAATCATGTGGAAACGATGGGGAATGGCGACGTTGGCCGTTGCCAGCGTCTTGCTGGCGGGATGCGCCAGCACGGTCACCAGTCAGGTCACCGCGTTCGGCAATTCGCCGGGTTTCGAAGGTCCGCGGACCTATGCGCTCACGCGCACGCCCGAGCAGCAGAACAATCAGGAGCACGCGACATACGAGCAGTGGCTGCGTACCCGACTGGCCGGTGACGGCTTCAGTGAACAAAGTGCGTCCAGCGCGCACTATCTGGTCGGCATGACCTACGGCATTCAGCAACAAGTGATGCGCGTGACGGAACCGGCTTACGATCCGATGTTCGCCCCCGGCCCGTGGGGGCCGTGGGGACGTCCGTGGGGCTGGTACGGTTATCCGTACGGCGCGCCGCCCGCATACGTCCAGCGCGATTATCCTTACGCACTCGCCGGCTTGCAGTTGCGCTTCACCGACCGGGCGAGCGGCAAGGAGGTGTACCGTGTGCAGGCCGATACGAGCGACGCCGGTACGTCGCTCGCCTCGGCGATGCCGTACCTGATCGACGCCGCGCTCAAGCAGTTGCCGTTCCCGAGTGGGCGCACGGTCACCGTGCAGCAGCAAGTCGGCAAGTAAGACGCAAACGCGCCGACAGTTGTGTCAGGCGAAACAAAGTGGGTGGGCAGGACGATGGCACAAAACGCCGGTGCGGCGCGTGCGTCAGACGACGCACGGCGCTGCGCCGGCGTTTTGCGTTACTGCATTAACGTGATGAGGCCGAGCACGAGGAAGATCACGGCGGCGACGGCATGCACCGCACGCGTGGGCAACCGTCCCGAGAACTTGTGGCCCACCAGCACGGCGGGCACGTTGGCGAGCATCATGCCGAGCGTCGTACCGGCGACCACACCGAAGAAATCCTGATAGCGGGCCGCGAGCATCACCGTGGCGATCTGCGTCTTGTCGCCCATCTCGGCGATGAAGAACGTGATGACGGTCGACACGAAGACGCCGAACTTGCGACGTGTATTGGTTTCCTCGTCGTCGAGTTTATCGGGCACGAGAATCCAGATCGCCATGCCGATGAACGACGCGACGACGGCCCATTTCATGATGGCGGGACTGACCGCGCTCGACAGCCATTCGCCAACGGCGCCGGCAAAGCCGTGATTGACGAGGGTGGCGACGAAAATGCCGAGAATGATCGGCACGGGCTTCTTGAAGCGCGCCGCGAGCACGAGGGACAGCAATTGGGTTTTATCGCCGATTTCGGCAAGCGCGACCACGCCGGTCGATACGAGGAATGGGGACACCTTATTTTTCTCCACCGGGCCGTGTAATTGCGAGCCAATGACAATGCATCCCGGCCCGGTTGGCGGAAGCATCGTCATCGGTCTCGCCAGGCCCGAGGGCTGCGCACGCCATAGCCGGAACCGGCCAAGTTTGTTGACGTACGCCCCTGTCGAAGACAGTTGTCTATGACAGGGCGGCTACTCCCCAATGAATCGAGGCGGATTATAGCATTCGATCGTTGATGCGCAAGTGACGGCGCGTCGCAGGTGCGATGGGTGCGCGCCCTGCGGGCATCATGCGATGCGTCAAGCGGCGTCAAGCGGATGTCATGCGCAAAGCGCAAAAAAGGGCGGCCGAAGCCGCCCAAGGAGATCCCCGGCCGCATGCCCCTTGCGCGCGGCCGGCGACTGCGCGGGAACGAGCGCCACGCCAAGGCAGTGGTGGGCGTTTCCGCGCAAAAACAGGCGTCGTGCCGTCATCCGTCATTCCGATGCTTCGCACCGGAACGTTGCATCGCGGATCAGTGCGCCGCCCGGCGATGCACCGGCACGCCTGCGGCGTAGGTGGTGGCGATCGCACGGTCGTCGCCGAGCATGGCGAACGCGAACAGCAACTCCTCCAGCGACTCGGCCAGCGCGGTGCGACGCGCGAGCAACGGCGTGGCCTTCGGATCGAGCACCACGAAGTCGGCTTCCGCACCCACGGCCAGCGTGCCGATCGTGCCGTGCAGGTCCAGCGCGTGCGCAGCGCCCTCGGTGGCCAGATAGAACATACGTTCGGCCGAGAGGTGATAGCCCGACAGGCGCGCCACTTTGTGCGCCTCGTTCATCGTCTGCAACATCGAGAACGTGGAGCCGCCGCCCACATCTGTGGCGAGCGTGACCGGCATGCGCGTTGCTTCGGCGGCGGCGAAGTCGAACAGTCCGCTGCCGAGGAACTGGTTCGATGTCGGGCAATGCGCGGCGACGGTGCCCGTCTCGAACATGCGGCGGCGATCGTGCTCGTCGAGCCAGATGCAATGGCCGTACACGGCGCGCTTGCGCAGCAGGCGGTAGTGGTCGTAGACGTCGAGATAGCTGCGATGCCCCGGAAACAGCGAGCGCACCCATTCGACCTCGTCGGTGTTCTCCGCCACGTGGCTCTGGATGAAGACGTCCCGATACTGCTCGGCCAGTTCACCGCACACACCGAGTTGCGCTTCGGTCGAGGTCGGTGCGAAACGCGGCGTGAGCGCGTAGAGCTGACGCCCCTTGTTGTGCCAGCGCTGAATCAGCGTCTCGCTGTCGCGGGCGCCGCTCTCGGCGGTGTCGCGCAGGAATTCGGGGCAATTGCGATCCATCATCACTTTGCCCGCGATCATGCGCAGATTGCGCGAATCGCTTTCCTTGAAAAAGGCGTCGGCCGAGCCCGGGTGCACGGTGCAGTACACCATGGCGCTCGTGGTGCCGCCGCGCAGGAGTTCGTCGAGAAAGAACCGGGCGACGTCTGCCGCGTATTCCGGATTCTCGAAGCGGCGCTCGGTCGGGAACGTGTATGTCTCCAGCCACGGCAGCAGCCCCGGCGCGGGCGACGCGATCATATCCGTTTGCGGATAGTGGATGTGCGTATCGATGAAGCCGGGTGTGATTACCTTGTCGCGCAGGTCTTCGACGGGCGTGCCGGCAGGCAGCGTCCGGGCGAGCGCGGCGTAGTCGCCCACGGCGGTGATGCGGCCGTGGGCGAACGCGACGATACCGTCCGTATGGTGCACGGTGCCCGGGGTGCCGTCGAGATAGGCGCGTGCGGGATCGTGCGTGAAGTAGACCAGTTGTGCACGAACGGCGCGCAGACCGGCGGGGGCAGTCGTAGCTGGGTTTGCGGTGGACATGAGTGGGGTCCTTCAGTCTTTACATTTGCGTGAGCAGCAGTACGGCCAGCGCTGCGACGACCCACATCGCGGGCTTGATCTCCTTGACGCGCCCCGTGAACAACTTGAGGACGACGAAGGCGAGGAAGCTGTAGGCGATGCCGTCGGTGATCGAGTACGAAATCGGAATCATCACGAGCGCGATGAAACTCGGGATGGCTTCGTCCATACGATGCCATTCGATGCGCGCCACCGATTCCATCATAAACACACCGACGAGGATCAGCGCAGGCGCTGTGGCGATGGCCGGCACGAGCGAGAGCATTGGCGAGAGGAACAGGAACGGCAGGAACAGCAGGGCGCATACGACCGCCGTCAGCCCGGTGCGGCCGCCTTGCGCGATACCGGCGGCCGATTCGATATAGGCGTTTGCCGGGCTCGTGCCGAGCGGGCCGGAGATCAGCACCGAGAACGAGTCGACGATCATCGCCTGGCGCATATTGCGCGGGTTGCCGTCGCGATCCTTCATGTTGCCTGCCTCGGCAATGCTCATGAAGGTCGAGAGGGTATCAAAGAACGCCGTGAAGAGCATCACGAAGATGAACGGCAGGTAAGCCACCTTCAGCGCGCCCATCAGGTCCAGCTGGCCGATGCCCGAGAAGTCCGGCGCAGCGAAGAAGCCCTGGAAGTTCACCAGCGTGGCTGTGGCGATTTCCTTCGGGAAGTAGGCGCTGCCGTCGCCCCACAGGCGACCGATGGGCACGGCCATGAGCGTGGTGACGACGATGCCGATCATCAGCGCGCCGTTCACGCGGCGCGCGACGAGCACCGTCGTGAGGGCGAGGCCGATCAGGAACGTGACCGTCGGTGGCGACAGGTGCGCGAGACGCACGACCGTGACCGGATCGCTCACCACGAGCTTGGCGTTGACCAGCCCGATCACGGTGATGAACAGGCCGATGCCGCACGAGATCGCGTAGCGCAGGTTCGCGGGGATCGCCTCGACGACGAAGCGTCGCACGTTCAGCGCGGCGAGCAGCGCGAAGAGAATGCCCGACCAGAACACGCAACCGAGTGCGGTCTGCCACGGCATGCCGACGCCGTGCACCATCGTGAACGCGAACAGCGCGTTCAGCCCCATGCCCGGCGCGACGAGCACGGGATTGCGGGCGTACAACCCCATCGCGCAGCTACCGAAGAAACTGATGAGCACCGTAGCGGTGAGGGCCGCCGGGAAGGCCATGCCCGTCTTCGACAGAATGGCCGGGTTCACGACGATGATGTACATCGCCGCGAGGAAGGTCGTGATACCCGCGATCACTTCGGTGCGGAATGTGGAGCCGAGCGCCGTGATGCCGAAATAACGGTCGAGCGTGGAGGTCGGTTGCGCGCCCGCCACGCGCGAGAGATCGTGCGCCGCTTCCGGCGCCGTGGCTGCATCGAGGGCGGCGTCCAGTGCATTACTCGCCGGGGGGCTGAGCGATGAGTCCATGGGGTGTTGTCTCCGATATGTTCTATGTGGAGTGCGCCTCGCGCCGGCGGTGTGGGGGCACCTTGGGCACGTATCGGGGCACGCTCGAAAAATAGCATCGGGTCCCCGCGAAAATATTCCTCGCGCGGAATGTTCCACATCATCGGGAGGTAATGTGATGCGGCGCGCGGCGCTGGCGGAACCGACGGCGTGGGCATAAAAAACGCCCGAATGATTCGGACGATGATTCGGGCGTTCGATTTGCCGGACGGTCAGGGGCGGTGCGTTGACCGATGGCGGATGCGCGATCTGTGGGGCATCGGTGGCTCATCTGTGGGCCGACGATGCGCCGCTTATGTACTTTATGCGCTGTTTTATGGGCTATTTGTAGGCGCCGGTAGGCGTATGAGGGTTTTCGATGGGCTATCGGTGCCTATATCGCCTGCCGGTTTCGCGGGCCGCTCAAGCCCCCCAAAGCCCGCCCAGGTCCCCCCGGCCTCCCAAGCGTCCGTTGCCGCCTACGCTGCGTGCGCCGCGCGGAACTGCTCCAGTTCACCGACCAGACGGCGCTTCTCGCTATCGTCGATGAACGACGCCTCGAAGCTGTTCCTTGCCATCGTGTAAGCGTCGTCGAGCGTCATATCGAGCGCGTTGAACGTGGCGAGAAAATTGTCGTTCAGATAGCCGCCGAAGTAGGCCGGATCGTCCGAGTTGATAGTGACGGCCAGACCGCGCTTGAGCAGTTGGTGCAGCGTGTGCTGTGTCATGTCGTCGAACACTTTGAGGCGCACGTTCGACAGCGGGCACACCGTCAACGCGATCTTCTCGCGCGCCAGCCGGTCGAGCAGCGCCTCGTCCTCGATGGCGCGCACGCCGTGATCGACGCGCTCCACGCGCAGCATGTCGAGCGCTTCGTGGATATACTCGGGCGGGCCTTCCTCACCGGCGTGCGCCACGATTCGCAGGCCGAGCGCGCGGCAGCGTTCGAACACTCGGGCGAACTTGTTGGGCGGATGCCCCCGCTCCGACGAGTCGAGCCCCACGCCCACGAGACGGTGCCCGTGGCTGTTGAAATAAGGCAGCGCCGTTTCCAGCGTTTGCAGGGCGTCTTCTTCGGGGAGATGGCGCAGGAAGCAGAGGATCAGGCGGCTGGTAATGCCGTGCTGCGCTTCGGCTTCGGCGAGTGCGCGTTCGATGCCGTTGATGACCGTGGCCATCGATACGTTACGCGAGGTGTGCGTCTGCGGATCGAAGAAGATTTCCGTGTGACGGATGTTGTCTGCGACGGCGCGGGCCATGTAGGCGCGCGTCATGTCGTAGAAATCGTCTTCGGCGAGCAGTACGCTGGCGCCCGCGTAATAGATGTCCAGGAACGACTGGAGATCGGTGAAGGCGTACGCTTCGCGCAGGGAGGCTTCGCTCGGGAACGGCAGCGTGATTTGATTTCGCTGCGCGAGCCGGAAGATCAGATCGGGTTCGAGCGTGCCCTCGATATGCAGATGCAGCTCCGCCTTGGGCATGGCGCAAAGGGTCTTGGCGAGTTCGGGCGTGAGTGGCATGGACGTGTCTTGTTTGAGGGGGATGGGCGGATTTTAGTTCAACACGCCGCTATCCTGCACCGCTGCCGGCGCGCCTTGACGCATTTGCTGCTCGCGCACCCGCAACAACTGCGCCGTGACGGCGATCGCAATCGTCGCCGGCGCTTTCCCGCTGATACCGGCGACGCCGATGGGGCAGATCATCCGTTCGAAACGCTCGGGCGGCACGCCGCGATCGCGCAGACGGTGCTCGAACTGGCGACGTTTCGTCATCGATCCGATCAGCCCGAAATAGGCAAAATCGTCACGCTTGAAGATTGCCTCGCACAGCCGCTGATCGAGCGCATGGTTATGCGTCATGACGAGGAAATACGCGCCCGGCGGCGCTTCGGTCACGATGGCCTCGGGCGTGTCCGTCGATTCCACGACCGTGTTGGGCGGCACCGACGCGGGAAACGTCTCGGTACGCTCGTCGGCCCACGTGACGCGGCACGGCAATGTGGCGAGCACCTGCACGATGGCCTGTCCGACATGGCCCGCACCGAACAGCACGATGTGGAAGTCGCTTGGCGCGAGGCGCTCGGTCAGCCACAGCCAGCCGTCGCTGCCTTGCCAGAAGGAGCAGGCGGCGTCGTCGGCGTCGCGGGTGAGGGTGTGCGGGTGCGCGAGGGGCTCGGCGGCGTCGAGGGCCGTCAGCATGACCGGGCCGCCTTGTTGCTGGCTGGCGGCGGCGTCCGCCCCGGGGGCGCCGAACGCCACGCTGCGCAGGCTCGCTTCGCCGGCGCCCAGACGCTTGTGCAACGCGCTTACCCACGCCAGATCGGTGAGCGTAAGCACTTCGAAAGCGAGGGTGACGGCGCCGCCGCAGCACTGGCCCAGGCTCGGGCCGAGCGCGAAACGTTCGACGTGGCGTGCGCCCTGCTGTCCGTATTGACGCAGCAACTGACGGGCGACGTCCATCGCCCGCCATTCGAGATGTCCGCCGCCGATCGTCTCCCACACATGCTCGCGCGTGACCAGCAGATGGGTGCCCGCCTCACGCGGCGCAGAGCCTTCCACGCGCGCGATCGTGACCAGAACCGCTGCTTCGCCGCGAGCGAGCAGCTTGTGGGCGACGTCGACCCAGTGATGCATCAGGCGGTACTCCGGGTGCGCAACTCGGTGATCGCCATGAGCAGCGCTTCGGACGTGGCGGGCGCATTGAGCACCGGTTCGTCGCGATAGTCGTTCACGCTCGCCACGGCGTCGCGCAGCGCGTTGAACACCGAGAACGGCAGCAGCAGCGGCGGCTCGCCCACGGCCTTCGAGCGATGGATCGAGTCCATCGCGTTGGCGTTTTCGAACAGCGCCACACGGAAGTCCGTGGGGCAATCGCTGATGCCGGGAATCTTGTAAGTGGACGGGGCGTGCGTCATGAGCTTGCCGTCCTTGTTCCACCACAGTTCTTCCGTCGTCAGCCAGCCCATGCCCTGAATGAAAGCGCCTTCGACCTGACCGATGTCGAGCGCCGGGTTGATCGATTTGCCGGCGTCGTGCAGCACGTCGGCGCGTAGCAGACGCCACTCGCCGGTGAGTGTGTCGAGCAGCACTTCCGAGACGGCCGCGCCATATGCGAAGTAGTAGAACGGATTGCCGTTCATCGACTTGGCGTCCCACGAGAGTCCCGGCGTGGCGTAGAAACCGTCCGACCAGAGTTGCACGCGCGCCCAGTAGGCGGCTTCCACGAGGTCGGGGAAGGGGACATCGTTGCCGTTCACGCTGACGATGTCGTTGGCGAAGCGCACGTCGTCCGCCGAACCGCCGTACTTTTGCGCGGCGAACGCGGCCAGACGCTGGCGAATCTGCCACGCGGCGTTCTGCGCGGCCTTGCCGTTCAGATCCGCCCCGGTCGAGGCTGCCGTTGCCGAGGTGTTCGCGACCTTGCTCGTGTCGGTGGCCGTCACGCGCACGTGCGAGAGGTCGACGCCGAGTTCGTGAGCGACCACCTGCGCGACCTTGGTGTTCAGCCCCTGACCCATCTCGGTGCCGCCGTGGTTCACCAGCATCGAGCCGTCGCGGTAGACGTGCACGAGCGCACCGGCCTGATTGAATGCCTGCACGTTGAACGAGATGCCGAACTTGAGCGGCGTGAGCGCCAGCCCCTTGCGCAGCACCGGACTTGTCCGGTTGAACGCGCGCACGGCCTCACGGCGGGCGCGGTAGTCGCTCGTACGCTCCAGTTCGGCGACCAGCTCGTGGATGATGTTGTCCTTGACGACTTGTCCGTAAGGCGTGACGTTGCGCTCGGTCTTGCCGTAAAAGTTCACACGGCGCACGTCGAGTGCGTCTTTGCCCAGGCGACGCGCGATGGCGTCTTGCAGCACTTCCATGATGAGTGCGCCTTGCGGGCCGCCGAAGCCGCGAAACGCCGTATTCGATTGCGTGTTCGTCTTGCCGCACAGCGCGCGCAAATCGGCGTCCGGCACGAAGTAGGCGTTGTCGAAGTGGCAGATCGCGCGCGTGGCGACCGGACCCGACAGGTCGGCAGAGAAGCCGGCGCGCAGCGTCATGTCGACCTTCGCGCCGGTGATGCGGCCCTCGTCGTCGAAGCCGACGTCGTACTCGAAGTAGAAGCCGTGACGCTTGCCCGTCATCATGAAGTCGTCGTCACGATCCAGACGCAGCTTCACGGGGCGCTTGAGCCTTGAGGCGCACAGCGCCGCAACGCACGCGAACAGGCCCGACTGGGATTCCTTGCCGCCGAAGCCGCCGCCCATGCGACGGCATTCGACCTGCACCTGATGGCTGTGCCAGCCCAGCGCGTGGGACACGAGCGCCTGCATCTCGCTCGGGTGCTGCGTCGAGCAATAGAGGTGGATGCCGTCGTTTTCCTTGGGGATGGCGTACGAAATCTGCCCTTCGAGATAGAACTGCTCCTGCCCGTTGCATTCGAACGTGCCGCTCAGCCGGTTCGGCGAGGCTTGCAGCGCGGCGTCGGCATCGCCCCGGCGCAATTGCATCGGCGGGATCACGCCCGCGCCGGCGGCCTTGGCGGCCTGCGGCGTGAGAATGGCGGGCAGGTCCTCGTATTCGCCCTTGGCCAGACGCGCCGCGCGACGTGCGGCGTCGTGCGACTCGGCCACCACGGCGAACATCGGCTGACCGATGTACTGCACCACACCGTCCGCGAGAATCGGGTCGTCGTGAATGACGGGGCCGCAATCGTTGACGCCGGGAATGTCGGCTGCGGTGAGCACGGCGACCACCCCCGGGGCACGGCGTACGGCGTCGAGATCGAGCGAGAGGATGCGTGCATGCGCCTTGGGCGACGCACCGAGCGCGCAGTGCAGCGTGCCTTGCAACTCCGGGATGTCGTCGGTGTACGTGGCTTCGCCGGCCACGTGAAGCTCGGCGGACTCGTGCGGGCGCGAGCGGCCGACCTGTGCGGCAGTCTGTGCGGTCTGCGTCATGAAGCCTTCGACTTGCGTGTTCATGGGCAACTCCGGTTAGACGTTCGCGAACGCGTTGACTTCATGCGCCGCAAGCGGCGCGTCGGTGCGCGTTTCCAGGAAAAAACGATACAGCAGATTTTGCGCACCGGCCAGACGATAGGCGCTCGTCGCCCGCATGTCGGACAGGGGCTGGTAGTCGGTCGGCACGGCGGCCATGGCGGCGTGCACACTGGCTTGCGTCCACGGCTGGCCGTTGAGCGCGGCTTCGATGGCGTTGCCGCGTCTGGGCGTGGCGGCCATCCCGCCGAAGGCCACGCGAGCCGAGCGCACGGTGTCGCCGTCGAGTTCGATGGCAAAGGCGGCGCACACCGCGGAAATGTCCTGATCGAAACGCTTCGCGAGCTTGTACGTGCGAAAGCGCTGATTCGCCCCCGGCAGCGGCACGCGAATGCCCTGCACGAATTCACCGGGTTCGAGAGCGGTCTTCTGATACGCCAGGTAGAAGGCTTCGAGCGGCATCTCACGCACCACACCTTCGCGGTGCAGCACGATGCGTGTGCCGAGCGCGATCAGCGCGGGCATCGAATCGCCGATGGGCGAGCCGTTGGCGACGTTGCCGCCCAGCGTGCCTGCATTGCGGATCGGGAACGAGGCGAAGCGCTGACGCAGTTCGGCCAGATCCGGATAGTGTTTGACGAGTGCGTCGAACGCATCGTTGAGCAAGGCCCCTGCACCGATGTAGATGCCGTTCGGACCCTCGGAAATCTCGCGCAGTTCCGTCACCTGGCCGATGTAGATGAGGTGCTTCAGTTCGCGGAATTGCTTCGTTACCCACAAGCCCACGTCGGTGCTGCCGGCGAGAATGCGCGCGTCCGGGCTGGCGGCGCGCAGGCGACCCAGCTCGGCCAGCGTGCGCGGGGCATGGAAGACTTGCCCGTCGTGCTCGTAGGACAGCGAGGCGGACGACGGGCCGCGTTGCAACGCCTGAAGCTGCTCGGCGAGCGCCTTGCGATCGAACTCGCGACGCGGTAGCTCGAACATCTTCTGCGCGGCGTCGACGATCGGGCGGTAGCCCGTGCAGCGGCAAAGATTGCCGGAGAGGACGTCGTCGATTTCACGGCGGCCCGGGCAGCCGGCATCGGCGGGACGGTTCAGATACATGGCCCACAGCGACATCACGAAGCCGGGCGTGCAGAAGCCGCACTGCGACGCATGGCAGTCCACCAGCGCCTGCTGCACCGGGTGCAGCGTGCCGTCGGCGGCGCGCAGGTCTTCGACTGTGAAGAGCGCCTTGCCGTCGAGCGTGGGCAGGAACTGGATGCACGCATTGACCGCACGCAGCGCCACGTTGCCATCGTCGGCCAGTTCCCCGATCACGACCGTGCAGGCGCCGCAATCGCCCTCGGCGCACCCTTCCTTGGTGCCGGTGCAGTGCAGGGCTTCGCGCGTGTACTGAAGCACGGTGCGGGTCGTGGCTTCGCCAGTGACCTCATGCACCTTGCCGCGGTAAAAGAAGCGGATGGCTTGTGTCTCCATGGTTCTCAGTGTAGTGCAGTGGGGTTGCAGGGGGGCCGTATCGCCTGTCATCGCCCTGAAGCCTGATGGCGTGGGCCGAAATGGGCCTAAATGGGCCGAATGGGCCGAATGGGCCGAATGGGCTGGCATGGCCCCGGCGTAGGGGATGAGGCGAAGATAGCACCGCCGGACCGGGGAAATATTTCAGCCGCATGATGATGCCTATTCGAGCGCCCCGATGACGCGGCATTGTCATAAACTACCGTTCAACCCGCCGTTTTCCGGTGTTCAACGCGCCTCCAGAGCGCCCCCGCCCATGCAAAGACCCCGCGAACAGATCGACGCCTACCTGCTGCGGGTGCTCCATACGCTGCTGACCGAACAAAGCGTCTCGCGCGCTGCGCTCAAGCTGGGCCAGTCGCAGCCGGCCATCAGCAATTCGCTGCGGCGTTTGCGCGAAATCACCGGTGACGCCATCCTCGTGCGCGGCAAGAGCGGCATGGTGGCCACCGAGCGCGGCCGGGAACTGCTGGGCTACGCCACCGACGCGCTCGCCGCCATCGAACGCATCACGCATCCCACGACCGAATTCGCGCCGCAGACCACCACGCGGGCGTTCCGGCTCGGCGCGCCGGATTATCTCGACGCCGTCTTCCTGCCCAATATCGCCGAAGTGCTGCGCCGCGACGCCCCGTCGGCGCGACTGCACGTTCAGCCGATCAACGCCGGGTTCGATTATGCGGGCGCGCTGGAAAACGGCTCGCTCGATGTGGTCATCGGCAACTGGCTGGAACCGCCGCCGCAGTTGCATATGTCGCGTCTGTTCGACGACGAGGTCGTTTGCATGCTGGGCGCGCAGCATCCGCTCGCGAGCAAGGGCATCTCGCTCAAACACTATCTGGAATTGCCGCACCTGGCGCCCATGCCCTATGTGGCCGAGCGGCAGAGCTTCATCGACGGCTATTTGGCCGAGCAGGGCCTGCGCCGCAATATCCAGATGACGATGCCGTACTTCGGACTCGTGCCGTATGTGCTGATGCGCACCGATCTCGTGTTCACGACAGGGCGTCAGTTTGCGCAGCACTACGCGCGTTATTTGCCGATTCGTGTGGTGCCGTCGCCGATCGAGTTTCCGCCCATGCGGTTCTACCAGCTCTGGCATGAGCGAACCCACGCCGCCCCCGAGGTGACATGGCTGCGGCGACGCATTGCCGACGTGGCGACGGAACTCGACGCGGCCAGTGGCCTCGGCGGGGGCAGCGGTGGGGCGAACGCGCCTGCCCTCGTGCGGCCCTGAGCGGCGCGCGCGTCAGGAAGAAAAACTGCCGGAAAAGCCGCCAGAAGGGCGACGAGAAGGGTGGCGAGAAGGATGGCGATAGGCGCGGCCGGAAGCATGCTCGGAAAAACGGCCGTCGCCCCAGGGCTGACGGCCGTTGTGTGCTTTGGCGCGCGCGGTGCGACAGCGAGTTCGGCGCACGCGGCTCAAGCCTTCGCAATCATCGCAACGAGATCGCCCGACGCGGACGGTGCAGCACCAGCGCGAGGAAAATCACCACGAACGCGGCGAGCGACCACATCGGCAGCGTCAAACCGAGAATCGGCGGGTACATCGTCTGACACATGCCCTGTACCTGGAAGACTTGCGGCAGCATGCGCGAGGTGGGCAGGGCATCGACGAATGCCTCGACCACGTCGTAGCCGCAGCTGACCATCGGGTTGGCTTGCACGTAAATCAGATAGCCCGACGCGGCCATGCCGCCGATGGCCGACAGCGTCGCGAGCACGCGCGCGACCTGAATGCCCGCCCAACCGCGCGAGACGGCGCCCACGAGACCGAAAATCGCGATCAGCACCAACGCGTAACGCGCCAGAATGCAAAGCGGACACGGATCTTCGTGAAGCACGTACTGAAAGTACAATGCGCCGCCCAGCAAGGCGAGGCAGACCACGGTGAGCAGGAGATACAACAGGCGTTCGCGGCGCAGAGCCGGTTCGATTTGAGCGTTCATTTCACTTCGGGCGGTAGGCCATCACGAATCCCGCGAATCCCCGCATGACGCCGGGCGGCAGGCACTTGGGCTGGGATTGTAACCCCAGCCCGAGGCGTGTGTGAGTCGAAAAATTACGGAACTTTTCGTCAGAAAATCAGACGCTTGCGCATATTCCGGGGCTCCACCGTCCGCAAGTTGAGGGTTGCGCGCGGCGCATGGCGCGCCCGCATTGCGCGTCATGTGCCGGCACCTCGCGTCAACGCTGGTGGCGTCAACCGCCCAGACCTGCGGAACGCAGCGTACGTTCGATGGCGCGTCCGACCGGGAAAAGGCGTGCGTCGTCGCCCGTCGCACCGCTCACCATGAGCCCGATTGGGGCTTCTCCCTTCGCCTGGCAAGGCAATGAAAACGCGCAGCCGTCGATCATGTTGATGGCGGTCGGGTTGCGCAGCACGAGGGCGTTGGTGGCGGTGAAGGTTTCGTCGCTGGCTTCGAGCGGGGCGATGGCCGGCGGCGTGAGCGGCACGGTCGGACACAACACGGCGTCGAAGCTTTGCCAGACGGGCCGGGCAGCGGCGATGAGGGCCGCGCGTGCGTTGAGCAGATCGATGTAGTCGGCCGCGCCCGCAGGCTCCCCCTTGCGAATGCGCACGAGCACGCGCGGGTCGTAGCCGTCCGCCCGCTCGGCCAGCAACTTGCGGTGCCATGCATATGCCTCGATGGGAGAGAAGCCGAAGCGGTTGATCGTCGGCAGGGTGTCGAACGGGGCAAACGCGAACTCGATGAGCGTCGCGCCGGCGTTGGCGAGCGTGGCGAGGGCGCGTTCATAGATGGCGAGCGCGGCCGGTTCGGCGCCGTCGAGCGCGAAATGGGTCAGGATACCGAAGCGCATGCCGCGCACGTCGCGCGAGGCGGCAGGCGTTTCGTCCACCGGATTGCCGCTGAGAATGGCGTCGACCCAGGCACAGCAATCCACGGAGCGGCCGATGGGGCCGACGGAATCGAGTGAGGTCGACAGCGGCAGCGCGCCGTCGCGCGGTGTGCGGGCGGCCGTGGGTTTGAAGCCCGTCAGGCCACAGAATGCCGACGGAATGCGGATCGAGCCGCCGGTGTCGGTGCCCAGCCCGACGGCCGCCATGCCGTCGGCGACAGAGGCCGCCGCGCCCGACGACGACCCGCCGGCAATGTGCCCGACCTCGCGCTGCCAGGGCGAGCGGGGCGTGCCGTAATGCGGATTCAGACCGAGGCCCGAGAACGCGAATTCGGTCATGTTGGTGCGCCCGACGATTACCGCCCCTGCCTGACGCAGACGGGCAACGGCGAGCGCGTCGTGTTTGGCCGGGGCGGCGTCGGCCAGCACCGTGGAACCGGCGCGCGTGACCTGCCCTGCCACGTCGAACAGATCCTTCACCGAGACGGGAATGCCCATGAGCGGCGACAGGCGTGTGCCGGCGCGGCGCAGCGCGTCGAGCCCGTCGGCGGCGTCGCGTGCGGCTTGCGCATCGACTTGCGTGAAGACGACCTTGCCCTGACCGGCCGGGTCGGCGATGCGCGCGAGCGCCTGCTCGGTGAGGGCGCGGCTGGTGGTGCGCCCGGCATCGAGCGCGGCGGCGAGTTCGGACAGGGGGCGTTGCAGATCGATGGCGTCGGTGCTCATGTTCAGATCGCTTTCAGAATATGGGTGCGGAATTCTTCGATGTGACGGGCGATTGCCCGACGGGCGCGCTCGCCGTCGTGGGCGGCCAGCGCTTCGTATAGTTCGAGATGTTCTTCGTAGACGCCTTCCAGATGGCTCGGCGTCGACAACGCGAGAAACCAGAAGCGCAGCGAGCGCTCATGCAGGCCGCGCAGCAACTCGGCGAGCGTCTGGTTGCGCGAGGTGCGCGAGATCGCCAGATGGAAGTCGCGGTCGATGCGCATCATGGCGGCCACGTCGCGTGCGGCGATGGCGTCGCGTGACCGTTCCAGCACGCCACGGATGGCGGCAAGGTCGTCCGGCGTTGCGGCACGTGCGGCCAGCTCGGCGCAATACGTCTCGTTGATCATGCGCACATCGATGATCTCGAGCGCGTCGTTCAGCGAGACGGGGGCGACCATCGCTCCCTTGCGCGGCAGAATGACCAACAACCCCTCGAGCGCGAGCCGGTGCATCGCCTGATGCACGGGCGTGCGCCCGAGTCCCGTCGACTGCATCAGTTGCGCTTCGTTGAGCGTTTCGCCCGGGCGCAGACGCAACGTGATGATGTCGTGCTTGATCGCCTCGTAGGCCCGCTCGGTCAGGCTGCGACCTTCCGTCGCCGTTTGCGAGATGACGGTAGCGGGCCCGGTTTGGCGGGCGGCGGCAGGCGGTGGGGACTCGAAAGGGGTGTCGTTGGGCATCGGGTTCGGAGCAGTCAGTCGGCGATGGCCAGCGCCCGTGTGGCGTAGCGATGCCGGATCGTGCGGTCGAGGACCGGGTCGTGCAGTTCGATCTCGAACTGCTCGCCGCCGGCCACGCCGCCAATGGCAGCGAGTGTGCCACAGAACATGGCCGCGCCCGCCGGCAAGCCGTTCGGGCCGAGCCTTGCCATCAGTTCGTGTGGAGACAGCAGGCCGGCAACCGTGCCTTCCTGATAAAGACGCCGCTCGCCGTCGCTCGTCACCCAGGAGCGCAGTTCCAGGCGATCCCAATGCGCCGCCACATCGGCGAAGCGCCACGCCTCGCGCGCCACCGGTTTGGCGCAGACCTGCTTGGAGACGGTCACGCCATAGGCCTCGACTTCGCGGTCGGTGTGATCCGAGCCGATGCTCACCCATAAGTCGTCTCCCTGCTGCACCAGCACGCACTCCGCCTCGCCGCTGCTTGTCCGACCCACAACGTCGATGGCCTCGTCCTGTGAGAGCAACGCCGGGGCGAGACGGTAGAAGCAGGGCGTGCTCGACGGGCGGCGCACGCCCAGTGCCGCCAGCTCGGCGATGTGGTGTTCGACCGCCTCCCGGTCGCGCCCGGCCCAACCGGCGACGATCAGCGTGTCGATGGCGACATCGAGGTTCAAAGGGGCGCCGTCACCGGACACCGTAAACGTCAAATGGGAACTCATACGTCGACAACTCCTGAAAAGACCGACGTAGACAACACCGGCGGTCAGTGAAATTCGATTGATATTTGTGTGATATTTCACAAGAACGCACGACAAAAATCAAGAAGGAAAATTTCTGACGATGTGGTGAAAAACGGGAATTTTTTATGAAAAGCCCCGTCAATCTTGGGTTGCGCGCGTGTCAGGGCATCGCGTATATTGGTTCGGCGCTAGTGGTTAGCCGAACGATCGGCCGGGTGTTGGGCCGATATGTCGTTCCGAGGGGCGATCCGGCGTCCTGCCCGAAGTCTTTCGCGGAATCCGTGGAATACACGGAATTCGTGGCGTACGAGGGCTGGGCAGGAGGAACGCCATCGGGCGGTTCGGCAGCAGGCGGGTCCGGCGTCACCGGACTGACAAACGCAACGTCTATCAAGCCGGCAGGGCAAAACAGGCCGGCTCCCACCTTTATCAGGCATCACGTCTTGTGTTACCGCTGCGGCTTCCCGGAAGACGCGGCGTGTCACCGGCGTGGAGTCGAAAACATCAATATCGGCGCAAGGCGCCGCGGGGAGAACGTATCGGATGCATCACGCCATCGACTTCATTCAGGATCTGGCCGTCATCATGCTGCTGGCGGGCATCGTGACGGTCATCTTCAACCGGTTCCGGCAACCGGTCGTGCTCGGCTATATCGTGGCGGGCGTGATCATCGGGCCTTACACGCCGCCGTTCGCTCTGATACATGACGAGAAGACCATTGGGATCCTTGCCGAACTCGGTGTCGTGTTCCTGATGTTCTCGCTGGGGCTCGAATTCAGTTTGCGCAAGCTCGCGCGCGTGGGCGTGACCGCCTTCGTCGCCGCGCTCACCGAAATCGTGCTGATGCTCTGGATTGGCTACGAGATTGGGCGTTTCTTCGGCTGGAAGGCGATGGATTCGATCTTCCTCGGCGCCATGCTCGCGGTCTCGTCGACGACCATCATCGTCAAGGCGCTCGATGAACTCGGCATGAAGCGGGAACGTTTCGCGCAACTGATTTTCGGCGTGCTGATCGTGGAGGACGTGCTGGCCATCGGCATGATCGCGTTGCTCTCGGGCATCGCCATCAGCGGTCAGGTCGATGCCGGCGAAGCCACCTTCACGCTGGGCAAGCTGCTGCTGTTCATGGTCGTGTCGCTGGTCGTGGGCATTCTGCTCGTACCGCGCATTCTTGCTTATGTGGCGAAGTTCAAGAGCGACGAGATGCTGCTGGTCGTCGTGCTCGGGCTGTGCTTCGGCTTCTGTCTGCTCGTGATTCAGATGGGCTACAGCGTGGCGCTCGGCGCGTTCCTGATCGGCGCGATCATGGCCGAAGCGCGCGAGTTGCATACCATCGAGCGTCTGGTCGCGCCGCTGCGCGATATGTTCAGTGCGGTGTTCTTCGTGACCATCGGTCTGCTGCTCGACCCGAATGTACTCGTCACCTATGTGTGGCCGATTCTGCTCATTACGGTCGCGGTGGTGGTCGGCAAGATCGTCTCGTGCGGGCTGGGCTCGTACCTCTCTGGGCAGGACGGCCGCACGTCGATGCGCGTGGGCATGGGGCTGTCGCAGATCGGTGAATTCTCGTTCATCATCGCGTCGCTCGGGCTCTCGCTCAAAGTGACCAGCGACTTTCTCTATCCGATTGCGGTCGCCGTCTCGGTCATCACCACGTTGCTCACGCCGTATCTGATCAAGAGCGCCGATCCGGTGACGGGCTGGCTCGGGCGCGCGATGCCGGGGCGTCTGACTTACGTGCTCGGGCAGTACACGCAGTGGCTGCAAAGCATCCAGTTGACGGGGGACAGCGCGGCCATCGTGAGCATCGTGCGTCGCATCGTCGTGAGTGTCGCGATCAATCTGGCGCTGGTCGTGACGATCTTCCTCGGCGGTGCATTCTTCTACCGGCGTCTTGCGGAGCTGATGAACCCGTGGGTGTCGGATCCGAGTCTGCAAAGCGCGGTGGTCTGGGGCGGGGCGCTGGTGCTGTCGCTGCCTTTCCTGATCGCGGTTTATCGCAAGCTCAAATCGCTGTCGTTGCTGCTGGTGGAGTTGTCTGTGCCGCCGAGCCTGACCGGGCGTTACACGTTCCAGGTCCGGCGTGTGGTCGCGGAGATCCTGCCGATCGCCGCCATGGTCGGGGTGATCCTGCTGGTGGCGGCGTTGTCGGCAAGTATCCTGCCGTCGACCGAAATGATCGCGCTGATCGTCGCGGGTACGCTGGTGCTGGCCGTCATCATGCGAAGCTGGTTCGTGCGCATGCACGCCAAGTTGCAGATCGCGCTCAAGGAAACGCTCGAACATCAGCCCGATGGCGAGCATGGCGGTCACGGGCCGTCGCACTGAGGCGAGCCCGGAGCGTTGCAACGCATCGGGCGACGGATAGTCGTCGCGTCGTAAGCAGCCCGCCGGGGCATCCTCCGGCGGGCTTTTTTTCGCTCGTTTGCCTGGGACAGGCTTACGCCTTTTTCGGCGGAAAGTCGAAGATCAGGCAGGTGGTCGTTGCGTGGGCGTACAGCGTGCCGTCCGGCCCGACGATGCGGCCTTCGGAAATACCGACCTGACGTCCCGCCTGAATGACCTTGCCTTCGGCCCGCACGAGCGGAATGTCGCAGGTGAGCGCGCGGACCATGTTCGTCTTGAGTTCGAGCGTGGTGTAGCTGCGCCCGGCGGGCAGGGTGGAGTGAATGGCGCAAGCGACGGCCGAGTCGAGCAGCGTGGCGAACCAGCCGCCGTGAATTGAGCCGAGCGGGTTGTAGTAAGGCAGCGCCGGGCGACCCTGGAAGACGGCGCGGCCATTCGCGATCTCGACGGCAATGAAGCCGAGCGTTTCGCTGATCGGCGGCATCGGCAGCTTGCCGTCAAACATGGCGTCGAAGATTTCCTGACCGGACAGGCCAATGACGTCCGACGGCGTGGCGACGCCGTAGCGGGCCGTGCCGTTGCGCGCGATGCGTTCGCGCACCGCCGCTTCGTCGGCTTCCCACTGTGCCAGTACGGCGGCGGCGTCCGGGCGGGTATCCACTTTCGTATTCATGACGTCTTCCTTGTGACTTTTATGATGCTAGGCAATCGTATCGTCTGGCAGATTATAGGAGTGACCGTGCTTGATTGCTCGTTTGGTGTTAGAGGGAAGCGTCGACGCTGGAGGAAGGGGCGGAGGAAGCCGAGCAAGCCGCAGGGCGTGGGGGCGTAGGCCGTGCATGGCGCGACCGATGCCGCAACGCCCCGGCATGCCGCAGGACGAGGCGGCGGCCGGGGAGCGTGCGGTGGTGATCGGTACCGGTATCGGTAAGGTCAACGGCAACGGCAACGGCAACGGCGGTCGGCGCCATTGCCGGTGGCGCATCGGCGGCTCAGGCCGCCTGAGCGTGGCTGAGGCGGTAGTTAGCCAACTCGTCGATGGTCAGGATCGGCAGGTCGTGCAGCTTGGCGAAGCGCTCGATATCGGCGCCGCGTGTCATCGTGCCGTCCGGATTCATCAGTTCGCACAGCACGGCGGCGGGCTTCAATCCGGCGAGAATCGCCAGATCGACGGAGCCTTCCGTGTGACCGCGACGCGTGAGCACGCCGCCCGGTTGCGCACGCAGCGGGAAGACGTGACCCGGGCGGGACAGGTCGGACGGTTGGGCGTCGTCGGCGATCGCGGCGCGGATCGTGGTCACTCGGTCTGCAGCCGAGACGCCGGTGCTTACGCCCTGACGCGCTTCGATCGTCACGGTAAACGCCGTGCCGTAACGGCTTTGGTTCTGCTCGACCATGGGCGGCAGATCGAGGCGGCGAAGCGTCTCGTCGGGCAGGCACAGGCAGACGATGCCGCTGCATTCGCGGATCAGCATGGCCATGGTGGCCGGCGTGATCTTCTCGGCGGCGACAATCAGGTCGGCTTCGTTCTCGCGGTCGAGATCGTCCATGAGAATGACGGGACGACCATCGCGCATGGCGTCGAGCGCGGTGGCCAGACGGACTTCGACCGGCGGCAGATCGACGAATGCCGGGTAGGCATGCAGATCGTCTGTCGATGGGCTGTCTTGCGTTGCAGCTTGGGTATTGCGGGCGGTGCTGTTGGACATGAAACGCTCCTCGCGTAAGTCAATTGGCGAAAAACGTTTTCGGGGCATGCGAACGGACGTGACCATGGGACGGCATCCCATAGCACGCGGGTATCGACGCATCTTCTCTCATCCGGACTATGACCGTCGGCTCTGGCTTCGCACCAGATCTGCTGACCCTGCCGATGTTGCGAAAGCAACGGTGGCAAGCGCTCGCGGGCTCATGACGGCGCAGCGATCTGCGCGACGTCACCTACCGCCGGTGGGGACTTTCACCCCGCCCTGAAGACGTGTATTGCCGCACGGATGTCGCTGGCGGTGACTCATCGCGCGGCGTCATCACGTATTCGGCGAGACAGAGCGTAGCACAAGGTGTGGCGGGTCTGCAGGGAAGCCCGCGCCAGACGCGCGGGAAGGGAGAAGGGGTGCGCAGGGGAGCCGCGCGTGAGCGTGCCCCGGCTGTCGAGTCTGGCGCACGCCCCCGTACCGTCAGCGCCGGACGTGTGTCCGGACGTTTCTTCAGGCTTGCGTGCCCTTGACCGTGTAACCGGCTTCCGTGATGGCGGCGCTGACTTCGGCCGGCGACAGGTCGCTTTGCACGTCGACCCGACCGGCGCCCAGGTCCACGTTGACCTTGGCGTCGGCGTCCAGCTCGGTGATCGCACGGGTGACGGCCTTGACGCAATGACCGCAGCTCATTCCTTCGACTTGCACTTGCATGATGCTCTCCTTGATAGCGTTTCGATGGCAGGGTGACACGGATGAATGAAACCGATCATAGACCTTCCTACCGCGGCAAGCTCAAGCGCTTTTTCAGAGGAATCGCGCAAGGCGCTCGGACGTCACCCAAACCTGAACGGTGCCGATGGCGCTATCGTGAGGTATCGGCAGGGCGCCAGTATGGGGCGAATAGAGGGGACCCCGCGACGCGTGACAAGTTGCCGCACAGCGCTTGACCTTCCTGTCATGGCAAGGTCTATGCTGTGACGCATGATGACAGTCCTCGTGGGAGGCTCACAAATGACTCAGAACTGGTCGGTCGGTATCGAAGGCATGACGTGCGCGTCGTGCGTGACACGCGTGGAGAAGGCGATACGGCGCGCCCCGGGCGTGGCGGGCGCCAATGTCAACCTGGCGACCGAAACGGCGGCGGTCGAGGCGGCAGCCGATGTCGCGCCTGCGGCGTTGCTGGGGGCTGTCGAGGCCGCGGTGGTCGACGCCGGGTATCAGGTCGCGGAGCAATCGTTCGAGCTTGCCATCGGCGGTATGACGTGTGCCTCGTGTGCGGGGCGCGTCGAGAAGGCCTTGCGCAATGTGCCCGGTGTCGTCGAAGCGAACGTGAATCTCGCGACCGAACGCGCTGCCGTACGCGGCGTGCGTGGCGCGGTGGACGTCGGCGTGCTGACGGCCGCCGTCGAGAAGGCGGGGTATGAGGCATCGCCCGTGACAGATCCTGCGCAGGCCGTCCAGACCGAAAGCGGCCCGGCATGGTGGCCGGTGGCCGTGGCGGCGGTGTTGTCGGTGCCGTTGTTGCTGCCCATGCTGGTCGAGCCGTTCGGGCTGCATCTCACCCTGCCGGCATGGGTGCAATGGTTGCTCGCCACGCCGGTGCAGTTTTGGCTGGGCGCGCGGTTCTACCGGGCCGGGTACAAGGCGGTGCGAGCGGGGAGCGGCAACATGGATTTGCTGGTGGCGCTGGGCACCTCGGCCGCATACGGTCTGAGTTTGTACGAATGGTGGCGTGCGCCGGGCGGCGGCATGCCGCATCTCTATTTCGAAGCGGCCGCCGTCATCGTCACGCTCGTACTGTTGGGCAAGTGGCTCGAGGCGCGCGCGAAGCGGCGCACGGTCGAGGCGATTCGTGCGCTGGCGGCGTTACGTCCCGAGACGGCACGTGTGCTGCGCGATCCGCAGGGCGTGGCGAGCGAGGTCTCGGTGCCGCTCACTCAGGTGAAAGTCGGTGATTGGGTCGTGGTGCGCGCCGGTGAGCGGGTGCCGGTCGATGGGGTAATTCGCGAGGGCGCGAGTCAACTCGACGAGTCGTTGCTGACCGGTGAGCCGTTGCCGATCGACAAGGCTGGCGGCGACAAGGTGGTCGGCGGTTCGATCAACGGTTCGGGGACCTTGCGCGTGGAAACCACGGCGGTAGGTGCCGATACGGCACTTGCCCGCATCATCCGCATGGTCGAGGATGCGCAGGCGGGCAAGGCGCCCATTCAGCGCGCTGTCGACCGCGTGGCGGCGGTGTTCGTGCCGGTGGTCGTCCTGATCGCCATCGCGACGGTGATTGGCGGGTGGGCGATGGGGATCGGACTGGAGGCGTCGTTGCTCAACGCCGTCGCAGTGCTGGTGATCGCGTGCCCGTGCGCGCTGGGGCTTGCCACACCGGCCGCGATCATGGTCGGTACGGGGGCGGCGGCGCGTCAGGGCATTCTCATCAAGGATGCCGAGGCGCTCGAACTCGCCCATCGCATTGACGTCGTGGCGTTCGACAAGACGGGGACGCTGACGGAAGGCAAGCCGCGGCTGGTCGCGCATTTACCCGCTCACGGCACGAGTGCCGATACGTTGTTGCGGTGGGCCGCTGCGGTGCAGTCCGGCAGTTCTCACCCCTTGGCCAAGGCGGTCACGGTAGCCGCCGACGAGGCCGGACTCGCCTCGAAAGTACCGGTGGCGTCGGACATTGCGGCGTTGCCGGGGCGCGGCATGCGCGCAAGCATTCAGGAGGCATCGGTCGCCGGCGAGGCCGAGGGTCGCCATGCCCTCCAACTGGGCAACGCGCGGTTGCTCGACGAGCTAGGTGTCTCGCAAGGGGCACTGGCGCAAGACGCTGCGCGGCTGGCGGGTGAGGGACGCACGGTTTCGTGGCTGGTGGAGACCGGCGGGACAAACGTCGATGGTTCGGTGGCTGGCCCGGCGACAGCGAGACTGCTCGGGTTGCTGGCATTCGGCGATACGGTCAAGGCCAGCGCGAAACCGGCGATCGACCGGCTGCATGCGCTCGGCGTGCGATGTGTGATGGTGACGGGCGATAACGCCGGCAGTGCCAGGGCCGTCGCCGATGCACTGGGACTCGATGACGTGCATGCCGACGTATTGCCTGAGCACAAGGCCGAGGTCATCGCGCAACTCAAGCGTGACGGCGCCGTCGTAGCGATGGTTGGCGACGGCATCAACGACGCCCCCGCGCTGGCGGCCGCCGATGTGGGTATCGCCATGGGGTCCGGGACGGACGTGGCGATGCAGACGGCCGGTATTACGCTGATGCGTGGCGACCCGCTGCGCGTGGCGGACGCCATCGACGTCTCGCGCCGCACATGGTCGAAGATTCGTCAGAACCTGTTTTGGGCGTTCGCGTACAACGTGGTCGGCATTCCGCTGGCGGCGCTCGGACTGCTGAGCCCGGTGATTGCCGGGGCGGCCATGGCGCTGAGCAGCGTCAGCGTCGTGAGCAATGCGCTGTTGTTGCGCCGGTGGCGTCCGGCGTTGTCGCCGATGGCCGCGGCAGCGACGGGTGTCGCCGAAGCTGAGCGGCAGGGCTGACGTGCGCGAGCCGGGCTGAGGCGGGAGGGGGCTGTGTGGTGTGGCTGCGTGGTGTTGCTGTGTGGGGCGGCTGTGTGGTGCGGTGAAGCCCGTCACGCGGGCGTTTGCGGGCAGCCTGCCCGAGCATAAGGTGAACGGCGCATAATGAAACGATCCGGGGCGACCCATCGACAGAGACCTGCCGGTACGTCGCCCGGCTTTTCACTTGTCTTGAAATTCGCCGAAAGCGGCACCATCTGGGTGCCATCGTCTGTCTTCCGGCAAGGAGTCGATGCTGCCGAATATGAATAGTCTGCATATCGCGAGTTACAACATCCACAAGGGCTTTTCCGCGTTCAACCGACTGCGCGTTCATGAGTTGCGTGCGGGGTTGGAGGGACTGGCGCCGGATCTCGTCTTCCTGCAGGAAGTGCAGGGCATGCACCAACGCCATGCGGTGCGTCACAGCAACTGGCCCGTTCAGCCGCAACACGAGTTTCTGGCTGGCGCCATGTGGCGCGATCACGCGTACGGCCGGAATGTCGTCTACGAGCATGGGCATCACGGTAACGCGATTTTGAGTCGTTATCCGATCGTCAAATCGGACAATCACGACATCACGACCTATAGTTTTGAGAAACGCGGCATGCTTCATTGCGAGATTGCCGTGCCGGGGCTGACGCAGCCGTTGCATTGCCTGTGTGTGCACTTGTCGCTCGCCGGGCAGGGGCGGCGTCGCCAGTTCGACATGCTGACGGAGCGTGTGGCGGATGCCATCCCTTCGGATGCCCCGTTGATCATCGCCGGCGACTTCAACGACTGGAGTAATCAGGCGGACCGTCTGCTCGCCGAGAAACTGGCGCTGACGGAAGTGTTTCAGAATAGCGCTGGTCGTCCGGCGCGCAGTTTTCCGAGCGGATTGCCGCTTTTACGACTTGACCGCATCTACGCACGCGGCTTTCATATCGAGGGGGCGCAAGTATTGCACGGGCGTCCCTGGTCACGGATCTCCGATCATGCGCCGATCAGTGCCCGACTCGTGCCGTCGGATGCCGGGAAAGCCTTGAACGGGTCCTCTCTCCCATCGTTCAACCCTCGTTCCCCCCAGTGAGGTCGCCATGAACATCGGACAAGCGGCGCAGGCCAGCGGCGTTACGGCCAAGATGATCCGGTACTACGAAAGTATCGGTCTGATGCCCCCGAGCCCCCGCTCCGAGGCAGGGTACCGGCGATATGGCGAGCAGGATCTTCATCTGCTTCGGTTCATTCGTCAGGCGCGGCGTCTGGGTTTCGGTATCGATCAGATTCGCCAACTGCTGGCGCTATGGCAGGATCGTGGGCGCTCCAGTGCGCAGGTGAAGGCATTGGCGCAATCCCACGTCGACGAACTCAATCAACGCATCGGCGAACTCGTCGCCATGCGCGACACGCTCTCCCATCTCGCGATGCACTGCCATGGCGACGATCGCCCGGACTGCCCGATCCTGGAAGGGCTGGCGGCGGCCGAGTTTCCCGGCAATGCGGGGGCGGCCAAGACGCAAGGCGAGTGCGGGGCGAATGTCATGGCGGCTTGCGGCAGCGCGACACAACCCGGTGTCGCGCCTGCCGCTACGGCGGCGAACGCCCCGGCGGGCGGACCGTTGGGAGATGGCGATGCGCAGGGCGCTCACCCCGTCCCGCAAGGCTGACGACGGACGTGTGACGATATGAGGATGTCATATTTCCCGCGTAATCTCGTGGGTGATGCGCCGCAGCAGCGGCGCTTTTTTTATCGCGGGAATTTTGATCGCGCTCCTGCGACAGTGCGTCGCAGACAGTTTTTTGATGTGTTGCTTTTTTGTTATATAATTGATTTTTAAATGATTTTATTGGAATTGACTCCATTCGAAGTGACGCTCTAGCAGATTTTGTTGGTTTTTCCCATATAGGGGCTAACCCTTAACGGGAAAACCCTATATAATGCGAAGCACTGCTGCGATGCAGCACACTTATTGAATTGGAGAAACGCCATGTTTGCCGCCCTGTTTGAAGTCGTGAACACTTGGTTCGAAACTGCTGAGCGTCGTCGTCGTGAAGCGTTCCTGGCTGAGTCGAAGGACATCATCGAACTGGAACAACGTATCCGCGCGCTCGAAACCGCCGGTTACTAAGCAAGTCAGAAGTCCTTCCGGACGAACGGTCGTCGCTGGCGCAGCCAGGCAAGTCGATCGTCTCATCGGGCGATTCCCGTCATTGTGTGATGACGTGCGACGGCGCCCAACCGTGAGTCCGGATGCCGGTCCCGCTGTTCCGGGATTGGCGTAAGCGAGCCCGCCACTTTGGCGGGCTTTGTCGTTTACGGCATTGCTTGGGAGGCGCATTGCGCCAGCCTCTGCCTCCCTGAGATTCTCGCAAAATGCAGGTTTTGCTCAGCGACCGGATGAGTTGGTGCGAGGGCGCAAACGACGCTGCCCGGCAGTGCAGGGCCTGGCGCGTCAAGGACCTTCTCGTTGTCCATGAGGACCGACTTGTGAGGCGCATCCGATGTGCTTTTGCGTTGCAGTCGCACCGGCAGCCTCAACGACCTTGTCGAACCTCGTCGATCGGTTGTGAGCGGTCGAAATGAAAAGGCTCCGGCGCTGCAGGCAGCACCGGAGCCTTCATGGTTGGCGGCAATGACCTGACGTCAGGCCCGAAGACCGGATCAGTCCGTGCCGTACTTGGGCGAGCGCGGACCGTAGAGCATGCCGTTGGGATGTCCGGCGGAGAGCAGACGGGCGTTGGCGGTGCCGGCAACCGTGTAGCCGGCGTTCGACACGCTGTTGACGATCTGCTTGACGGCTGCCGTGATCAGCATGCCGATCAGCCCGCCACCACTGTTGTTGTTGCCCTCGTTGTTCGACGCACTGGCCGCGCCGCTCCATAGCTTGGCGCCGTTGCGCAGATCGACGAGATCGGCCGAGACCGTGACCACCGTGGCGCTGTCGAGCACCATGTACTTCGTGCCGTACTGCGTGATCTTGATGTAGAGCGCGGCGTCCGCGCCGAAGATCTCGCGCAGCTTGGCCGGGCTGACCTGATGGATGTCGCCAGCCACGGTCAGGCCGTTCTGACGGAACGATTCGTCTACCAGCGCGACGGGCATCACGTAGTAGCCTGCTTCACCCAACGGCACGGTGACTTGCGAGAGCACACTATAGGTCGCGTCGATATCGGGCGATTCGTTCAGCGGCGGCAACACCAGAATCGACTTCGGTTTGCTTTCCTTGAACGCGGTGTAGTCATACGGTTTGGCCTGATGCACGGCACAGCCGCTCATGACGGCGGCCAGTGCGGCGACCGTCAGCCATTGGCAGAGTCGGGCGATCATTGTTTGGCCTCCGTGGTTTTGTTCTTGAGCAGGAAGTCGATGTAGTTGGCGGACTCGGGGAACAACTGCTTTTCGATCTGGAATTGCTCGACCATCTTGTCGGACTTGCCGACCGATGCGTAGAGCAGGCCGAGGTGGGCGTGATACCCCGGCGGCGCCGCGTTGTTCGACGCCTTGATCTTTTCCAGATCGCGTTCGAGCGCAATGATCTGGGCTTCCTTCGATTCGCCCTTGAAATACTCGTAGACCTGCGGCTGGTAGCTTTCCCAGTCGTACAGCGGTTTGGGCGGTGTGGCGCAACCCGATAGCGTGACGATGGCCGCGCCGGCGACGGCCGCCATGGCCAGACGACCGAACGTAAATGTGCGATTCATGACGATAGCAATCCTGGCAGGCATGCCGTGGTCGGCGTGTCGTTCGTAGGGCGCGCTGCCCGCGCCGGATCGACGCACGCAGGCGAGCGCATGACGAACGATGCGCTACGGCATGCTGCAAAAGGGGAGTCGGTCGGCTTACTTGCCGGGCTTCCACGCGCCGCTTTCGATGCCGGCGACGAGATTGTTGACGGCTTCGCGCATCGCGAGGTCGAGGACCTTGCCGTTGAGCGTGGAGTCGTAGCCAGCCGTGCCGCCGAAGCCGATCACTTCGCGATTGGACAGCGCGAATTCGCCCGCGCCACCGCTCGAGTAGACGACCTCCGACGTGGCGATGTCGACCACGTTCAGGTTGACCTTGGCATACGCGATCTGCTCGCGTCCCCGGCCCAGAATACCGAAAAGTTGTTTGTCGCCCACTTCCTTGCGACCGAACTCGACGACATCGCCGGTGATCACGTAGTCGGCACCCTTGAGCGTCTGCTGAGTCTTCTTGATGTCGGCTTCCTGACGGATCTCGGCCATGTTGTCGCGGTCGAGCACGTTGAAGCGATTCGTTTGCTGAAGATGCGTAATCAGAATCGTCTTGGCCTGACTGCCCAGACGATCGACATTATCGGAAAAGACGCCGCGCATATACGCGGAACGGTTGTCGAACTTGCCGACGGCGATCGGCGTGCGCACGCCGACGTATGCACGGCTGGCGCTCTCGACCTTGGCGACTTCTACGGTACGCGAGCTTTCTGTGGCGCAACCGCCGAGCGTTGCCATCGCGAGCATGGCAGCGCTGAGCAGCGCCATGCGGGACTTCCTTTTCTGCACGTTGATACCCCTGAGTGTGTTGGCGCCCGCCGGGTCATGAATGTCGCACGAGTGTGCAACGGTCCCTGGCGGGCAATCTGCCCCTGACTGTCTTGACGCGTTTTTTTCTAAGAATTAGTAAGGGGTGCTGATGGTAGCACGTACGGTGGCGACTTTGACGGGCATGCCCGACACGTCGATTGCCCCGGTCGGGCCGACGATACTCACCGTGGGCCGTTCCCTTGACATTGGTGACGGGCGTGTCGCCGTGACGGATATTGACGTCAGTCCAGCCCGAAGATCAATAACAGATTGGTGCCGGTGATGACCACGAACAGGCACCATGCGAAGACCTGCGCGGGACGTCCGATCGTGTTGCCTTTCATTACGCGCGGGTCGCTCACCGAACGAATCAGCGGCCACATGGCGAACGGCAGTTGCAGGCTGAGCAATACCTGACTCCAGACCAGCAGTTTGCCCACGGCGCCGTCGCCGAGCCACAGCACGCCGATCAGCGCGGGCACCAGCGCAAGGCCGCGTGTGATCAGGCGCCGCTGGTAACACGGAATCTTCATGTGCAGGAAGCCATCCATGATGACTTGCCCGGCGATCGTGCCGGTGAGCGTCGAGCTTTGCCCGGACGCGAGCAAGGCGATGCCGAACATGAACGCGGCAGCCCCGCCCGCAATCGGCGTAATCAACTGATACGCCTGCTCGATATCGGTGACGTTGGTCTGGCCGTTCGCGTGAAAGACCGAGCCCGCAAGAATAAGAATTGCCCCATTCACACACATCGCGATCAGCAGCGAACCCCAGGTATCGATACGCACTAATGCGAGGGTGTCGCGTACATCGCCAAGTTTGCCGCCGACCACCCGCCGGGTTTGCACGACGGACGAATGCAGATAGAGGTTGTGCGGCATGATCGTCGCGCCGACGATGCCCAGCGCCAGCACGATGGCGTCGCGCCGGTCGTGGCTGGGCGCGCCCGGCACGAGACCTGCGGCCACGGCATGCCAGTCGGGCGGCGCCATCGCGACTTGTGCGATGAAGCAGAACGCCATCGTTCCGATCAATCCGAAAACGATGGCCTCGATCTGACGGAACCCTTTGCCTTGCAGGCCGAGCACGATCATCGTGTCGAGCGCGGTAAGAACGATGCCCCACGAGACGGGCACCCCCAGCAATAGCTTGAAGGCCAGCGCGCAGCCGAGCACCTCGGCGATATCGCACGCGACGATGGAAATTTCGGCCGTGAGCCACTGCACCAGACGTCCCGCCCGGCCGTAGCGTTCGTAGCTCGCCTGTGCGAGATCGCGTCCCGCGACCAGCCCGAGCCGTGCGGCGAGCATCTGCAGGAAGATGGCCGCAAGGCTCGACAGCGCCACGACCCATAGCAACGAGTAGCCGAATTGCGAGCCCGCCTGAATGTCCGTCGCCCAGTTGCCGGGATCCATATAGCCGATGGCGACGAGCAGCCCGGGGCCGGCGAAGCGTTTGAGTTTGGTCCAGCGCGATTGGTGCGCGTCGATGACGATGCTGCCCTTGACCTCGGAGGGGCAGAAGGGCGCGGTGGCGGTAGTCGGGAGCGGCATGAGGGAAGGGTTTCGTGCAATGACGCTCACGTTAGCCGGGCCGGCGTTCGCCCGCAAGCGGGATCGTCGGGAAAACCGGGGGGGAATCGCGGCAGGAAAGCGGGCGGCGACGCCATCGGGAGGCTGCCAAAGGTCGATGAACTGCTATACTGTATATTCATACAGTATTCGGATGCTTGATTCTCCAGATGACCCTGCCGCTCTCCTCCCTGCCTGCCGGGCTATGGCGCGCCAGCGAACTGGCGCATTGCCATCGGGCGGGCCATGCCACCGGTTTTGCGGCGCTCGATGCCGAGCTGCCCGGTGCCGGGTGGCCGCATGGCGCGGTGACGGAGTTGCTGAGCGAGCGTCCGGGGATCGGGGAGTGGCGATTGCTGGCTCCGGCGTTGCGCGATCTGACGCAGGCCGGCAAACCGGTGATGGTGATTGCGCCGCCGATGCTGCCGTACGCGCCGGCGCTGGTGGCGTGGGGGATCGATTTGCGCTGGCTCAGCGTGGTGACGCGTCCTGCGACATCCTCGGCATCGGTGGCATCGGTGGCTTCGGCGATTGCCCGGGGGCGTCGCGGCGCAGGCGAGCAAGGGCGAGACGCAGCTGGAGGGGCGCGAGGGACCAGAGGGATCAGAGGGATGAAGGGAATGAGGCCCGAGGACCGCGACATGCTCTGGTGTGCGGAGCAGGCGCTCAAAAGTGCTTGCTGTGGGGCGGTGCTGACGTGGCTACCGGCGGCCACGCCCGAGCAACTCCGGCGGCTTCAGGTGGCGGCCGGTGGCGGTGAAACGCTGATTTGGGTGATGCGTCCTGCCGCTGCGATCTCGACAGCTTCGGCTGCGCCGTTACGGCTGGGGCTCACCGTTGGACAGGGGAGCCGACTCGGCGTGCAGTTTCACAAGCGTCGGGGGCCACCGCGTCTCACCCCGCTGTGGCTGACGCTGCCGGCGCCCTATACGCGTGCACCACAACCGCGAACGGACGCGAAGGACGACGCCATGCCGCTGCATGCCCGGCCCGATCCGGCGCCGTCGCCCGTACCGTCCGCCGTCTCTTTCGTTTCTGCTTCCGGAGTCTCGCATGGCTTGCTGGATCGCCCTGCATCTGCCGTCTCTGGCGCTTGAGATTGCCTCGCCGCGCATTCGTGCGGAGGGGGCTGTCGACACGCAGGCCGACACGCAGGCCGACATGACGGTCGTGCTGGCGCAGTCGCGTGTCTGGCAGGCGAGCGAGGTTGCGCAGGCGGCCGGGGTGCAACCGGGGATGCGTCGTGGCGGCGTGCTGGCCCTGTTGCCGCAGGCACGATTTCACGATCGCGACGAAGCGGCCGAGACGGTGGCGCTCGAAGCGCTGGCGTTGGCGTTGTTGCGCTTCGGCCCCGATGTGGCTGTTGCCGCCCCGCAGTGTGTAGTGATCGACGTGGCACCGAGCCTGCGTCTGTTCGGTGGTCTGACTGCGTTGGCGGCGCAAGTGCTGGAGAGTGCCGAGGCGCTTGGGCATCGCGCATGGCTGGGGGTTGCCGCGACGGCCAGTGCGGCGGCGTTGCTCGCGCGTGGCGGGGAGGCAACGTCGGCACACCTTGATCCTCGTGCGCCGACGCCTGAGCAGATGCAAGCGGCGATGAAGTCGCGCGCCTCGCGTCGCTCGGTCGTGCCGGCGAAGGTGGCGCAACCTCAACCTCAACATCAACCGGTGTCGAGGTCCGATTCGCCACCATCGCCCTCGCCCTCGCCCTCGTCGGTATGGCATGACGCGCCTGGGGGCCGCTTACTGCCGCCCCCCCTTGCGGCGTTGCCGGCACAACTGGATCCGCTATCGGTCGCGTTGCTGCCTGAAGCGCAGCCGTGGCTCGACTGGCTTGCGCAAATCGGTTGTACGACGTTGGGCGCGTTGCGGGCGTTGCCTGCGGTGGGGGTGAGACGCCGCTGCGGCGCCGAACTGCCGGCTTCGCTTGCCCGTGCCTATGGCGAGACGCCGGAGGCCCCGGCGTGGTACCGCGCGCCCCCGCACTTCGAGGCGGTCTTGCCATTGCCGTCGCTCACTCACGACGTTGACGTGCTCCTCTTCGGTTTGCGCCGTTTGCTGGCGCAACTCACCGGATGGCTGTCGGCCGGACAACTGGCGACGCGCGCCCTGACCCTGATACTTGAGCACGAACCGCTCGGCAGGCAGACGCTGGCGCCGACGCGTTTCGACATCCGTCTGGCCGAGGCGAGTGCCGCGCCGGCGCACTTGCTGTCGTTGTGCAAGGAGCGGCTCGCGCGTGCACCGCTGGTCGCACCGGTGCTGACGCTTCGGCTCGACGTAACCCAGACCGCGCCTCATGCCCCGGGCAGCGGGTCGTTGCTGCCCGAGCCGGGGCGCGAGCGGCAGGACTTCGTGCAATTGATGGAGCGCGTGGCGGCGCGTTTGGGAGATGAGCATGTGCGGCGCTTGCAGGTGCGCGGCGATCACCGTCCCGAGGCGGCGTTCGTCAGTGTGCCTTATGGAGTGCCTGGCGTGCCTGGCGCCCCCGGGGCCGAGCGGCGACATGCGCCAAATGCAGCGGGCGCGTCCTGCGCTGCAACGCGTCATTTGCCGGAAACCGCGCATCGGTTGCCTCCGCGACCGGCGTGGCTGCTCGATGCGCCGCAGCGATTGCGCGTGCGGCAGGAGCGTCCGTGGCGCCAGGGGCCGTTGCGACTGCTGAGTGGCCCCGAGCGTATCGAGGCGGGGTGGTGGGAACCGGGTACGGTCACGCGCGATTACTTCATCGCGGCCGATACCACGGGGGCGCTGCTGTGGGTGTTTCGGGAGCGGCCGGTGAAGGGCGCCGACGCCGCGTGGTATTTGCATGGCCTGTTCGGCTGATGCCAGAGGAGGCCATCAGGTAGGTTGCCTTATGAATATCGACGATTTTCTCCCATGGCAAGGGGCGACCGAAGGGCTGGACGCCAACGACGACGGTGTCGACACACCGGAGGGCGAGGCATCCCGGTCGCGCGCAAAAGATGACGACAGTCTGCCGGCGTATGCCGAGTTGCACTGTCTGTCGAATTTCTCGTTTCAGCGGGGCGCGTCGCACCCGGAAGAACTGATCGCGCGTGCGGCATATCTGGGATACAGCGCGTTGGCCATTACCGACGAGTGTTCGCTGGCCGGTGTGGTGCGAGCGCTCGCGGAAGCGGTCAAGCATCCGTCTGTCTCGCTGATCGTCGGCAGCGAATTTCGTTTGACCCCTGAGGGGGACGCGTGGCAATCGTCGCAGGCGACGCCGAGCCACGATGCCGACACTCTCGATGCGCTGGGCACCGTGCATCTGGCCGCACTGGCGCAGCACCGCGACGGCTACGGCAATTTGTCCGAAATGATCACGCTCGGCCGTATGCGGGGGCCGAATCGCAGCTACCGTCTGCACGCGCGGGACTTCAGTGCGCCCGCCGGCGAGCACGCGCATCTGCGTGGTTTGAAGGGCTGTCTGATTATTCTCGTGCCCGATCCCGACGCGAGCCCCGAACGTACGCTGGCCCAGACGCGCTGGGCTGCACGGACCTTCGGAGAGGGGCGCGTCTGGCTGGCGCTGGAGCGTCGCCATCGTGCCGACGACGAGGCGCATCTGGCGCGTCTGCGTACTGTGTCCGCCGAATGTGGCGTGCCGCTCGTCGCCACGGGCCATGTGCTCATGCATGTGCGCTCGCGCAAGCCGTTGCAGGACACGCTGACGGCGATCGGGCGGGGCGTGCCGGTGCAGGCATGCGGGTTGTCGCTCACCGCGAATGCGGAGCAGCACTTGCGTGCCCGGCTACGGCTTTCGTGGCTTTATCCGAAAGAGGCGCTGGCCGAGACGGTCGCGATCGCCTCGCGCTGTCATTTCGATCTACGAACGCTGCGTTACGAATATCCGGAAGAACTCGTGCCTGCGGGGCACACGCCGGCGTCGTATTTGCGGCAGGAAGTCGAGGCGGGGGCGAAGTGGCGCTATCCGGACGGTGTGCCGGCAAAGGTGAAGGCGCTTCTCAAGGCAGAACTGGACCTCATTCACGAGCTTGAATACGAGCCGTACTTTCTGACGGTCTATGACATCGTGAGCTTTGCCCGTAGTCAGAAGATTCTGTGTCAGGGCCGTGGCTCGGCGGCGAACTCGGCGGTGTGCTATTGCCTCGGCATCACTGCCGTGAACCCCGATGAGGCGGAGGTGTTGTTCGGGCGCTTTCTGTCGAAGGAGCGCAAGGAGCCGCCCGATATCGATGTCGATTTCGAGCACCAGAAGCGCGAGATCGTCATCCAGTACATCTATAAGAAGTACGGCAACGACCGGGCGGCGCTGGCGGCCACGGTCATCAGCTATCGCATGCGCAGCGCCGTGCGCGATACGGGGCGTGCGCTGGGTATCGATCTGTCTATCGTCGAGCAGGTCGCGCAGAGTCAGCATTGGTGGGACGGCAAGGAGAACCTGCTCGCGCGCATGGCTGCGCAGGGGCTGTCGCCCGATGCCCCGACAACGCGTCTGTGGGCCGATCTGGTCGCGCGGCTGATCGGCTTTCCGCGGCATTTGTCGCAGCACGTGGGCGGTTTTGTGATTTCGCGCGACAAGCTCTCGCGACTCGTGCCGATTGCCCCGGCCGCGATGGCGCATCGTTACGTCATTCAATGGGACAAGGACGACATCGAGACGCTCCGGCTGCTCAAGGTCGACGTGCTGGCGCTCGGCATGCTGAGCGCGTTGCGTCGCACGCTCGATTTGCTTGGCGAGTGGCGAGGCAAACCGCTTGAGCTTGCCGAAATCCCGCGTGACGATCCGGCAACGTACGGCATGATCCGCCGTGCCGATACCGTTGGCGTATTCCAGATCGAGTCACGCGCACAGATGAGCATGTTGCCGCGTCTGAAACCGGTCAAATTCTATGACCTGGTGGTGCAGGTCGCGATTGTGCGTCCCGGGCCGATTCAGGGCGGCATGGTGCATCCCTATCTGAAGCGACGCAAGCTTAAACCGGAGCAGATCGACTATCCGTGCGACGCCATCAGACCCGCACTCGAGCGTACGCTGGGCGTGCCGATTTTTCAGGAGCAAGTCATGCAGATCGCGATGATTGCTGCCGACTTCTCCGCTGGCGATGCCGACGAATTGCGTCGCTCGATGGCGGCATGGAAACGCAAAGGCGGGTTGGAGAAATTCCAGACCCGCATCATCGGCGGCATGTTGAAGAACGGCTATCCGCGCGAGTTCGCCGAAGCGATCTGTCGGCAGATCGAGGGGTTCGGCGAGTATGGATTTCCTGAGAGTCATGCGGCGAGCTTCGCGTCGCTTGCGTACGCGAGTGCATGGCTCAAATGTCACGCGCCGGAGATGTTCCTGTGCGGCTTGCTCAACAGCTTGCCGATGGGCTTCTATTCGGCCTCGCAACTGGTGCAGGATGCACGACGACATCGTGTCGAGGTTCGCGCAGTGGATGTTTGCGTGAGCGATGTCGAGTCGCTTCCCGAAGCGAGGGTGAGCCGGTACGGAGACGCGCGTCGACCCGCGGTGCGACTGGGGCTGTCGCTGGTCAAGGGGCTGTCTGCCGAAGGCGCGCAGGCGATCGAGCGCGCACGGCGGCAGCGGCCGTTTACCGATATCGACGATCTGACGGCGCGCGCTGCGCTATCGCGTCGCGATCTGGATGCGCTGGCGGCGGCCGACGCCTTGTCGGCCTTGCTGGGCGCACGGCGTCAGGCACGCTGGGCGGTGGCGGCGTGGCAGCCGCCTACGCCGCTGCTGGGCGCCACCGTCTTGCGCGACGCCGTGCCGGGCAGTGCGCACGAGCAGGTGGCCTTGCCACCGATGGCCGAGGGACAGGACATCGTGGCCGACTACGCGAGTACGGGGTTGACGCTGAGGCGTCATCCGTTGCTGCTGCTGCGCGAGACGCTGACGAAGATGCGTGTGCGTACGGCCAGGGAGTTGCAGTCCGAGGGCGTACACGGTCGGCGCGTGCGTACGGTCGGCATTGTGACGGGACGCCAGCGACCGGGCACGGCCAACGGCACGGTCTTCGTGTCGCTGGAAGACGAGACGGGCGTGATCAACGTCATCGTCTGGCCCGATCTGGTCGAGGCGCAACGCAAGGAATTGCTGGCGTCGTCGCTATTGGGTGTGGAGGGCGTGTGGCAGCGAGAGGAACGCGTCACGCATCTGGTCGCCCATCGTCTGATCGATCTCTCGTCGATGCTGGGCGAACTCACGGTTTCCAGCCGGAATTTCCATTAGCGCGCGTGTGCACGTGACGTATTGCCGTGCATGTTCGACGGGGCGAGAGCGGTCGATGCACGCCCGTCAGGCTTGCCGTGTGGCGTTGGCCATGCCATGAGGCCGATGGGCATTTCGCCAATGCAGCGCGTTGGCAGTATCGGACCACGGCGTTGCGTCAGCCTGCAAATCCAACGAATCCGCCGAATCCGCCTGGGCTGCCGACGTATGGGAAAACCGCTCGCCGCCGGTGAGCCGATTGTTGGAAGTGACCGGACGCTTTCCGGCGAACGATGGCGCATCGTCTGTGGAAGATCCGTGTGACGCTTGATGGCTTGATGGCTTGATGACGCGATCGCCTCCGACGACAGCCTATTGCCTACACTCGGAGTGCATCATGGAAATTAACTCGGGATTACCAGGGCCGACGATTTCACCCACCACACGGCATGCCTCGCTTGATGCGACGCCATCTTCGACGGCGCAGGAAAGTTCGCGCGCGTCGCAAAGCGAGCGCACGGTTTCGCTCTCGACCTCTTCCGGGGGGATGTCGTCCGCATCGGCGGCGTTAGCCGCGCTGCCCAGAGAGGTGGCGTCCATCGCGGATTTCACCTCGGCCATTGACGCCAGGCTAAACGAGTTGCCTCGGGAAATCTTCTTGCCCCTCGATTTGACGAACGACATGGCGCCGAGGGACATGCTCGTCGGCGTGCGCCTTCCCGTGGAGGCCGCCGAGGCGGGGATGTCCACATTACCGCCACAGTACCGGGTGGTCGGGGCGGTGGGCACAATCATCGCGGATATCGTGAGCGGCACCGTCCGTTGGTCGGAGGGCGAGCGTCGCGAGTGGGTTTGCGTCACACCCCACCCACATCCCGAGACGTTCAAACCGGCAAATGCGGTCATCGACAGGGCGGCGGCCTGGGTGAGGGAGAGATTGCCGGTGGACAGCGGGCGGGCGGTCGCCAGGTCGATCGCCGAGGCGATGCTAACGGATGCGCAGACGCTGCAAATGATCGCCCAACGAACGAAAGACGTGCTTGCCTCGCGCATTCAGCGCGACATCGATCAGACGAAACCCGGGTATCGATTGATCGGCAGGCTAATGAACGCGATCTGCGAGCATCCCGCCATTGAAGGACGTTGTGATCAGAAAGGCGCGCGCATTTATGCTTATACCGTTCAGATCGGCGTGTCTCGTCGCCGTGATGCGAGCGTCGACCGTCTGACTGTCCCCGGCATGGTGATCGTATCGACTGCGGTGAGCGGCGCCGACGATCGGGGCACGAAATCGGCGGTGCTGTACTGCGCCGGCGTGCAAAAAGGCTTCAAGGGCAGGGCGTTCGGCAGTATGGAAACGTCATTGGCCGAATTCGTCCGGCACGCGCAGACCAAGCCGTTATCGGCGTTTCCATGCGAAACGTTGTCGTTGGGCGAAATGCTGCCGTTCTACCTGAAGTGGATGGTCCCGGACTTTGCGCAAGCTTCGGACACGGTCGTGTTCGCGGAATTGACGCCCTGTCACGACGATATCTTCGAGAGGATGGCGGCCGATACCGCTCAGGTCATCCTGCGTTGCGCCGGCGCCCCGCTGGCCCGGGACTTCACATCGGAGGCCATCACCCGCCACATGTGGCGGGCCTGGCTCGGCGATCGGCCCGACGCCGGCATCACCGACGCGTTCACGGATGCGTCTGCATTCAACGCGTCACAACACGACGACCGCGCGCCCTCGATACCGCAACATATCGACCCGGTCGCCGCCGCGCCGCACGAGCATCACGGTATCGAGCGCCTGACGGCGAGCCGATTCCGAGCCCGACCGTCTTGAGCGTCTCAATTGCCCTCAATCCACCTCAATGCGCCTCAATGCGCCGAATCCGCCTGCTTGCCTGCCTCTTGCGCGAGCAGGCTCGCCTCTTCTTCGCTGCGCAGACCGTTGAAGTGTGCGTTGAGCAGCACGGCGCTGATCGACGCGAGCAAAATACCGCTGTGGAAGAACGGGGCGAGGGCGTGCGGCAGCTTCATGAAGAATTTGTCCGACGCCACCGGAATCATCCCCACGCCGATACTGATCGCGATGATGTACAGGTTGTAACGGTTCTTCGTCAGATCCACCGTCGAGAGAATCTTCACGCCGGTGGCCGTCACCATTCCGAACATCACGATGCCCGCACCGCCGAGCACGAATTGCGGCACCGATGCCACCACGTGCGCGACCTTCGGAAACAGCCCCAGCACGATCAGAATCACCCCGCCCATCGCACACACCCAGCGGCTCTTGACACCCGTGACCCCGACCAGCCCCACATTCTGCGAGAACGACGTATACGGGAATGTATTGAAAATGCCGCCGATCAGCGTGCCCAGTCCGTCGACACGCAAACCGCGCACGAGTGTCTTCTGATCGACGGGGCGTCCCACGATGTCGCCCACGGCGAGGAACATGCCGGTCGATTCGATGAAAGTTACGAGCATCACCAGCGTCATCGTCGCGATGGCAATCGGATCGAAGCGCGGCGCACCGAAATGGAATGGCATGACGAAGCCGAACCAGGGGGCTTCGGACACGCCCGCAAACGACACCTTGCCCAGGGCGATCGCCACGATCGTGCCGAACAGAATGCCCAGCAGCACCGCGATGTTCGAGAAGAAACCGCGTACGTATTTGGTGATGAACAGAATGCACAGCAGGACCGCGAACGACACCCCCAGATACAGCGGGTTGCCGTAGTCGGGATTGCCGAAACCGCCTGCGGCCCAGTTGATGCCGACGCCCATGAGCGAGATGCCGATCACCGTAATGACCGTGCCTGTCACGACCGGGGGAAAGAGGCGCAGCAATTTACCGATGTACGGCGCGATCAGAATGCCGATGATGCCGGCGGCAATCGTCGCACCGTAAATATCGAGCAATCCGAGGTCCGGATTCGTGCCGATGGCGATCATCGGTGTGACGGCGGTAAACGTCACCCCCATCATGATCGGCAGACGCAAGCCGAAGATCCACAGACCGAGCGTCTGGATCAGCGTGGCGACACCGCAGGCGAAGAGATCGGCGTTGATGAGGAATGCGATCTGATCGACCGACATCTTGAGCGCGCCGCCGATGATCAGGGGCACCGCGACCGCGCCCGCGTACATCACCAACACGTGTTGCAATCCCAGCGTGAACAACTTGGGGAGCGGCAGGCGCTCGTCGACCGGGTGCACCGGTACAGCGGCAGATTGCGTCATGTCTTCTCCTGATCCGACGGTACGATTTGATTTACAAGGCTGGATTTGCGAAGTGAAATCGAGCGTAAATTTTTTACCGGAGCGCAGCGAGTCGCGTCAAAAAACACCTGGGTACATCGCGGGTGACGCGCGGCCGACGCCCGACACGCGGTCGTGGAGAAAAACTGCGGCCTGGCGACAGAGTACGCCCGCGCGCGGGCGGGCGCTCAGAACGCGGGAAAGCCTTACGCCACATGGCGGAGCGCGCTTGACGCGGTGACCATGCCCCGTCGTTGCCGTCTGCGGCATCGGTGCGAAATATCCTGCAGATCGCCGTGGTTGCCAGACGAGCGCCGACGACTATATCGAATTCGCAATACTAAAGATTGCTTCTGGGATATGAGATGCGGAGACACTGCCGGGGCACTAGCGCGACACCGCCGCGACGTGTCATGGGCAAACGAAAACGCCCGTCGGCCAGGGGGCGGACGGGCGTTTTCAGTCGTGCGTGGGGCGTGACGCCGCTCCACGCGGCGTTGCCTCACGTCATGCGGCGGCGTCGTATCAACGCCCGCCGGTGGCGCCCGACGGCTTGCGCGCCAGCGAATCGGCGGTGTTGCCCGTGGCGGCGTTTTGCTGTGCCGCGCTTTCGAGCTTGCTGGAAATCTCGTCGCCCATGTGATGCAGGAACTCCATTTCCTTCGCGCCGATGCCGCCTGCGCACAACGCGCCACCCCAGTCGCCGTAGAGCAGCGCCACGGTCTGGTTGCGTTGACGAACCGGCAGCAGGAAGAACGACTTCACGTTCGAGAAGTGCTGACGGTGCCACAGCGGAATGCGCGGCACGATACGCGGCTCGCGAGCATTGTCGATGAGGATCGCGCGGCCGTTGGTCAGCGCGAGATGGAAGACGTCCGGCTCGAAGGCTTCGGGGAAGGTCAGGCCGAGCAGCGGCTGCACATCGCGTCCGATACCGAAGCGCATCTCGAAGAACTTGCCTGCCGGCGCCCGCACGAACGCCGCGCAATTGACGAAACCCAGCGATTGCAGGATCGCTTCGAGCGTCAGGTTGAGCAGCCCGACGGCGTCGGTCTCGCCCGTCGCGGCCCGCACTTCCGACAGGCCATCCGCCAGACGTCGCGCCGAATCCAGCGGCTTGCCCGCCGGCGGCTGACGCGTGTTCGACGCCCCGGTGCTGATCGCGATGAATTCCTGATGGCTCGTGTCGCGCGCCATCTCCTCACCGACGGAGACCACTTCGCTGATATCCAGCGCCAGACGGTCGGCATAGCGCTCGGCCAATTCGGCCAGACGCGACGCATCGGCGCCGCGTGTGAGTTCCGTCACCATCTCGTTGGACATGTTCGCCACTGCGCACAGCCAGTCGGCGTGCGAGAGCGGCGCGTCGCCGTCCAGATCGATGGGGCGCATGCTCGTGGCGATGGATTCCGGCAGGCCCCACTTGCGTGCGGCCGCCTCGGCCAGCTCCGGAAACGAGATGCCCAGAATCTGCTCGCAGGCGTCGCTATCGCTGATGCCTTGCTCGGCCGCGGTTTCCTGAATGTCGACCCATTCGCTCGGGAAGCAATACGTCACCAGCAATCGCGCCACATGATGCAGCAACGTGCAGACGACGGCTTCCTCGCCGTCGCGGATCCCGTTCTTGGACGTGATGTCGCGCGCGAATGCCCCGGCCAGCGTGGCGCGCGCCAGTTCGCGGGCCATGTCGTCGCGCCGGGCGGCGACCTCCCCGAAGCCTTCGAGCAGTTTCAGGCTCAGCGCGAGGTGGCCGATCGTGTCGACGCCCAGAATCATGATCGCGCGCGAGACCGTCGTCACATTGCAGCCGAACGGCGCATACATGGCGGAGTTGGCCAGACGGATGACTTTCTGGGTCAGGGCGAAGTCCGAGAGCACGGACGACGCGAGGTCGGCCGTGCTCGTGTTCTCGCTTTGCATGGCAGAGACAATGCCCGTGACCGAGCGTTGCAGCGACGGAAAGTCGCCGCGCTCGGCCATGCGCTGCCATAACAATTCGAGCGTTTTTTCTTTGGTAAGGCTCATGGTAGCGGGGTTGTCCGGTCAGTGGCCGGCATCCACGTTAAGACGCCCGCTCGCAAAGGCCGCCTCCAGTTCTCCCGCAGGCAAGGCCTTGGACACCAGCCAGCCCTGGATGGAATGACAGCCGCGATCGATCAGCATCTGCCGTTGCTCTTCCGTCTCGACCCCCTCGGCGACCGCCGACAGACCCAGCTCGCGCGCCAGTCCCAGAACGGCCGTCACAATCGTGCGGTCGTTCGGTGACGTGGGCATGTCTTTGACGAAGCTGCGGTCGATCTTGAGTGCGGAGAGCGGGAAACGCTTGAGGTAGCCCAGGCTCGAATAGCCCGCACCGAAGTCGTCGACGGCGAAGCGCACGCCCAGCGTCTGCAACTCGCGCAGCACCAGATTGGCCTGCTCCGGGTCGCGCATGAGCACGCTTTCGGTAATTTCGAGCACCAGTCGGTGGCCTTCCACGCCGGAGTCGGCAATCGCCTGCCACACCAGGCTCGGGAAAGACGGATGGTGAAACTGTTGTGCCGAGACGTTGACCGACATGTACAGCCCGTCGAGCCGGGTGCGATCCCAGCGCGCGAGCTGCATGCAAGCGGCGCGCAACGCCCAGCCGCCCAGCAGATTGATCAGACCGTTGGCCTCGGCCAGCGGAATGAATTCGGCCGGGGAGACCGGGCCGAGCGCCGGGTGCCAGCGCATCAGCGCCTCGACACCCTTCACGTTCAGCGAAATCGGGTCGCAGATCGGTTGGTAATGCAGGCTGAATTCACCGTTGTGAATCGCCTCGAACATCGCCGATTCCAGCGAAAACGCCTTGCGGTGCAAGTCGCCCAGATCGTCCGTGTAGACGAACAGGCCGTTGCGGCCGCGATCCTTGGCGCAGTACATGGCGGCGTCGGCATGTTTGATCAGCAGGCCGGCCGAGTCGCCGTGCTGCGGATAGAACGACACGCCGATGCTCGTCGTCAGGTGCAGCAACTGATCGCCGACCTGAAACGGCTGCTGTACCGCCGAGAGCAGTCGCTTCATGATGCCGCCGAGCGCCTGTTCGTTATCGCAGCCGGGCAGCACCAGAACAAATTCGTCACCGCCCATGCGTGCGGCCATGTCCGTCTCGCGAATCTGCGCGATCAGGCGTTGGCCGGCATCGCGCAGCAACTGGTCGCCCACATCGTGGCCGAGCGAGTCGTTGACCTTCTTGAAGCCGTCCAGATCGAGCAGGGCGACGGCGAAATTCGGACCGCCTTCGCGCGCGTGCTGAATGGTCTCGACGATGCACTGCTGAATATATTGACGATTCCCGAGGCCCGTGACGGCGTCGCGCACGGCCAGATCGGACAGGCGCGCTTCATTTTCCTTGAAAGCGGTGATGTCTTCGCCATGCACGAGAAACGTGGCGTTCGCGCCGGACGCCCCACCAATGCGAGGCGTGTACTGGGCGATACGAAGGCGCATCCAGACACGGTCGGTCAGACCGCGGAGCAGGCGCACAGTGCACTGCTGGGGACCAAGGGTCTGGGCGGCGGAAAAAGCCTCCTGCAACAAGGGAACGTCTTCGATGCCGGTCAGCTCGAAGAGCGTGGCATGGTCGATGTACTCACGTGAGTATTCGAGCAGACGCAGGGAGGCTTCGGCAATGAAAAGAAAACGGCCATCGGCTGCAACGTGTGCCGAGAGTCCGCCGGTCAGCTCGACCAGCGCCCGGGACAATGCCGGGGCCGGCGCCGTGGCGTTGGCCTCGGCGATTGCCGATGCCAGGGTCGAAGGCTCGACCAAAGGCACACCGGCTGGGAGTCGATCTGAACTCATTGTTGTTGTCTGTGCATGCATCACGTCGAGCGCGCTGCCGCTCATGTGCTTCCCCGTTCAGGCAAACGCGCTCATGGCCGGACCGTGGTCCGGCGGGTGTCCGATGGATTGTGGGCCATTATAGCTAAAGACGCCAGCGATTTTGATGGCCCCAACCCCCCGTTTCACGCCGCTTTCCAACGGACTTCCCGTGTTGGATTTTTTCCTACAAGGCAATCGGGATGATTTCCTGCATGGCCGGTGGCGTTTGACCGAAGTTCGGTCAACATCGTCCGCCCGGAACACCTCCATGCCGCCGGTATGTTGACCGGCGCGATCATCTTGCGTGCGCCAGTCTACCCAAGCGGGAGCGACTTGAGGGCGCTGCAATCATGGATTTTTGCGATTGCGATGCAACATCGCAACAACAGCGACAGGCGAGCGCTGTTCCGCGCCGCCCGCCGCGTCTGCGATTCGCGGCTGGTGAGAGCGACGCCGGCAAACTGAGAATGCGCAGGCGGCGATTGCCGGCTCAGTCGCGGGCAGGATCCTCGTGTGCGAGCGACCAGGCGATGCAGGCGCGGGCCAGCGCGGCGGAGGCGTCCAGACCGAAGCGTGCGAGCGGGGAGTCGAGCGTCGCCAGGGCGACGGGGATTTCGGTGCAGCCGAGGATCACGCGTTGCGCGCCTGCGGCGAGGAGCTGTTCCAGCGCCATTGCGAGCGCCTCACCGCCGCGGCGAGTTTCCCCGGCCTTGGTAAGGCGAATACCTTCGTTGACCAGCGTCTGGTGCGCGAGCGGCTCGCGCGTCGAGACGAAACGGTAGCCCAGGGCTTCGAGTCGTGGGCGGTAGACATTGGCGTGATGCGTGCCCTCGGTCGCCATCAGGCCGATGGGGGCGCCGGGCGCGACACAGGTCGAGAGCTCGCCCGCGACGGCTTCGACCACGTCGAGTACGGGCAGCCGGGTGCGATGGCGCAGCGCGTCGAGCCATGCGTGGGCGGTATTGCAGGCAATCGCGATGCAGCCGACGCCCGACTGCTCGAGCGCATGCACGCCGTCGAGCATGCCGTCGAGCGGCGACGCGCCGTCGCGCAGCAGGGCTTCGGTGCGGTCGGGAATCTGCGGTACCGAATACAGGATGAACGGAATGTGATCCTGGTCGCGGTTGGCCGGGTGCTGATCGACGATCTTGCGGCAGAGGTCGATGCCGGCGGCGGGGCCCATGCCGCCGAGGATGCCGAGCGTGGCGTGCGAATTCATGATGATGACAATCTGCAGGAACGGCGAAAGACGGGATCTGCTGGTGCAGGGACCGTGGTCCCCGCACGACACACGGTCCGTCAGGATCAGTCGTAGGCCTTCGTGATCGGATCCTTGAACATGGCGCGCATTTCCGGCGTCATCGGGTAGTTCATGTTCTGACCCTTCGGCGGCACCGGCTGCGTGAACCACTTGTTGTACAGCTTTTCCATCTCGCCCGACTTCTCCATGTCGGCAATGACCGTGTCCACGACCTTGGTAAACGCCGGGTCGTCGCGGCGCATCATGCAAGCGTAGTTTTCGAACTGGATGTTCGGGCCGACGATTTCATAGTTTTTGGCTTCGTCTGCCGCCAGAGCGGCACGCTGGCCATAAAGCAGCGGCTCGTCCATCACGAAGGCCGCAGCACGCCCTACCTTGAGGGCCAGGAAGCCTTCGGCGTGATCCTTGGCCTGAATCAGGTTGAAGCCGAGTTCGCCGCGTTTGCCCGACAGAATCCGATCGGCCGTCGTCCCGGCGGTCGTTGCGATCGTCTTGCCTTTCAGGCTATCGAGGTCGGTAATGCCCGAGCCTGTCTTGGCGATCATCTTGATCGAGTAGAGGAAGATGTTGTGCGAGAAGCCGACCTGTTTGGCGCGTTCGAACGTATGAGTGGTCGAGCCGCACTCCAGATCGATCGTGCCGTTTTGTATCAGCGAGAGACGGTTTTGTGACGTAATCGGCGTTTCCGTCACTTTCAGGTTCGGAGCCTTCAGTTCCTTTTTGACCGCATCGACGATCTTCAGCGCGATTTCCTGCGAGTAGCCGATGGTCTTTCCGTTGTTATTCGAGTACGAAAACGGGATCGACGATTCACGCACGCCGAGGGCGATCACGCCGGTGTCCTTGATCTTCTTGAGCGTGCCGGTCAGTTCCTCTGCGCTCGCGGCTTGCGCGAACAGGGCGGCGGCGGCGCTGACGAGCAGCAGGGGAGCAAACAGCTTCTTCATGGTCTCTTGTCCTATCGGAAGTGAATGGCGCGGTAGTCCGCGCCGTTTGAACTGTAAAGAATCTCGAAGCCCAAAAACACTGATACAACCCGACACGTCGCCCATCGGTCCCCGTGGGAGTCATGCCTCTGATGCCCGGTATCCGGCTGCGCGTCGCGTGCGTTTCTGCACTTGGGCCGCCCGCCGGAGCCTCATGCCTGATCGTCGCTGCCTCGTCACATCAGGCTCGCGCCATGGCCGATAACCCACACCTACGCGGCCAGACGAGCAAACCCTGTCAGATCGACGGCGGGACGCTTGCCGTCGATGGCGTCGGCGATGGCGCGTGCGGCGCCCATCGACAACGTAAAACCCAATCCGCCGTGGCCGACGTTCAGCCACAGATTGCCCAGCCGGTTCGCACGCCCCAAGATAGGGCGGCCGTGCGGCGTGGACGGACGCATGCCCGTCCATTCGAGCGGCGCCGACGCATGGTTTAGCGACGGAAACAGTCCGGCGGACAACGTGCGCAGCGCGGCGATACGATGCGCGGCGATGCGATAGTCGTACCCGACCAGATCGGCGATGCCCGCCACGCGCAGATGGTCGCCGAGGCTGGCGTAGACGACTTTGTTGTCGGCATCCGTCACGGAGACCTGCGGACGCGCATCCGGGGGGGCGTCGCGGTACGTCAGGCTGTAGCCCTTGAGCGGATACATGGATACGGGCTCGCCGACCTCACGTAACAGCGGCCCGGCGGCCAGACCGTTGGCGACCACGCAGGCGTCTACCGGGATGTCCCCGGTGCGCGTGCGAACGGCCTGCACGGTGTTGCCGCGCACATCGAATCCGGTCACGTCACGCTCGAACATCAGCGCGCCGCGCGTGCAGGCGCCGATGATTCGCGCCAACGCCCTGCACAGCATCTGACAGTCGCCGGTGCCCTCGCCCGGGGTGTAAATACCCCCGGCCAGCTCGCCCGCGATCTTGCCTAACGCCGGTTCGAGCGTGACGCACGTCGCCGCGTCGACACGACGCTGCGGGTAGCCGAGCCCGTTGGCGAGTTCGAGCGAGCGTTCGGCCGCAGCGAGCTTGGCGGCGTCGCGATAGACCACGAGCTTGCCGCTCAGGCGGTACTCGAACGCAGTGCCCGCCTCGGATTCCTGCGACAGAAATTCGAGCATCACCTCGCGGCTATGCAGCCCGAGCGCGAGCAGACGCAACGTGGAACTGGCGTTTGCCGTTACGTTGCAGTGCCTGACGAATTCGATCGACCAGCGCCAGAAGTCAGGGTCGAACGACGGCTTGATGCGCAGCGGCCCCGTGCCGGAGAACAGCAGCGACGGCAGTTGCGAGAGCACGCCGGGGGCGGCGAGCGGCGACACGTAGCCATAGCTCAACTGGCCGCCGTTTGCGAAACTCGTGCCCAGACCCGGCCCGCGTCCGGCATCGATGACCGTGACGTCGTGACCCGCGCGAAGCAACTGATATGCGCTGGCGAGGCCGACGATGCCCGCTCCGATAACGCCAATGTGCATGAAATCAAAAAAACGGAAAAGCGCGATGAAAAACGCAAGGAAAAGCCGGACGGGGAAAAACACGAACGCTTGTCTGCCCGCCCTTTGCTACGCAGTGTAGGGGGAGAAAATTCGGTAACCTATGCGGATTTGAGGCAGCATATGTCTTTTGGCTATAGGGTCGGCGTCACGGCCGATCCTGCATCGAAGACAGGGAGACCACGTCAGGCATGAAATTGCGACATATCGAGACATTTCGCGCGGTGGTGCTGACCGGCTCGGCCAGCGGCGCGGCGCAATTGCTCAACGTCTCGCAACCGGTCGTCTCCCGCGTGTTGCAGCACGCCGAGCAGCAACTCGGCTTCAAGCTCTTCGATCGCATCAAGGGACGTCTCGTGCCCACGGCCGAAGCGCGGCGGCTGTACCCCGACGTCGAGCGCATCTTTACGGATCTGGAGCGCCTGCGCACCACGTCGCGCAATCTGCGTCAGCACGGGGTGGGCCACCTGCGCATCGCCGTCACGCCGAGCCTGGCGCAAAGCCTGCTGCCGGCGGCGATCGAGCGCATGCGGCGCGCGCACCCCGATGTGGTCTTCGAACTCATTACCCACCACACGAACGAGACGATCACCGCGATCCTGACGTCGTCGGTCGATGTGGGCATCGTCTCGGCGCCCCCGATGGCGGCCGGTATCGTGAGCCGTCCCGTGGCGCAGGGCCATATCGTGCTGGCAGTGCCCGCCTCGTGGCCCAAACTCTCGCGGCGCGGCCCGGCCAGCGCCGACGCGCTTGCCGGCCGCGATCTCATCAAACTGCACGACGACACCCCGCTGGGCGCACTCATCAACGAGCGGCTGGATCAGACCGAACTGTTGCACGACGCCGAAGTGATGGTGCAGACGTATTCGCTCGCCGCCGCGCTCGTCGAACATGGGCTGGGCTACGCGCTGCTCGACCAGTTCACGGCCGCGAGTGCGCATGTGCAGGCGCAGCGGTTGTACCGTGTCGCGCCGGCCCTCGAATTCCCGGTCGAAATGCTGCGTCCGGCACACGCGCCGGAGTCGGTGCTGGCCGATACGCTGCGGCGTCATCTGGCGGACGTCGCCGCCGAGTTGAGCGAGCGGGCCGACACCCTGTGCGAAGGGCGCGAAATCGTCCTTACGCCAAGCGACGAGACGCATGGCGACTGACCGTTACGCGGTGTCGGCTTCCCGCACGTTCCCCACGGGCGGGCTCAGCGGCAACTCGGCTCGCTTTTGACTTCGTAGTAGGTGAACGGCTGTGGTTGAAGCTTGTCGGCGAGCGACGGATAGTTCGCCTGCACGAAGCGACGTGCACCCGCCATGTCGAACTCGGTGCGCAGCCAGAGTTTGCCGTCGCGACTGTCGAGCACGAGGGTGCCCGCGTAGATGACGTCCCCGCGTTTGACCTGAACCGTGGGCACCTTGCGACCCTTGCAGTAGCGGAAACGATAGCTGTTGTCGGGGGGCGTGAATTCCATCGGGCCGAAGCGCTCGTTGCGCATGAGCGGCGAGACGCGCATGGCAAGGTAGCCGCGCGTTGGCGGATTGCTGTTGAGGGTGCGGGTGATCTTGCTGCCGATAATGCCGTTGATGGTCTGATTGAAATCCGAGTAGCTCCACGGACCCCAGGTGCTTTGCAGCGGCGTGTCGAGGCCGACGATGACGATGGCGTATTCGTCGAGCGTGTCTTCGGTCAGGGCGGGGTTGGGGGCGACGCCCCTGGTGCTGCACGCAGTGAGTGCGGTGGCCGTGGCGATGACCGCCGCGACGCCGGCCGCGCCGACGAGCGCCCGGCGCCACGCCGCAGGGAAGAACAACAGGGTACGCAGTGACCTCATTGCAGCCTCCTTGTGGCGCGTGGCGCTCAGGGGACGTTCGACAGGGCTACGGCGGGGGGGACCCGGTGATCCGGGCCGGTCCCGGCAATCAATCCTGAAGGAATCTTACCTTGACCTTGCGGCCTTTGACGCGCCCGTCGGATAACTTGCGCAGCGCGACCGGCGCGATGTCGCGGTCAACGGCAATATACGTGAAGTTTTCCATCACGTTGATCTTGCCGATCTGCGCGGCGGCGAAACCGGCCTCTCCGGTGAGCGCGCCGAGTACGTCGCCCGGGCGAATCTTGTCCTTCTTGCCGCCGAGCATCTGAATCGTCACCATCGGCGGGAGCAGATGCCCCGCGCCCGACGGCGTGAGCTCGGAGAGCTTGTGCCACTGGACTTCGCCGCCCATCGCCGCTTCGATATTGCCGACGCGTCCCATCTCGTCCATCGTCGCCAGGCTGAAGGCCCAGCCGTCCTCGTCGGCGCGCCCGGTGCGGCCGATGCGGTGCACGTACACCTCGGGGTCGGGCGTCACGTCCACGTTGATGACCGCTTCGAGCTGGGCGATGTCCAGCCCGCGCGCAGCGACGTCCGTGGCGACCAGCACCGAGCAACTGCGGTTCGCGAACTGAATCAGCACCATGTCGCGCTCGCGTTGCTCCAGATCGCCGTGCAGCGTGAGCGCGTGGAAGCCCTCGGCACGCAGCACGTCCGTGAGGTCGTTGCACTGTGCGCGGGTGTTGCAGAACGCGATGGTGCTGACCGGACGGAAATGGTCGAGCAACTGGCCCACGGCGTGCAGGCGTTCCTCGTCGCGGACTTCGTAGAAGCGCTGGCGAATCTTGCTGGCGTCGTGCTTTTCTTCCAGACGGATTTCACGCGGCGTTTTCAGCAGGCGCTGCGCCAGCTTGCCGATACCTTCGGGGTACGTTGCGGAGAACAGCAGCGTCTGGCGTGAGGCGGGTGTCTGGCGGGCGACGGTGGCGATATCGTCGAAAAAGCCCATGTCGAGCATGCGATCGGCTTCGTCCAGCACCAGCGTCTTGATGCCCGTGAGCGAGAGCGTGCCGCGATCGAGGTGATCCATGATGCGTCCGGGCGTGCCGACGACGACGTGTGCCCCGTGCGCGAGGCTCTCCGCCTGCGGCCGCAGCGGCGAGCCGCCACACAGCGTGAGGACCTTGATATTGTCCTCGGCGCGCGCGATGCGGCGCACCTCCTGCGCGACCTGCTCGGCGAGTTCGCGCGTGGGACACAGCACGGCTGCCTGCACGGCGAAATCGCGGGCATCGACACGCTGGAGCAGGCCGAGCGAGAACGCGGCGGTCTTGCCGCTGCCGGTCTTGGCCTGCGCGATGATGTCGTGACCGTCGAGAATGTCGGGCAGAGACGCCTGCTGGATGGGCGTCATCGAGACGTAACCGAGCCGTGCGAGGTTCTCCTGCATGGCAGGCGAGAGCGGCAGGCGCGAGAAAGCGGGCGTCGTGCCCGAAGCGGAGGAGGGGGCGCTGTCGTTGCGCGAATCGGTAGCTTTTGAGTTCATGCGCGATTATACCGGGTGCGTCCGGCGTCTCCAGGGGGGATGGGCGCGATGCACGGGTTTCGGGCGGATGGCTCGGCAAGGCTCGGCAGAATGGCTCAGCATACCCGATCTCAGGGATTGCGCCGTTGCCAGCCCGGGGCCGCCGGGCGTAGCATGGCTTTGCCTGCCGTTTGCCTGTGCGTTGCCTGTTCGCTGCTTGTCTGCTGCTCGTCGATAGGCCGGTCGTCGACCGGTCGCTGTCTCGTCCATCTCCGCAGAGGTGCCCATGCCCGCGAATCCGGAAGAGAAAGTCCGCCAGCACATGGCGGAAGTCGTCACGATGGCCCGTGAGCGCGCGCCCGACGTGGCCGCCCTGTTCGAGCCTTTCGTCCAGCATTACTACGGTCTGGCCGATGCCGAGGAGGTCGTCTCGCGCAGTGTCGCCGATCTTTATGGCGCCGCGATGGCGCACTGGCAACTCGGCCAGAAGTTCGTCTGCGGTGAGCCGCGCATCCGCATCTACAATCCCACGCTCGATCAGCACGGCTGGCATTGCAGCCATACGGTGGTGGAAATCGTCAACGACGACATGCCGTTTCTCGTCGACTCGGTGACCATGGAGGTCAACCGGCAAGGGTTGGCGCTGCATTCGGCGTTTCACCCGGTGTATCGCGTGCGTCGCGACGCCGCGGGCAAGCGCCTGAGCGTCGCGCCGGGCAGCAGCAACGTCGGGAGCGCCAACGGCAATGGCAACGAGCGCAAGGCGGCCGACGACGACGGCAGCCGCTTCGAGTCATATATTCACATCGAAGTCGATCGGTTCTCGGAGCCGGAACGCATTCAGGCGCTGATCGACGGTCTGCAACGCGTGCTCGGCGACGTGCGGGCGGCGGTCGAGGACTGGCGCGCCATGCAGGCTGCCGCGCACGCCGCCGTCGAATCGCTCACCCAGCGCGCCGCGCAAAAGGGTGTCACGGCTCACGAGCGCGAGGAGATCGACGAAGCGCAGGCGTTCCTCGACTGGATGCTGGCCCGGCATTTCACGTTCCTCGGCTACCGCGATTACGAATTGGTCGTGCGCGACGGTGAGCCTTATCTGCAAGGCGTGACGGGCACGGGGCTGGGCGTGCTGCGCGAGTCCCGACGCGACGCCGGCACGCCTGACGTGACGCGCCTCTCACCGGGCGCCATCGGCATCGTTCAGGCGAGCGCGCCGATCTTTTTGACGAAAGCGAACTCGCGCGCAAGCGTTCATCGTCCCGGCTATCTCGACTACGTCGGCGTCAAGCGCTTCGACGCGCAGGGCAACGTGTGCGGCGAACGGCGCTTTCTCGGGCTGTACACGTCTACTGTCTATATGGTGCCGGCAGAGGAAATTCCGCTGGTGCGCCGCAAGGTCGCCGAGGTCATCGGCCGCACGGGATTTCTGCCGAACGGGCATCTGGCCAAGACGCTCGTCACGATCCTCGAACAATATCCGCGCGACGAACTCTTCCAGATCGACGCCGATCAGTTGGCCGACATCGCACTGGGCATCCTGCGGTTGCAGGAACGTCAGCGCACGCGGCTGTTCGTGCGTCGCGACCGCTTCGACCGCTACGTCTCGTGCCTGGTGTTCGTGCCGCGCGAGAAATTCAATACCGATCTGCGCATTCGTGTGCAGAATCTGCTGCTCGCGGCGTATCACGGCACCAGCGTCGAATTCACGCCGTTGCTGTCCGAATCGATGCTCGCGCGTATTCACATCACGGTGCGCACCGAGCCGGGGCGCGTGCCCGACGTCGACGTCAACGAACTGGAGGCACGGATCGTGGAGACGGCGCGTCGCTGGCAGGACGATCTGTCCGACGCGCTACGCGAACAACTGGGCGAGGAACGCGGCACGCGGGCAATGCGTCGTTACGCGCAGGCGTTCCCTGCGGGGTATCGGGAGGACTACGCCGCCCGCGTGGCCGTGCGCGACGTCGAGCTCATCGAGCCGTTGCTGAGCGCCGGGCAAGCGGGGCAGGCGGCGGGGGGCGTCGCCTCAGGGGCGAGCACGCTCGGCATGCAACTGTATCGCCCGTTGGAGGCGGCGCCCGGCACGTTGCGTTTCAAGATTTATCAGGCAGGCGAGCCTATCGCGCTCTCACGCAGTTTGCCGATGCTCGAACACCTTGGCGTGCGCGTGAACGACGAGCGTCCCTATCGGATCGAACCGGCCGATGCCGGCGTGGTGTGGATGCACGACTTCGGCATGACGAGCCTCGATGGGGCAGACGTCGATCTGGAGCACGCCCGCGCGCGCTTCGAAGATGCCTTCGCGCGGATCTGGGCCGGCGACGTGGAGAACGACGATCTCAACCGCCTCGTGCTGCAAGCCGGCCTGACGTGGCGTGAGGTGCGTATCTTGCGGGCGTACGCAAAGTACATCCGACAAGTCGGTTCGACCTTCAGTAATGCCTATATCGAGAACGCCTTGACCGGCAATCCGTCGATTGCGGGCATGCTCGTGCGGCTGTTCCTGGCGCGCTTCGATCCTGCGCTGAGTGCGGACGTCCGCGAGGCGCGTGCCGATCAGTTGCGTACGCAAATCCACGCCGCACTGGAAGACGTTCCCAATCTCGACGAAGACCGCATCTTGCGTCAATTCCTGGGCGTACTCGAAGCGACGCTACGCACGAACTACTTCCAGACAGTGAAAGACGGCACGACGCCGCCCGCGCAAAAAGCGTATCTGTCGTTCAAGTTCGATCCTTCGAAGGTGCCGGGCCTGCCCGAGCCGAAGCCGATGTTCGAGATCTGGGTGTATTCGCCGCGGGTCGAGGGCGTGCATCTGCGCGGGGGACGTGTGGCGCGTGGCGGTCTGCGCTGGTCGGACCGTCGCGAGGACTTCCGCACCGAGGTGCTCGGGCTGGTGAAAGCGCAGATGGTGAAGAACACCGTCATCGTGCCGGTCGGCTCGAAGGGCGGTTTCGTGGTCAAGCAGCCACCGTCCCCCGCCGATCGGGATGCCTATCTGGCCGAGGGCGTGGCGTGTTATCAGACATTCCTGCGCGGGCTGCTGGACCTGACGGACAACTACGTCGACGGCCAGTTGGTGCCGCCACCGCAGACTGTGCGTATCGATGGCGACGATCCGTATCTGGTCGTCGCCGCCGACAAGGGCACCGCCACCTTCTCGGACTATGCGAACGCGATCTCCGCAGAGTACGGCTTCTGGCTGGGCGACGCGTTTGCCTCGGGGGGCTCCGTCGGTTACGACCACAAGAAAATGGCCATCACGGCGCGGGGCGCATGGGAGTCGGTCAAGCGACATTTCAGCGAGATGGGCGTCGATACGCAGACGCAGGACTTCACGGTCGTGGGTATCGGCGATATGTCGGGGGACGTGTTCGGTAACGGCATGCTGCTGTCCCGGCATATCCGGCTCGTGGCGGCTTTCGATCATCGTCACATCTTCCTCGACCCGACGCCGGATGCCGCAACGTCCTTCGCGGAGCGCGAGCGCCTGTTCCAGTTGCCGCGTTCGAGTTGGGCCGACTACGACGTCAGGCTGATTTCACCGGGCGGCGGCGTATTCCCGCGCACCGCGAAAGCGATTGCGCTGTCGCCACAGGTCCGCGAATGGCTCGGCGTCGAGGCTGCCGGCATTACTGAAATGGCCCCGAACGACCTGCTGCGCGCGTTGCTGTGCGCTCCCGTCGATCTGCTTTACAACGGCGGTATCGGCACCTATGTGAAAGCTAGCACGGAGACGCACGCGCAAGTGGGCGACCGCGCAAACGACGGCCTGCGCGTGAACGGCGCGGATTTGCGCTGCAAGGTCGTGGCGGAGGGCGGCAACCTTGGCCTTACGCAACTCGGACGTATCGAGTACGCGCAACACGGTGGTCGCATCAACACCGACGCCATCGACAACTCGGCCGGTGTCGATTGTTCCGACCACGAAGTCAACATCAAGATTTTGCTGGGGCTGGTCGTCACCGACGGCGAAATGACGCTCAAGCAGCGTAATACGCTGCTCGCGGAAATGACCGAAGAGGTCGGCACGCTCGTGTTGCGCGACAACTATCTGCAAACGCAGGCCCTGTCGCTGGGGCGGCTACGCTCGGCGGCGGCGCTCGACGGCGATGCGCGCTTCATGCGGTATCTGGAGCGGGCGCAACGCCTCGCGCGAGCGATCGAGTTCCTGCCCGACGACGAAGCGCTCGATGCTCGCCGTGCCGCAGGCACGGGACTGACCTCGCCGGAGCGCGCGGTGCTCATGGCTTACAGCAAGATGTGGCTCTACGACGTGTTGCTGGCGAGCGATTTGCCCGACGCCGGGTTCGTTGCCGACGGACTGCCCGCTTACTTCCCAACGCCGTTGGCGAGCCGATGCGGCGCGGCCATGCCGCGGCACCCGCTCAAACGGGAAATCCTGGCGACGATGCACGCCAATGCGCTTGTCAACCGGGCGGGGGTGACGTTCGTACACCGGCTGAGCGAGGAGACGGGTGCCGAGCCGGCAGACGTGGTGCGCGCCAGTCTCGCGGCGCGCGGGGCTTACGGCCTCGATGCGCTGTGGCTGGAGATCGACGCGCTCGACGCCAGGGTCTCGCATGAGACGCAGGCGTCGCTCTTCGCGGCGGTGGCGCAGTGGCACGAACAGGCGACGTTGTGGTTCCTGCGGCGGCGTCTGACCGATGTGCCGCTGACCGTCGAGCGTTTGCGCCGCGTGCTCGATCCGCTCCTGCCCACGCTCGATACGTTGGTGAGCGGCGAGGCGGCGGAGGCGGCCCGGACGCAATGCCAGACCATGATCGACGCGGGCGTGCCGCCGTTGCTGGCGCAGACGGCGGCGGGCATCGGCGCGCGAGTCGCGTTGCTCGATATCGCAGAAGTCGCGAGCACGACCGGCTGCGAACCGGCGCTCGCGGCACAGGTGTATTTCGCGCTGGACGCACCGCTCGGCTACGGCTGGTTGCAGACCGGCGTGCTCGGGTTGCCGATGCAGACGCACTGGCAGCGACTCGCGCGCGCTACGCTGCTCGAGGAGTTGTCGGTCTTGCGGCGGCGCCTGACGGCGAGCGTGCTCGAAGGCGGGCAGACGGCGGATGCGGGGCCGTCCGACGAAGGGCGTCCGACCGAACCGCCGGCCGGGCGGCTGGTCGCGAACTGGCAGAAGACGCATACGGAAGCGCTCGCCCGCTACCACCGCGTGCTGGCCGATCAGGTCGCGGCGGGGAATGCCGACCTCGCCATGTTGTCGGTGAGCTTGAAATCGCTCGCCGAGGTCGGTCGCTGAGTTCTCTGAGGTTGGTGAAGCCCGTCGGTGAGTCCGGTCCCACGTCTCGTCCCAGCGTGGCTGCGCGATCCGTCAGCCGCCACGCCGGGGTGGGGCTGACGGACGGTGTCCTCGTGGGGACGGCCAGCGCGATTCAGCGCAATCCACAGCAATCCACAGCAATCCACAGCAATCCGCAGTGATTCACGGTGATCGGAAGGCCGCTCGACACCGCTGGTTTGCCATCCTTTAAGCGTTTACACAAAAAAGGTAAAACGGCGTATGATCCGGGAAAACCCTAGGATCAAATCAACCCGCACGCATGCTTGCCCGTCGTGCGGGTTGTCGCGTCCTGGGGTTTCGTCGATTCCTGATCCCCTGCGCAATGCCTACCGACACCCGCCCCGCGAACGGCCAGTTCGCTACCACGTTGCAGATCGTCTCCACGGTGTTCTTCACGTTCCTTTGCTATCTGACGATCGGTCTGCCGCTCGCGGTGCTGCCGTCGTTCGTGCACGTGGATCTGGCCTACAGTTCGGTGATCGCCGGCCTGGCAATCAGCGTTCAATATCTCGCGACGTTGCTCTCGCGCCCCTACGCCGGGCGCACGGCCGACGCCTGGGGGCCGAAGCGAACCGTGCTCTGCGGTCTGGTCGCGTGCGGCGCGTCCGGGTTGCTCGTGGCGCTCGGTGGCGTACTCTCCGGCGTGCCCTGGCTGGCGTTGCTCGCGCTGATCGCGGGGCGGCTGGTGCTCGGCTTCGGCGAGAGCTGGGTGTCGACGGGCGCGATCATGTGGGGCATCGGGCAGGTCGGTCCCGCGCACACCGCCCGGGTCATTTCGTGGAACGGTGTGGCGACATACGGCGCACTCGCCCTCGGTGCCCCGCTGGGCGTGGCGCTCAACGATGCGTACGGTGTCGAAGCCGTGGGCGGCGCGGTGGCGCTGTCCGGCATCGTCGGTCTGCTGCTGGCCCGCATGAGGCGCGCAACGCCCGTGATTCACGGCGAACGTCTGGCATTCCGTGCCGTGCTCGGTCGGGTGTTTCCGTTCGGCATGGGACTGGCGTTGGGCTCCATCGGCTTCGGCGCCATCTCCACCTTCATCACGCTTTACTACGCCAGCCATCATTGGGACAACGCCGCGTTGGCACTGACGGCCTTCGGCCTGTGCTTCGTAAGCGTGCGACTCCTGCTGGGCAGCAGCATCGGGCGCTTCGGCGGCTACCGTGTCGCGATGGCGTCGTTTGCGCTCGAAGCGTTCGGTCTGATCGTGCTCGGCATTGCACCGACGGGCTTTACGGCGTTGCTCGGTGCTGCGCTCTCCGGGGCCGGCTTCTCGCTCGTGTTCCCCTCGCTGGGGGTGGCGGCCGTCAATCTCGTGCCGGCGCAGAATCGTGGCGCGGCGCTGGGGGCGTACTCGGTATTCCTTGACGTCGCACTCGGTGTGACCGGCCCCGTCGCCGGCCTGATCGTGGGTGCTTACGGCTATGCCGAGGTATACCTGTGTGCCGCAGTGGCTGCGATCGCCGCCGTTCTGCTGACGTTCTGGATGTCGCGCAACGCGCATGTCGGACAGGCCCATGACGGTGAGTCGTCGCACAAATCGGCACAGACGGCGACATCGGCCTAATTGCCGCTGCGCAGTCTTTTCCTGAAAGTCATTTCGCCGCCGCAGGTCTTAAATCGGCTTGCAGTACGAAGTTCGCGGACTCTACGCGAGGCGTTACCCGCGTAGAGATCAGAAATCTTTCAGGAGTCTTCTATGAAGATGAATTGGATGATGCGAGCCGGGTTGATCTCGGCGACGTCGTTAGTGCTGTTGTCTCAGGCGGCTGCGCTCCACGCAGCCGAGCGTCCCAGGCCTGTTGTCGTCATGTCGGCTGATGATTCAGGCGGCGATATCCTCCCCTGGCCGACGTGCTGTAACGAGGGCTCGTGGTGTCCGGACCCAACCCTTCCCCGCTGTCTGCGCAATTGACGACTTGCCTAGTTCGCCTGTCCTGACCGGGCAGCCGCGACGATCGCCGCGAGCCGCCTGATCAACCCGGGGATACGGGAGGCGTCCGTATCCCCGTAGCCGATCACCAGTCCGTTATCCGCTGGTTGCGGGTCGAGCGCGAAGCTCGACAGCGCACGAGGCCCGATCCCTTCGCGCTGCGCCGCCGCCACGATGGCCTGGTCCGGAAATGCCGGATCGAGCCGCACCGTCAGATGCAGTCCGCAGCGTTCGCCGATCACGGCATAGGCCGGGTCGAAGTGTGCGGCCAGTGCGTCGCGCAATGCTGTCTGACGCTCACGGTACAAACGCCGCATGCGTCCGAGATGGCGCGAGAACTGACCACTGCGAATGAAATCCGCCAGCGCCAGTTGTTCGAAGCGATGACCGCCGCGCAGCAACTCGTCGAGGGCGTCGCGTGCCTGCAAGGCAAGCGCCGTCGGCAGGATCAGGAACCCGAGACGCAGGGCGGGGAACATCGTCTTGCTGAAGGTGCCGACGTAGACCACGGGCGCCTCCGGCACCATCCCCTGCATCGCTGCAATGGGCTCGCCCTGATGCCGGAACTCGCTGTCGTAATCGTCTTCCAGTATCCACGCGCCATGCCGTCGCGCCTGCGCGATCAGATCGAGTCGACGCGACGCCGACAACACGCTGCCGAGCGGATACTGATGCGATGGCGTGACATACACCAGCTTCGGCGGCGAGCGCTCCCAAAGACCGTCCGGAATCACGATGCCCTCGTCGTCGACACGCAGCGCATGCAAGCGCACGTCGCTCGAATGAAACGCCGCCTTCGCGCCGCGATAGCCGGGGTCTTCCATCCAGACCGTGTCGCCCGGGTCGGTGAGCAATCGCACGCAGAGAATCAGCGCTTCGTGTGCGCCTTCCGTGATGACGACTTGCGACGCGTCGCATCGCACGCCGCGCGAGATCCGCAAATGCGCGGCAATCGCCTCACGCAACGCCGGCTCGCCGAGCGGATCGCCATAGTGATAGTGACGCGGCTGGGCTTCACGCATGACGCGTTCGAGCGTACGTCGCCACGTGCTCGTCGGAAAGCGGGTGAGGGCGGGCACGCCGGGCGTGAAGGGCAGCGGCGTCTCATCGGCGCGCGCCGCGTGACGCGTGGCGGGCAGACGCTGAATACGAAGTGACGCCAGCGGCGGCGTAACGTCCTGCGTCGGCATCGATTCGGCCTGCGCCTTCTGCGCGAGCGCCCTGGCGGCTTGTGCGGCCACGTGCGGATCGAGCGACAACTGCGCGACATGGGTGCCTAACCGATGCGGGACGATGAAGCCCTCGGCAGCGAGCTGGTCGTACACGATGGATACCGTGTTTCGCGAGACGGCGAGGTCTTCCGCAAGGGTGCGGGAGGCCGGCAGTCGCGTGCCGGCGGGCAGGCGGCCCTCCAGGATCGCGTGCTTGAGCCGGGACAGCAGTTGCTTCTGTAGCGAGGTACGGCGTCCCGGTCCTGTAGCGAGCGGCGTGTCGAACAGGGCCGCGACGTTGTCCGGCGACGGCGCGGCTGTCTCGGGGCGAGTCGGGGACGAAGTTGCCATGGCACTAAGAGATTTACCTTTTATGGTGCTTTTCATCGTACCACTGAAGCGATAACTTGAGCATCAGCACAATGCCCAGTCACTTGCCGGAGATGAGACAGACATGACCGACGCCCCGCATTTCAACGACTTCGACCAGCCGATCGGCCCGCCGCTGCCCGACTGGACGCCACGCTCGCAGCCGCCGCGCACGCCGATTGTCGGGCGTTACTGTCGCCTCGAACCGATCGATGTCGAGCGTCACGCGAAGGACCTTTATGACGCTTATTCGACCGCTGCCGATGGCCGCGACTGGACTTACATGACGGGTGGCCCGTTCGCCGACTTCGACAGCTACTACGCGTATGCGACGAAGCTCGCCGCGTCTGCCGATCCGTTGCATCACGCGGTCATCGATCTGGCGACGGGCAAAGCCGTCGGCACGTTGTCGCTGATGCGCATCGATCCTGCGAACGGTGTCGTCGAAGTCGGGCATGTGGCGTATTCCCCGTTGCTCAAGCGCACACGCGCCGGCACCGAGGCGCAGTATTTGCTGATGCGTCGCGCGTTCGACGAACTGGGTTATCGCCGCTACGAGTGGAAGTGCGACGCCCTGAACGCGCCGTCGCGCCGCGCGGCCGCCCGCTACGGCTTCACGTTCGAGGGCATTTTCCGCCAGGCTATCGTCTACCGGGGGCGCAGCCGCGATACCGCATGGTTTTCGATCATCGACGGCGAATGGCCGGCGATCCGCCGGGGCTTCGAGCAATGGCTCTCGCCGGAGAACTTCGATGCGCAGGGGCAGCACCGCGCAGGTCTGGCCGCATTGATCTCGGCGGCGAAATCCTGATCGAGGCAACCGCGCACGTCTGCAAACGAAACGGCCCGCCGGGTATTCCCCGGCGGGCCGTTTGCCATGCGTCTACCGGATGTTGCCGGCGTGCGGACGATCAGCCCGGGAAGAACACGTACTTCAGGACGAAGAGCACGGCGATGACCCACGCCGCCGGATGCACTTCCCTGGCACGACCCGTGAACAGTTTGAGCACGGCGTACGAAATGAAGCCGAAGGCCAGACCGGTCGCGATCGAGTAGGTGAACGGCATGGCCAGCGCAGTGAGCGCGGCCGGCGTGGCTTCCGTGATGTCGTCCCATTCGACGTCGAGCAGTTCGCGCAGCATCAGACCCGCCACATACAGCAGTGCCGGTGCGGCGGCATACGCCGGGACCGAGCCCGCCAGCGGCGCGATGAACAGCGCGAGGATGAAGAGCACGGCAATCGTCAGCGCCGTGAGACCCGTGCGACCGCCGGCCTGCACGCCCGAGGCGCTTTCGACATAGGCCGTGGTGCTGCTCGTGCCCAGCAGCGAGCCGATGAAGATCGCGATCGAGTCCGCGAAGAGCGCACGTCCCAGCCCCTTGTAATGCGTGCCTTCGAGCAGGCCGGCGCGCTTGGCCACGCCCATGAGCGTGCCCGTCGCATCGAACACCTCGACCAGCACGAAGGCCAGGATCACGTGCACGAACCCTGCATGCAAGGCGCCTGGAATGTCGAGCTGGAGGAATGTCGGGGCGAGGCTCGGCGGCATGGCGAACACGCCCTGGAACTGGTTCAGACCCAGTACCATCGAGAGCACCGTCACCACCAGAATGCCGATGAGGATAGCGCCGCGAACGCGCAGGGCGTCGAGCACGGCGATCAGGAAGAAGCCGAAGATTGCGAGCAGCGCCTGCGGCGAGTGGAGATCGCCCAGACCGATCTTCGTGGCCGGATTGGCGACGACCACGCCCGCGTTACCGAGCGCGATGATGGCCAGAAACAGGCCGATACCCGCTGCGATCGCGCATCGTAAGGATTTGGGTACCCCGGCAATCAGCCAGGATCGCACGCCGGTGATGGTGAGAACGATGAACAGACAGCCCGAGATAAATACCGCGCCGAGCGCCTGTTGCCACGTGTACCCCATCGCGCCCACGACCGTGAAGGCGAAGAAGGCGTTGAGCCCCATGCCCGGCGCCATGCCGATCGGGTAGTTGGCGACAAAGGCCATCACCACCGAGCCGATGGCCGCCGCCAGACACGTCGCCACGAACACGGCGCTCTTGTCCATGCCCGTCGTGCCGAGGATGTTGGGGTTGACGAAAATGATGTACGACATGGTCAGGAAGGTCGTGAGACCCGCCACCATTTCCGTCCGTACATTGGAGCCATGCTCCTCGAGTTTGAAGAATTTGGTCAGCAATGTGCTCTCCTTGTCACTTTGTTATGCCGTTGTCCGTGTGCAGCGGGGGCGCGCGCATTGTACTGTGCGCGGGTCCTGGCGACCGGGTTTGTGAGGCGAGTTTGTCAGAACTTCATGCGCATGCCCACCCCGAAAGTATTCCCGGCGTCGAGCCCGGAAACCTTGTCGTTCAGATAGGCCGTGTAAACATCGGTGCGTTTGGACAGACCGTAGTCGTAGCCGATGGCCCACGTGTTGCGACTGCGGTGGTCTGCGCCGGCGTTCTTCGTATAAGCATAGGACGCCATCACATTGCCGCCCCCCAAAGGCACGGTCACGCCGAGCTGGCCGCCGTTGGACGTCAGGTTGCCGCCGCTGATCGTATTTTTGATGTACTGATATTGGCCGAAAAGCTTGACGACCCTGAAGTCGTAAGTCACACCGGCTTGCAGCGCTTGCTGATTGCGAAACCCGGTGATGCCTGCCTGATCGTTGGGCGTGGCATCGAACTTGACCTGCTGATAGGCGAGGGTCGCGGCAAGCGGGCCGTGGAAATACATCGCCGCGGCGCTCCACTTGTTCTGTCCGGCCTCGCCGGCCTTGTTGCCGAAGGCGTACGAGATGCTGGCGCCGAGCCCCTTGTAGTCGGGTGTGGCGTACATCACGGCGTTGCTCCAGCCCGAGTCGCCTACGATGCCCTGACCCGCGAGGCCGAGGAACGTGTGATAGACCATCGGGCTGAAGGTATAGGAGTCGACGAACGGATTGAAGAGAATCGTCGAGACGAAGTATGACGTGGTGAGCCGTCCCAGCGTCACGGTGCCGAGCGTACTCGATTGCAGGCCGACGTAAGCGTTGCGCGAGAAGAAGCTGTCGCCGGTGAAGCGGCCGTATTGGCCGTTTTGCGGCAGGAAAAAGTCTTCCAGCGTGAAGAGGGCCTTGAGGCCGTCGCCGAGATCCTCCGAACCTTTGATCCCCCAGTAAGAGGTCGACATGCCGCCGCCACCCTGCGTCCACGCGCGTTCGCCGCCGGGGGCCTTGGCGGCGCCGACCCAGGCGTCGACCTGGCCGTAGAGCGAGATGCTGGATGGGCTGGATGGGTTGGATTGCGCGTTGGCGACGCCCGCTGCGCCGCAGACCGCGAGGGCGAGCGCGCCCCGCAGCCAACCTGCTGCCTTGTTCATGAATGTGTCTCCGTCTCGTTTTCGTTTGTGCGTGCCTCTGGACTTCTGTTTTCACCGAAGAGTGCAAGGGGCACGCCTGAGTCATCGACACACTGACTTCGCATCGCGCGGCTATCGGTGCTGCGTTGAGGCGTGATCATTATTATCAACGCGGCACAAACGTCATATCACGCTACGTTGATACTCGGTATTCCGTTGTTACCGTCACACTTCGCGGGTTAACACGGGCGGTTTGCCTCTTGCGCTGTGGCGCTTGAATGACTTGCGTAGGAAGGAAACGGGGCACGCCGTTGGAGGCGAGGGCGATGCCCATGCGTGCGGGCATATGGGCACGTGGGCGTGCGGAGGCGCTGACCGGTCGGGTCAGCGCGATCACGGCCGCGCAGGCGGGGACAAGGTGTCGATCAAATGCAATTCAGACGTGAATCAGGCGTCAATCGGAGCAGGACCAAATCAAAAGCGAACCAAGCCCGAACCAAGCCCGAACCAAGCGCGAATGACGCCGCCAGTCAGCGCACGGCGCGCCAACTGGCGTTGTGGGCTTCAAGCCAGTGCTCGGCGAGCGACGGATCCCCGTGACGATCGGGGTGGAACGACGGCATCAGGTATTTGAGCATCGGCCCGGTGGTGCGCCAGATGACGCCGTCACGACCGAAGAACATCGTGGCGAATCCCCACCACGTTTTCGGTTTGAAGAGCGTGCCGTCGTGCCAGAGGTTGTTGATCGTCTGCGCATGACTTTCCAGCCCGAACATGAGCAGTACGTAAAGGTAGGTCAGCACACGCTGGCGCTCGCTGCCGCCCAGCGCCCGATACAGATCGAACGCCACGGCTTTGTGCTCGGTTTCTTCCGCCGCATGCCAGCGCCACATCAGGCGCATCTTCGGCTGCGCCTTCGCGAGCCAGCGGTCGTAGCGCAGTGCGCCGTCGCCGAACACCGCCGTGCAATGTTCGTAAGCCGCCGTGATCGCCAGCATGTACATCGGTGAGAGTTTGCGGCGTCGTGCCCAGTTGATTCGCGTCGTCGCCCAGCGCTCCCAGTGGTTCACGAGGCCTTGCTTCGCGAGCTGCGCGTTGTACTGTCCATGCAGATGGCGATGCGTCGCCTCCTGTCCGATGAACTGTGCGATGTCGGCACGCAGTTTGTCGTAACGTGCGTCGTCGGGCAGGCGATCCATCGTGTCGCGCACCGAGTCGATGAACGATTGCTCTCCGACGGGAAAACTCATGGAGAGCGCGTTGTAATACATCGTGCGGTAAGCGTCGCCGCCATGCCAATGACGCTCGAAGCCGCTGGCCAGATCGACGGTCAGTTTGCGCACCGTCAGCGCGGAAATGTCGTTGCTCATGATCGCTTGCCTCGCTTGATGCCCGACGCCAGTGACGTCCATGGCGCTGTCGCTTGAATTTCGCCGTGAATGTGAGCATTATTCATTTTTCAGGCGTCACGCCGCAACTCGCTTCCCGCTCAGGTTTTCCGCTATGTCCGCCTCCAAGCCGCCCGCCACCCCGAATGCCGCGTCCACCATGCGAAAGCGGCCGATGCAGGCGCGCGCGCAACACACCGTCGAGACCATTTTCGAGGCGACGGCTCAGGTTCTCGACGAAGAAGGAGAGGCGGCGCTCACCACCAATCGCATCGCCAAAAAGGCGGGCTTCTCCATCGGCACGTTGTATCAATACTTCCCGACCAAAGAGGCGATTCTGCTGGCGATGATTGCGCGCGAGCGCCGTCGCGTGATGGACGAGCAGAACGCGCGGTTGGCGCGTGCCGCCGAGGAAGGGGCGGACCCCGAGCGCGTCATTCGCGAGCGGATTCGCCTGCTGGTCGAGGCGTTCGGATCGGGGGGGCGGGTGAAGCGCTCGCTCATCAAGATGGCATGGCAGATGGACCATCACGAGAACATCATGCAGGCGATGCGCGAAGCGGCCGAGCATATCGCCGTGGCGATGGCGCGCCGGGATGCCCCGGAGATGCGCAAACCCACGGCCGCGACGGTGTTCGTGCTCACGCGGGCGTTCATGGGCACGCTGCGCTCGGCGGTGCTTGAAGATTCGCCATTGCTTGGCACTCCGGAATTCGAGGACGAGCTTTACCGGTTATGCTGGGGGCTGTTGCGCGCCGACGGCTGAGTCCGTCACGCGCCGATCCCGGCACGTCGAACGCCGGCGGTGCTGTCCGTCAACGGCGGTCAACGGCCGTCAACCGCCGTCAACGGCGTTACACATCACCGGACATGACCGGCAGACGCCGGGCCGTAGCACTTATGGCGTGGGGCGTCCGATCAACGTCCGATCTACGTTCGATTCACGTGCTTATCGAGGAACGCGTCGCATGGGTGAAATCGTCAAGGCGGTGAGCATTCTGGCGGGGGGCGTCGGTATTTTCCTCATCGGCATGGCGATGATGACGGACGGCCTGAAGCTTGCCGCCGGCCCGGCCCTGGAGCGCATTCTGGCCGGCGCGACGCGAACACGCTGGCAAGCCTTTGCCTCCGGTGTGCTGGTCACGGCCATCACGCAAAGCTCGTCCGTCGTGACGATTGCGACCATCGGTTTCGTCAATGCCGGCCTGCTCAAGCTCGGCGGGGCGCTCTGGCTGATGTTCGGCTCGAACCTCGGTTCCACCATGATGGGGTGGATCGTCGCGGTCATCGGTCTCAAGTTCAATATCGACGCCTTCGCGTTGCCGATGATCGCCGTCGGCGTGGCGATGCGTCTGACGGGCGCGGGCACCCGGCGAGGGGCGATCGGCAACGCGCTCGCGGGCTTCGGCCTGCTGTTCTTCGGCATCTCGCTGCTGCAATCGGCGTTCATCGACATGGCCGGCATGATCCGCATGCCCGACGGCGACGGGCCGCTCGATGTGCTGCTGCAAGTCATCGTCGGTTTCGTACTCACGTGCATCGTGCAGTCGTCGGCGGCAGCGATGGCGATTACGCTCACGGCCGCGCAAAACGGGCTACTCAGTGCGCAAGGCGCGGCGGCCGTCGTGATCGGCGCGAACATCGGCACGACCGTCACGGCGGTGATTGCGGCCATCGGCGCGACGCCGAACGCACGACGTGCATCGATGGCGCACGTTGCCTTCAACGTGGTCGCTGCGGTGGTCGCGCTGCTGCTCTTGCCGTGGATGATCCGCGCCATTGCGGCCGGCATGGTGTGGATGGGCTACGCCGCAGACCCGGCCATCAAACTCGCCATCTTCCATACGACATTCAACGTGCTCGGCGTGCTGCTGATGATTCCGCTCGCCACGCCGTTGCTGCACTGGCTGCAACGGCGCTTCCGGACGCGTGAGGAAGACGAGGGCGCACCGCAGTTTCTCGATGACAACGTGCTCCAGGTGCCGCAACTGGCGGTGGACGCGCTCAAGCGCGAAGTCGAACGTCTCGGCGTGATGAGCCGGCACATGGTGCGCGGCGCGCTCATGGGCACGAGCCCCGGTGCGCTGGCTCAGGCGCATGCGTCCGTGGTGCGGCTGGGCAGCGTCTGCCAATCGTTCGCCGAACGCATGAGCCGGGTGGCGATGGGGGCCGCTGCGGCCGAACAGCTCGCCGATACGCTGCGAACCTTGCGTTACTTCGAGAGCGCGGCCGAGCAGGCGATTGCCGCTGCGGCATTGCAGGATCAGACGAGCACGGCTACGGGGCTGTCGGATGTCTACACCACGTTCGTGCGCGAATCGACGGCGCTGCTCGATCGCGTGGAAAGCGACGTCTTGCCGGCAGACGGCGGGGAGTCGCTCGGCACCTACGCGTCTGCAATGGAAGCGTCGTATGGCGGGCTGAAGGCCAAGTTGCTGGCCGACGGCGCCGCAGGCAATGTGCGCATCGCCGTCATGGAGGAGGCGTTGCGTCGTTACAGCGCCTTGCGACGCGCGTTGCAACAAACGCTCAAGGCCAGTACCCGCCGGGCCCGGGGCACCGATCCGATCGACTGAGCGCGCTGTCGCGTCGAACCGTCGTACGCGTTGCGGTGGCGGCACAAGGTCGCCCGAGGGGCGGGCCGTCGCGATTGGCGCGGACAACGCTGGGGCGGTGCGGCGGAGGGTGGCGGGTGCGGTATCGTCGGATGACGCCGGTTTTGCGAAGCATGTACGTCGCTTGCGCAACGCAATATGCGTAGCTAGAATACGGACAGATTTTTGGCGCTGGCAGACCTCTCGCCGGTGTCACGTAAGCGTTCACGTCAAACAACGCATTCTCCGCGACAGCGGCCGGTCGATCCGGCACGTCGGTCGAGGGGCGTGCGTTCGCCGGTGAACGACCGGGCAGCCCATTCAGCGCTGTACCGGATTTCCTGAGCGCCACAAGCGCCGTCTCTCCCCGATTTGCCCGTTTCGATACCGATGCGCAGTTGCGGTTGTTCATCTGCCGGCTGGCGTCTGGTATTCGTCGTTCGCCGCTTGCCGTCCCGCGTCGCCCGGCAACCATTGGAGTCTTTTCGCATGTCGTCCTCCGCTGCATCGGCCAATCACGTGGCCGCCGCGCCGCCCAACGCCACGGCGTTGCTTGTGCGCTTTTCCCTCAACGTTTTTCTCGCGTGCCTGACCATCGGCATGTCGCTCTCGGTCGTGCCGCTGTTCGTGCACAACACTCTCGGGTATCAAAACGTTATCGTCGGCTTTGCCGTGGGCGTGCAGTCGCTCGCCACGGTGCTCACGCGCAAGTTCGCCGGGCGCACCGCCGATCAGCGCGGCGCGCGCGTCGCGCTCATTCATGGTTTGTCGTTCGTCGGGTTGTCCGGGATCGCGTTGCTTGTCACGAGCGTGCTGTCGGTTGCCCCAGAACCGCGCCTTGCCTTGCTGACGGTGGCGCGCTTGCTGCTCGGCGTGGGCGAAAGCCTTTGCATTACGGGCACGTTGACGTGGGCCATCGGCAGTCTCGGCGCGGCGCAGTCGGGCCGTGTGATGTCCTGGACCGGCGCGGCCGTCTTCGGTGGCTTCGCGGTCGGTGCGCCGCTGGGGCTGGCGCTGTACGCGCCAACGGCCCTCGTCGGGGTGGCCATCGCGATCTGCGTGCTGCCGCTGGCCGGCTGGGCCGTCATTTCGCGGATTCCTGCGGTGGCGCCGGCGCATCAGGCCGGCGATGCGCTGCCGTACTCGCAGGTATTGCGTATCGTGTTTCTGCCGGGGCTGGCGCTGGCATTGCAGGGCGTCGGCTTCGCGGTAGTCGGTGCGTTCGTGGTGCTTTACTTCGAGGCGTCGCGCTGGGCCGGGGCGGCCATCGCGCTGTCGGCGTTCGGTCTGGCGTTCGTCCTGATGCGTCTGATCGGCGGACGCTGGCCGGAGCGCTTCGGCAATCTGCGCGTCGCACAGATGTCGCTGGTGGTCGAAGCGATCGGACTGTTGGTCGTGTGGCAGGCGCCGGTCGCATGGCTGGCATTGCTCGGCACGGCGCTGGCCGGTGCGGGGGCGTCGCTGACCTTCCCGTCGCTCGGTATCGAAGTGGTCAGGCGCGCGCCGGCGGCGAGTCGCGGCACGAGCCTGGGCACGTACGCTGCATTTCAGGACGTGGCGATTCTCACGACCGGGCCGCTCGCCGGCGCCGTCGCCAATCCGTTCGGTTATCGCGCCGTGTTTCTGTGCGGCGCGCTGGCGGCGGTCGTAGGCGTGTTCGTGGTCGTCAGATTGCGTGGACGTCGCCGCTGATCCAACAGCCGGCGGCGGCGTCGAGCGGATCGCGCAGCGTCACGGTAATGGCAGACGGATGGCCCATCGCCACGCCCTGGCGCACGACGACACCACGTTCGCCCGGCGCCAGCCAGCCGTAACGGCGCGCACCGTAAAGCAGGGCCGCAGCGGCAATGCCGGTCGCGGCATCTTCCGGATACCCGGACGAGCGCGGGAACTGGCGAGCTTGCAGCACCGGCAGCGCCTGCCCATCGCCCACGTTTTCGCGCGCGCATGGGTAGAGGCCGGTGGAGCCGATGGCGTCGCACGTGGCGAGCAGGGTCGAGAAGTCGGGCGTCAGCGTGTGCAACCGTTCGACGCTGCGCAGCGGTACCAGCGTCTTCACACGGCTGGTCGCGGCGTTGCAGATGCCTTCGAGCGCGATGTCGTCGGGCGAGACGCGCAATATGGCGCAGATGGCGGCGATAGCGCTCGCGTCGAGAATCGGTTCGGTGCGTCCCGCCGGCTGGCTCACTTCAATGTGCTCGCCGTCGGCGGCGACCCGACCGGAAACCTGTCCGCTGAGGGTTTCGATCGTGACCGGGCGGCCATCCCAGCGCCCCGCACGGCGCAGTACCCATAGCGCGCCGAGGGTGGCGTGCCCGCACATCTCCATCTCGTGGTTCGGCACGAAGAAGCGGAAGCGCCACGCGTTGCGCGTGTCTTGCGCCGCCATGACGAACGCGCTTTCATGACCGTAATGTGCGGCTACGGCTCGCATGTCGTCGGCGCGCATGGCGTCGGCATCTAGCACGATCGGGGCCGGGTTGCCGCCATTGACCGCAGCAGGGAACACGCTGACCAACGAGACGGTTGCCGGTGCGGGAAGCGTAAGTGGGAGCGGGGTGTGGGATGTCATGACGGTGTGGAAATCCGTAGCGGCAGTGGTAGCAGTGGTAGCAGTGGCGGCAGTGGCGGCAGTGGTGGCGTTAGCGGGCGTTGCGATGTGCGTCGAGGGGCATGCGCTGCGATGCCGGGCCTGTCTCGGGCGCATCGTCGATGACGGCCTGTGAACGTCAAGATTACGCGCGAAAGCACACGTCTGTCAGCGAAGAATCGACCGCTTTCATCGCAATTTTTTAGACTTTTCCGCATATGCACAGGCGTGTCAGTGGCTATATCGACCGCGATATGCGGCGTCTCGCGGTTGACGCCGTGCATGCTGCGGCGTCATGTCAGTGCGGGACAACGTCGCGTGTTTACGACACCGGCGGCAGACGGTATTTAAGAAATCGCTTAAAGACCGAGGAGTCGTTCCATATTGAGCGGTGTCCTATGGTTTACAATCCGCGTCGGCCTCCCAATAACAAAAGGGGATGGCAGGGTGAGAAACGTCGCACAACGGCCTTTCGGGGCATACGCGACGTCCGGAGACAATGTGCCGGGCCCCGCGGGATCGATTCTCGTAACACGGGAATCGTGAGGTCTTAAGAGCGGTCGAGTCGGTAAGGCAGCGTGATCGGTGCGAGTGGTCCGGATGCAGCGTTGCAGTCAATTCAGGCTGCGTGGCAGCCGAGGTTCGAAGTGGAGACCATGAGTACTATCGCTAGCGGTATCAAAGCCAATGCGCATACGCGCGAGATCGAGGCGCAAGCCTACGCAAAAGCGACGTGGCGTTTGTTGCCGTTCCTTTTTCTGTGTTACGTCGCGGCCTATCTGGACCGCGTGAACGTCGGCTTCGCCAAGCTGCAAATGCTGAACGATCTTCAGTTCAGCGAGACCGTGTACGGTCTGGGCGCGGGCATTTTCTTCATCGGCTACTTCTTCTTCGAAGTGCCGAGCAACATCATCATGCACAAGGTCGGTGCGCGCCGGTGGATCGCACGCATCATGATCTCGTGGGCGTTGCTCTCCGCAGCGACGCTGCTCGTGAAGACCCCCACGCAGTTCTACATCGTGCGCTTCCTCCTCGGCGTGGCCGAAGCCGGCTTCTTCCCGGGCATTGTCTTGTATCTGACCTACTGGTTCCCGGCGCAACGTCGCGGCCGCATGAACGCGCTGTTCATGATCGGCATTCCCATCGCCGGTGTGTTGGGCGGTCCGCTCTCGGGCTGGATTCTGGCGGCGTTCAACGGGGTGGGCGGCTGGGCCGCATGGCAATGGCTGTTCTTCATCGAAGCCATTCCATCGGTAATTCTCGGTATCGTCACGCTGATGTATCTGCCGAACGGCATTCGCGCTGCGAAGTGGCTGACCGAAGACGAGAAGGCGATTCTCGAACACAACATCGCGCAGGACAGCGTGGGTAAGGCGCAGCAAACGGTGGCGTCCGTGTTCGCGAACGGCCGTGTCTGGCTCATGGCGCTGATCTATTTCTGCTGCATGATGGGTCTCTACGGCATTGGCTTTTACCTGCCGACGCTCATCAAGGCCAGCGGTGTGAAGAGCGCACTGGACGTCGGTCTGCTGACCGCGATTCCTTATGCCTGCGCCGTCGTTAGCATGATTGGCGTGGCACGTAGCTCGGATCGCACGCGCGAGCGTCGCTGGCACTTCGCCGTGGTGTCGTTCGCCGGCGCGGTAGGGCTTTACCTGAGCACGGTGTGGGGCAACAACGTGCCGCTCGCGATGGTGGCGCTGTCGGTCGGCACGGCCGGCATGCTTGCGACGATGCCGGTGTTCTGGACGTATCCTAGCGCGTTGCTCGTCGGTGGCTCGGCGGCTGCGGCCATCGGCATGATCAACTCGATCGGCAACCTCGCGGGCTTTGTGAGTCCGTTCGTCATTGGGTGGCTCAAGGACGTAACGCAGAGCACCAACGCGGGCATGTACTGCGTGTCGGCTGCCCTCGCGCTGGGCGCCGTGCTGGCGCTCACGCAGTCGAAGGAACAGGTCAACCGCTGATCTTGCGGTGGGGTGGGGTGGGCGGCGTCGCTTGCCGCCGCCACACCGTCATACTGTCATACCGCCGTACAGTCATACGGGCGCGCTGCATCGTCGTGTTGCGTTGTGGTAGCACAAACAAAAAAGCTGGCCCACGAGCGTGGACCAGCTTTTTTATTGGGCGCTGCCGGACAGCCCTTGCGGACTGTCCGTCGACCGCGTGCGACGACTTACGCCTTCGCGACGCTTGCCAGTGCGGCGTTGAACGTCTTGCTCGGACGCATGACTTGTTCGAGCTTTTCGAAGTCCGGCTTGTAGTAGCCGCCGATGTCCGTCGGCTTGCCTTGCACGTCGGCGAGTTCGCCCACGATGGTCTTCTCGTTCTCGGTCAATTGCTTGGCGAGCGGTGCGAAGAGTCTGGCCAGTTCGGCGTCGTCCTTCTGATCAGCCAGTTCCTGTGCCCAGTACATCGACAGGTAGAACTGGCTGCCACGGTTGTCCAGTTCGCCGGTCTTCGGCGACGGCCCCTTGTTGTTGTCGAGCAGCTTGCCCGTGGCGGCGTCCAGCGTCTTGGCCAGAATCTTGGCGCGTGCGTTGCCCGTCTTGATGCCCAGGTCTTCCAGCGAGACGGCCAGTGCCAGGAATTCACCCAGCGAGTCCCAGCGCAGGTGGTTTTCTTCCACCAGTTGCTTCACGTGCTTCGGGGCCGAGCCGCCTGCGCCCGTTTCGTACATGCCGCCACCGGCCATGAGCGGCACGATGGAGAGCATCTTGGCGCTGGTGCCCAGTTCCATGATCGGGAACAGGTCGGTCAGGTAGTCGCGCAGGATGTTGCCGGTCACCGAGATAGTGTCCAGGCCGCGGATCACGCGTTCGAGCGTGTAACGCATGGCGCGCACTTGCGACATGATCTGAATATCGAGACCGGTGGTGTCGTAATCCTTCAGGTACGTTTCGACCTTCTTGATCAGTTCGGCTTCGTGCGGACGGTACGGGTCGAGCCAGAACACGGCCGGCATGCCCGAGTTGCGCACGCGGTTCACGGCGAGCTTCACCCAATCGCGGATCGGGGCGTCCTTGACCTGGCACATACGCCAGATGTCACCGGCTTCCACGTTTTGCGAGAGCAGCACTTCGCCCGTGGCGATGTCGACGATGTTCGCCACGCCGTCTTCGGCGATCTCGAACGTCTTGTCGTGCGAGCCGTACTCTTCTGCCTTCTGCGCCATCAGGCCCACGTTCGGCACGGTGCCCATCGTGGTCGGATCGAAGGCGCCGTTCGTCTTGCAGAAGTTGATGATTTCCTGATAAATGCGGGCGAACGTGCTTTCCGGGATCACGGCCTTCGTGTCCTTCGGACGGCCGTCGGCGCCCCACATCTTGCCGCCGATGCGGATCATGGCGGGCATCGAGGCGTCGACGATCACGTCGTTCGGTGCGTGCAGGTTCGAGATGCCCTTGGCCGAGTCGACCATCGCCAGTTCCGGACGGTGCTCATGGCAGGCGTGCAGATCGCGGATGATCTCTTCGCGCTGCGTGCTCGGCAGCGATTCGATCTTCTCGTACAGGTTCACGAGACCGTTGTTGACGTTCACGCCCAGTTCGTCGAACAGCTTGCCGTGCTTCTCGAAGGCTTCCTTGTAGAAGATCTTCACGGCGTGGCCGAACACGATCGGGTGCGAGACCTTCATCATCGTGGCCTTCACGTGCAGCGAGAACATGACGCCGGTCTTGCGGGCGTCTTCCATCTGTTCTTCGTAGAAGTCGCACAGCGCCTTCTTGCTCATGAACATGCTGTCGATGATTTCGCCGTCGAGCAGTGCGACTTTCGGCTTGAGCACGATCGTCTTGCCGCTGTTCGTCACAAGTTCCATCTTGACGTCGCGGGCCTTGTCGATCGTCATCGACTTTTCGCCGTGGTAGAAGTCGCCATGCTTCATGTGGGCGACGTGCGTGCGCGAGGCCATGCTCCACTCGCCCATGCTGTGCGGGTGCTTCTTGGCGTAGTTCTTCACGGCGAGCGGGGCGCGACGATCCGAGTTGCCTTCACGCAGGACCGGGTTCACGGCCGAGCCGAGGCACTTCGAGTAGCGCTTCTGAAGGGCTTTCTCTTCGTCGGTCTTCGGGTCTTCCGGATAGTCGGGGACTTTGTAGCCCTTCGACTGGAGTTCCTTGATGGCGCTCTGGAGCTGGAACACGGAGGCGCTGATGTTCGGCAGCTTGATGATGTTGGTGTCCGGATCCTGCGTCAGGCGACCGAGTTCGGCCAGGTTGTCCGGCACGCGCTGTTCTTCGGTCAGGAATTCGGGGAATTCACCGAGGATGCGGCCCGAGACCGAAATGTCGCTGGTCTCGATCGCAACGCCTGCCGGTGCGGCGAACGTGCGGATGATCGGCAGGAAGGATGCGGTGGCCAGAAGCGGTGCTTCGTCGGTCAGGGTATAGATGATGCTGGGTTGCTGCGTGCTCATCGCTGGTCTCGGATTCAAGAATCAGGAAAAGGTGGGGGAACGCCGCCGACTGGGGTGACAGTCCGCTAGCCATGACGAATTCCCCGATTGTGACACGGGTCGGGGGCAAAACTGAAATGCCTTTTCGTAATGTGAATGCTTGGGTCTTATATAAGACTGCCACGGAAGTGCCCATAACTTCGTTGAAAAGCCCGTAGCGTGGGGCGGGGGTGGCGTGGGCACGGGCGAGGTGAGAGAAGGGGATGGCTCTTTTTGCGATGATCGATGAAATTTCATAGAAAAAATCTATGATGAGGTGAGCCTATTTCCGGAGTGAGGCTATGTTGATAAGCGAGGTGCCGGATTGGGCGTGGGGGTGTCGCAAAGCGACTTTGATGTCGATGCGGAGGGGGCGGAGATTCGAAGGTGGGGGGAGAAAGAAGAGCGGGGAAGAGGGGGAGGGAAGATAAGGGAGATGAGGCGAAAGCAGGTAAAACGAAGGGCGTTCCGTGCCGCATGAAAAATGCTGGCGTCGAATGCAAAAGGGCCGACGCATCGTCGGCCCTTCGAATCTGGTGGGTGGTACAGGGATTGAACCTGTGACCCCTGCCGTGTGAAACGAAAATCAGCCCAAGTACCTGTGTACGATCTCGTCGTACATCATTGAGTTTACAGCATTTTTAGTTTCCTACACATGTCATCATTTTTTGGGATCCGCCTCGCGGGCTGCACCGGTTTTGCACCCGACTGCGCTACATTGCGAGGGTTGTCCTGCGGCACGTCAGTTTTGTTACGTTCGCTCCGACCTGTTCAGCGGTGTTGCTATCATGCGACGTCGTGCGGCGGTGGCGGCTGATGCCACGCCGGTAACCGTCTATCAAGCAATGGGTTGTCCTCGCCAACTAGGATTGCTGGATTTCCGATGATCGCCCCGTGCCCCGCCGAAAACTGGTCGACTGTTTCATCGATCATCCAGGAGTCATGTTCGGACGTACGCGCAAGGAAATAGTGAAGGTGGATCTCCATGACACGAGAATCCCACCGAAAGCCGATGACGGTCTCTTGGTTTTTCTTGAATCGCTGGTCGGACGTATGCGGGTCGCGCTCAGCATCCATCGCGACGTGAGCAATTGCTGCTGGAGCAGCTCGCGTTTGGCGATCGATTTCTTTGAGCTTTGTCTTGACGTAGCGCGAACGTGCTTTGACAGAATTTGGCGACGAACAGCCCCAGGTCACAACCGATCCGTATTCGATGTTGTCCATGAATCGAGGGTCGAATTGACACGGAGCGCCCCCCACCGCGAGGAAATAGCTTCCTTCGGTTACTACCCTTCCAGATAACAGACGACCCATCTTGGGGCCGACTAGCAGATAGCTATCCTCAACGTCCTCGCGGACCGCATATAGGTTCGCATTGCACACACTCCCATCCGCAAACTCATCGCTCCATGGATAGTCCTTGCGTACAAAGATACGAGAATTGAGCGCCTGCTCGACGCGGTGAACGAGGTAATCCTGTGGAACCTCGTGGAGTTCTTTTTTGAATTCTACATCTAGGGAAACACTCAACCGACGTTCATGCACTAAGGTCTGAAACTTATCGAAGAGGCTCTGAGCAAGTCGCGACTCGCGCTGTTCATAATCGCTCGGTCTTAGTCTCTTGCATTCGATCTGTAACTCGGCACCCGGGAAAACAGCGCGAAGATCAGGGGTTGGCTCACTCGTCTCCTCTATGAATTCGAGATCTAGGTCTTCCCTCAGATATCGCGCGGCCGTCGCCAGCTCAAACAGACCGCTGTCCGGGTGCTCGTGGAAAGTATCGACCAACCTTCGAGCGCGTTCTTTGGCTCCGAACATATCGCGCAAATCGGGAATTGCAGCCCCGATTCGCTTCATGAGCGGAATTACCCTAGGTCCGAGACGAAGATCATACAGTCGGCTATTCCGCAGGAATCCATCAACCAGTGCGAGATAACTTGCTAATGGATCAGCCGGTAGCAGAAGGTCATCGAGGCTCCGCCACTGTCTGTCGGCGAAGGATGAGTTTTGCCGGTAGTGTTCGCGAGCAACAGCTATCCGCGAAGCGAGGTGCTTAGAATCGCGAGAGCAAGACTGGAGCCATTCGAAGGCGTTTGCGACTTCGGTATCTTCGGAAACTGGGCCGGGCCTCATTTTCTATTTTTTCTTACCATAGAGTGGAAACAATATTCACGTCAATAAGTTGTCGACGCATTCAATGACTTACTGAGCTCTCTCTCAACGCTTTGGAAAAATAGGTCAAGCTCGGCGTCTGTTGCCGTGGCCGCCGATATCCTGGCCCACGGCTCAACGAACAAATGACTCCATTTCATCTCTATAGGGCGGCATTTCGGACACCAAGGTTCGCCCACGTTTCCACCTGCGAACCGAATCCGAAGGCGAGTGAGTGCAGCACCGGTCGGCCGTGTTGGATCAAACGGCCAATCGCAATCCGCCAAGAGCGCGTAGTCTGCATCCTCAATGGAGCGTCCCTCATCTGCGGCGAGTTGCTGCAGCCACAAGTCTTGGTCTGCGACAGAGTCTCGATCCTCGAAAACGACACCACCGAGGCAGGCAAGACGAGCTAACCAACTGCTGTAGGACTCAAGCCGCTCAGCGATGGAAGCTTGAGCCAGCTTCCGAGGCCGTCCACCTTTTACTCCTCCTGACGCGAGGGGCAACTTGCCCTCGGAAAGCCGCTTGAGGCCGGTTTGGAAGTCGTGAAGAGCCTTCTGTTCTCTCTTAAACCGGCTGCGGGGATTATTTTCGTCAAGTAGCTGGAGCACACCTAGTTCGCGCAAGTCTTCCAGCGTCACATGCTGCATCGTGACTGCGTCAGCGGCGACTTGTCGAAGCCGATAAATGGAGAGAGCTTGATTCTTGCGGCGATCTTCAGACGGCTCATGCGCATACCTCTTCCATTCTTGCCCCGTCTCAACGTCGAATGTCCCTCTAAGCCCGAAATCGTACCGCTGTTCCAGTACCTCTGGAGACAGACCGGACCTTCGCTCGATCAGCTGTAAAAGCCTCACGGTCACGTTCTTCAGCCGACGCTGGCCGAGTTCGCCACCCATGTGTCGCCCTGACTTCCAACGTGGTTTGCCGTCACTCACCGAAACCTCACCGATTGCCCTTTTGGCTGTGCTATGGACGTGAAGGCATCCTAGCAAAACTGATGGATACCCGGAAGCTACGAGCAAAGAATATGGATAAGGATATAAGAGATTTCCGTGTGGCGTTTGCGCAGATGGATAACGCGGCGTTGCTAAACCCCGATGAGTTTGGCGAACTCATTGGCAAGACTCGCAACGCGATTTACCACATGTTGTGCCGTGCACCTGACGCGCTCCCGAAACCGGTATTTCGTCAGAATCGGTATGTTCGTTGGCGAGCTGGCGACGTTCGTGCCTGGATCAGCAGTCTGCCAAGTGCTCAACCGCGTGAAATTTCGGATAAGCCTCGTCGTGGTCGCCGGCGCAAGGACGGCGAGTTCACTGCACAAGCCAGATGAGCGGCGTCGACACCCGCCCTGTTCCGGTCAACATCATGGCTTGGCCGCGTGTGAGGGACATGATCACCCAACAGAAATTCATCTACGTCTCGCTGTATTTCAACCCGGATACAACAGCGTGCGGTTGCTACCTGCTCGGGGTGGACCGGCTTGCGGCTGACCTTAGCATGACGGCCGCAAGCCTTGACGATGCACTCGACGAGTTTTCGCGCCGTGGCTTGATTCAGCGCGACAAGTCAACGGGTGAGGTTTTTGTTGCCGACTGGCCTCGCTGGCACAGGTTCGACTCCGTGCCAGCGAGAGGGGCCCTGTGGAGTTCGATTGCCAAGATTCAAAGTCGCGATCTGTGGATAAAAGTTGAAAGTACTTATAAATCAATGCCAAAGCCCGGTAAGGGTAAGGAGAAGGAGAAGGCTTCTTTCCAAGAAGAAGGGACGATGCGGTTACCGGCCGGATGGTGGAGAACTACGGAAGGTATGGTACGAGCTGGCAAGCTCGTTGGGATTGAAGCGTGGCCCGGGGAAGATCCATCGGATTTTCAGCGACGCATCCGCACGCAGTTGCAGGCATGCTGAATGCTGTCGTTTTCGCGAACGCGGCCATGACCCTCGTGCTTTGTTCCATGCATTCTGTGATGGTCAATTTGCTGCCCAGCCGGATCGTCCCTGCGGGCCGCCGCTCTCCCCGCGCCTGTGGCGCGGGTCCCCGTGCGGCTCGATCCGGGCTCGCGGCGCTCGCAATGTGCGCGGGTTGCTCAACAACGGCTTTGGCTTGCAGAGAGGGGGCTTGTGGTCGGACTGCCATTGTCGCTTGGGCAAGCCCCATTGGGGCGCGTCAGGCCGAAGGCAAAGCGTCGCGGGGAGCCGGTGGTCGGCTGCGGAACGCCGGCCAGCGAGCCGGCGCTGTCCACGCCGCTCTCGCGGGGTGAGCAGCGCAGCCGTCCACGGGCGGGCGCGGGGATGACGATGTCAGCGGCATAACGGCGGTTTTGTGGCTGCGCACGACATCACCGAAACCCGACAGCGGCGGCTGCGATTTGTCCGAATTCCTTCGGTGCCGAACACCAGTCGGTCCTGATTTCCAACATGCAGAAATCCATGTCGGTCTCTTCTCCGAGACTTGTGTCGGAGAAGAGGGGGCTTGGCGGTTTTGGGGCGTAACACCGACATGCGAAGGCATGGCGTGTTGCGGCCTAAAACTGACGAGCCCCAACCCCTCAGGGGTCGAGGCGCGTAGCGACTCGGGGGTGGTGTTAGGCCGATTTCCGCTGGTCCGAAATCTCACAGCACCGGAGCCGGCCAAGACCGAAATCAAACGGGCGCAGAAATCTGATAGGGGCGTGAACGATGGGAAAAGCGAAGAAATCTGCACTTAGGCTGCTGCCGCCAGACTGGCGCGAATCCATATGGGTGGCTGCATCGACACCAGAATGGCAGCACTCACGGCCGCAGCTAATGCCTGCGCTTGCCGTGCTCTGGATCACAGGATGCCGCCCTGCCGAAATCGAGCAAGGCATCGAGCTTGTTGCGGGACGCGACCAACTCGTAGTCAAGATCACAGGTGCGAAATGTGTGGACGCGGGTGGCCGAGAGCGCGGTCAGCCGACGCGGCACATCGGGTTTAGCGTAGATGCTAATGCTAACCCTGCATTACGCTTTCTACACGCTTTGGCAGTCCAGAGCGCCATCAACGGGAGCGGCAAGTACACGATCACGCACAACAAAGATTACCTTTATAACAGCGTAGTGGCCCTAGGCAGAAGCGCCTTCCCAAAGTTGCGGACGCGGATTAGTCCGTATTGTTTCCGCCATCAAGTAGCGTCCGATTTGAAGGCCGCCACCTTCGACCGAGAGATAACTCTGGAGCAGGCAGCCAAGGTCATGGGCCACCTCAGCGATTACTCCATAGGCGCCTATGGGCACGCAGTCCACGGCCGGAGAGGCCGTGGCGGACGGGTCACGGTACCTTTTGTACGTACCGCGCGTCCTATCAAGCATTCGCCGAAAGTTGATCGCCTCGCCCGATTCAAAATGGCGAGCGCGAAGCGGCGCGAACACAAAGCGGATTGAATTCCTATGCCGGGGTCCGGATGCGTCGTCTATGCGTCGTTTATGCGTTGTTTCACGTCTGTCAACCACGCGGAGCGGCGGTGCACCGGCGAAACGCGTCGAACTTGCGTCGTTTTCGACGCATTCGCGGATCCTACAAAAATAGGGACGGCTTTTTGCTGCTTGCGGCCTTGAGAACGTACTCAGCGTGACCGTTGACAACGCTCGGCATAAGCATCAACGACCGGTCGCCATAAGGCTGCAACCGTGCTCGCGTGTGCCGCTCCCACTTTGCACGCCCTTGACTGCTGGCGAGCAAGGAGCACAGCACGGCCGTTCTCGGTGGAGAATCTCGCGCAGAGGCTAATAATGTTGTATTGTGTAGCGTGACACGATACGGTTAGCCTCAGGAGGGCAACACCATGGTCACTTCGCCCGAGCCGGCGCACCCCGGTGCCTATATCCGCTCCAGCATTATTCCTGCTGGCATGTCGGTAACCGAAGCGGCAAAACGCCTTGGGGTCGGTCGGCCTGCGCTGTCGAACCTGCTCAACGGGAAAGCCGCACTGTCGCCTGAGATGGCCGTTAGGCTAGAAAAATCATTCGGCGCCGACCGGGAGCGGCTGCTCGAAATGCAGACTGCTTACGACCAGCAGGAGAGGCACGCCAGCGAAAAAGAGGTGGCCGTTCGGGCCTTCGTCCCGAATTTCCTGACGATTAGGGCGAGACAGATCGAAAACTGGGCGGACAGTCAGATTGACGCGCGCGCACACCTATCAGTGCTTCTTCGTAAGCTGGTTCACTCAACCGGCATCGAACTGCGCCAAGTCGATTTTCCTGGATACGACAACGCAGAGCGCAAGGGCTCCGATGGTTTCGTTGAGGCGGCTGCGGCTACGCCATGGGTGCCAGAAGGCAAGTCTTTTTGGGAGTTCGGCACTGACCAAAAACCAGCCGGCAAAGCGGAGGGCGATTACGCAGCGCGGCTCGCCTCAATTGATTCCGACACACGGGCGAAAAGCACATTCGTCTTCGTGACACCGCGCAACTGGCCTGGAAAAACTGCTTGGGAGCAGCGGAAGAACCAAGCTGGCGACTGGAAGGCTGTTAGGGTCTTCGACGCTAGCGATCTCGAACAATGGTTGGAACAATCTGTGCCAGCACAGATCTGGCTCGCGGAGCAACTAACCCTGCCTGTAAGGGGTTACGAGACACTCGAGCAGGCATGGAATCGCTGGGCTAACGCTAGCGAGCCGCATATGCTTCCTCAGCTTTTCGCGCCGTCGATCGCAGCACATCGGGGCACCTGCAAGGCGTGGCTTGAGAAGCCAAGCGACCGCCCTCTCGTCGTTGCTGCGGACTCGCGGGACGAAGCGCTTGCCTTTCTGTCCTGCATGTTCGACGACGAGGCATTTTGTCAATTTAAGGATCGCACCGCGATCTTCACCGATTCGTTGACACTCAGAACGCTCATTTCGTCTTCCGTGCCATTTATCCCTATCGTGCATTCCGAAGACGCTGAGAGAGAGCTTGTTGACGTACATCGTCGAATTCACTGCATAGTTCTACGTCCGCGCAATGCAGTTGATACCAGTGCCGACATTGCGCTCGACCTCCTCGGATATGAGGCTTTCAAGCAGTCACTTGCAGCGATGGGGATCGACGAAGGTGATGTCGATCGGCTTGCGAGGGAGTCAGGTCGTTCACCTACGATTTTGCGCCGTCGCCTTTCGCAAAATGCCGCGATCAGGATGCCCGTTTGGGCGAGCAATGACGATACGGCAAAGACCCTTGTGCCGATGGCCCTGATCGGGGCTTGGCATGCCGAGCCCGAGGCGGACGGAGAGATCGTCTCTTACGTCTCCGATCGAAAGTACGAGTCGATCGAAGATGACGTCGCACGCCTGCTTCAATTCGACGACAGTCCCGTGTGGTCCGCCGGGCGGTACCGAGGTGTCGTTTCGAAAATTGACGCCCTGTTTGCGATCGCAAGAATTATCACTCCGGCAGTGCTCGATCGCTTCTTCGACGTTGCCGAATATGTTCTTTCAGAGTTCGATCCTGCGCTTGAACTACCCGAAGACAAGAGGTGGGCCGCAGCCTTATACGGAAAGAAGCGCGATCACTCCGGTGCTCTGCGTGAGGGCATCTGCGAGACATTGGTCATCCTATCAGTCCACGGCAACGACCTATTTCAGAGTCGTCTAGGCATCGACGTCGAAAGCCGGGTAGCGTTCCTCATACGCAAACTCCTAACGCCCCTCACACTCGAAAAATTTCTTTCGCATGACAAGGATCTGCCGCGTTACGCAGAAGCCGCACCAGATGAATTTCTGAAAATCATCGAAGAAGACTTGCAGAGCGACGATCCCGTCGTACTGGGTCTTCTTAAGCCGGTGGACCGAGAGGCATTCTGGGCGTCTCCGTCACGGACAGGCTTGCTTTGGGCTATGGAATGCCTTGCCTGGAAACCGCAAAACCTCTCGCGCGTGTCGATGATTCTCGCCCGGCTATCCCGACCCAAAATCGACGACAACTGGCTGAATAAGCCGGAGGCGTCTTTGCATTCTGTGTTCAGGTCATGGATGCCGCAGACGGCGGCATCGGTGGACCAGAGAAGCAAGGTGGTCGAGATACTCGTGAGGCGTTTCTCCGATATCGGTTGGCGGATTTGCCTTGAACAGGTTAAGCCGGGTTCCCGTATTGGCCACGATAGTTACAGACCACGCTGGCGTAGCGACGCCTCTGGGGCCGGCCAAGTCGTTACTCACGCGGAGATGTATGACTTCTCTCGAAAGGCTCTCGACCTGTTGATCGCTTGGCCCTCACACGACGAGAGGACGTTCGGCGATCTTGTCGAGAGCCTTCAGGTCATGCCCGAGAGTGACCAGACCAAAGTATGGGATCTGATCAATGATTGGGCTCGGAAGGCCGGGGAAGCTGCAAAGGCCGTGCTTCGCGAGCGAATCCGCCGATTCGCGTTCACTCGTCGGGGCCGTCAGCAAGAGCTAGGAGTTGCGATTCGAGACCGTGCAAAAGAAACCTATGAGACTCTACGCCCCTCCGATCCAGTCATCCGGCACGGCTGGTTGTTTGCAGATCAATGGATTCAGCCGTCAGCTGAAGAGCTTGACGAGGGAGATTTTGACTATCAGAAGCGCGAGGAGCGAATCGATAGGCTGCGCGGTGATGCGATCACCGAAATATGGGGCGAGTGCGGTTTCGAGGGCATTCAAAAATTACTCGCCGAAAGCGGGGCCGCCAGTGCAGTGGGGCGATACGCTACGTTTTGTGTAACAGGTATCAAGTCGAGAATTGACTTCATCCGGTGTTGTCTTTCTCTTGATGGTGAGCTTCGAAGGCAGGCTGATTTGTGCCTTCAGGGTTTCATTTACGCCATCCAGGATGACTCGCGCGACGAAGTATTAGCTGCCGCAGCGGACGGGCTTCCGGTCGAACAGATCCGCCGATTATTTGTTTGCGCGCCGGTTGAAGCGTCCACGTGGCGTCTTCTGGACAGCTATGGAGAAGATATTCGCGCAGGGTACTGGAAAGACGTGCTCCCTTCATGGGGACGGCGCCCACCCGAGCAACTTACCGAACTGATTGATCGGCTTTTGGAGGCTAGACGGCCACGAGCGGCCTTCCACGCCGTCCACATGGATTTCAAGGATATCGAGACATCCCGCTTAAAGCGGCTGCTGCGCGACGTCGCCACTGTAAATTCTGAGCCCCAAGGCCATTACAAAATGGACGCCTACTACATTTCCCGAGCACTGGACTCGCTCGATGGTCGCGCGGGCGTAACCCGCGATGAAATGGCGCAGCTCGAATTTCTCTTCATCGAGGCCCTTGTACACAGTGAGCACGGAATCCCGAATCTCGAAAGCCAGGTCGCGGAATCCCCAGCGCTGTTCGTTCAGGCGGTGGCGCTAGCCTACAGGCGGAACGGCGAGGGAGACGACCCTCCTGAGTGGACCGCCGAAAATCCTGAGCAGCGGGCGGCAGTCGCGTCGGCCGCCTATCGAATTCTTGATCAGATAAATAAGATCCCTGGGGCAGGTCAAGACGGAGAAATTGATGCGGTTGCGTTGACGGCGTGGCTTGCCGACGTTCGTCGCTCGTGCCGGGAGTTAGGCCGCGCTGACATCGGCGATCAGCGCCTTGGTCAATTGCTCAGTAAAGCGCCGGCAGGCGAAGGCGGGGTATGGCCATGTGAAGCGGTTTGCGAGGCGATGGAAGGAATAGCGTCGCCCCAGATTGGCACGGGATTCCAGATCGGCGTCTATAACGCTCGCGGAGTTCATTCTCGGGGCGAGGGTGGCGGGCAGGAGCGTGAACTCGCCGCGAAATACCGCGCTTGGGCTGAGCGCTTGCACTTTGCATATCCATACGTGGGTCGAGTTCTTGAGGGTATCGCCGAGTCGTACGAGCGCGAAGCGGGGTGGCACGACGCGGAGACGAAGATCGGGAAGAGGCTTCAGCACTAGGAGGTGGCGATTTATCGCAACGCGTCTGCCTTGGTCCAATAGCCGTTGGCCCAATCCTTTTCGAGCCGATATTAAGGTGAACGGTTTTGCGTTGCTCGGCATCGGCTACGGACAAGAAAACCGGCTTGCTCTGCAAGCGCGACCAAATAACCTCCGTTTGCCAAGTACAGAAACTGAGCAAGCGGCCAATTGCGCGATGGCGAGAGATCTCTGCTGCATAGTGTTTCACGCGACTTTCCCAGTTCCGTGGAACGCTTGTGAGAGAAGGCGTTCCGTCGTTCCGACGCGCAATGTTTCACGATTTGACGGATGTAAATCGGATTCGGTGTATGCGTCGCGACATAATAGCGCTTATGTCAGACTGCAGTTTTCGATCGTTATAAAAATGACGTCATACGTAATCATGAGTCGGCTTGCGGTGGACGCTTTGACCGAAGCTACCTGCACGTCCGGTGGGCGCTCCTGTCGCTCTCCCGTGTATCGCAGTCCTTCTTGCGACATCTGTACCGTCGAGGCCGTGTCTGCGCGGCTCTCTTGACGCGAGATAAGAACAGGGGCGCAGGAGGCGCGACCAAATAACCTCAGAAGTTGAAGCGGGTAGCGACACGCAGATCGACCGAGTGGCCGGATAGTCGTCGCGCGTAATGTCCAGCCATTCGCCAAGCGTCTCCCTGTGCCAATGATGCCCCAGATAGACGCTTGGCGAACGGCGTCGAACTTGCGTCGATTCCGACGTATTCCGCTTGATAGAAACGGCAGCGGCCATCGTTTCGCAAGTGCTACCGGTTCTTTTTCTTACGGCGTTGGCTAATTTCCTTTCGTTGTTCAGCTTTTTTTATTTTCACCTGTTTATTCCATTCATTTGCGCCATTGGCGATATCTTGGTAAAGCCCGGTGCTAAATTTCAGGTTTGCAAGCAAATCCAGAATAAATGGAGAAACTTCGAAGTGCTGCTCTTCGAGGACATATTTTATAAATTTCGAACCAAAGAATGCATAAATCGCAGCGCAAACGATCGTTACTTGCGTCCAAAGTGACTGGGCCGCAGAAAATTGATTATGGCTGATTTCGTAAAGAAGGTAGGCGAAGTAAATGTAGAAGCCCGCCACTAGCGCATAAAGTGTCCATACAAGCCTTTTAGACATTTTAACGCCTACGAGTTTGATCTTTGACGCGGCTGCCAATGTAAAAATACTGTAAACCAAAAATGGCATTCCAAAAAAGGCGACGTCTAAGTTCGAAAGGCTGTAACTGCCTGGGGCCAGCGCCAGCAATAGACATAAGGTGGCTCCTGAGATTGTAGACACGAAAAGGTCTGTCTTGATTTCGCTGTAGAACTTAGTCATATACGAGGAATTTTTTCCCGCGATGGCGAGCAGAAAATCACAAATATATAAAAATGCGACTAGCCACATAGCCGACCCCCATCCGAAAACAAGTAACGCTTTATTGGGATTTCCGTGACCAAGATAAAAATCAAAGGCGATGGTGGCCATCGCGAGCGCATAAAAAATATATTTCATCTCTTTGAGTTTCGCATTCTTAAGATGCACTATTGGAATTATTAAAATGCGTGCTGTTACCGAACAGGTTCACTCGGATCGGAATGTGAAGTCTAGGCGAATGCGCCTCTTTCTTCCTGCTTCCGGAATTGTGGCGTCATCGAACAGCGCGGCGCGACCAAAGAACCTCGCGCATTGTCCGCAGCAACCACGAGGCAGTCAGGAGGGCGCAACGTGTTTCGGCGTCATCCAGGGCAGCGCACGCGGTGCCAGAACGGTCGTGCCAGCGCCGTTCCACGCGAAGCCGAACTGGAAATCCTGTTCGGCGGGCAGGACGAAAATGTGCGGCTCGCCCTGCACTTCGCCCCGCCATCCCGCTTCGCGGGCGGAATCCAGCGCATCCGCCAGTTCGGCGTCGATCAGTTCGACGGCCGCTTGCCCCGAATCTACGCCCAGCCGCTCCTTCCATTCGTTTAGACCAAACATGCCAAGGAAGCTGGAATCGGTCTTTTCGAATTCGTACACGTGCCACACCATCGTTTCGGCTCCTTGTTAATAGACCAGGCCAACTCAGGTGTTATCGGCAAAAAAGGCCACAGTCTGAAGCCGAACCAAAAAGCTGAACCGATTAGAACGTGGCCTTTAGCAGAACGTGGCCTTTAGCGTCGTTACGCAAGTCACCGGCTCGCGGCTGCCCTACGATTGAGGTTATTTGGTCGCGCCTGCGCGGTGCAGGGGGCGAGATCAACCCTTTCGAGGGTCGGGGCAGCTGGGGTATGCTTGTAATGAAAGGAGAAAACGCCATGCCACCCGACAAATTGGGTCGTTTCATGATGAGCCCCGAGTTTCTGGAGCGGGCGAAGGCCGCCGTCGCCAGAGCCGTTCGCGATCTGGAGTTTCGCGGTATTCAGCCCGTTTATCTCGATCGGAAGGCAGGCCGGATTGTCGGCGGCGGCGATGACGCCTCGGGCACAAACGACTCTTGCGACGGTCGGCGAACTCCCGATATATTGAAGGGCCAAGATCAAATCCGAGGGGCCGGGGAATGAGCGATAACGGGGTAGCGCTTGGCAGGGCGTTCGCTGCTGAGCGGAGCGCAGCGGATTGGAAGGCTTATGCGAGAAAGCTCGAGCAACAACTTCTGGTTGCGCAAGCCAATCTCGCGGGCCACAAAGCACTCAAGGAAATTGCGATTCGAGAATTGGCGAAGATAGATTCGGCGCACTTTTTGACGGATCAGCAGAACCGCCAGCGACTGTTTGATGAGCAATTCGATGCCGTAGTGTCTGGCGGTCGTCGCGCCGCGTAGCGCTACCGAAGAACGAGCCCGCCCAAAATGGGCGGGTATGTCCTACCCCAAGTCTCGACCGGCGTCGTGCGGGCCGGTTGAGTTCGGAGGATCGCCGCCCCCACGCCCCAATACTGAGGGCACGTGGCCACGCGCGGTGTTGCCTCCTTGACCAACACCCCCACCGAATAGGCGATTCACACGATCCTCCAGTTCCGGCATGCGCGACGCCATCTGACCACCGACCCACGAGAACACCTGGTCAGGCACGATGTGAATCAAACTGAACGTACTGTTGCACAGCGTCTGGCACATACTAACGTAGAGGACGATGTAGCCGATGATGGTCACGAGGCCCGTCGTTGAATCATATTGGGCGTTTTGCATGGCAACGCCGAACATCGAGTTCAGTAGCGTTCCAAGGACCACGATGCCCGCTCCGGCCAGGACGAAGCCGATTTCCATGAAGACCGGTCTGAACATGACGTTTAGCAGGAAGATGTAGCCGTGCGTCGGCCTTTGTCCCAACCCTTCACCTTCGCCATCAAGATGCGTCATTGCCCAAAGTGGTGACGCGACCATCGATTCGCCGACAACGGCATACCATGACAAAACGCCGCTGAACCAGATGATGAACGGAAGCATCGGGATGTAGATCGACAGCATCGCGCCGAAGAAGAACAACGTGATGCACATGATCACGATGAACGGAGCGAGTGCGTTCAGAATCCCTTTTGCTGCGCCAGCAACGACTTCCGACATGCCCAAGGTAGCGACATCGGCAGCGGCCGACACGATTTTTCCAGCTTTGGTCTCCTTTGCTTCAGCTAAGCCTTCCAACGCCGCATAGCCGGCGAGCGCAGTCCAACCGGCATCAAGGATATAGTCACCTAGGTTCTTCATGCCGATCAGCGGGTTCGTCGTGCCTCCGGGGCCTTGACCTGAGTTCAGGCTGACCATCCACTTCACTATGCCTTGGCCATCGAAGATCTTACCGACAACGCTCCTCGCGTCCGTTAGGCCAGTAATGCCACTTCCGGACAGATTTGCAGCACTCTGCGCTGCAGTCGCCGACGCATCTTGCTGATTCTGCTGCGTATACGTCGCGCTGACCTTCCGGTATAGCTGCGGGTACGGCATGTTGTCGGGATCAGTGCCCGGCACAGCGGCGGCCGTCGCGTTCGCGAGCGTCGTCACTTGCGAGTTCGCTTGGGCGAAGGTTTGATACCACGCGCCCATCATGATCCAGCCGTCGCGTTGGAGGTTTGACTGAATCACGCTCGCGAGTCCGCTGATCGCGTTCGAGGAATTCGATATCGCCTGCGAAATCGTAGCCTGGTACTGGAGCGCAGCCTGATTGATGATGTTCTGCGGATCTGCCGGCTGCGCCTGTCCGTTCACGGATAAAACGTAAGCTTGCGCAGCAGCAGACAACGTGGACTGAAGCGTGCTCAGCGCGCTTTGATGTGAGCTGAGCATCTGCGAGTAGATTGATCCGGGGTCGAGCGAATAGACGGCCATGCCGTCATACGATGGCAGCGTCGGTGGTGGTGTAATGTTGATCTCAGCCCCGCCGCACGAAAGTCCGCGTTGGTTCATGAGCACGACCTTGTTGTTCGTCGTGATAGCAGTGAAATTCTCGGCCGGATCGACGGACACGCCGCTGTCGTTCGGCATGTTCGCGATCGCCGTGTTAGCCGCCTGCGCGCAAAGGTTCGCTTCGAAGAGAGCTTTCGCCAGTGTGGTGGCCTGCGGCGAAGCTGGCGTTGCGATCATTGAGCCACCGCTGTTGAGCACTGAAACCGCCGCGTCGAGCGACAGGTTCGCAATGCCCACGCCGAGCATTGTTCCCCACAGCATCACCATCTGTGCGCCGCAGTAGCCGCCGAACATAGGAACGAGGCCAGCGAAGCCCGCGCCCAAGCGGATGATGAACCATGGTGACGATTTCTTCTGCCCCATGAACTCACCGTCCTGCCCGGTCGCTATCATCGCGGAACCAAAGTGATACATGGCCCAAATCGCACCGACCGCGAGCATGCACGAATTCAGCACGAGGAACATTTGCGCAATCATGCCTCCCGACCCGCCACCGGCCGCAAGCGGGTTGTGTACCACCGACCCGTAGACCAGTTCCAGCAGCGACATCGACTTGTCGCCGCCTCTGTTCGCCGCGTTCTGAATGTCCCCCATCGACACAGACGACTGCGCAAAGGACGTTGCCGATGTCAGCGTGATAACCACCGCGGTTGCGGCTCGCTTGACCTTGCTCATTGAAACGTGATGGCGTGAGCATAGGCCTGCATGAGCGAAGCAACGGGGGAGGTCGTTTGTCTTCGATTGGTTGCTGCTCATTGCCGGATCTCCCTCGCAACTTCGTTTTCGAGTGCTTCGTACGCCTGCTTCAGCAGGAATCCCCAGAAAAAAATGACCCACGCGACGGCCACGGCGACGCCGAGCCAATTCGACCAGCTTCCCCTGCCGTGATGGATGCGCGCCCACCAAAGCGAAGCGCACAGGAAGCAATGCACGAGCACACAAACCTGGGCAATCAAGCAGGCGTCCCTGAACTGCTCGCGCGTCAAAACACCACGAGCCCGGCGTCGGCGCAGAGCGAGTGGCAACGCTCGTATTACGCGAAAGAAGTGGTTAGTTTCCATGTCACCTCGCACGATGCAGCGCGAACCACTGCCGCCGCGTCATGGGAATTTCCACGCAGACGCCGTTCACAACCTGCACCTCCATGGTCTGCTGGTTGTAGAACTCCTCCCAGATCGCGACGATGTCTGGGGGCGTGCCGGGCGGCTCGACGCCCAACGGGTCAGACGGCGAAGTTTGGGCGACTGCCAGCGGTGACACCGCGATCAGCGCAGCAAACGCAAAGGCAGCGTTCATGCTCGCCTCCCGTAGCATTGTTGACCGAGCGAAATGACCTTTTGCGTTATGCACGTCAGTGCCCCCCTGCGTAGACGACGGCGCGGCGCAAGTCATACAAGCCAAACAGGTAGCCCCTCATTTCGCCCGGTTCGGTGCGCTCGATTAGCGTCTTCAATCGGTCAAGAGGCATGCGAAATGGGTCTTCTGTTTCGAAGACAATCGACAGTTCGCAATCGAGCGACAGGCCGTTCAGCGGGTGGGCCGGTAAAATGGATGCAGCCATGATTTCACCTCTCTTGTTCAGGTGAGTTGTGGTTAGGCGTGCTGGCCGGTAGCCGCCGGTCAGCACGCCGCTTTCGCGTCGATTCAGCCAAGTTTCCGGGCCAAATCAGTGGCACGTGGCTTGTAATAGACCCGGTGCAGTACGTTGAGGGTGCGGTGGCCGGTGATGGCGGCCAATTCCAGGACACTGTCCACGCGGTCCGCGAGGCGCGTGCAGGCCTCTCGGCGAAGATCGTGGAAGTGAAGGTCGTCGAGTTGGGCGCGCTCACAGGCACGAAGGAAAACCTTCTTCAGCGAATCGGCGGAGATGGGAAAGACGCGGCCGGTGATGTGGCGGGGGAGGGCGGACAACGTGGCAACAGCGCGGCTCGATAGTGGCACGTCCCTCGATTCACCGTTCTTCGTATCGTGCAGACGGACGTACCGATCCTCCAGAAACACGTCGGACCAGCGCAGCGACAAGATTTCGCTTCGTCGCATCGCGGTTTCGACCGCGATAATGACGATCGGTCGTACCCAGTCGTTTCGACTGCCGCCGCGTTCAAAGCGACCGTTTTCGTCGCGTGGACTGGCTGCCAATTCTGCGAGCAGTCGCTGTTCTTCGTCGTGCGACAGCCGACGGGTGCGAGCTCGGTTTTCTCGCGGACGACGGATGAGTGATACCGGGTTGACGTCTATGTGGACGTCCCATTCCTTGCGCGCCACATTGAGGACATGCCCAATGAGCGTTAGCTCACGGTTGACAGTCGATCCTGTGACCGGTTTTCGTTTTGCATCGCCGGCCAATCGGCGATCGCGGTAGTCCGCGATGACCTTGCTCGATAGAGCAGTGATTTTGTATTGTGAAATGAGGTCTTCGCGCAGTTTTTTTATCCGCTCGATTTCGCCCGCACCGCTCTTCTTATGGGGCGAGACCTCGTTGGCGTATCGCTTCAAGAGGTCGTCAAGCGTGTTGCGCTCCGCTTCCGTTCTATCGACAAAGGTCCCTCGATCCATGTCGGACTCGATGCACCGTGCCCAAGCTTCGGCTAAAGCCTTTGTGTCGAACGTGCGTGTTTGGGTGGGGTAGCCGCGCCGACGTATGAACGCGCGCCAATAGTTTCCCCGCTTCAGGATTGATGCCACTGGATGCTCCAGACAGTTGTTCGTCGTTGTCTGGGGCTGATTTTCGAGGTGCACCGCTCGCGCACCAAAAGGGCATTTCGCGAGGTTTGCAAACGCAAAGAAAAAGGCCCTCGGCTTTCGCCAGAGGGCCTTTATTCTTCGGGTTTCACGTACCCATGAATCTGGTGGGTAGTACTGGGATCGAACCAGTGACCCCTGCCGTGTGAAGGCACGTGAGAGACCCAATAGCTACGCACCTTTCCGGGTGGATTCTGCGTTCATAGGACGCGTACAGGACTCCTGACGCGAAATGACCGTAGATGGGAACGATTAGCAAGTATGTAGCAAAAAATGGGGCGGTGACATTTCAGGCAAAGGTGCGGCGGAAGGGGGCCCCCACCCAAACGCGGAGTTTCCATGAAAAGAAGGACGCGGAAAAGTGGGTAAGGGCCGCCGAGGCGGCGCTGGATCGCGGGGAGCTACCGAAGCCTACCAAGCCGCAGCCGGGCGGTCTGAACACTTTAGCGGACGTGCTGCGGCGATACCGGGATACCGTTTGCCCGGACCATCGAGGCGGTTGGATCGAGGTTTTGAAGATCAACGAATGGCTTCGAGAGCACGATTTTGTGCGAATGCCGCTCGCGAGCGTGGATGCCGCCTTCATGGCCGCGTGGAGGGATGCGCGGCTGAAAGAGGTCAAGCCGGGGTCCGTTGCCCGACAAATGAACTTGCTCTTTGCCGTCATCAACCGGGCTAGGGCGGAATGGGGCTGTGCAATCTCGGAGTGCAAGGTCGCAAGGCCGAAAAGTCCGCCGCATCGTGACCGCATTCTCAGCGAGGACGAGGAAGCAGAGTTGTCCGCTAAGGCGGGGGAGTTCAGGCCAGTCATCGATTTCGCTGTAGCCACCGCCATGAGACAGGGGGAAATTGCCGCGCTCAAGTGGGCGGATATCGATTTGTCCCGCAAGGTTGCCCGTTTGCATACGTCCAAGAATGGTCTTCCTCGTGACGTACCGCTATCGACCAGAGCGATTGCCGCGCTGGACGGCTTGGAGCAGGGCGATGGGCTGGTGTTCCGGATGAGCGCGGAGGCAATAAAGCGCCGATTTATCCGTCTTGTTCGGAGTGTGGGAATCGAAGGATTGCGTTTTCATGATCTTCGTCACACGGCAATCACCCGATATGCTCGTGCAGGCCTGAATCCGATTCAACTGGCGGTGATCAGCGGGCACAAGGATATTCGCATGCTTTCTCGCTACACCCACCTGAAGGCTGACGAGTTGGTCGGACTGATGGGATGATCGTTCGCTAAACATCGCGCGGCGAGGCACTGGGCCTTGCCGCGCGGCTTGGGCAGTGCGACGGAAAGATCAACAGCCGACCAACCGACGATCAATAGCCAGTCGAGTCTCCTCGACGAGTGCTTCTGCAATCAGGTCCAGCGTCTCAGTTTTCGGCAATTTGAGCTTTTTGGTGTCGAACGGCTCGAACACCTCGATGCCATCGAGGGGGGTAACGTTCGCGGTGATTTCCCACAGGGTTGTACGCTCGACAATTTCGATTTCGACGGCGCAACCGCGATGCGCGAAGTTTATGAACGACATGGTTTGGGCGGCTTCCGGGAGTGGCCGAATTACCATGATAGTACGAACGAAACTCTTCGGCGGGCCGTGCGAGAACGGTCGATTGCATAGGGCGGATTATGGCTCACCGACCCGCCTCCCCTTCCACGGGCGTTCCGATGTACAACGGCCGATCGCGTGGCTCGACCCAATCGCGCGGCGTGGTCGATGCCGCCCAACGATGCGATCAACGGTGGAGCCGTTTTTTTTCGGTTGGCCGTGCCGAAACGCTAGACGGCCATGTGTCAATTCACCTCACTGCAAAAGCAACGTTACACTTTGGGATTTACAACGTTATAAACCGGCCGAAGACCGACGGGGGAAACATGGAACCAGGTGAAAAATCAGCGAATTACGTCCTTGATAAAGAAGAGGCACTGACGCCCAGCCCAAATGGGGATGGCGGTGGTGTCGGTAAACCACCGGTCGATACTAACGCTCCGGGTAGCTCGCCTTCCGGCTCGCTCCCAGATGGCCTTCCACAATCGCCACTGGCGCAACTAGCGGGCGAATTCGTGAGCCGGACTGACGACATGCGTCGCGCCGCAAAGATCACGATGAATGCGATCATTGCGCATTTCAATGCGAAAATCGATGAGTGCTTAGAAATTATTAGTCCGCATATAGATGAGAAAGAAGCTGACGGATTTACCGTCAGAATGCCCGAAGACATCCGAGAGCGTACCGCGCTAACCGCGGCGTTGACCGAGTACACACGCCTCAACAAATCCAAGATGGGAACTATTGTTGAGCGAAGCTTGTTTATTGGTTTATTTAGCGAATTCGATGCTTTTATCGGCAACCTACTTGCAACAATCTATCAGAGACAACCCGAATTACTGAAGAGTGTAAAGCGGGAGGTTACGCTAGCAGAGTTGCTGGAATTTGAAACGCTAGACGCTGCAAAAAAAGACATCCTTGAAAAAGAGATCGACTCGTTCAGGAGGGAAAGCTATGTAGAACAATTCACGCTTCTCGAAAACAAATTTGGCTTAAAAACGCTGAAAAAATTCGCCGAATGGCATGAATTCGTCGAAATCGGGCAGCGCCGAAACCTGATGACGCACAACGATGGGGTCGTTAGTGAGCAATATCTTGCAGTCTGCAAAAAAGAGGGATGCCAACTTGATCCAAAGCTCACTGTCGGCGAAACACTTACCGTCGGCGCCTCATATTATTTCAGGGCTTGCCATGTACTTTCCCTTGTCGCTTTTATGCTTGTATATACCTTGTGGCGAAAGGTCTTGCCTGCAGAATCTGACATTGCAAACGAACATATACGCTTAGCAGTCTACGATGAACTTCGCAGAAAAAACTGGCAGATTGCAGCAAGTATGGGAGCGTTTTCACTTTCACCTGAAATGCAAAAAAGGTGCAGATGAACTAAATATTAGAATTAGAAGCATAAACCTAGCAATTGCATATAAAAAATCACAAAAAACAGACGAATGCTTAAGGGTTTTGAAATCCTGCGACTGGACCGCCTCCATAAGAGATTTCAAGCTTGCTGTCGCCGTCCTCAAAGATGAATATGAAACTGCAGCGGATTTGATGAGGCAAATTGGGAAAAGTGGAGAACTGGTTCATCAAGGGGCGTACCACGATTGGCCGCTATTTTCCGATTTCTGCGATCGGGACGAATTTTTTAAGGCGTATCTCGACGTATATGGGCACGATTATCATGCAAAACGCGACGAGGAACCCGACGCGCTCACCGTACCAAACCGCTTACCCAACATAGCGGCAGCAGGGGTGTTAGATATCGGCACCGAGGTAGTCGCTGCGCCTGTTGAAATCGATTCCGCTGCAGGTGAGCCTGCTCCACGGAAAAAGCCGAAACCGCGACTCAAGTCAGTCCCACCAAAAAGCGACTGATTGTTAGAACAAAAAAGCGTTGAGTTACGCATAAGGCACTAAGACATGAATCGGCTTGCCCCCTTCAGCTATACCTGGACCCGGCAAGCCGACGCCTGGGCTTTTCGCGGAGGTAACTCCCAGCACACTTGTTGCTCATCCAAGGGCTACTCATTTGCCCTAGAAATGAGGTCACTTCGTAGGATCTACCTTGTCACCCTTCCGCTCCTGCACGTAGTGCTCCGTTATCGTCAGCGACAGATGACCAAGCTGTCGCAGCCGCGCTCGTTCGCAGCGCACCGCCCCCTGCCTACTGCGGGCAGTCGCGGTGCGGACGCACCTGCGACGCGGGGACGCGGGGACGCCGACAAGGCGCGGCGACCTAATCTGGTTGGTGAAGGAGATCAACTGATGACTTACGCTCCTCAACTCTGATTTGGTCCGCGTGCTACTTCTCACTCAAGATCAAGATGCGTCCGCCGCGCACTAGGCGCCGGAATAGATATCGCCATCGTGAATAGTGCCGTCAGCGGTCAAATTCCTGCTTACAATCGGCGAGGAATGGGCAGCACCGCAGAAGCACCTCAGCGACCGCCTCAAGAAAGTCGTCCAGCCGCGCTCCTCGGCTTCGAACACGCTGGACCCAATCTTTTGCGACCTTCCTATAATGCGCACGCTGGCTCGCTTTCCACCCCTTCTTCGGGTACACCAAGTCGTGCATCCCCGCGAGATAGACACGTTCAATATTAAGATCCGAAAATCTTTCGAAATGATGAATCTGGTTGCGCTCCCGAATTTCTTGATCAAATTCCTTTGCGAATCGATTGATGAACTGGCCGAATTGAATGCCATGTTTGGGCATCAAGACATCGACAGCATCAACCAAATATTTTAGGCGTTCCTTGAACTGATAAATGCGACTGAAGTACAACTCGCATACGTTGCTCAGGTGTTCGTGTCGAGTAACGGGTAAGTCCCTGAACGGAAAGCGGCGGAAGTAATACTCACAGGCCTTTATAGAAAGCACAAGGTCGCACAATTCGAGGTAACGAATCACAACGGCATGTTGCAGGTCCAATTCATGAGGGAGTTCGATCGGTTTGACTTTGTTGTTTGACTCCGGGGAAATTCCGTCGAAGTCCATCGCGGCCAATAAGTTCGAAACTCGCGCTTCCCGCCAGCCGGGGACGGCATTAAGTCTCGTAATGAAGCTGCTTATCGCATCCATCATCTTCTCGCTTGCCGATTTATTGGATTCTGGTGTCTTGTTTTTCATTGCAATCGCATTAACGATAGGAGTCACGCGGGACCGCCAGCAATGTACAAAAATGCTGAAAGCCCGATTGAGGCCGAAATGAGTCAGTCAATATGACGCTGCCTGCTTTACTTAGTCAAATATTCAGAAGTCACGTCCGTATGCTCAACGGTTGCTTGAGGCCCGAGATTGGACTTGTACTTGGCGAGCTGCGCTAGCGGACAGTTTAAGGAAAACCTTCATTCAAAGACCTTGCTTTCCCTGAGTGTCTCAGCTGCGGGTGTTCCCGGATCAGGCCACTGATGGGTAAATTCGTTACCGCGTAGCCACACGAACACGTGCATCAGATTTTTCAAGTCGCTATCGCTAAGGCTGTGCGTCCAATTTTTCCATCCGATCCAGCCCGGCTGCCAAGCGCATAAGGTGCCGCCATCCGCCGCCGAAATGAACTCGCCTTGGTCATCTGCGATGGCGTCCCAAGTCGCGTTCGACTCGCCACCGAATGTCAGGTTGTCAGATAGAAAGCGGATGACCCAGCCTCCCCAGAATTCACGTGCGCCGACCAACTGATCGAGCCAATACTTACTTTGGCCGCTTGTCACGTGGTGAAGTGCGCTGCGCTCGTCAGTCGGATGATTCCGGTAAAGGGCGTTCCATCCTGTCGGGTCGAACGCGTTGGCGGGGTTTCCCGGCTTCGAGCGCTCGTTTTCCGGCAGGTCGCGCTCGCTGCCGTAGCACGCGTAGAAGACTGTCCAGCCGCGCTGATTCTTTGGTGTCGATTCGACGGCAGCGCGATTAGCGACGCGTCGCCCATGTGCGTTGAGCAGGCGTTGATAGGTCTCTCGGTCTAGCATGGAGCTCAGTGTGCCTTCGACGCAGTGCCCGGAGCGGACGGCGTCATCTTCAGCAGGTCGTCCAGCGTTAGACCGCCGCGCCGCGTGTTGCCCTTGTCGTCAATGATCGTGATGCCGAACAATACATTGAGCTCTTTCGCTGCCGCGATGCGCTCGGCGCGTTTGGCGGTCTCGTCGGTAGCGATGGAGAAGAGCACACGGGCTGCCTGCTCTGAGTCCCAGATGGGGTTGTCCTTCTTTTCTGCGACAGCCGCGACCAGTGTGCGTTTGTATGCGTCCGACGTTTCGATGAGGTTGATGTAAGCGAACGGGTTCATGGTCATGGCGTACTCGTGACCGAAAGCGCCTGTCAATGCTGCGATGCTGGTGTGACCATCGGCGCGAAGTTTGACGTAACGCAGCAGCGCGTCCCTGTGGATGTGCGCGATGAATTCGTTGCTGAATGTTTCGATGGCCGCGACCATGTCTATTGATCCAATGTACTAGGTATTACGCGCGAGTTTGACGGGCGTTAGTGTCGTGGTCTAGCTGGCGCTGCCGGAGCCGTTCGCGTGGCGTTCGGGTAGGGTTGTGTGGGCCGGGTCGATGCAGGCCGGGAGAACACGGTTTTCGCTGGGCGGCGCGCGTTCCGGGGACGCTCTTCGGGTATTTCGGGCGGGCGGTTCGTCGCCGAAGTATCGCCGCGAGTCCGTCCCGCGTCTTACGGCTCAGTCAACTGTTGTTCGGCCTGTGAGCGACGGCCCTTATCCGGCAGGGTGCGCCGTTCGTCGCTGGCGTGCGCGCCGTCTGGTTGGGGCCGACGAAATAGCCGCGAGGGTTGCGCGTGATGCGCTTGAGGGAAGGGTCCACGGCCCGTGGGCCGAAGCTGCTTGCTGCGCAGGGTGATGGATAATTCTCGCTTAGAGTTAGGTGATAGCCGCAGCAAGCGGTTCGGTCTAAGGATTTCTCTAGGAAATTCCCTTTTAATTCAAGCGCCTATTCCCTTTTAGATCCTTAGAGTATTAGAGATATATATAGAAAGAAAGTAGAGAGAGAAATGTAGGTATATATATTGCAGATGCACACGATCTCTATCTCTAGACTCTAAGCCCTTCCCGATCAGTGTACAGCCCACGCGGCTAAAGGCTCTCCGGTGCCCTGCGCTTAGACGCCCCCCCCAGCCGTTAGACGCCGAACGTCAGTCCGTCTAGGCGCGGCGCGCACAAGAAATTTGTCAAATCTCATCGCCAAACGTTCGCAGAAACGAAAACGGCGTCACCCGAACCGAGCAACGCCGCACATGCGCACGCACATCCACACCGCACCAGTTCAGAACCGCTCTTTTTCCACCTTCGCGGCTTCGTCATCAGGCGACGGGCTGCGTGCGGCCAGCATCGCATCGAACGCATCTTGGTCCTCCAGATGCGCAAACCGATACTTCTGCACGCCGCTAGGCCTCACTTCATCAGCCCCACGCGCGGCCATCGCCTTCCGCAGGCCGCTCGGGTGAATCTTCGCTTTACCGTTCGACAGGCCGTGAATCACATCGAGCAGCCCCACACGATCTACGCGTACGCAGCACTTGCCGCTGCCATCTCGAATCGGAATGACCTCAAGTTTCACTTTGCTCAAGGCCAAGTCGAGATACGTCTCAATATCGCCGTCCGCCACAATGCCGCGCTCTGCGGTCACCTCTGCGGCGTTAAAAGCCGTAACCTGTCGCACTACCTCTCGGACAAACGCCGCATAGCCCGACTCGCCGTTGTCGTCCATCCATTCGGCGCACTCCGCCAAGATTTGCCACACGTCATCCTCGAAACAGATGCCGCGCTCTTTATCATCGAAGATCGCTTCAAAGTCCTGACGCCAGCGCGGCTGTCCGCCGACATCCTCCAACTGGCCGCAGAAGAGCGGCATAAAGCGCCGATTGCCGGTCTCGTCGCGCTGAAGCTCATACTTGTTGCCGTCCAGCATCATGATCCACTGCCGCTGTTGCGTGAACGTGCCCTCGAACTTATAGTGCATCTGATCGGCAACGCGCGTGGTGATGTCCTTGATCTTGTTGGTATCGGCCCGCGTAAAGCCAGCCATTTCGCCGACTGTCGCGATAACGCTATTGCCGGTAATCGCCCGCAGGAATTCCATCCAGTCGCCGTCAAGGTTCAACTGGACCGAATCGGCTTCATCGCTTCCGGTGATGATCTGACATAGTTTCTTAGCGAAGAGCGACTTCCCGCAGCCTTGTGTGCCGATGAGGGCAATCGCAATCGGTGCCAACGAACCCGGAATCATCAAACGGCTGTATAGCGACAACCAGAAGTATTGGCCGACGTTTTGGATCAGCGATGTATCGCGCAACTCAAAAAGCTCGATCAGCTTCCTTTTCATGCGCGGCTTGCCGTCCCACTCTGGGATTTTCTTCTCCAAGCGATCTATCAAGTCGTTGCGCTCGTGGTCCAGCGCGTATTCCCTAATCACTTCTCGCGCGGCCTTCAAGGGAACGCCCTTCAACCCGGCGGCAGAGAAAGCCGCAACCAAGCGCGTGACCGGGTAGTGATCGTCAATGATCTTATCCTCGTGATCCACGATGCGGCCGCGATAGCTATCGCGATGCGGGATATCTTCCACGCCACCAAACAGCGCGTTCAGCACGCAAAGTTTATTCTCGTCGGTCATGAGCGGTTGCGTGATAAAGGCGTCGCCCTTCCGCACCTGCTTTACGTCCTTGAACTGAATATGCAGGTGCGACGCGAGCCATTTCGCACGTTCTACGATGTCACGCACATCTCGGCGAACCTCAGCGGCCTGGGCTTCAGCGGCTTCCGCACCGGAGATGCGTTTGGCCTTCTGCTCTTCGAGTTGGCGCTTGGAGGCCTCCGTGATCTCATCCATAATCTCATCCATACGAGCATCATCTTCGGCCACCTGCTCGGGGGTGCGTCTTTTGTCCCGCTCACGCGTCTTTGCCTCGGAGACGAGGTTACTGTCACCAGCCTTAGCCGCAATCTCCTCATCCGTCGCTCCGGGGCCAAAGTCCATTCCGATTACAGAACCGCTTCCGGAAGAGGAAAGGCGCTCTATCTTGATGAGTTTATCGTTGTCCACGCGGCGATATTCCAGTGCGCGAATATCTTGGAGTAATTCGTTTTTTACGGTCGTTCTGGTTATCTTGACGTTTCCGTCATAAATCGCACCGATCACGCGCTTCTTTGCGCCGCCGGACACCGTAACAACCGGATTCGCAACGGGGTTTTCGCCGTGGCTATTTTCTTCGACACTAGGCCCAACCATAATATCTCTACCTTTTGCATTACCCGGTTTATCTGGGACTTCGCTGCCCGCTCAGGTTTCGCCGCCTTAGCGGGCTTTCTTTTTTCCGCACGTCGGGCTGCGGCACGGACATTACTGCGTTAAAACGAATCGGGCTAATCAGGCGCAAGCCTTCGGCGGACGCCCAATCTTTATGGCGCTCCGCTCGTTGAACGGGTTTGTCCGCTTTTTCACTAGGTGGATCATTGCTTGCCGCATGTATTCCGCGAACGGGACTCCGATCTCATCCGCAGCTGCGATTGCCTGCGCTCGGAGTTCCGGCGAAGCGGTGAAGCCGACTTTGATGCTGGGCATGTCGAATCTCCTATAACGACGGTTCGCAAGTAGTTTCCGCCTTTCCCGGTGTCCACAGCAGCCATCCTTACTGTCCGCGAGCGAGGTATGTTCTCGCCGCGCCAAATAAAAAGCGCGCCTGTCCACCACGGCCACATACCGTAGATAACGCGCGCGCTTTTAACTACTGTCCAACCCGAAACATCTTCCCGTGACCGCTATCGATCACTGCGGCCGCATGGTAGCTCTGAAAGAGTGAACATTTTCGATGCTATTTTGCTATCGATAATTTTTGATCGATTTTCTGCGGCTATCGACTTCCCGTGGATCACCGGTCCGAAGCCGAATCAACCTCGCATGCGGCTACAGTGCGTCGGTCCGCCGCGGCATCGATGTGCCTCGATGCGTGCGACAACGCGGACATGGCAAGCCTCCGAAAATACCTGTAGGCGAACGGTTCGCTTAATTAAATCAGGACTACTACTCATGGAATCGGGTCACAACCCACTTCACAAAATCCAGATCACCTTCGATAAAGGGCGATTGCCGCAAGGTGAGAACATTCTCTATCCCGACGACTTTGCCAGCCGCCCGGTGCTTCGCGCGTTGCTTTCTGCCGAGGACCGGCGTTTGTACGCGCTGCTGCGGGCCTACGGCCTATCGAGTGTCGAAGCGTGGTCAGCCGCGTTCGCCAAGCGCTTCCATATCCACCCTGACGCCGTGGCGAAGGTCGCGGAAGTGTACGAATCTACCTCCATCGCAAAAAGTGAACTGCTGGAGGTGCTCGACACGACCGACCCGCACACGCTGAAAATCGAATGGGCGCGGCAAGTCCAGCTCATGAAGGTCGAAGCCGAGGATGTCGCAATTCATCTCCGCCAGGCGTACCCGGTCGATCACCGGGCCATCGCCCAGAGCCAGTGCGCGCAGCCGCACGATCACGCCGCACTCGCGGCCATCCTCGATAAGCGCTCGCGTGAGATTGAAGCTAAAGAGGCCGCCGAATGCCGTGACGGTCCGGAGATCGACTGGAGCCGCAAGTTCGAAGGCGAGTAAGGAGGCAACGTGAACAATACCCCCATCCCGCTCGGGAAGATTGTTGCGAAGGCCGCGAAGGGTAAGACGCGCTGCGGCCTAGTCACCGTCTCTACGGCTGACCTCCGACTCGCAGCGGACGCCATCGGCGGGTACATCGACGCTAACTGTCTTCAGTTCGGCAAGGCGATCCGGGCGTTGGGCGGGCGGCGCGTGGCGAACGGCCACCACACAGCACGTTACGGCTTCGACACGGCGACTATCGCTCGCATCGAGGCTGAATATCAGTAGGCTCAAGCGCCGAACGAACGCGTAAGTCTCGCGTAACGGTGATGTTCTTCCGTACACCGGAGAGCGAGAGAATCTATTCAGGCGAACGGTTCGCCTTATTTTCCAAACATTTAGTATTCCGACTCAAAAATAGGAGCCTTCATGGCAACTCGTACCACTAGCGTCAAGATTCCCCATAACCCGCGCATCGTTCGCGCACGCGGCGGTAAGCGCCCCGTATCGGACGCAGTAGTGCCGTCCGTAAAAGGCCTGCGCAGCGTCACCCCTTCAACGCTCGGCATCCAAGACCGCGCGCGCCTTGGGAAATGCGTCAAGGCCGCGACCACACTCGCGGCGGGGCTTGATGCGCTGATCACTTGTCGCGACTCGGGCTATCCCGAGCTCGAAGCACTCGCGCGCGACCCGCGCTTTGTTAAGGCGATTGCGGCGGCCATCCAGAAGATTTCCACCCAAGTCGATTCCATCATCCACCCCTCCGCAGAGGGCAACCCGGATGACGCGGCTGGCCTCATCAGCCGCCGCAATGGTCAGGACGGCGGCAGCTGGTTCGCCCTAGACCACGAAACGAGGCTCCAGCGCGAGGCCGCAGCGAAAAGGGCTGTAGAACTCCGAGCGACGATGGAAATGGATACGCCGCAAAACATCGCACGTATCAGGTTGGGCTTGGCGCCGGTCTCGGTAAATGACGAAGCGCTCTACGCCATGTTCGAAGGGAAAGAATAAACATGTGTTGCCGCGCTGCTGGAAGAGCGCGGCAACTTGATAGAAATTCTAGTATTGATAAATCATGAATAAAAAAATCGCGGAGACTTTTCTCTTCGCCAAACTGTGCCGTGCCATCAACACGATTCCGAATCTCAAACCCTGCTTCGACAACGTCCAGCTTATATCGAGCGTGACCAACCTTGACGGAAAGCTCGCGATGCTCAGCGGCACGTTCAAGCTGCCGAATGGATGGCTGGTTTTTCAGTTTGCGATCACGTTCTCCACTAGCGTACAAGGGGATCAGGTCAGCGGCCTTTGGCAACTGGCAATCGCCGCAAAGCCGCAGCGGGACGAGCGTGTGTGGGCTTTCTTGTCTATCATCGACTACCTCATCGACATCGGGCTGTTGCCGTCACGGTCGCGTAAATATCACGAGGACCGTATCAGCAAGGGCGGCGTGCTGGGCGGCGTAGCAGGCTCCGTCGCGGAGTATGGCGACTTCTGTGAGCGGGCGGCAAAGGATTTGCCATATGACTTGTCGCTAAAGGCGCTCGCTAGGATCAAATGTCACGACTTCAGCGAGGCCGCAGCATGAGCGAAACTATGATGACGCGAGAAGAGTTCGACCGGCTGTGGCAAGGCGGTCAGCACGACAAAATCTGGAGTAGGGAGAAGGCGATAGCTTTGCTCGAAGAGATGGCGCGATACCCCAACGGCAACAAGTCCATACGCGCAGCGGCTAGGCGCGAGTTGCGGGCGTTGTCCGCGCCGTGCAAAACGCGCTAAATCGGGCGTAGGGCGGCTAGGCGCGCCCCAGTCCGGTAACTCCGGCCCGCTACGCGCCGAACGGCCTAGCGGGCTTATTTTCGAGCCGAAACGGACATTGGCGCTGGTCGAGCTAGCGACCGACCGTTCAGCCGCGCGGCGATTCTCGCTTTATATCGTGTCCGTCCGGGCGCGCCCAGTCTTGCCCGCGTCCTTCTTGCCAAGATTCCCACGCCTACACACGCGGCGACCGCCTAAACCGGGCAGTTACCAGAATTACCAGCCCCGGCGAGCACGGATGATCCTATCGACCGAGTTGCTGCATTCCGGAACGACCCGTTGGAGCGCGACGGTTCCGGGGGCGTTGTGAACCCATGAAAACTCTAGGGCGCGGTGCCGTGCCGCTGCCACTACGGGATCGTTATCCGCACCATCGCCCCACGGTCCCTGATTCAAGGGCGCGCCAGCGATGCCGGCCCTCGCGGCATAATCTGCGTTGCGGGCGATTCGGTCACAAATCTGAACGTCGAGTTGCTTCGCGTTCGCGGCAAAGGAAGTCGCGGCCATTACGGCTGCAATAATAGTCTTCAGCATGAGCTTGTTTCTCACTTTGCCTGGGGGCCTTGCGCTGGCGTGGTTGATCCGGTTGGTTGCAGGATGAGGGTTAAGCGCATCCGGTCGGCAAGCGCCAGCCTCTTACCGTACGGAGACCAATCGAGGTTCGAATCTTTGATCGTGTTATCAAAATCGCCTGTCGCCCACTGAACGATTATCGAGCCGTTCGGATCACTGCCCGCTTCTGGCGGCTTGAAGACATAGCAACCCTTCACTGTTCTTTTTGTATTGAGCCATCCCTTGCTGACTGCGACATAAGACGGTTGCCCGACTTCATCCTTTAGCCGCTGGTCTGTACAAGGAACATCCGTGAGGATGACGAATCCGTTGTCGCCCGCTGGCATGGCAGCCACCGCGTCATCTGTCGTAAGGCCGCTATCCGCGATAGGGGCGGCGTTTGCGGTCAGCGAAGCCGCAACGAGCACGGCGCACGCGGCCGTGGAATTCCAATTCCTATTCATCTTCTGCAACGATCCCCGGTTAGATGCGTAGCTGCGGACCCCCGTCGGCCTAGGCCTGAAGTTGAGCGCGCTGAGCAAGGTCAACTCGGATATTACCGTAAATAGGCCTAGGTGGACTATTTTGGTGTTGCGAAGAGCATGGCGCGATGCCTCCGTCCATTCACCATCCTCGTTACCAAGCGCTTCAGGCGCATCTAAAAGACCTGCGCAAAGCCGCAGGACTCACCCAAGTCGAATTGGCGGAGCGTATGTCGCTTGGGCAATCGTATCTGTCTAAGATCGAGCGCGGAGAGCGTTACATCGACGTTTTGCTGTATTTGGATTGGTGCCGCGCGTGCGGTGCTGAGCCGGACGCGGCCATTAAGGCGCTGGAGGCGGCGGGGGCTTAACGTCTCCGCTTTCCCTCGCTGAATGACCCTTCTGGCGCGCAAGGGGAGGTCAAAATTGAGCGGGGGCCGGTCACGTCGATTTGCTCACTGGCAGCCGGTCAGATGGCGGTAGGGGCAGTCCAGAGCATTTCTCCATTTCGCTTCGTGTAGCGAGCCAACTAAAGAGGGCCGCGAAGTGCCGAGCGGGAAGCGGGCCCCTTTGCATTCCCAAGAGCACCCCGAGTACAGGTGAGTACGCTGCGAGCACATTGAGTACAGCGAGCACCGCATATTTTCTTGAATTCCCCGAATCTAGGGCCATTCCGGACGCTCGCGCACGGCAAATTCAACAACTCAACACCTGAGTGGGCGGTATATATTGAAATTGACGTGAGCAATTGTGGCAGGAATTGCAACGTGAATTCGAGTTGAAGAAACGTAAGTATTTGATTTTTAAGTAATTTATGTAGAATTCACATCAGGGCATCACTCACTCAAATAGGAGAGGCGGCTATGAACGACACCCGAAAGCAGGCAATCTGGAAGGCGGTCCTTTCCGACCTGGCCAGTATGAACGTTGGCCCGAATCAAAACGTGCCGGTGAAGACCGTGTGGCTTAGGGCGGTGAAGATCGGCATCACGAAGTCGGACGAACTGCAGCAGGTGTTGGCTTGGGCTGCTCAGGAGCAATTGTTGACTCATAAGGCGGGAGGGGTTTCGGGGTTGGGCAGTATCGCGCTGACCGACGCGGGTTACGAGCAATCTCAAACCGAATGTTGAGGTGGCCATGGCAACTCTGAAATCAGTGGCCAAAAAGACCGGCTTGAAAGGGCGCAAGCCAGCCGCTACTACGCTGCCAGATAATTTGACCCCAAATGTCAAGCAAGCGAAGGTGCGGTTGAAGAAGGTGCAGAAGGGCACTCTCGCACTACGTAAGCACCATTGGCCGAACGTGACCGAGGATGAACTCTGGATTCGGCACGGGAAGGCGGGCTTCACCACCATCCCCCGCACGCTGCCGCTATTCATCGAAATTATCGACGCCGCGTCAAAGCAGGTTGCTTCTGGAAAATCAGTTCCGGCTGGGAGGACGTATCTCGTGTTGTGGAGTCGGGTTTTTGATGAGGGGCTCGTGAAAATCGAGGTTGAGGCTTCGGCGGCTAGAGAGGCTGGGTACGTTGGCGAGCGGAATATCACTACGTGGCGTCAACATCTAAAAGTGCTCGCGGACCTCGGCTTTATAGATGTTAAGGAAGGCGCTGCAGGCCCATGTCAATTCATTCTCATGTTTAACCCTTACCACGTGTCAAGGAAATTGCACGCGAAAGGCTGGATTCAGAAAGTGACCTATGACGCACTGTTCCAGCGCGCTATAGAGATCGGCGCGACTGACCTTGAGGAGGAGGAGGTTGAGTAACGAATGCGCAGCGTAGCTCAGTGGATAGAGCGCCCGGCTGTCGACATACCCAGGAGTGTGCATTCCTTGGTGTGGGCCGGGAGGGCGTGGGTTCAAGTCCCACCGCTGCCCCCCCAACTCATGCTTATCGAGCCTGGCAGGGTAGAATAGCGGCGTCCAAGCAATCCTGCCTGGACCTAAACCAAGCAGAATTCGCCGGAACCGCAGGACGCGCATAGGACTCGCGCAGTCTCGCGGCGCAGCTAGGAATTGGTCCGCATAAAATAAAAACGGCCTAGGTCGTTAAACCTAAGCCGTTCTTTTTTCTGGGAAAACTCACCAGAGAATCTGGTGGGTGGTACAGGGATTGAACCTGTGACCCCTGCCGTGTGAAGGCAGTGCTCTACCGCTGAGCTAACCACCCAAATCATTAACTAAATCAATGATTTAGTGTCGATTGCTGAAGTTTTTCTTTCGCAATCAGGAGCAGAACTTTAACTGTTTTCGCAGAAGTCTGCAACTTTTCTTTTGTTCTATTTTGCTGCCGCCGTGACGATATCTCTCGATCACTTCACGCCGTTTCTTGCGATGACTCGCAAGCAGCAAAGACAGCGATTATAGGGACGTTTTCTTCGTTTGGGAAGGGCTTGGTGCGAAATTTTCGCAAAGCCCCCGGCGTTCGCTCGACAATCACGCAGCGGGTGCGGCTTCGCCTTCGGGCGGGGCGGGCTCCCTGCGCCATACACACGTCCCCTTGATGCCTTTGTCGATGCCGTTGAGCACGCCGTCGTGCTGTTCGACTTCTTCAGCGGCGGCGAGGATGACGGGCAGATCGAACTGGCGCAGCGAGATCTTCTCGCGCGGCACGCCGTCGTTACCTGCATCGCTCTCCCCCTCGTCAATCACAAGGCTTTCCTGACCGCGCGTCATCGCCAGATAAACGTCGGCGAGCAGTTCCGCATCGAGCAACGCGCCGTGCAGCGTGCGGTGCGCGTTGTTCACGCCGAGGCGTTCGCACAGCGCATCGAGTGAGTTGCGCCGCCCCGGGAACATCTCGCGCGCGCGCAGCAGCGTGTCGATCAGCCCCGAACAATGCTGCATGAACGGCGGCCAGCCGAGGCGGCCGAACTCCATATCGAGAAAGCCCAGATCGAACGCCGCGTTGTGAATGATGATCTCCGCGCCTCGGCAGTACTCGCGCAACTGCTCCGCGATTTCGGCGAACTTGGGCTTGTCGGAGAGGAACTCGGTCGTCAGGCCATGCACCGCCAGTGCGCCCGGATCGCTGTCGCGTTCCGGGTTGATATAGAAGTGCAGGTTATTGCCGGTCAGGCGGCGATTGACCAGTTCGACGCAACCGATTTCCAGCAGACGGTCGCCCGTCTTCGGGTTCAGGCCGGTCGTTTCGGTATCGAGGATCAGTTGTCGCATGAGGTTCGCTCTGGGTCGATGCTTTCGGAATTTGCGCGCTGCGGGGGATGGGCCTCACGCAACGCGCGGTTAGCTCTGCTTTGGCTCTGTTTTAGCTCTATTGGGGCGGTGAGGGCTGAGATGACGGCCATCGCCGCCGGTGCCGTGTGTGAGACTGACAGATAAAGATAAGGAGGTTGCAACGCTCGTTACGACGCCGCCTCACTCCCGTATCAGCCACGGCGCAGACTCTCCACGCCGCGATTGGCCAACTGGTCGGCAGCCTCGTTGCCGTCGTGACCCGCGTGACCCTTCACCCAACGCCAGTCGATGTCGTGCTTTTGCGAGACGGCATCGAGCGTCTGCCAGAGGTCGGCATTCTTTACCGGCGCCTTGGCGGCGGTCTTCCAGCCTCGGGCTTTCCACCCGTGAATCCACTCGCTGATGCCCTTCTGGACATACTGCGAATCGGTGTGCAGCACGACATGGCACGGTTTGTTCAGGGCTTCGAGCGCGCGAATGACCGCCAGCAGTTCCATGCGGTTGTTCGTGGTGTTGGGTTCGCCGCCGAACATTTCCTTGCGGTGTTTGCCCGCGACGAGCAGGGCGCCCCAGCCGCCGGGGCCGGGGTTGCCTTTGCAGGCTCCGTCGGTATAGATCTCAACTTGCGGCAAGGTCATCTCTCAAACAATCAATCGGACGCATCGGGCGCCTGCGCCACCTGGCGGCGCGTGGTGTTCGGTGTGGCCACCGGTGCCGCCGCCGGCTGGAGGCCGAGTATACGCTTGCGGACCTTGCCCACCAAGCGCATGCCTTTCACACGCTTGACCGCACGCACCGCGTAAAGCGCGCCGAAGATGGGCCACCAGCGGTCTCCGGCGGGTTCCATGAACTCGAAGCGTTGCAACCAGTGGTCGCCGCGCAGGGGCGGGCGATAGCACCCGAAGCGACCGCGATCGATGTCGAACGACAGCAGCTTGAGCCAGTCCTTCAGACGGGTGAAGGCGATCAGGTCCGCTCCCGGCGGCAGGAACGGCGCGCCGGCGAGCCGCCCCAATTCCTCGCGCGCGCCCCACAGGCTCAGGTTGTTGAAGCCGGTGATGATGACCTGACCTTCCGGCACGAGAATGCGCTCGACCTCGCGCAGAATGTCGTGCGGGTTCTCCGCGAACTCAAGCACGTGCGGCAGCACCACGAGGTCTGTGCTGGCCGTGGCGATCGGCAGTTCGTCGAAGCGGCTCACGAGAATGTCGCGGGCGACCATCTCGCTCGCGCCGGCAATGCCCGGCGCGGTGCCGGCGGTCGTATCGCTGGCCGCCTTGGTCATGAGCGGCGGGGCTTCCGGACCACGCGCAGCAGGAAGAATGAGGCCCCGGTAAGGCATGCGGTTTTCGCGCAGCGTATCCAGCTCGGGACGACCCAGCTGCAACGCGTGATAGCCGAACAGATCCCCGACCCATTGGTCGAAAAGGGCCTGTTCCCATGCGAGCGCGTAGCGGCCTGGCGGTGAGACGAGCCAGACGGGCCAGTCTATAATTGGACGTTCTGACATGGTGGCGAGTATATATGGATGCGCACGCAGATGCGGTGAGTCAGCAGACGGGCACGCCGTCTGCCGGAACACTGACCGTTTTTCCCGTCCCTGCGTTCCAGGATAATTATCTCTGGGTCGTCGACGATGGCAAAGATGCCGTGGTCGTCGACCCGGGCGACGCCGCTCCGGTGCTTGCCTACCTCGAGTCCCGTGGCCTTACGCTACGCGCCATTCTCGTCACGCATAAGCATACGGACCACATCGGCGGCGTCGATACGCTGCGCGAGCGTTTCGCGGTTCCGGTACACGGTTCCGCGCACGAGGCGATCGCCTGTGTCGATCATCCGCACAACGGTGGCGAGACGGTCCACATCGAAGCGCCGTCCATGACGCTTCAGGTAATCGATGTTCCAGGTCACACGGCGGGACACATTGCCTACTTCCTCAGGGCAGGCGCGGCGGGCGCACCGCGGCTGTTCTGTGGCGACACGTTGTTCTCCTGCGGCTGCGGCCGCCTTTTCGAAGGCACGCCGGCGCAAATGCTCGCCTCGCTCGACACCCTCGCCGCATTGCCCCCGGCCACGCTCGTGCACTGCGCCCACGAATACACGCTGTCGAACATTCGCTTCGCGCTCGCCGTGGATCCTGACAATCAGGCGCTCAATGCCTGGCATCAGGAAGCGAGCGCGTTGCGCGCTGCCGGACGCCCGACGCTCCCCACGACGCTTGCTCAGGAACGCGCAACGAACCCCTTCCTGCGTAGCGATGCACCGGCAGTGATCGCGTCCGCCGAAGCGCATGCCGACCAAGCGTCACTCTCGCGTGAGGCGGTCTTCGCCACCGTACGTGGCTGGAAAGACAGCTTCCGATAAGTCGTCGCTAGCCGCGAGCGCGTCACACTGTCAACAGCGCGACGTGCGATGCGCCCCGGCGCAACGCGGCCGTTGACATAATCATCGTCACCTGCTCAGCCCCGAAAAATCGCCTTCGATGTGAAATTTCGATGTCATGTCGATGGCATCGTATATGGAAAGCGCGCCGTAAAGCCTGTCAAAAACGCGTGTCGCTGCGACCACATTTTGTGAAATTCTCCTCAGGGATATCCCCTATTTTTGGGGCTTTTTGCCGTAAATTTTGCGAAAAAATTAGGCAGAATGGTTGACGCATCTGAAGGGTTTCCTTACCATCCTTGCCAATTTCATGAAGATGTAACCCAAATCGAGCCCGATCAATGCGACTTATCGTTAGCTTGCTCCTGACGCTGCTATTGGCAGCGTGTGCCAGCACAGCGCCGACCACAGGTGCATCGAATGCCTCGCCCGATGCACAGAGCAAGTCGCCTGTCGCTTCGACCGCAAAAGGCAAGCAGCGCGTCTCCAGCGACCAGCCCATCGACCTCGACAACGATTCGATCAACGATCTGGCTTACGGCAGCGACGACGCCGACCTCTGGTCACGCATCCGCCACGGTTTCTCCATTCCCGACCTCGATACCGATCTCGCGCAGGACCGCACGCAGTGGTATGCGCAGCGCCCCGAGTATGTCGAGCGCATGATTCAGCGTTCCGAGAAGTATCTTTTCCATATCGTCGAGGAACTCGAGCGCCGTCATATGCCGACGGAGCTTGCGTTGCTGCCGTTCGTGGAAAGCGCGTACAACCCGCAGGCGCTCTCGACGGCCAAGGCCGCCGGCATGTGGCAGTTCATTCCGAGCACCGGTAAGACATACAACCTCAAGCAGAACATGTTTCAGGACGAGCGCCGCGACGTGCTCGCCTCCACCACCGCAGCGCTCGATTACCTCTCGAAGCTCTATGCGATGTTCGGTGACTGGCATCTCGCGCTGGCCGCTTACAACTGGGGCGAAGGCAACGTGCAGCGTGCCATCGACCGCAATCAGGCACAGGGTCTGCCGACCGATTACCTGAGCCTGCGCATGCCCACGGAGACCCGGTACTACGTGCCGAAGCTCCAGGCGATCAAGAACATCATCGCGCATCCGGAGATCTACAGCGTGAAGCTGCCGGAGATTCCGAATCACCCGTATTTCGTGAGCGTGACCACGAAGCGCGATATCGACGTGGCGCTGGCCGCCAAGCTGGCCGATCTGCCGCTCGACGAATTCCGCGCGCTCAACCCGTCGTTCCGCAAGCCCGTGATTCTGGGTGCTGCGCAGACGCAGATCCTGCTGCCGTTCGACAGTGCCGAAGTGTTCCAGCGCCGTCTGAAGAGCTACGACAAGCCGCTGTCGAGCTGGACGACTTACACGTCGTCCTCGCGTGAGCGTCCGGAAGACGTGGCGCGCAAGCTCGGTGTGGACGCCGCCGTCATCCGCTCGGTCAACAACATCGCGCCGCGTATGCGTCTGAAGGCGGGGTCGACGCTGCTCGTGCCGCGCTCGGACGATATCGATCAGGACATCAGCGCCTCGGTCGCGACCAACGCCGTGCTGGCGCTGGAGCCGGACCTGCCCGATACGCGCAAGGTGATGGTGCGGGCACGCAATCGCGACACGCTTGCGAGTGTGGCCGCCCGTAGCGGTGTGAGCGTTGCGCAGATCAAGAGCTGGAATCGTCTGCGTCGCGACTCGCTGACGTCTGGCCAACTGCTGGTGCTGCACGTGCCGGTCAAGGACGCCGCTCGCGTGCAGGCTGCCTCGGCGCCGGAACCGGCCGCCGCCAAGAGTGACGGCGAAGCGCCGCGCACGCGGCTGGTGCGTGGCAAGAACGGCAAGATGATTCGTGTGGTTGACCAACGCCCGGCCGCCAGCCCGGCCAAGACGACCAGGACGGCGGCGAGCAAGTCGGCCCCGGCTGCCAAGGTGGCGTCGAAGGCACCGGCCAAGGCGCCCGCGAAGACGGTCGCCAAGGCGGCGGCCAAGCCCGCCACGAAGGTCACCAAGACGGCTCAGCGATAAGCGTCGGCAGGGACCGTAGACCGGCCCCGATCGGATACCGCAAAAGCCACAAAAACTGCTGGAACCGGTGAAACCGCCGAAACTGCTGAAACTGTAAAGCGCCCGTGAGGTTGATCCTCATGGGCGCTTTTTTCTTGGCGAGGCAGGCGCGCCCGATCGCTGCCTGGCGACCCGCACGTCCCTGCACGCGGTTCACGTGCTGCTTCGGAAAATTCCCATAAATGCATCGACGCGCGTTTCCTATGATGAAGACGCGGACGATTCCGTTCGTATTCACTCAAGAAGGAGTCCTAAATGAAGAAGGAAATGGGAGCCGTGAAAGAAGTGACCGAACTCGACGTACTCGCCTCGGTGGATGCCACGCATGCCACGCGCGGTGTGCTCGGCAATGACGCCGAAGGCATCACCGTGCTGCCGCTGTGCTTCAAGCCGGTTTGCATCCCGACGCTGCCGCCGCTGACCGGAGGTCATGCCTGACGTGGCAGATTCGATGCGAATCGGAACCGGCGCGTGTGCGGACGCGCCGGTTTTCCGTCATCTGGCGTCCGATGTTCACGTTGTCGGTATCGACGCCCATGTCGTCGTGCTCAAGCTTGCTCACGATCGTTACTTCAATTTGTCCTATGCGCATTCGCAAGCGCTGCGCCGGCTGATCGGATGGCGCCATGAGCCGCAAGTCGTCTCCGGGACGTTGCCGGCGATGCAGGACGTATTCGACGCGCAAGGCCTGCTCGCGCCAGGTCCGCGCGATACGCCGGACCCCCGGTATGCGACGCACGACATGACACCGCGCCTCGGCTTCGATGCGTGGCTGATCATGCCCGGCGATCTGGGCATCGATGTGCGCAAACGCGACGTAGCGCGCGCGGGCTATTGGCTCTGGCAAGCCCAGCGCATCACCCGTAAAGCGCGCATGGCCGGCGTCATCGACCGGGTGAATCACGCGCAGCAGACACGCCACACGCATTACGGGTTGCCGGGCGACTATGCACCGTACGTTGCGGCCATGCACCGCGCCGCCTTGCTCTATCCGCAATGCACGCCGTGCCTGCCGTGGTATGCGGCATTGGCGATGTGGTGTGCCCATGATGGCCTGCGGGTTCAACTGGTCGTGGGCGTGCAGCGGCAACCGTTCTATGCCCACGCGTGGGCCGAAGCCCAGGGGCGGGTGATCGGTGACGATCCGCGCCGTCGGGAGCAGTTGGCCGTCATTTACGAGACGCCCGCCTGAGCGCACGCCTGCGCCGTCCACCGTTCATCGTGAAGCGGAGGCGGGCGGTCGCAAATGCGTGTCGCATTTCTCAACCCAGGCCCCCACTCACACGGAGCCCGTCATGAAACTTGCCCGCCTGAGACCAGGACCGGCCGAGCGTCATGTGCCGCTGCCCGGCGCTGTCGTATTGCGCGGGCTGGACGGCCAGCCCGCCGCCAGGATTCGTCCGGAAGGCCACGGCGATCGTCGTCATGTCAGCGACCAGAGCGAACTGCTTGCGTGGTACGTGAGCGGTCGCGTGTTTCGCAAGGACGATGGTCGCGAAGTGTCTCTGGGACTGGAACTCGCGCGTCTGGCGCTAGAGTCGCCCGAGCGTTTCGTCGAGCGCTATTGGGGACATTACCGGATCATCGTGCACGACCGCTGGAGCGGTGCGACGCTCGTGCTGTGCGATCCCTGCGGTCACTGTCCGACTTACTACCGCTTTTGTCGCGACGGCGCCGTTCATGTCGCCGCCGATCCGGCGGCACTCACCGGCGACGATCCGTCGTTCGACAGCGAGGCGCTCAAGTCCTTTCTCGTGTACGGCGATGTCGGTGGCGTGCAGTGCGCGCTGTACGACGTGGAGCGTCTGCCGCTCGGCCATGCGTTGTGGATTCCGGAGCGCGGCGCGCCGAAGACGCGCATCGTCTGGTGGCCCTCGTGGCGACCGGAGGGCGGCGAGCGCGACGTGCAGGAGATGACGTCCGGTACGGGTTTGCTCGGCTTGTTGCGACGTTCCACGGAACGCTGTCTTGGCGATCGCCGCGCGGTGCTGGAATTGTCGGGCGGTGTCGAATCGACATCGCTGGCGCTCGCGCTCGCCCAATCGGGGGTGGCCGGGCATTGCACTGCCGTGAACCACCGCGATCCGGCGTCGCCGTCGAGCGACGAGTCGCACCACGCCCGGCAGGTCGCACGGCATGTGCGCATGGCGTTCGAGCGTTTCGACATCGAATGCCCGGCGTTCTGTGCGCCAGCCGCGATCCCGCGTTTGCCGCGTCCCGCGATGCATCTGTGCATGCTCGCCCAACTCGCTGCCGTGCGCGAGCGCCTGTCGCCGTATCGCGACCATCGCGTGGTCAACGGTCACGGCGGCGACGCCATCTTCCTCGCGCCCCCGCCCGATGGCGCATTTCTCGACGCCTTCGCCGATGGCCAGTGGCGGCGAGCCTTCGGCGCGTGGCGCGATCTCGCGATGATGCAGCGCCTGCCGCTGCTGTGGGTCGCCCGGGGCGCGTTCGCACAACTGTGTCAGCGCCGGGCGAATCCGTTGGCCGCGCCGCGTGATGGGCTCCTCACGGCGGCGGCGTATGCGGGCGGTGTGTCCGACGGCGGGCTATGGCTGCGCACCGAACCGCTCGCGCAGGCGTGGTTGAAGCACTGGCCGCTTCGGATGCGTCCCGGCAAGCGGGCGCAGGTACTCGGCACGCTCGGCAATCTTCGCGACATCGAGGTGCATCCCGCGCTCTCCGACGGCGGCACGGTGTTCCCGTTCCTCACGCAGCCCATTGTGGAGGCGGGCTTCGCCATGCCGACGTACCGACTCTTCAACGCGATGCACAACCGCCTGCCGCTGCGCCGCGCGGCCTATCTCGCCAGCGGTCTGCCGAATCTCTGGCGGCGCGACAAGGGGATGATGACCGGCATTCTGGGGGCGGGCGTGGCGGCCAATTTGTCGCACGTGGAAGCGGTGTGTCTGGAAGGGTATTGTGCGGCGTCGGGCTGGATCGACCGGGACGCGTGCCGCCGCGCCATCGGCCGGATGGCGCACCACCATCTCGAATCGATGACGACGATTCGCCGTCTGTACGCTGTCGAGATGTTCGTGCGCGGTTGGCGACACGGCGCGAGCGCGGAGGTGGCCGCATGACCCGACGCGCCGGCTGGCAGGCCCTGTGCTTCGTATTGCGTACGCTTTGGGCGCGGGAAACGGCGTCGTCGCGCCATCGGCGGTGGCTTGTGACAGCCACCTTTGCGGCGGTGCTCATGCTTTCGTTGCGGCTCGTCGCGCCGTGGGTGCTGGGCCTGGCGGTCGATGCGCTGGCGGGAGCGCGTCCGGGTACGCTCGCGATGCCGCTCGCCATGGGGTACGTCTTGCTGTGGTCCGGCGCGGCTATCGGGGAGCGCGGCAAGGACCTGCTCATCCAGCGGGTGATGGAAGACCTGCGACGTCGCACCGGCCTCGGATATCTCACGCGTCTGATCGAACTGCCGGCACATCGCGCACGAGAGGTCAACGCCGGACAGGTGCTCGATTGCCTGTTCCGCGTGGAGGTCGCGCTGCCCGTCATCGTCACGGGACTGGTGTTCGGACTATTGCCGCTGGCGGTCCAGGTCGTGGCGACGGGCGTTATCCTGATGCTCAACTTCGGGGTGCTGTACGGCGTGATTCTCGGGGCGACGGTGCTTGCCTATGTGCTGACGCTGCGGCCGTCGCTGGCGCGAGTCACGCGTCGCGAGTCGCAGGCGAACGACGTGTCCCGGGCGACGACCGGCGCGCTTGCCGACACGCTGAGCCAATTGGAGTGCGTCAAGACGTTTGCGCAGGAACCGGCGGAAGTCGGGCGTCTGGCGCAGCGATTGCGTACACGCTATGAGGCGGCGCTGGCCACGGCGACTACGGCGCAACTGACGAGCGCCTTGCAGATGGCGATCATGGCGGCGGGCGTCTCGGCGATGACGTTACTCGCCGTGAGCGATGTTTCCCGCGGGGCCGAGCCGGTGGGCACGCTGGTGCAGGTCAACGCCTATCTGCTTCAGTTCGCGTTGCCCGCCGCGATGCTCGGCGCGTTGGTCTCGCAGGTCGCAAGAGCGCTGGTCAGTGTCGACGAGCATCTGCGCGATGCCGTCTCGGTGCGCTTCGCAGAAGACCCGCAAAGGGGCGCTACAGGGCGTTGCGCTGCGGCGTTGGTGGACGGCGACAGGCGCGACAGGAGCAATAGAGGCAACGAGGGCGACCTGGGCAACCTGGGCAACCAGTACGCCGAGGATAACAAGCGCTGCGAACAGACGTCGGCCGCGCAGCGGCCGTTCGCAAGCGCTGCGCCTTGCATCGAACTCGACGGTGTGAGCGTGACGACGAGCGACGCCCGGGCGATCGTGTCCGACGTGCGCCTGCGCATCGGCGCGGGCGAATATGTGGCGCTCGTCGGCCCCTCCGGGGCAGGCAAGTCGACGTTGTTGCGGCTGATCGCCGGGATGGTATTGCCTTCTCGCGGGGCGGTATATGTCGACGCCCGCCCGCTGTGCCGCGACCAGGCCGATGCGATGCGGCGTGTCACCGGCTTCGTCACGCAGGACGGCCGGCTTTTCGATCGGCCGCTTTTCGACAACGTCGCCTATCGTGCCGGCCTCGGCGCGGAGGTGCCGCGTGAGGACGGCCCGGTGCAGGCCGAATTTCTGCGAGTGACGGCGCTGGCCGAAGTGCCGCACACGGCATCGGTGGCGGGTTTGTCGGGCGGCGAGCGCCAGCGCGTCAACATCGCGCGTGCGCTGTGGGGCCGCCCGCCGTTGCTGTTGCTCGACGAGCCGACGGCGGCGCTCGACGCACTCACCGAGGCGCGCATCCTCGATCGCCTCGCCGGCGAGCGCGCAGGCGCGACGTGTGTCGTGGTGGCACATCGGCTCGCAGCCATCCGGCATGCGGATCGCATCGTGGTCATGGATGCCGGGCGCATCGTGGAGACCGGCGATCATGTGACGCTGTTGCGCCACGGCGGGCTCTACGCACGCATGTGGCATGCGCAGCAAGCCGAGCAGGTCGATTCGTCGTCCGAGTCCCGCTCGCCCATTGCGGACCTCGTCTGAACGCTTCAGCATGTCCGTGCAATTCCCTTGATCTGGCGCAAATCTCCTTGCAATCTCAGCGTAATCCCCTAGCGTTTGGGGGATTGCGCGGGGCGTCCGGTAAGCCTTCCGTAAGCGTCAACGCGCACACTGAATGCAAATAAATGGAAGGAGACAACATGACTTCGTATGCGTCGTTTCACGCTCGTTCGATTGCTCCGGATACGCGTGCGGCCTTCTGGGAGGAACAGGCCAGGCTGATCGACTGGGAGACGCCCTTCGATCAGGTGCTCGAATACGACAATCCGCCGTTTGCGCGCTGGTTCGTCGGTGGACGGACCAACATCTGCCATAACGCCGTCGACCGTCATCTGCCGTCTCGAGGTACGCAAAACGCGCTGGTGTGGGTCTCGACGGAAACCGGGCAGGAGCGTGTCTATACCTACGACGCGCTCGCTGCCGAAGTCAACCGCATGGCGGCGTCTCTCCAATCGCTGGGCGTGGGGCGCGGCGAGCGGGTACTGATCTATATGCCGATGGTGCCGGAGGCGCTGTTCGCGATGCTCGCGTGCACGCGACTCGGGGCGATTCACTCGGTGGTGTTCGGCGGCTTCGCGTCGGTGAATCTCGCCGCGCGCATCGACGACGCGCGGCCGAAGGTCATCGTGTCCGCCGACGCCGGTTCGCGCAACGGCAAGGTCGTGCCGTACAAACCTTTACTCGACGAGGGCATTACGCTCGCGCAGCACAAGCCGTCGAGCGTGTTGCTGATCGATCGCGGGCTCGCGCCCATGGCGCGCGTAGCCGGTCGGGACGTCGACTATGCACCGCTGCGCGAGCAGCATCTCGACGCGTTCGTTCCCTGCGAGTGGATGGCATCGAGCGATCCGTCTTACGTGCTTTATACGTCGGGAACCACGGGCAAACCGAAGGGCGTGCAGCGCGATACGGGCGGCTACGCCGTCGCGCTCGCGTCGTCGATGCAGCACATCTTCTGTGCGAAGCCGGGCGATACGATGTTCTGCGCGTCCGACATCGGCTGGGTGGTTGGGCACAGCTACATCGTCTACGCGCCGTTGCTCGCCGGCATCGCGACGGTGATGTACGAAGGCACGCCGATTCGGCCCGATGGCGGGATCTGGTGGCGCATCGTCGAGAAGTACAAGGTGACGCAATTGTTTACCGCGCCCACGGCGATTCGCGTGCTCAAGAAGCAGGACCCCGCCTATCTGACGCAATACGATCTGTCGTCGCTGCGGCTCATCTTCCTTGCCGGCGAACCGCTGGACGAACCGACGGCGCGATGGCTGACCGAGGGCGTGGGCAAGCCGGTCGTCGACAACTACTGGCAGACGGAGACGGGCTGGCCGATTCTGGGCATGACGCGCGGTGTGGAAGTCCTGCCGAGCAAGCTCGGATCACCGGGTAAGCCGGTGTATGGCTACGACGTGAAGCTCGTGAACGAGGCGACCGGCGAGGACTGCGGGCCGAACGAGAAGGGCGTGCTGGCCATCGAAGGCCCGATGCCGCCGGGGTGTCTGAGCACGCTGTGGGGCGACGACGAGCGCTTCGTCAAAACGTACTGGCAGACGGTGCCGGGACGCATGCTGTATTCGAGCTTCGACTGGGGCGTGCGCGATGAGGACGGCTATTACTTCATTCTCGGTCGCACCGACGATGTCATCAACGTGGCCGGACACCGACTCGGCTCGCGAGAGATCGAGGAGAGTATCGCAAGCCATCCGGCGGTGGCCGAAGTCGCGGTGATCGGCGCGCAGGACGCGCTGAAGGGACAGGTGGCGATGGCGTTTGCCGTGCTGCGCCGACCGGAGCAGGCGGAGACCGACGAGGCGCGCCTGGCGCTCGAAGGCGATGTCATGAAGACGGTGGACAAGCAACTCGGGGCGGTGGCGCGTCCTGCGCGCGTGTTCTTCGTCTCGATGCTGCCCAAGACGCGCTCCGGAAAATTGCTCCGTCGTGCGATTCAGGCAATTTGCGAAGGTCGCGAGACGGGGGATCTGATCACGCTCGAAGACCCGGCAGCCCTCGAACAGGTGCGCGACGCGGTTAGGGGGATCAAGGGAATCAAGGGGATCGAGGGAATCAAGAGAACGTAGGTCGGGGGCAATGGCGCGTCACGACATGACGTGACATGACGCTGCGGCGCAGCCGATTTTTCGGACTGCGCCGCAGTGCATTGGGCAGGCGAATGGGGTTCGATATCGATAACCGGCGTTGCATTGCGACAGTCTGTCGTGCAACGCCGGTATGATTCGTTCGTGCTCATGCCCGTTCATCCCTCATCGACATGACATCATCCAACCCGGCCGCCTGGCGGCAAAAGGCAATGCTTCTCGTGGTCTCGGTCGGCTTCTTCATGCAGACGCTCGACTCGACCATCGTCAACACCGCGTTGCCCGCAATGGCGCGCGATCTCGGCCAATCCCCGTTGCACATGCAGGCCGTCGTCATCGCCTATGCGTTGACGATGGCGGTAACGATTCCGCTGTCCGGCTGGCTGGCGGACCGGCTGGGTACGCGTGTCGTGTTCTCCAGCGCATTGACGATTTTCTCGATCGGCTCGGCGATGTGTGCCTATGCCGGCACGCTGGACACGCTTGTCGTTTGGCGCATCGTGCAGGGATTCGGCGGCGCGATGCTGTTGCCGGTGGGGCGTCTGGCCGTGTTGCGCACGTTCCCTCGCGAGCAGTACTTGCAGGCACTGGCGTTCGTCGCGGTGCCCGGCATGATCGGACCGCTGATCGGGCCGACGCTGGGTGGCTGGCTCGTCAAGGTGGCGTCGTGGCATTGGGTGTTTCTGATCAACGTGCCTGTCGGCGTCGCCGGCTGCATCGCCGCGCACTTCTTTCTGGCGAACGCGCTTGCGCCGCATCGGACATCGTTCGACGTGAAGGGCTATCTGCTGCTGTCCGTCGGCATGGTGGCGACATCGCTCGCACTCGATCGTCATGCGGATATCGCCGGGGCGCACGCGCTGATGCTGGTGTTGCTGGTGCTGGGTTTCGCGGGCTTCGTCGCCTACGGACTTTATGCAAATCGCGCGCCGCAGCCGCTGTTCTCGCTGGCGATGTTCAAGGTGCATACCTTCAGTGTCGGGTTGCTCGGCAACCTCTTTGCCCGCATCGGTATCGCCGCGGTGCCGTATCTCGTGCCATTGTTGTTGCAGGTGAGTCTCGGCTATTCCGCGTTCGAGGCGGGGTTGCTGATGCTGCCGATCACCATCACGGGGATTTTTGCGAAGCGCCTCGCCACATATCTGGTCGTGCGATTCGGTTATCGGCCGGTGCTGGTCTGGAATACGATTCTGGCCGGCTGTGTCATGGCGAGTTTTGCGCTCGTCACGCCGAACTATCCGGTGCCGTTGCTGATCGTGCAACTCGGCATTCTCGGCGGCATCAACTCGATTCAGTTCACCGCGATGAATACGCTCACGCTCAAGGATCTCAATCCGGACGATGCGAGCGGAGGCAACAGCCTGTTCTCGCTTGTGCAGATGCTGGCGATGAGTTTTGGTCTGACGGTCGGCGGTGCGTTGCTGGTCACGTTCACCGGGGCGTTCGGCGAGGCCGCAGGCGTGGGCGCGCTGCCGGCATTTCGAGCAACGTTCGCATGCGTCGGGCTGATCACCTGCTGCTCGTCGTGGATCTTCGCTCAACTGACGGATCGCGAGCAGATGGCCAACGACGACGGCAATGCGCTGGGGCAAGCTGCTGCCACGACGTCCCCTCCGCCTGAGCACTAGCCGGGATCAATGGGCATCGATTTGGATCAAGGGGCACCAGGGTGGATCAAGGGGCGGGGGCCGCGGGGATCAACCCGGATGAATGGAGACCCGCCGGGGCATCGCGATGTCGTCATCGGTGGTCGTCGATGATGAACGATGACCACCGATGATTACCGATGACTAATGATCACCAACGACCACCAACGACCACCAACGATGACTGATGGCGGTCGTCGGATCATCGGGATGGGCAATATGCAGGCGCCGTGGCGGCTATCCGATGGTGAGTACGGTGATGCGTCTGACGATCTTGCTGATCGCGCGCGACGACGGTCGGCGCGCGTTGAAATGATTCGATGGCGCGAAGGCGTGCTTCAGTGATGTCGCTGCGGCGTGTCTTTCTTGCTTTGGATGGATGGCGTGCGCAACTCGTTGAGGAAATGGTCTCGCACCATCGCGAGGGAGTCGGTTTCGGTGTCGGGATAGGCCCGTTGCAGTGCGTCCGAGACCTGCCGGGCGACGTCCGCGAGGATAATGCCCCAGACCGCTTCCTCCGAAACCTTGCGCGTCTCCTGATACATCCCGACTTTCATCGAGCAATACATCGCCTTCTCTGCGCTCCAGACGCGCAGCATCTCCACTGCGTCGTCGTCGGCCAGTACGGCGTCGGGGATGGGACATGCGTGCATCGAATTCCTCTCTGATCCTGAATCGGCCTACGTTGGCCGTCGGTTTTGTCGGGTCGGTGCCCGGCGGCGACTCCGTCCGGTACACAGGCTCTGCCTCGTGCAAAACCATGGACGAATCATGACGCGGCGCATCGCACGAACCCATCAGGTAACGACCGTAGATTGCTTTGGTCCTTGTCTGATAAATCAGGAGGCAAGGCGTGCCGTCTGCCTGGATGGGCCGCCGTCTAAGGGCTTTCCCTTCCCCCTGGGCGACCGGTGATGCCCGATCTTGTCCGCACCTATTTTTTTCGCTAGTATTTTAGGCATAAACTATTTACGATTTAACAAAGATCGAACGGTCGGTGAGCGCGACGCGATCTGTGAATCCGGAGGCTGGAGATGAATATCGTCTGTATCGGCGGCGGTCCCGCTGGTCTGTATTTCGGGCTGTTGATGAAGCTGCGCGAACCTTCCCATCGGGTGGTGGTGGTCGAGCGCAACCGTCCCTACGACACGTTCGGCTGGGGGGTCGTGTTCTCCGACGCGACGATGGACAACCTTCAGGAAGCCGACCCGGAGAGCGCTGCGCAAATCAATGCGGCCTTCAATCATTGGGACGACATCGATATCCACTTCGAGGGCCGCACGATCACCTCGGGCGGACACGGTTTCATCGGCATCGGCCGCAAGCGGCTGCTCAACATCCTGCAATCCCGCTGCGAAGCGCTCGGCGTCGAACTCGTCTTCGAGACGGACGTCATCGACGATCAGGAAATCGCCCGCCGTTATCAGGCCGACCTGCTGATCGCCTCCGACGGTCTGAACAGCCGCATTCGCACCCGTTACGCCGACACCTATCGTCCCGATATCGACACGCGTCGGAACCGCTTCGTCTGGCTTGGCACGCATCAGCGTTTCGATGCGTTCACGTTCGCTTTCGAGAAGACGGAGCATGGCTGGTTTCAGGCGCATGCCTACCAGTTCGACGCCGATACGTCGACATTCATCGTCGAGACGCCCGAGTCGGTCTGGCGCGCCCACGGTATCGATCAGATGAGTCAGGAAGCGGGCGTGAAGTTCTGCGAAAACCTCTTCGCCAAGTACCTTGGCGGTCACGCGCTGATGAGCAACGCCAAGCATCTGCGCGGCTCGGCCATCTGGATTCAGTTCCCGCGCGTGATCTGCGAGCACTGGGTGCATTGGTCGGATATCGACGGCAAGCTCATTCCCGTGGTTCTGATGGGCGACGCCGCCCACACCGCTCACTTCTCGATCGGCTCCGGCACCAAGCTCGCCCTTGAAGACGCCATTGCCCTGGCCGATGGCCTCGGCACGCAGGGCATTGACGCCCTGCCGCGCGTGCTGGCCGACTACGAAGCCGCACGCAGCATCGAGGTGCTCAAAATCCAGAACGCCGCACGCAATTCGACGGAATGGTTCGAGACGGTCGATCGCTACGCCCGCTTCGCGCCCGAACAGTTCGCCTATTCGCTGCTCACGCGCTCGCAACGTATCTCGCACGAAAACCTGCGCGTACGCGACGCCGCTTACGTCGAAGGCTACGAGGATTGGCTCGCCGAGCATGCCGGTGTGAAGCGCGCCGCCGGTCAGCACGCCATCCCGCCCATGTTCACGCCGTTCCGCGCTCGTGAACTCACACTGAAGAACCGTATCGTGATGTCGCCCATGGCGATGTATTCGGCTGTCGACGGTGTGCCCGGCGATTTCCATCTCGTGCACCTGGGCAGCCGCGCGCTGGGCGGCGCCGGCATGATCGTCGCGGAGATGACCTGCGTGTCGCCCGACGCGCGCATCACGCCTGGCTGCCCCGGCCTGTGGAACGACACGCAGCGCGACGCCTGGAAGCGCATCGTCGACTTCGTGCACTCGGGCAGCGATGCGAAGATCGCGATGCAGATCGGTCACGCCGGGCGCAAGGGGTCGACGCGTCTGGCATGGGACGGCATCGATCAGCCGCTCGCGCACGACAACTGGCCGCTGATCTCGGCCTCTGCGCTGCCATATATCGACGGCGTATCGCAAACGCCGCGCGAGATGACGCGCGCCGACATGGACCGCGTGAAGGACGACTTCGTTCAGGCCGCCCGCCGCGCCGCCGAAGCCGGTTTCGACTGGCTGGAGCTGCACTGCGCGCACGGCTATCTGCTGTCGAGCTTTATTTCGCCGCTCACGAATCGTCGTCAGGACGAGTACGGCGGGGCGCTGGAAAACCGGCTGCGCTATCCGCTGGAAGTCTTCGCGGCGGTGCGCAATGTCTGGCCGGCCGCCAAGCCGATGTCGGTGCGCATCTCCGCCCACGACTGGGTCGAGGGCGGCATCACGCCGGACGACGCCGTGGCCATCGCCCGTGCCTTCAAGGACGCCGGGGCGGATCTCATCGACTGTTCGTCGGGGCAGGTGAGCAAGGAAGAAAAACCGGTCTACGGCCGTATGTTCCAGACGCCGTTCGCCGATCGCGTGCGCAACGAGGCCGGCGTGCCGACCATCGCGGTCGGGGCGATTTTCGAGGCCGATCACGTGAACAGCATCATCGCGTCCGGCCGCGCCGACCTGTGCGCGCTCGCACGTCCGCATCTGGCCGATCCGTTCTGGACGCTGCATGAAGCGGCGAAGATCGGTTACAAGGACTTGCCGTGGCCGTCGCAGTACTATGCCGGCAAACGTCAGTACGAGACCAATCTGGAGCGTGCTGCCGCCTACGCGCAACAGATCGGTAAATAAGGACAAGTTCATGACGTCTACCCCAAGTTCCACGGCCACGGCGCCGGCATCGCTCAACGGCGTGCACGCGCTCGTGACGGGCGGCGCACGCGGCATTGGCGAAGCCGTGGCTCGCGCGCTGCTCGCTCAAGGCGCCCACGTCACGCTGCTCGGGCGCAGCGAAGCGAGACTCGCCGAGGGCGCACGCGCCCTGGCAGCGCAGGGGCAACTCGCCTGGGTGGCGGCCGACATCGCCGATGCCGCCGCCGTGCAAGCCGCGTTCGCACGCGCAGCGCAGCGTTTCGGTCCGGTGCAGGTGCTCGTCAATAATGCGGGGCAAGCCGTGAGCGCACCCTTCGGCAAGACGGACGCGCGGCTTTGGCAGCAGATGATCGACGTCAACCTGACCGGCACCTATCACTGCATTTCGGCAGCGTTGCCCGCCATGCTGGACAGCGGGTGGGGACGCATCGTGAACGTGGCGAGCACCGCCGGTCTGATCGGCTATCCGTACGTCACCGCATATTGCGCGGCCAAGCATGGCGTGGTCGGTCTGACGCGTGCGCTGGCGCTCGAGGTGGCGAAGAAGGGCGTGACGGTGAACGCCGTCTGCCCCGGGTATACGGAGACGGACATCGTGCGCGACGCCGTGGCGAACATCGTCGCCAAGACGGGGCGCAGCGAAGACGAAGCGCGGGCCGAACTGGCCAGGCGCAATCCGCAGGGGCGTCTCGTGCAGCCGCAGGAGGTTGCCGACGCCGTGCTGTGGCTCTGCCAGCCGGGCGCTGCGTCGATGACGGGGCAATCGATTGCTGTGGCGGGCGGGGAAGTGAGCGTCGGCTGACACCGCTGACGAAAGCGTCAGGACGCCGGGCGGGGCGAGACCGGTCGGCGGCATTCCAATCGAACGGGTTCGACAGGCATGCAGGCGCGACATACGAGCGCACCGCCGTCGGGCGACCCGATAGGCTGTCAAGGGCAACAGGGCAGCAGGACAACAGGGTAAAGGAGATCGGCCAATGAGTGACGTGAAACTGACGATGGCGCACCACAAGCGCCCGTTCGCGAACTACGAAGCCAGGCATTTTCTGTGGTCGGTGTCGAACGACGCTCAGGGGCGTCCGAGCATCGGCACGATCACGCTGAATCGTCCCGAAAAGAAGAATCCGCTCACGTTCGACTCGTATGCCGAATTGCGCGATCTGTTCCGAGGACTGGTCTACGCGACGGACATCAAGACGGTGGTCGTGACGGGCGCGGGCGGTAATTTCTGCTCCGGCGGCGACGTCCACGAAATCATCGGCCCGCTCACCCGGATGAGCATGCCGGAGTTGCTGGACTTCACGCGCATGACGGGCGATCTGGTCAAGGCGATGCGTGCCTGCCCGCAGCCGATCATCAGCGCGATCGACGGCATTTGCGCCGGCGCGGGCGCGATGGTCGCGCTGGCGTCGGACATGCGTCTGGGCACGCCGCAGACGAAGACGGCATTCCTGTTCGTGCGGGTGGGGCTGGCCGGCGCCGACATGGGGGCATGCACGCTGCTGCCGCGCATGATCGGGCAGGGGCGTGCCTCCGAATTGCTCTACACCGGGCGCGTGATGACGGCGGAAGAGGGTGTCCAATGGGGCTTCTTCAACGCGCTGCACGACGGCGGCGCGGTGCTCTCGGCGGCGCAGACGCTGGCCGATCAGATCGCATGCGGCCCGACCTTCGCGCATGGTGTGACGAAGAAGTTGCTGCATCAGGAGTGGAACATGGGGGTGGACGAGGCCATCGAGGCCGAAGCCGAAGCGCAGGCCATCTGCATGCAAACGAAGGATTTCCGCCGGGCTTTCGACGCGTTCGTCGCCAAGCAGAAACCGGTGTTCAAGGGCGACTGACTGATGAGCGCGATGACTCCCCATACCCTTCATACCCCTCATACCCCTCACAACGCGCGCAATGCCGATTTCCTTGCGTGGCCGTTTTTCGAAGACACCCACCGTCACCTCGGCGCGATGCTCGACGATTGGTGCACGCGTGAGCTCGATGTCGATCATCACGCCGATACGGATGCGACGTGCGCGTCGCTGGTACGCCAACTGGGGCGCGCCGGATGGCTGAAGTATTGCGTGCCCGCGAGCCATGGCGGTGCGCTCGACACGCTGGATTCGCGTGCGCTGTGCGTGCTGCGCGAGACGCTGGCGCGTCACGACGGTCTTGCGGACTTCGCGTTCGCGATGCAGGGCCTGGGCAGCGGTGCGATCACGCTCGCGGGCAGCGACGCGCTCAGACAGCGCTATTTGCCGCGTGTGGCCTCGGGCGAGGCGATCGCCGCTTTCGCGCTGTCGGAGCCGAATGCCGGCTCCGACGTCGCCGCGATGGCCTGCTCGGCCACGCCGGACGGCGACGCTTACCTCCTGAACGGCGAGAAGACGTGGATTTCCAATGGCGGCATTGCCGACTTCTACTGCGTGTTCGTGCGCACGGGCGAGGCGCCGGGCGCACGCGGCATCAGTGCGTTCGTGGTGGATGCCGACACGCCGGGGCTGACGATTGCCGAGCGTATCGATGTGAGTGCGCCGCATCCGCTGGCGCGCCTGAAGTTCGAGAACTGCCGTGTGCCCGCGTCGCAACGTCTGGGTGAGGCAGGGCAGGGCTTCAAGGTCGCCATGATGACGCTGGACATCTTCCGCGCCTCGGTCGCGGCCGCCGCGCTGGGCTTCGCCCGTCGGGCGTTGGACGAAGGGTTGGCGCGTGCGAAGTCGCGCGAGATGTTCGGCCAGACGCTGGCGGACTTTCAACTGACGCAGGCGGCGCTGGGCGACATGGCGACATCGGTGGATGCGGCCGCCTTGCTCACGTACCGCGCCGCATGGCAGCGCGATGTGCTCGGACAGCGCACGACGCGCGAAGCGGCGATGGCAAAGATGTTCTCGACCGAATCGGCGCAGCAGGTCATCGACCGTGCATTGCAGATGTTCGGAGGCGCGGGCGTGGTGTCGGGCGCGGTGGTGGAGCGCCTGTACCGCGAGATCCGCTCGCTGCGGATTTACGAAGGGGCAACGGAAGTGCAAAAACTGATCATCGCGCGCGAATTGCTCAAGGACGGTTGATCCTTGGCGTTCGACGTGCGGGACATGGCGGTGCGCAGTAATGAGTGATGAGTGATGAGCGGTGAGCGGTGAGCGGTACATGGTTTGGCAGGATTTGTGATGTGCGCAGTGGCAACCCACGCAGACAGGGATGGCATGGCGTCTTGCAATAGCACTTGGCAGCACTAGGACTGGGTCTGACGCGTAGCGTCGGCGTCATGCTTGATTACCGGGGGCAAGGAGAAGCACATGGAACGATCTGGACATCTCGACACCTTCGCGCGCGACAATCTGCCGCCCGCGGATCAGTGGCCCGAGTTTCTGCTCGACAATCCGGACGTGGCATACCCGGCGCGCATCAATTGCGCCGCCGAACTGCTGGACCGCGCGATCGCCCAGGGACGCGGTGACGCGCCCGCGATCTATTCGCTCGAGAACGGACAGCCGACCGTCACGACGTATCTCGGTCTGCGCGAGCGGGTCGACCGCATCGCCCATGTGTTGCGCAACGATATGGCGCTCGTGCCGGGCAACCGTGTGCTGCTGCGCGGCCCCAACAATCTCTTCATGGCCGCTGCCTGGCTCGCGGTCATCAAGGCGGGCCTCGTCGGTGTGCCGACGATGCCGCTGCTGCGCGCGAAGGAACTCAAGCAGATCGTGGACAAGGCCGAAGTCAGTGCTGCGTTATGCGATGGTCGTCTCAAGGAAGAACTCGAATTCAATCGTCAGCCCGGACACGACTACTACTGTCCGGTGTTGTCGAAGGTCGTCTATTTTCATGACGTTGGTGAGGACTCACTGGAGGCTCGCATGGCCCGCCAGCCGGCGAGTTTCGAGGCCTGCGACACGGCGGCGGACGACGTTTGCCTGATCGCCTTCACGAGCGGCACGACGGGGCAGCCCAAAGGCACGATGCACTTTCATCGGGATGTGCTGGCGATGTGCGATCTGTTCCCGCGTCACGTACTCAAGCCGGGGCCGGACGACATCTTTTGCGGCACTCCCCCGTTAGCGTTCACTTTCGGCACGGGGGGCTTGCTGACGTTTCCGCTGCGTGTCGGCGCGGCGACGGTACTGCTGGAAAAGCTCACGCCGGACAGTCTGTTGCAGGCCATTGCCGACTATCGCGCGACGATCTGTTTCACCGCGCCGACGTTCTATCGTCAGATGGCGGCGCTCGTCGGCAAGTACGATCTGTCGAGTCTGAAGAAGACGGTGTCCGCCGGCGAGGCGCTGCCGGATGCGACACGTCAGTTGTGGAAGCAGGCGTCGGGCATCGAGATGATCGACGGCATCGGCGGCACGGAGATGATCCACATCTTCATCTCGGCGGCGAACGGCGATGTGGTGCCGGGCGCCATCGGCAAGCCGGTGCCGGGCTACATCGCCATGATCGTCGACGAGAACATGCAGCAGTTGCCGCCGGGGACTGTGGGCAAACTGGCGGTGAAGGGGCCGACGGGATGCCGCTATCTGGCGGACTCGCGGCAGACGAATTACGTGAAGAACGGCTGGAATCTGCCGGGCGATACGTTCATGTGCGACGAAGCGGGCAATTACTACTATCAGGCGCGCTCGGACGACATGATCGTCTCCGCCGGCTATAACATCGCGGGTCCCGAAGTGGAATCGGCGTTGTTGCAGCATCCGGCGGTTGCGGAGTGCGGTGTGGTCGGGGCGAACGACGAGGCGCGCGGTCAGATCGTCAAGGCCTACGTGGTGCTCAAGGCCGGTGAGCCGCGCGACGACGCGATGGTCAAGGCGCTTCAGGAGTATGTGAAGGCTAACATCGCGCCGTACAAATACCCTCGGGCGATCGAGTTCGTGGACACGCTGCCGCGCACCGAGACGGGCAAGCTGCAACGCTTCAAGCTGCGGCAAATGGCGCAATAAGCCAATCGCCGTGGGAGCGTGGGCGCTCCAGTGGGCGCCCACTGACTTTTTGTGAGGGGAGACGAACGATGACGGAGGCGGAGGTGGCGGAGCGGGCTTTCGTGAAGCCGTTGCTGGTGCGCTTCAAGCACTGCGATCCGGCAGGTATTGTGTTTTATCCGCGCTATTTCGAGATGATCAACGATCTGGTCGAAGACTGGTGCGCCGAAGGGCTCGGCCTGTCGTTCGGCGAGATGCATCTGCGCGATGGTATGGGGGTGCCGACGGCCAATATCGAGTGCCGTTTCAGCGCCCCGAGTTTTCTGGGCGAGACGCTGGTGCGCTCGCTCGAAGTAACGCGGCTGGGCCGCGCCTCGATGACGTTGCGCATTCGGTTCGCCGGCGCGAACGACGAGACGCGTTTGCAAGCGACGCTGGTGTTGGTCTGGGTGGCGAAAGGCGAAGGCGGCAGACCTGTGCCGATCGCCGTGCCTGCCGCCCAGCGCGAAGCCATCGTGCGCTTTGCCGCACCCGATTCTGTGATTGAAGGAGTGTCCTGATGCTGCAAGTTCTCCAACCGCCCGAATGGGCGAAACCGCGCGGCTATGCCAATGGCATGGCGTTCGAGATGACGGCGGGCAGCCGCATCGTATTCGTCGGCGGTCAGATCGGCTGGAATGCGCAGCAACGTTTCGAGACGGATGATTTCGCGCTTCAGGTGCGCCAGACGCTGGAGAACATCGTCGCGATTCTGGCCGAAGGGAAGGCCAGACCGGAACACATCGTCCGGATGACGTGGTACGTGAAGGACAAGCGCGAGTATGTGGCGAATTATCCCGCCATCGGCGAACACTACCGTGCCGTCATCGGACGTCACTTTCCGGCCATGACCGCCGTCGAAGTCGCCGATCTCGTCGAGGACGAGGCCAAGGTGGAAATTGAAGTGACCGCCGTTGTGCCGGCGGCCTGATCCGGTCGCAACCACGTATGTCTTGGTTCGCCGGGGCACGGGCGGAATCCCTTCCCCTGGCGACGCCTTTCTCGGCTCACGCCGCCTTCGGCTTGCCCTGCACGGCGTCCAGCGCCGCCTGCGTGAGCCAATACGTGCCGGGCAAGTCCTGCTCGTCGCAGTTGTGCCCCTCGCCGCCCCGGTCCACGACGATGAAGTCGCTCACTTCATGCAACGCCAGCAACGGGTGATGCCACACGCCCCTCGCGTAATTCACACCCTGCCAGCCGTCCGAGACGAAGGCGCGCATCCGGCTCACGTCCAGTTCACCCGCCGGCGCCACGACCACCAGATACGGCGTGGTCTTGAGCGGAAGGAAGGCCTGACTGCCCAACGGGTGACGCTCCAGCATCTTCACCTCGTACGGTAACGACCTCGGCTGCCCACGGAAGACGTTGACGAGCGTGCGCCCGCCCTGCGGACCGAGATCCACCGTGGCCAGATCGTGAAATCGCTCGGTCGTGCCGCCGTTGATCGCGAAATGT
>NZ_CABPSB010000004.1 GCF_902459655.1 Pandoraea anhela
GCGCTAAAGATGAAGACCCCGGCCGAGGCATTCGCTTTAGCCGCTTAACCTGTGCAGGTTTTGCTAGGTCAATACACCGTGCTACACCGACGGTCCGTTCATATTGCCCACGGATCGATGCCGTCACTGAGACAGTCCAGCTTCCACTCGTCCAATAGTACTTTCACGTCTTGCTTTTGCTCCTCGGAAAACGCGCCATTGATGCCGAACCACACACGATTCAATATTTCGAGGCCGCCTTGGTCGCCTGATGAAAAGATGGACTTCAGCCCGACAACCCTAAGACTCTGGCGAATGTCATTGATCCTCGGTGCGAAAACAAACTCGTAGATATCATCGCGAAATACTCCGGTGTATTTGCGGAGCGTCTTCGTCAAACATGATTCAAGCGAATCTCCCTGAAAATCGTAGCCTTCCGCCGCCTGGTGCTTGAGTTCATTCGTCCATCGATCAATCAGGGTATTTTTATCCGCCTCCGATAGCACGGACGCCGTGTTTGACTCTTCATAGACAGATCTCGATTGAACGACCGGGGCGTCGCCTTCAAAGCCTTGACTCGACGACACGTTGGCGCCACCTGAAAAATCCCCCGCGACTAGCGGCAATGTAGCCGTCGCGGTGACGTCACCTAATGACACGGGGGCAGCATTCGCTGCAGAACAGGGCGGGATATTTTGCACGGTGACTCTCCATCGGAAGTAGGAGTGCCCAGTCTGTTACTTATGATGTGCAACTACTTTTGAAGAGTTGCACCAATCTTGCGGATTTGCGCGCAACCGGCTTGCGAAGTACATCGACGACCGCCGGGCAGCGGCAGTGAAGGAGTGCCAGCAACTCTGCCATTGAGTCGCCCAGGTCAACCGGAATAGCTTGAAGCTCGACACATAAACTTCGCCCCGAAAGTTGGGTGCAAATCCAACCTTTGGGGCGCTTTGAGGCTGATCAAGGCACGGCAAGCCGCGCCAAGAAGTGCTACATCCGTGCTACACCGACCGCCGCCCTACCCTGAAACGTCCAAACGACGGGCGTCACGCGCCGTTATGCCGTCCAATCCATCATCGGTGCGACGCTGACGCGGCGGCAAGTTCATCCAAATCCTCTGATACGGCAAACGCCGTCTCGTACACCTCGGCTAGCAAGCGTCGGAAAACGGCGTCCCTCAAGTAAGCGAAAGCAAAGTATACGTCATGCCCCCAATAGCAGACGCCGCCGGGTGTGTCGTCATGCGGTGAGCCGAGCGCACGGAAATCCGGCCAGCGGGCCGGATTTTCGCACGACACGTCAACGCGGCAAGAGTACACTTCGCGTTCTGTCGATAACAAATTAACTAATAACGCTCACGGAGACACCGGCATGACACCGAAGGACCTCTTGCTAGCACTGATCGTCGTACTCGCTTGGGGCGTGAACTTCGTCGTCATCAAGGTCGGCCTGCATGGCGTGCCGCCCATGCTGCTAGGTGCCCTCCGATTTTTGCTCGCAGCGTTTCCCGCCATTCTCTTCGTCAAACGTCCGCAAGTCCCGCTACGATGGCTGATCGCCTACGGCACAACGATCTCGTTCGGCCAGTTCGCACTGCTATTCACCGCGATGTATGTCGGCATGCCCGCCGGACTCGCCTCGCTCGTGCTACAAGCGCAAGCCTTTTTCACACTCGGCCTCGCCGCCGTTTGCCTCGGCGAACGCTTCCGAGCGCAAAACATCGTCGGCTTGCTGATCGCCGCGACAGGGCTGGCCGTCATCGGCATGCAAGGCAGCGGCGCCATGACGCTGATCGGCTTCGTGCTGACACTGTGCGCATCGCTCAGCTGGGCAACGGGCAATGTCGTCACGAAGAAAATCGGCAACGTCGATCTGGTCGGTCTCGTCGTCTGGGCCAGCCTGATTCCGCCAATCCCGTTCGCCCTGCTCTCCTACTGGTTCGAAGGACCACAGCAGATCGCGGACTCGCTCACGCATATCTCAGGGCCGTCGATGTTCGCGATCGCTTATCTCGCTTTCATCGCCACACTCGTGGGCTACTCGCTATGGGGCCGCCTGATGACGCGCTACCCCGCCAGTCAGGTCGCCCCTTTCTCATTGCTCGTACCGATCATCGGACTGGCCTCGGCCTCACTGCTCCTCGACGAAACCCTCACGATCGCGCAAATTGCGGGGGCAGCGCTCGTCATGGCCGGACTCGTGGTCAATGTCTTCGGCACGAAGATCAAACAGCGACTGTTGCCGGCGTCGCAGTAGCAAGGCGCATGTGCAGCAGCGGGAACGGTCGCCCCTGGCCGTCGAGCGCCGAACGCCCCGTCACTTCGAACCCCTCGCGCCGGTAGAACGCCAGCGCTTGCGGATTCTGTTCGTTGACGTCCACACGCGTGCAGTCGAGCTCACGCACCGCATAAGCGAGCAGTGCCGCCCCGATGCCCTGTCGACGCGACTCGGGCGCCACGAACAACATCTCCACATTCCCCGACGAGACGCCGAGAAATCCGCGAATGACGCCCGCGTCGTCGCGAAACACGCGCAACGTCACTGCACCAAGGTATTCATTGCGGATGCGCGGACGCAGCCACGCGATGTCGTCCTCGCTCAGGAAGTCATGCGTCGCTCGCACAGAGGCTTCCCAAAGTTCGCTGATACAGTCGAACTCGCTTTCGGTTACGGTGAAAATGCCGGACATAGAGAATAGCCTCGTCGTTTTACTAGACGCCGATCAACATGAGCGCACGGGCGGCACAACGAAACAAGCGAACCCAAAAACGAACAAAACAACGCCACCGCAGCGCGACACGGAACTCAGCGACCAGAACGCAAAAAGCCTGATTTCGTAGGGAAATCAGGCTTTCGAATTTGGTTGCGGGGACAGGATTTGAACCTGTGACCTTCGGGTTATGAGCCCGACGAGCTGCCAGACTGCTCCACCCCGCGTCTGAAGAATTAGATTATATGACAATTGCCATCGCAGTGCAACATGACTCGCTGAATATTTTTCCAATGACCGCTTATGAGACGCACGCCGAGACGCACGCCCATCGCCGGGCAGCCGCCATCCGACAGCGCGCGTCCCGATACCACGGGTTATCCCGGCACGCCGTGTGCATCGCCGCACAGCGCGCGTTGCCGGTGATACACTCGCAGCAACCATGAACCGACGTCCTCCCATCCAATTCTGTTCCGCTTGCGGCCATTCGGTCGAGTTGCGCATTCCGCCCGGCGACAACCGTGAGCGGCATGTCTGCACGCATTGCGGCACCATCCACTATCAGAACCCGCGCAACGTGCTCGGCACGGTGCCTGTGTGGGGCGATCAGGTGCTGTTGTGCAAGCGCGCCATCGAGCCGCGATTGGGCTACTGGACACTTCCCGCCGGATTTATGGAAATCGGGGAGACGACATCGCAGGCAGCGGCGCGCGAGACACTGGAAGAGGCCGGCGCAGTCGTCGAAGTGGGTGCCCTGTTCTCCGTACTCAACGTGCCGCACGTCAATCAGGTGCACATCTTCTATCTGGCGCAGATGCGCGAGCCGCAGTTCGCCGCCGGCGAAGAAAGCCTCGAAGTCGCCCTTTTCTCCGAAGACGAAATTCCGTGGGACGACATTGCGTTCCCCACTGTCGCGAAGACCCTGCGCTTCTTCTTCGAAGATCGTCGCGCAGGTGCATTCGGCGTACACCAAGAAGCCTCGCCCGAGGTGATGCCAGGCACTCCGGTCCCGACATTGCCCGTGCATACGGCGCACACCGAGGACATCCTCACGCCGATGCTGCGTGTCTGAGCGCAACGGTATTCGTCGCGTGCACCTCATGGACTTCACGGACTTCACGGACTTCATGGCCTTCATAGACTTCGCAGGCTTCATCGGTCTGGCCGCGAAGTCGACGCCAATCCCGCCACGCTAACGTCGTCATGGTCGTCTGGCTCGAAGCAAACGATCCCTTCCCTTGCGTCGACGAAGCGCTCGACGCGTCTAGCGACGCACCGGGATTGCTGGCCGCCGGACTCGATCTCTCGCCTCAGCGCCTGCTCGCCGCCTACCGGCAGGGCATCTTCCCCTGGTACTCGCAAGGCCAGCCGGTGCTGTGGTGGAGCCCCGATCCCCGCATGGTGCTGCGGCCCGAGAACTTCGTGGTCAGCCACAACTTCCGCAAACTGCTGCGCCGCGTGCTGCGAGAGGACGCCTGGGAAATCCGTCTGGACGCCGACTTCCCGGCCGTCATGCAAGCCTGCGCTCAGGCGCCGCGCCGGGGTCAGGACGGCACGTGGATCACGCCCGCCATCGTTGCCGCTTACCGCGCGCTGCACGACGCCGGGCTCGCGCACAGCGTGGAAACCTTTTACGAAGGTGAGCGTGTCGGCGGCCTTTACGGGGTGGCGCTCGGACGCATGTTCTACGGCGAATCGATGTTCGCCAAACGCACCGACGCGTCGAAAATCGCGCTCGCCGCGCTCGTTTCGTTTGCACGCAAACACGCAATAGAGGTGATAGACTGCCAGCAAAGTACCGCCCACCTGGCGTCGCTCGGCGGAGGCGAAATTCCCCGCCAGACGTTTATGGCCCATGTGGAGAAGGCGGTCATGGCCCCCGCGCCGGTCTGGCGTCTGGACAAGCAGATGCTCAGCGCACTGGCCTACGGTAACGCAGCAGACAAGGCTCACGAGGTTTCGCAGTGACCCATCCGAACGAACTGCCGCTCTCTCCGCTGTCCGCCCTTCAGTTTTACGCAACGGCGCCCTATCCCTGTAGCTACCTCGACAACCACACGGCACGCTCGCAGGTCGCCACCCCCAGCCATCTGATCAATTCGGACGTCTACAGCGAACTCGTACGTGCAGGCTTTCGCCGCAGCGGCGTGTTCACCTATCGCCCGTATTGCGACGGCTGCCGCGCGTGCGTGCCGGTGCGCGTGCCGATTGCGCGCTTTGTCCCGAACCGTACGCAACGGCGTATCTGGAAACGTCATGCAGCACTCGCCGTCAACGTCTCCGGGCTTCACTACACCGAGGAGCACTACCAGCTTTACATGCGCTACCAGTCTCGCCGCCACGCCGGTGGCGGCATGGATCACGACAGCCGCGAGCAGTACGAGCAGTTCCTGCTGCAAAGCCGCGTGAACTCCCGCCTGGTGGAGTTTCGCGAACCCCCAGGCCATCAGGGGGCCGGCACGCTGCGCATGATCAGCATGGTCGACATCCTCAGCGACGGACTCTCGTCGGTCTACACGTTCTTCGACCCGGACGTCGAGGGTGCGTCGTACGGTACCTACAATATCCTTTGGCAAATCGAGCAGGCTCGCGCGCTGGGCTTGCCCAACGTCTACCTCGGCTACTGGATTCAGCAGAGCCGGAAGATGGTCTATAAAGCCAATTTCCGCCCGCTCCAGGGCCTGATCGACGGCCAATGGCAGGACATGCCCGAGGCCATGCTCGACGCCGCCGGTCAATAGGCGCCAGCCTCGGTACGTGCCCGCACCGCCGACACATTGTGCCCCCGCGGTGGGCAGTGCGCACGGCGCTCATTTCCACGTCGACTGCACGCAAACCGAGAGTACGCAGAGCGTAGAAAAAGACACGCTCCCAGCACGCGATACCGGTAAAATGGCGACTTTCCGATTCCGCCGAACCCGACATCGTGCTTGCGCCCCTCTATCCTCTGGCCCGTCGCGCCCTGTTCTGTCTTGACGCCGAACAAGCCCACCACCTGACGCTGGCCACCCTGCGCGGTGCCGCCTCGCTCGGCCTCGCGAGCCTCGTCGGTCAGACACTGCCGGAAGATCCGCGCACCGTCATGGGCATCCGCTTCCCGAATCCGGTCGGCCTCGCCGCAGGTCTCGACAAGGACGGCAGTTGCATCGACGGTCTCGCCGCCCTCGGCTTCGGTTTCGTCGAAGTCGGCACGGTCACGCCGCGCCCGCAGCCCGGCAATCCCAAGCCGCGCATTTTCCGGCTGCCGCAGGCCGAAGCGATCATCAACCGCATGGGCTTCAACAACGGCGGCGTCGAACAATTCCTCCAGAACGTACAGTCCGCCCGCTATCAGGGGCCGCTCGGGCTGAACATCGGCAAGAATGCCGACACGCCGATCGAGCGCGCCGTCGACGACTACCTCATCTGCCTTGAGAAGGTCTACCCGTACGCGACCTATGTCACGGTCAATATCTCGTCGCCGAACACCAAGAACCTGCGTCAGTTGCAAGGGGGCGACGAACTCGATGCCCTGCTGGGCAAGCTCAAGGACAAGCAACGTGCGCTGTCCGATCGTCACGGCAAGTACGTGCCGATCGCCCTGAAAATCGCCCCGGATCTCGACGACGAACAGATCAAGGTGATCGCTGGCACGCTCACGCGCCACGGCTTCGATGGCGTGATCGCGACGAATACCACGCTCTCGCGCGAAGCCGTCGCCGGCCTGCCAAACGCCAACGAAACCGGCGGCCTGTCGGGACGTCCGGTATTCGACGCGTCCAATCGCGTGATTCGGGCGCTGGCGACCGAACTCGGCGGCGCGCTGCCGATCATCGGCGTGGGCGGCATTCTGTCGGGGGCCGACGCCCGGGCGAAGCTCGATGCAGGCGCCAGTCTGGTCCAGGTGTACAGCGGCCTGATTTACCGCGGCCCCGAGCTGGTGCGAGAATGCGTGCAAGCGCTGCGTACGGTCTGACAGGTCGAACGTCGGCGTCCCATCATCTGCCAAAGGAAAACCAAACACTATGAAATCCTGGCTCAAGACGCTTTGCCTCGTTCCGCTCGCCGCCGCCGCACTGATCGGCACCTCCCCGGCCCGCGCCGCCGACCTTCTCGACACCGTGAAGTCGGCCGGCGTGCTGAAGATCGGCATCGAAGGCACCTACCCGCCGTTCAACTACCGCGACAAGAGCGGTCAGCTCGACGGTTTCGACGTGGATGTGGCCAAGGCGGTGGCGCAACGCCTCGGCGTCAAACCCCAGTTCGTCACGACGGAATGGAGCGGCATCATCGGCGGCCTCCAGGCAGGCAAGTTCGACGTCATCGTCAATCAGGTCGCCATCACCGACGAGCGCAAGGCATCGCTCGATTTCAGCGCGCCTTACACGTATTCGGCGGCACAGCTGATTCGCCGTAAGGACGACAAGCGTCCGTTCGCGACGCTCGACGCCCTCAAGGGGCACAAGCTCGGCGTGAGCCTCGGCAGCAACTACGACAAGATGGCCAAGGCCGTGCCGGGCATCGAAGTGCGCACCTACCCGGGCGCTCCCGAGTATCTCGCCGACCTCGCCGCCGGCCGTGTCGACGCCGCCCTCAACGATCAACTGATGATGGCCTACCTGCTCGAGAACGCAAAGTTGCCGCTCGAAGCCGGCGCGGTGCTGCCCGGTACGAATCAGGCCGTCGGCATCCCCTTCCGCAAGGGCAACCCGAAGTTCGCCAAAGCCATCGATGACGCCATCACCGGCATGAAGCAAGACGGCTCGCTCGCCAAGCTCGCGCAAAAGTGGTTCGGCAAGGATACGTCCAAGCCGGCGCAGTAAAACGCAAGCCGCGCAGCGATAGCCTTCAGCGGTCCGACTCGCCCGACGTCACACCGGACTCCGAAGGCAGCGCCACGGCCGGCATCACGCCCACCATGCGGATGCCGGCCGTCGTCTTTGCGCTCAACGACTCATCATCAGACATCCCCCCATGAATCCATTCGAACTCGCTGCCCAATCCCTGCCTGTGCTGTTACAGGGCACCGTGCTCACAATCAAGTTTGCCTTGATGTCGATGGTGTTCGGCCTGGCGATCGGCATTATTGTGGCGGTCATGGGCATCGGCAAAATCCGCGCGTTTCGCGGCATTGCGCGCGCGTACGTCAGCATCATGCGCGGCACACCGCTGCTGGTGCAGATCTTCGTGGTCTATTACGGCCTGCCCGGCATCGGCATCTCGCTAGAACCGACGCCTGCGGGCGTGCTCACGCTCAGCCTGAATGTGGGCGCGTATTTGTCGGAGAGCATGCGCGGTGCGCTCGACGGCATGCCGCGCGGACAATGGCTCGCGTCGTACAGCCTCGGCCTGTCGTACTGGCAGACGCTGCGCTACATCATCGCGCCGCAGGCGCTCCGTATCGCGGTGCCGAGCCTCGGCAACAGCCTCATCAGCCTGATCAAGGACACGTCGCTCGTCTCCGTCATTACTGTGACCGAATTGCTGCGCTCGGCTCAGGAGGTGATCGCGTCGACGTATCAGCCGCTACCGCTCTATCTCGCCTGTGCCGCGATCTACTGGGTGCTGTCGACGGGATTGTCGGCACTGCAACGTCGCATCGAAAAGCGCCTGGCGCTGCCCTCCCGCACCTGACATTCGCCGGATCGGTCGACGTAAAAAAAGCTGGCGCTCCCTTCGGAGGCCAGCTTTTTTTCGACATCGGCGCTCTCGCCGCGCCGCCGCCGCGTCGCCGCCGCGCTGTCTCAGCGCGGTGCGCGACGCTCACGGTACATTGCGCGGAAGGTCTTGCCGCTCGGCGCCGGCATCTCGCGCGTGTCGGTCCAGCCACCGGCGAACGGCAACCTGGTGATGCTGCCACGATCGCGCCCCATGCGCTTCAATGCCCAGGAGCCGAGACTGGAGAGCGTTGCGTACAGACGCGGACGCCGCGCCGCGAATGCCCACGCCGCCAGCGCCGCACGCTCCCGCCACGGCCGCAGACCGCGATCGACCTGACGCTCGCGCAGCTTGCGCAACAAATCGGAAATCGGAATGCCTACCGGGCACACGCGATTGCACTCGCCGCAAAGCGTGGCCGCCTGCGGCAGATCGAGCGTCTTCTCCAGACCGACATAGCTCGGCGTCAGCACGGACCCCATCGGCCCCGGGTACACCCAGCCGTACGCGTGGCCGCCGATCTTCTGATACACCGGGCAGTGATTCATGCACGCACCGCAACGGATACAGCGCAGCATCTCCTGAAACGCCCCGCCGATCAGCCCCGAACGCCCCCCGTCGACGAGCACGAAATACATGTGATCGGGGCCGTCGACCTCCCCTTGCGCGCGCGTGCCGGTGAGCAGCGAAAAGTAGTTCGACGTGCCCTGCCCGGTGGCCGAGCGTGGCAGCAGTCGCATGGCGGTGGCCAGGTCTTCTAGCGTGGGCAATACCTTTTCGATGCCCGTGACCGCAACGTGCACGCGCGGCATGATCGTGCACATGCCTTCGTTGCCTTCGTTGGTCACAACCGCCACGGAGCCGGTCTCGGCAACGAGGAAGTTCCCCCCCGTCACGCCCATGTCCGCCGATAGAAACTGCGGACGCAGCATCTCGCGCGCCTCGCGCGTCATCAACGGAATTTCCGTCAGACGCGGCTTCTGGTGTACACGCGCGAACAGATCGGCGACTTCGTCCTTGTCCTTGTGCACGACCGGCGCAATGATGTGCGACGGCGGTTCGTTGTCGTTGATCTGGAGGATGTACTCGCCGAGGTCCGTCTCCACGGACTGCACGCCCATGTCGGCAAGCACCTTGTTGAGTTGCAGTTCCTCAGTGACCATCGACTTCGATTTGATCACTTTTTTGACATCGTGCTTTCGGGCGATTTCGGCAATCAGGCGTGCAGCATCCTGCGTCGACTCCGCGAACAGAACGGTCGCGCCACGACGCGTGGCCTCACGCTCGAAGATGCCAAGCCAGACGTCGAGGTTCTCGATGCCGCGATTGCGACGCTCCTTGAGCGCCTCACGCGTGGCTTCGAAGTCGATCTCCTCGATAGCCGCGGCACGCGCCGTCACGAACTTGGTCGAGAGCTTCTTGAGGTTGGCTTGCAGACGCTGATCCGCGAGCTTTTGCCCGGCGCGCGCCTTGAACTGCATCGATTGAACTTGCATCGCGACTCACGAAAAGAGAAGACCGGGCAGGCACGCGACGTCGGTCGCGCTCACGCCCCCGGAGATCGGGAGGATCGGGAAAATGACGGCGTGCTCAGGCATTGCGTTGTGCATCCTCATGCGTCGTACCGAGCGCTCTTTACAGGCATACGGCATTTACACCGCTCAAGCATCGCCCGCGAGCACCTGAGCGATGTGCAACACGCGCGTTTTCGTGTCGCCAGTGCGGCGCAGACGCCCCTCGATGTTAAGCATGCAGCCCAGGTCCCCCAGCACCACGGCCGGTGCACCGCTTGCCGCGATGTTGGCGCACTTCTCGTCCACGATGGCCGTCGAGATGTCGCCGTACTTGAGCGCGAACGTGCCGCCGAAACCACAGCACGCCTGGCAGTCCTTCATCTCGGTCATCTTTACGCCCGGCATCTTCGCGAGCAGCGCACGGGGTTGCGTCTTCACGCCGAGCTCTCGCAGACCGGAGCAGGAGTCGTGATACGTCACCTCACCGTTGTAGTCGCCCGGCACCGTATCGATGTGCAGCACGTTGACGAGGAAATCCGTCAGTTCGTACACACGCGGACGCAGACGCTCGTAACGCCCCATGAGTTCGGGGTCGTCCGCAAAGAGATCGCCGTAGTGCGCCTTGACCATGCCGCCGCACGATCCCGAGGGCACGACCACGTAGTCGAACGAGTCGAATTCGTCGAGGAATTTCTGGGCGAGATCGCGGGCGATGGCCCGCTCACCGGAGTTGTAGCCCGGCTGGCCGCAGCAAGTCTGGGAATCCGGGATCACGACTTCGCAGCCGGCTGTCTCGAGCAGCTTGAGCGTGGAGAAGCCGATCTCCGGGCGCATCATGTCGATCAGACATGTGACAAACAGTCCGACGCGCATTGGGGGAATCCTCTTTTCGGGAATAATGCGCCATTATAAATCGCTGGACCGTACCGGCCCAGCGTGGATTCCCGCATATCGCGTGAGCGCTTACGCCATATGCGGCGCATTCTTGCTGTAGTAGCCCCACGAGTTCGCGCGTATGGGCGGCGCCCGGTCGGGCGAGCGGGCCGCAGTCTCGGGCGCCTTCGCCACATTCGTCACATTCGTCGCCTGCTGGCCGCACGAGTGCGCGCGCTGCGCCTCTGCAACGGCCCTCAAGTCGGCGCGCATCGAATCCATCCGGTCATTGAGCCCGTCGCGCATGCCGTCCAGCTTGTTGGAGACATCCCCGATCCTGCGGTCCATCCCGTCCATTCGCTGATCCATGCCCGCCATCCTCTGCTCCAGACCTCGCAAATCCTGCGACATCTGTTGTTGCCCGTCCACGAGATCCCCCAGGCGATTCCACACCAGGTCGTCCAGACGTTGCGAGGTTTTCGCCTGAATACCCTCGAGATACGTTCTCATTTCCGTCTCCTCATTTCTTAAAAGTTGCTTTGTCGACTCCAACAGGCTTTCCGTCGCCTTCCAGCCGCGCTCGCGATCAAATCCGCGAATGCTGCCCAAACTCACGATGCGGATGAGCATCGTCACTGCAAATCCGATCACGGCAATCACCAGGCCTACCTTCGCAAGCGCCAATGCCGCAACTGTCGCCGCCGCCAGATACAATCCGCCCGAGAGCGAAAAACGCTTGCCGTAGTGCTTCTTGTCGGGCCAGACCTGTTTGGATGCCAGCACCAATGCCCGGCGCGCATCGGCAAGACAGCGGCTCGTGTGGGCAATCGCGGCAGCGCAATCCGCCTTGACGGCAGCGTAGGCCGCTCGCTCGTCCGAAGCGTCGGCAAAAACCTTGCCCTCCAGCATCGCGGCGCGATCGCGTAGTCGTGTGCAGTGCGCAATGGCCTCCTGCTCCCTGATCAGAACCTCCTCCAGGCGCACGAGAATTTCCCGAAAGCGTTTTGCGGATGGCGTCAGGTTCTCCGGATTTCGCACGGCCAATTGATCCCGAACGCGCGAATACACCCCGTGCTGCCCGATCGACGACCGGTAACGCCAGCACCCGTCCCACAACCCGCCCTTCCAATAGCCGGACGTCGCTTTCCTGAACGACTTTTCGAAAGACGCTTCCAACTCCCCAATGTCGTGGGTGCTCATCCCGAGACGAGACCTCGCATTGGTAATGCTGGCGAACCGCGCGGCAATCTCGGCCCGCTTCTCGGCAATGGACGGCCCCATGCCAGCGCCATCGCATTGCACCCGCTTTTGCCCCACAGGCCACTTCGCGACCGCCGGTGCGTACACGTACCCGAACATGCGCAACACCTCCGTTGAGACGCGTCGGCCACTCGCGTGGTAACGCGGGGCCAGACGTCGTTGATGAAGTACGCGCTGATGCTAACGGCCGACGATTCGGGCCACTTTCGGTTTCGACACGCAGACACTGCAACTTCGACGCATACCCTGTGGAAGTCACATCGCGCCTCGCGTTTTCGCAGAAGTCCTCTACGCGAAAGGTGCGAATTTTTCACAATATGATATAGAATCGACGCTATACGAAACTCGGCCCTACCTCATGAAAGACGACACCAGCCAAGGCGCGGAGTCGCGCACGTCCATTCAGGTAATCGAGCGCATGATGCGTCTGCTCGATGCACTTGCCGGTCATGCCGATCCCGTCAGCCTCAAGGAACTGGCGCAAGCCACCGAACTTCACCCATCGACGGCGCACCGCATCCTCAATGACATGGTGGCGTGCCGCTTTGTCGATCGCTGCGACCCGGGCACGTACCGTCTCGGCATGCGTCTGCTCGAACTCGGCAACCTGGTCAAAGCTCGCCTGTCGGTGCGCGACGCCGCGCTTACGCCAATGCGTGGCCTGCACCGCATTACCGGGCAAACGGTCAATCTGTCGGTGCGTCAGGGCGACGAAATCGTCTACATCGAGCGCGCCTACAGCGAGCGCTCGGGCATGCAGGTCGTGCGCGCCATCGGCGGTCACGCACCGCTGCATCTGACGTCGGTCGGCAAGCTCTTCCTCGCGGCCGACGAAGCCTCGCGCGTGCGCGCTTATGCCACGCGCACCGGGCTCTCGGGCCACACGCGCAACAGCATTACCGACCTTCAAAAACTCGAACGCGAGCTGACGCACGTTCGCAAGTCGGGTTACGCCCGCGACAACGAAGAGCTTGAGTTAGGGGTGCGATGCATTGCCGCGGGGATCTATGACGACAGTGGCAAGCTGGTGGCGGGATTGTCGCTCTCCGCACCGGCCGATCGCCTGCAAGACGCGTGGCTCGCCAATCTGAACGAAACAGCGCTGCAAATCTCGTCGTCGCTCGGCTTTCATGCACCCAATCCGGACGCGAACGGCCTGACGCAAATTGCGACGGCGGACTAAGGACTAGGGCCGACGGTGCAGCCTCGCCGCTGTCCGCTAGCCCCGGGGCAGCGTGGTAGCGCATCATCGCCGGCGTTCGCCAGCAGATTCGCAGGCAGCGAATACCGAACGAATTCACGTCGTGCAACGCACAACGCAAAAGGCGCTCCCGAGGGAGCGCCTTGCTTTTGTCACCCAGGGCGCGGACGCGCCGACAGACAACCTTACAGCGCGTGACCGTTGTTGGTCGCCACTTGCGCCGTCGGCGAGGTGCCCGCCGTGCGCTGCGCGGTACCGCCACCGCCTTCCATCAGCCACTTGCGAACACGCGTGGCGTCGGCAAAGCGCGAGTACTTGCCGGTCGAATCCAGCAGAATCATGATCACCGGACGGCCATCGACATTGGCTTGCATGACGAGGCACTGTCCCGCTTCGTTGATGTAGCCCGTCTTCTGCAATCCGATTTCCCAACCCGAATGACCGATCAGATGGTTCGTGCTGACATAGTGCAGTTCACGACGACCGGTATTGACGTCGTAATTGCTGTCCGTGGAGAAACGACGAATCATCGGGTACTGATAAGCCGCCTTGACCATCTTTACGAGGTCGCGCGCGCTCGATACGTTCTGGCTCGACAGCCCCGTCGGATCGTTGAAATGCGTGTCGTTCATGCCCAGTTGCTTCGCCTTGGCGTTCATCGCGGCGAGGAACGCCGGACGCCCCCCCGGGAAGTAACGCGAGAGCGCCGCGGCAGCGCGGTTCTCCGACGACATCAACGCAATATGCAGCATGTCTTCACGCGACAGGCGCGAGCCCACCGACAAGCGCGAACCCGTGCCCTTCTCGTAGTCGCGATCCTCATCGGTCACTTCCATGACATCGGTCATCGGAACGCCTGCGTCGAGCGACACCATGGCCGTCATCAGCTTCGAGATCGACGCGATCGGCAGCACCGCTTGCGAGTTCTTGTCGAACAGCGATTCGCCCGTGCGCTCGTCCACGACGTACGCTACGGAAGAACGCAGCGCGAGGGCGTCCGGCGTTTCATGCAGACCGAAGGCTCGCCCCGTCGACAGACGCTCGGGCGCTTGCGGTGCAAAGTTGACGGTGCGATACGACGTTACGACACGGCGCTTGCCATTCTTGTAGACGACGCGTTTGACGGCGACCTTCTTCGCTGCGGGTCCGTCGTCTTCGACGGCGGCGAGCTTACGTGCTTTGCTGCCGACCTTGGCGCTCTTGACTTCACGAGCGGCAGGCGTGGCGGCGGCACGTTTGGCACCGGATTTGGAAGTGGCGACGGCTTTCGTCGCGTTCGGATTCGCGCACGCGCGCTTCTGGGCGGCAGTCTTGGCCGACTTCGAGCAATCGCTCGTCTTACCGGCGGCGTGAACGACTGCCGGCGCACCGGCGGCGAGCGAGATCGCCACGACGGCGGCACCCCAGAGACGGGAGCGGCACAGACGCGCAAGGGTGGTGATCGCGTACATAGATTGGGAGTAGCGTGAGGTTGGCGGGCAACGAGTTTGGGAGAAGTTTAGTAACTTCCGAAAAAATAAGCAATATGAACGACTTAGCTGAAATACTTAAACCGGCGTCTGGCAGTTTTGTGCAGCGCAACGCGTCAAATTACACGCTTGCCAAATATTGCCAAATTACGCCAAACCCCTGATATTCGTTAGTCCAAAAAGTGCGCCCATTCCTGAAGCGGCGCACGCTCGGTGACGAGACCGTTTTCCACCGCGTTCGGGTCGGCATAGCCCATCGCCATGCCGCATACCACCATCCGGGACGGCGGCAGATGCAGCTCGGCCGCAATGACCTGATGGAACGTGGCAAACGCCGCTTGCGCACAGGTATCCAGCCCACGCGCCCGCGCCGCGATCATCACGCTTTGCAGGAACATGCCGTAGTCCAGCCAACTGCCTTGCTCCAGATGGCGATCGATCGTGAAAATCAATCCGACCGGCGCATCGAAGAACGTGAAATTGCGCGCATGCTGACCGTGCATACGCGCTTTGTCCGCCCGACCGATGCCCAGCAGACCGTAAAGATCCCACCCCACCTTGCGGCGCCGTGCCTGATACGGCTCGGTCCATTCGCGCGGGTAGTACGCGTATTCCTCCTGATGCATCAATCGCTGTGCCGGATCGTTGAACGCGTCCAGCAGCCGCGACGTCAAGCGCGTCAACGTCTCGCCCGTCAGCACGTAGGTCTGCCATGGCTGGATGTTGCTGCCAGACGGCGCACGTGACGCGACCGACAAGATGTCAGCCACCGTCGTCGTCGGTACCGGCGTCGGCAGATAGGCACGAATCGAACGCCGGCTGCGAATCGCCTCGTCGACATGTTCCACGCGCAACCCCGCGTTATCGTTGACAGGCGCCGGATGCGTACTTTCCCCAGCCCCCGGCTGCGCCTGCATCGGTGCGCCCGACCGGCTCAGCGTGTCGGACGGGTTCGAGGCGTTGGCGGCAGTCGCAAATCCCGAAGGCTGCGTAGCCCCCGCACGCGAATGTGGGTGTTTCATGAGAGTTCGCTCACGAGTCACTGTGAATGAAAGAGAACGCGCCGCTCAGGAGACCGAGGACATCGAGGACATCGGCCTAGGAAGTCAGGGACGCTCCAGACGTCGCCGCGCGCCGCTCGATCACGAGCGCAACGCCAAGCGCGGCCACGACCATGCCCGCAGCGCTCAACGGCGATAGCGTCTCGCCGAACAAAAGCCAGGCCATGACGGCGGTGGTCGGCGGCGTCAGGTACATCAGACTGGAAACCTTGGTGGCGGCGCCGCGACGGATCAGCAGGAACAGCAACGAAATCGCACCGATCGACAGCGCGAGCACCGACCACGCCAGCGCGCCGATCATCTCGGCGTTCCAGCGCACCTGCATCGTCTCCAGCGCCCATGCAGCGGGCAGCGTCACCACGAACGCCGCGCCGAATTGCACCACCGTACCGACGCGCAAATCGAAGTGCGCGCAAAAGCGTTTCTGATAAAGCGTGCCCGCCGTAATCGCCACCAGACTCAGAACACACAGCGCGACAACCCCTATCCCGACGCCGCGCACCCCAACCTTGTTGGCCACCACCAACCCGACACCCATAAAGCCGCACAGCAACCCAAGCCACTGGCGTCGCGACACCGGCTCACCGACCGCGCGTGCAAAAAGCGCCGTCAGAAGCGGTTGAATGCCGACGATCAGCGCCGCCAGTCCCGCAGGCGCCCCTTGCTTGATCGCCGCCCACACGCCGCCGAGATATACCGCCTGGATCAGAACGCCCGAGACCGCCAGATGCGCCATCAACGGCCAGTCGGTACGTTCCTGATCGCTGGTCGGCGAAGCCCCCGGCGCTGCCATGCCGGGCGTGCCTGTGGCGGTGGTAACGCGCACTGGCCACGGCGTGCGCGTGAGCCACGCGATCGGCAACATCACCACCAGCGTGCAGCCGAAACGCCATGCGAGGAAGGTAAGCGGTTCGGCATTCGGCATGCCGTACTTGGCCACGATGAACCCCGTACTCCAGATCAGCACGAACCACCACGGCATGGTCGCCGCCCAGATGGCCGCCCCACCGCCGGGCGGCACTTGTGCGACAGCACGCGACGGATGTTGCCGGCTCACTCGACGCTCGCTCATGCGTGCACACCGCCCGCCAGCGCGCGATACTCGCGGCGACCGTTCCAATCGAACTGACTCGCAAGTCGGATTGTCGCGAAGTGCGCCGCCACCGTCTGGTCGATGTCGCGGCCATAGCCGCCCGCCATCGCAATGGCAACGGGCAATCCCCGCTCGGCGCAGGCCGTCAGCACCCGATGGTCCCGGGCGAGCAAACCGTCGTGGGTGAGCGAAAGCCGTCCGAGCCGGTCGTTTTCGAGCGGATCGGCGCCGGCAAGGTAGATGGCGAGTGTCGGGGTGAATTGCGCGAACAGATCGGTAAGCGCATGCCCGAGCGCCACGAGGTATTCGTCATCGCCGCACCCATCCGGCAAGGCCACATCGAGGTCACCAGTGGCTTTATGGAAGGGGTAGTTGTGTTCGCCGTGCAACGACAACGTGAAGACGCTCGGGTCGTGCTCGAAGATGGCGGCGGTGCCGTTGCCCTGATGCACATCGAGATCGATGATGGCCACGCGCGTGCCCGGCCCGAGTTCGGCTTGCATGGCGCGGGCCGCCACGGCGGCGTCGTTGAAAACGCAAAATCCCTCGCCTCGGTCCGCGTAAGCGTGATGCGTCCCCCCCGCGAGATTGGCCGCCACCCCATCGGTCAGTGCCGCGCGGCATGCCGCGACCGTTGCCCCGGCAGAGCGACGCGAGCGCTCGACCATCTGCGGCGACCACGGGAATCCGATGCTACGTTGCTCTTTCGGATTCAGCTCGCCCGCCCCCACGCGCGCAACGTACTCGGGCGAATGCACGCGACCGAGCATCACATCATCGGCGGGCAACGCTTCCGCCAGGTCGACATGTGGCAACTCGCGTGCGACCCGCTCGCGCAAACGCGCGTACTTCTCCATGGGGAACCGATGTCCGGGTGGCAACGGCAAGACGAAATGATCGCTGTAAAACGCTTGCATCGATGCGGGTGGCCGACGGTAACGGCGCGCAAAAAAGCGTTGAATGACAGTGGCACCGGCGAACGGCAGACGCGAGGCCATCCTCTAAACGAGAGTCAGCCTGCGGCGCTTGACCGTCCTGCCAGTGCCGAAACTGATCGATAGTACCATCGCCGGGCAACGGTCGCGGAAGCGCCAAAATGGTGCGGATGGACAGGGCCAATACGGTGCAAAGCCGCATCCTTCAAGGATTCGCCACGCATGCGTCATTCGCCGCAACGCGGTGTCACTCGACAGTTGCCAGCCCCCAAGCTTATGATTTTTGTAGATTTTGTCGAATTTGTGCGCCGCACAAAAAACCCTTGACAGCCACGAAAATATCTCTACACTTGCAATTGTGCGATGCACAAAAGAGATCGCATCGAATTTGAGAAGGCCCCAACCGTGGTTTCACCGCCATAAGGTGAGAACCAACTAGCGAACACGGAGTGGGTCCATATGTTGTGTTTGACACCATAGGAGAACGCCATGTCGTTTCTGACCCCCGAGCAACTCGCTGCTGCCCACAAAGCCAATCTGGAAACCCTGTTCGGCCTGACCAACAAGGCCTTCGAAGGCGTTGAAAAACTGGTCGAACTGAACCTGCAAGCCGTCAAGGCATCGCTGGCCGAGTCCGCATCGACCGCACAGAAGGCTTTCGCAGTGAAGGACGCGCAGGAGCTGCTCGCCCTGCAAGCCAACCTCGTGCAGCCGGCCGCCGAAAAGGCCCTCGCTTACGGCCGTCACCTGTATGAAATCGCTTCGTCGACGCAAGCCGAAGTGACCAAGGTAGCCGAAGCGCAACTGGCTGAAGGCTCGCAGAACGTGCAAGCACTGTTCGACAACCTGGCCAAGAACGCTCCGGCCGGTTCGGAGTCGGCAGTGGCACTGGCCAAGTCGGCCCTGTCCGCCGCCAACAGCGCGTTTGACAGTGTGCAGAAGGCCACCAAGCAAGCTGTGGAAATCGCCGAAACGAACTTTGCTGCGGCGACCAACGTCGCCTCGAAGGCTGCGGCTCAGGCATCGCGCGCCGCCACCGCCAAGAAGTAATCGATAGCGCCCCTGCACTGACGAGGGACGTTTTCGGCTGGTCGCATTGCTGTCGCCGCACCCTGAGCAGTCGTCACACCCAGTTGTCTCCTCGGTACCGCAGGTACCTTTCGGACCCGGCCTCGCGCCGGGTTTTCTTTTTTTGGGCGCTATTCGACCGTCATGTCGCGGAAGGATACCGAATGACGCCAAGACACGCTGAATCACGCTGAATCACTCGGGACGGCATGGGATAGCGCGAAATGGCACAACTCGCGACCGCCGCCACAAAATCCCGAGTCCGGGCGCATTGTGTCGGGTGTCCGGTGGGCGCCTCGTTCGGTTCGTCACATCCAGCGCATCCGCCGCGAACCCGCCGCATGCCGTCGAACGTACCGCGTCATGGGTCACGTGAGGCCGTGCGCCCGTCAGGTCACAGCACGGCCATGCGCGCATTCGTGGCTCATAAAAAAACCGTCACTCCATGAAGGAATGACGGTTTCGGACGGCGACGCGGCCCTCGGGCTTGCCATTTCAGAGAAGCCGTCGATGGCAGCGCCGCACCGGCGCGGGTCAGCAAACGCGACTACATGTCCCTACCCTCCGCAAAAAACATAAACGAGCGGTACGTTCCGAGTGACGCGCGCGCCCGTTACTTCTTGCGCGGTGGCGGAACGTCGGTACAAACGCCTTCGTAGATCTCGGCGGCCATACCGACCGATTCGGCCAGGGTGGGGTGCGGGTGAATCGTCTTGCCGATATCGACGGCGTCTGCCCCCATCTCGACGGCGAGACACAGTTCGCCGATCAGGTCACCTGCATGCGTGCCGACGATCGCGCCGCCCACAATGCGGTGCGTCGCTTCGTCGAACAGCACCTTGGTGAACCCCTCGTCGCGACCGTTCGCGATGGCGCGGCCCGATGCTGCCCACGGGAACACGGCCTTGCCGTACTTCACGCCTTCGGCCTTCAACTGATCTTCGGTCTTGCCTGCCCAAGCCACTTCCGGATCGGTGTACGCCACCGACGGAATCTGGATCGCATCGAAGTAAGCCTTCTCGCCGGCGGCTGCCTCGGCAGCAACGTGCGCTTCGTGCACGGCCTTGTGCGCCAACATCGGCTGACCGACGATGTCGCCGATAGCGAAGATGTTCGACACATTGGTGCGCATCTGCTTGTCCACCGAGATGAACCCGCGATCACCCACCACAACGCCCGCCTTCTCGGCACCGATCTTCTTACCGTTCGGGCTACGTCCCACGGCAACCAGCACGAGGTCGTAGCGCTGGGGTTCGGCCGGCGCGGCTTCCCCTTCGAACTTCACGTAGATGCCATCAGCCTTGGCTTCCGCACCCACCGTCTTGGTCTTGAGCATGACGCGGCCGAAGCGCTTCGCGTTCATCTTCTCCCAGACCTTGACCAGATCGCGGTCGGCGCCTTGCATCAGACCGTCGAGCATTTCCACGACGTCGATCTCGGCACCCAGGGCGCTGTAGACCGTCGCCATTTCCAGACCGATGATGCCACCGCCGATGACGAGCATCTTCTTCGGCAGTTGACGCAGTTCCAGCGCGCCGGTCGAGTCGACGATACGCGGATCTTCCGGCAGGAACGGCAGCTTCACGGCTTGCGAACCCGCAGCGATGATGGCTTGCGCAAACTTCACCACGCGCTTGCCGCCCTCTTTGTCGACCACTTCGACGTGGTTCGCATCGAGGAATGCCCCGACACCATGGAGGACTTCGACCTTGCGCATCTTGGCCATCCCGGCCAGACCGCCGGTCAGCTTGCCGACCACGCTTTCCTTATACGCACGCAGTTTGTCGAGATCGACTTCCGGCTTCGCGAACGAAATGCCGTGATGACCCAGCGACTGCGCCTCTTCGAGTACCGCCGCCGTATGCAGCAACGCCTTCGACGGAATACAGCCCACGTTCAGGCACACACCGCCCAGCGTTGCATAGCGTTCGACCAACACCGTCTTGCGGCCGAGATCGGCACTGCGGAACGCGGCGGAGTATCCCCCAGGCCCCGCGCCCAGCACGAGGACTTCACATTCGATATCGGCACCGCCGGTATGCTTGGCAGCGGCCGGCGCCGGTGCGCTCGGGGCAGGAGCAGGAGCAGGGGCCGCGGCTGCCGGCGCAGACGCTGCGGCCGGTGCAGCCGCCGGTGCCGCAGGTTTCGCGGCTGCCGCGTCTTCGGCCTCGACGATCGCGATCAGCGTACCCTCGCTGGCCTTGTCGCCGACCTTGATTTTCACTTCCTTGACAGTACCTGCCACTTCGGACGGCACTTCCATGGAAGCCTTATCGGATTCCAGCGTAATGAGCGACGCATCCTTGGCGATCTTGTCGCCGGGCTTGATCATCACTTCGATGACATCCACGCCCTCTGCGCCGATATCCGGCACTTTGACTTCAATGAGACTCATGCGGGGTCTCCCTGTCGCATTTATGACTTGATGGTGGTATCGATCGGAAACGCATGCACTTGAAACGGGCCAGCCGAACTCTTATCGAATTCCGCTCCCGCCTTCACGCCTGCTTCGGCGATGGCGCGTGCGCTCAGATCCTGGTCGTAGAGGGCATACATGGCGCCGAGCGCGAAATTACGCCCCGAGCCGATGCCCCAGAACCGATCGAAAACAAACACTTCCCGGTAGGAATAAACCCCGTAGATCCCTGTGGGATTCGCGATCACGCTGGTGATCTGCGACGACTCGTACGGGTCGTCTTCCTCTTCCTTCGTGTTGAGGAAATACTCTTCCTTGAGCTTCTGATGGACGCGGCAGAATGTGCGGAAGACCTCGTCTCGCGAATGCAGACGGCATTCATCCGCCATGCCGGAGAGAATGGCTCGCATGACCGGAAAGTGCGCCGTCGTACCCGCCAGTCCGACATACGAATCGCCCACGAGGAAGACCTTGCGGTTTTCTTCGTACGATTGCGAAAGCCGGGTATCGCCGAACGTCACGAGCGAATCGGCGGCAATGGCGATCTCGCCTGCCTTTTTGACGACTACCACGGTGGTCATGCTGCCCTCCCCGTCCAGAATCCTGAAGCTTGCGCGAAAGCCACCGGCGCGCTCGCGCACGCCGGGTGGCGCATTCCCTTACAGCATCGCGCGACGGAAGTCCGCCAACAGTTGCCCCAGGTAGGCGTTGAAGCGAGCGGCTTCTGCGCCATCGATCACGCGGTGATCGTAGGACAGCGACAGCGGCAACGTCAGTTGCGGCACGAACTGCTGCTTGCGCTCGTCCCACACCGGCTTCTGATACGAACGCGACAGACCGAGAATGGCCACTTCCGGCGCATTGATGATCGGCGTGAAGTTCGTGCCGCCGATACCGCCGAGCGACGAAATCGAGAAGCATCCGCCCTGCATCTGATCCGGCTTGAGCTTGCCTTCGCGGGCGAGCTTCGCCAGTTCCGACGTTTCACGGGCAATCTCGAACACCCCCTTCTTGTCCGCGTCGCGCACGACCGGCACCACGAGGCCATTGGGCGTATCCGCCGCGAAGCCAATGTGGAAATACTGCTTGAAGACGAGGTTGTCGCCATCGAGGCTGGCGTTGAACGTCGGGAATTTCTTCAGGGCCAGCACGCAAGCCTTGATCACGAAGGCGAGCATCGTCACCTTGATGCCAGCCTTTTCGTTTTCCTTGTTCAACTGCACCCGGAACGCCTCGAGTTCACCGATATCGGCTTCGTCGTTGTTGGTGACGTGGGGGATCATCACCCAGTTGCGGTGAAGGTTCGCGCCCGAAATCTTCTTGATGCGCGAAAGCGCCTTCGGCTCTACCGGGCCGTACTTCGAGAAGTCGACCTTCGGCCACGGCAACAGATTCAACTCACCGCCGCCAGCCGGCGCCGCGCTGGCCGCAGTCGGACGGTTGCCGGAGAGCGCGTTCTTGACGAAGTTGCGCACGTCTTCGACTACCACGCGTCCCTTCGGACCGGTGCCCTTCACCTGCGTAACGTCGACACCGAGTTCACGGGCGAACTTGCGCACCGACGGACTGGCGTGGCTGATCGGCTGATTACCCGAGGCAGCGGCAGGTGCAGCAGGGCTCGGCGCGGGCGCTGCGGCAGGTGCCGGTGCTGCACTCTGCGCAGCCGGCGCCGGGGCGGCGGCCGGAGTGACAGGAGTGGCAGGAGCGGCAGGCGCCGTTGCCTTTGCGGCAGCGGCGGGCGCGGCCGTTGCCGCGCCTTCAAGCACCAGGATCAGCGAACCTTCGGAAACCTTGTCGCCGACGTTGACCTTCAGCGCCTTCACGACACCGGCAGCCGGGCTCGGCACGTCCATCGACGCCTTATCGGATTCCAGCGTCACGAGCGATTGTTCCGCAGCGACCGTGTCGCCCACCTTCACCAGCACTTCGATCACGGGCACATCGTCGTAGCCGCCGATATCCGGCACCTTCACGTCGATCGTGCTGGCTCCACCCGCAGATGCCTGCGCGGCGGCAGGTGCTGCAGGCGCAGCGGGAGCCGCAGCGGCTGCCTGCGGCGCGGCAGCAGGCGCTGCCGGTGCGGCGGCGCCGTTGGCCTGCGCGCCCGAGCCGTTTGCCGTCTCGAGCGTCAGAATGAGAGACCCTTCGGACACTTCATCGCCGACCTTCAGGCTAAGCGCCTTGATGACACCGGCAGCAGGGCTCGGCACGTCCATCGTGGCCTTGTCCGACTCCAGCGTGATCAGGGCCTGCTCGGCGTCGATCTTGTCGCCCGCCTTCACCAGCACTTCGATTACGGGCAAGTCCTTGAAGTCACCGATATCAGGGACTTTCACTTCGATCACTTGACTCATTTTCCACAGTCTCCTCGAGGCTGCGCTTGACGTGCAGCACACGCCTGCCTGCCGCTGGGGGGCGGCCGACAGGCGCGCGCTGCATGCAGCGGCCTTTAGACGGTCATCGGGTTGGGTTTATTCGGATCCAGGTTGTACTTGGCGATCGCTTCGGCAACCTTGCTCGCCGGCAGCGTGCCTTCGTCGGCCAGTGCCTTGAGGGCAGCGACCGTGACCCAGTTACGATCCACCTCGAAGAAGTGACGCAGCTTCTCACGCGTGTCCGAGCGACCATAACCGTCGGTGCCGAGGACAACGTAACGGCCACGAACGAACGGGCGAATCTGGTCTGCGTACGTACGGATGTAGTCGGTCGATGCGATGACCGGGCCACGCGTTTCGTTGAGGCACTTTTCGACGTGCGACAGGCGAGCCGTTTCGGTCGGGTGCAGCAGATTGTGGCGTGCCACGTCGTTGCCTTCGCGGGCCAGTTCGGTGAAGCTCGGGCAGCTCCACAGATCCGATTCGACGCCCCAATCGTTCTTGAGCATTTCCGCGGCAGCAAGCACTTCATTGAAGATCGTGCCCGAACCCAGCAGTTGCACGCGCGGCGCCTTGCTGTCGTCCGTACCGCGACGGAACGAGTACATCCCCTTCAGAATGTCCTGCTCCACGCCTTCCGGCATGGCCGGGTGGGCGTAGTTCTCGTTCATCACGGTCAGGTAGTAGTACACATCCTCCTGATCCTGCACCATACGACGCAGGCCGTCCTGCACGATCACAGCGAGTTCATAGGCGAACGTCGGATCGTACGGCAGGCAGTTCGGGATCGACGACGCCCACAGCAGCGAGTGACCGTCTTCGTGCTGGAGGCCTTCGCCGTTCAGGGTCGTACGGCCGGCCGTGCCACCCACGAGGAAGCCACGAGCGCGCATGTCGCCGGCGGCCCAGGCCAGATCGCCGATCCGTTGGAAGCCGAACATCGAGTAGAAGATGTAGAACGGGATCATCGTCTCGCCGTGCGTCGAATACGACGTCGCGGCAGCGATCCAGTCGCACATACCACCGGCTTCATTAATGCCCTCCTGCAGAATCTGACCGTTTTCAGATTCCTTGTAGAACATCAACTGGTCCTGATCCTGCGGGATGTAGCGCTGGCCGACCTGGCTCCAGATACCGATCTGACGGAACAGACCTTCCATACCGAAGGTGCGCGACTCATCAGGCACGATCGGCACGATACGCTGCCCCAGCGCCTTGTCCTTGAGCAGCACGTTGAGAATACGCACGAACGCCATCGTCGTCGAAATCTCACGGCCTTCGGCAGTCGCCTTGAGCAGTGCGTCGAACGCATTGAGTGCCGGCACCGGCAGCGAGGCCGCCTTGGTACGGCGCTGCGGGAGGTAGCCGCCCAGCTCCATACGGCGAGCGCGCATGTATTCCAGTTCCTTCGAACCTTCCTCGAACTTGAGGTACGGCACGTCGGCAATCTGATCGTCCGAAATCGGCAACTTGAACTGATCGCGGAACTTCTTGAGCGACTCCACCGGCATTTTCTTCTGCTGGTGGGTGATGTTCATCGCCTGACCGGCCTCGCCCATGCCATAGCCCTTGATGGTCTTGGCCAGAATGACAGTCGGCTGCCCCTTGTGGGTCGTGGCGGCCTGATATGCGGCGTAGATCTTGTGCGGATCGTGACCACCACGATTCAGCGACCAGATGTCTTCGTCCGACCAGTCGGCCACCATCGCCTTGAGTGCCGGCGTGTTGAAGAAATGCTCGCGAACGTAGGCACCGTCTTTCGACTTGTAGGTCTGATATTCGCCGTCCACGCACTCCATCATGCGCTTCATCAGCAAGCCCTGCTTATCGCGGGCGAGCAGCGAATCCCAGCGGCTGCCCCAGATCACCTTGATGACGTTCCAGCCCGCGCCGCGGAATTCCGACTCGAGTTCCTGAATGATCTTGCCGTTACCGCGCACCGGGCCATCCAGACGCTGCAGGTTACAGTTGATCACGAATACGAGGTTGTCGAGCTGCTCGCGACCGGCCATGCCGATAGCGCCCAGCGATTCCGGCTCGTCCGTTTCACCATCGCCGAGGAACGCCCAGACCTTGCGGCCTTCGGTCTTCACGATGGAACGCGACTCCAGATACTTCATGAAACGCGCCTGGTAGATCGCCATGATCGGACCCAGGCCCATCGACACCGTCGGGAATTGCCAGAAGTCCGGCATCAGCCACGGGTGCGGGTACGACGACAGACCGCCGCCGTCCACTTCCTGACGAAAGTTCTCAAGCTGAGTCATCTCCAGACGGCCCAGCAGGAACGCGCGGCTATAGACGCCCGGCGACGAGTGACCCTGAACGAACACCAGGTCGCCACCGTGCTTGTCGGACGGCGCATGCCAGAAATGGTTGAAACCAACGTCGTAAAGCGTTGCAGCCGAGGCGAACGAGGCGATGTGACCGCCGACGTTCGTGTCCTTGCCGGCACGCAGCACCATCGCGATCGCATTCCAGCGGGTGTACGAGCGGATCGTGTGCTCGACGTCCTGATCGCCCGGAATACGGGCTTGCTGGTCGACGGGGATGGTGTTGATGTAGGGGGTGTTTGCCGAGAACGGGTGATGCTCACCGTTGATGCGAGCGAACTCGATCAGTTTCTCGAGCAGGTAATGCGCGCGCTCCGGGCCTTCTGCAGCCAGCACGCCTTCGAGCGAGGCCAGCCATTCTTGCGTTTCTTGGGGATCGGCGTCCGCAGGGGATACGATCTTCAGGGCTTCTTCAGGTACGGCGGACATGGTGTCTCCTTGTCTGTCGCTAGCGGGTTGGCGTAATGGTCGTAACCCGCTTCATGGACGGGCCTACCGGCATTTTTACCGGGGCATTGTACGAAGGTTGTTCCCGCCTTCGCAAGCGAAATTTCAGATTACGATAGCAATTTTCACAATGCGGAATTCTGCTGCAGTGCACATAAAATCAATGGGTTGCCGACACCATCAGATCACGGTTTGCAGGCGTACCGATCGGTCTCAGGGGGACTTTGAGCGGCAGTCTTACCGAAAAGATCGGACACTTCCGAAAAGCAGCTATCGACCGACTGTGACAGAGGGAAACCGGCCGGCCTGCGCTACAATCTCGCCATGCTTTCGCCACGCCTCGCAAACTCCTCCCCGCCGTCCCGGTCCGCTGCTTCGCCAGCCCGCTCCAACCGTTGGTTGCAGGGGTTCGCGGAGTCGCACTACTACTTGCTGGTGCCGCTGGTCTCCATTGTGATCTTCCTCGTCGTGATGAGTTTGATCCTTTGGAGCCTGAATCGCCGGGAAACGGAGCAGCAGCAGGACACGCTTTATCGCAACGTCGCGTGGGCGCAGCAGCAGATTCGCCTCAATATGCTGGCCATTCAGGACCAGATCAGTTCCCTTGCGCGCGACACGGCGGCCAGACCGCAGGACATCGCGCACTTCAAGAACACGGCGAGCGAGTTGATGCAGAACCATGCGGACATCGTCTTCATGAACTGGCTCGACGCGTCGCAACGGCCGAAGTGGGCGGTGCCTGCGGACGCCCCCTTCGCCTCGCGCCTCCAGGGCTCGGCACAGCATCCGATGGAGGACGAACTATTGGTGGCGTTTCGCGCGGCACGCGATTCACGCCGTTCGGCCTATTCCACGTTGATCTACGACGCGTCCGGTGCGAGTTACATCGTCGTTCAGGTGCCCGTTCTGCGGGAGCGGGAATTCCTCGGCACCATCAGCGCAGTGTATTCGGTCGAAGGGTTGTTGATTCACGAACTGCCGCAGGAACTGGGCGACAAATTCAAGGTGTCGTTCATCGACACGCATAACAACGAGTTGGCGACGACCTCGACCCGGCCCCCGCTGCCTCGCGACGTCTCTTACGAATTGCTGCTCGACCCGCCGGGGCACAGTCTGGCGGTCCGGATTTACTCGTATCCGGCGGTCGGCAACTTCGTCAACAACACGCTCGTGTGGTTGATCGCCGGCCTGTCCTGTTTCGTGCTCTGGAGCCTTTGGAGTCTATGGCGGCACACTCGCCAGCGATTCGAGGCGCAACAGGCGCTTTTCAACGAGACGTCATTCCGTCGGGCGATGGAAAATTCCATCGTGATCGGCATGCGAGTGCTCGACCTTCAGGGTCATATTACCTACGTGAATCCGGCCTTTTGCCGCATGACGGGCTGGGACGAGCCGGACCTCATGAACCGTGCGCCGCCCTATCCGTACTGGCCCAAGGACGACATTCACGAAATGCAGCGTCGCATCGATATGACGCTGCGCGGCAAGGCACCGTCCCACGGCTTTGAAATCCGCGTGCAACGCAAGGACGGCACGATCTTCTACGCCCGCATGTTCGTCTCGCCGCTCGTGGACGCCCATGGCCGTCAGACCGGCTGGATGTCGTCGCTTACCGATATCAGCGAACCGAAACGGGCACGCGAGGAACTGGCCGCGGCCCACGAGCGCTTCACGACGGTGCTCGAGAGTCTTGACGCCTCGGTGTCGGTGCTCGCCGTCGACAAAGCAGAATTGCTCTTTGCGAATCGCTATTACCGGCAGTTGTTCGGCACGCGTCCGGAAGGTCATCTCGAATTGTCGGGCGGAGGCGAACTCTCGCCAACGTCGCTCGATCACATCGATATGGTCGATGCGTTTGCCGGCCTGCCCGCCGCCTCGTTGACCGATACGGCGGCGGACACGCAGGAAATCTACCTGCCGACCCACCAAAAATGGTTCGAAGTCCGACGTCAATACATCCAATGGGTGGACGGTCATTTGGCACAGTTGCAAGTGGCGACTGACATCACGGCGCGACGCCATGCGGAAGAGTTGGCGCGTCAAGAGGAAGAACGCCTGCAATTTACGGGCCGTCTGACGACGATGGGGGAAATGGCATCGTCCCTCGCGCATGAATTGAATCAGCCGCTCGCCGCCATCAACAATTACTGCATGGGTACCGCCGCCCTGGTGCGTGCCGGACGCACATCGCCGGAAACCCTGCTGCCCGCACTCGAAAAAACCTCGCAGCAAGCAGTCCGTGCTGGCATGATCATCAAACGGATTCGCGCGTTCGTAAAACGTAGTGAACCGAAACGTCAGCCGTCATCCATTTATGAGATTGTGGCGGACGCGGTCGGCTTGGCGGAAATCGAAGCACGCAAACGTCGCATTCGCATCGTCACGGAGCTTCCGGCAGGACTGCCACAGATCAACGTCGACCCGGTGCTGATCGAACAGGTCCTGATGAACCTGCTCAAAAACGCAGCGGAGGCCATGCACGGCTACACACCGCCACCGGGCCAGCGACGCGACCCGATCGTGCGCCTGCATGTGGAACGGCGTGACAAATCCGTCGAATTCCAGGTGTCCGATCACGGACCCGGCGTCGACGAAGCCACTATCGAACGACTGTTTGAACCGTTCTTTAGTACCAAGTCGGACGGCATGGGCATGGGCCTGAATATTTGCCGTTCGATCATCGAATCGCATCACGGCCGTCTGTGGGTAGAAAACAATGAGATCGACGGCGTGCGGAATGGTTGTACTTTTTGTATTCTGTTACCGTTAGAAAGCGATACGACATCCGGATCCGGGGGAGGACTATGACGACACCCAATATCAGTACCGATCAAGAAACCGTCTTTATCGTCGATGACGACGAGGCTGTCCGCGACTCGCTTCGCTGGCTTTTGGAAGCGAACGGCTATCATGTGCGAGGGTATGGCAGTGCAGAAGAGTTTCTTACTTTCTGCAAAGAAGTTATCCAAAGCAATCGGCCCAACAATCTGTTCGGCTGCCTGATTCTGGACGTACGCATGCCGGACATGAGCGGCCTGGAACTTCAGGACGCCCTGATCGAGTTGAACGTCAATCTTCCGATCATCTTCGTGACCGGGCACGGCGACGTGCCGATGGCCGTCGAGACGATGAAGAAAGGCGCGATGGATTTCATCGAGAAGCCGTTCGACGAAGCCGACCTTCGTTTGCAAGTCGAGAAGATGCTGTCGAAGGCCCGCCAGGAAGCCAGCAGCCATCGCGAACAGCAAGCGGCCGAGGAACTGCTGCGCAAACTCACCAGCCGTGAGCACCAAGTGTTGGAGCGCATCATCGCCGGCCGTCTTAACAAGCAAATTGCCGACGATCTCGGTATCAGCATTAAGACGGTCGAAGCGCACCGGGCCAATATCATGGAGAAGCTGAACGTCAACACCGTTGCCGACCTGCTTCGCCTCGCGTTGTCCAAACGATCGAGCGGCGCACCTCGCCCCTGAGCGAGTCACTGGCATTGCCGCTTTTGCACGACTCGCGCCGCGCTCATTCACTGAGCGGCGCCTGATTCGCCAGCGCCGACGGGCACGCCTACTGCCCGTCGCGTCTTCTCGTTCGCGCGGGCGCCTTTGCCCAACCGCGCTCTCCCGTCGGCTTCGCCGCGCCGCTATAATACGGTCTTCGCGCATGTCACCCGCCTGACTGGCGCTGCTGCATCCGGCCTGCTGGCCAGCCCCCATCCTTCATACGACATCCACGCATCATGACCGCCACCCTCATCGACGGCAACGCCCTCGCTAAACGCATTCGCGCCGAAGTTGCTACGCGCGCCGCTGCTCTCACTGCCCGCGGCCATCAACCCGGCCTCGCCGTGGTCCTCGTCGGCGACGACCCTGCGAGCCAGGTTTACGTGCGCAACAAGGTCAAAGCTTGCGAAGACAATGGCCTGTACTCGTCGCTCGACCGCTATCCGGCCGATCTGACGGAAAGCGCCCTGCTCGCCCGCATCGATGAACTGAACCGCGATCCGAAGATCAACGGCATTCTCGTGCAACTGCCGCTGCCGAAACACATCGACAGCCACAAAGTGCTCGAAGCCATTGCGCCGGAAAAAGATGTCGATGGTTTCCACGTATCGAACGCCGGCGCACTCATGACCGGGGCACCGCTTTTCCGTCCGTGCACGCCGTATGGCTGCATGAAAATGCTCGAATCCGTGGAATTCCCGCTGCGCGGCGCCGTCGCCGTGGTGATTGGTGCGTCGAACATCGTCGGCAAGCCGATGGCCATGATGTTGCTTCAGGCAGGCGCCACCGTCACGATCTGTAACAGCAAGACGCGCGATCTGGCTGCCCATACACGTAATGCCGACGTGATCGTCGCCGCCGTGGGCAAGCGCAATATCGTCACCGCAGACATGGTCAAGCCGGGCGCTGCCGTCATCGATGTCGGCATGAATCGTGACGACGAAGGCAAGCTGTGCGGCGATGTCGACTTCCACGGCGTCAAGGACGTCGCGGGCTTCATCACGCCGGTTCCCGGCGGGGTCGGTCCGATGACGATCACCATGCTCCTCGTCAATACCATCGAGGCAGCGGAACGCGCACTGGGCTGATCGACACGATCGCTAGAACGCCGACATCTTGAGCGCCTCGGGGCGCGCATGGCCGACAGGTCGTGCGCGCCCTTGTCATTTGGGGCCACGCCACACGATGCAACCGCCTCATGCAACGATCAAGGAACGAATTTACCGACTTAGACATCGGAACCTACTGAAAAACCTGTCTGTGACGCGTGACAAATTGCACTTCCATCTTCGCCATCCGCGCGTCTAACGCACCGAAACTCCATGCAGGACAAGGATCCTCGGGATTTCCACACATATCACCACCAATCGACCCGGTTGAAAAAAACGACTGGAAAATTCGACAGGTTGCCCCCACACTCTTCCTACGCCCCTTCAAGTGGATAACGAACGCATGAATACGCCGCAAACCAATCCTCTTCTCGACCTCGAAGGACTCCCGCGTTTTGCCGATATCCGCCCGGAGCACGTGACACCTGCTATCGACGTGCTGCTTGAGCAAGCACGCGTTGCGGTGGACCGGGCAGCGGATCCGGCCACGCCGGCGACATGGGCCAACATTCTTGACGCCGTGGAAGACGGCACCGAAGGTCTGGGCCGCGCGTGGGAGATCATCGGACACCTCAACGCTGTCGCAGATACGCCCGAGTTGCGCGCCGCGTATAGCGAAAATTTGCCTCGCGTGACGGAGTTTTCGGCGAGCGTTGGTCAGAATCTGGCGCTATTCGAAAAGTACAAGGCGATCGCAGCCGGACCGGAATTCGCCGGGCTCTCGCCTGCCCGCAAGAAGATTCTCGACAACGAGATGCGTGGGTTCCGTCTGGGCGGCGCAGAACTCCCCGAGGACCAAAAACCTCGATTTGCGGAGATTCAGGAAGAACAAGCTGGCCTGGCCAAGCGTTTCTCCGATCACGTGCTCGACGCGACGAATAAGTTTTCCCTCGTCGTCACCGACGAGCAGGAAATCGCTGGCCTGCCCGATGACGACAAGGCTGCCGCACGCGCCGCTGCGGAACGCGATGGCGTTGAAGGCTGGAAGTTCACACTGCATTTCCCGTCGTATTTCCCGGTCCTTCAGTACGCAGACAATCGCGCTCTGCGCGAGAAGCTGTATCGAGCCAACGTGACTCGTGCCTCCGAACTCGGCCCCAAGTTTGGTGACGGTGAGGCCGAATGGGATAACACGGGCATCGTCGTCGAGCAGTTGGCTCTGCGTCGCGAAGAAGCACAAATGCTTGGCTTCAAGAACTACGCGGAGGTGTCTCTCGAACCCAAGATGGCCGAGTCGCCGGCGCAGGTCCTGGAGTTCCTTGAAGACCTCGCGCGCCGCGCGCGTCCCTATGCCGAGCAGGACTGGAAAGAACTCCAGGCCTTTGCCGCCAAATCGCTCGGCATTGATCAGTTGCAACCATGGGACACCGCCTACGCGTCGGAGAAGCTGCGCCAGCAACGCTATGCCTTCTCCGAAACGGAAGTTCGCCAGTATTTCCCGCTTCCCAAAGTGCTCGACGGGCTGTTCCGCGTCGCCGGCACATTGTTCGGCGTGACGATCCGCCCGCAGGACGCCGAGACATGGCACCCGGATGTGCGCTTCTTCCGCATCGAACGCGATGGCGAACTCGTCGCGCAGTTTTACATGGACCTCTTTGCACGGGAAGGCAAGCGAGGCGGTGCATGGATGGACAGCGCACGCACGCGCAAGCGTTTGCACGATGGTTCACTGCAAACCCCTGTCGCCTATCTCGTGTGTAATTTTCCGGCACCGGTTGGCGACAAGCCGGCGCTGCTGCCGCACGACGATGTCATTACGCTGTTCCACGAATTCGGCCACGGCCTGCACCACATGCTGACGCAAGTCGAAGATGCCGGTGTTGCGGGCATCAATGGCGTGGAATGGGACGCGGTGGAATTGCCGTCTCAGTTCATGGAGAACTTCTGCTGGGAATGGGATGTGCTCGAACATATGACAGCCCACGTCGAGACCGGCGCTGCGCTGCCGCGCGAGCTATTCGACAAGATGATCGCAGCGCGCAACTTCCAGAGCGGTCTGATGATGCTGCGCCAGTTGGTCTTCTCGGACTTCGACATGCATCTGCATTACGACTTCGATCCGCGCGGCAAGGAATCCGTACTCGAGGTCTCACGTCGCATCAACGATCGTCTGCACGTGACACCGCAGGCAGAGTTTTCGCGTTGGCCGAATACCTTCAGCCATATCTTCGCCGGCGGTTATGCCGCAGGGTATTACAGCTACAAGTGGGCTGAGGTGCTGTCCGCCGATGCTTACTCGGCGTTCGAGGAAGCCGCCAAAGCCACCGGTTCCGTCCTGGATTCGACGACCGGCGCTCGTTACCGCGACGAGATTCTTGCGGTTGGCGGAAGTCGCGAGGCGATGGAGTCGTTTGTTGCGTTCCGCGGGCGGGCACCGCAAGTCGATGCCCTGCTGCGCCATAGCGGGATGTCCGCAAGCTGACGACTTTCGCGCAGGCGTAACGAAGCGCCACGGGCGTTCGATAACAGTCGGCGCCCGTTTTTCATTGCTCAGAGGAAATGATCGACCGAAGCATTTCCTCTCCGGACGAAGCTAACCGCCAGCAAGATGACGAAGTGCTACGACGCGATTCGCCGCCGAGCAGGGTGAGGCGCATTGAGCGGTATCAACTATCGTCGTCACACCCATTGGGACGCCACACGTAGCTGTGCGTCTCTTTATCCAGACATCGAGCCGCCTGAAAACGAATGGTGCAACCATTCTCGTACGTCCGCGTGCACTCACCGTTCACGCATTGTGTGCGCATGCGCACCACTTGCCCTGTCGGTATGCGGCATTGCGTCGGCGCAGCTTGTGCCGCTTTAGGGGGTGGCAGGCGCTTTCCAGGTCGCTGACCGTTGTCGAACCATATCTGCGCGCTATCCAGCGAGCACTGCTCGCCTCCTCGCTGGCAAACCACGAATGCGTCCTGCACCGCCGATTCCTGCGTGTCGCCAAGCGCAACGCCGACCTCCCCGTTACCGGCTCGTACGACCGCCCAGTATGCCGGACCATTTCCCGCCATCAGGACATCACACCGCCCGCCACGACTGCCCGATGCCAACTGTAGGCGGCATCGATCGAGCGCCGCCAACTTGGCTTTTGCCATCGACGTCTGGTTCGTCACATAGAGATACCGGAGTCCGTTCGCAGTCCGGACGCCGGCAACGGCGGACGCAGCGTATCCCGGCGTGCTGACCAACACCGTCACGCCTGCTACGCAAGCGATGAAAATGACGAGAATGAGGCGGAACGACGTGCTCATGAAGAAACTGCTGGCGCACCCTCCAGAATTCGCAAAAAAACTCACCGCATCAAACCATATGCCGGGCGCTCATGAAACGGTGAGCTAAGGGACATTTTCCCGCTTAATAAACCACCAAGAGTCATGGGAACCGCCCCGGACCAGAAGAAAACCACGGCCGCCCTCGCGTTCAGGCACAAGATCCAGGCCACAAAAGCAAAAAAGGCGGTGCATCTTTCGATGTCACCGCCTGCGACGTCCGGAAAGGCTCCGAACCGAGGGCGCCAACCTGCCACTGCCCCCTAATTCGTCAGACTGCCTTAGGTACCGCGCTTGATCCACGCCGACAGATTATGCGGGCGCAGTGTGTCGTACTCTTCGAACGGCTGATGAATCCATGGATTCGTCGGCAGAAAATCGACTGCGTAATCCGGCGCCACCTTCGAGCAGGCCTTGTGCCAGAGCACCGCCGAGCGAACCTCCGTCACCTTTGGGAAACGCTCCTTCAGGTGTGTACCGACGCGTTCGAGCGTCACGCCCGAGTCGACCAGATCATCGACCAACAGCACGCGACCTTCCAGCTCGCCACGGGTGATGGTGATGTACTGAGCGATGTCGAGATCACCGCGAACGGTGCCCTCGGCTTCCCGATACGAACTCGTGGCCAGAATCGCGAGTGGCACGTCGTAGATGCGCGCGAGCTGATCGCCCACACGCAACCCACCACGGGCCAGACATAGGATCTTGTCGAACTTCCAGTTGGACTCATAGACTTTGAGCGCCAGACGCTCGATCAGTCGATGGTACTCGTCCCAAGAGACCCAGAGGTTCTTATCGTCGTTTTGGGGCTGATTCATGGTGTGTCTTGCGAGTCTTGCTGTTTTTCAGTGCTTGAAGGGGTGACGCAAAAGGATCGTTTCGTCGCGATCCGGGCCCGTCGACACCATATCGATCGGAATACCGCTCACTTCTTCGATACGCTTCAGATAATTCTGCGCCTGAACCGGCAACTGGTCCCACGACGTCACACCCACCGTGCTCTGCGACCAGCCCGGGAAGTCTTCGTAAACCGGCTCGCAGCGACCCACGTCGACAGCACCGCGCGGCAGGATGTCTACCGACTTACCGTCGATCTTGTAGCCCACGCAAAGACGCACCGTCTCCAGACCGTCCAGCACGTCGAGCTTGGTCATGCACAGCCCCGTCACACCGTTGATCTGGATCGAGCGCTTGAGCGCAGCGGCGTCCATCCAACCCGTACGACGCGGACGGCCCGTGACCGAACCGAACTCCTTGCCGACCGTGGCCAGTTGCAGACCGATAGCTTCCTGTCGGGCGGGATTGTCCGCATCGTAAAGTTCGCTCGGGAACGGACCCGCACCGACGCGCGTGCAATAAGCCTTCGTGATCCCCAGCACGTAGTGCAGTTGTTGCGGGCCGACGCCGGCGCCAGCCGAGGCCGCGCCTGCAACGCAGTTGCTGCTGGTCACAAACGGATAAGTGCCGTGATCGATGTCGAGCAATGTGCCTTGCGCGCCTTCGAACAGCAGCTTGCTGCCTGCGCGGTTGGCGGCGTACAGCTCCTGCGACACGTCGGCAATCATCGGACGCAGACGCTCGGCATAGCTCAGCATCGTGTCCAGCGTTTCCTGGAAATCGACGGCCTTCGCGCCCAGATACTGGGTCAGCACAAAGTTGTGGTAATCGAGGTTTTCGCGCAGGCGTTCGGCGAACGTCTTCGGATCGAACAGATCCTGCACACGCAACGCACGGCGACCGACCTTATCTTCGTACGCCGGGCCAATGCCACGGCCGGTCGTGCCGATCTTACCCGCACCGCGGCGCGCTTCGCGCGCCTGGTCGATGGCAACGTGGTACGGGAGAATCAGCGTGCAGGCCTCGGAAATGCGCAGACGGCCGCAAACATTCAGGCCGGCGCTTTCGAGTTCTTCGATTTCCTTGAACAGCGCTTCGGGCGACAGCACGACACCGTTACCGATGTAGCACGTGACGTCCTTGTGCATGATGCCCGACGGAATCAGACGCAGAATGGTCTTCTTGCCGCCGATGATGAGCGTGTGTCCGGCATTGTGCCCGCCTTGGAAACGCACCACGCCTTGCGCGTGATCGGTCAGCCAATCGACGACCTTACCCTTACCTTCGTCGCCCCATTGGGTTCCGATAACGACGACGTTGCGTCCCTGATTCAATGCATTGCCGGACATAACAATAGTTGGTTTGGTTAAAAACGTATTCTACCCGTGTTGGCGCAGGCGAGTGCCGCTTTTTTCAGCGGATTCACCGGGGCGTCACAACCCACTGGCCATCTTTTTCAACGAGGACGCGGTCCCCCGTGAATTCCTCGAAATCCTGGGCGTGCCCCGGCAGCATGCGAATGACCACCTCGCCCGCATCGCGCAGGCTCTCAATCTTGGCACGCAAGCCCGGCACATCGTCCGCCGGCGCCAAAATCGCATTACTGCGCGCTTCGACCGGCGAAATTGCTGCCAACTCACGCAAATCGAGCGAAAAACCGGTTGCAGGACGATCCCGGCCGAAAGCTTGGCCGACCTTGTCGTAACGCCCGCCACGGGCAATGGCGTTGGGAATGCCATCCACGTAAGCGGCGAACATCACACCGCTGTGATATTGATACCCGCGCAGATCGGCCAAATCGATCGACAGCACCGCAGAGCCGCCGTGGCCCTGCGATGCTGCGAGGTAAGCCAGGTCGTCCAGCGCCGAGGTGACGCCGGGCAGATCCGGCAGAACCTTGCGTGCCCGCGCCAGTGTCTCGGCGGGTTCCCCGTACAATGTTGTCAAGCTCAGCAACGCAGTGCGAACATGCTCGGGAAGATCGCACGTCAGTTCCTGCAATTGCGGGACATCCTTGGTCGCCAGCGCCCCGAACAATTGGCTCTCGATGGCCTCAGCCGCCGGCACGCCTTCAAGCAAGGCTTCCAGCACGCCCGCATGACAAAGATCGATACGAATCTGCTTCAGACCAGCCAATTGCAGGCAGAACAGCAGCAACTCCTGAATCTCGAGATCGGCTTCCAGACCGCTATGACCGAAGATTTCGGCACCGATCTGGAACGGCTCACGCGTCGCAAGCAGATTGCGCGGACGGGTGAACAGCACACTGCCGGCATAGCACAGGCGCGTCACCCCTTTGCGGTTCAGTAAGTGGGCGTCGATACGGGCGATCTGCGGGGTGATATCGGCGCGAAGGCCCATGGTACGCCCCGAGAGCTGGTCGACCAGCTTGAACGTGCGCAGGTCGAGGTCGTGGCCGGTGCCGGTCAGCAGCGACTCGACATACTCGAGCATCGGCGGCATGACGAGTTCGTAGCCGTAGGTACGGAAGCGATCGAGCATGAGACGACGCAGATCTTCGATCTTGCGCGCCTCGGACGGCAGCACGTCGGCGATATTTTCGGGGAGTAGCCAGTTAGGCATGGGTATTTCGGAATTCAGACGGCGCGCGAAAGCGCCTTTTAGTAATCGGCCAGTAGCATCAAAATCAGCCCCAGCAAGACGGCGGCCAGGCCGAAGAAACGAATCTGGCCGGACGGCATTTCCGTTATTTTACGAAAACTTTGCCGCCACCGGTCCGGCGCGACGAACGGAAACAGTCCCTCGACGATCAGCATGAGGGCGAAAGCGAGAATGATTGTGCTGCTGGTCACAGGGGGACTCGGCCAAAACGCCACCGCCCGCGTCGACGCGGGCGGTGGCAGCTACTCGGATGTCAGAGGCGTTATTTTCCCGCTTTTCCGGCCGACGCGCCAGCACCACCGGAACCGCGCATGAATCGGAAGAAATCGCTGTTCGGATCGGCGATGATGACGTCCCTCTTGTCACGGAAGGTCGCCTTGTACGCTTCGAGGCTCTGGTAGAACTGAGCGAACTGCGGATCACGACCGAAAGCCTGCGCATAGATGTTAGCAGCAGCGGCATCGCCCTCACCCTTGACCTGCTGGGCCTTGGCATAGGCTTCGGCAACCACCACGTCGCGCTGACGGTCCGCATCCGCGCGGATCTGCTCGGCTTCGGCCGCGCCCGTCGAACGCAGTTCGTTCGCCACACGCTTGCGCTCGGCCGCCATCCGGCTGTAGACCGAATCGCTGATGCCGGCGGCGAGGTCCACCCGACGCATACGCACATCGACGATTTCGATACCGACTTGCGCAGCTTCGTCACCCACCTTCTGCTTGACCCACTGCATCACCTGGTCGCGCTGCGTCGACACGACTTCGGTCACCGTGCGCTTGGTGAACGCTTCCTGCAACGCCGAGCGAATCTGTTGCGTCAAACGATCCTGCGCGAGGCGGTTATCGCCCTTGAAGCTCACGTAGAACTTGCGCGGATCGATGATGCGCCACTTCACATACGAGTCGACGATCAGGTTCTTCTTCTCGGCCGTGATGAAGCGCTCCGGCTCGGGGTTGTCGATGGTCATGATGCGCTTGTCCAGATACAGCACGGTCTGGAGCGGCGGCGGCAACTTGAACTTCAGGCCGGGCTGATTATAGACATCTTTGATCTCGCCCAGCGAGAACACCACGGCATAACGGCGCTGATCCACCACGAACATGGTCGAGGCGAGCACGATCAACAAGACGATCAGCGCGACGATAACGGTTCCAATACGGTTCATGCGCTTATCCCCTTAGCGTGAATCGCGGTCGCGGTTGCGCAGTGCCGCGCGCGATCGATCATGGTCGACATCATTGTTGTCATCCGCGGCAGGCGCGCCTGCCGCCGCCCCCGTACCCGCACCGGATGCCGGCGCCGGGGTCGACGCGTCGCTACGCGTGCGCTCCATGATCTTGTCCAACGGCAAATACAACAGGCTGTTGTTCTTCGAATCCACCATGATCTTGGTGGTGCGCGAATAGATCTGCTGCATCGTATCGAGATACATACGCTCGCGGATCACGCCCGGCGCCTTGGCATACGCCTCCTGCACCGACTTGAAGCGATCGGCATCACCCTGCGCCTGCGACACGACACGCGCCTTGTAACCCGCCGCCTCCTCCGTCAGACGCGACGCCGTACCCTTGGCTCGCGGAATCACGTCGTTGGCATAAGCCTGCGCTTCGTTCTTGGCGCGCTCCAGATCCTGACCTGCCTTCACGGCGTCGTCGAACGCCGCCTGCACCTGCTCCGGCGGCTGAACGCTCTGCATCGTGACGCTCGTGACGAGAATCCCCGTCTTGTAGCCATCGAGAATGCGTTGAATCGACGTCACGAGTTCGTTCGCAATCTCTTCGCGACCGGCATAGAGCACGAAATCCATCTTGCTCTTGCCGACGATTTCGCGCACCGCCGTCTGCGCCGCGAGATTCACCGACGATTCGGCGTCCACGTTATTGAACAGGAACTCGGTCGCGTCCTTGATGCGGTACTGCACGGCGAAGCGCACATCGATAATGTTTTCGTCGCCCGTGAGCATCGAGGAGTCTTTCAGGTCGGTGTCGCGAATCGTGTTCGAGCGGCCGATTTCGACCGACCGGATCTGCGACATATTGACGACCTCGACCGACTGGAACGGGTACGGCAAACGCCACTGAATACCCGACGTCGTCGTGTACTTGTACTTGCCGAACTGAGTGACGACACCGACCTGACCTTCCTGGACGATGAACACGCCAGTCGCCAGCCAGATCAGGAACGCGAGTGCGACGACGACGCCCACACCGATACCCGAGCCACGCGAGCCGCCGGAGAAGTTGCTCGACCCGCCATTGCCGCCCCCGCCGTTTTTACGGCCGAAGATACGGTTCAGGCGGCGATTGAAATCGCGCCACAGTTCGTCGAGATCGGGCGGACCGTCCTGCTGCGGACCTTGCGGTCCGCGCGGCGGCTCCTTCTGATCTTGCGAATTCGGTGTATTCGCCCGATCAGGGCGGTTCGGCTCCTGATTGCCGGACGGCGTATCGCCACCGCCGTCCCGCCCCCAGCGCGGGTCGTTCAGGGAGAAAATCAAGCCAACTCGTCGCATCAAAGCTCTTGGAAGCATAGGTAGAAGCGTGGTGACTGAAGCGGGTTGGGCGTTGCGACCGGCGCGCCTCGCATCGGAGCACGCATCTTGCCGGTTCGCGCGTGGTTCCCGAATCTGGTTTGCCGATCGGCGGCCTTACCCGGCCTCCGTCTAGTCTCTTGCCAGTTCGTCACCCGCGTCGGATCGTGCTGCCGGTATTCCCCGGGGCAACCCGCCCGCCGCGGTGCGACGTCTCGTGTTATCTGTCTTCTGCGCGCGGCACATCATCCCAACGGTCGATGAGCCGGACATCGGGCGCTTCGTGCTGCGATTGTAACCCACCAGTGCCGGCCACGACCGCCTCGCTGATGGCCTCGCGCAGCAGGTCCAACCCCTCACCGGTACGTGCGCTCAAAAAGACGCGCGTGATACGCCCGCCTTCGTCCCGCTCGATTCTCGGCCCTTGGGCAGCCAGTTCCGGCACTGCGTCAATCTTGTTCCAGACGAGAATCTGCGGAATATCGGCCGCGTCGATCTCCGCCAATACGGCATTGACCTCGGCCATCTGCTCCTTGCGCACCTGACTCGACGCGTCCACCACATGCAGCAGCATGTCGGCGTGCACCGTCTCCTCGAGGGTTGCCCGGAATGCCGCCACCAATTGGTGAGGCAACTCGCGGATAAATCCGACAGTATCGGACAGCACGATGTTCCCCACCTCGCCAAGATAAACACGGCGCGATGTCGTATCGAGCGTGGCGAACAGCTGATCGGCGGCGTAGGCGTTGGCCTTCGTCATCGCATTGAACAGCGTGGATTTGCCGGCGTTGGTATAGCCCACGAGCGAAATCGACATCGTGCCGCTGCGCTGACGCGCGCGGCGCTGCGTGTCGTGCTGACGCTGGAGCTTCTCGAGCCGGACTTTGAGCGACTTCACCCGCTCCCCGAGCAGACGACGGTCCGTCTCCAGCTGCGTCTCACCCGGCCCGCGCAGACCGATACCGCCCTTCTGACGCTCCAAGTGAGTCCAGGCGCGCACCAGGCGCGTGGACAAATACTGCAACTGCGCGAGTTCGACCTGCAACTTGCCCTCATGACTCTTCGCACGTTGGGCGAAGATATCGAGAATCAAACTGGTGCGGTCCACCACACGGCGTTGCAACAGGTGTTCGAGGTTACGCTGCTGACCGGGTGTCAACGCGTGGTTGAAAATCACCAGTTCGACGTCGAATTCGGCAATCGCTTCACGCAGTTCTTCCGCTTTGCCGCTGCCAATGAATAGCTTGGCATCAGGGCTATGGCGGCGACCGGTAATGGTCACGACAGGCGTGGCGCCTGCGGATTGCGTCAGAAGGTCGAGTTCCTGGAGACTGGCGTCGAAATCGAGTTTGCCGAAATCGATGCCGACGAGCGCGGCGTTGGTGGTCAAGCTACGCTGGGAATGGGTGTTGGGACTGTTGGACAAGAGCGGGCGATGGGGAAGATAAATTCGCCCGGCCGGAGACACTCCCGGTCGGGCGAGCCTGAATCAGGACTGCTCGGCTTCCGGATGGAAATTCACCGGACGCGCAGGAACGACCGTCGAAATGGCGTGCTTGTAGACCATTTGGGTGACCGTGTTGCGCAGCAGGACGACATACTGGTCGAACGACTCGATGTTTCCCTGCAGCTTAATACCGTTGACCAGATAGATCGAGACGGGAACATGCTCCTTACGCAAGGCGTTCAGAAACGGGTCTTGTAGAAGTTGCCCTTTGTTGCTCATAAGTTACTCCATTGTATTTTTAGCAAATGACCGTAAGCCAGGGCGTGTGCGCGCTTCCCACCCTGACTTCCACACTATAGCCGATTTTGCTAGCGTCGCCAGCAAAACCCCGCCCCGGGCCGGCTTTCACTCGCCCTTGGCGTAAGGGTTCGCGCTGTTGCGGAACTCTATGCGTAATGGAGTGCCCTTCAACTTAAAAGTTTCGCGGAAACGGTTCTCCAGGTAGCGACGATAGCTATCGGTCACACCATCCAGACTATTCCCGTGAATGACGATGATGGGCGGATTCGAGCCCCCTTGGTGTGCGTAGCGCAGCTTGGGACGCGAGAAGCCGGAACGGCGTGGTTGCTGGTGCTCGACCGCCTCGATAAGCGCCTTCGTCAGCTTCGGCGTGGGCAGCTTGCTCATCGCCGCCGCGTACGCTTCGTCCACCGAACGCATCAGCGGACCGATACCGGTCGCCTTGGCGGCGGAAATGAAGTGGAAGTTCGCAAAACCGAGGAATTTAAGCTTTCGCTCCAGCTCCTGCTTGGCCTGGTCGCGCGTGTACTCGTCCAGCCCGTCCCACTTGTTCACGCCAACGACCACGGCACGGCCCGACTCGAGAATGAAGCCGGCGATGTGCGCATCCTGATCGGAAATATCCTGACGGGCGTCGAGCATGAGAATCACGACGTTCGCATCGGCGATCGATTGCAGCGTTTTCACAACCGAGAACTTCTCGATCGCCTCGAACACCTTACCCCGACGGCGCAAACCCGCCGTATCGATCAGCGTGTAATGCTTGCCCTGCCGCTCGAAGTCGATATGAATCGAATCGCGCGTGGTGCCCGGCATGTCGAAAGCGATCACGCGCTCTTCGCCAAGCAGCGTATTTACCAGCGTCGACTTGCCGACGTTCGGACGCCCGACGATGGCGATCTTGACCCGACCGTCGTTCTTGTCGTCGTCCTCGTTCTCGTCCGGATTCGCGTAGAACGGCGCAATCGCTTCGTCGATGACTTCCTTTACGCCGTCGCCGTGAGCGGCCGAAATCGCCAGCGGATCACCGAGACCGAGCTCATAAAAGTCGTTCGCGACCGTGGTGTACTTCATGCCCTCGGCCTTGTTGACCACGAGCATGATCTTTCGCCCCGTCTTGCGCAGGTAGTCCGCAATGATCTGGTCCTGCGGCGTGAGCCCCTGACGACCATCTACGATGTAGATCACCACATCGGCTTCGACCACGGCCTGCCGCGTCTGCTTGGCCATCTCGTGGAAAATGCCGTCTTTGGCCACGGGTTCGAAGCCACCGGTATCGATCACGAGATACGGATGCTCGCCAACGCGCCCCTCGCCATAGTGACGGTCGCGCGTGAGCCCGGGCATGTCGGCGACGAGCGCGTCGCGCGAGCGGGTCAAACGGTTGAATAGCGTCGATTTGCCGACGTTGGGGCGCCCTACGAGCGCGATCAAGGGTTTCATGAATAAGCCCTAAAAACGAAGACGGCCGGCGCGCTGCCGGCCGTTCCCGGAAGTTGCCCGGGTGCTTGCCGGTTACCGGTTATTCCGGACGGAAGCCATAAATATTGCCATCGCGGGTCTGCACCACCAGCGTCTGGCCAGCGATCACCGGCTGCGCGCTGATGGCGCCGCTCAGCTTGACGCGGGCAAGGAACTCGCCGTTGTCACGCGACAGGAAATGCAGATAACCCTGCTTGTCGCCCACGACCACGACGCGGCCAAGCGCCAACGGCGCCGACAGATCGCGATACTTGAGCTTGTCGTTCTGCCACAGTGTACTGCCATCGGCAGCGTTGAACGCGTACACGGCGCCATCGGTATTGACCGCTGCGACCACACGTTCGTCCTGCGTCACACCGTTCGGCGACGAGAAGTCACGCGCCCACAGGCCATTGCCCGTCTGCACGTCGGCGCAACCCACACGCCCCTGGAACGTCGCGCCACACACCTGGCGACCGAACACGACCGGCGTGCCCGTTACGTCATTCACGCGCTCGACCTCGGTCACGCCCTTCGGATACGACAGCGGCGTAATCCACTGCGGGTTGCCCGTATTGGCGTCGAGCGCCACCAGCTTGCCGCCCGGGAAACCGGTGATCACCGAGCGATCGCCCAGGAACGTCATGCCCGTACCGGTACGCAGCGTGAGCGTCGTCGACGGCTGAGAATACGACCAACGCACCGAACCGGTGCTCGAATCGAACGCCGTGACACGGTTGTTGATGGCACGCACCACGACCAGACCACGCCCGACCAGCGGTGCGGTCAGCACTTCGCTGCCCGCGTTGGCCTTCCATGCCGGCTTGCCGTCGTGATCGAATGCGATGACGTCGCCCTTATGCGTTGCGACAACCGTCGTTTCACCATCGCTGCCCGGCCCGGCAGTGATATCCGTATCGGCCTTGGTCGACCAGTTCGACGCTCCCGTCTCGGCATCCACACGCACCACACTTCCATTGGCCCCCGCCGCGAAGACAGCGTTGCCCACGGCGACCGGCCCGAAGCTGTACGCACCGGACTTGCCAACGCTCGCCGTCCAGATCTGCTTGACGGTCAGCGCCTGCTTGATCTCCGTGAGCGGTGTCGGCTCATGCGCCGGCTTGCTGCCGAAGAGCCCGCAACCACCCAGCGTGCCCAGCACTGCCAGCGTCAGCACCGCAGTGCTCGCACGCTTGTAAATGCCGCGGCGCGGCGAGACCGCCTGAGCGACCTGCGAGGACTGTGACGTGGCCATCGTTTGCGGCATCGATCGACGGAAGTCGTTAAGGATCATCATGTACCCGGTTATGCGTTATGGGAGGGTAATACTTGCCAACGGAATGCGCACGCGCGTCAGGCCCCCAGCGCGTCGAGCTTGAACTGAACGAACTGACGCATGCCCGAATCCTGCTTGTCGAGCTTGTCGAGCGCCAGTTTGTAAGCCGTGCGCGCGTCGGCCACCTTGCTCTGTGCGACGAGCACGTCGCCACGACGATCCGCGAACAGCCCGGCATACGGCGCCGGCGGGTTGTCGAGCAACTTGAGCGCTTCGTCGTAAGCCTTCTCGTCGAGCAACACACCCGCCAGGCGCAGCTTGGCCAGTTGCTTGTACTCGTCGTCCCTGGCGTTCGACACCGCCCATTGCAACTGGGCCTTCGCCCCCGCTGCGTCACCGCTGTCGGACAGCGTTCTGGCAGCCAGCAGCGCGGTCATTTGCGCATACGGCGTACCGCTGAACTTGCTCTCCATGTCCGACGCAATGCGAGTGACCTTCGCCTTGTCCTTCGCATTGATGGCGTTTTCAAGCTCGCCGTACAGCACGCCGGCTTCCACCGTTTGCTTACGCTCGTAATAGCGCCAAAGGTTCCAGCCGCCATAGGCCAGCATGATGACGACGAGCGTCCAGATAACGTAATTGCCGTACTGCTTCCACCAGGCCTTTACGTTCTCGATCTGTTCCTGTTCCTCGTGATAGCTGCTCATTCGCCGGTATTCTCCGTGTCTGGCGTCTTGAATTAATGAAGGGTTTCGTTGCTGCCCGGACCATCTTCGGCCAGGCTTTCGTTCACGCTTTCGTCGGCACTGGCGACGATGGCGTCGATCAGGTACTCGGCGAGTCCGTCGAACGGCACACTCGTCTGGTTGTTTGCCTGATCGGCAGCACGCAGATGCTTGACTTCGGCAGTGCCCGAAGCCACTTCGTTTTCACCGATGATGACCGCGAAGTTCGCACCGCTGGCGTTCGCACGCTTCATTTGCGACTTGAAGCTCCCGCTCTTGCCATCGGGACTGCAATGGAACACGACGTTCAACCCGGCATCGCGCATGCGCTCGGCCGCGATCAGCGCGGGCGCCACCGCAGACTCGCCCTGATGCACGACATAGACATCGGCGCCTTCGGCCTGCGGCACGAGATCGTCTTCGCGCAGCAGTTCTAGAATACGTTCGACGCCCATCGCCCAGCCGCACGCCGGCGTGGCGTCGCCGCCGAGTTGCTCGATGAGGGGGTCGTAGCGACCGCCACCGGCCACCGTGCCCTGCGCACCCAGCTTGTCCGTCACCCACTCGAACACGGTCAGATTGTAATAATCCAGGCCGCGCACCAGACGCGGATTGATCGTGAACGGAATGTTGTTCGCCTTGAGCAGCGACTGCACGCCTTCGAAGTGCTTGATCGACGCTTCGCCGAGGTAATCGATGAGCTTCGGCGCGCCTTCGACCATCTCCTGCATTGCCGGGTTCTTCGTATCGAGCACGCGCAGCGGGTTCGTGTAAAGACGGCGCTTGCCGTCTTCATCCAGCAGATCGACGTGCTTCTCGAGGTAAGCGATCAGATCGGCACGGTGACGTGCACGTTCTTCGCCCTGCCCCAGCGAGTTCAATTGCAGGTGGATGCCGGTCAGCCCCAGGTCGTCCCACAGGCGCTGACACATCAGAATGATTTCGACGTCCGCATCCGGCCCCGCCAGGCCGAGCGCTTCCACCCCCACCTGATGGAACTGACGGTAGCGGCCGCGTTGCGGTTTCTCGTGGCGGAACATCGGGCCGAAGTACCACAGACGCTTCGGACCGCTGTACAGCAGATTGTGCTCGAGGGTTGCGCGCACGGCAGCTGCGGTGCCTTCCGGGCGCATCGTCAGATGCTCGCCATTGAGCGCGTCGGTGAAGCTGTACATCTCCTTTTCGACGATGTCCGTCACCTCGCCAATCCCGCGCGTGAACAGCTGCGTCTGCTCGAGAATCGGCGTACGGATCTGCTGATAGCCGTACGCGCGCAACATCGCGCGCACCGATTCCTCGAAAAACTCCCACAGGGCTTCGTCCTGCGGGAGGATGTCGTTCATGCCTTTGACCCCGGCCAGTTTGGCGAGGCGATTCTTCTTTGCGTCAGTCATATTCTCTTGTGTTCTGCCTGCATACCGCAGGCGTGCTGCCGGAATGCCGGTTTATGCGGCAACCGCTCCTTCGGCCTGACCGTAATGGGTCTTCACGTAGTCGTCGACGATCTGCTGGAACTCTTCCGCGATATGGTCGCCGCGCAGCGTGCGCACCTTTTCACCGTCGACGAACACCGGCGCCGCCGGCGATTCGCCCGAACCCGGCAAACTGATGCCGATGTTCGCGTGCTTCGACTCGCCCGGGCCGTTCACGATGCAACCCATGACCGCGACGTTCATGTTCTCGACGCCAGGATATTGAGCCTTCCACACCGGCATTTGTTCACGAAGATATTTCTGAATACTTGCCGCCAGTTCCTGGAACACCGTGCTCGTCGTGCGGCCGCATCCGGGACACGCGATGACCATCGGCGCAAACGCACGCAAGCCCATCGTCTGCAGGATTTCCTGCGCCACCACGACTTCGCCGGTACGCGCGCCGCCCGGTTCCGGCGTGAGCGAAATACGGATCGTGTCGCCGATTCCTTCCTGCAGCAACACCGACAGCGCTGCAGTCGAGGCCACGATGCCCTTCGACCCCATACCGGCTTCGGTCAGTCCGAGGTGCAACGCATAATCGCAGCGCCGGGACAACTCGCGATACACGGCGATCAGGTCCTGCACCGCGCTCACCTTGCACGAGAGCAGAATCTTGTCGGCCGACAAACCGACACGTTGCGCCAGTTCCGCCGACTCCAGCGCCGACGTGATGAGCGCTTCGTACATCACGCTTTGGGCATCCCACGGCGTGGCGCGAGCGGCATTCTCGTCCATGATGCGAGCGAGCAGCGTCTGATCCAGACTGCCCCAGTTCACACCGATACGGACCGGCTTGTCGTACTTGATCGCCATTTCGATCATCTGCGCGAACTGCGTGTCGCGCTTCGCACCCTTGCCGACGTTACCCGGATTGATGCGGTACTTCGACAACGCTTCGGCGCACGCCGGATAGTCGGCGAGCAACGTATGACCGTTGTAATGGAAGTCGCCGACCAGCGGCACCATCACGCCCATGCGGTCGAGCTGGTTACGAATCTCGGGCACGGCAGCCGCCGCTTCCGGCGTATTCACCGTGATACGCACGAGTTCCGACCCCGCCTGCGCCAGTTCCTTGACTTGAATGGCCGTGCCGATCACGTCTTCGGTGTCGGTATTGGTCATCGATTGCACGCGAATCGGCGAATCGCCGCCGACCGTCACAAGCTGGCCGCCCCAGCGAATCCCGACTTTACGGGACTTGCGACGGGGGGCCGGACCACCGATGATCGGCATGCATTCTACAGAAGCCATGATTCCCCTCTTTCGGTCTTACTGGAGCGTCAAACGCGCCACATTGCCCGCATTGCGGGACTTGATCTCGACCGGTTGACCGTTGAATTCCAGCGACTCGACGCCCGCGACGTTACCCACCACGACCTTGAACGGCGTATCGCCCGTAATTTCCTGTTCGGCGCCGGCACGCATCAGTTGGGAGAACAGCACCTTGCCGTCCTTCGAGCGCACCTCGACCCAACTGTCCGCCTTCAGGCGCAACGCAATCTTGCCATTGCCCGGCGCCCCAGCACTCGACGCCTTCGCGTCGGCCGGCGCCGCCGATGCCGCGACCGGCGCGGCGGCGGCACTTGCCAGCCCGGCAACCACGTGCGTCGGATCGACCGCCGCAATCAGGCCCGGGCCTGCGGCGGCCGCACTGGCCGACGCGTTATTGACCGTACTTTCCGTATTCCCGTTATTCGCGGCATTCGTGCCAGTCGCACCATCCGCGCCCGGCGGCGTACCGTTCGCATCCGCGACGACCGGCTGGCTCGCCGGCTCCGCCGCCTCCGTCGTGCCCTGCGCCGACGCGCCGCTTGCCAGCTCCGCAGGCTCGATCCCGCCACGTCCGCCCTTATGGCTGTTACCGAAATACCATGCAGCACCGGCGATCAGCACGAGCGCCGCCAGGGCCCACGGCCACTTCGCTTGCGATGCGGCGACCGGAGAGCGGAAACGCACCGGGCTTTTCGGGATGCTCGGCTGCCCCGACTGGGGTTGCGGAATATCGATGGGGGTATGCGGCGTTGCGTTGACACGGCGCAGCGATTCGATCATCGGCTCGGGATCTCCGCCCACCATGCGGGCGTAGCTACGCACCACGCCCTGAATGAACGGCATTTCCGGCAAGGCGTCCCACTCGCCGGCCTCAAGACGCTTGAGCTTTTGCACGGAGACTTTCAGGCGCGCCGACACGTCTTCGATCGACATGCCGCGCTTCTCACGCAATGCGGCCAGTTGCGCACCCACTTGCGCCCCCAGCTCAGCCCATCCGGCAGGTGCTCCTTGCGGCAACCCCTGGCCTTGAGCCCCGGCTTGTCCGCCTGCATCCGCCTGATTCTGGTTATCCATCGATACGCCCCCGTTCGTAAGCAGCCGCCCGCAGCGGCTGAGGATATGCTGACGACAGCTCCGCTGCATCGTCCGCCGTGCGCGCGTTATGAAGATCTGCGCGACGCATCGGAAGACGCGACAAGGAACTGACGGAATCGCACGGGGCATGAGCCGCACCCCGTGCAAGGAATGCTGTAGTGCAAGACTGATCCGACGCACGGCATGGTACGAGCGGGGCCGACGGCCCTCGCCACGGTCCACGCCCGCCCATGCGTCGCGTCATACGGTTCGCACCTCGACCGCGATTTTCCCGAATTTGCCGCGTTGCGCAAGCCGCGTGCGATCCTGCACTTCGCCGGCAAGCTGACCACAAGCCGCGTCGATGTCGTCGCCGCGCGTTTTACGCACGGTCGTGACGAGACCCGCGTCGAGCAGAATCTGTGCGAAACGCTTGATCTGCGGATCCTTCGAGCGCAGCAGGCCGGATTCGGGGAACGGATTGAAAGGGATCAGATTGAATTTGCACGGCACGTCGCGCGTCAGGGCGACAAGCTCGCGCGCATGCGCTTCAGTGTCGTTGACACCGTCGAGCATGCAGTACTCGAACGTGATGAAATCGCGCGGCGCCACTTCCAAGTAGCGTTCGCAAGCGCCCATCAGTTCGCGTAACGGATATTTTTTGTTGAGCGGCACGAGCACGTCGCGCAGCGCATCGTTCGGCGCGTGCAGCGAGACGGCCAGCGCCACGGGCAGTTCGCGGCCCAGGCGGTCCATCATCGGCACCACACCCGAGGTCGACAACGTCACACGACGACGCGACAGCCCATAGGCGTTGTCATCGAGCATGAGGCGCATGGCCCCCACGACATTGTCGAAGTTGAGCAGCGGCTCACCCATGCCCATCATCACGACGTTGGTGATGACGCGCTCGTTCTTGCCCTCGCGCCCGAGGTCGCGACGCAACGCGAATTCGGCCATCCACAACTGACCGATGATTTCGCCAAGCGTCAGATTGCGCGAGAACCCTTGCTTGCCGGTCGAACAGAACCGGCAGTTGACGGCGCAGCCCGCTTGCGACGAAACACAAAGCGTGCCACGCGTCTCTTCGGGGATGTAGACGGTCTCGACGGCATTGCCGTTACCCACGTCCAGCAGCCATTTGCGCGTGCCATCGGCCGACAGGTGATCGGTAATGGCGGCAGGCGCGGCGATGTTCGCACGCGTCTTCAACTTTTCGCGCAGCGATTTGGCCAGATCGGTCATGCCGTCGAAATCGGCGGCGCCCATCTGGTGGATCCAACGCTGGAGCTGGCGGGCACGGAACGGTTTCTCGCCGAGCGTGCCGCAATAGGCGGCCAGACCGTCCGGATCGTAATCAAGCAGATTCGTAAGGTTGGTCATGGCCCTGGTCCGTCAACATCCCTTCGGTAACTTCCTGCGATTGAACGACTATACGCGGCTTAGCGCGAGTAGACGTTCATGCCCGGGAAGAAGAAAGCCACTTCCACGGCGGCGGTTTCGGGAGCGTCCGAACCGTGCACGGCGTTGGCGTCGATGCTGTCGGCGAAGTCGGCGCGGATCGTGCCCTTCTCAGCCTTCTTCGGATCGGTGGCGCCCATCAGTTCGCGGTTCTTCGCGATGGCGTTTTCGCCTTCCAGCGCCTGAATCATCACCGGACCCGAGATCATGAAGTCGACCAGATCCTTGAAGAACGGGCGCTCCTTGTGGACGGCGTAGAACTGCTCGGCTTCAGCGCGCGACAGATGCACCAGCTTGGCAGCGGCGATCTTCAGGCCTGCGGCTTCGAAGCGGCTGTAAATCTGGCCGATCACGTTCTTGGCAACGGCATCGGGCTTGATAATCGACAAAGTGCGTTCGACTGCCATGAAAAACTCCAAAAAATTAAGCAGTTATATAAACAACATGAACCCGTAATTGTAGCACGAAGGCTGTTATGATGGGGATGGAACCTACAGTGCGCATACGGCTCAAACGCAGGACGGCCGGGACGATCCGGCTTTTCGCGAAGTGGACGCCGGGATGTGATTCCCGTACCTTCCCCAAGTGGGAGGGTTTAGACGCAGACGGTAGATTGGAATTCAGGCTTTCGCCCAAAGATTTCAGGAATCGTCCAAGCGCCTTACCGGGCATCTTTCGGTATGCTTGAGCTTCGACGACAAGCCGGATCCACGGCTGCGGGGGATTCGCCGGCAGGGTTGCCGGTCATCGTATGCGTCATGAGGCGCCTGCCGGCCCCGCCAACAGGCACAACGACCACGGAGAACACAAGATATGAACCAGGATTTCCAACGCTTCGGCTACGGTGGGACGGGTGGCGTCTCGACCGCACAGGTACGCAACAAGGTACTGCGCAATACGTATTGGCTGCTCGCGCTATCGATGCTGCCGACGATCGCCGGCGCCTGGCTGGGGGTGACTTACGGCTTCGCGCTGTTCGCCGGCAGCCCGATGGTGAGCGTGATCCTGTTCCTTGCCGTCGCTTTCGGCTTCATGTTCGCCATCGAGCGCTTCAAGAACAGCGGCGTTGGCGTGGCCTTGCTGCTGGGCTTTACGTTCTTCATGGGCCTGATGCTCACGCGACTGCTGAGCTTCGTGCTCGGCTTCTCGAACGGCGCATCGCTCATCATGCTGGCCTTCGGTGGCACTGCCGTGATCTTTACGGTGATGGCATCGGTCGCCACGGTTAGCAAGCGCGACTTCAGCGGGCTGGGCAAGTGGCTGTTCATGGGCGTCATCGTGATTCTGCTGGCGTCGGTCGCGAATATCTGGCTGCAACTCCCGGCCCTGATGCTGACGGTATCGGTGCTCGCCATCGCGATCTTCTCCGCGTACATCCTGTTCGACGTGCAACGCGTGGTGAACGGCGGAGAGACGAACTACGTCACCGCAACGCTGGCGATTTACCTCGACCTGTACAACATCTTTACCAACCTGCTCGCCATCCTCGGCGTGCTGGGCGGCAATCGCAACTAACGTGCGCAAGTCGTGACTGGCAGCGCAAGCTTTTCCGCGCTGCCAGCCTGATCGCCAAAGAAGAAGCCAGCCCTTTCGGGGCTGGCTTTTTCTCTGGTCGACGCCGAAAAATAGGTCGGCGCGGGGTAACGCTCAAGCTTCCGGGGTGTCGTGAATCACTCCGTCGCCACCGGCGGCTCCGGCAATTGCCTCAACCGCCTCATCGACCTCACCCTCCGGCACATCCGACGTCTCCAATGCCGATACGCGGATACGCGGCACCCATGGACGACCGATACTTTCGTGCTCGAAAACAGCCATCGACTCGACGTGCGAGGTGTGCGGGAACATGTTCACGACACCGGCGAGGGTGAGACGGTAACCGGCCTCGTGCACCAGCAACCCGGCGTCGCGCGCGAGCGTTGCGGGGCTGCACGAGACGTAGACGATGCGCTTGGGCAGCCCTTCATAGCCTTGTTGCGCCAGTTCCGCGAGCGCCTTCGATACGGCCAGCGCCCCCTCACGCGGCGGATCGATCAGGTAGCGATCGAAGGCGCCCAACGCGCGGATGTCGTCTGCCGTGATGTCGAACAGGTTGCGGCAAGCGAATTCCGTACGCGCCGCCACGCCGTTACGCTGCGCATTCGCCAGCGCGCGCTCCGTCAATGCTGTACTGCCCTCGATCCCCATCACGGTGCCGGCGCGACGCGCCAGCGGCAACGTGAAGTTACCGAGTCCGCAGAACAGATCGAGCACCCGCTCGTTCGATTGCGGCGCGAGCAGACGCAGCGCACGATGCACAAGCACACGGTTGATCTGGTGATTGACTTGCGTGAAGTCCGTCGGCTTGAACGGCATCCGAATCTGGTATTCGGGCAGGGTGTAATGAAGCTCCGGCGCCAGCGGGTAGAACGGCACCGCCGTGTCTGGCCCCTTCGGCTGCACCCAGAACTGCACGTGATTCGCATCGGCAAACGTACGCAGAATGTCTTCGTCTGCGGGCGTCAGCGGTTCGAGAATTCGCAGCACGAGCGCCGTGACGTCGGCCCCGATCGCCAACTCGATTTGCGGCAGGCGCTCCCGAATGGACAACGACTCGACCAGCCGACGCAGCGGTACCAGCATGTCGGATACGTGGCGCGGCAACACTTCGCATGAATCCATGTCGGCCACGTAGCTGCTCTTGCGCTCGTGAAAGCCGATCAGCACGCCGCCCTTCTTGGGAACATAGCGCACCGTGAGACGCGCGCGGAAACGATACCCCCAATCCGGCCCTTGAATCGGCCGAAGCATCGCTTCGGCCTTCACTTTCCCGAGACGCGCGAGATTGTCTTCGAGCACGCGCTGCTTGATGGCGATCTGGGCGCGCGGTTCGAGGTGCTGCATGGAGCAACCACCGCACTTGCCGAAGTGCGGACACTGCGGCTTGGCGCGCATCGGGCTCGCGCGCAGCACGCTGATCGCCTCTGCCTGCTCGAATTTGGGCTTTCGACGGTAGCTGAGGTAAGTGACACGCTCGCCCGGCAGCGCGCCTTCGACGAAGATCACCTTGCCGGGTTTGAATTCCGGCGTGCCCGGTTCACCCTCGGGCGCGGTACGGCCGACGCCGCGCGCCTCCATGTCGAGCGATTCGATATCGATAATGCCGGGCTCGGCGCTGGGCCGATTGCGCGAGGAGTTTCGGGAGGAGCGGGTCACGTCTTTGTTCTCATATGCGACAGCAAACCCGGCATTTTAATCGATTCGTCCGCGACGCACGCACTGCGGGTGTTCACCGAATCCTCACGACCAGACACCACGCCCTGAAATTCTCGCAATTCGGGCGAATTATCCCCACGCGCCGAGATACTCCTTCCAGTGCGCCGCCGGCTCCTGTTCGAGCGATCGCTTCACGAATTCGATCTCCTGCTCATACTCGGCCTGACGCAAACCCCCGCGCATCAATTGGTAACGGCAATACACCAGATACGTATTCACCACGTCCGTCTCACAGTAATTCCGAATCTCTTCGAGCTTGCCGCCACGATACGCTTCCCACACCTTGCTGCCGTCCATGCCGAGCTTGCCCGGGAAACCGCACAGCTTTGCGAGATCGTCGAGCGGCGCATTTGCTCGCGCCTGATACATCGCGAGCAAATCCATCAGATCCAGATGGCGCTGGTGATAACGGCTGATGTAGTTATTCCACTTGAACTCGCGGTCGTCCTCGCCCATATCCCAGTAACGCGGGGCGGAGATGCCGTGAATCATCGCGCGATAGTGCAGCACCGGCAGATCGAAACCACCGCCGTTCCATGACACGAGTTGCGGCGCGTACTTCTCGATCGTTCGATAGAAACCGGAGACAAGCGCCGCCTCCCCGTCGGAGGGCGTGCCCAGTGACTTCACACGAAAGCCGTCGCGATCGCGAAAAACGCAGGAGATCGCGGCCACGCGGTGCAAGTGCAGCGGCATAAATTCGTGCCCCACTTTTTCGCGGCGTGCCGCAAACGCCGCTTCGGCAACGGCGTCGTCCGTCAGCCCGGCATACGCAGGCTCAAGCTTGCGCAAGCCGTCGACATCGGGAATCGTTTCAATATCGAAGACGAGAACGGGAGATGACATGGTGAAATTCAGAAGAAAAATCGGAAAGTGCCGCCATTCGACACCGATAGGCCCGCCGCGCGCAGCGGATCATCGCGATGCGCCGTCAGACGAACGACGCACGCCGGCGCCTGTGACGCTCGTCGCCGGTCAGAGCACGGCGTCTTTGCGTACGCCGTTCGACGCGAAATAGCGCTTGAGTTTGACGAGCGCCTCTTGCTGGATCTGGCGCACGCGCTCGCGTGTGAGACCCATTTCGTCGGCCAGTTCTTCCAGCGTGGCAGGCTCCACGCGGTTCAGGCCGAACCGGCGCTCGATGACGTAACGATGTTTGGTCGACAGCCGTGACAGCCAGAGCCGCATGAGGTCTTCCAGCTCACGATGCTGCACTTCCTGCTCCGGCGCCTCGCTGTGATCGTCGGAGAGCAGGTCGAGCAGACTGCTGCCGGGGTCGATGTCGAGCGGCGCGTCGAGCGATGCGACATGCTCGTTGAGGGCCAGAATATCGGTGATTTCCTCAGGCGTTTTGCCCGTGAGATCGGCGATATCTTCGATGCTCGCCTCGCGCTGCTCGCCACCGTCGACATACGCCGCGCTTTTCTCGAGGTGACGCTTGGCCCGCAGCACCTGATTGAGTTCGCGAATGACGTGCACCGGCAAGCGCACCGTACGCGCCTGATTCATGATGGCGCGCTCGATACTCTGACGAATCCACCAGGTCGCGTATGTCGAGAAACGGAAGCCGCGCCCCGGGTCGAATTTCTCGATGGCGTGCATCAGGCCGAGATTGCCCTCCTCGATCAGATCGAGCAATGGCACCCCACGATTGAGATAGCCCTTGGCGATGCTTACCACGAGGCGCAGGTTGCGCTCGATCATGACTTGACGCGCCGCGAACTCCCCGGCTTGCGCGCGCGTGGAGTAATCGAGCTCCTCCGCGGGCGTGAGCAGCGGTTTGACACTGATGCGATTGAGATAGTGCTGAACGGTGTCGGCCGTGAGTTCGGCCTGCAGCACGGTGCCGAAGTCGTCGGCGTCGGCGGACTTGCGCTTGCGCCCCGAACTGGTGCCGGCACCTTCCTCGCCCGCCTCGCCGTCGGACGACGAGGCGTCGTCGTCCTCCGCCTCGCGCTCGTCGAAAGCGTCGTCCACGTCCTCGTCCTGCCGGGATTGCCGATCGTCAACGTCCTGATCGGTCTCCGGGGCAGCGAGGTCTTCCTCTTGCGAAGTGCGACGCTTTCTCTTGAGCATTCGACCCTGCCTAGTTTATTGAGGCGGCAAATACTTTATCGGATCTACAGGCTTGCCGTCCTTACGCACTTCGAAATGCAGCATGACACGATCTGCATCCGAGTTACCCATTTCGGCAATTCTCTGACCCCGAGCGACGGAGTCGCCTTCCTTGACCAACAGTTTGCTGTTGTGTGCATACGCCGTCAAGAAGGTGGCGTCGTGTTTGATGATGATGAGATTGCCGTAGCCGCGAAGGCCGGCGCCCGAGTACACCACTTTGCCGGCACCGGCGGCAAAGACAGGCTCACCGGCCTTACCCGAGATGTTCAGGCCCTTGTTCTTCGAATCGTCGAAGCGCCCCACGACGCTGCCTGTGGCAGGCCAGGACAGTTGCAGCTCGCCGCTGGACACGGCCGACGGCGCGCCCGAGGCCGCCGAACTCGTGGGCGGCGGCGTCACGACCGCGGGCGGCACGGCAGCCGCGCTGTTGCCGGTCGACGACGGCGTGCTGGCCACCGGCGGCGGCAGCGGCGTGCCGGTGTCGCCGGCAGGCGGCTTCACACGCAGCACCTGACCGACTTCGATCTGGTCCGGGTTCTGAATATTGTTCCAGCGTGCGATATCGCGATAATTCTGGCCATTCTCCAACGCAATGCGATAGAGGCGGTCCCCCGGCTTGACCCGGTAGTACCCCGGCGGGACCGGCGTATTGTCGACGATGGGCGCAGAAGCGCCCGGCACAGTGCTGTCGGTCGTCGTACCGCCTACGGTACGGTCGACGACCGGCGCGCCGACTTGTCGCGATGCGCACGCTGCCAGCATGCTCAGCAACAGGACACTGGCGACGCGTTGTTGGAAACCCGCTCGCAAATTCACTCAAATCCTCCGCAGAATAGGCCCGACGGGCTCAAATGATGCCCGATTTTAAGGGGACGAATAACACCCTATCAAGCTGCGTCTCGCGCCACTGGCGCGCACCGATGCGCTCGATGAGGGTCAAAATTTGTTGCTCTCCGCCCACAGGCGCGACAAGACGCGCGCCCACCGCAAGCTGATCGACCAGCGCGTCGGGAATCTCGAGGCCGGCCGCAGCAATCACGATGCCGTCGAAGGGCGCCACCGCTGGCAGACCCAGACGTCCATCGCCGTAATGCAGGCGGATATTCGGTACGCGCAACGGCCGAAGATTGGCCTTCGCGCGCTCGTGCAAGGGCCGCACCCGCTCGATCGAGTAGACGTCTTTCGCCACGCACGACAATACCGCCGCCTGATAGCCGCAGCCGGTGCCGATCTCCAGCACCTTGTCGAGGGGACGCCCGCCCGCGAGCAGAAGTTCGATCATGCGCCCCACGACCGACGGCTTCGAAATCGTCTGTCCGTGACCGATGGGCAGCGCAGCGTCTTCATAAGCCTGATTGGCTAACGCCGCATCGACGAATCCGTGGCGCGGCACCGTCGCGAGCGCTGCCAGCACGCCCGGGTGTTTGACGCCCGACGCCGCCACGCGTTCAGCCATGCGGGCACGCACGCGCTCCGACGTCAGACCGATTCCATCGGGCGAACTGCTGCCGGAAGCCCCGTTCCCACGGGTTGGCGTGCCGGACGGCGACTTTACCGGCGTCGCGGACCGCCCCTGACTTTGACCTTGCCCCGCCGCGACACCTGCCGACGCCCCCGTCGGGATGGCGGCAGCCCCTTGTCCTTTCGCCGCCGGCCTTGACGGGTTTTTCACCCCGTGCGGTACGGGTTGCGCATGGGGTGCCGCCGCCGGACGCGCCAGCCCCTTGGGCACCACGGCGTGCGCGGTGTGCGCCCCTGCGGGACGCGCAGACGCCCCCGCCATCGGCGTGGAGGCCGCACGCAGCCCGCCGTTACCGCTTACCGCCGGCGTCTTCCCCGCGCCCTGCTTTGCCGATGCTGCCGTGCCGTTCGTCGCTTTGCGCGTCATGGCAGCGGGCGGCGCCCCGGCGGGGCTCGCGCGCGATGCCTTGTCGAGCACCGGCGCCTTACGCTGCCGGCGGGTCATCACTTCGGCCAGAGGGAGAGGAAAACGCTTCGGCGGTGTCGTCATCGTTGGGCCACCCCTGCGCTGGCCAGCCAATCGTGCACGACGCCAAGTCGTGCGGTATGCGTGAGATCCAGTTGCAAGGGGGTGACCGAGACGTAATCGTGCGCCACGGCGTGGAAATCGGTGCCTTCGCTGCTATCGCGAGCGTCGCCGGCCGGGCCGATCCAGTAAATCGGTTCGCCGCGCGGACTCTCCTGACGGATGACCGGCTGCGATTGATGTCGTTTCCCGAGGCGCGTCGCAAGCGCACCTTTAAGGCGCTCGTACGGCAAATTGGGAATATTGACGTTCAGCAAGAACGGCGCGCCCAGCGGACGCTCCATATAGCGTTCCACCACCTCGCGTGCTACACGGGCCGCACTGTCGAGATGATCCCACCCTTTGTTGACCTGGGAGAACGCGAACGAAGGAATCCCGAAAAGAAATCCCTCGGTGGCGGCGGCCACAGTGCCGGAATAGAGCGTGTCTTCGCCCATGTTCTGGCCGTTATTGATGCCGGAGACCACAATATCGGGGCGCTGATCGAGCAGCCCGGTCAACGCCACGTGGACACAATCGGTCGGTGTGCCGTTGATGAAGGTAAAGTCGTTCGCCGCTTTGAAGACGGAAAGCGGTCGTTGCAGGGTCAGGGAGTTGGACGCACCGCTACAGTTCTGTTCGGGCGCCACCACGGTAATGTCGCCAAGCGGTGCCAACGCCTCGTAGAGCGCGGCCAGACCTGGCGCCTGATACCCATCGTCGTTGCTGAGCAGGATTCGCATGCGGCAATTGTAACCGAGGAAAGGTGCTCGGATATGACGCCATCGCGGCAACTTTGGCGTTCGTCCCTGCCCGATGCGTGATCGCGTTACGCCCCCCGACGAGACGCCCTCGAGACCGCAACGCGAAGGACGGAACGGCGTCGCATCGACGCCGGATTCCGTCACATCCCGTTACATTTTTTCGGTTTCCCCGGCCTGCGGCTGCCAGACGAGCAAACGCCGCTCCACCACACCCACGAGCCCGTCCAGCACCAGCGCGAATGCCGTGAGAATGAGTACCCCGGCGATCACCGCGTTGATGTCGAACGTGCCTTCCGCTTGCAAAATGAGATAACCCACGCCGCGCGACGACCCCAGGTACTCGCCGACCACCGCCCCGACGAACGCCAGACCCACCGAGTTATGCAGACTCGAGAACACCCAGCTCGTCGCGCTGGGCAGATACACACGGCGCAGCAACTGGCGCTGGTTCGCTCCGAGCATGCGTGCGTTGGCCAGCACCACCGGGCTGACTTCCTTCACGCCTTGATACACGTTGAAGAAGACGATGAAGAACACCAGCGTCACCCCGAGCGCGACCTTCGACCAGATGCCGAGTCCGAACCACACGCCGAAGATCGGCGCGAGAATCACGCGCGGCATCGAGTTGGCCGCCTTGATGTAGGGGTCAAGCAGCGCACCGGCACTTGGCGACAGCGCCAGCCACAACCCCACCGCCAGACCGAACACGGTACCGATGGCGAACGCCAGCACCGTTTCGAGCAACGTCACCCCCAGGTGCAGATAAATCTCACCGCTGGCAAACCACTGCCAGATCTGGAGCAGGACCTTTTGCGGCTCGCCGAAAAAGAAAGCCGCCTTGTCGGGGCTGTCGAAGTAAAACGCCGGCAGCAGCGTCGGACTCGTGAGGACGTACCAGACGAGAAAAGCCGCGACCAGCAGCAGCCATTGCCACAACCGCAAGTGCCGCATGAACGAACGATTACGCATAACGAACGAATTCCGGGAATATCAGACGAACGACCGGCCGAGTCGTCAGACCAGCCAATCGAACAGGCCAAAGCCGTCCGGCAAATCGAACCAGTCAATCCAGTCGAGCCAACCCGGCCAGTTCAGCCAGCTCTGCGAGACCATGAGAAAACCAGCGATTTGCCACATGACGATTCAGACCGCCTTTAACTGTTGTGCGTAGCCCTTGAGGACTTCCTCGCGCAGAACGTCCCATATCTGGGCGTGCAACTCGGTGAAGCGGGGGTGATTCCGAATTTCCGCCACATCGCGCGGACGCGGCAGATCGATCCGGAATTCGCCGATCGGGTGCGTACCCGGTCCTGCCGCGAGCACCACCACGCGGTCGGACAAGGCAATGGCCTCGTCCAGATCGTGCGTGATGAAAAGCACGGCACGACGCTTGGCCGCCCACAACTCCAGCAACTCGTTCTCCATCAACTGACGCGTCTGAATGTCGAGCGCCGAAAATGGCTCGTCCATCAAGATAATGTCCGGGTCCAGAATCAACGTCTGCGCCATGGCCACACGCTTGCGCATGCCCCCGGAGAGCTGATGCGGGTAGCGGTCGCCGAAGCCCCCCAACCCGACACGCTTGAGCCACTCGTGCCCGCGCGCCTTCGCCTCTTGCGCCTCGACGCCGCGAAACTCCAGTCCGGCGGTGACATTGTCGATGGCGTTACGCCAGGGCATCAGCGCTTCGGCCTGGAACATATAGCCTGCGCGGGCGTTGATTCCCTTGAGCGGTTCGCCGAACACCTTGATCGAGCCGGACGATGGCGCAAGCAACCCGGCGGCAACGTTGAGCAGCGTCGACTTGCCGCACCCCGTGGGCCCCACGACCGAGACGAATTCGCCCGGGGCGATGTCGAGCGACGTGTCGGCCACGGCGGTATAGCGCTTGGCGCGGTCGTCGCGAGCGACGAACGTACACGTAATATTGTCGAAACTCAGAGCCGGCGCAGTCATCATTTGTACTTGGCGTCGGCCTTCTTGGTGAATTCGTTCGTGAACGTCTTGGACAGATCGATCGGCTTGCCCTTGACCGTCTCGTCGAACGCCTGCAACGTGCGCAACGCCGTTGCCGGCCCGTCCGCCGGAATCAGACCGTCCGGTGAAATGGCCTCCTTCACGCGGCCCCAAGCATCGAGATACAACGCACGATCGCCGAGCAAGAATGCGTCGGGCACCGTCTTGATGAGTTCCGCCTGCCCTGCCGTCTGGAGCCAGCGCAGTGCGCGCACCATCGCGTTGGTGAGTGCCTGTGTCGTGTTCGGATTCTTCTGAATGAACGATTCGTTCGTGTAAAGGCAACCGGCCGGCATGTTGCCGCCGAACACCGACACCGTTTCCTTGAGCGTACGCGTGTCCGAGATCACGCGGATCTCCTTGTCGCGCTCGAGCATGGTGATCACCGGATCAAGATTGACGATGGCGTCGATATTGCCCGAGCGGATCGCGGCCAGCGCGCCCGACGATGCGCCCACGCCGACGAAGGCGACCTCATTGGGCTTGATACCGCCCTTGGCCAGCACGAAGTTGGCCATGATATTGGTCGACGACCCAGGCGCCGTCACACCGATCTTCTTGCCGCGCAGATCGGCAATCGACTTGTAATTCGGCATCGTTTTGTTCGACACGCCAAAGACGATCTGCGGCGCACGCCCCTGCAACACGAAGGCGCGGATGAACTGATGCTTCGCCTGCAACAAAATCGTGTGTTCGTAAGCCCCCGAGACCACATCGGCGCTACCGCCGACGAGCGCTTGCAGGGCCTTCGAACCGCCTGCGAAATCCGAAATCTCGACGTCGAGCCCTTCATCCTTGAAATAGTTCAGACGTTCGGCAATCGTGAGAGGCAGGTAATAGAAGAGGTTCTTCCCGCCGACCGCGATGGCGACCTTGGTCTTCTCCAGCTTGCTTTGCGCGAAGCCAGGACGAATGCCTGCGCCGATCAGGCCGGTGGCGGCCAGTGCCGTGACGAACTGACGTCTTTGCATGGTGTTGTTGTCTCCGTGGTTGCAGCGTTCTTGCTTTACTTGTTCGACGTGCCGTATTGACGAGCCGCGACGGGCGCCGCGCTTCGTGGTGCCGCGCGTAGTCGCGTCTCAGATGACGCCGTTCTCGCGCAATGCCTTGATTTGCCCGGCATCATAACCCAGTTGCCCAAGCACCTCGTCCGTGTGCGCGCCCAGTTCGGGCCCGAGCCACTGGGTCTGTCCCGGGGTTTCCGAGAGCTTCGGCGAGATGTTCGGCAGATCGATCGGAGTGCCGTCCGGGAACGTATGACGCTGGATCATCTGGCGCGCCATGAATTGCGGATCCTTGAACATATCGGCCACGGTGTAGATCCGGCTTGCCGGCACATCCGCGCCTTGCAGGACGGCCAATGCTTCGTCGATGGCGCGTGCCTGTGTCCATTCGCCAATGGCCTCGTCGATCTCCTGCGTGCGAGGCACTCGCCCGTCGTTGTGCGCCAACCCCGGATCCTCGGCCAGGTCGGCGCGACCGATGGCATGCATCAACCGTTTGAAAATCGGATCGCTGTTGCCGCCGACGACGATCATGCCGTCCGCGCACGGGTACGTGTTCGACGGCACGATGCCGGGCAGCGACGCCCCCGTGCGCTCGCGCACCATGCCAGCAACGCTGTACTCCGGCACCACGCTTTCCATCAGATTGAACACCGCCTCATACAACGCGACGTCGACCACCTGCCCTCGCCCGCCGCTCACGTTGCGGTGGTGCAGCGCCATCATCGCACCGATCACGCCGTGCAACGCCGCGATGGAGTCGCCGATGGAAATACCGATACGCGGCGGTGGCAATTCCGGATATCCGGTGATGTGGCGCAGCCCGCCCATCGATTCGGCGATCGCACCAAACCCGGGGCGGTCGCGATAGGGGCCGGTCTGACCGTAGCCGGAAAGGCGCACCATCACCAATCCGGGATTGTCGGCGCAAAGCTGTTCGTAGCCCAGACCGAAACGTTCGAGCAAGCCGGGACGGAAATTCTCGACGACGATGTCGGCCTGCGCGGCGAGCTTGCGCAAGATCTCCTGGCCTTCGGGCGACTTCAGGTTGATCGTGACCGACTTCTTGTTACGCGCCTGCACGGCCCACCAAAGGGACGTACCGCCGGCGTCCGGATGCAGCTTGCGCCACTTGCGCAGCGGATCGCCATGCTGCGGGTCTTCGATCTTGATGACCTCGGCGCCGAACTCACCGAGCATTCGCGCCGCAAACGGGCCGGCGATGAGCGTGCCGAGTTCCAGCACCTTGACGCCGGCCAGCGCCCCGAAGCCCGGCACGCCCGCCGCCGCCGGCGCACGACGCTCGGCATCGGAAAACTGGGAAGGGGATGCGGCAGATGCCGGGGACGCCGAGGCAGAACCCTGCGGCGACGTAGATTCGAACGGCGTGGACGACTTGGACAACGCTTGGACTCCTCAGCCTCGCCGACACGCATCGCGGCCGGCCTTCCAGACGCTACCCGACGGCGGCGTCCGTGCAAATTGATGGCAAATGAAGTTCGTATAGTAATTCGACAGTCCGCGATCGGCCAACCAACTCAGGGCAAATCCGGAATGTTCCGAGCCGGTTTGTCATCCGGTCCGATACCGGCGTACCGAGGTACCGACGTATCGGCGTACCGGCGTGCAACGCGGGCTCACCTCGACGCCTCAGGATCGCGTCGCCCGTCCCCACACGAAACATCCGGGACGGGCCCGGGGCGACCTTGAGACGGGATGCGACCGGCGGGTCATGTCTCGAACAGGTGCCGTGCCCCGCGCTGCGCTGCAATATAGATCGCCTCCCCCCGATTACGCGCGCCGAGTCGCCGATAGAGCGCGGATACGTGCGTCTTGGCCGTACCTTCGGAAATCACGAGCTGCTGGCAGATCGTCTTGATGGAAAGCCCGCGCGAGAGCAGCGCAAGAATTTCGTACTGCCGTTGAGAGATACCGAGCAGCGCCGACTCCGCGAGTTGCGCCGCCTTGTCGCCCCCGAGGGGAAATACCGGCAGACGAGACAGCGGCAGCGCCTCGCCCAGCGCTTCCTGACGCCAGAGCACCAGCAGCGCGCAGAGCGCCTCCTCCGGCACGAACCGCCCCCCCGAGAACGCCAGATCGAAAACGGCGCGAATGCGGGCGACGGAACTCGGCCACGGCAGGCAGGCGGCCACCCCGGCCTGTAACCAGCGAATGATCTCATCGGGAAAACCCGCATCACCGACGACGATCACAGGCACGGGAGGCACACACTCGGCCGCGATCGCGCAAAGCGAATCGACGGCGGGCGTGCGGGCGGCGGACGCTTCGAGCACCAACGCGCGACGCGAGGGCAACTCACGCAGCCAGACCCAGTCCTGCGTCGCCACATTCTCGACTTGCCGCAAGACCGGCGGTGTCGCGTTCGCTTCGGTTTGCAACGCGACTTGCAAGCCGCTCAGCCAGGCGGCAGCCTCACCTACGACCAGCACACGCATGATTTCCCCTGTTTTTCCGGTCGACACCCCCGCGCCGCCGCCCCGTTTTTGTTCTGCGCGCCACGCCTTCGGCTTCTGATGATTTTTACCGGTGAGCCCCGTGTTCGAGGTATGGCGTCACCGGGACGAAAAACCGAAGAAACCCTCCAGTCTTCGCCATGATTCACGCGTAAGGCGTCGCCTTGCTTTCAAGGCAGTTTATGCGCGAAGCCCGCACCACGGCGAGTCCGTCCATCACGGACGCCTGTGCCTGTTGCCGGTGCGCGACAAACCGCAATCTGCGTAAATTATTTACTCAATTTTCGAAAATTCCGCTATCACTTTTTTCCCTTCCCTTTCTCAAATCGCGCAATAGAATATAGAGAATCTCGAAGGACAGTCAGCGCAGGCCGGGGGGCACGCCATGTTCAAGATCACCGTCAGCACGACGCGCAGCGCATTGTTTTGTCTTACCGCCGCGTGCCTCGCGAATGCCGCACACGCCGATGTCGGCAGCGCTGGCGGCATTGGTGGCGCCACTGGTGGCATCAGCGGCGCCGGGGTTCCGACCGCCGTAAGCGATGCATTGCTTGCCAGCACTCACGCCGCCAATTTGCAGCGCAGCATCGTGACCCGTATAGGCGGCACCGGACCTGCCGCCATTGCACCGGTCCACGCCACCGCGATCACCACGGCAAACAATGTTCGTTTGTGGGACGAAGTGATTCCGCCAGCACCGTCCCCCAAGCCGACGCAAGCCTCGCTCGCGCCATCCCAGACGTCTGCGGCATCCGCCCCGTCGCGCACGACGGTCTCGGTCTCGTCGGCGGCGCCCATGCCGCAAGCACCTCAGACCTCATCGACGATGGTCGCGACGAACCTCAGCGGCAACGTCGGCGCCACCCTCACCCGTCTGGCGGGCCACGCCCGCTGATCGACTCCGCCGGCCGCACCGACGGACACGTCCGAACGCGCTGCGCGCGCCGACACCCCGCACTGATTTCCACGCTGACACGCTGACGCGCGTCACCGGCTCGCGGCGACGCGCCCGCGCGTTTGCACGAGCCAACCCCTCGAATCGCCGCGGCGCCGGTCGCTATCGCGCTGGACTCCCGGACGATCGGACGATCGGAACCGGCGCAAAACCCGATCAGAACGTATACGGGAAGCGCACACCGATCACGTAGTTCGGCGCATCCGGCGACATACCGGCGTTGACGTAACCGTTCACGGTCCAGTGCTTGTTGATCGCGTAGTTGATACCGAAGTTGAGCGACGCGGCATTGGTCGTGCTGCCCGCCACCGTCGTCCAGCCTGCGCCCGGCGCTGCCGTCTTCGTGGCCCGTGAAATCGCCGTCGAGTACGAGATCGACAACGCCGTCTTGTCGTTGAGCGCCAACGCCATCCCTGCGCCGACCTGCACGATATCGCCCAGCTTGACCTTTGCCGGGGACGTTGTGCCTTCGATGGTCGAGATGTCGTCGAACGAGCGCGCCACGTTGTACGTATAGGCCACGTTAGCGAACAGCACGATCGGGTCATAGGTCCGCAGGAAAGACAGCCCCGCCGTGATCGCCCAGATGCCGTTACCCGTGGGCAGGCGCGACGGTGTGGTCAGGTTGTTGTTGCTCGGGTCGGGCGTGCCGAGCTTGATGCCGAACGGCGACGTGCCGGTCGGCGCCGTCACCCGCAACGACGCCACGATATCGGGCCAGTTCGCATTTTCCTTGACGAGCTGATAGTAAATCGACGCATTCACGTCGCCGATGTTCGCCGAGTTCTTGCTGATATCGCTGATCGACGATGCGGCGCCGCCGACGCCACCGGAGATGAAGTCCGAGTTGCGATACAGGTACGGCACGTCGAACGACACGCTCAACCGGTCGGTAATCCCGTAACGCGTGTTGACGTCGAACGTCCACACATTGGCTTTGGTCTGGCCGAGGTTCAACTGCCCGAGGAAGATGGCGTCGAGCGCGAGAAAGCCGCTCAACACCAACTGACGCCGGTCGTAGTAGCTGTAGCTGATCCCCGCGTCGATGGTGAGCTTGCGATCGAACAGCGGCGCGTGCTGCGCCTGCACCACGGCCTCTTCGGCCGGTGTGCGTTGCGACTCGGTCTCGCTCTTTTGCATCTGCTGCGTCTCGCCGATCGGCGTGGCCGATGTCGGCCCCGCGACACCGGCGGCGCCACCGCCGGGCGTGCCCGCGGAGCCGGCGGCCGAGCCGTCACCGGGCGAGACTTGCGCGATCTGCGCGGTATCCCATGCGGTCAGACCGCGTCCGCGTTGCGCCATCTCGATGTCCGTGAGGCGCTGTTTGAGAGAAGAAATTTCCCGCTGCTGCCGGTCAACCATGTCCATCAACATCTGGATACGGTTGTCCGGCGATGGGTTCGTATGCTCCTGAGCCTGGGCCGATAGCGTGAAAAGCAGTACCCCCAACGGAATAGCGGCAACGGGAAAAAAGCGGTGAGTGTTCATGATCCCCCCCGGGTAAGAATGCGGACGGGCGTCCGCGCGCAATCCAACAAACACGTAGTGCCGACAACGGTTGTCCTTGCTGCTCGACTGCGGGGTGACGCGTGCGAAGCCCGGACCGGGCGCTGCCGACATCACCTTCTTTTACGCCGCGAGTGCTCTGCGGCGACGCCCCACTTCTTGTTGTTATGACGTCCTGCCGGACGTGGCTGCCGAAGTCGGACCGTTCATGTGCGACGGCCCGACACCGTCACTTCACTGCCCTTGCACTGCCCTTGGCACTGCATTCCCTGCTTTCCCTGCGATCGCTGCTGCCACCGAGGCCACGGCAACCACCGTCGTGACCTCATGTGTCCCTGGCTTCAATGCCGCACGGCCATCATGTTGGCCATGGCGTTTTGCACCCCAAGCTGCCGCAACCCGGCCGACGTGAGTGCGTTCGTCTGCAAGTTCAGTTGCAACGTATTCATGACCTGTTGCGCGTTACCCGCGACCTGAACCACCTGCATGATCTGGTTCATGGCGCCGCCCGCACCGCCGGCGATGCTCTGCCCGAGGTTGCCGTTGGGGGTGTTGAGCGTGAGCTGCATACCTGCCGACGAGATCGCCACGCTGGCGCTCAGATTGCCCAACGTGGTTTTCGAACTGCTGGAGCTGCTACCGCTCACCGGCACCAGTAGCGCGAGCGAGACGCCCGGCCCGTACTGGATGATGGCTTTGTTCATGGCGTTGTTCGCGTCGCCCGCGACCTGCGAGATTTGCGCGACGCCGTTCATCAGGACGCTTGCGCCGCCACTGACCGTTTGCGTCGTCGGCGCGGTGGCGCTCACCACCCCGGGCAGGATCGCTGTCGCACTGCCGGTCTGCACCTGGCCGTTGCTCACGCCGAGCACGCCGGTGGCCAACAGGCTCGCCCCGGTCGGCATCTGCCACTGTGATTGCATAACGAGCTGGAAGCCCGTGATCATGTTCTGTTGTGCATATTTGCCGGTCGCGTGGGAGAGGACTTCATCGCTCACGGGCGTCCAGCTCTCGGGCACCACACTCGACGCAAATGCCGGCATGGCGCTTGCGAACAGTGGGATGGCCAGCATCGGGACATATCGATTCATGATGGTCTGGTCTCAAAACAGATCCGCCCGGATGATGCCGAAGTCCAACATCGGGGTCGGTGACGTCCCGGTCGTCAGCGCGCTGTCGCGCAGCTTGGCTGCCAGGGATTCGTTGCCTTTGAGCAGCGGTGAATCCTCCAGAAACGGCTTGCCGATGACCGCCAGCACCAAGCCGTTCCACTGCTTGGCAAAATCGGCCTGCTCGATAATGCGATTGCCCAGCGCCGGGTCGGACACGAAGACCCGACCGTCCTTCGCGGCCTTCACGACCACGAAGTGCTGATAACCATTGACGTCGATAAGTGCGATGACCGGAATCTTGAGGTCGTAGAGCGCACTGACGTCGACTTTGAAACCTCGCCCCTCGAGCCCAAGCGTCTCCACGAATTTCTTCATGTCGAGCATCGAGAAGCCGTTCTTGATGACCGTTTCCGGATTGGAGAAAGCCATCATTCGCTGGATCATTTCGGTCTCGGGAATGTTGATCCCGTAGCCATATCGCAGCAGCGTCGAGAGCGCTGCGGATCCACAACTGAAGTCGTATTCCTGCTGGACCAGATTCACGTAGTGCATCGACTTGAACGAGCGCATCTTCTTGACCGCCGGTACGCCGGTCGAAGACTCCAGGCTCACTGATGCATACTGCGCGTGCCCGGCCACGCTTGCGCACGCCAGAGCGCAAACCGTAGCGATCCTGACGACGGCACGACGCGTATCGCTCATGGCACACCTCATGAAAAAACCGGTCCGGGAAACCCCGGACCGGTCAGGTACATCACTTGATTGCCGAGATGGCGAGGCTGTTGGCCTGAACGTTGCCGATACCCGCAGCCACGTTCACACCCACGTTGCCGCTGGCCCCGAGCAACGCGTTGTTGCCGAGCGAAGCGTTGGCGACGAAGTCACCCGAGGCGTGCATGCTTGCGATCTGGTCGGTTTGTGCCGTCGAGTTGGCAGCACCGCCCTTGTGCCAGCCCTTCCCGCCTTGCGAGACTGCGGCGGAGAGGTTGTTGGCCTGCACGTTGCCGATACCCGAAGCCACGTTCACACCGACGTTGCCGGTGGCGCCGGCCAGCGCACCGTCACCCACGCTGGCGTTGACCATGAACTTCGAGATGCTGGCCGAGCCGCGCGATGCCTGGTTGGAGAACACCTGAGCCGACGCATACACCGGCTGAGCGTTGAGCGAAGCGATCGCGACGTTGTTGGCCTGAGCGTTGTCGGCACCTGCCGCCACGTTCACACCGACGTTGCCGTTGGCGTTAGACAACGCGCCGTTGCCGAGCGTCGCGCCCATCGTCTGGTATTGCGCCGTGTTGAAGTGATACGTGATCGCACCCTTCGTCCAGACAGTCGACTTCGTGTAGGTGTTGGAGAAGCCCCACAGTGCACCGGCCGCAATCGAATCGCTCTCGACCGAGTAGTTGCCGTGGTTGAGCGTCGCATGGAACGCGGCGTCGAAGCTCTTCTGCGTGTTCAGGAAGCCGGCTGCAAGGAACCCGGCGGCCTGTTGCGACTGTTGCCCGTAGGCATAGCCACCCCATGCCGAAGCCTGACCTGCGCCGAAGTTGCCGAAGAGGTAGCCGCCATACACCGCCAGACCGCCCGGCAGCGGGATCACGCCGCCACCGATGATGCCTCCGCCACCCGCGACGTTCGAGTACTGATACCCGCCGCCGGCGATGAAGCCACCCGAGCCGGAGCTCGATTGCGCCGCCACGTAGCCTGCACCCGCCTGGAACGACTTGCTGGTGTTGAGGTGGCCGTTGGCCGTGGCATTCACCCATGACGTGGATTCGTCATAGTGCGTGGTCGTCTTGCCGGCGAGCAGGTAAGCGCTACCCTGATCCGACACCGTCGTGGTCTTCGAATTGACGCCATACGTCACATGACCGGTGACATAGGAGCCGAGCAGCGGCCCCGTCAGCTTCACGTGATGCACGTCGACCTTCTGGTTGTTCTGCACGACGGCGTTGCCGGTGTTGTCCACCGTGACGCAGCCGCGAATGCCGATCAGACCGAAAATGCCGACCAGGTTCAGAACGTTGGTCTCGTTGCCGATGAACGAGAAGCTGTATTGCTGGTGGTGGGGCGACGCCATGGCGGTACCCGTTGCTACCAGCAGTGCAGCCGCTGCAATTGCTTTCGTTTTCATGACCATCTCCTTGACGAGAGAATTACCCAGTTAAAAAGATGTGCCCGCCGGGGGACGGAGCACAAAAACATTTGCGGTTACATTGCCTATCCCAGCCGACTGGTTCACCTGCAACACTCCACTGGCTCCACGGAAAGCGTCGTTGGAAATCGACGCCGAGCGGAACTGATCGTTGAGGTTGTGATGGCCAGCCGGGCCACCCTTGGAGATCGCAGCGGATAGTGCCGTATCCGATACGCTCGCCACTCCAGACGCATCGCCGGTCACAATGACGGTCGCGTTGCGTTGAAGATTGCCGGCACCGCTCGCCTGGTTGACTTGCGTCAGCCCCGAGGTGCCTGAAAATGCGTTGCCCTGAATTGCGGCGCTCGCAGCGCCTGTCGTCGTCGTGACGAGCGCCTGTTGGTTCGTGCTCGACATGCCAGCCGTCACACTGCCGCCGTTGGCGACGACCGCGCTGTTGGCCTGTGCGTTGTTGACCCCGGCCGCCTGGTTCACCCCCAGCGCACCGGTCACGCCCACGGCCACACCGTTTTCGATGGTGGCGTGCGTGCCGGCGAGTTCGCCGTTCACGAACCACACGTCCTGCGCCAGCGACGTTCCGGCAACTACGGTCAATGCCGCGGCCAGCGCGATAGCACGCGTTGCGTTGCGATGTGCGCTCATTTGGCCGCTCCTGCTGCGCCTAACGTCGTGAGCGGCGCCAGGGCCGAACCGATGACCGACGGGACCAGCGTGCCGATGCTGGCGATACCGCCGCCGCCCGCGCCTGCGCCTAAGCCACCGCCGACACCGTTCGTGGTGTTCAGGCCGTTGCCGCCGCGCGCATTGCCGACGAGCACGCCCATCACCGGGCTGATGCCCGACTGCACGGAACTCGTCACGAGGCCGGCATTGGCGCGCCCGGTGAGTTCGTCGTCCGTCACCTGACTGACCGCCCCCATCGCCGTGTTGAACGGTCCCGTCGGAAAGGCAGGGACGGCAATGCCGATCGGGTTCTGTTCGCGGGGCAGGCCGCGATAAGCGATCTGCGGGCCGATGTTGCGCTCGATCACCAGGTCGCCCGGCGTCGCCGGTTCGGCCTTCGCCTGGCCGGGGATCATGGCCGGGGTCAGCGCCACGAGCATCGTGGCGAGGACCGCGGGCGAGAGAGAGAATTGGGTCATGTCGATCACCGCGTGGTGTAGGTCACACGCGTCACCTGGACGTTGCCCACGCCATTCGACAGTTGTTGCGGGCGCGGCGTCGGGGTGATGCCGCCCGGCAGTTCGTCCCACAACGTCACGCCGTTGGCGAGCGCCATGCCAGGCGACTTGACCATCGCGGCGCCTTGAAGATTGCGACCGCGCTGGCTTCCCAGTTGTTCGTCGTCGATACGGGCGGCGGCAAGCGGCATTCCCGAGGCGCCGAGGGTCTGGCTGTCGCCGTTATCCGCGACGGCAGGGCTTGGCTCGATCTCCGGCGATACGATGGCGACATCGGCGTCGACGCGCTGTGCCGAAGGCAGCGTCAGCGTCGTGAACGACGCCGGCACCATCGAACCGGTGAGCATGGCGACTTGCATGAAGGCGGCACGCGAGATGTCCTGCGCCTGTGCCGGTGCGGCACACAATCCGAGCGTCACGGCGATGGCGGCACTCAGTGCACTTGCGCCGTGTCGTACGCGGGACTGCATTTCGGTGGTGAGAATTCGCATCGCTTTGTCCTCCTTGCCCGGACCAATAAAGCGACTTCCGTGCCACCCGGCTTAAGTGGTTGAAAACATTGACGTTAACTATTCAGCCCGGGAGGCGGGAACAGGCGGGGCATCGAAAACGTTTCAGCATTGATACGTGAGCCCGGTCGGCGCGCGCTTGTCACATCAGCGATGCAATCCGAAAACATTCCGAACTGCGAACGATATCGGCGCGAGTCGCGACGCCAGCCGCAAACGCCCTGTGAGCAAGGCGCTCGCGTGACAGATTGACGGCGTATCGGCGGCGACGGAAGAAAACGATACGTGCGCGTCACATGCCGACGAACGCGTCGCCAGGGCGCGGCGCGCCCCGGATGTTTCATCTTTGATGTGCGTGCGGGACAACCCTCGCCCCCCGTTTCTTCCCGAACCCGTTCGGAACGTTTCGGAACGTTTCGAAACGTTTGGCGACGCTTAGAAAACCGAGGCAACGCAGTGCGTACGAAACGACACGTCGACGTTTGCGGCGAAAAATGCCGGACTCGCCCGTCGTTATTGGCGATGGCAGCAGTCGCGAAATGCGAGGGCAGGCGAAAAACAGATCGGGGGGAATGCCATTGCTTCCGATGGACGACGCAGGCAGCTCGACCCGCAAATATTCAGGATCCCAAAAAGAAACGACCGCCCTGCTCATCGCAGGACGGTCGCCCTCTCTTCGCCAGAAGATATCAGGCCGGCACGCCCGATTCGTCACCGCGCAACCCGTACCGGCACATGAGGCGGTACAGCGTGATGCGCGAGATTCCCAACTCTGCGGCCACGTCCGTCAGACGGTGACAGTGGCGCAGCAACGCTTGCTCGATGGCCGTTCGTTCGGCCTCCGCGCGAATTTCCTCAAGCGTGCGCACCAGCGTCGGCACCCACGGCAGGAGGTCGAGATCCTTGGCCGAGATCATGCGGCTGTCGGCCATCACAATGGCGCGACGCACGCGGTTGATCAACTCGCGCACATTACCCGGCCAGTGATATTCGTACATCGCCTGAACCGCGCACTGTGTGAAGCCACGGATCTTGCGATGGTTATCGCCCTTGAAACGTTGCAGCACGTGATGCGCGAGGATCTCGATGTCCTGACCCCGCGCGCGCAGCGGCGGTTCGTCCACGCGCAACACGCACAGCCGATGGAACAGATCCATGCGGAAACGCCCTTCTTTCACGGCGGTTTCCAGATCGACGTGCGTCGCCGAAATGATGCGCACGTTGACCGGAATCACTTCGTGGCCGCCGAGCCGCTCGATCGCGCCCTGTTGCAGGAAGCGCAACAGGCTCGCCTGACTCTCGATCGGCAGATCGCCGATTTCGTCGAGAAACAACGTGCCGCCGTTGGCTGATTCGACGCGCCCGACCTTGCGGGCGTTCGCGCCCGTAAATGCGCCACGCTCGTAGCCAAATAGTTCGGACTGCATCAGATGTGGCGGAATCGCGCCGCAGTTGATCGCAACGAACGGCCCCTTGGCACGCAACGAGCGCTCGTGAATCGCCACGGCGCTCAGTTCCTTGCCAGTGCCCGACTCGCCCGAGATGAACACCGGCGCGTCGGTGTTGGCCACTTTGCGGATGGTGCGAAACAGTTGCTGCATCGCTTCGCACGTGCCGACCATCTCCTGATCGCCGCCCACTTGCGGCGTGATGATCGGCACTTCCGACAGCGACGCCATGCCCCATGCGTGCCCGATCGAGTGTGCGAGCTGATCGTTCGTGCAGGGGATATTGACGTAGTCGAAACAATAATCGCGAATGAGCCGGCGAATCGACGTCGTGGTGAGTTGTTCCGGATTTGTCGCGGCGACCCAGCCGACCGTTGCCGGCTGCATGCACGACTCGAATGCGCCCATCTCGCGGTCGCTGTAACCGCTCGCCAGGTCAATGAGTGCTGCGCTGGTAATCCCCGGATTGATAATGCGACTGACGTCGCTGGCGCTCTTGGCCGGCACAACTTGCCAGCCTTGCTCTCCCAGGAACGACAGCAAACCGTCGTTGTGCTTTCGGGAGGCGTAAATCAGGGTGCGCCCGGTATCGTTAGCCATACCTTAACTCCCTGCCTAAGCAGTGCCTGCACGCAAGTTATTAGGTCGAAGACCGGGATCTGCGCGACAGGTATACGGCCCCACGCCGCCCGGGAGTTATCTTGTTCCCCGTGTCGTTGGGTCCCCAAGTCGGCAGGTTCAGTCTAGAAGACAGGGATATGCGCAGATATAGCGAATAACAGCTAATCCGATTGGATGAGAGTACGAGTACCTACGCGCAAAGGCCCGTCGCGTCACGGTCGCGTCATGCTCAGAGCGTATGTCTGTCGAGTACGGCGCGGGCGATGGTGCCGGCATCGACATACTCCAGTTCGCCCCCGACCGGCACGCCTCGCGCGAGTCGGCTCACGTGCAAACCACGCGCTTTGAGCGTCTGTCCGATGTAATGCGCAGTGGCTTCGCCTTCGTTGGTGAAATTGGTGGCGAGCACTACTTCCTTGACCACACCGTCGGTTGCGCGACGAATCAGTTGCTCGAAATGGATCTCGCCCGGCCCCACGCCGTCCAGTGGCGAGAGGTGGCCCATGAGCACGAAATACAGCCCCTTGAAGGTCATCGTCTGTTCGAGCATGTTCTGATCGGCGGGCGTCTCCACCACGCACAGCAGGCTCGTGTCGCGCTCGGGATCGAGGCACGTCTCGCAGATTTCGACTTCGGTAAACGTATTGCAGCGCGCGCAATGGCGAATCTGCTCTGAGGCATGCACCAGCGCCTCGCCCAGCCGCACCGCGCCTTTGCGGTCGCGTTGCAGCAGATGATAAGCGATGCGTTGCGCGGACTTCGGTCCGACGCCCGGCAAGGCGCGCAGGGCGTCGACGAGTTCCTGCAAGCTGGAGAGCTGGGGCTGGGGCATGCGTCGTCTTTCTATCGAAGCTGGCGAAAAACGCTCAGAACGGCATCTTGAAGCCCGGGGGCAGCGGCAGACCGGCGGTCAGGCCGCCCATCTTTTCCTGCGCGGTGGCTTCCGCCTTGCGCACGGCATCGTTGAAGGCCGCCGCCACGAGGTCTTCGAGCATGTCCTTGTCGTCGGCCAGCAGGCTCGGATCGATGGTCACGCGACGCACATCGTTCTTGCAGGTCATCACGACCTTCACCAGGCCGGCGCCCGACTGACCCTCGACTTCGATCTGAGCCAGCTGCTCCTGCGCCTTCTTCATGTTTTCCTGCATTTGCTGGGCCTGTTTCATCAGACCTGCGATGTTTCCTTTGAGCATGTTGACTCCTGATTAAATCGTGTGGGTGCTGTGTGGGGTGCTGGCCGCGCAGCGTGTCGACGCATTCGCGATACACGACGCACGCGCCGAACTCATGTTTAGGTGCCGGACTCGAAAACCCGGGACCTTTTACGAAAGCGGACTTGCTTATTGTACCGGGCGAATGCTTCCCGGAAGGATCTGCGCGTCGAATTCGTCGATCAATTCGCGCATGAGCGGATCGTCGGCGATCGCCTGTTCGGCCGCACGCTGACGCGCCGCCGCCGCCTCGGCGGCCAGCGATGCGGCCGTCGTGCCAACCTGCCCTAGCTCGACGTGCAGCTGCACGTCCGCGCCGAAGTGCTCGGCGAGCGTCTGACGCAATTTATCCGCCGTCGCGGCGTCGGCCAGTTGGCGAAGCGACACGCGCAGATGCAGAGCGCGACCGGCGACTTCCGTCAGTTCGCTCTGGAACGCCAGTTGCTGCGCGAGACCGCGCGCCGGCAGCGTGGCGGCCAAGGCGGGCCATTCGCCGGTGAAGACCGGCGCGACGCCGTCGGCCTCGCGATAGACGCAGGCGCGCGGCGGTTCGACCTGCGCGGGAGCGGCAGCAGACGCCGCAGCCCCGGCAGGCTCGGGTTCGGGATCGGCGCCGGCCGGCGCTTCGTCCGACGCGCGCGGCGTACCGCCGCGACTGGGACTGGCGCTGCCCGCGCGACCGGACGTTCCACCGGCCGCGCCTTTGCGCCCCGCGTTGAGGGCGGCGAGCGCCGCCCGCGCAGGCGACATCGGTGCCCCGTCTGCCGGGGTGGCACTGCTGCGTGCAGCCGGTGCGCGACGCGCCTCGGGCTGTGCTGCGGCTGCCGGCGACGGTGATGCAGATGCGCGAGGCGCCGGCTCGGCCATCGGCGCGCGCGTCGCAGCGGTAGCCGCAGGAGCGGCCGGACGTGCGGCTTGCGGCGTGGGCGATTCGGCAAGCGTGCCGCCGGCGAGCAACGGCGTGAACGCCGCCATGCGCAACAGCGCCATCGAGAAGCCGGTGTACTCGTCGGGAGCAAGACCGAGTTCGCCGCGCGCACGCGTGGCGATCTGGTAATAGAGCTGAACGGCCTCCGGCGACAGCGCTTCGGCGAGTCGTCTCACGTCGGCCGCTTCCGGCCAATCGTCCGACACGGCCTGCGGCGCGTACTGCGCCAGCGCGATCTTGTGCAGCAAGCTGCCCAAATCCTGCAAACCCGCCGCAAACGAGAAGCTGCGCTCGGCCATTTCGTCGGCAATCGCGAGCAAATCGGTGCGCGACTCGTCCTTCAGCGCATCGAGAAGACGCACCAGCACACTCTGATCGATCGCGCCGAGCATGCCGCGCACGGCCGTTTCGGTAAGCGGGCCGGCGGCGTAAGCGATGGCCTGATCGGTGAGCGACAGCGCGTCGCGCATACTCCCACCCGCCGCCTTGGCGAGCAGACGCAACGCCTGCGGCTCGTTCTCGATGCCTTCTTCACCGAGAATGTTCGTGAGGTGCGACACGATGTGCCCGGCCGGCATCTGCTTCAGATTGAATTGCAGGCAGCGCGAGAGCACGGTGACCGGGATCTTCTGAGGATCGGTCGTCGCGAGAATGAATTTGACGTGCGCCGGCGGTTCTTCCAGCGTTTTGAGCATCGCATTGAACGCGTGCCCCGTGAGCATATGCACTTCGTCAATCATGTAGACCTTGAAGCGCGCGTCCGCCGGTGCATAGACCGCCTTTTCGAGCAGCGACGTCATTTCGTCGACGCCGCGATTCGAGGCGGCGTCCATTTCGACGTAGTCGACGAAGCGCCCTTCGTCGATGGCTTTACAGGCCTTGCAAACGCCGCAGGGCTCGGCGGTAATCCCCGTCTCGCAATTGAGCGCCTTGGCCAGAATACGCGAAAGCGTGGTCTTGCCGACGCCGCGCGTACCGGTAAACAGATAGGCGTGATGCAAGCGCTGTTGCTCGAGCGCGTGCGTCAACGCACGCACGACATGCTCCTGGCCCACCAGGGTCGAGAAGCCTTTGGGGCGCCATTTGCGCGCGAGTACTTGATAGGTCATGCCAAATTGTAACAGTTCGGCGTTGCGCTTCCGCACCGATGTCGACGCCCGATCGAACGTCGATCAGGCGGGTTTTCCATGCCGGAATCGGCAGGCTATCGGTGCGATAGAGAAAAATGTTGCGCGATTCTACCAAGCCCGCCTGCCCCACGCGAGGCGCGGATCACGTTCTCGCACTCGTCGCGAAACCGCATGCGCGCAAGACGACGAGGGCATCCCGCCCGTCGACAATGGGAATGATCACTTCACGTTTCAAACAATGGAAATATTTGCGCAGAACGCGCGAGGAACATCGGTAGCACAAGGCATTAGGTGACGAGCCTGACCCTCGGCACTGGTAGAAAACGGCTGTGGCTGCTTCGTTCCCGACCTGACCAGATTGGCCGCGCCACCATGCGAGGAGGCCCGTCAGAGAAAGATTCTACCAGAGTCGACGCGTCAACAGAAGCCCAATGCACGAGATTATGCGACTTGACGCGCCGGCGGGCGCTTCGCCGCCGATGAGGCACGCGCGCGCAAGCCTTGGCAATTTCCGCTAAGATGTTCGCAAACTGCATTGGCGAGCCCTATTGAAGCCCGCGATTGCAGCCTCCATATGGAGAATGCACGCCTGGAATTGCCGGGTGACATCTCCAGCGTCGGTGAAAACGAACGGCGCATGACGCCACTTCATCGGACGTTTCCGAATAGTTATACGAGGCAACAATACTCATGAGCGAATCTATCAAGTACATCTCCGACGCCAGCTTCGAAGCGGACGTTCTGCAATCCGACAAGCCGGTGCTGCTCGACTTCTGGGCGGAATGGTGCGGCCCCTGCAAGATGATCGCCCCGATTCTGGACGAAGTATCGAAGGAATACGGCGACAAGGTGCAGATCGCCAAGATCAACGTGGACGAAAACCAGCAAGTGCCGGCCAAGTTCGGTATTCGCGGCATTCCGACCCTGATTCTGTTCAAGAACGGCGCAGTCGCCGCACAGAAGGTCGGCGCCCTGTCGAAATCGCAACTGACTTCGTTCCTCGACGGCAATCTGTAATCGCTCGTCGACGGCCAGTGCCGGGGCCTTTGTCGCCGCAGTGCGACACCCCGGCGCCTGGCAGGCGGCGCAATGCTTGCGCATGACGCTGCTTGCTATATAATCCGCCCAAAAGCACCCCAAAGTTCTTCGAGCGTTCGCTCACTTTTCCCTGATCCTTCACTTGTCGTCCAGTGGACGGCACCTCCGTATGCATTTATCCGAACTAAAGTCCCAGCACGTCTCCGAGCTGCTAGAAATGGCGAACGGTCTCGAAATCGAGAACGCCAACCGCCTACGCAAGCAGGAGCTGATGTTCGCCATTCTGAAGAAGCGCGCAAAGTCCGGCGAAACCATCTTTGGCGACGGTACGCTCGAAGTGCTGCCGGATGGCTTCGGTTTCCTGCGCTCGCCTGAGACGTCGTATCTGGCCAGCACGGACGATATTTACATCAGCCCGTCGCAGATCCGCCGTTTCAACCTGCATACCGGCGACACGATCGAAGGGGAAGTGCGTACGCCGAAGGACGGCGAGCGCTATTTCGCGCTGGTGAAGGTCGACAAAGTCAACGGCCACCCGCCCGAGGCCTCGAAACATAAGATCATGTTCGAGAACCTCACGCCGCTGCACCCGAACAAGCCGCTGCTGCTTGAGCGCGACATTCGCGGCGAAGAGAACGTGACGGGCCGCATCATCGACATGATTGCCCCCATCGGCAAAGGCCAGCGCGGTCTGCTGGTCGCCTCGCCGAAGTCCGGCAAGACGGTGATGCTGCAACACATCGCGCATGCCATCACGGCCAACCATCCGGAAGCCAAACTCTTCGTGCTGCTCATCGACGAGCGTCCGGAAGAAGTGACGGAAATGCAGCGCTCGGTGCGCGGCGAAGTGATCGCATCGACGTTCGACGAACCGGCCACGCGTCACGTCCAGGTCGCGGAAATGGTCATCGAGAAGGCCAAGCGCCTGATCGAAATGAAAGAAGACGTGGTGATTCTGCTCGACTCGATCACGCGTCTGGCCCGCGCCTACAACACCGTGATCCCGGCATCGGGCAAGGTGCTCACCGGCGGTGTGGACGCCAACGCCCTGCAACGCCCGAAGCGCTTCTTCGGCGCGGCGCGTAACGTCGAAGAAGGCGGCTCGCTCACGATCATCGCCACGGCGCTGATCGAAACCGGCAGCCGCATGGACGACGTGATCTACGAAGAGTTCAAGGGCACCGGCAACATGGAAGTGCACCTCGAGCGTCGTCTCGCAGAAAAGCGCGTTTATCCGTCGATCAACCTGAACAAGTCGGGTACGCGTCGCGAAGAATTGCTCATCAAGCCGGAAATCCTTCAGAAGATCTGGGTGCTGCGCAAGCTCATCTACGATATGGACGAGGCCGAAGCCATGGAATTCCTGCTTGGCAAGATCAAGCAGACGAAGAACAACGCCGAGTTCTTCGACCTGATGCGCCGCGGCGGCTGATACCGGCCACCCCGCGCGTCGAGAGAGAAAGCCGCGACAGCCCGTCGCGGCTTTTTCATTGCGCGTCGTCAGACGCCGCCGCCCTGCCCTCGCCATCCTCACCTGCCAGACCGTATCGCGCATCGCCCCGCGACGATGCTGGCTGTCACGATGCCTGTTATATGATGGGATGCTACTGTGCGTGAGCCGCCGGTACGCCGTCCCCCCAAGCTGTTCCCGAAGGAGAAATTGCAATGTCCGAGAAAGACGAATTGATGGCGGAAGCCTTCGCCCACCTGGAAGCCGGCGATCCCGAAACGGCCCTGGAGATCGGCAAACGGCTCGAGTCGATGCAGTACTCGGGCGCCTATGAAGTGCAGGCGATGGCCTATGCCGACATGGACGACATGGAGCAGGCCGTCGCCGTACTCGAAGCCGGTGTAGCGCACGCACCGGGCGTCTGGCTGCTCTGGCAATTGCTTGGCAACTATCGTTCGGATCTGGGGCGCTTCGACGCCGCCATCGAAGCCTACGAAGCCGCCGGCCGTTGTGCGCCGGACGAGGACCTCGTGATCGTCGACTTCAACCACGCCAACGCCCTCGCGCGTCAGGGCGATTTCGCCGCCGCACAAACGCGCCTCGATCGCACGCTGGAAAGCCCGCACCTTGCGCAGGCCGGCCGTGCCTTCATCGAGAACGCCATTGCACTGCGCATGCACCTGTACGTCGCCCAGGGTGAGCCGAAGGCCGCCATCGCCACGTACGAGGCGCTGGCCAAACAGGAACACGACGAGGAAGGCAGCAACGTGTCGATGGCCGACGTGCTCGCCGAACTCTCACACGCGCACAAGCAATCGGGCGACCACGACAAGGCCATGGCGACGGCGCTCGAAGCGGTTCAGCTATACAAGTGGAGCGATGCCGCGCTCTGGGCGCTGCGCGCCGCGCGCGACGAGCAATCGGAAACGGCCCACGCCATGCATCTCATCGTGGAAGGGCAATGGTATGAACCGCTGGAAGACGAGGACCCGGATGGCCCTGCCCCGGAATTCGTGACCACGTACGACGTGGTGGCCGAAGACGAGGCCGAAGCCCTGCGCCTGATCGCCGAATGCGAACCGCCGCAGGTACGCGAATCGCTGCGCATCGCCGAGACGCATCCGATCGACAACGACGAGGCGTCCGCCACGGCGTACAAGGGCGTCTACGCCACCGGCGACTACCACATGTACCAACCGGGCGAAGACGACGCGTTGCCGGAAGACTGAACGCGCCTCGCGGCCGGGCCACGCGTCTCACGCGTCACCGGCCGGAGGCGGTAAGCGCCCAAGGGCGCCGGAACACTTCCGGCGCCCTTGGCGCTTTCAGCAGGCATCGAAGCGATCGCGGGCGTCGCCCGCGATACGCCATCGGCTTATTTGTAGCCGGCGCGATCGAGAATACGTTGCGCTTCCGGCAAGTGCTTCGCGATCGTGCCGATCGACACATCTTCCGCCTTGAACTCGCCGAGCGTCGCGAGCGCCGGGTTGTCGACCTTGGTCGTCGGCACTGCCGGCCATTCGTTGTTGCCATTGGCGAAATACTGCTGCGCCTCGTCGCTCGCGAGATATTCGAGGAACTTGACGGCATTGGCGTGATTCGGTGCGTGCTTGGCAATACCGGCGCCCGCAACGTTCACGTGTGTGCCCTTGCCCGCCTGATCCGGCCAGATGAAGCCGACCTTGGACATCAGTGCCTTGTCTTCGGCCTTCTCCGAACGCGCCATACGCACGTAGTAATACGAGTTCGCCAGCGCCACGCCGCACTCGCCCGTTGCCACGGCCTTGATCTGATCGGTGTCGCCCCCGCGCGGCGCGCGCGCGAAGTTTGCGACCATCCCTTCGGCCCATTTCTGCGTGGCCTGCGCACCTTCACGAGCCACCAGCGCACCGACCAGCGAGAGCATGTACGGATGCGAGCCGGAACGCGTGCAAACCTGCCCCTTGTGCGACGGATCGGCGAGCGACGCGTACGTCTGCACCGTCTTCGGGTCGACCTTGTCCTTGTTGTAGACGATCACGCGAGCACGCGTGGAGAAGCCGTACCAGTCGGTGCCGCCCTTCGTGTTCGCGGCGTGCAGCTTGGCTGGAATGCGCGCATCGAGCGTAGCCGATTGGGTCGGCTGGAACAGACCGGCTTCGTCGGCCTTGGCCAGACGCGCCGCGTCGACCATGAGGATGACGTCCGCCGGGCTCTTCGCCCCTTCGCTCTTGAGTCGCTCCAGCAGCGCGGCGTCGTCGGCTTCGATGCGATTGATCTTGATGCCGGTCTGCTTGGTGAACGTGCCGTAAAGCTGCTCGTCGGTCTGGTAGTGACGTGCCGAGTACAAATTCAGCACACCGTTGTCTGCCTGTGCGGCGAACGCCGCCGCCATCGTGGCACCCAGCACCGTCAGTCGCGCCAGCTTACCGATCGTCTTCGCCTTCATAGGCCGTTCCCCTTCGAGTCATGGTTTCACAGAGAGGAACAGCATAATGAAAAATCCAAATCGACGCAAATGATTCCCATTCGCATTGATTCACATATTCACCATCGAGGGCGGGGAGCGCCGAGACACCGGAGGCCGTGGATGAAGCGGATGACGTTTGAGACGCGGCACGTGGCCGCACGAGTGGGACGCCTCGCAGCATTGAGGCGCGGCCAATGACGGAATCGCATTACCCAGTGCGCTGACCAGGGGCGCCCAGCGTGGGTTGCGGCAGATGAGACGGGGTGTTGCGCGAAAGGTTCCATGTCAGGCGAGTGCACACCGATGACACCCTCGAAAAATGAACTGATCCGTGCCTTCCCGGCTCCAAACGCCGTAAAATTGCGCGTCGACGCGCGTCGGCGTCCGATCCCAGCGATTCGCGGCGCCGCGAGCGTTTGTCCCGCCTTCCCGGAGTTTCCCCTTGTTGTCGTTGATTCAAATCCTGCGTCGCGCCGTCTCTTCGACGACCGCCGACGCACCCGCCGTGTTCGGCGCCCCGCCTGTCGCCCCGCTCGTTACCCCCATGCGCCGCACACTCACGCCTTCGCTCGCATCGCCCCGCACGACGATCGCTGCCCTCGCGATGGCCGCCGTGCTGGCCGGCTGCGCAAGCGCCCCGCCGATGAGTTCGCAGAGCGGCACGCCGACCACCGCCCAACCGCCCGTAGCGCAAACGCCCACCGGCCCCGCCGCGTCGGCCACCCCCGTCACGCCGCCCAGGGTCATTCGCCCGCTCAAAATCGGGCTCGCCCTCGGTGGCGGCGCCGCCCGCGGCTTCGCGCATGTGGGTGTGATCAAGGCGCTCGAAGCACGTGGTATACACGCGGACATTGTGGTGGGCACCAGCGCGGGCAGCGTCGTGGGCGCGATGTACGCCTCGGGTCTGGACGGCTTCCAACTGAACCGCCTGGCGTCGACGATGGACGAGGCGTCCATCAGCGACTGGACGATGCCGTTCCGCTCGCGTGGCATGCTACGCGGCGAGGCGCTCCAGTCGTACGTCAACAAGGTGCTCAAGGACCGCACGATCGAGCAGATGCCGCGCCAGTTGGGCATCGTTGCCACCGATCTGCAAAGCGGGGCGCCGATTCTGTTCCGTCGCGGCAATACCGGGCAGGCCGTGCGCGCGTCGAGCAGCGTGCCGGGCGTGTTCGAGCCCGTGCACATCGGCAATCGCGATTACGTCGATGGCGGCCTTGTCGCCCCGGTGCCCGCCGAATACGCAAGGCAGATGGGTGCAGACTTCGTGATCGCGGTCGACATCTCCGCCAATCCGACGGTGCAAGCCACGCAAGGTCAGTTCGACATCCTCATGCAGACGTTCACGATCATGGGGCAGTCGATCAAGCAGTACGAGTTGGAGAAGAACGCCGACATCGTCATTCGCCCGTCGCTGGCAAAAATGGGGGCGTCGGACTTCCAGGGCCGTAACCGCGCGATTCTGGCGGGCGAGGAAGCCGTGGCCAAAATGTGGCCGGAGATTCAGCGAAAGCTCGCGGAAGCGCAATCGGAAGCGGCACGGGGTGTACCGCAGGCCGCCCGGTAACGTCTCGCAACGGACCGACCGGCCGCACCGCACGGCGCACCGCCCCATGACGAACAGGCCAGCGCGCTGCTGGGCACATCGCCGGTAGCCAGCGCAGCCGCTATCGACGATCACCGGCGGCCATGCTCTCACGGCCTGCGTCGCATCCATAAAAAAATGCCGCCCATGGGGCGGCATTTTTATTGGCACGGAAGCCCGCAAACGTAGCGCGCTTCGGCGACTTACATCGGATGATCGTTCTTGAAGAGTTGCTCGACGCGCGTGAGTTCCGCGCTGGCCTTGAGGGTCTCGACACGGCGCGCGCCGTTGTAGCGCGCCGACCAGTACGACTCGCGCAGGTCTTCCACGCGAATCTTGCCGCCGGTGGCTGGCGCATGCACGAACTTGTCGCCGCCAATATAGATACCGACGTGCGAGAAGCTACGGCGCATGGTGTTGAAGAACACCAGATCGCCCGGCTTCAGATCGGTCTTGGCGATGCGCTCCCCCACCTGGCTCATTTCTTCCGAGCGGCGCGGGAGCATGAAATTGAGCGTGTCCTGGAACACATAGCGCACGAAACCGCTGCAATCCAGACCGCTGTCGGGCGTATTACCGCCGTACTTGTAACGAACGCCGATGTAATTCAGCGCGCCAAGCACGACGTCCGACGCCTTGTCCGTCACATTCGAGAGCAGCTTCTGCGCACGTTGCACGCGCGACTCTTCGACGACCGGCTGGGCGGCGTCGGCGCTCACCGATGCGGTGTTGGCGGTGTTCTGGGAAGCGTTGCCGGCCTGAATGGCCGCGGCGGCGGCGCGCGCGGCGGCGCGCGCGGCGGCGGTCGGGCCGTTGTTGTAGTCGTCAGCCTTCGCCGTCAACGAGGCGGTAACGAGGCCAGCGGCAGTGAACGCGAGAAGGAGAGTCTTGCGGGTGCGCGGAGGTTTCGTCTGCATTGGTCGCCGGGTTGGTTGAGTCGGATGGCCGATGAGTAGCTCGTCAGGTGCAACAGGATGCTGCCGTGTTGAATCCTTCGAGTCACGCCCGGCAGACCCACCGCCGAACTTGATATCTGAACCGACTTCGGAGCATGTCCGTCGCCTGATCGTTAACTCGTTGAATAATCAACTTAATTGGTACGCGATAGTAATGTGAACGTCACATGATGTCAAAAGGTAATAGAAAAAAACAATCAGTACAATCGGAAAATTTTCATTAACAATCAAGCCTTTGCGATTTAGACGAGGTTCCGCGACGTTATGTGACGTTTCACTGGGATGTCACGGACCTACAGCATGGCGGCCGCGATCAGTTCGCGGGTGTAATCGTTTTGCGGATCAAAAAATACCGATTCCGTATCGCCCTGCTCCACCAGATGACCGTCCTTGAACACGAGAACCCGGTGCGCCATGGCGCGCATGACGGCCAGGTCGTGGCTGATAAAGAGGTAACTCAGGTTGTACTTGATCTGCAATTGGGCCAGCAGATGGAGCACCTGCTGCTGGATCGACACGTCAAGCGCACTGGTGGGCTCATCGAGCACGAGGATCTGCGGATCGACGACCAGTGCGCGCGCAATCGCAATCCGTTGCCGCTGACCGCCGGAGAACTCGTGGGGATAGCGCGACATGGCGCGCGCGTCGATCCCGACCTCGCGCAGCACCTCGGCCACGCGTTTGCGCCGGTCGTCCTCGCTCAGTTGCGGACGATGCAGCGCCAGCCCCTCGCCCACGATCTCCTCGATGGTCATACGGGGCGACAGCGAGCCGAACGGGTCCTGAAACACGATCTGCATGCGTGAGCGCAATGTGCGCTGTGCCGCACCGCGATACGACGTGAGCGGCTCGCCCTGAAACTCGATCTGCCCGGCGCTGGCGCGCTGCAGGCCGAGCATGGCCATCGCGAGCGTTGTCTTGCCGGACCCCGATTCGCCCACGACCCCAAGCGTCTCGCCCTGGCGCAGCGACAGGTCGACCGGATGCACCGCCCGAAACCGCCCGCGCCGGAACCAGCCGCGAATCCCGGGCTGCGCGGTCGCATAGTCCACCGTCACGCCACGCCCTTCGAGCAACACCGGCGCAATCGGCAGCACCGGATGAATCTCGCGCTGCGGCCGGCTGTCGATCAGCTTGCGCGTGTACGGATGCTGCGGATTCGTGAACAGCGTCTCCGTCTCTGCGCACTCCACGAGCACGCCTTTCTCCATCACCGCCACGCGTTGCGCAAACCGTCGCACGAGGTTCAGGTCGTGGGTGATGAGCAGCACCGCCATGCCGCGTTTTTCCGCCGCGTCGCGCTGCAACTCCAGCAGCAGTTCGATAATCTGTGCGCGAATGGTGACATCGAGCGCAGTCGTCGGCTCGTCCGCCAGCAACAGCTTGGGGCGGCAGGCGAGCGCCATGGCGATCATGGCGCGTTGACGCTGGCCGCCCGACAACTCGTGCGGGAAGTGCGACACGCGACGCTCCGGCTCGGGAATGCCGGTGCGTCGCAGCAATTCGACGGCCCGCGCCTTCGCGTCTTTTTTAGACAGCCCTTCGTGCAGCGCCAGCGCTTCGGCAATCTGCTCGCCGATCGGATACAGCGGATTGAGCGCCGTCATCGGCTCCTGAAAGATCATGGCGATGTCGTTACCGCGCAGCCCACGCATCTCGCGCTCGCTGACCGCCGCCAGATCCGTGCCGTCGAGCATGATCCGACCGTGAATCTCCGCGTCCTGCAACAAGCGCAGGATCGCGAGCGCCGTCACGCTCTTGCCCGACCCGGACTCGCCAACCAGCGCGACCCGCTCGCCGCGCTCGATGGCGAGGCTGACGTTTTTTACCGCTTCGGTGTCGCCGAAGCGCACCGAAAGATTCTCGATACTGAGCAACAGGGATGCCGGCGCGCTCACATCGCCCCCCCGGCCGCAGCCTGCTTATCCGCGACACGCGTATCGAGCGCATTGCGCAAGGCGTCTCCCATAAAGGTCAGCAACAACAGCGTGACGACGAGCACGACGAAGGTGGCGAGCGAAATCCACCACGCATCGAGGTTCGCCTTGCCCTGATTGAGGAGTTCGCCGAGACTCGGCGTGGGCGGCGGCACACCGAGCCCGAGAAAGTCCAGACTCGTGAGCGCCAGAATCGCGCCGCTCATGCGAAACGGCAGGAAGGTGATGACCGGCGTCATGCTGTTGGGCAGCACATGCCGACGAATGATCTGCCAGTTCGACAGGCCCATCGCGCGCGCCGCGCGCACGTAATCCAATTGACGATTGCGCAAAAACTCGGCGCGCACGTAGTCGGACAACCCGATCCAGCCGAACAGCGAGAGCAGCACGAAGAGCAGCCACAGATGCGGCTCGAAGATCGACGCAAAGATAATCAGCAGATACAGCTCCGGCAACGATCCCCAGATTTCGATGAGACGTTGCAGCGTCAGATCGATACGCCCGCCGTAGAAGCCCTGCACCGCCCCCGCGAGCACGCCGAGCAGCGTGCCGGAGACCGTAAGCGCCAGCGCGAAGATCACCGACAGGCGGAAGCCGTAGAGCAATCGCGCGAAGACGTCCCGGCCGCGATCATCCGTTCCCAGCCAGTTTTCCGATGAGGGCTGCGCCGGATTCGGCACCTTCGCGAAGTAGTTGATGGTGGCGTAGCTGTAGCGCACCGGCGGATAGATCGCGAAATTATCGCCCCCACGGATGCGATCTTCGATGAACGGGTCCAGATAGTCGGTCGGCGTCGGGAAGTCGCCGCCGAAGGTCGATTCCGGATAGGTCTTCACGAGCGGGAAATACCATTGCCCCTCGTAGCGCACCACCCACGGCTTGTCGTTCGCGATGACTTCGGCAAAGAGGCTGATCGCGAACAACACCACGAACGCGATCAGGCTCCAGTAACCCAGCCGGTGGCTGCGAAAGCGCCGCCAGACGCGCCAGCGCGGCGAGCGCGCGGGCGACGCGAACCGCAAGGACGAGGAGGCCGACGAGGAGGCCGACGAGGATGAAGACGAGGACGGGCGTGGCGATGGCGTGGCGGATCGGGTCACGTCAGTGCTCCACTCGATCGAATTGAATACGCGGGTCGACCAGTACGTAGCAAAGGTCGGAGATGAGTTTGGTCACGAGTCCGATGAGCGTGAACAGATACAGCGAACCGAGCACGACCGGATAGTCGCGACGCTGCACCGATTCGTACGACAGGCGCCCCAGACCATCGAGCGAGAACAGCGTCTCGATCAGCAGACTGCCCGCGAAGAACGCGCCGATGAACGCCGCCGGAAAGCCGGTGATGAGCGGGATCAGCGCATTGCGGAACACGTGCTTGAACAGCACCTTGCGCTCGGAAAGTCCCTTCGCGCGGGCCGTGAGCACGTACTGGCGACGGATCTCGTCGAGAAACGCGTTCTTCGTCAGCATGGTGATGACGGCGAAACTACCGACCACCGACGCCGTCACCGGCAATGTGATGTGCCACAGATAGTCGGTAATCTTGGCCGGCCACGACAATTCGCTCCAGTTATCCGACACGAGTTCGCGCAGCGGGAACAACTGCCAGAACGTACCGCCGCCGAACAGAACCAGCAGCAGCACGCCGAGCACGAAGCCCGGGATGGCATAGCCTACGAGCACCACCAGACTGGTGAGCGTATCGAAGCGCGAGCCGTTGCGCACCGCCTTGGCGATGCCCAACGGCACCGATATCAGATACGTGAGGAAGAACGTCCACAGCCCCAGCGAAATCGACACCGGCAGCTTCGAAACAATCAGCGACCACACGCTTTGATGATGGAAATAGCTTTGCCCGAGGTCGAAGCGCACAAAGCGCTTGAGCATCAGCCAGTAACGCTCCATCGGTGTCTTGTCGAAGCCGTAGAGCGCCTTGATCTGGGCGAGTTGCTGGGCGTCGATGCCGCGACGTCCGCGGTAGTCGCTCCCGCCCCCGCCACCGCTGGCCTCACCGCCGCCGCCGCGCCCCTTGAGTTCGAGCATCACTTGCTCGACCGGACCGCCGGGCACGAACTGGATGACCGCGAAGGTCAGCGTGATCACGCCGAGCAGTGTCGGGATCATGATCAGCAACCGTTTGAGAATGTAGGACCACATGATTAACGATCGACTCCAGTCGGGGCGGCCACGGCGCTCTGCGCATCGTTCGCGCGACCCGAGCGCGAATCCCACCACATCGAGACCAGCCAGCCTTCCGCAGTGAAGTACAGCGGCAACTTTTCGGGGTAACGCAGATTCCGCTTGTACGCCATGCGATGCGTCGACGAGAACCAGTGCGGCACGATGTAGTAGCCATTCATGAGCACACGATCGAGCGCACGGGCGGCGGCCACGAGATCCTCGTAGGTTTGCGCGCGCACCAGTTTCCCGAGGAGCGCGTCGACCGCCGGATCCTTCAGGCCGATTACGTTGTCCGAGCCGTCGACGTTCGCCGACTGGCTGCCGAAACGGTCGAGTAGTTCGGTGCCGGGAATCTGCGAGTCGGGATAGCGCAGCGAAATCATGTCGAAATCGAACGTCTCGAGACGCTTCTGATATAGCGCGAAATCGCTCGTACGTAAATTGAGCGTGATGCCGAGCTTGGCGAGATTTCGCGCGTAGGCCGACGCCACCGGCCCCATCGCCCCGCCGTCGTCGAGGAACTCGAAGACGAACGGCTCACCTTTCGCATTACGCAGTGCGCCGTCGCGATACGTCCACCCGGCCTGCGCGAGCAACTCGCGGGCCTCACGCAGGTTATCGCGCAGGCTGGCGGGCGGCGTCGTGGTCGGCTGCACCACCATCGGTCCGAACACGGCCGGGTCGAGCTTCTTGCGCAGCGGTTCGAGCAGCTTGAGTTCCGCTTCGCCCGGCATGCCGCGCGCGGCCAGATCACTGTTGGTGAAGTAGCTGTAGATGCGCTGGTACTGGTTGTAGAACAGTTGGCGATTGAGCCACTGGTAGTCGAGCGCCAGGTCCAACGCCTTGCGCACGCGCACATCGCGGAACAGATCGCGACGCGTATTCAGAATAAAGCCCTGCATGCCGGCTGCGTTGTGATGCGCTAACTCGCGCTTGACCAGCTCGCCGTCCTTGAAGCGTTTGCCGACATAGCTGCGCACCCAACTGCGGGCGCGGTATTCGGTAATGGCGTCGAACTCGCCCGCCTTGAAGCCTTCGAGCCGCACGATGTCGTCGGAATACAGCTTGTAGACGATGCGCTCGAAATTGTACGTGCCGCGTCGCACCGGCAGGTCGCTGCCCCAGTACTTCGGGTCGCGCCGGAACGTGATGCGCCGCCCGCCGTCGTACGACTCGATCTGGTAGGGGCCGCTCGCCACAGGTGTCTCGAACGTCAGCGCATCGAACGCTTTACGCTTGCCGTCCGCCCCCACGCCCCACTTGGGCGAAAACACGGGCACCGAGGCCACGAGCAGCGGCAGGTCGGGGCTCACGCGCCGAAAATCGAAACGCACATGCGACCTATCGAGCACCGTCACCCCCTTCACGTCGGCCAGCATCACCTTGTAGCCAGGCGACGACTGCGGGCTCATGAGCGTATCGAACGAGTATTTGACATCCTGCGCCGTGACCGGATCGCCATTATTGAAGCGCGCCGCCGGATTGATGTGGAACGTGACCGAAGCCCCGTCGGGGGCGACATCGATGTCGTCGGCCAGCAGCCCGTAGACGGTCGCCGGCTCGTCGGCGCTACCGATGCCGAGGCTCTCGAACATGAGCCCGGACACCCCCGGTGCAGACGTGCCTCTGAGCGTGAACGGATTGAACTTATCGAAGCTGGTGCGGCGATCGGGGTTCGCGAGCGTCAGCGTGCCGCCGCGAGGCGCGTCGGGATTGACGTAATCGAAGTGCTTGAACCCCTGCGGATACTTCGGCTCGCCGTATTGGGCGATGGCGTATTTGGCCTGCGCCGTCGGCGTCGCGAGCCATCCGCCGGCCAGCAGCGTGGCGATGGGGAGCGCACCGGCCATCGTCAGCACTCGCGAGATGCGGCGAAAGCCCAGGCGCACAACACGTACGACTCGTACGGATAACACGGCAAGATCGGCGCGCGGCGTCGGGATGGCCAACGACGTCAGCGAGGTCACGAAACTGCGGAGCGAGCCCCGTGCCGTGTGTGGATGCCGTGATGTGCGCGCGTTCATGCGTCTCCTGTGTTGGTCGGCGAGCGCCAGCCTGCTCGGGGTCCGGACGCATCCAGCCCCACCCCTTCGATCCGTGCGAAACATCTTGTAACCCGTCTCTCACGCACATTTTCCGCATGAGACTTGGCGGCGCGGCCGGACCGCGCGACAATTGTACCCAAAAGCCCGGCGTTCACCGCACTGAAAGACACATCCGCGCCGGCCCGGTTCCCCCATTCCCGCCCTGGAGGCCGACGTTGCGTGCTACACGATCGCCCGTGCAGAACCCTAACCGTACCCTGCCCCGCTGGCTCGCCAAGTTTTTCTTTCAGTGTGTGGAAGCGGCGCAACGCAGCATTGCCCGTCATTCACTCGTAGGCGACAAGCCGATCTTCGACAACGCTCAGTTCCCCTGGGTCGAAGCCATCGAGGCACAGGCGCCGGCCATTGCCAGGGAACTCGAAGCGGTCCTTGCGAACCCCGGCCGCCTCCCGGCGTTCCACGAGATCTCGCCCGACGTCGCCACCATCACACAGGACCATCAGTGGCAGACTTTCGTCTTCCTCGGCTATGGCATGCGCGCGCAACGCAATCTCGCCCGCTGTCCGGCAACCGCCAAGGCACTGGACGACATCCCCGGACTGCGCACGGCGTTTTTCTCGATTCTCTCTCCCGGCAAAAAGATTCCGCTGCATCGCGGCCCCTACAACGGTGTGCTGCGCCTGCATCTCGCGCTGAAGGTGCCGCGCGAGCGCGAGAAGTGCTGGATCGAGATCGACGGCCAGCGGTACGTCTGGCAGGCCAATCGCGCGGTGATCTTCGACGACGCCTACGAACATCAGGTGCACAACGATACGGACGAGACCCGCGTGGTGCTGTTCGTCGATTTCGAACGTCCGTGCAAGGCGCCTGTCTCCTGGCTCAACAAGTTGCTGCTCGCATTTGCGCCGCTCACGCCCGAATTGCAGCAGGCCAAGGCGAATCACGAGAAGTGGGAGCGCGATTACTATGCGACGCCCGCGGCTGCGACCTCGACGACGTCCGCCATGCCGGCCGCGCCGAGCCATGCGGCGGCCCCCAACAGCCCGACGCTCGCACGCGCCGAACCCGTCACCGACGAGCGCGCGCACGGCTGACCCCTCGCGCATGAAGGGTCGAACGATCGACCTAAGACCGTCGCCCGGGCTGCGCCATCGCATCCTGCGCGGGCGGCGGCACGAAGTTCGCCGCGAGTACCGCAACCAGCGCTGCGGCGAGCATCGCCCCGATACCGAGTGCGGCGTCGCCGAAGTGCAGATACGCGAACTTCATCGCTTCGATCACGGCCACGGCAACCACGATGGTGATCATGCTCAGCATGCCCGCCACGGTCGCCCGATTGGGGCTGTCGACGGCAAAGAGCGACTGACGATACACCACGCCGTAGCTCATTCCCATGCCGAACGCGTGCAGTGTTGTGCCGACGAGCAGCGCCGGGTAGCCGGGCGCGAAAATCGCCGTACCGACGAGCGACACCGCCGCACCGACGAGCATGGCGGCCACGCCCGTCGCTAACAGCCGGCCGTTCGACCAGCGCCCGACCTGACGCGCCAGCAGCACGTTGCCGAGAATCAACGCCGCGAATACCGGCACTTGCAGCATGGCGTACTGCATCTGCGACAGGCCGGCGCGCTCGATCAGGAACACCGGGCCGAGCGCGATCCAGGTGAGCAGCGGCGTCACGGCCAGCCCGGTGAGCACTGCCCCGCGCCAGAAGCGTGCGCTCGAGAGCGGCAGTTTGTAGCCCTGCCAGAGTTGCCTTGCGTTCAATGCGTGCCGGTCATGTCGTGAAAGCTCGGGCATCGTGCGATACAGCCCGACGAACGAGAACACGGCGACGATGGCGATGAGCCAGAAGATGCTGCGCCACGGCCAGAACGACACCACGGCCGCGCCCGCGAGCGGCCCGAACAGCGGTGAGAGCAGCGAAACGTTCGCCATGAGCGCCATGACACGCACGGCAGTCTTCTCTTCGAACGCTTCATGGACCGTCGGATAGCCGACCGTCAGCACGAAACAGCAGCCCATGCCTTGCAGGAAACGCAAGAGAATGAATTGCGGCATCGACTGCACGTAGTGCACCGCCAGACAGGCGGCGATGAACATGGCGAGGCCCGAGAGCAGGACGCGGCGGCGACCGAGGCGGTCGGCGAGTGGACCGAGCAGCCATTGCAGGCTGGCGTTGCCGAGCATGGCGGCGGTGAGCGCCAGCGTGGTTGCCTCGGCGGTCGCGCCGAATTCGCGCGTGACCAGCGGCATGCCGGGCATGATCATGTCGTTCGAGATGTAGACCGCGAACTCGAAGAGCACCAGAGAGAAGGGAAACCAGAATCTTGAAACAGGCGTTGCTGAGTGAGACACCTCGTAAAGGCTCCTTTGTACCACCGGCGCTCGTGACACCGGCTCACATGAATTTGAAACGTCGAAAAGACAACACCCCCGGCGCCTGCGAGGCGCCGGGGGTGTCTGTTGCTTCGACCGTGCCGCTTCGTGAACTACATGCGGCGCTCGATGCTTCAGACTTCCAACAGATCGACCTCGAAGACCAGGGTGGCGTTCGGCGGAATCACACCGCCTGCACCGCGTGCCCCATAGCCCAGTTCGGCCGGAATAATGAGTTTGCGCTTGCCGCCGACCTTCATGCCCTGAACGCCTTCATCCCAGCCGCGAATGACCATGCCGCCGCCGAGAACGAAGTCGAACGGTTGATTGCGATCCTTGCTGGAATCGAATTTCGTGCCGTCGGTAAGCCAGCCAGTGTAGTGAACGGAGACACTCTTGCCCGCGACAGCGACTGAGCCATCGCCCACGTGCAGGTCTTCGTATTGCAGGCCGGAATCGGTAGTGATAGTCGACATGGTTGTCCTCGCTCGAAATTCGACGGAAAGATGACGGGGGTGCTACTTTACCTCATTCACGTTCGACTGCGCAGCGATGCCGCAAAAGAACAGGCGAGTAGCAGAAAAAGAAAAGCCCCGCGAGTCCTCGAACTCGCGGGGCTTTGTCACCGCTTTTGGCGGAGACGGAGGGATTCGAACCCTCGATCCAGGTTTTGGCCCAGATGCTCCCTTAGCAGGGGAGTGCCTTCGACCTCTCGGCCACGTCTCCCAAACTTGCGTTGCACCAGGGAGGTGATGCAACGAAGCCGTGATACTACCTACTGTTCTCGATGCCGTCAAACATTATCCGCATCGAAACCCAACTTTTTTTGCGTACGTGTCATGCGCCCGACACGTTCAGAGGAAATTTCCCGCATCTGCGCACGCATTTTCCGCTACGCGCCGCATGCATGCCACTCGCATGCGGCCCGTTTCCGGCAGTGAATAACGACCGCCGATTCAACGACGCTCGAACCGGTTCGACGGCTTACGCCTGGTCGAGTTCGAATGCCTTGTGCAGCGCGCGCACCGCGAGTTCCATGTACTTTTCGTCGATCAGCACGGAGATCTTGATTTCGGACGTGGAGATCAGCTGGATGTTGATCCCCTCTTCCGACAGCGTGCGGAACGCCTTGCTGGCGATACCGACGTGCGAGCGCATGCCCACACCGACGATCGAGACCTTCGAGACCTTCGGGTCGCCCAGCACTTCGGCCGCGCCGATATGGCCCTGCACGTCGTTTTGCAGCAGCGTCATGGCGCGCTGGTAATCGCCGCGCGGCACGGTGAACGTGAAGTCCGTCTTCCCATCGACGCTCAGGTTCTGGATGATCATGTCGACATCGATGTTCGCGTCGGCGATGGGACCGAGGATCTGGTAAGCGATGCCCGGACGGTCCGGCACGCCGCGCACGGTGATCTTGGCCTCGTCGCGTTGGAACGCGATACCCGAGATGATGGCCTTTTCCATTTGTTCGTCTTCCTCAAAAGTAATCAGCGTGCCCGAGCGCGCTTCTTCGTCGAGCGCGATCATCGGGTCGGTCAGGCTCGACAGCACGCGAGTCTTGACCTGGTACTTGCCGGCGAATTCCACCGAACGGATTTGCAGCACCTTGGAGCCGAGGCTGGCCATTTCCAGCATCTCTTCGAAGGTGACCTTATCGAGACGGCGCGCTTCGTCGACCACACGCGGGTCGGTCGTATACACGCCATCGACGTCGGTGTAGATCAAGCATTCGTCGGCCTTGAGCGCCGCGGCGACAGCGACCGCCGACGTGTCCGAACCGCCGCGACCGAGCGTGGTCACGTTGCCGTTCGGATCGATGCCCTGAAAACCGGTGATGACGACCACGCGGCCGGCGTCGAGATCGGCCATCACGCGCTTGTCGTCGATTTCGGAAATGCGGGCTTTGGTGAAAGCGCTGTCGGTCTTGATCGGTACTTGCCAGCCGGCGTAGCTCACGGCGTCGACGCCTGCCTCTTTGAGGGCAATCGCCAGCAGGCCGACGCTCACTTGCTCGCCCGTGGCGGCAATGGCGTCGAGTTCGCGCGGATCCGGATTGGCCGAAATCTCTTTGGCCAGGCCCAGCAGACGATTGGTCTCGCCGGACATCGCCGACGGCACCACCACCATCTTGTGACCGGCCTTATGCCACTTGGCCACGCGCTTGGCGACATTCTTGATGCGCTCCACCGAGCCCATCGACGTGCCGCCGTATTTGTGTACGATCAGAGCCATAACATTGCTAACACATTGATTTAAAACCGTTTATGAATCCTGCGCGGATACCCTGGACCAGGTATCGGTGACATTTCGATTCGCGAACTTTTGATTATCGCACGAATGTATCGCGACGGCTTCGGTTTGACGCACAACGCGCTGTTCCGCCCCGCCCAGGCCGCACGTCGCAGCAGATTATGCCGTGCGCTCCGGATTTATTTCGCAGCCATGCTGCGTGGAAATCCGTCACCGCGCATGGGCGTGGAGGAGCCGCAGCGGGCGTGTGGGATGGAACGGGGGCGTGCGAAGCGGCTCCGATGAGCGGGCATGCGGGGAGGTCTGCGGCAGCGGATCCTCGGAGGCAAGGCCCCACTGCGATGCATTGCGCGGGCCAAGGCTCACTCAGACGTGATCAGGTGCGATCAGGCGTGATCATGCGTCGTCACGCCACGTCATGCGCCAACGCGCACCACCTTGAACGCGCTGAGCCCCACCGTCCACGCCTAAACGCGGGACGAAGACGATTTCCGCGTCTTGCCAGACAATGGGCACGTTGCGCAGCCATGCCGCCACACCGCGACTCTGATACCAATGTTTCAGCGATCGGGAATGCCCTCCGGCTCGCGCCCGCCATCGCTCGCCGCCCGCCCTCGCCTTTGCGATCAGCGGCTTCGCGCGCAATACGCGCTCATCCACACTCCCGTCGGTTGGCTCGCCCTCGACGACCGGCGTGAAAACGACACATCCCTTCCATTGCGGCAAGAGCCACTCGCGCTGGCCCGACCATCGCAATACGGCGTCGTCGGCAATGTCGTGCGGATCGGCGATGTCGTACACCGCCGTCCACTGCAATTCGTCGCGATACAAACGCAGGACTGCGGGGCCGTGCGGCAACTCGACCGACGCCTCAGGCTGCGCATCGCGAATCTGCCGGACCCACTCGTCGAGCCGCGCCTCCGGCGGCATCATCAAGCCGCGACGCGACGCCCAGTACCGCAGCAGATTCGCCAGACGTGGCGCGTCCAATGCCTGCACCCGGCTGCGCTGCAATCGCTCATCGCCATCGGCGTCACCGGTTCCCGCGACCCGCGCCATGTCGAAGTCGAGCTGCGCGAGTTGGTCGAGCAACGCCTGCGCCTGTGCTGCGTGCCGCGCAAACCTCGCCAACGTCTCCCGATACGCCGGCACGTGCGAGGCTATCGCCGGCATCACATCGTGACGCAACGCATTGCGCAAATAATGCCGATCTTCGTTCGACGGGTCCTCGACCCATTTCAGCGAACGCGCCTCGGCATACGCGCGCATCGTGTCGCGCGAGACATCGAGTAAAGGGCGCAGCAACCGCACACGATGCGTCTGCCGACCGCTTCCGGGGGGTTCACCCGCGACCGCCATCGCCGCTACGCCGGGCAGCCCTGCCCCTCGCAACATCTGCAACAGCACCGTTTCCGCCTGATCGTTCGCATGATGCGCGCTGAGCAACCAGTCGACGCCATGCGTTCGGCAACTCGACGCCAGCGCCGCATACCGCGCCGCCCGCGCCGCCCCTTCGATCCCTTGTCGGGCGTCGCGCGACACGCTCACGCGCTGTGCTTCGAAGACGAACCCGCGCAAACGCGCTTCACGCTCGCACACGACAAGCCACTCGTCAGCGTGCGCGCAGAGTCCGTGATGGATGTGGATGGCCAGCGGCGGCGTGACGACGCCGATCGCCTCATCGGACTCGCTGGACTCGCTGGACTCGCGGCGCGTCTGCACCCAATGCGCGAGCGCATCGAGCAGCACCATGGAGTCGAGCCCACCGCTCAGGGCGAGCGCGAGGCGAGGCGCAGGGGATGAAGGAGAAGCTCGCTGCGGCAGGACATGGGCCGTCAACGCGAGATGCAGCGCGACGTCCACATGGGCAACTGCCGCGTCGCATCGGGCAGAGGCGAACGCGGCAGCAGAGACATCGACAGGCGACATCGGACTCGACGTCATCGCCACGACGGGAGACGACGCATCGGCAGACGCGTTACTTCGCGCCGGCTTCCTTGAACTTGCCATAGCTCATCAGGCGCTCGAAGCGACGCTCCAGCAGTTCCTTGTGGCTCATGCCCTGGAACTGACGCAGCGAGTCGGCCAGCGCGCGCTTGAGCATGCCCGCCATGCCCAGCGGGTCGCGCTGCGCACCGCCCAGCGGCTCGTTGACGATCTTGTCGATCAGGCCCAGCGCCTTCAGACGGTGTGCCGTGAGGCCCAGCGCTTCGGCCGCCTCGGGCGCCTTGGCAGCGCTCTTCCACAGAATTGACGCGCAACCCTCCGGCGAGATCACCGAGTACGTCGAGAACTGCAACATCATGACCGTATCGGCAACCGCCACGGCCAGTGCGCCCCCCGAACCACCCTCACCGATGATGGTGGTGATGATCGGCGTCTTCAACTCGGCCATCACATACAGGTTGTGCCCGATGGCTTCGGATTGACCACGCTCTTCGGCATCGATCCCGGGGTAGGCGCCCGGCGTGTCGACGAACGTGAAGATCGGCAAGCCGAACTTCTCGGCCATCTTCATCAGGCGCATGGCCTTGCGATAGCCCTCGGGACGCGGCATACCGAAGTTGCGCATCGCGCGCTCCTTCGTGTCGCGACCCTTCTGGTGCCCGATGACCATACAGGCCTGACCGTTGAAGCGCGCCATGCCCCCCACGATAGCGTGATCGTCCGCGAAGGTGCGATCGCCATGAAGCTCGTGGAAGTCGGTAAAGATGTCGCGCACATAGTCGAGCGTGTAAGGACGCTGCGGGTGACGCGAGATTTGCGAAACCTGCCACGGGGACAGGTTCGTGTAGATGTCCTTGGTGAGCTGCTGACTCTTCTTGGAGAGGCGCTCGATCTCTTCGGAAATGTCGACGGCGGAATCGTCCTGTACGAAGCGCAACTCTTCAATCTTCGCTTCGAGTTCGGCGATCGGCTGTTCAAAATCCAAAAAGGTGTTCTTCATCAGGTTTCCCCGGAAATGCGGCAGCGTATTGTACCGCCGGTAACGTCTACCCGGTCGAGATAGGCAACTTTCATTACCTCTCGATTCGCAATAGCCCGTCAAAAATGACTGGACGAGACGGGATGGAGGCGGATTATACGTCCTCGGCCCTAAAGAAACCGTAAAACGACCAATAAGTGGTCGAACGGCGATCGGCCGGACGTCGAATACCGACCGGCATCCGGTCAATATTCGACCGGCACCGGTTCAAGGCTACGCCACATGTACCACGTGGCGACGGAGCGCCACGGCTCCCAGTTGGCGGCCACCTCTCGCGCTTCGCTGCGCGTGACGGGTTCCCCGCTGAAGTAGTTGACGCTGATCGCATTGATCAGGCCGACGTCGTCCAGCGGCAGAACATCCGGCCGTAACAGGTTGAACATGAGGAACATTTCGGCGGTCCACCGGCCGATGCCGCGAATGCCGGTCAGCTCGGCGATGACGGCCTCGTCGTCCATGCTCGCCCACGCATCGACGTGCAGCGCCCCCGACTTGAAATGCGTCGCCAGATCGAGGATGTACTCGGCCTTGCGGCGCGACAACCCGCATCCGGCGAGCGCATCGTGCCCCGCCTTGATGAACTGAGACGGCGAAAGCTTCGGGCAGATCGCGAAGACGCGATCCCACACGGCCTGCGCCGCCTTGACGGAAATCTGCTGGCCGACGATGGAGCGCGCGAGGGTGACGAACGGCTCGCCACGCCCGGTCAGATGTGCCGGACCGAATTGGGGAATCAGCTTTTTGAGAATACGGTCGCGCTTCATCAGATCGGCACAGGCCTGATCCCAGAAGTCGGGGCGCGAGGCGCCCGGCGCCACCGGCAACGGCACCACGCCGGTCACCGCCTGCTCGACGACGTCCTGCTCGATGCGCTCGATCTCGGGGGTGACGATGCGCGTCTCGCCGTCGCGCTTGGCGATCACGCGACGCGTGCTCGCCACCGAGGCAGCCGGCGATCCGGCCGTCGTCCCGCTCGTCTTGCGAGAGCCCTTCGCGACCGTCTTCGATGCCGCTTTTTTTGCGACTTTCGACACCGGCTTTTCAGTCTTTTCCGTGGCCTTCCGGCTCGCCGCCTTGCGGGCAGCGCCGGTCCCGGACGTCTTCGCCGGTGCCTTTGTGGGCGTCTTCGCCGGGGTCTTGCCGACGGGTTTCGTCGTGGTCGCGGTCGTGACCACCTTGCGCGGCGCGCGGCGCAAGCCGTCGCCCGATGTCGCTACGGATCTGGCCGCCTTCGTTGCGCCGGCCGCACCGGCCGCACCTCTTGCCGCACGCTTGGCCGTCGTGGTCTTGGTCGCAACCTTCGCGGCTACGGATTTACGAGTCACCATGAGTTTCGCCTCGATGCGTCGCGCTCAGGCACGACGCCATTCGGTGGCGCCTCCGGGACGGTCTTCCAGCACGATGCCCTCGGCCAGCAACTCGGCGCGAATGCGGTCGGCCTCGGCGAAATTCCGATCTCGCTTGGCCTGCGCACGCGCCTCGATACGCGCCTCGACCGACGCGCGCAGCGCATCGGCATCGCCCTGCGCCTGGCCGCCCATCGCGCCTTGCAGGAACGATTGCGGATCGCGCCCCAGCAACCCGAGCGTGCCGGCCAATCCCAGCAACTGGCGCACCAGCACGGGGTCGCGTTGCTTGTTGATTTCGCCGGCGAGTTCGAACAGCACGGAAATAGCGACCGGCGTATTGAAATCGTCGTTCATGGCGGCGGCGAAACGCTGCGCGAACGACTCGTTCCAGTCGAGCGGCGCGCCGTCGCCCGCCGCGTCCTTGAGCGCCGTATAGAGACGCGTCAGACCGCCACGGGCGTCGTCCAGATGGGCGTCGCTGTAGTTGAGCGGGCTGCGGTACTGCGCGCGCAGGATGAAAAAGCGCACGACTTCCGCGTCGAACTTCGCCAGCACTTCACGGATGGTGAAGAAGTTGCCGAGCGACTTGGACATTTTTTCGTTGTCCACGCGCACGAAGCCGTTGTGCATCCAGTAATTCACGAACGTCTCGCCCGTAGCGCCTTCGCTCTGCGCGATTTCGTTCTCATGGTGCGGGAATTGAAGATCCGCCCCGCCGCCGTGAATGTCGAAATGATTGCCGAGCAACTGGCAGCTCATGGCCGAGCACTCGATGTGCCAGCCCGGACGCCCAGCACCCCACGGCGACGCCCACTTCGATTCGTCCGGCTCGGTGTCCTTCGCACGTTTCCACAGCACGAAGTCGAGCGGATCCTGCTTGGCCGTGTTGGCCGCGACACGCTCGCCTGCGCGCAGATCCTCGATGGACTTGCCCGAGAGCTGGCCGTAGCTCGCGAACTTGCGCACGGCATAGTTCACGTCGCCGTCTTCGGCCTGATAGGCGTAGCCGTTGCGTTGCAACGTGCCGATCATGTCCACCATCTGCGGAATGAAATCGGTCGCGCGCGGCTCGTGATCCGGACGCTGAACGCCGAGCGCATCGGCGTCTTCATGCATCGCGGCAATAAAACGTGTCGTGAGCTCGCGCATCGTCTCGCCGTTCTCGACGGCGCGCTTGATGATCTTGTCGTCGATATCGGTGATGTTTCGCACATACGTCACGCGATAGCCGAGCGTGCGCAACCAGCGCTGCACCATGTCGAACACCACCATCACGCGCGCATGACCGATGTGACAGTAGTCGTACACCGTCATCCCGCAGACATACATGCGGACTTCGCCAGCGACGAGGGGGACGAACGACTGTTTATCTCGCGCGAGCGAGTTGTAGACACGGAGTGAATCCATAGATATGCGCTTGACCGGGCGGCAACAGCGCCGGACGCTGCGACGATATCCTCAGGTGAGACGAGAGCGATATCGCGAGGCGGGCTGCGCGCCGTGCGGTAGAAAAAACGAACCTGCGAACCGCCTCCACCGCCACATCGAGAAATGGCGCGGGCCGGGCGCAGGTGTTTTGTTAGAATGCGGCCGAGTATAGCATCTCTTGCGCACCTCTCAGGTATCCCAAGCACCCACTATGACGCAACGAAGCCGGTCACTTTTGCACTCGTCCACGCGCATGCCCGCGCGCCTTGTCATCGGCATCCGTCCGGTCGCCGCTGCCATTCGCAGCGCCCGCGCGCTGCGGCTCGCAGGCGCCACCCTCGGTCTCGCCGGCGCGCTGTTCGCGCTGCCCGCCGGCGCGCAGGCCATCACCGATCCGCCGCCGCCCGCCCCGCTGCAAACGCCGCAACAAGCCAGCGAGTCGGCCATCAACAAGCTGGTCGACGCGGGCAATTTCAACGCTGCCCTGACGAAGATCGACGAGCATCTGAAGCAATATCCGCGCGACGCACAGGTGCGCTTCACGCGCGGCCGCGTGCTGATGGAATTGGGACGCAATGCGCAAGCGATCGACGCCTTCACGGCGCTCACGCAAGACTTCCCTGAACTGCCCGAGCCGTTCAACAACCTCGCGGCGCTCTATGCGCAGGCCGGTGAGTACGACAAGGCGCGCGCCGCCCTCGAGAACGCGATTCGCAACAACCCCAACTTTGCCGTCGCCTATGCGAACCTCGGCGACATCTATGCCAAGCTCGCGCAACAGGCCTATCAGAAATCTCTGAAGCTCGCACCGACGGCGCGTGTGTCGAATCGCGAAAAGGTGCTGTCGAACATGCTCTCGCCGCAACGCGCCGCACCTGTCGGTCAGACGCCCTCCCCTGAAAAGGCGAGCGACGACGCCGCACTGAAAAACGTCGGCAAGTCGGGCAACTAAGCGCGCCGCTTCGAATCGAAGCGACTCTCGCGATTCCCTTTACGTTTGATTCACGTTCGATTTTCGTCATGGAGACACGCATGTCCTTTCCGAATCGTCTGCGTCGCGCGTTGCTCGGCGGCGTCGGCAGCGTCGTTGCCGCCGCCGCGCTGAGCGGCGCGAGCCTGCCCGCCCTTGCCCAGAGCGCCCAACCGCAAGTGCAGTTCAAGACGTCGCTCGGCAACTTCGTGGTCGAAGTCAACCCGAAGGCCGCCCCCAAGACGGTCGAAAACTTTCTGCAATACGTCAACGACGGTTTCTACAACGGCACGATCTTCCATCGCGTGATCAACGGCTTCATGATTCAGGGCGGCGGCTTCACGCCCAACATGGATCAGAAGCCCACGCGCGCCGCGATTCCGAGCGAGTCGAAAAACGGCCTGAAGAACACGATCGGCACCATCGCCATGGCCCGCACGTCGGACCCGAACTCGGCGACCGCGCAATTCTTCATCAATGTGAAGGATAATGCGTCATTGGATTACCCCAACCCGGACGGCTTCGGCTATACGGTATTCGGCAAAGTGGTGTCCGGCATGGACACCGTCGAGAAGATCAAGGGTGTGGCCACGACCCGCAAGGGCATGTATTCCGATGTGCCTGCCACGACGGTCGTGATCGAATCGGCCAGCGTCGTCAAGCGCTGAAAATCCTCCGGCCCGCCAGGACCATTTCATCAGAAGGAAAGCATCATGGTTGAACTGCACACCAATCACGGCGTCATTCGTATCGAACTCGACGAAGCCAAGGCCCCCAAGACGGTCGCGAACTTCCTGAACTATGTGAAGAACGGTTTTTATGACGGCACGGTGTTCCACCGCGTCATCAACGGCTTCATGGTTCAGGGCGGCGGTTTCGAAGCCGGCATGAAGCAAAAGCCGACCGAAACGCCGATCGAGAACGAAGCCAACAACGGCCTGAAGAACGACAAGTACACGCTGGCGATGGCGCGCACCAACGATCCGCATTCGGCCACGGCGCAGTTCTTCATCAATGTGAACGACAACGACTTCCTGAACCACAGCGCACCGACGCCGCAAGGCTGGGGTTACGCCGTGTTCGGCAAGGTCGTTGAAGGCCAGGAAGTGGTCGACGCGATCAAGGGCGTGAAGACGGGCTCGAAGGGCTTCCATCAGGACGTGCCGGTCGACGACGTCGTCATCGAGAAGGCCGTGATCGTCGCGTAAGCGCGCATCCCGCGAACTGCGACACTCGATGCCAGTATCGACTGCGCGGTGCCCGCAATGCCCCGTGACACCACGGGGCGACGGGCCCGCGCTTTTCATTTCCGATCTTCACCTCTCGCCGGCCCTGCCGCGCACGGTGCAAGTCTTCGAAGACTTCCTGCGCGGTCCCGCGCGAGAAGCGTCCATTCTTTTCATCCTCGGCGATCTGTTCGAATACTGGATCGGCGACGACATGCTCGATGCCGACCGGGGTCACGATCCTCATGCCGCGGCCCCTGCCGAACCGCTCGGCGTCTTCGCACGCCGCATGACGGCCGCGATGGCGGCGCTGTCGGCCAGCGGTGTACCTATCGCCGTCATGCGCGGCAACCGCGACTTTCTGCTCGGCAAGCGCTTCGCACGTGCCGCAGGCGCGGTCATGCTCGACGATCCCTGCGTTTTCCGGTTTCTCGGCCAGGCGCTGGTGCTCAGTCACGGCGACCAGTTGTGCACTGACGACGTGGGCTATCAGCGCTTTCGCCGTATCGCCCACTCACCGCTGGGCAAGGCCATTTTCCTGACGTTGCCGCTGCGCTTGCGCATGGGCATTGCGGACCGCATCCGCCGACGCAGCGCCGCCAAAGGCGCGCATCGCATGGCGTATGCCGATGCCAACGCGAACGCCATCAAGGCGCTGCTCGACGCCGCCGGCGAGCGCACGCTCGTGCACGGCCACACGCATCGACCGGCCCGACATGCCGACGGCCGCCGCGTGCGCTGGGTGCTGCCCGACTGGGAGTTCGACATCGATCCGCCGCGCGGTGGTTACCTGCAATGGGACGCCCACGGACTGCGGGCCATCGATCTCGCGCTGTCCACATCGGCGGAACCGCACCAGACGTCCTAGCGGCACGCCAGGCCCGCTTGTCAGCGGGCCGTCGTTACCTTGGCGCATCCGGCACACGCGTCGGGACGCGTCACATATCCTGAATTTCCTTGCCGAGCTTGCGCAGTTCGGCGGTATCGATCTTGCTCGCCCCGAGCGCTTCGAGATGCGCGCCGAGTTGATTGAGCGCAGCCACCATCACGTCGATCTTGTGCGACTGATCGGTCGCGTTCTCGATGAGGCCGTGAATCGCGAGCGAGACGGGATCGTCCGCGTTGGGCGTAATGCCGTAGGCGGAGAACTCCGTCTTGCGCACATTGCCGCCCGATGTCACGCCCGCCCCCTCGCGCGGCGTGTCGGGACGAACGATACGTGCCGGATTCCCCACCGCCGTGCCACCCGCAGGCACCGCCTTCACCACGACCGCGTTCGACCCGATTTTCGCCCCCTCGCCGACCGTAAAACCGCCAAGCACTTTCGCGCCGGCGCCGACGATTACGCCGGCCTCCAGCGTCGGATGCCGCTTGGCCCCGCGCGTGAGCGACGTACCCCCGAGCGTCACTCCCTGGTAGATCGTGCAGTCGTCGCCAATGACCGCCGTCTCGCCGATCACGACACCCATGCCGTGATCGATGAAGACACGGCGTCCGAGCGTCGCGCCCGGATGAATCTCGATGCCGGTGAGAAAGCGCGCGTACTGCGAAACGTAGCGTCCCAGCCACTTGAAGCCGGCCGTCCAGCAGCGATTCGCCACACGGTGCAGCATCACGGCATGCAGACCGGGATAGCAGGTGAAGACTTCCCAGTTGCTGCGGGCGGCGGGATCCTTTTGCCGGATGGCGGCGATATCTTCGCGAAGACGGGTAAACATAAGCCTGGTGACGGTCCTGTCGTACGTCGTCCGGCCGTCTCGGGGCGGATCGACGCCTGTTGGCATGGGCACGCATACGCAGCGCGGGCCGGCGATCGCCGGCGGTCGGTGCAGAAAGGTGCGGGGAAGGGCAAAAGCGTAACGCGCAGGCGAAGCACAGCGGCGCGTCACACGGGTCAGCGCAGGGCTAACAACAGTGGACGTGATAAGGCAGAGAAGCGGCGCAACGCTGGCGCAAACGGTTCATATCCGCAAGAGACGTATAAGCTTGTGACTGAGGATTGTATGGGATTTTTCCTCGGCCTGCTCTGCCGCTCTGCCGCTCTGCCACTCCACGATTGCGTTGCCGTCATCAACGACGCCCCTTGCGCTCCAGAATGTGCTTTGCGATGCCCCGCAGGATATTGACCTCTTCACGCTCCAGGTGGCTCTTCGCAAAGAGACGACGCAGACGCGCCATGAGCTTCTTCGGATTGTCCGGATCGAGGAAATCGAGATCGACGAGCGCGCGCTCCAGATGCGTGAGCATGCCTTCGACGTCGTCGCGCGTCGCGAGCGTGTCGGAGGTCGCGACAGCAGGCGACGGCGCCACCGGGACTGCAACGCCCTGCCCGTCGCCACGCGCGTGCGCAAGACATGCCATGCGCATCTCCCACGCGATCAGTTGCACCGCCTGCGAGAGATTGAGCGAGCTGTAGAGGGGATTGGCCGGGATATGCACGAGCGCGTTGCAACGCGCTACGTCGGGGTTCGACAGACCGGTCCGCTCGCTGCCGAAGACGAACGCCACCGACTCGCCCTGCCCGGCGTGCTGCACGGCAAGAGCCGCGCTCTCGCGCGGTTCGGCGTTGGGCGGGCCATATTCGCGCGAGCGGGCGGAGAGCGCCACCGCCCAACTCACGCCGTGCAACGCCGCATCGAGATCCGGCACGACAAGCGCGTTCGCGAGAACATCGTCGGCGCCGCTCGCAAGCGCCACCGCGTCCGGGTCGTGCAGTACATCGGCGCCCGCACGTGGCGCTGCGAGCACCAGACGCCCGAACCCCATCGTCTTGATCGCCCGCGCCGCCGAACCGACGTTGCCGGGATGGCTCGTCTCGTTGAGCACGAAACGCACTTGATCGAACACAGGCGACGAAGAGACGGCAACAGACTGGGACATGAGACGGCGATGACGGAAACGAGGTGTGAAAGGAGAGGACGGCCGGGGGGACGGCCGGAGGTCACGAAAAACGACCGCGAGCGCGCCACGCCGGAGGCTTCCGGCGCCGCGCAATGCCGCTATTTTGCCTGAATCGAGGGGGCAAGGGGGCTTCACGGGGACTTCACGGGCGCTTCAGGAGGTGTTCCGCGCGCATCGGCGGGAGCACGGAGGGACGCCGTGAGGCGAGCGATCTCGACCACGCTGCGCGGCAGGCACCCGGCGTATCGATGCCCCCTGCGCCGTGAAAGACCTGCGCCGTGAGAGACATAAAAAGGGTCAGAAATCACAGTTTCCGGAGCGCGACGCACGCGTTTTTGCTAAAATACGCGTTTTCGCCCCCGCAAACGAGCCGCCATTTTGTGCGCGGCGCTTGCCGGGCATCGCTCTTGCTCAATTCGTTCGCTTTGTCCGCCACGCCTGACGGCCGGCCCAATGGGGGCCGTACGTACCGTCAGCGATGGCCTTAACAGGAATCTGTCATGCAGCATCCCATGCTCAATATCGCGGTGAAAGCCGCGCGCCGCGCCGGCACCATCATCAGCCGGGCCTCCCTCGACATCGATACCGTCAAGGTCAGCAAGAAGCAACACAACGACTTCGTGACGGAAGTGGACAAAGCGGCTGAGCAAGCGATCATCAACGTCCTCCTGGAAGCCTACCCCGACCACGCCATCCTCGCCGAAGAATCGGGCGAGGAGCACGGCAACGCCGACTCGGAATACCAGTGGATCATCGATCCGCTGGACGGCACCACCAACTTCATTCACGGCCTGCCCTACTACTGCACGTCGATCGCACTCGCCCACAAGGGCATCGTGTCGCAGGCCGTCGTCTACGATCCGACCCGCAACGAACTCTTCACCGCCTCGCGTGGCCGCGGCGCATTCCTCGACGGCAAGCGCATTCGCGTCTCGCGTCGCGACCGTCTGGCCGACGGCCTGATCGGCACGGGCTTCCCGTTCCGCGACATGCAAGGCGTGGAAAACTATCTGAAAATGTTCGGCACGATGACGGAACACTGCGCCGGCATTCGTCGCCCGGGCGCCGCTGCCCTGGACCTGGCCAACGTTGCCGCCGGCCGCATGGACGGCTTCTTCGAGCAAGGCCTGAACCCGTGGGACATGGCCGCAGGCAGCCTGCTCATCACCGAAGCCGGCGGGCTGGTCGGGAACTACACGGGCGAATCGAACTTCCTGTTCGAAGGCGAAATTCTCGCCGCCAATCCGAAGATTTACGCGCAAATGGTCAAGTTGCTTGACGGGTACTCGCTCACGAAGCGACCGGCAACGTCGTCGAAGACCGGCACGACGCTCTCGCTCAGCGCGGAAAGCAACTCGCAGGCGTAAGCCCGAGACGGGCACGTATCTGCGGCCTGCCTCGTAAAAAAACCCCGGCGATGCACACGCATCCCGGGTTTTTTGCGTCCGGCGCCACCGTTGGCGGCGCCGAAGCGTCTCCCGCAAACATCGCGGTCGACGCAGACGGGCCCGCCGATCAGGCGCCCAGACGCGCCAGCACCGTATCGCGGCCGAGCAGTTCGAGCACGGCATCGATGGCCGGCGTATGCGTCGTGCCGACCACGAGCAAACGCACCGGCATGGCGAGCTGCGGCATCTTCATGCCGTGCTGCGCGAGCGTCGCCTTGAACGCCGGCGAAATGGCTTCCTTCTTCCACTCGGGCAGCGCGGCCAGCGCGGTCGCAAGGTCCTTTACCGCAGCACGCGCGGCTTCGGTCAGATGCTGCGCCACATCTTCTGCCGACGGCGCCGGCTGACGGTAAAACATCTCGGCGCTCGCCGCGATGTCCTTGATCGTGTTCGCGCGATCCTTGAACAGACCGACGACACCCGCGAGCGACGGACCACCGTCGATCGACACACCGGCCTTTTGCAGGAACGGCTCGGTGAGCCCGGCCAGACGCACGTTGTCGGCCTGCTTCAGATACTGATTGTTCAGCCACAGCAGCTTTTCCGGATTGTGCTGCGCCGGCGACTTGCCCAGATGCTCCAGATCGAACCACGCGACGAACTGCTCGCGCGAGAACACTTCCGCGTCGCCGTGCGCCCAGCCCAGACGCGCCAGATAGTTCACCACCGCTTCGGGCAGATAGCCCTCTTCGCGGTACTGCACCACGCTCATGGCGCCGTTACGCTTGGACATCTTCTCGCCCTGATCGTTGAGGACCGTGGGCAAGTGGGCGTACACCGGCGGCTGCTTGCCGAGCGCTTCGAAGATGTTGATCTGACGCGGCGTGTTGTTGACGTGGTCGTCGCCACGAATCACGTGCGTGATGTCCATGTCGATGTCGTCGACGACCACGCAGAAGTTGTACGTCGGGGTCCCGTCCGGACGCGCGATCACCAGATCGTCGAGTTCCTCATTGGAAATCTCGATGCGGCCCTTCACGGCGTCTTCCCAGATCACGCTGCCGGTGAGCGGGTTCTTGAAGCGCAACACCGGCTGCACGCCGGCCGGCGGCTCGGGCAGCACCTTACCCGGCTCCGGACGCCAGCGTCCGTCGTAACGCGGCTTCTCGCCCCGTTCACGTTGTTGCTCACGCAATTCGTCGAGCGCTTCCACGCTCATGTAGCACGGATAGACGTGGCCGCCCGCCTTCAGTTGCTCCAGCACTTCGCGATAGCGATCCATGCGCTGCATCTGATAGAACGGACCTTCGTCATAGTCGAGGCCGAGCCATTCCATGCCTTCGAGAATGACCTGCACGGCTTCCTGCGACGAACGCTCGAGATCGGTGTCCTCGATGCGAAGGACGAACGCGCCGTTGTTGTGACGCGCAAAGGCCCACGGATAGAGAGCGGAACGGATATTGCCCAGATGGATGAAACCGGTCGGGCTAGGCGCAAAGCGGGTGCGGACAGTGGTCATGGTTTGGCTTCGGTGCATCGCGTCGGCGACAAACAAAAACGCCCGCAGCGGAGGGTCTCGCGCAGGCGGGTCGCCAACATTCGGAAGCCGTCATTATATCAGCCGAGTGCGTGCATTCGCGGCACTGTCCTAGCCGGGACTCGGAATTTCCTGCCACCGGCATCGGACATCGCCCTTGTGTGCGTCGGATGCCGGCGTCGCGACACCAAAGACGGCATGCCGACGCCGAGTCCGAAAGACGATTTCAGAGCTTGGCCAGCGACACTTCGGTGGCTTTGACGAGCGCCACGACTTCGGAGCCGACGTCGAGGCGCAGTTCGTCGATCGAGCGCGTGGTGATGACCGACGTCACGATGCCGCTCGGCGTCTCGACGTCGACTTCGGACAGCACCGGGCCGCGCAGAATTTCACGAATACGGCCCTTGAACTGGTTACGGACGTTGATGGCGGTGATACCCATGGTGAACTCCTGTGTTCGGAAAAGTTTAAAAAACGGTGATGCGGCTCAAATGGCCCAGCGCACGGTCGCCGCCGGCCACAGCGGCTCGGCGGTGGCCACGTGAGACGGCGGCGCCACGTCGGTTTGCAGCACACGGGCGAGCACCTGCGCTTCGAGTCCCGCGAATTCGACGCTGCCTCGCGCTCGCGGACGCGCCAGCGACACCGGCTGGTCGAGGCCGAGGCGTCCTTGCTCGATGAGCACCACACGATCGGCGAGCGCCACCGCTTCCTGAACGTCGTGCGTGACGAGCAGCGCAGTGAAACCGTGCGCGCGCCAGAGTCGTTCGATCAGGGCATGCATTTCGATGCGGGTGAGCGCGTCGAGCGCCCCGAGCGGTTCGTCGAGCAGCAGCAGATCCGGCTGGTGCACCAGCGCTCGCGCCAACGCCACGCGCTGGCGCTGGCCGCCCGACAGGCGGCTCGGCCAATCGTTGGCGCGCTCGGCGAGGCCGACCTCGCGCAGCACTTCCAACGCCTTCGCATGCGACGACTTCGGCAGGCCGATAGCCACGTTCTCCAGCACGGTGCGCCATGGCAGCAGACGCGCATCCTGAAACATGATGCGGGTCGTCGTCTGGGGAGCCCCCTTACCCGACACGCCGCCCAGCGCATGGCCATCGAGCGTGATGCGCCCGGCGTCCGGCGTCTCCAGCCCGGCGATCAGGCGCAGCAGCGTCGACTTGCCGCAACCGCTGCGTCCCACGATGGCGGCGAATCCGCCACGCGGAATCGTCAGCGAAAAATCCGATAGCACCGAGCGCTCGCCGTAACGCTTGCCGACGGCTTCGATACGCAGGCCGTCAGCGGCTGTCGACGTGCTCGCGTCACTCGCCGGACGCACCACTTTAAGATTCGTCCCTGCGGTGGTACGCGATACGCCCGCGTTGACGTTGACGCCGGCATTGCCCCCGATCGGCAGTTGCGTGCCGAACGGATCGGCTTGCGGATCGAGTGCCAACTTGCCGGCATTGGCCGTCGCGCGCTGCTCGGCGGTCCATTCGGCTTCGATATCGGCGCCCGCGACCGGGGCCAGTTGTTGTGCGCTCATGCAGCGGCTCCTCGTTGAAAGGCCGGATGCCAGCGCAACCAGCGAAATTCCAGTTCCTTGGCCAGCACGTCGGCCAGCTTGCCCAGCAACGCGTACAGCAGGATCCCCACGAGCACGATATCGGTTTGCAGGAACTCGCGAGCGTTCATCGTCAGATAGCCGATCCCCGATTGCGCCGAAATGGTTTCCGCCACGATCAGCGTCACCCACATCAGCCCCAGCGAAAACCGCACGCCGACCAGAATCGACGGCAATGCGCCCGGCAGAATCACGTCGCGATAGAGCGCCCAGCCACGCAGGCCGTAGCTGCGCGCCATTTCGACCAGCGCCGGATCGACGGCGCGAATCCCGGCGTACGTGTTGAGGTACATCGGGAAGAACACACCGATCGACACGAGGAACAGCTTGGCTTTCTCGTCGATGCCGAACCACAGGATCACCAGCGGAATCAGCGCCAGATGCGGGATGTTGCGCAGCATCTGGAACGACGAATCGAGCGCGGTTTCCGCCACGCGCGACAAACCGGTGAGCATGCCGAGCAGCAGGCCGAGGCCGCCGCCGATCACGAAGCCGATGACGGCGCGTCCGGTCGACACACCGATGTCGCGCCAGATCTGGCCGGTGATCGCGAGTTGCCATGCCGCCTCGACGACGGCGGACGGCGCCGGCAAGACGCGCGTCGAGAGCCAGCCTTCTTCGGCGGCCAGTTGCCAGAGAGCGACCAGCACGACGGGCACGGCCCACGGCGCGAGACGGCGAGCGACGGTGCGCCAGTAGCGCGGCAGCGGGCCACGCTGGCGGGCAGCTGCCGCGTCGCCGACGCCGGTGGCAGCGTCGCTCGGGATCGATGTCGTAGTTTGGGTCATGCGAATTTCCCCCGGGGCGCTACGGCCCCGTGTGCGTTCCGTTCAAAGTGAAGTCATGTGTTGAAGTCATGCGTGGCGAGGCTGGCGGTCCGGGGCGGCAGTCGCCGCCGCGCCCGCTCAGCTTTGCGATGCCTGCGGCACGATGTTGTTCGCCATGACCTCACCCACCGGGCCCGACAGCGCAACGTTGCCGAGCTTCTCGCGCACCCGCTCGGGCAGATGCGGGAATACCAGTTCGGCGAAGCGATAGGCCTCTTCGAGGTGCGGATAGCCCGACAGGATGAAGGTGTCGATGCCCAGATCCGCATACTCGCGCAGGCGCGCGGCCACCGTCGGGCCGTCGCCCACGAGCGCCGTCCCCGCCCCGCCGCGCACCAGCCCTACGCCGGCCCACAGGTTCGGCGCGATCACGAGCTTGTCGCGACGTCCGCCATGCAGCGCCGCCATGCGCCGCTGCCCTTCCGAATCCATCTTGGCGTACTGCGCCTGCACCCGCGCGATGGTCTCGTCGTCGAGCTTGCTGATGAGCGAATCGGCAGCGCGCCATGCCTCGTCTTCCGTCTCCCGAACGATCACGTGCAGGCGCAGCCCGAAGCGCAAGGTCCGGCCGAGTTTGGCGGCGCGCGCACGCACGTCCGCAATCTTCTCGGCCACATCGGCAAGCGGCTCGCCCCACGTCAGGTAGACATCGAGCTGCTCGGCGGCGATCTGACGCGCGGCTTCCGACGACCCGCCGAAATACAGCGGCGGATACGGCGTTTGCACGGGGGGGTACAACAGCTTCGCCCCCTTCGCCCGCAAATGTTCGCCCTCGAAATCGACGCTCTCCCCGCGATGCGATGTCTCCAGAATCCCACGCCAGATGCGCAGGAATTCGTCGGTGACGGCATAGCGCTCGGCATGATCGGCAAAAAAACCGTCGCCTTCGAGTTCGCCGGCGTCACCGCCCGTCACGACGTTGATCAACAGCCTGCCGCCCGACAGACGGTCGAATGTCGAAGCCATGCGCGCCGTCAGCGCGGGCGATGCGATGCCCGGCCGAATGGCGACGAGAAATTTCAGATGGCGCGTCGCGCCGATCAGGCTCGACGCCGTTACCCAGGCGTCTTCGCACGAGCGCCCTGTCGGCAGCAGCACCCCTTCGTAACCGAGCGAATCGACCGCGCTGGCGACCTGACGTGCGTAATCGAAATCGAACAGACGCCCGCCGTCGGAAGTGCCGAGATAACGGGTATCGCCGTGCGTCGGAATGAACCAGAAGACTTGCATACGGACTCCGACGATCAGGCTGCGAGCGTGGGGCGTGCTGCGCCTTGGGCCGAACGGGCAGAGCGCGCCGATCGGATATCTCCGGCGGCGTTGGCGGGCCACTGGCGAATCACTTCGCGCTCGTGCAGCCATTGCGAGAGTTGATCGACGCTCGCCCCGAGTCGCTCGGCGATCGCGGCGTCGAGCGTGGCGTCCTCTTCCTTCGGCACCTGCTGATCGACGGCGAACACCCCGCGCAGAATATGTTGAGCCCCCAGCGCGGAAAGCACCGGCTTGAGCGCGTAATCGAGCGCCAGCAAGTGCGCCGGGCTTCCCCCGGTGGCGAACGGCGCGACGAGCTTGTCGGCCAGACCATCTTGCGGCAATACGTCGAGAAACGCCTTGAGCAGACCGCTATAGGCCGCCTTGTACACCGGCGTGGCGACGACCACGGCCTGTGCACCGGCGACCTGCGCGAGGGCATACCGCAGGTCGTCGTGCGACGTGTCGGCGGCCAGTAGCGCGGCCGGCGACAGCGCGCGAATATCGATGCGGCGAACCTCGATACCGGCCTCGGCCAGTTCGGATTCGACGAAACGCAGCAACCGGGCGCTGCGCGAGGCAGCCGACGGGCTACCGGAGATCGTGACGGCGTATGTCATACTTCCCTGCCAAAGACGGGCCACCGGCCCTGAGATATCGAAGCGCACCGCATGGGCGCCGGGCCTGCCCCCCCGCGTGTGCGATGTCGGCCGGGATGCGCCGGCCACTGGAGAATCAGTGTAGCGACCCGTCCTGCGCGGCCGAACCAATCAATCCGGGATAGCTTTGCGCGTTTTTTCATAACCTTAAGTCATGCACCTTTGCGGCCTTATTCCCCAGAACGGTGATAAGGGTTCGCCATCCTGAGTTTTCGCACCCTCATGTCCGCCTCCGCTCCGATGCTCGAACTGCGCGAGTACCGTCCGACCGACAGCACCGACACGCACGACTTCCATCAGGTCGTGATCGGGCTGTCGGGCCGCATGTCGCTCTCGCTCGACGGGGATGCCGCGACATTCGGACGCGTCGGCGCGCGCAACGGCGCGGTCATTCCCGCAGGCGTGCGTCACGACTACCGCGGCGACGGGCCGAACCGGCAGGTCGTGCTTGATGTGCCCTCGCACATCGCCCGGCAGACCGGCACGGCGCGCGCGTTTGCCCACGCCGCCTTCTTTGCGCTCGATGCGACGTTGCTGACGCTGGCCAACCGGGTGAACGCGAGCGTGGACGCAGGACGTCCGCTCGATGCCGGCGATCCGGTCGTGCGCGAATGGCTAGAAGCGCTCACGGCGCGGCTGGGGCCGGCACGGCACGGGTCGCGCACGGTCAGGCTGGATCTGGCGCAGGTCGACGCGAGGCTGCAAGCGGATCTGGCGGCCCCGGTGGATACGGCGACGCTCGCACAAGAAGCCGGCATGAGCGTTCGCCACTTTCACGATTGTTTCGTGGCGATGACCGGCGAGACGCCTCATCGGCACCTCGTGCGCCTGCGGCTCGCACGCGCCGCCTCGCTGCTGCTGACACACGACGCGCCGCTCGCCGACATCGCCCTCGATGTGGGCTTCAACGATCAGAGCGCCCTCACCCACGCCTTCCGCCAGCACTACGGCCTCACGCCGGCCGCGTGGCGTCGCGCGCGTGTCGCCCACGACGCACGAGATGGCTGAGGTGGCCCGGGTGGGCGAGACCGGCGAGCGCGAGGCGGCCGCGCGAGCGCCGTCTGCCGAATTTCACAAGCCCGCCCTGGCGGCGCCGGGTTACGCTCGCCGCTGAGTCATTGATCGACAAAGCAAGGGGGCAGAAAATGACGGATTCCACCAACAAGGCAGACGCAGCGAACACCATCGAATGGCAGGACTTCGAGAAGATCGAGTTGCGTGTGGGCACCGTCGTGGCGGCCCGCGTCAACGAGAAAGCGAAGAAGCCCGCTTATGTGCTGGAAGTGGATCTGGGCGAATTGGGAGTGAAAACGTCGAGCGCCCAAGTCACGGTGCATTACACGCCGGAGGGCCTCGTCGGCCGGCAGGTGCTGTGTGTGTGCAACTTCGCCCCGAAACGCATCGCCGGCGTCGTGTCGGAAGTGCTGGTGACCGGGTTCGCCGATGCGGCCGGGGCCATCGTTCTGGCGGGCGTGGATCGTGCCGTGCCCAACGGGGCGCGTCTGCATTGATGCACGGCACGATGGATTCCTGAGCAACCACCCAAAACAGAACGGTATTCGTCCCAAAAATCGAGGGTTCGCGACACCAATTTCCCAATATCTGGTCGAATCGCAGCCATCGGGCAACGGTCTATCACCGTCGCCCGATGGCGAAAATCGACAGGCACGTTGCAACGTGCCAGCAGCATCGGGGGATCTCCACTTTGAAATCACTTCTTTACCGCCTGAGCCTCGGGCTGGGCGGGCTGGCGGCGTTCTGGGCGCTCGGTATGCTCAGCGCGAGCGAGTACGGCAAAAGCGCCGCGATCATGGCGACCGCGCTGCCGGGCCTTGCGGGGCTCTGCCTGGTGCTCAAGGCGCGCCCCGGGTGGTTGAGCGCGACGACGCTGGGCGTGATTGCCATCTTCTTCCTCGACGCCGCGACCAAAGGGTTCCTGCGCGATTACTTCGGTCTGCGTCCGAATCATCTGCTGGTGTTGCAGGCAGTGTTCAACACGAATCCTTCGGAAGCCGGGGAATTCTTCCGTCACAACTGGCGCGACGTCTCCGAGGCCAGCGCCGCCTTCGCCATGCTGATGACGGCAGTCGCCGTAATGGAGCGGCGGCTGTCGCGCGCGGAGGCATCGCAGCCCGCCGTATCGTTGCGACGCAGCAGCAAGCTCGCCGTCGCCACCCTCTTCACGGGTTTTCTCGCGCTGCATCTGAATCCGACGATGGCCAAGGAGAACCCGCTGCTCTATTGGCCGATTCGCTACCTCGACTACAAGGGCCAGCTCGCGCACGCCAACGAGTTGCAACGCGAACTCGAGCGCAACATGGCCAGACCGGCCGAGTGGCGGGTGCGGTATCACGGACCGGCACGCAAGACCGTCGTGTGGGTCATCGGCGAGAGCCTGAACCGCAACAACATGTCGATCTACGGCTACCCGCGCAATACCACGCCGATGCTCGGCTCGTTGCGCGACGAGCTGACCGTCTTCCGGGATGTCGTGTCGTCGGAGCCGGCGACGATGGCGTCGCTGATGAAGATGCTCACGCCCGCGAATCTCGACGACCCCGAGGCGTGGACACACAAGCCGGACGTCGTGATGCTCGCCAAGGCCGCCGGGTATCGCACCTACTGGATCTCGAATCAGGTGCCCAACGATGGCTGGCTGGGACTGGTCGCCAACCGGGCCGACGAGCGCGTGTTCATCAACAAGGGAGCCGGGCGCGGCGAGAACAACGTCGACGGCAACCTGCTACCGCATGTGGAAACGGCATTGGCGGACGACGCGCCACGCAAGCTCATCGTCGTGCATCTGCTGGGAGCGCATCCGACCTACGACATGCGCTATCCGGACGACTTCGCCCGCTTCGACAATACCGACGATCTGGTAATGACGAACCTCGAAGCACAGGGGCGCTCGCTCTGGGTGCGTCATGCGCGCAACGATTACGACAATGCCATCGCGTACAACGACTACGTCGTCTCCCATCTGATTCGCAAGACGATGACACTGTCCGCGCCGTTCGACGCGAGCCTGCTGTTCAGTTCGGATCACGCGCAGGAGGTCGGTCACACGCGCAATCACGCGGGGCAATCGGTGGCCGACGCTTCCGGCTACGAGATCCCGATGCTGGTGTGGCAACGCGACGCGCCCCCGGCCCAGACGCGCGCCGCGTTGGAGGCCCGCCCATATCAGACTGACCGCCTCGAACACACGATGCTCGGATTGCTCGACATCGAGACGCCGTATTACGACGCCTCTCACGACTTGCTAAGCGATACGTTCGCGCCGATACCGCGTCGCATCAACGGCCGCGCTTACGTGCCGTCGGCGGCGGCAGCCGTATCGCTGGACGCGGGTTGACGCCACATCGGCGGACTGACCGCCGTCACCCGCGCGGTACGATCTCGCTCAGCGCATTCGTCAAGGCCATGCATTCGTCTTCCGTGCCCACGGTAATGCGCAGGAACTGGGCGATGCGTGCATGCTTGAAGTGACGCACGATGATCGAACGTTCGCGCAGTGCGGCGGCCAGTTGCGCCGCGTCGTGCGACGGGTGACGCACGAACACGAAGTTCGCCTTCGACGGCAACACCTCGAAACCGAGTGCCGTCAGGCGCGTCGCCAGGGCCTCGCGGCTCTGGATCACGGCCTGGCGCGTCTGGTCGAAGTACGCTTCGTCCTCGATGGCCGCCACGCCCGCGGCTTGCGCCAGACGGTCGAGCGGATACGAGTTGAAGCTGTTCTTCACCCGCTCCAGCGCCTCGATCAGATCCTTGTGACCGATGGCGAAACCCAGCCGCAAACCGGCGAGCGAGCGCGACTTCGAGAGCGTCTGCACCACCAGCAAGTTCGGATACGTCGCGATCAGTCCGGCAGCGGTCTCACCGCCGAAGTCGATGTACGCCTCGTCGATCACCACCACCGAGTCAGGATTGCCGGCGAGCAGACGCTCGATCTCGCCAGACGCCAGCACGCGCCCCGTCGGTGCATTCGGATTCGGGAAAATAATGCCGCCATTCGGCTTGAGGTAATCGTCGACGTCGATCTCGAACGTGTCCGTGAGCGGCACGGTCTCGAACGCCACGCCATATAGCCCGCAGTACACGGGGTAGAAGCTGTACGTGATGTCCGGATACAGAATCGGTTTGTCGTGCTTCAGCAGGCCCTGAAACACGTTCGCGAGCACTTCATCGGAACCGTTGCCCACGTGGACGTTCGCGATATCGAGGCCGAAGCGTGTCGCAATCGCCTGCTTGAAACAACGTGCGTCCGGATCGGGATATCGCTTGAGCGCGTCGGCGTCGACACCGAGCGCTTCGCGAATGGCCGCGAGCACGCGCGACGAAGGACCGTACGGATTTTCGTTGGTGTTGAGCTTGATGAGCCGCTGCATCTGCGGTTGCTCACCGGGGACATAAGGCGTCAGATCCGCGACGCCTGCACTCCAGAATTGACTCATGATCGACGCTTGTCCTTGCCGCTCAGCTGATGAAACCACGCGCCAGATCGGCCTGAATGTCGGCCGGCGACTCCAGACCGACCGCCAGACGGATCAACCCTTCGGTGATGCCCGCCGCAGCGCGCGCTTCCGGCGTGATACGACCATGCGTGGTGCTCGCCGGGTGGGTAATGGTCGTGCGCGTGTCACCGAGATTACCGGTGATCGAGCACACACGCGTGTTGTCGATCACGCGCCAGGCGTTCTCGCGCTGCTCGGCGGGCGTCGCCCCCTTGAGTTCGAACGCGACGATGGCCCCCCCCGACTTCTGCTGACGCTTCGCCAGTTCGTACTGCGGGTGCGACGGCAGGCCCGGGTAGAACACGCGGCCGACCTGCGGCTGCTGCTCCAGCCATTTCGCCAGTTCGAGGGCATTGGCCGATTGCTTCTCGACGCGCAGCGACAACGTCTCCAGCCCCTTGAGCAACACCCAGGCGTTGAACGCCGAGAGCGTCGGACCGGCGCTGCGCACGAACGTGAAGATCTTGCCCATGATGAAGTCCTTCTTGCCGACGATAGCGCCGCCGAGCACACGGCCCTGACCGTCGAGGTACTTCGTCGCCGAGTGCACCACCACGTCTGCACCGTATTCGATGGGACGCTGCAACACCGGCGTACAGAAACAGTTGTCGACGACGAACAGCGCGCCCGCTTCCTTCGCGATCTTGCCGATCGCTTCGATGTCGGCAATGTCGGTGAGCGGATTGGACGGCGTTTCCAGGAAGAACATCTTCGTGTTCGGACGGATCGCGGCGCGCCACGCATCGAGGTCGGTCGGATCGACGAAGGTCGTCTCGACACCGAACCGGCTGAAGATCGTCGAGAAGACGTTCAGCGTCGAGCCGAAAATGCTTTGCGAGCTCACCAGATGGTCGCCGGCCGAGAGCGCCGCCATCACGACCGACACGATGGCGCTCATGCCGGATGCCGTGGCCATGCAGGCCTCGCCGCCTTCGAGCGCCGCCAGCCGGTCCTGGAACATCGATACGGTCGGATTGGTGAAGCGCGAGTACGTAAAGCCCTCTTCCGAATGCGCAAAGCGCTCGGCGGCCTCGGCTGCGCTCTTGAAAACGAAGCTCGAAGTCAGGTACAGCGCCTCGGAATGTTCACCAAACTCGGAGCGCTGCGTGCCCGCGCGCACCGCCAGGGTATCGAAGTCGAAGGAATCCATCGTGTGTCTCGTCATTGGGTCGGCGCGCTCGCCGGCCAAAAAAAGAAAAGCCCGTTTCGCTTGTCAGCAAAACGGGCTCGAAATCCATCTGTCTAGGCCTCGCTTTAGCTGTTTCGGGGATGTTCCCCCACGTCCGCAAGCTGAAATCAAATCGACGTGATGTGCAGTGTAGCACGTTGCGGGCGAGGAAGGAAAAACTCCGCCGCCCCAACCGGTTGCCCCGATCTCTCGGGGCGTCCGGCCGTACTGCCGAGCCGGCGTGGCTCAGAGGCCCAGTTGTGCGCCGCGCGGTTCGTTTTCATCGCCTTCGCTGGCTTCCACCACCGGCGCCTTGGGCGCCTTGCGCTGCTGCTCCAGACGATTCAGGTACTCGGGCGTGACGTCACCGGTGATGTAATTGCCGTCGAAACACGACGCATCGAAGTCGGAGAGCGCCGGATTGATGTCGCGCACGGCGGCCTTCATGTCTTCGACGTCCTGATAGATCAGCTCGTCGGCGCCGATGATGCGGGCGACGTCTTCGTCGCTGCGGTCATGTGCGACCAGTTCGCTGCGCGTCGGCATGTCGATGCCGTACACGTTCGGGAACTTCACGGGCGGCGCCGCCGACGCGAAGATCACCTTGCGGGCCCCCGCGTCGCGCGCCATCTGCACGATTTCCTGACTGGTCGTGCCGCGCACGATCGAGTCGTCGACGATCAGCACGTTCTTGTCCTTGAACTCCACGCGCATGGCGTTGAGCTTCTGGCGCACCGACTTCTTGCGCATCGCCTGACCGGGCATGATGAAGGTACGACCGACGTAGCGGTTTTTGAAGAAGCCTTCGCGATAGTTCAGCCCCAGACGCTTGGCGACCTGCATGGCGGCCGGACGGCTGGAGTCCGGAATCGGCATGACCACATCGATGTCCTTGTAGTCGATCTCGCGGCGGATCTTCTCGGCGAGGTAGTCGCCCATGCGCAGACGCGCGTCGTAGACCGGCACGCCGTCGAGCACCGAGTCCGGGCGCGCCAGATACACGAGTTCGAAAATGCACGGGTGCATCGATGCCGAGGCCGAGCACTGCTTCGACGTCAGTTCGCCGTCGTTGCTGATGAAGATCGCTTCTCCCGGCTTGACGTCGCGCTCGAACGCGAAGCCCATGCCTTCGAGCGCCACCGATTCCGAGGCCACCATCCACTCCGTGCCGTTCGGGCCGTCGAAGCGGCCGATGCACAGCGGACGGATGCCGTTCGGGTCACGGAAGGCCAGCAGACCGAAGCCGGAGACGATGGAGACGATGGCGTAGGAACCGCGCAGACGACCGTGCACCTTGCTCACCGCCTGGAACAGCGACTCGACGGACAGCCCGTCGCGCGAGCTTTCCTGCAACTCGTGCGCCAGCACGTTGAGCAGGACTTCGGAGTCGGAAGTCGTGTTGATGTGGCGGCGGTCGACGCGGAACATCTCGTCCTTGAGCTGTTCCCAGTTCGTCAGGTTGCCGTTGTGGGCGAGCACGATGCCGTACGGCGCGTTCACATAGAACGGCTGGGCTTGTGCCGCGCTCGACGAGCCCGCCGTCGGGTAGCGCACCTGACCGATACCGACCGTGCCCGGCAAGTCGCGCATGTTACGCGTGCGGAACACGTCGCGCACCATGCCGTTGCCCTTGTGCATGTAGAAGGACTGGCCATCCGTCGTCGCGATACCCGCGGCGTCCTGGCCGCGGTGCTGCAACAGCAGCAAGCTATCGTAAATGAACTGGTTGACCGGGGATTTGGAGACTACACCGACAATGCCACACATGGCATGAATCCTTCAAAAAACATCGAAATCTGCGTCAAACGGACAGTATTATCCGTCATTCGGAAACCTTGTGCAGGCCGGTCGACGGCGTGGGCGATCCACCCGGGATGCCCGAGCCGCCCGATCCACCGCTACGCATACCCCAGCCCTGCGGCTGCGCGCCCGCGCGCTCATCCGCACCGTCGGCGCTCAGCCTTGCACCGGACAGCGCCGTCCCGCTGGTGTCGCGAAGCGCGCCACCCATGAGGTTCGACAAGCGGGTCGATACGGCTTTCGTCGCCCCCTGCTTCACTTCGTTCGTCACTTCGCTGGCAACGCCGTCGACGACACCGCTCAGCGAACCGCTCTGGCCACCCGCAGGACGCGGCACGCCGTCACCCGACCGGCTGCTGCCCTGACCACCACGGTAAGGTTCCAACTGTGGCAAGGGCATCGTCGTGCCCATCGGATTGACGTTCGGCACGGCGGTCTCGGGCTTGCGCAGGTAATGCTGCACGGCCTCGGGCAGATAAGGCATGAGCCGGTCCAGCCCGGCTTCCACCCACGGACGCGTCAACGATTGTTGCCAGACCGGCTGTTGCGGCAACGCCGTTAACTTGGCGGCGACCACCAACAACATCAAGAGCAGAATGCCGCGAACGATACCGAACAACATTCCGAGTCCGCGATCGGCCGGACGCAAGCCGATCAGATCGGTCATGCGCCCCACCAGCGCACTCACGATACCGGCGCCGAACACCACTGCGACGAGCACCACCAGGAACCCTAGCGCGCCCTGCGTCAGCTCGCCGCCGGGAAGGTCGGCGGGCAGCCAGTGCGCCACGGTCGGGCCGAAGGCGCGGGCCACAAAGAACGCCACGACCCAGCCCACCAGATTGAACAGCTCGCGCACCAGTCCGCGCAGCATGCCCAGCAACATCGAACCGAGCAGAATGGCGATGGCCGCGTAATCCACCACGGTCAACAGACCGCTATGCACCGTATCGCTCAACTCAGCCCGCCTCGGCGACCTGCGCCGTCAGCCCGGCGTCGCGGATCTTCTTGCCGGCCGCTTCGGCGGCCGTACGATCCGGGAACGGGCCTGCCCGCAAGAGATACAGTTCACGCCCGTCGACCGTGCTCTTCACCATGTAGCTCGGCACATTCACCAGCTTGAGCTTGACGAGCCATGCCTGCGCGCGGTCCTGCGTCGAGAACGCGCCGATGCGAACCAGATACTTGCCGTTCGATGCCGGCTTTTGCGCGTTGTCGTGATTATCCGCCGGCTTGGCGGCGGGCTTTGACGTCGTATTGTTCTGCGCGAACTGCGCGATCGGATCCGCCACGTTGTTGTTCGGCGGCTGCGGTTTGGCCTGTGCCCTGGCCGTGTCGTGCGACTCCGGCTTGGTGGCCGGCTTCACTTCGGCGTGCGTCTCCGACTTCTTCACCTCGGGCTTGGCTTCCGGCTTGTGCTCGGGCTTCGCCTGCGCGATTTGCGGCTCGGGCACCGCACTCGGTGCGGGGGCCGGCGCCACATTGGCGGCTGGCGGCACGGCCGTCGGTGCCGGCGCGGGTTTGGCCGACTGCGCAAGCGTGCTGCTGTCGACGGCTTCCTCGCCCTTGTCGAGCGAGGCATCGGACGGCGGCGCGGTCGCGACCGGCGGTTTCACGCGTACCGGCGGCGAGTTGGCGTCTTTCCCGGGAATCTGGATCGCAATGTCGTCGGCCGTCGGCTTCGGTTCCGGCGCGAGCACCATCGGCAAAATGATGACAGCGGCGAGCACCAGCGCAAGCGCACCGACCAGACGGCGGCGCGCGCGTTGCTTTTCGGGCAGCAGCGGGTCGAGTTGCTCGTGCTCGCTGTACTCGCCCCCTCCTCCCGCCGTACGGGTGCCGGTTCGGCCGCTCCTGCGGCTACCGCGCTTTGGGGGAACGGCTTCGGCGTCTTTCTTGCGGAAGGAAAACAATCCCATAGGCCCTTGGCTCAGGTCGAAACTTGCGTCGTTGGACTGATCATCGCGCATCTTGTGCGTGCTGCGCATGACATTTCTCGTAAGCAAATGTCACGGCATACGCAATTACCTACTTCAGTGGCGTTGCAATTTGCGGTGCGACATCACGCCTGCGACCGTAAAGAACGATCCAAAAACCACGATTCTATCATTCTCGCCGCACTGCTCGAGCGCGGCGGCATAGGCTTTCTCAGGGGATTCGAAGGTTTCGATCGAATGATCGGCATCTTCGACGAACCCGACGGCGCGCAACTTCTCTTCGAGACCCGCCGCGCTCGCGGCACGCTCGGTCGGCAGCGCACACAAACGCCAGTGGTCGACCTTGTCGACGAGATGCCGCAGCACGCCTTCGATGTCCTTGTCGGCCATCGCGCCAAACACGGCGTACGTGTACGGAAAGAAGCCCATTCCGTCGAGGTTGTGACCGAGCGCTGCGGCAGCGTGCGGGTTGTGCGCCACGTCGAGCACGACGGCCGGACGCCCCGGCAGCACCTGAAAACGCCCCGGCAACTCGACCGAGGCGAGCCCCAGACGAATGTCCTGCGCCGACACCGGCAACACGTCGCGCATCGATTCGAGCGCGGCGAGCGCCGCCGACGCGTTGAGCAACTGGTTCGCGCCGCGCAACGCAGGATAGGCCAGCGCCGGGCGACGCATATGGCGGCCGCCATAGCTCCACTGCTGCTTGTCGCCCTGATAGTTGAAGTCGCGCCCGAACAGCCACAGATCGGCGCCGATACGTTCGGCTTCCGAGATCAGCGTGGCCGGCGGCATCGGGTCGCCACAGACCGCCGGCTTGCCCGCGCGGAAAATGCCGGCCTTCTCGGTCGCGATCGCCTCGCGCGTGTCGCCGAGATACTGTTGGTGATCGAGGTCGATGCTCGTGATGACGGCGCAATCCGGGTCGACGATATTCACGGCGTCCAGACGTCCGCCCAACCCGACCTCCAGAATCACGGCATCGAGCCCCGTCGTGGCGAACATGTGCATGATCGCGAGCGTGGTGAATTCGAAGTACGTGAGCGAGACCGGTTCGTCGAAGCTCGTGCGCGCCGCTTCGACGGCTTCGAAGTGCGGCAGCAGCGTAGCATCGTCGACGATCTCGCCGTTGATGCGGGCGCGCTCGTTGAACGAAATCAGATGCGGGGACGTATGGCAGCCCACCCGATAGCCGGCGGACAACAAAATCGCCTCGATGATGGCGCAGGTCGAGCCCTTGCCGTTCGTGCCGCCAACGGTGAAGACGGGACACGGAAATGTCAGGCCGAGCGCGTCTTTCACGCGGCCAATGCGCGTGAGTCCCATATCGATACCCACGGGGTGAGCGGTTTCCAGATGGGCGAGCCAGGCTTCGAGAGTGGAGTATGTCGGCATGGTGTACGTGCAGAAAAACAAAAACGCGGACGTCACTAACGTCCGCGCTTCTTATCTTGCTTCTGTCCTGCGAAATGGTGCATTCGGGCGCCGCTGATGCAGCGCTGCGTGGCGTTGCGCCATTCTACGCCGTTGCGCCGCCCTTTGGGGCACTGCAACGGTGCGTGGAACGCGTCGCGCACACGGCAAATGGCTGGCGTCCAATGGACTGCAACGCGTGTGATCCGCCCGACTTACGCGACGGCGTCCGCCGGCTGGCACTGCATCAATGCAATCAGACGGGCGATTTCTTCGCGCAGCTTGCGACGGTCGACAATCATGTCGATCGCGCCCTTCTGCAACAGGAACTCCGAGCGCTGGAAGCCTTCCGGCAACTTTTCGCGCACGGTCTGCTCGATCACGCGCGGGCCGGCGAAGCCGATCAACGCTTTCGGTTCCGCGATCACCACGTCGCCGAGGAACGCGAAGCTGGCCGACACCCCGCCCATCGTCGGATCGGTCAGCACGGAGATGAACGGCAGCTTGGCATTGGCCAGCTTGGTCAGCATGGCCGTAGTCTTCGCCATCTGCATGAGCGAGAGCAGGCTTTCCTGCATGCGCGCGCCGCCCGAGGCCGTCACGCAGATGAACGGTACGCCCTGCTCCAGCGCATTCTGCGCGCCGCGCACGAAACGCTCGCCGACCACCGAGCCCATTGAGCCGCCCATGAACGAGAACTCGAAGCACGCGACCACGACCGGCAGCGTGTGGATTGCGCCGCCCATGACCACCATCGCGTCGGTTTCGCCGGTGTCGTCCATCGCTTCCTTGATGCGATCCGGGTACTTGCGGCTGTCCTTGAACTTCAGCGCGTCGACCGGAACGATTTCCTGACCGAGTTCATAGCGCCCTTCCGAATCGAGCAGCGAGTCCAGACGTGCGCGCGCACCGATGCGCATGTGATGGTCGCACTTCGGGCAGACGTGCAGATTCGCCTCCACGTCGGCGCGATACAACACCGCTTCACACGACGGGCACTTGATCCACAGCCCTTCCGGGATGCTCTTGTTGCGCTGCGTCGGATCGGTTTGCTTGATCTTGGGGGGCAGCAGCTTGTCGAGCCAGCTCATAGTTACTCCTTGCGAAACGCCCGCTACATCACGGCAGCGGGCGCTTTCGGGGGTTCACGGCGATCGCGTAATACGATCGTTTCAATTCAGCGTTTTACCGGACATATCGCCATCATCGATATCGCCCTCGATATCTCCGTCAATATCGCAGACGACAGCCACATCGCGCCAGCGCCGTCCGGCAAATTCTGCCGCGAATTTACGCTGATTTGGCGCCCGAGTCGAGCGCCTGACGAATGCCGCCGATAAATTCAGCCAGCGATTTTACCGCGTTCTGGCCCTCCAGATCACGCGGCGTGTTTTCCAACAACTGGACGATGGCGCTGCCGATCACCACGGCATCGGCGACGTTCGCCACCGCGCGGGCCGTTTCGGCGTCGCGAATGCCGAAGCCCACGCCCACCGGCAGGTCCGCCGCAGCCTTGATCAGCGGAATCTTGGCGGCCACGCTGGCCGTGTCGAGGCTGGCCGCCCCCGTCACGCCTTTCAGGGAGACGTAATACAGATAGCCGCTCGCCTGCCGCGCCACGGCGGCAATCCGGGCGTCGGTCGAGGTCGGCGCGAGCAGGAAGATCGGATCGATGGCATGCGCGCGCACGGCCCCGGCAAAGGCTTCAGCCTCTTCGGGCGGATAGTCGACGACCAGCACGCCGTCCACGCCGGCCTTGGCGGCACGCTCGGCGAAAGCGTCGAGACCCATCGCCTCGATCGGATTGGCGTACCCCATGAGCACGACCGGGGTGCGGTCGTTGGTCTGACGGAACGCGGCCACGTAGCCGAGCACCTCGGCGAGGCTCACGCCGCGGGCAAGCGCGCGCTCGGAGGCGCGTTGAATGACGGGGCCGTCGGCCATCGGGTCGGAGAACGGTACGCCGAGTTCGATGACGTCGGCGCCGTTGTCGGCCAGCGCGTGCATCAGCCGGACCGTCCAGCCCGGTTCGGGATCGCCTGCGGTGATAAACGGAATGAGGCCTTTTTTACCCTGCGTTTGCAAGGCTTGGAACGTCGCTTGAATGCGGGACATGATCGGAAAGTCTCTGAAGTCGTTGGTTGGCGAGCGCGTGGTAATGCGCGTTCAGCTCATAGCCGACGAAACGCCGGCCGTGCAGTGCGCAGGCCACGGCGGTCGTGCCGCTGCCCATGAAGGGGTCGAGCACGAGACCGCCGGGCGGGCAACTGGCCAGCACCATGCGCTCGATGATATGCAGCGGTTTCTGCGTCGGATGATCGACGCGTTCCGGGTCTTGCCGGTGCAATCTCGAAATCGACCACAGATCCTTGGGGTTGTACCCCAGCTCCAGCCATTTGCTGCCCTCGAAGATACGGCGCGAGCGCGCCTTCTTCGTCGCGGCGTCGTAGGGCACGCGCACGGCGTCGAGGTCGAAGTAATAGTCCTTCGAGACCGCGAAAAAGCCGATATTGTCGTGCACGGACGAGAACCGCCGCGTACTGCCGCCCATGCTGGGCACGCGGCGATCCCAGATGATCTCGTTGATCATCAGCATGCGCTGCTTCAGAAAGACGAACAGTTCCGGGGCGTACTGCCACGTGCAGAACAGGTAGAGCGAGCCGCGCGGCGAAAGCTTCGGAATCGCCGCTTCGAGCCAGCCGTACGTCCAACTGAGAAAATCCTCGCCGGAGCGCTTGTCGGAGTCGTTGCCGTAGTCCTTGCCGAGCCCGTAAGGCGGGTCGGCAAGGATCAGGTCGACGCTGCCGTCTTCCAGTTCGTGCAGGTGTTGCAGGAAGTCCGCATGACGCAACACGATGTCGCCCGGCGCCCACTGCGCGCGCAACTCGCCGGCCGCTTCCAGGGCCTCGAGACGTGCGGCGGCGGCTTCGGTGGCATCCACGGGACGCTCGGTCCCGAGGACGTCATTGCGCGCCTTGCGATCAGTCAGATCGGTCATGCTGGTTCTGTTGTCCTTCACCGGGTCGGTGCTTGGTCGGGTGCTTTGGATCGGTGGCCGTCGAGCCGCCCTGCCGCTCGGCTTATGCGCCCGCAGAGGCCGGTTTGGCCAGCGCCATCACGGTGTGCATGTCCTTGTCGCCGCGCCCCGAAAGATTGACCAGCACGATCTGGTCCTTCGGCAGCGTCGGCGCCAGCTTGCACGCATAAGCGAGCGCATGGCTCGACTCCAGCGCCGGGATAATGCCCTCGATCCGGCAGCAGTCGTGAAAAGCGCGCAGCGCCTCCGTGTCCGTCACGCCCACATACTCGGCGCGCTTGATGTCGTGCAACCATGCATGCTCGGGGCCGACGCCCGGGTAGTCCAGCCCCGCCGAGATCGAATGCGTCTCGGTGACTTGTCCATTGGCGTCTTGCAACAGATACGTGCGGTTGCCGTGCAGCACACCGGGCGTGCCCCCAAGGATCGACGCCGCATGGCGGCCGGTCTCGATGCCGTCGCCCGCCGCTTCCACGCCGACGAGTTTCACGTCGGGCACGTCGATGTAGGGGTAGAAAATGCCCATCGCATTCGACCCGCCGCCCACGCAGGCCAGCACGTAGTCCGGCTGACGGCCGGCGAGTTCCGGCATCTGTACCTTGCACTCTTCGCCGATCACGCTCTGGAAGTCGCGCACGAGCATCGGGTACGGGTGCGGGCCGGCCACGGTGCCGATGATGTAGAACGTGCTCTCGACGTTCGTCACCCAGTCGCGCATCGCTTCGTTGAGCGCGTCCTTGAGCGTCTTGGAGCCGGACTCCACCGGCACGACGGTCGCGCCGAGCAGTTGCATGCGGTACACGTTGGCGGCCTGACGCTTGACGTCTTCCGAGCCCATGTACACCACGCACTCCATGCCGAAGCGCGCGGCGATCGTGGCGGTGGCCACACCGTGCTGACCGGCGCCGGTCTCGGCAATCACACGGCGCTTGCCCATGCGACGCGCGAGCAGCGCCTGCCCGATCACATTGTTCACCTTGTGCGCACCGGTGTGGTTCAGGTCTTCGCGCTTGAGGTACACCTGCGCGCCGCCCAGTTCCTGGCTCCAGCGCTTGGCGTGATAGATCGGCGACGGACGGCCGACGTAGTGTTTCAGTTCGTAATGAAATTCTTCGAGGAAGGCCGGATCCTGCTGATACTTGGCATAAGCCTCGCGCAGTTCGTCGAGCGCGTGAATCAGCGTCTCGGCCACAAAGACACCGCCGTACTGGCCGAAATGGCCGCGGGCGTCAGGCAAATCGTACATGGTCGTCACTCTTCGCGTTGCCGGGTGTGCGGCCCTTGCGGCCGCCCCGGCGGGTTGCATTAGCGTTGGGCGTCGGCAGCGAGCACCGCTTGCACGAACGCCGTCATGCGGGCGTGATCCTTCACGCCCCGCGACGCCTCCACACCGCTCGATACGTCAACGGCATAAGGCGTCACCCGACGGATGGCATCAGCAACGTTGTGTGCGCTCAAGCCACCACTCAAAACGGCCCGACGCGCGATGTCTTTTGGAATAAGTGACCAATCGAAAACCTTTCCTCCACCGCCGTAACCCTCGACCAGAGCATCGAGCAAGATGCCTTGCGCGGCGGTGTATGCATTAGCGAATTGTAGCAAATCGCCGCTGTCTTTCGTCTCCGGGCCGATACGCATAGCGCGCATATACGGACGGTTCCCTGCTGCCGCCGACAACGCGGCGCACTGAGCCGGAGTTTCATCCCCGTGGAATTGCAGCGTGGTGAGCGGTACGGCGTCCACGGTTCGCGCGACTTCCTCGGCGCTGGCGTTGACGAACAGGCCGACGACGCTGACGTAAGGCGGCACCCGACGCGCCAGGTCGGCCGCGCGCGCCGGATCCACATAGCGTGGGCTCGGCGGGTAAAAGACGAGACCGATGGCGTCGACCCCCAGCGCCACCGCATGATCGATGTCGGCAGCCTGCGACAGGCCGCAAATCTTGATACGCGTACGAGTTTTCATGAACTTGCCCAAGGCATCGGGAACGGCCACGCAGCCCAGTTGGGCTCCGGCACCCTGAATGGCTCAGGATACCCTACGCGAGCGAGATAGAGGCCGTCCGGCATGAACGTCGGGGCCGCCTGACGACGGTCGCCGCTCGCGAGCACATGCGCCATCCAGCTCGCCGGCTGTCGGCCCCGGCCGATCGAGACCAGACATCCCATGATGTTGCGCACCATATGATGCAGAAAAGCGCTCGCGCGAAACCGAAAGAGGAAGAAGTCGCCCTGTTGCTCGATGTCGATGGCGTAGAGGTGCTTCACCGGCGTCCTGGCCTGACACTCGGACGAACGAAACGCCGAAAAATCGTGCTCGCCCACGAGCACCCGGCTCGCGGCGCGCATGGCCGCCAGATCGAGCGGCGTGTGCAGCCATCCGGTGCGGCCATGCAGCAACGGCGAGCGCACCGGATTGGCGTACAGCACATAAAAATACGTGCGCTCGAAGGCGGCGAAACGGGCGTGAAAGTCGTCCGGCATCGCCTGCGCCCATTGCACGGCGACCGTTTTGGGCAGGAATGCGTTGACGCCGCGCACCCACGAGAACATTGCACGGTCCAGATCGGTGTCGAAATGCACCACCTGACCGATGCCGTGCACGCCGGTGTCGGTGCGGCCGGCGACCGTGGTGGGCAGCGCAACGCCGCCGAATTCGCGTAATGCGGCTTCGAGCGCCTGCTGCACGGTGTTGCCGTGCGGCTGCGATTGCCAGCCGGAGAACGCCGTGCCGTCGTAGTGGATGCCCAGTGCGATTCGCATATGAAAAAGAAAAATGGGCGCTCAACCAACGAGCGCCCCAAACTACGGTCAATCAGTCTTGTACGGGCCGACGCGGGAACCGGTCAACCCGACGCGATTCGAGTCACAGTGCACACAGTACACACAGCGCACGGATGTCTGCATCGACGTGGGGGCCGTCCGTGCTGCATCGTGCTGCATCGTACGGTAATGCCGCGCCATCGGCGCCGGCATCCCCCTCGTTACTTGCCAAGCTCGGCCAGGCGCGCCCGCGCAACCGATTGCTGAGTCGCGTCGCCACCGGCGATCACCTCTTCGAGCAACTCGCGTGCGCCGTCGTCGTCACCGATGGTCTGGTATGCGGTGGCGAGTTCAAGCTTGGTGTGGAACTCGTCCGGCACGCCCGGTTCGGCGGCGCGCGGCACGATAGATGAGACAGGCTCGACTGGGGCAATCGACTTGATCGGCTCGACCGCTTCAACCGTTTCGACCGTCTCGACCGTCTTGCCCGTTTCGACCGTCTCGCCATTCTGCACCGGCGAGGCGACTTCCGGCACTGCGGCGGCAACGGGTGCGGCAACCTGCGGTTCTTGCGGTGCAGCGGGGGCTTGCGCGTAAGGCGTCTGCGGGGCGGGCGCTGCCAGCGTTTCGTGTTCGATCAGCGCTTCCTCGCCGACAACGGCGGGCAGTGTCGGCACCGTGACGGCGGCCGCGGCATCGTCGCCCTTCAGATCCAGGCTGAAGTCCGACAGATCGAACGACAACGGACGCAGCGACGGCGCCTCATGCGCCGCGTCGGAATAGCTGCGCGGTGCTTCGACAGCACTCGCTGACTGCTGCATCGCGGCGTCGAAATCGGCGTCGCTCAGTTCGCCGTCGAGGTCGTCGGCCGGATCAGGCGGATCTGCCTGATCTGACATATCGCCGGAAGCCGCGCCGCGCATCGCGTCGAGACGCGGATCGCCCGGCGGCGCCATCGTGAACTGCACCGACCCGATGCCCTTGCTCAACGAGGGCAAGGCGTCGCTCGAAATCGTGCCGACATTGGCCGGCTGCCCCGGGATTCCCAGATCGAGATCGCCCAACATGCCTGCCACGCCGCCTTCGGGCACCGCCTGCGTCGCCGCAGCCACACCGCCAATGGCTGCCGCCGCGCCAAGCGCTTCGAGCGACGACATCGTGGCGTCTGCCGGATCGTCGTGCGCGACCGGTGTCTTGCCCGCCTCCTCGGCGAACGCGGCCTCCCAATCGATTTCCGCCTCGCCGGCGGGTTCGGCTGACACGTCCGGCGTCGGCGCGGCGGCGGTCATCAGCGGCTCGGCGGGGGTGCCAAGCGCCGGCTCAACGGCCTGCAAAGCGGGCTGAGAAGCCTCCGCGCCTGCGGATTGCGCTGTCGCCGCCAGTTCGTCGGTGACGGCGTCCTGCGCCGCATCCCAGGCGTCCAGTTCATTCGGCACGTTCGGTACGTTCGGCGCATCGGCGTCGACACCGGCAACGGCGATCGGATCCGGCGCGATCGCCTCGGCGTCGGCAACGTCGTCTGCCGGCGCCGACCATGACGCCTCGGCCTCCGGATGCAGGTGCTCGTCGGCTTCCGCCTGATTGGCCGCATACAAGGCCGCAGCCCCCGCAGCGCCAGCGGCAACCACACCTGCGGCGGCCACGCCGGACGGTGCCGGTTCCGCAGCAGGTGCCGCGCCATGCGGCGCGTCCGGATCGCCGCGACCGTCGCTACCGCCAGGACCATCGGTGCCATCGCGGCCATCGCGGCCATCGTCATAAGGCCCCGGCTGGCCGACAGGCGGCTCGGCACGGCGGCGACGCATCAGCCACCACAAGCCGAGCAGCACCACCAGCGCACCAGCGCCCGGCAGCACGTACGGATGCTGTGCGAGCGCACGCCAGTTCATCGCGGGATTGGAAGTCGGCCTGGCGTCGGCTGTCGGCGCACTGGCCGCAGCGGCCGCCGACGCGGCGGCGACGTCGCTCGCGACAGCCGCCGTCGCCGCGGAGGCATCCGCATCGGACGACATCGCCGACGCCGCCGACGCCGCATCGCCTGCCGCAGCACCGGACGCCGCAGCGCCAACGCCGCTTGCTGCGCCTTCTGCCGACTTGGCATCCGCCGTGGCCGGCTTGTTCGTCGCGGCGGCTGCCGGGGCAGTCGTCGCCTTGCTGTCGGCGGGTTTCGCCGTCTTCTCTTGCGCAGTCGCCCCGGAAGCGGTGGCGGCCTGCTGCTCCAGATTAGCGACGGCTTGATTCTTCATCGCCAACAGCTTCTGGAGATCTGCTACGTTCTTCTGCAACTCATTCACCCTGCCCTGGGCCTCGGTCTGCGCCTTGCCCTGGGCGATTTGCTCTTCTTCGCTGCCGCCGGACCGACCGGCGGTACCGCCAGCGCCCCCCTTGCCGGGTCGCGACAGCTTCAATTCATCGCGCGTGGCGGGCGCAGCGGCTTCCGGCGCCTTGCCTGCTTCGATCGCGCCCTGTGCACTTCGGCCACCGGCCGGTGCGGCCTGCTGCGCCGTCGATTCGGCCAGCCGCGCGCGATACGCGTCAAACTGTTCCCGCGCCGCCGACACGAACTTGCGTGCCTGCGCGGGAGGAATACTCTGCACTTGCGCATCGGCCGGACGCGTCAGCGTCGCGCCCTGACGCAGCCGGTTGGGATCGTTGCCAATGAACGCCGAACGGTTCGCCTCGAACAGCGCCGTCATCATCTGCGCCAGCGTCGTACCGCCTTCCCCGCCCGTGTACTCGCGTGCGATGGACGACAACGAGTCGCCACGTCCCACCTTGCGCGACACGTCGCCAGACACCGCAGCCACGCCGGCAGACGCACTGCCCGACTGCGCAGGCGCGGGAACGGCGGCCGAGGATGCGGCCGAATTGGAGGGAGCGACACCGGACGAAGCGACGGCGGCGGCGGGCACCACGGCCTGCGGCTGCGTCGCGCTGGCTTCGGGAATTGCCGAGAGCGTTACAGCGTTGGACTGACGGCCGGTCCGCCATTCGAGCACCAGCAGCAAGTCGAGGAACGACGTGCTGACCGGCTCTGCCGAATCGACGTGCACGAGATACGTGCCGCTGTAGCCCGCATCGCGCCCGCCCGTCGGCGTCACCGACACGGAGAGCTTGTCGAGCGTGGGATCGTAGCGCAGACCGGCTTGCCGGAATGCGTCACGCGGCGCGAGCTTGACCGACAACCCATCGGCTTCGGCCTGCGACACGTTGCCCAGCACGATCACGGCACGCAACGGCTGGCCCGGTCCCGAGCGCACCTGCTGCGGACCGAACTCGGCGGCCCCGGCATTCAGAAGCCCGAGGCTCCACAAGACAGCCGCCGCAGCACTCAAGCGAAACGAATTGCGGGACGAATTTGCGCGTTTACCGATCGAGTATTTCCGCACTGTGTCTTGTCTAGCCTGTCAGTCGTTTGTCACTGGCGCCCCAAGCAAATTGGGAGGCCTCCCAAAGCGCGGACGGCGGCCTCGCGGGCCGCCGTTCTTCACGCCTTACCGATACGCTGCAACGCTCAAGCGTCGAGCAGGATCCGCAGCATGCGACGCAGCGGTTCCGCCGCGCCCCACAACAGTTGATCGCCCACCGTAAATGCCGACAGGTATTCCGGTCCCATCGACATCTTGCGCAAGCGGCCCACCGGAATCGTCATCGTGCCGGTCACGGCCGCAGGCGTCAAATCGGTCATCGACGCTTCGCGCGTGTTCGGCACCACCTTCACCCAGTCGTTCGCCTGGCCGATGATGTCGGTCAGTTCGTCTAACGGCACATCTTTCGTAAGCTTGATGGTCAGCGCCTGGCTATGGCAGCGCATCGCGCCGATACGGACGCACAGTCCGTCGACCGGAATCGCACGCGTGCCCGGGAAGCCGTCGCCGAGCCCCAGAATCTTGTTGGTCTCGGCGCCGCCCTTCCACTCTTCCTTCGACTGACCGTTGCCCAGATCCTTGTCGATCCAGGGGATCAGGTTACCGCCCAGCGGCACGCCGAACTGCTTCGTTTCGTCGGCCGTCAGCGCATGCTGCCTGGCGAGCACCTTGCGGTCGATCTCGAGAATCGCCGAGTGCGGATCGTCGAGCAACGCCTTGACTTCCGCGTTGATCGTGCCGAATTGCGTGAGCAACTCGCGCATGTGCTGCGCGCCGCCACCCGAGGCCGCCTGATACGTCATCGACGTCAGCCAGTCGACCAGACCGTGCTGGAACAGACCGCCGAGGCCCATCAGCATGCAGCTCACCGTACAGTTGCCGCCGACGAAATTCCGGGTGCCCTTGGTAAGCGCATTCTTGATGACGTCGAGGTTGACCGGGTCCAGAACGATGATCGCGTCATCCTTCATGCGCAGCGTCGATGCCGCGTCGATCCAGTAACCGTTCCAACCCGCCGCACGCAGCTTCGGGAAGATTTCCGTTGTGTAGTCACCGCCCTGGCAGGTAATGATGATGTCGCATTTTTTCAGTGCATCGACATCATTGGCGTCTTTCAGCGAAGTCTCGTTCTTCGCCATCGACGGGGCTTTGCCGCCCGCGTTGCTGGTGCTGAAAAACACCGGCTCGATCAAAGCAAAGTCGTTCTCCTGCTGCATACGCTGCATCAGGACCGAACCGACCATGCCCCGCCAACCTACCAGACCTACGGTTTTCATTTATCCACTCTCTTATCGTTGCAATTGCGCCGGGGAGCGTCTCACGACGCCCCGTCGACGTTATAGCGCGGCCACCACTGCCGCACCCATTTCGCGCGTACCGACCTTGGTCGCGCCTTCCTGCCAGATGTCGGGCGTGCGCAAGCCCTGCGCCAGCACCTTCTTCACTGCGTTCTCCACGCGGTCGGCCTGTTCGGCGCGGCCCAGCGTGTAACGCAGCATCATGGCAGCCGACAGGATCGTCGCCAACGGATTGGCCACGCCCTTACCGGCGATATCGGGCGCCGAGCCGTGCGACGGCTCGTACAGCCCCTTGTTGTTGGCATCGAGCGACGCCGACGGCAACATGCCGATCGAGCCCGTGAGCATCGCGGCCTCGTCCGACAGGATATCGCCGAACATGTTACCCGTCACCACCACGTCGAAGTTCTTGGGCGCCTTGACCAGTTGCATCGCGGCGTTGTCGACGTACATGTGCGACAGCTCGACCTCCGGGTACTGCTTCGCGACTTCGATCATCGTGTCGCGCCACAGTTGCGAAGTCTCCAGCACATTGGCCTTGTCGACCGAGCAAAGACGCTTGTCGCGCTTGGCCGCAGCCTGGAACGCCACGTGCGCGATACGCTCCACTTCGGGCACGCTATAGCGCATGGTATCAAAACCTTCGCGTGCGCCTTCGAAAGCCCCATCCGGCGATTGACGGAAGCCCTTCGGCTGACCGAAGTAAATGTCCCCGTTCAACTCGCGAATGATCAGGATATCAAGTCCTGCAACGATCTCCGGCTTCAGGCTCGATGCGTCGGCCAGTTCCTTGTACAGAATGGCCGGACGGAAATTGGCGAACAACTGGAGATGCTTGCGCAGCCCCAGAATCGCCTGCTCGGGGCGCAGCGCGCGCTCGAGCGAATCGTACTTCCAGTCGCCCACGGCGCCGAACAGAATGGCATCGGCTTCCTTGGCCAGCTTGAGGGTGGCGTCCGGCAGCGGATGCCCCGACGCTTCGTAACCCGCACCGCCGACCGGCGCCTCTTCCAGCTCGAACTTCTCGCCAAGTGCGTTGAGCACATTGACGGCTTCCGTCACGATTTCCGGACCAATGCCGTCACCCGGCAACACAGCGATTTTCATGCAATCTCCTTGGATGTGCCCGAGGTGCGATCTGTGCCCCCGGCGCACTCAATGCATAGGACTCAGCCCGGCAGGCGCGTGGCGAGCCACGGCTGCGTGGTCAGCCGCTCGGCCTCGTAGGCGCGAATCTTGTCCGCGTGGCGCAACGTCAGGCCGATGTCGTCGAACCCGTTCGTCAGGCAGTACTTGCGGAACGGGGCGATGTCGAACTCGTAAGCACGGCCGTCGGACGTGATCACCGCCTGCTTTTCCAGATCGATGGTCAGTTGATAACCGTTGAACGCAAACGTTTCGTTGAACAGATGATCGACCTGCATCTCGGACAGCGCGATCGGCAGCAGCCCGTTCTTGTAGCAGTTATTGAAGAAAATGTCGGCGAAGCTCGGCGCAATCACGGCACGGAAGCCGTATTGCTGCAACGCCCAGGGCGCATGTTCACGCGAGCTGCCGCAACCGAAATTCTTGCGGGCGAGCAGCACGGTCGCCCCCTGATAACGGGGCTGATTCAGCACGAAGTTCGGGTTGAGCGGACGCGTGCTGCAATCCTGCCCGGGCTGGCCCACGTCGAGATAACGCCACTCGTCGAACAGGTTCGGACCGAAGCCCGTACGCTTGATCGACTTCAGGAATTGCTTGGGGATGATCGCGTCGGTATCGACATTTTCGCGATCCAGCGGTGCCACCAACCCCGTATGGACGGTAAATTTTTCCATCACGAACCACCTGATCAAAACAGTTCGGTTGCGGCCAGCCACTTCGGGACTCGGCCATCGAAACCGGAAATCTCAAAGGTGCGCGCGCGGGGCGTCTGCCCGCGCAACGCGCACCGTCGCATCACTTCTTCGCGGCGTTCTCGAGTGCCGAGCCAGCGGCTTGCGTATCCTTGCCGAGGCCCGCCATCGTGTTGCAACCCGCCACGCCCAACAGCAGCACCGCACCGATCAGCATCCACAGTTTCTTCATGGTCTTGTCCCTGTCAAAGAAATTGTCAAACAACGGATAAATCGATGCGCGCGCGTCAGACGAGACGTCGCACGTCCACGAAATGACCTTCAATGGCGGCAGCCGCCGCCATCGCCGGGCTCACCAGGTGGGTACGCCCGCCGGCGCCCTGACGGCCTTCGAAGTTGCGGTTCGAGGTCGACGCACAACGCTCGCCCGACTCCAGACGGTCCGCGTTCATCGCGAGGCACATCGAGCACCCCGGCTCGCGCCATTCGAAGCCTGCGGCCTTGAAGACCTGATCGAGCCCTTCGTGCTCGGCCTGCTGCTTTACCAGCCCGGAGCCCGGCACGACCATCGCCAGACGCACGTTCGACGCAACACGCCGACCCAGCTTCTTCACGACGTAAGCCGCCGCACGAATGTCCTCGATGCGCGAGTTGGTGCACGAACCGATGAACACCTTGTCGACGTTGATGCTCGACATCGGCGTATCCGGCGTAAGCGCCATGTACTCCAGCGCGCGCTCCATGGCGCTGCGCTTGACCGGATCCTTCTCCTTCTCGGGATCCGGCACGCGATCTTCGATGCTCACGACCATTTCCGGCGACGTGCCCCAGCTCACTTGCGGTCGCAACGTGTTCGCGTCGATTTCGACCACGTGGTCGAATGCCGCACCGGCATCGGTATGGAATGTGCGCCAGTAGGCTTCGGCCTGCTCGAATTCGACACCGCTCGGCGCGAACGGACGCCCCTTCACGTAGTTGATCGTCATATCGTCGACGGCCACCAGCCCTGCGCGGGCACCGGCCTCGATGGCCATGTTGCACACGGTCATGCGGCCTTCCATCGTCAGCGAGCGAATGGCCGAGCCGGCGAATTCGATCGTATAGCCCGTGCCGCCGGCCGTGCCGATCTTGCCGATGACGGCCAGCACGATGTCTTTCGCGGAACAGCCGCGCGGCAACGTGCCTTCGACCTTCACGAGCATGTTCTTGCTCTTTTTCATGAGCAAGGTCTGCGTGGCGAGCGTGTGCTCGACTTCCGACGTGCCGATCCCGAACGCCAGCGCGCCGAAAGCGCCATGGGTCGACGTATGCGAATCACCGCACACCACCGTCATGCCCGGCAGCGTGGCGCCCTGCTCCGGGCCGATCACGTGCACGATGCCCTGACGGACGTCGTTCATCTTGAATTGGGTGATGCCGAAGCTGTCGCAGTTCGCGTCGAGCGTATCGACTTGCAGACGCGACACCGGGTCGGCAATACCTTGTGTACGGTCCGTGGTCGGCACGTTATGGTCCGACACGGCGAGATTGGCGGACAGGCGCCAGACCGGACGCTGCGCGAGTTTTAGACCCTCAAACGCCTGCGGACTGGTCACCTCGTGCAACAGGTGACGGTCGATGTAAAGCACGGTCGTGCCATCGTCCTCGGTATGCACGACGTGTGCATCCCACAACTTGTCATACAGCGTCTTGGCCATGATAAAAACGCGGGGCGGAATGTCGTTCTGAGAACGGAAACTCCCGTTCTGTGAACTTTTGATTATGCCATAGCGCTTTCGCGCCGGCGGAATACGAAATCCCCGGCAAACCGGGCGGTAAACGCACGATTAACCGGGGATTTGTGCGAATCACGGCAGTGTATGCCGTGGCTTCGAATATAGCGCAACGAGGGCTCGTTGCGGGCCGCACCGCCTTGCCGTTTCGGCAAGGTGACGGTGCCGGCACGGCAAGCAGGGGCCGCGCCGGACGCCTCGACGCCGCTTAGCGCTGGTCGATCGGCGCGACTTCGCGCGGCGTGTGGCCAATGAACAGCTGACGCGGACGGCCGATCTTCTGATCCGGCTCGCCGATCATCTCGTTCCACTGCGCGATCCAGCCCACGGTACGGGCCAGCGCGAAGATGCAGGTGAACATGGAGGTCGGGATGCCCAGTGCGCGCTGCACGATGCCCGAGTAGAAGTCGACGTTCGGGTACAGCTTGCGCGACACGAAGTATTCGTCTTCCAGAGCAATCTTCTCGAGTTGCATGGCCAGCTTGAACAGCGGGTCGTCGTGCAGGCCCAGTTCGTTGAGCACTTCGTAGCACGTCTCGCGCATGAGCTTGGCGCGCGGATCGTAGTTCTTGTACACGCGATGACCGAAGCCCATGAGCTTCACGCCCGAGTTCTTGTCCTTCACCTGCTTGATGAATTCGGGAATCTTGTCCGGCGAACCGATCTGCTCGAGCATGTTCAGCGCGGCTTCGTTCGCACCACCGTGCGCCGGGCCCCACAGACAGGCGATACCGGCAGCGATACAGGCGAACGGGTTCGCGCCCGACGAGCCGGCCAGACGGACGGTCGACGTCGAAGCGTTCTGCTCGTGATCGGCGTGCAGGATCAGGATACGGTCGAGCGCGCGCACCAGCACGTCGTTGACCTTGTACTCTTCGCACGGGTTGGCGAACATCATGCGCATGAAGTTCGCGCTGTACGACAGGTCATTGCTCGGGTACACGAACGGCTGACCGATGCTGTACTTGTACGCCATGGCGACGAGCGTCGGCAGCTTGGCGATCAGACGAATCGCCGACACTTCGCGATGATTCGGGTTATTGATGTCCAGCGAGTCGTGGTAGAACGCCGACAGGGCACCGACCGAACCGGTCAGCACGGCCATCGGGTGGGCGTCGCGACGGAAGCCACGGAAGAAGAAGTTCATCTGCTCGTGAACCATCGTGTGACGGGTCACGGTCTCGACGAATTCCTTCTTTTGCTGCACATTCGGCAGCTCGCCCTTGAGCAGCAGGTACGAGGTTTCGAGGAAGTCGCAGTGGGTGGCCAACTGCTCGATCGGGTAGCCGCGGTACAGCAGCTCGCCCTTGTCGCCATCGATGTAGGTGATGGCCGAATTGCACGATGCCGTCGACATAAAGCCGGGGTCATACGTGAATTTGCCGGTCTGGCCGTACAGCTTGCGGATGTCAATCACATCCGGGCCCATCGTACCCTGATAAATCGGCAGCTCTACGCTGGGCGAATCGTCAGAGAAAGATAGGGTGGCTTTAACATCAGACGGAGTCATATCGCTTCCTCAAAAAAATTCCAAAACCCCTACACGGCACGCAGAAGCGCCAGCAGGCGCCGCACGTCCGGCCCGTCCAGATCCGCCTCGGGCTCTTTACGCGCTAGCAGCAGATCCATCAAATCGTTGTCGCTCAAATCGAGCAGCTTCGTGAGGGCGCCTACATCCTCGTCGGTCATCGAAGCTTCGTACTTGGCGAAGAATCGTTCGAGAATGAGGTCGTTTTCCAGCAAACCGCGACGTGCCCGCCAGCGCAGGCGGGCACGTTTTACCGGATCGGACTGGTGAGTGGTATCCGGCATGATCGAGAATCAGACGGCGCGACGCACCATCAGCTCCTTGATCTTGCCGATAGCCTTCGTCGGGTTCAGCCCCTTCGGGCACACATCCACGCAGTTCATGATCGTGTGGCAGCGGAACAGGCGATACGGGTCTTCCAGATTGTCCAGACGCTCGTTGGTCGCCGTGTCGCGGCTATCCGCGATGAAGCGATACGCCTGAAGCAGACCGGCCGGGCCCACGAACTTGTCCGGGTTCCACCAGAAGCTCGGGCACGACGTCGAGCACGATGCACACAGAATACACTCGTACAGACCATCGAGCTCATCACGCTGTTCGGGCGATTGCAGACGCTCCTTCTCCGGTGCCGGCTCGGGGTTGATCAGGTACGGCTTGATCGAGTGGTACTGGTTGAAGAAGTGCGTCATGTCGACGATCAGATCGCGAATGACGGGCAGTCCCGGCAGCGGCTTGAGCACGATCTTGTTCGGCAGATCGTTCATGTTGGTCAGGCAAGCCAGACCGTTCTTGCCGTTGATGTTCATCGCGTCCGAACCGCACACGCCTTCGCGGCACGAGCGGCGGAAAGCGATGCCTTCGTCGATCTTCTTGAGCTTGACCAGCGCGTCGAGGAGCATGCGCTCATGACCGTCGAGTTCGACCTCGTAGGTCTGCATGTACGGTGCAGCGTCCTTGTCCGGATCGTAGCGGTAGACTTCAAAAATGCGTTTCATGATCTTGCGAATCCCTTAGAACGTCCGCGCCTTGGGCGGAACCGAGTCGACGGTCAGCGGCTTCATCTGCACCGGCTTGTATTCCAGACGGTTGCCTTCGCTGAAGAACAGCGAATGGCGCATCCAGTTGGCGTCGTCGCGCTCCGGATAATCGCTGTGAGCGTGCGCGCCGCGGCTTTCCTTGCGGGCTTCGGCTGCGATCATGGTGGCCTTGGCCACTTCGATCAGGTTGTCGACTTCCAGCGCTTCCATGCGCGCCGTGTTGAATACCTTCGACTTGTCCTTCAGGTGGACGTGCGACACACGCTCGGCCACTTGCTTGATCTCGTCCACGCCTTCCTTGAGCAGGTCCGAGGTACGGAACACGCCAGCGTGCTTCTGCATCGTCGCGCGGATGTCGTTGGCGATGTCCTGGGCGTACTCGCCCGAGCTCGAACCTTCCAGACGACCCAGACGCGCCAGTGCGTTCTCGCCGGCATCGGCGGGCAGCGGCTTGTGTTCGCCGTGGTTCTTGACGAAGTCGACGATGTGATTACCGGCCGCACGGCCAAACACCACCAGGTCGAGCAGCGAGTTCGTGCCCAGACGGTTCGCACCGTGGACCGACACGCACGAGCACTCGCCCACGGCGTAGAAGCCGTTGACGGGCACCGACGAGCCGTCCTTCTGCACGACGACCTGACCGTTGTAGTTCGTCGGAATACCGCCCATCTGGTAGTGGATGGTCGGCACGACCGGGATCGGTTCCTTGATCGCGTCGACGTTGGCGAACTTCAAGGCGATTTCGCGAATCGACGGCAGACGCTTCATGATCGTCTCGGCGCCGATGTGCGAGAGGTCGAGCAGCACGTAGTCGCCGTTCGGGCCGCAACCGCGACCTTCCTTGATTTCCTGGTCCATCGAGCGCGACACGAAGTCACGCGGCGCCAGATCCTTGAGCGTCGGGGCATAGCGCTCCATGAAGCGCTCGCCGTTCGAGTTACGCAGAATACCGCCTTCGCCGCGCACACCTTCGGTGATCAGCACGCCCGCGCCGGCCACGCCGGTCGGGTGGAATTGCCAGAATTCCATGTCTTCGAGCGGAATGCCTGCGCGCGCAGCCATGCCCAGACCGTCACCGGTGTTGATGAACGCATTGGTCGACGCAGCGTAGACACGGCCGGCACCGCCGGTTGCGAACAGCGTGCACTTGCCTTCGAGCAGGTAGACTTCGCCAGTTTCGAGTTCCAGCGCCGACACGCCGAGGACATCGCCCGCTTCGTTGCGGATCAGGTCGAGCGCCATCCACTCCACGAAGAAGTGCGTCTTGGCAGCGACGTTCTGCTGGTACAGCGTGTGCAGCAGCGCGTGACCGGTACGGTCGGCAGCCGCGCAAGCGCGCTGAACGGGCTTCTCGCCGTAGTTGGCCGTGTGACCGCCGAACGGGCGCTGGTAAATCGTGCCGTCCGGGTTACGGTCGAACGGCATGCCGAAGTGCTCCAGCTCGTACACGGCGTTCGGCGCCTGACGGCACATGAACTCGATCGCATCCTGGTCGCCGAGCCAGTCGGAGCCCTTGATGGTGTCGTAGAAGTGGTAATGCCAGTTGTCCTCGCTCATGTTGCCGAGCGAAGCGCCAATGCCGCCTTGAGCGGCCACGGTATGCGAACGGGTGGGGAACACCTTGGACAGCACCGCCACCGACAGACCGGCCTTGGCCAGTTGCAGCGACGCGCGCATGCCCGAACCACCTGCGCCCACGATGACAACGTCAAAGCGGCGGCGCGGCAGCGAATTTTTAATTGCAGCCATTCTTTACACTCTCCACAGAATCTGCGCGGCATAGCCGGCACAAGCCAGCAGCCAGACGATCGTCAGCGCGTACAGCGCCAACCGGACACCGACGGGCTTGACGTAGTCCATCCAGATGTCGCGTACACCGACCCACGCGTGATAGAACAGCGCGAGCAGCGTGACGAACGTGGCCAGCTTCATCCACTGATGCGAGAAGATGCCAGCCCAGCCTTCATAGGAGAAATCCTTGGCGGTGAAGAACCACACCAGCAGGATCACGGTGTACACGGCCATGATGACCGCGGTCATGCGTTGCGCAATCCAGTCGCGCAGGCCGTAGTGGGCGCCGACGACGAGACGCTTGGAACCGATATTGTTCTGTGTCATCTTAGAACGCTCCGAACAGCTTGAGGGCGACGGCCAGCGTCAGCACCAGCGACACGGCCAGTACGACCACCGCCGAATTCTTGCCGCCTTCCTTGCTCACTGCGTCGTGATTGAAGTCCATGCGCAGGTGGCGCACGCCGGCACAGAAGTGGTGCAAAAAGCCCCACGACAACGCCAGGATGACGAGCTTGACAAACCAGTTGGAGGCGACGCTTCGCAGAGTGTCGAAGGTCAGTTCCGACGTGAGGCTCTGTTCGAACAAGTAAAGCGCGAACGGCAACAGAAGGAACAAGATGACACCGCTAATACGGTGCAGAATCGAAACGATACCAGCCGGCGGGAGACGGTAAGAGACAATCTGTCCGATACCGATATTCCTGTAGACTGGCCGCTCTTTTTTTACCACTTCAGCCATGCTAGACCCCATGTAGTTACATCAGCCCCGGATTTTAGCGCCGATTCTAGTGCGTTGCACCATACCGGTTCCAATGCTCCGGAAATTCCTGCCAACGGCGCACGACACGCCGTCCCCAAGCCTCGACTCCCAGGTACTTGCCAGCCACGACACCGGCGCATTCCCGGGAATGTCTCCCTACCCTCTCAATCTTTGTTCAATCGGATTCATCGACCGGATCAACGCGATGCGTCAACTCAGTTCGTTCTGATAATGATGTTCCGTGGTGACATACCAGCCCCGGCGGACTTCCACCGGCTTGTCGCCGTAAGTGAAGGACACACGCTCCACACTCAGCAACGGGAACCCCTTCGGCACCTTGAGCAGATCCGCTGTCATGTCGTCTGCGGCCACGGCGCGGACTTTTTCCACGGCGCGAATCATGCGCGTTCCGAATTCGTCTTCGAACAGGCCGTACATCGGCCCCTTGTATTCGTTGAGTTTTTCCGCCGTCAGCCCGCGAAAGAGCGAGCCCGGCAGCCAGATTTCGTCCAGCACCGTGGGACGATCCGAGAAATCCATCATGCGGCGAATCAGAATCACGCCATCGCCCGCACGCAACTCCAGTTGACGCGCAATCTCCGCCGGTGCACGCATACGGCGGCACTCGATCAGGCGGCTGGGCGGGTGATGGGGTTCGCCCGAATCGGGCGCGAGACGCAGGAACCGGAACTGCACCCGGTCCTCATGATGGGTCGCAACGAACGTGCCGCGCCCCTGACGGCGCACGAGCAGATTCTCGGCAGCCAGTTCGTCGATGGCCTTGCGCACGGTCCCCTGACTCACCTTGTAGCGTGAGGCCAGGTCGACTTCGCTGGGAATGATTTCGCCGGGCTTCCATTCGCCGGCTTGCAGGCTCTGGGTGATGAGCCCCTTGATCTGCTGATAAAGCGGACTGAACGTCGGCGACGCCCCGGCGACCGCGCCCCCCTGCACGGCCTGAGCGGCTGGCGTGCCCGGCAAGGCGTCGCGCGCGCTGTCCGATCGCTGCGGGGCATCGACAGGCGGCGTAGTGTTGGATGTGTCGCGAACGTTCGCATTCATGGCGGCGATTTGACCACAAATCAAGACCTTCGTCCATCGAATAACAGCAATAATCCTATGTCTTATATAAGACATAAGATAGAGTTGACATTCGGTGTGGCGACTCCTACACTGGCGCGGGCTAACAGGGGCCTGCGGCCGCAGCACGGCTATCTTATAAGATAAAAGATAAGAAAGCCCGGCGCTTCGCACAGATCGACCGCAGCACGCCCCGCGCAGCCCGCAAGCTTCCGTAGGTCAAGGAATTTTAGAAGCCTCATGTGACGCGGCGCTGTCAGCCTGGCGAAAAAGTTGCCACCCGGACGGCGAGCCCATTGTGAGCTTCGCAGGAATTTGTACACGTCTGGAGAGATTCTCATGGCAAAACCCGCAATGCGTGTCGCCGTCACCGGCGCCGCTGGCCAAATCGGCTACTCCCTGCTGTTCCGCATCGCCAATGGCGACATGCTCGGCAAGGACCAGCCCGTCATCCTGCAACTGCTCGACCTCCCGCAAGCTCAAGCCGCCGTCAAGGGCGTCGTGATGGAGCTCGAAGACTGCGCGTTCCCGCTGCTGGCCGGCGTGGTCGTGACCGACGACCCGAAGGTCGCCTTCAAAGATGCCGACGTCGCCCTGCTGGTTGGCGCCCGTCCCCGTTCGAAGGGCATGGAGCGCAAGGACCTGCTCGAAGCCAACGGCGCCATCTTCACGGTGCAGGGCAAGGCCCTGGACGAAGTCGCCAGCCGCAACGTGAAGGTGCTGGTCGTCGGCAACCCGGCGAACACCAATGCCTACATCGCCATGAAGTCGGCACCGAACCTGCCGAAGGAAAACTTCACCGCGATGCTGCGTCTGGACCACAATCGCGCCCTGTCGCAAATCGCCGCCAAGACCGGCAAGCCGGTCGCCAGCATCGAAAAGCTGGCCGTGTGGGGCAACCACTCGCCGACGATGTACGCCGACTACCGCTTCGCCACGATCGACGGTCAGAGCGTCAAGGCCCTGATCAACGACGACGTGTGGAACAACGACGTGTTCCTGCCGACCGTCGGCAAGCGCGGCGCCGCCATCATCGAAGCGCGTGGCCTGTCGTCGGCCGCGTCGGCGGCCAACGCCGCCATCGACCACATCCATGACTGGGTGCTCGGCTCGAACGGCAAGTGGGTCACGATGGGTATCCCGTCGGACGGCTCGTACGGCATTCCGGAAGACGTGATCTACGGCGTGCCGGTGATCTGCGAAAACGGTAAGTACAAGCGCGTGGAAGGCCTCGAGATCGACGCCTACTCGCGTGAAAAGATGAACATTACGCTGAACGAGCTCGAAGAAGAGCGCGCCGGCGTGGCGCATCTGCTGGGCTGATCTTTCACGATCGCCCCAGGGGACTCGGCCCGTTGCGACGCCAAAAGCGTCGCGACGGGCCGATAATGCGCCGGCGGCTACCCCCAGTGCCGGCGCAACTCCCCGAACCCTGCAACACCCAACGTTCCTTGAATTCAGAGTGACGACGTAGCGCCAGTCGAACAGCGACGAACGGACGAATACCGCCGTTGCCGCAGACGGTTCCCGCCGCGCCCTCACGCCTCATCGAGCGATTACTTGGCCAAGCGAATGCAGCGTCTGATTGCCGCAAGCAACGCAACGCTCCGGACGACCGGCGTCGTCATAATGTCCGCGACGAGCGTATTGCCGTGGGCCCCGCCCGCCGCATCGCGTTTCGTTTTGCGCTCGTTTTGTGCTCGTTTCGCCAAGCATTCCGCCCCCACGACTTCCCCCTTTTTTGCGCGGCCTGTCTCGGTTACGCGATACGAGGGAAGCCCCGCCGAGCCCGGCGAGACCCCGAATTCCGCAACGCAACACGATCCGTCGCGACGCCGGTTTACGCCGCCGTCGCGCGTGGCGCTTGCGTGAAAGGAATTGAAAAAATTTGTGTGGTGACGTCGAACGACGCAGAGTTCGTACGATAATCTGCGCTTTTGTGAACGTCGGAATTTTCCCTCTGGAGACTCACCATGAAGAAGCTTTGCCTGACTGCGCTGGTTGCCCTGTGCTCTGTTGCCGTCTTGCCGACCGCGTTTGCCGCTGAACCGGCGAACAAGACCACGGCCAAGAAGGCTGCGCCGAAGAAGAAGGCGCCGGCCAAGAAGAAGGCCGCAGCGGCAGCGGCTCCCGCACAACCGGACGAAGGCTCGGAACTCTGGAGTTGCAAGGAAAACAATAAGTTGTTCATCAAGGGCGACATGAAGCGCGACCAGATCCTGACGATGTTCTGGGAAGGCCGTAATTACAAGCTGCCGCGTCAGCAGACGACGACCGGCGCCGACCGTTTCTACGATGCGGCAAGCGGCATGGATCTGGTCGTGATCCCGGCCAAGGCGATGCTCTTCACGCACCGCGACGGTGGCAGCCGTCTGGCTGACGAGTGCATGACGCAGGCCATGGCGGAGCAGAACAAGGCGGCCCCGACCCAGTCGAACGAGTTGTTGAGGATCACGAACTGATTTTTCGCTCAGTGGACGCCGAGTGCGTCATGCGCCAGCCGCTTTCCTGCTGTAGATTTTGCAAGATTCGCGGTCGTCGGTATGTTGATACGCCGAACGTTCGGCGTCCGGGTATCGCAGCGAGCACTCACGCAGGTGCTCGCGCCATACCGCCCCCGTGAATCGCATTAAGCCGTACCTAATCGCTCCACCCTGCTACACCGCATCAACACGCTTTGTTTTTCTGTATCACTCAAGGAAAGATCATGGCCCACAACCTCCACAAAACGCTCAAAGAGTTCAAGCTCGGCGGTAACAAGAAAGGCAAGTTCTACTCGCTGCCCCAACTGGGCAAAGCCCTGGGTGTGGACGTCGACCGCCTGCCGGTGTCGATCCGTCTCGTGCTCGAGTCCGTGCTGCGCAATTGCGACGGCAAGAAAGTGACCGAGGAACACGTCGCCCAGTTGGCCAACTGGAAGCCGAACGCCGAGCGCACCGACGAGATCCCGTTCGTCGTCGCCCGCGTCGTGCTGCAGGACTTCACGGGCGTGCCGCTGCTCGCCGACCTGGCCGCCATGCGCAACGTCGCAGAGCGTCAGGGCGCGAACCCGAAGCGCATCGAACCGCTCGTGCCCGTGGATCTCGTGGTCGACCACTCGGTCACGATCGATCACTTCCGCGAGAAGAAGGCGCTCGATCTGAACATGAAGCTGGAATTTCAGCGCAACAACGAGCGCTACCAGTTCATGAAGTGGGGGATGCAGGCATTCGACACGTTCGGTGTCGTGCAGCCGGGCTACGGCATCGTTCACCAGGTCAACCTCGAATACCTGGCTCGCGGCGTGCACAAGAAAGACGACGTGTACTACCCGGACACCCTGGTGGGCACGGACAGCCACACGACCATGATCAATGGTATCGGCGTGGTGGGCTGGGGCGTGGGCGGCATCGAAGCCGAAGCCGGCATGCTGGGTCAACCGGTGTACTTCCTCACGCCCGATGTCGTCGGCGTGGAACTGACGGGCCGTCTGCGCGAAGGCGTGACCGCCACCGATCTGGTGCTGACGATCACGGAAATGCTGCGCCGCGAGAAGGTCGTCGGCAAGTTCGTCGAGTTCTTCGGCGAAGGCACGTCGAGCCTCGCGCTGCCGGACCGTGCCACCATCGCCAACATGGCCCCGGAATACGGCGCCACGATGGGCTTTTTCCCGGTCGACGAAAAGACCATCGATTACTTCGAGGGCACCGGCCGCACCAAGGACGAAATCAAAGCGTTCGAGTCGTATTTCAAGGCGCAGAACCTGTTCGGCGTGCCGAAGACGGACAGCATCGATTACACGAAGACGCTCAAGCTGGATCTGGGCACCGTGGCACCGTCGCTGGCCGGTCCGAAGCGTCCGCAGGACCGCATCGAAATCGGCAACGTGAAGGCCACGTTCCAGGACCTGTTCACCAAGCCGGTCGCAGAAAACGGCTTCAACCTCACCAAAGAACAGCTCGAAACCACGTACAAGACGGCAGGCGGCATCGACGTGCGCAACGGCGACGTGCTGATCGCGGCCATTACGTCTTGCACGAACACGTCGAACCCGAGCGTGCTGCTTGCCGCCGGTCTGCTCGCGAAGAAGGCCGTGGAAGCCGGTCTGACGGTCGCGCCGCACATCAAGACATCGCTCGCCCCGGGAAGCCGCGTGGTGACCGAATATCTGGAAGCCGCTGGCCTGCTGCCGTACCTCGAGAAACTCGGCTTCGGCGTGACGGCCTACGGCTGCACGACGTGTATCGGTAACGCCGGCGATCTGACGGCCGAACTGAACGAGACGATCACGAAGAACGACATGGTGGCTGCCGCCGTGCTCTCGGGCAACCGCAACTTCGAAGCGCGGATTCACCCGAACATTCGCGCCAACTTCCTGGCCTCGCCCCCGCTGGTCGTGGCTTACGCCATCGCCGGCAACGTGACGCGCGACCTGATGACCGAGCCGGTCGGCAAGGGCAAGGGCGGCCGCGAAATCTTCCTCGGCGATATCTGGCCAACCAGCGAAGAGATCCACAAGCTGATGAAGTTCGCCATGAACGCCAAGGTGTTCAAGGCCAACTACGACTCGGTCAAGGAACCGAGCCCGCTGTGGGCGAAGGTCAAAGGCTCGAAGGGTCAGGTCTACGATTGGCCGACGTCGACGTACATCGCCGAGCCGCCGTTCTTCGACGGTTTCGCGATGGCACCGAACGCCGACATCAAGCCGATTCAGGGCGCACGTGCACTGGGCGTGTTCGGTGACTCGGTCACGACCGACCACATCAGCCCGGCAGGCTCGATCAAGGAGACGTCGCCCGCCGGCAAGTGGCTGCTCGAAAACGGCGTACTCAAGGCCGATTTCAACAGCTACGGCTCGCGTCGCGGCAACCACGAAGTGATGATGCGCGGCACGTTCGCAAACGTGCGCATCAAGAACCTCATGATCCCGGCGAAGGCCGACGGCTCGCGTGTGGAAGGCGGCCTGACGATTCACCAGCCGAGCGGCGAACAACTGTCGATTTACGACGCCGCCATGAAGTATGTCGGCGAAGGTACCCCGACGGTGGTGTTCGGCGGCGAAGAGTACGGCACGGGTTCGTCGCGCGACTGGGCGGCCAAGGGCACGCAGTTGCTGGGCGTGAAGGCGGTCATCACCCGTTCGTTCGAACGCATCCACCGCTCGAACCTCGTCGGCATGGGCGTGCTGCCCCTGCAATTCAAGGGCTCGGACAGCGTGGAATCGCTCGGCATCACGGGCGAAGAAACGTACGACATCGAAGGTCTGACGGCCGACATCAAGCCGCAACAGGATGTCACGCTGGTGATCCATCGCAAGAACGGCGAAACGCAGAAAGTGCAGGTCCTGCTGCGTATCGATACGCCGATCGAAGTGGATTACTACAAGCACGGCGGGATTCTGCCGTTCGTGCTGCGCCAACTGCTCGCCGCTGCCTGAGTCCGGCAGACGACGTCACGCGGTCGTTGTGCCGCCGGTTGATGGATTTCGTCCTCCGGCGGCACGCGAAACCCGGCCTTGGTGCCGGGTTTTGTTTTTGTGGCGCGGCGTGATCCCACGCGCCATCACGCCCTTGTCGTGTCCGAAAATGGCTAGCCGGACGTCCGTCACGCGCGTAGAGTGGCGTCCATGTTCCCCTGCACGGCCCACCTGCCCATGACGCTCGATCCGGAAGTCTGCTACAAAGCCGTCTCGGCCCGCGACCGACGCTTCGACGGCTGGTTCTTCGTCGGCGTCTCGTCGACCGGCATCTATTGCCGCCCTGTCTGCAACGTTCGCACGCCGCGCTTCGAGAACTGCTCGTTCTACGGCAGCGCCGCCGCCGCAGAAAAGGCCGGCTACCGACCCTGCCTGAAATGCCGCCCCGAACTCGCCCCCGGCGGCGCGCGCTTCGACGCCTCCCGAGAACTCGCCGACGCCGCGGCCGCCATGATCGACGAAGGGTTCCTGAACCACGCCGCCCTGCCCGATCTCGCCGCCCGCATCGGCATCACCGAGCGACACCTGCGACGCATCTTTGCCGAGGAATTCGGCGTCTCTCCCGTCGAATACGCGCAAACGCAACGTCTGCTGCTTGCAAAACGCCTGCTGACCGATACGGCCCTGCCCGTGACGGAAGTCGCGCTTGCATCGGGGTTCGGCAGCGTCCGGCGCTTTAACGGCCTGTTCAAGTCGCGTTACGGCTTCGCGCCGGGACGGCTGCGCCCGGGCGCGCACAACGCCCGCATCGCCGCGCTGCCCGACGGCGACCTGGTGTTCCAGCTCGCCTACCGTCCGCCCTTCGCATGGCACGCCTTGCTCGATTTCCTTGGCGAGCGCGCCATCGAGGGCGTCGAGCGACGTGAGGGCGATGTCTACACCCGCACACTGAGCATCGAGCGGCAAGACGGCCAGATCATCGTCGGCTGGTGCCGCGTCACGCCGATGCCCGATCGCCACGCCCTGCAAGTCACGCTGCCCCCTGCGCTCGCGGGCAGCGTACCGCAGGTGCTGGGCAAGCTGCGTCATCTGTTCGATCTGGGCGCCCGTCCCGACGTCATCGACGCCCACCTCGGCTCCCTCGCTCACGCCACCCCCGGCTTGCGCGTGCCCGGCGCCGTCGACGGCTTCGAGATCGCCGTGCGCGCCATCGTCGGCCAGCAAATCACCGTCAAGGGCGCACGACGCCTGCTCGGACGACTCGCGCAGCGCTTCGGCACGGCACTTCCCTGCCCCGTACACGGGCTCACACACACGTTCCCAAGCGCTGCCCAAATGCTCGCCGTACCGGTCGACGCGCTCGGTGAAGCCGGTATCATTCGAAGCCGTATCGCCGCCATTCACGGTGTTGCGCAAGCCGTCGTCGAGGCCCGGCTGCGGCTCGATCCGCTCGCGCCGATGGAGGCGACGATGGCGTCGCTGCTCGCCATCCGGGGCATCGGGCCGTGGACGGCGCAATACATCGCCATGCGCGCGCTCGGATCGCCCGACGCGATGCCCGTGGACGATCTGGTGCTGCGCCAGGCGCTCGGCGTTTCCGACGGGCGCGCAGTGACGGCACGCGCCGCCCGGTGGGCGCCATGGCGGGCGTACGCCGCGCTCCATATCTGGCGCGCGGCGGCACAAGGCCCGGCAGGCCGGCAGGTCGAGACTTTGCAGGAGGTGTTTTCATGACCCGTATCACGCCCGTCACCCGCTACGAGACGTTTTACGAGAGTCCGCTGGGCCAGATGTTGCTCGTCGCCGACGGCGACGCGCTGACCGGCGTCTATTTCTCGCAACAGAAGTATTTCCCCCAAGACGGGGACGTGCGCCGCGACGGCGAGGGCGTCGCCGTGCTGACGGCCGCCAAACAGCAGCTCGACGAGTATTTCCACGAGGGACGCCGTCTGTTCGAACTGGCGCTTGCCCCGGACGGCACGCCTTTCCAGAAACGCGTCTGGGACGCGCTTTGCCGCATCCCTTTCGGCGAGACACGCAGCTACGGCGACCTCGCCCACGCGCTGGGCGACGCCAACAAGTCGCGTGCCGTCGGCGCCGCCAACGGGCGGAATCCGATAACGATCATCGTGCCGTGTCACCGCGTCATCGGCGCCGACGGCACGCTCACGGGCTACGCCAGCGGCGTGCAACGCAAGCTCGCCCTGCTCTCGCTCGAAGGCGCGGCGCGCTCTGCCGTCGAAGGCGCAAGTGCCGCGACGACGCGCCATACGCGGCTCTGCGCCCCGGCGAATCTGGCTTTCGACTTCTGATCCGCCCCCCTTCGCCGGGTCCCGCAGGGCTTGCCTGACGGCAATCGGCGGGACCGGCCGGCGACAGGCGTGGACGCGATTGGTGAGGGCGTCCCATCTATCGCGTCCACGCATGCCGTACAATCGTGAGTTCATGTGTTTCTGCTTTGCACGACTATGCGCTCACGCACCGCCAAACGACTGACCCCCGACGCCGAAAAGCTGGTCGGCCACGCGCTCGCGCTGGCCGCCTCCGGTAGCCGCATTGAAGACCGCTTCTGGGAAGCCCAGCTCGACACGTTGCTCACGCGCGTGCTGCGCACGGGCAACCAACCGGCCATCGACACCGCCCTCGACCATCTGCAGGCCAACCACAGCGAAGCCTATGGTGCGCTTGCCGATCTGATCGAGTCGCAAAGCGAATCCGCCGAGCCCGAGGCGGACGATCAGGTCTGGGACGGCCTGCTCGTCGCCATCCCCATTCTCGCGTGGACGCGTTACGCGATTCCCTCGGGTCCGGTGAAATCCGACGCCCTGATGCCCGTTCGCGCGCATCTGCACGCCCACGTGCTGGCCGAGTCGGCCCGCGTGGCGATTTCGCCCTACCTCTACAGCATCGACCAGCTCCCGCGCACGCACTGCGAATCGTGGAAGGTCACGCAGCAACTCGTGCAGGCCGCCGTCAGCAACGCCGACGTGAAGCAGCCCGGCAGCGACCTGCCGGAAACCGCACCGATCCTCGCCGATCCGCGTTTCCTGCTCGCCGCCGTGACCGTGCCCAAGGGCGCCCCGATGTTCCGCTGGCAGGAAGACGGCGCACGCCACGCAGAACGCGGTCAATGCCAGGAGGCATGGTCCGCGCAAGGTGGCCCGAATCTGAATGCGCTGCTGCCCGGCTGCGAGATCGAATGCCTGCTGCCCGACGCCTACTACGCGAGTTGCCGCGAAGCCGACGAACGCATTCGTCCGCACACGATTCGCACGGCATTGCGTTATCTGGAAGACGTGCTCACGCTCACGCCCACGGAACTGCGCGCCGTCGTCGCCGGCTTCGGTGAGCAGAATATCGACGAGTACCGCATCGGCTTCACGCAGCGCGGCAGCAATGACGTGATCTACGGTGTCGTGTGGCCGCTGTACGGCCGCGAGAACGGCGAAGTCGAGGGCGGCGCGCTCGACGAAGTCACCGATTTGCTCAAGGCGTGCGGCGTGACCGACATTCGCAAACATCCGGGACGCTTCGACCCCGAGTATTGCGACGATTGCGGTGTACCGCTCTATCCGGACCCGGTGGGCGAAGTCGTTCACGCGGAAATGCCGGAAGACGCCGAGCCGAACCGTCCGCACTTCCACTGATCGCACCGATCGCCGCGTCGGCACCGCAAGGCGCACCCTCGGCCTTGGGCGCACGCCGCCCGGCCGATCGTGCGGGGAGATACCGGATTTGCACGGCCTGCCGCGCGAGCATCGAGGGCTTCATCGGGGCGGCAGCGTGACCACGCACCGATGCAGCCCGTGCCCCGACGCCAGATACTTGCGCTCGAAGGGCGTCATGGGTTCTGCAACGGGTTCGACACCCGCCGGCGCCGCCCACACCTCGACGTGGGGTTGCACGCCGCTCAGCCACGTGACCGCCAGCGCGAATTCGTCGATATAGACACCCCAATTGCTGCGGCACTCCAGCACGCCCCCCAGCGCGACGACCGTTGGGAACACCGCATGCGCATGCCAGCGACGCGCCAGCTGGCCGATCTTCGGCCACGGATTCGGGTAAAGGATGTAATGGCGCACAGGACGAATACCGGCGTCGTAAAGCTGCCGCCAGAAGTCGACGAGATCGGCGCGCACCCATACGAAATTCTCGGGCCATACGTCGCCCCACCAATCTTTGCCACGTACGATACGGCTCTCCGACTGATCGATGCCGATCACGAAATGATCGGGGAACTGTGTGGCGAGACGCAGTGTGCTCTCCCCGACGCCGCACCCCGCATCGATGATCAGCGGCGCGCCGCCGGCATCGCGCCACGCTGCGATGGCAGCGTCGAACGCTGCGGCGCTATAAGCGGCGAGCGGCTTGCGGAAGGTGGCGTCGCGATGACGTGCGACGCGCTCTGCGAGTTTATCGTGCGGGCCGGTTTGGGCACTGGCCACCGTGCGTGAATTTGCAAACATACCGAAGCGTAACAACAAGAGACGATCTGACGCGATGCGCAAATGTGCATCGCATGAACCGCGTGAAATAGCGCGAATTACGCCGTTATTCGAACGATTGCGTGATCGCCTCGGATGACACAATGCGCGCCCTGTCACCGCATGACGCACGCTTTGCCCATGAATCGCGAGCGTCGATCGCGCAACGTTTGCGCGATCGATACCGTCTCGAGCGGGGCGCGAATCGCGGTGAAACACCGCGCAGACAGGGCCGCATTGTAGCGCGCTGTAACTTTCATGAAGCACGCTGTTACGTCTGCGGGCTTACCCGGCGGGCGTGAGCGGCATTTTTTCGGTTAAGATGGATGCCGCTTCGCCGCTGTCTTTCGAAATGCGGTCAAGCTTCTTCGCGAGCGGTGTATGCGAGCGATTCGTGAATCGAGTCGTCGCATGCCCGCATTGCTCTGCAATGCTCAGGGCCGGTTCATGCGAACAGCCTGAACGGTCTGTCAGACCCCGAGATTACGTCAAGCAATGTCGAATCGATTTTTTCAACGCGCCGCAGGCGTCGTGATGCGAGCCGTGCGCCAGGTCGCCGGCATCGCCGCGGTCGCCGCGCCGCTCTGCCTGTCGGCCTTCACGGCTCCGGCACAGGCTTTCACGCTCGAACAGCATCGTGCACTCGTCGAGCAATTCATCAACACGCGTCATGCGGATCCGCTGGTGGCCGATTGCGCTGCGCACGCAAGCTTCGTCGTCGCCACACTGCCCGGTTATGAAAGCGTCGAGTACGCAGAGACGGCGCTCGATCCCGAGCACGCGAAGGTTTCGCCGTGGAATGGTCCGTTCGACGATCGCAAGCAACGTGTCGACGTCACGCAGATGGTCGAACTCGACGGCGTCGGCAAGCGCACGTCGGGCCAGACGGACAACATCCATATTCGCTGCGGTTACGCCGATGGCCGAATGATGGGCTTCGACTATACGTCGCCGCTCTCGCAGGTCGAGCAGCCCGTGAAGCGCGCCACGCGTGGCAACACGCGCGGCAAGGCATCTCACGCGACGGCGAAGTCAGGCAAGCGCGGCACGACGGCCAAATCGTCGGGCAGCAAGTCGTCTGCGAAGTCCTCGCCCTCGAAGTCGAGCACCGCGAAGAAGAGCACGACGAAAAAGAAGAACTGATCTCCGAACGGTCGTCTGCCTTTGGTCGGCACAGAGCATGATGCGTTGTGCGTTGTGCGTTGTGCGTTGTGCGTCCGTGCGTGCGCGGTTGCGCAGGCAGGCGCCGTCACGCGCGATGCCTGCATTACGGCATCGACCGGATGCGCGACCGGCGTCCGGCGACGCTCAAGCCTGGTCGGCCTGCACCTGCGCCCAGATGGCGGCGAGCATCGACGCGCCCAGCGCAGCGCTTCGTGCGCCACTCCATCCGACTTGCGGATCGGGGCGGTTCGCGTTGTCCTTGAACGGCATTTCGAGCGTGAGCGAGAGGCATCCGAAGCGATGCGCGATCCACTTCGAGGCGAGCTTGAGCGACTCCGGGCCATGCTTGCCCGGCGGATAGCCGAACTTGTCCTGAAAGTCGAGGCTCGCCGCTTTCAGGCGGCCACCGAAAGCCTTCTCGCGCGCGAGCACCGTGTCGGAGCCCCACTCGACACCGTCGTTGCCTGCGAGGAAGACGTAGGGCAGCGCCTCGTCGCCGTGGATGTCGAAGAACATGTCGCAGCCGGTCGCCTCGATGGCGGCCCGCACGTGGTAGACCTCGGGGCTGCGCACCGGATCGGGCTCGGCCCATTCGCGATTGAGGTTCGCCCCCGTCGCATTGGTGCGCAGGTTGCCGCGCGACGCCCCATCGGGGTTCATGTTCGGCACGACATAGAACACTGCGTCGTCGAGCAGAGCCGGCGCAAGCGGATCGCCCGCCCAGTCGCCCGCACCGAGCAGACGACGCAGCATGCCTTCGACGAACCACTCGGCCATCGTCTCCCCCGGGTGCTGACGCGCGATCACCCAGATGCGACGCTTGCCGGCACGCGGCTCGCCCACGGTAAGCAGCGTCATGTCGCGACCGTCGACGGTCTGCCCCAGCGAGCGCGAACTCACCAGCGGCGAATTCTGTGCCGTGCCGAGCAACGCCAGATGACGGTCCTCGCTATACGGCTCGAAGTATGCGAGGTACACGCTGTCGTGCGCGGGAGTGAAGGCCACCGTCATGATCTGTCCGTCGTACGACGTCGGCACGCGAAACCACGTCACGCGATCGTAGGACGCCACAGCACGGTAGTTCTCCCAGCCTCGCGGATACGAGGTCTGACCGGCGTTGTCGAACACGATGCGGCACGGCTCGCCGCGCACACCCTGCACGCGGAAATGGAACCACTGGGCGAACTCGGCGGCGCCGTCCTGCGCGATGCGAACGTGAATGTCGTCGGCGCGCTCGGCGCTCACGACCTGAATGGCGCCGCTGTCGAACTGGCTACTGATGTGAACGGTCATGACGGGTCTCGCTGGCGAAAAGGAACCGCCCCGGGACGTTGCGCCGGGGCTATGGATTGGCTGGCGTCAGGCCACGCGTCGACGGAAGACCCACAGCGAATCGTTGGAGACACTGTCGTCGAACGCATACCCTTCGGTATCGAACGCCTTGAGTTGCTGCACGTCCGTCACGCCGCGCTCGATGGCGTAGCGCGCCATCAGGCCGCGCGCACGTTTGGCGTAAAAGCTGATGATCTTGTACTTGCCGCTCTTCCAGTCCTCGAACACCGGCGTGATCACGGGCGCTTCGACCAGACGGCGTTTGACGACCTTGAAGTACTCCTCCGACGCCAGATTCACGAGCACGCGACGCGCATCGGCATGCTCGGCGAGCGACGCATTGATCGTTTGCGTCACGCGCTCGCCCCAGAAGGCGTAAAGATCGCGACCGCGCTTGTTCGCGAAACGCGTACCCATCTCGAGACGATACGGCTGAAGCAGATCGAGCGGGCGCAGCACGCCGTAAAGCCCCGACAGAATGCGCAGATGCTTTTGCGCGAAATCGAGTTGCCTGGCGTTGAGCGTGCGGGCGGAGAGGCCCTCATAGACGTCGCCGTTAAAAGCGAGAACGGCTTGCTTGGCGTTGGTCGTGTCGAAGCGCGGCGACCATTCGGCGTAGCGCGTGGCGTTGAGTGCGGCGAGCTGGTCGGAGATGCTCATGAGCGAGCCGACCTGCGCAGGGCTCAGTTCGCGCAGGCCCTCGATCAGTTCGGCAGCGTCGTCCACGAACTGGGGCACGGTGTGCGTGCTCACGTGAGGCGGCGTTTCGTAGTCGAGCGATTTGGCCGGCGAGAGAACAATTATCATATCGGGTGCAGCGTTCCTGCTTGAACAAGAAACTATCGAGAAACCGTCATTCTATCCAATGCTTCAAAACGCTGTCGCCACGCCCGCCGAACGGGCCTTCGCAGAACATCTCGACACCCTCGCCACGCCGCCGCGCGTGGTGCTCGACACCAACGTCTGGATCGACCTGCTGGTGTTCGACGACCCGGTGGCGCGCCCGGTGCGCGATGCCCTCGTCGAGCGTCGTCTCACCGCTTTGATGGCCCCGCGCTGCCGCGACGAACTGGCCGTCGTACTGACCTACCCGCAGTTCGCATCGCGTGACATCGACCGCGATGCCGCGCTGGCGTGGGTCGACACGCACACGCACCGCATCGTCGTCCCGGAAAACGCCGCACCGCCCGCGCAACTGCCGCTGTGTCGCGACCGCGACGACCAGAAGTTTCTCGAAGCCGCACGCGACGGCCACGCGCACTGGCTCGTCAGCAAAGACAAAGCGGTACTCAAGCTGCGTAGCCGCGTGGCGCGCCAGTTCGGCTTCCGGATCGTGACGGCGAGCGCTTTCACGTCGCTGCTCGTCGTTGCCGGACGCTAGCGAGTGTCGGCGAGTGTCGGCGGGTGACGGCGAGTGTCTGCGGGTGGCGGCGGGTGACGGCGAGTGTCTGCGGGTGGCGGCGGGTGGCGGCGGTGCCTGAGGCAACGGCGCGAGAGGGTATGCGGCGTCGTGGACGAGGCAATGGGCACGGCGGTGAGCGGGATACGTCCGAAAGCGAAATAAGAAAATGCCGACGGACATGCGCGCCGACGTCCGAAATCGCAGAGGCGGCGGCGATGGGCGGCCCGCAACGGCGGCTCGACGGCGTTAGAATGGCGACCTGATCACTGCATCGTCCACCCCAAAAATGAACGCGCCTCACACTGGATCCACCACGCCTGCGCTGGTTGCCCCGCCGCTCGCGTCGCGTCTGCCGAACGTCGGCACCACCATTTTTACCGTGATGTCGGCCCTGGCGGCCGAGAAGCAGGCGGTGAATCTGGGTCAGGGATTCCCCGATTTCCCGTGCGATCCGAAGATCGTCGACGCGGTCGCGCGTGCCATGCGCGAAGACCACAACCAGTATCCGCCGATGGCCGGTGTGCCGGCCTTGCGTCAGGTCATTGCGGACAAGATCGGCAAACTCTACGGCCAACAGTACGACTGGAACACGGAAATCACGGTGACGGCCGGGGCCACGCAGGCATTGCTGACCGCCATTCTCGCGAGCGTGCATCCGGGCGACGAAGTGATCGTGTTCGAGCCGACCTACGACAGCTACGTCCCATCGATCGAACTGGCCGGCGGCAAGCCGGTCTTCATCACGCTCGAAGCCCCGGCATTCCGTATTCCGTTCGATAAGCTGGCGGCGGCCATCACACCGCGCACGCGCCTGATCCTCTTCAACACACCGCACAATCCCAGCGGCACCGTGTGGCATGAACAGGACCTCGCGAAGCTGGCGGAGATCGTGGCGGGCACGGACATTCTGCTGATCTCGGACGAGGTCTACGAACACATGGTGTATGACGGCAAGCGTCACGAGAGCGTGGCGCGGCACCCGGAACTCGCGCGCCGCAGTTTCATCGTGTCGAGCTTCGGCAAGACCTATCACGTGACGGGCTGGAAGGTCGGCTTCGTCGCGGCGCCTGCGGCGCTGTCCGCCGAGTTCCGCAAAGTGCATCAGTTCAACGTGTTCACGGTGAACACGCCGATGCAGGTCGGTCTGGCCGATTACATGCGCGACCCGACACCGTATCTGGGGCTCTCGGGCTTTTACCAGAAGAAGCGCGACCTGTTCCGCGAAGGGCTGGCAGGCACCCGCTTCAAGTTGCTGCCATGTGAAGGGACCTACTTCCAGTGCGTGGATTACAGCGCGATCAGCGACATGAGCGAGGCCGACTTCGCACTTTGGCTCACGGGCGAGATCGGCGTCGCGGCGATTCCGGTCTCGGCGTTCTACCACGAGCCGCACGAGTCGGGCGTGGTGCGGTTTTGCTTCGCCAAGCAGGACGACACCCTGCGCGAAGCGCTGGCGCGGCTCGCGAAGGTCTGACCGGGGTTCGCGTGACAGACGCAGCCGCCACCTGCGCCTGGCCGCCGGACGATTCCTCCGACGTGAGTCGATGCCGATATGCCCGAATCGATATCGCGCGACTCAACCCGCCTTCTTCGCCTGCTGCGCTTGCTGGTAAGCCTTTTGTTCGGCGCGCATGCGCCGGAACGACTCACGCTCCGACAGCATCTTGCCGTAGGCCTTCCAGTCGATGCCCTCAGCGTTCAGGAAATCTTCACCGTACACCGCTTGCGTGGCCATGCCGAGGATCGGCAGATGAATGCCCGCGGCGATATCGACCATCGTGAAGGTTTCCCCGGCCACGAATGGCGCGAACCTCGCAATTCGCTTGAACGCCACAATGTTCCGGCGCAGCAACTTCTCGGTGCGGTTGCGTGTGCCCTCGGACACCGTGCCACCGAAGAACGCCTGCGCGTAGATTTCGCGCACCACCAACTCCAGATGCAACTCCACGACCGTGAGCAGTTCGCGCTCTTTGGCGTGCCGCCACGGATCGGCCGAGAACAGCGCCGGCGTCGGATGCGTTGTCTCGAGGAAATCGCAGATCACCTGCGATTCGGCCAGAAAACCGCTTTCCGTTTGCAGATACGGCACCTTGCCCAGCGGTGAGCATTGCAGCAACGGTTCATCCTGACAGGGAAGGGATTCGGACGCTTCGAAGGGCAACCCCTTCTCGTACAACACCACCTTCACTTTGTTGTAATAGTTGCTGACCGGAAAGCCGTACAGCTTCAACATGATGTCCCCCATGTAAGTGAGCCGGCGCTTGCCGTCCAGTCGGTGACCAACTGACCTGCGCCGGGGGTACCGAAAGTGTACCGTCACTGCACAACGGTTCGTGAGCGGAATTCAACCGTCGGCGTCCCGAATTCCGCTGGCCGGGCAAGTGAGCGCAACGATATCGGCCATCGACGTCGACCGCTCAGCGGAACAATCGCTGGCAACGACGCACAGATCGGCGACAATAGCCGCAACGCGGTTTGGGCATCGGTTTGCATCGCGTCACGACTCGGCAGGAAATTCATTTCCCGACCGACCGGTCGGACGATAGAATGACGATTCAAGTATGCGCCGCCGGCCCGACGCTTCGGGCCTCGTGCTGCGATGCGCCCCTTGCGAAGCCTCGCGCACCGTCAAAAACGATACCGATCGACGACCATCGACACCCATTTCGAGACACTCCGAATGACTGCATCCCCCTCCTCAGCAGCCCCCGCCCCTGCGGCACCGAACGCGTCCGGCCTCGCCATCGAAGTCCTGGGTATCGTCGGCGCGGGCGCCATGGGCCGTGGCATCACCCAGATCGCCGCACAGGCCGGTCTGCACGTGAAGCTGTACGACACCAATGCCAAGGCCGTACAAGCGGCGCTGGAGGCCCTGCGCGACACGTTGGACAAGCTCGCGGCAAAGGGCAAGATCGACGCATCGAGTGTCGAGGCGACGATGGGCCGTTTGCAGGCCTGCCATGCGCTGGAGGATCTGGCGGACTGTCAGTTGGTCGTGGAAGCCATCGTCGAAAAACTCGACATCAAGCGCGACCTGTTCCGCGCGCTCGAGGGCATCGTCGCCGCCGACGCGATTCTGGCGTCGAACACGTCGTCGCTGTCGATCACGGCCATTGCCGCCGCGTGCGAGCGTCCCGAACGCGTGGCCGGCTATCACTTCTTCAATCCGGTGCCGCTCATGAAGGTGGTCGAAGTCATCGACGGCCTGCGCACCGACCGGGAAGTCGGCGACGCCCTGCTCGCGCTCGGCGAGCGCATGGGCCACACGGCCGTGCGCTGCAAGGACATGCCCGGCTTCATCGTGAACCACGCGGGGCGCGGCATGAACACCGAGGGGCTTCGCGTGGCGAGCGAAGGCATTGCGAGCTTCGCCGACATCGACCGCATCCTGCGCGAGCAGGCGGGCTTTCGTCTGGGCACCTTCGAACTGCTCGATCTCACTGCGCTCGACGTCTCGCATCCGGTGATGGAGTCGATCTATCACCAGTTCTACGAAGAAGCGCGCTTCCGTCCGTCACCGATCACCGCCGTGCGCTTTGCCGGCGGGTTGCTGGGCCGCAAGGTCGGTGAGGGCTTCTATCGTTATGTCGACGGCAAGCAGCAAGTGCCGCCCGAAGCGCCGGCGCCGGACACCCTGCCGGCAAGCGTCTGGGTGAGCCGTGCCGACACCCGCGGTTTTGCCGCCGTGGTCGAACGGCTCGGTGCGACGGGCGTGCCCCTCGAAAGCGGCGACAAACCGTCCGAGACGGCGCTCATCGTCGTCACGCCGCTCGGTCTGGACGCGACGACCTGTGCCGTCGAGCAGGGCCTCGACGCCACGCGCACCGTCGCCGTCGATACGCTGTTGCCGCTCGCCGGCGCGAAGCGCCACACGCTCATGACCACACCGGTCACAACGACGAACGCCCGCAACGCCGCCCACGCGTTGTTCGCCCATGACGGCACGCCGGTGACGGTGATCCGCGACTCGGCCGGCTTCGTCGCACAACGCGTGATCGCCACGATCGTGAACATCGGCGCCGATATCGCGCAGCAGCGCATCGCCACGCCGGGCGACATCGACCGCGCGGTCACGCTCGGCCTCGGCTACCCCAAGGGTCCGCTCGCACTGGGCGACGCCGTCGGCGCGCGTCAACTGCTCACGGTGCTGCGCAACCTGCAATCGTTCTACGGCGACCCGCGTTACCGCCCCTCGCCGTGGCTCACGCGCCGCGCGCAGCTCGGCGTGTCGTTGCTTACCGAAGAATCGTGATCCGGAGATCCGCCCATGGCCGCTGAACTGCTCGCCGAACGCGTCGACCACACCCTGGTATTGACGATATCCAATCCCGGCGCCCGCAACGCCCTGCATCCGGACATGTATGCCGCCGGTGTCGAAGCGCTGGCGACCGCCGAGCGCGATGCGTCGATACGCGCCGTGGTGCTCACCGGCGCCGACAACTTTTTCTGCGCCGGCGGCAACCTGAACCGTCTGCTGGAGAACCGTCGGAAGGATCCGTCCGTGCAGGCGGCCAGCATCGATGCGCTGGCCGAATGGATCGAAGCGCTGCGCGCCTGCCCGAAGCCGATCATTGCCGCCGTCGAGGGCGCGGCGGCCGGGGCCGGCTTTTCGCTGGCGCTGGCGTGCGACCTGCTCGTGGCGGCCGACAACGCGAAGTTCGTGATGGCGTATGTCAAGGTCGGCCTGACGCCAGACGGCGGCGGCTCGTGGTTCCTGTCGCAGGCGTTGCCCCGCCCGCTCGCCACGGAAATCCTGCTCGAGGGCAAGCCGGTAGCGGCCGCACGTCTGGCCACGGCCGGACTCGTCAATCGCGTGGTCGCGCCGGGACAGGCGCGCGCCGAAGCCTTGAACTGGGCGACGGATCTCGCGCAGCTTTCGCCGAATGCGGTGGGTCGCATCAAGTCGCTCATCGAGAGCGGCGCGAGCGAGACGCTGACGTCGCAACTCGGCGCGGAGCGCGACAGCTTCGTCGCTTCGCTCCATCATTCGGACGGGCTGGAAGGAATCAGCGCCTTCCTCGAAAAACGTCCGGCAAAATACACCTGATCGCGTGACAGCCGCACGGCGCACCTGATGCGCCGGCGTGCGTCGCCAGTCAAGGCCCTGCCCGCCGCACTCGAACCGACTGCGGCAATCGATCGGGAGATTTCCGTATGAGTTCGTTCGGCCACCTCGCCAACCTAGGTTCCACGTCCGGCCCGTTGACGTTCACGCCGCCGGGGCGTCGCCGCCTCTATCTGATGCGCCACGGGGACGTCACCTATTTCGACGACAGCGGTACACCGATCGATGCCGACGCCGTCTCGCTCAACGAACTCGGCCGCGCGCAAGCCAGCGCCGCCGGCCGCGCCTTCGCGGCGGAAAAGCTCCACTTCGACCGCGTGATCGTGAGCGGCTTGCCGCGCACGCGTGAGACGGCCGAGCGCGTGCTGGCGGAGACAGGGCAACAGATCGACATCGAGACGTGGACGTGCTGGCAGGAGATTCGTGCGGGCAGTGTGTCGGACCTGCCGCCAGCTGAGATGGCGCAGGCGTTCCTCGGCGCGTTCGATGGGCTGGTGCCGGAAGCGACCCGCTTTCTGAACGGCGAATCGGTGAGCGAACTGCTCGACCGTGTCGTCCCACCGCTGGCGGAGCTGCGCGCCGACAAGTCGTGGGACACGGTATTGCTGGTGTTGCATGGCGGCGTGAATCGCGCGATTCTCTCGCATGCCCTGCATCCGCGCGGCCGCCTTTTTCTCGGTCAGCTCGCGCAGGCCCCCGCGTGCATCAATGCGCTCGACGTGGGAGAAAAGCCGGAAGACTGGGTGGTGCGCCTCATGAACTTCGCACCGCCGCAGCCGCTGCACGTCAACAATCGGCTCACAGTCATGGAGAAGATTTTCGCGTCGTTCCTGCGTTCGCGGCAACCGCGCTGAATACCCCATCGGCGGCGCGAAGGCTACGTCGACCACGGTATCGAAAGCCGTATCGAAAGCCGTATCGACAGCGGTATCGACCTCGTGAAACCGAATGGAAGTCGCATCGACGACACGCTTTCGGTCCGGGCACCGTGCGCCAGGGCCGAAAGCGCAGCCTTCAGCGGCCACCACTTGTCACCATCGCTCACCATCGGCCACCATCGGCCACTGCGGGCCCCATAGCAAAACCACGAATTCGTCTCGATCAACGCAGCACCGGAAATGCAGGAGACAGCATGGCCGAGGAGCTTGTACAGGACTTTTCCGCATTTGCAGGCGAACGCGCCTTAGGCGATCGCATCCCCTTCGACGCCAACGCCCTGGCGCGCTGGCTCACCCTGCATGTCGACGGCTTCTCCGGGCCGCTCGCCATCACACAGTTCAATGGTGGCCAATCCAATCCGACCTACCGTCTGACGACACCTGCCGCCGCTTATGTGTTGCGCACCAAACCCGCGCCCGCGGCAAAGCTGCTCCCGTCCGCGCACGCCATCGAACGCGAGTACCGCGTGATGGACGCCCTGGCAAACACCGACGTGCCCGTTGCCCGCATGCGGGGGCTGTGCGAAGACGAAAGCGTGATCGGTCTCGCGTTCTACGTCATGGATTTCGTGGAGGGCCGCGTGCTGTGGGATCCTTCGCTGCCGGGCATGACGCCGGTGGCGCGCGGCGAGATTTATGACGAAATGAATCGCGTCATCGCGGCGCTGCATCGCGTCGACCATCGCGCCGTCGGCCTCGAATCGTACGGCAAACCGGGCGACTACATGGCCCGGCAGATTGCGCGATGGAGCCGGCAGTACCGCGCCTCGCAGACCACCCCCATCGAGGCGATGGACCGCCTCATCGACTGGTTGCCTGCGCGTCTGCCCACCGTCGTCGCCGACGCCCCCGAGCGCACGACGCTCGTCCACGGCGACTTCCGCCTCGACAACCTCATCTTCCATCCGAGCGAGCCGCGCGTGCTCGCCGTGCTCGACTGGGAGTTGTCGACACTGGGCGACCCGCTCGCCGACTTCAGCTATCACTGCATGGCGTGGCACGTCAGCCCCGGTGTATTCCGGGGCATTGCGGGGCTCGACTGGACATCGCTCGGCATTCCCGGCGAAGACGCCTATATCCGCCGATACAGCGAGCGCACCGGCATCGTCCCGCCTGCGCAGTGGCACTTCTACCTCGCGTACAACATGTTCCGCATCGCGGCGATCCTGCAAGGGATCATGAAACGCGTGGGCGACGGCACGGCGTCCAGTGCCCAGGCGCTGGACGCGGGACGACGCGCGCGCCCGATGGCCGAACTGGCGTGGGAGTACGCTCAGCGCGCCGAAGGGAAGTAAATCGCTGGGACGCGCAAACCGAATGGGCGGCATGAGTCATATTCGCCACATTCGCCACATTCGCAGCATCCCCCCGTCACGCATTTCGCCCCACAGGCACCCGGCAGTCAAGGAACGGAGACCTCATGGATTTCAGTTACAGCCCGAAAGTCGAAGCGTTGCGTGCGCGTCTGTCCGCATTCTTCGACGAGCACATCTTCCCGAACGAGCAACGCTATCTCGAAGAGATCGACATCGCCCGGCGCAACGGCAACGCCTGGCAGCCTTCGCCGGTCATCGAGCGTCTCAAGCCGCTGGCGCAACAAGCCGGGCTGTGGAACCTGTTCCTGCCGGATTCCGCACGCGGCGCAGGGCTGACCAACGTCGAATACGCCCCCTTGTGCGAAATCATGGGACAGGTGCCGTGGGCGCCGGAGGTCTTCAATTGCAACGCGCCCGACACCGGCAACATGGAAACGCTCGAGCGCTACGCCACCGACGCCCAAAAAGCGCAATGGCTCGAACCGCTGCTGCGCGGCGACATCCGGTCCGCCTTCCTGATGACGGAGCCGGACGTCGCGTCGAGCGACGCCACCAGCGTGCAATGCCGCATCCGACGAGAGGGCAACGACTACGTGGTCGATGGCCGCAAGTGGTGGTCGACGGGCGCGGGCGACCCGCGCTGTGCGCTCTATATCGTCATGGGCAAGACGGATCCGGACGCGCCGAAGCACGCGCAGCAGTCGATGATCCTGATTCCGGCGGATGCGAAAGGCGTCTCGCGGGTGCGCCCGCTTACGGTCTTCGGCTACGACGACGCGCCGCACGGACATATGGAGATCGTGCTCGACGAAGTGCGTGTGCCCGTCGGCAACATGCTGCTGGGCGAAGGGCGCGGCTTCGAGATCGCGCAGGGACGCCTCGGCCCCGGCCGCATCCACCATTGCATGCGGCTCATCGGACTGGCCGAACGCGCCCTCTCGCTGATGTGCCGTCGCACGCTCTCGCGCGAGGCTTTCGGCAAACCGATTGCGGCGCAGGGCGTCACGCGTGAGCGAATCGGTGAAGCGCGGTGCCTGATCGAGCAGGCGCGCCTGCTCACGCTCAAGGCCGCTTACATGATGGATACGGTCGGCAACAAGGCGGCACGCGCCGAGATTGCGATGATCAAGGTCGTCGCCCCGAACATGGCGTGTCAGGTGATCGACTGGGCGATTCAGGCGCATGGCGCAGCGGGGCTATCCGGGGACTTTCCGCTGGCCTACGCATACGCCAGCGCCCGTACGCTGCGCTTTGCCGACGGGCCGGACGAAGTGCATCGCAACGCCATCGCAAAGTTGGAGTTGGCGCAGTACGCCGCGAACACCGCCGAGAGTCATTGACCCGCGATGAGGCCGAGCGCGGCTTCGTCGGCCCCTTTCATCGGCCCCTTTCATCGGTCTCTTTCATCGGACCCTTGCATCGGCCCCTTGCATCGGCGCCGCGTCAAACCAGCGGAAAAGCCCCACCGGGCGGGGGCTGGCGGTATCGATCGCGCCCGGCTCGCGACTTGCGTCCGCCCAGACCCCATGCCCGGCAGAGAAAAACGTTCTGTGGTGTAATCTGCGAGCCGTTTTCTCCGGCGACGTGAGCGATTCGCACCCCCGGCGTGCTTCGTAGGCGTCATCATGTCGGGCGCCCTGCGGGATCGTGGCGGCGTCGGACATGGAATGACGTCGACCGGCGCTTCCGAACGATGAGCATCGTTCCCTGCCGTTCGCTGGCGTCCCCTAACGTTCCAACAAGGAGCCGCAATTGATTCAGGTCTACTCCTGGGCTACGCCCAATGGCCACAAGGTCCACATCATGCTCGAAGAGTGCGGGCTGGCCTACCACGCCCACGCCGTCGACATCGGTGCGGGCGACCAGTTCAAGGACGAATTTCTCGCGATCTCGCCGAACAACAAGATCCCGGCCATCGTCGACGAGGACGGCCCGGACGGCAAACCGATTTCCCTGTTCGAGTCGGGGGCGATCCTGCTGTATCTCGCCGGCAAGACCGGCCGCTTCCTGCCGGAAGACGTGCGCGGCAAGTACGAGACGCTCGAATGGCTGATGTTCCAGATGGGCGGTGTGGGCCCGATGCTCGGTCAGGCGCATCACTTCCGCATCTACGCCCCCGAGAAGATCGATTACGCGATCAAGCGCTACACCAACGAGGCACGGCGCCTGTACGGCGTGCTCGACAAGCGACTGGCTGACCACCCTTACGTCGCCGGCGACATGTACACCGTGGCGGATATCGCGATCTGGCCTTGGCTGCGCTCGTGGAAGAATCAGGGCGTGGAACTGTCGGACTTCCCGAACGTGCAGCAGTGGTTCGAAGCCATCGAGGCCCGTCCGGCGGTGCAACGCGGCATCAAGGTGCTCGCCGACGCCCGAAAGCCGATGCAGGACGACAAGGCACGCGAAATCCTGTTCGGCGCCACGCAGTACGCGCGCCGCTAAGGCAGGCGACAGGCCGTCCGTCCCTGTGGCGGCAATTCCTGAGCTGTGTGCCGCATGCCCTGCCGGACGGCCGTGAAGGCTACCGGCCACCCGCCGCCGTTCGGCAGGGCGTGGCGCAAAGTGGTTTACACTTCGAAACAAAGTGCGGTATCGCCGGATCGCGGGCGGTGCTAATCTAAACGCATTCTTCGACACGGCGCACGGGCCGTCGTCACCTTGCAGTTCGCAGTCCCTCGCCGCTGGCTTTTGGAAGATCCGGGAGATCCACATATGTCAGGCAAGTTCGAACTCAAGCGCAGCCCCAACGGTGAATTCCACTTTCACCTGCTGGCCGACAGCGGGCAGACCATCCTCTCCTCCGAGACATACAAGGCGCGCGCGTCTGCGCAGAACGGCATCGAGTCCGTTCGCAAGAATTCGGTCGAGGATCACCGGTTCGAGCGCAAGACGTCCACCTCCGGACGCCCCTACTTCGTGCTCAAGGCACGCAACGGAGAGATCATCGGCCAGAGCCAGATGTTCTCCACCGCCGAGCAAATGGAAGACGGGATCAAGCAGGTCAAGCGAGATGCGCCGGCGGCGTCGGTCAGCGATCTGTCGCATTGAGTACGGCATTGCACGGTCAAAGGCGGCGGCCCGCAAACCGGCCGTTCGCGCTCGCGCTATCGGGTACGCGGACAGGCCCGGGCCATTGCCCGGCCGCCTATCCTGGTGACATGTCATCGACGACTAACGCACGGGCGCTGGCTCACGAATCCATTGCATACGGGCTCCCGTGTCGTGCCTGCAACTGTGCGTGTTGACACGATAAGGATCGTCGCTTGGCGATGCGCAGAAGCCCAGCAACGTCTCCAGACGGCTTGATGTCGCGTTGTACGAGAACGCATGCGTCGGAAGGTAGGTCGTCGAAAACTCGAGCACATCGTCGGATAGCGAAGTATTGAGGTACTTGCGCTTCGTTGGGGTTGCGACGGAGTCCGCGGAAATTATCTCCCCGAAATAATCGTTGAGTTCATAGAATGCGAGCGGGACCGGCGCGGTGCAGGCCACCGGGTACGGCCTGAATTCGTCGCTCCTCAGGCACAAGCCACTTGCCTGGTTCCGATAGTGATACGGACCGTTCGGCAATAGATTCCGGACAAGCACACACGAGACCGCATTCGGCAACGGCGTCCCGGTACTCTTGTATCCATCGGCAATAAATGCCCGCTTGCCTGAGCCATCGTTCAATATCTGACCCACCGGCACACCGACGGACGCCGCAACGGACGTCGGTGCGATATTGCCTACTGGCCCATGCCCCGGACCGAATGAAACGATGTACTTGGCGTAGGATTCACTGCCATTGCAGTTCGGCGCCGCTTCCATTTCGATCCACATGCCTTCGTGCGCACCCACAATTTCGAACGTGTTGTAGATGTTGTCTTCGCACCCATACGGGTCCTCGTGAAAGTTGACGTATGTGCCGTCGAGCACCGAGAACGAGCACTGCTTGCCATCGCTGATGCGACGCATGACGACAATCGGCAGCGGATGATTGCTCGTGTTCGCCTGCTCCTGCATACGCGCTTTCACCTTGGCCGCCACCGCTTCCGGCGACGGTTGGGCGATGGCCGGGCCGACCGGAAGGATCGAGGCCGCTGGCTGCGTATCGGAAGGCGCCGATTGTGCGACCGCATGACCGGCTGTCGCCGCCAGCCCTGTGCAGACCAGCATCGTGATGCCAAGCCATCTGACGACGCGACTCACAACGCGGCGGAAAACGTAAGAACACGTGACGAGCGCTTTCGAATCTCGCCGGGATGCGCGAGCGCACGACGCCGGCGCACCACCAGCGAGCGCGGCCACGGGAACGCACGCTATCGCGCACGGGCGAACCTCCGCCTCTTGTCTGTGTAATCTCATCGCATCATCTCCGACTTGGGAAAACGGCTGCTGACGTGCCTCACTCCTGCCGCGACACATCTGTCACCGATTGATCACCTCGAACGACGCACGTCGGGCTTGTTGCTGCACACCATCATGAAACGCCACCACATACTGAATGATCAGACGCGAGCCATGCCTGAGCGGCATCAGCCACGACGCCGGTACTTTGGCGCGCACGCCGTGTATCGCCTCGTCTGCCGAAATCGCATGCGCGGTCTTCAGGTAATGCTCATAAGGTTGTCCGGGGGCGTCCGAACGCTCCCCCATGCACCATAGCCATAACTTTTGGCGCTCGAACGCCAGATACCAGGCGTCGAGTTCGACGGTAAGGCCATCGGGCAGCTTGTCCGGCTCGATGCGATCGCCGCCACCGAGTTCGGGCAACTGCGGGGCGCGCATATCGTCCAGATCGAACATCGAGATGGGCAAGTCGAGCGGTTTGGATACCGTCGCATTGCCCTGCCGATCCACCACGTAATCCACAGTGATATTCGTGCCGATACTGGCCGCAATCAGGAACGGCGCGATATCGAACATCAGGAACTGCGGCACGTGCTGCGGCACGCTCTGCCACGGCGTTTCGATACTGCCCTCGTCGCTCGCACCGACCCAGCGCACCTGAACCCGCTGCCCTGCCTGCATGCCTGAGTAAGCGACGTTGACCACCGCGCCACTTAACCCATGAATGGGATTCAATACGCCTTGCGCTGTGTCCCTGACGCTCGGCGGCACCAGATCGAGCGCCGGGAATAGCGACACAAGAATGAGCTTCGCTCCCGAGACCCCCACGACGTCCCCATTGACACGCTCCACCCGGTAAGTGAAGTCGTACCTTCCTTCGGCGAGTTTGCGTAACTCGGCGCCCGGATAGCAGATCGCGATCGGCTTGCCCTTGTCGTCGTCGCTCAGCTCACGTGTCATCGACGCAATCTCCTGGCCATCGATCATGCAAAAGAGGATATCGCCCGGATTCGACGTCGGCGGGAACATGGCGATGGTGGCGGGCAGCGTATCGTGATGCGCGGCCAGATACGCAGCACTCACACCGTCGGCATCGACCTCCGGGTCGACCCGCAACGCGATGAACGGGATTTTTTCCATGTCTATCACTCCCGCAACCGTGAGTTACCATCCGCCATATTTGTAGGCATACATCTCGTAGTAATTGAGTCCGCCCATGCTGATGCCGCGCAGCTCATCGGCGGAGAACCACACTGCGGGCTGAACGGGCTGCGGTAAGCCGCCGCCCGTCATCGGGACCGGCGACGCGTACATGTTGGCTTGTCCGGCGGCGGCAATGGCCGGCTCCGAGAGTTCGGCCGCTATCTGCGACCGGGATACCGATGCGGTCGCCGACGCTTCCTGTGTCGGCAGGCTGGCCGGTGCGCTGGCTCTGCGCGCCGTGCTCGCCGGCGTCGACGGACGCCCGAACGATCGCGCGCCGCCACTGCTTCGCAGACTGCTCACGCTCGAACTGCGCGCGACAGGCATGGCGATCGGCTGACTCCTTTGCGCCGACGCAGCCTTGAACGCCTCTTTCGCGGTCATCCGCTTGGTGGCGAGGTTCGTGTATGTCGTCTTGAGTCCTGGCACCGACGCAACAAACGCGGCAACGGTCAGCGCAGACCCCACAAGACCCAACACGACTGCCAGCCCGGACGTGTCTCCCGTTGCACGCAAGATGCCGCTCGACATGGTCGCCAGTGAGCCTGCCGTGCCCAGCGCAAATTTCATCGTCGAGAAAATCGAGGCCGTCACCTTGACACCATTCATGGTAGCGAGCAGTTTGGCGCTGCCTGCCGCCGCAAGCCCGACTTTCGCGCCGATTGCCTTTGCAGAAATCGTCGCAGCCGTCGCAATGGCGGTCAGTCCGCCCGCCGTGACAACCGCAGCGGCAATCGCCACCACGGCGACGGCTACCGCGGCCACGATGAGCAACCACTTCGGCACGTGCCCGCTCGGATCGATCGTATTCACCGGGTCGAGCCTCGCATAGCCGTTGTACCCTCCGCCATCGAACGGCACGAAACTATCCGGCACCATGAAGCGCGCGAGCACTGGCGAGTACATTCGCGAATTGCCCAGCCAGACCCACTGCGTCGCCGTGTCGACCATCTCGCCGTCCTGCCCTGGCACACCGTCGAGCGCTGTATCGGGCAACCGGTATCCGGACGGCGAATACAAGATTTCCCGACGCTGCCCCTGCGCATCGAGCACGTGAGCGACGCTCGATTTCCGGTCGGTGGCGTAGACGTGAAGCGTTCCCGCTTCGTCGATGTCGCCCAGGCCGCCCGGCAGATACGTCTTCGAAAAGGTGCCTCGGATTTCCGTCACCAGACGATGCTCGCGGAACATGCGCTTGCGCACAGGTTGCGACGGCATCGACACATGTGTCTGCTCATCCATGCCGTTGTAGCGGTACGCCGCCTGCTCCACACCGTCGCGTGAGACGGCGACGATCTGATCAAAGGCGTTGTACGTGACACTGTGCCCGCCCTCCACCTCGATCATGCGTCCGGCGTCGTCGTACCGGAAGGTCTGCGTTCCGTTCGCGTCGCCATAATCCGACCTCACCAGCGAGGTCAGCCGGGTCGGATCGACCGGGTTATCGTAGTGATACGTCGCGACCCCGGGCGGCTTGTCCGGGCCCTGATGCCAGGTCGTCACTTTCGTGACATTGTCGAGTTCGTCGTACTCCCATTGCTGCACCTGAATCTGCTGGTCCGGTGCGTGGGGATCGTGCGGTGCGAGCGTGCCGATGGCGTAGTAGAGGTTCGGACGCGAGCGCGTGTCATAGGAGAAGGTCTCGCTAAGCTCGACACTGTCCCCCAGCTTGCGTTCTCGGGTAACGATGCGGTCCAGCCCGTCGTATGTCTGCGAAATGGAGAAGACGGGATGGGACGGCGCCTCGAATTCGCGCAGAATTTCGCGCCCCAGATCATCGTAGGTCAGTGTCGTCCTGAGCTTGTGCGCTCCGCCCTGCTTCAGGATCTGCTCGTGCACGCGATTGAAGGCATCGTAAGTCAACTCCACATGGATGTCGGCGCATTTCACGTCGGACAAGCGGGCGATGCTGGCATCGTAGTGGTATTCATGGACTTTACCCGTGACGTCCGTGTAACTCGACGGGCGGCCCGTCAATGTCCACGTGTGTTCCGCCACGCGCTCCCCTTCGTCGTCGGCCCATGTCTCCTCGCACAGATTGCCTGCGCTGTCGCGCTTGCAGGTGTACCCGAGCACAGACGGACCTCCCGTCTGGCTAGTGGCGCTCAGCATGAGACCCGACTGGGGATCGTAGTCGTAGGCCATCCGTAGCGTGCCCGACGTCCGATGCATCATGCGTGTGGGCAGCGACGGATTGACGTCGTATACAAGCGTATCGCCCGCGGGTGTCGTCTCCTCACACGGATGCACCCGGTCGCCGTCGAACTTCCATGTCGACTTTCGTGCACCGACGGTCTGGCACACCACGCGCATCAGCCCGTCGAACTCGCGCTCGCCGACCGGCACATCGTTCACGTAAATCCCGGCGACGGCATCGTCAAGCGAATGCGGCGCATACGTGTGCTTCACGACAGTGTCGTCAGGCAACGTCTGCGTTTCGATGCGATCGGCGACGTCGTAGGTAAAGGTCGTGGTGCCGACCTCGGGCTCGGTTACGCTCACACGCCGGCCCAGCCCATCGTAGACAAACACGTGGCGACTCACGAGCGAGTCGTCAACCCGCAGACGCTCCTCGCGCTCGACCTCGTCGAATCGATTCTTCAGGCTTACGCGACGGGCGCACTCCAGTTCCCCCGCGGCAAGCCATGACGTCTGCACGCGCGTCACCGGATTGAACGTCGTATGTTCGGTCACACCGTCGGCACGAATGACTTCGGTGCGGGGGACGCCCTCGTTTCGCCCACCACCAGGCCGGTGCCGTCGAAATGCCGTGTGACGACGATGCCCGACGGGCTACGTGTCTGGTGAGTGACGTCTCCACCGGACTGCTCGGGCAGACCATACACATGTTCGACCGAAGCGGCATATGCGCGCTCTCCCGTCGCGGGTTCGACGCTTTGCCAGGTGACGCGCCCGAGTGCATCGTGCTCATAGCGGAGAATCTCTTCGTCGTCCTCGCGTCGCGTTTCCAGTCCGCTGAATACCGAACGATGCACTTTCGTATGCGTCGATGTCTCGTCGAAATCGGTGGTCGTCGTCTCGTCGATCACAAGCTCGTTACCGACGATCTCGTAGGTAAAAGTGGTCGTCGTGGCAAAACCTCCGACGGTCTCGGTCTTGCTATGCAGACGGCCATGCAACAGTGTTGAATCCGGCACGTCGTGGTAATCGAATCCGACGCTCGCATACTCGCCGTCTTTCGTGCTCAGGCACTGCGATTCGCACAGGAGATGCGCAGGCGCGCCCGGTGCCAGTGAGGACAGCAATGCGTAGCGGTAAGTCACTGTCGTGGGCGAGACGGTGTCGTCAGCGACGGCCGGCGCCCTGACGACAGTCTTCTCCTTGCGTGGCGACGCCCATACAGGGTCCGGCGGACAACCGTCTTCTCCGGCAGGGTCGTAATAGGTCGTTCTCTCGACGATGCCGTCGGGGCCGGTTTCTTCGACCGGGTTGCCCCACGTGTCGTAACGGAAGGTCCGCACGTCTTCGCGCGAAACACCGTCGCGCTCATAGCGCATGACGCGACGTGAGGGCAACTCCACCAGATTGCTTTGCTCGTACCAGGTCTGGCCCGGCACGTCATGGAAATCCTCCAGCATTTCCTGAATACAATCCCCTTGCGTGCGGCGTTCGATGCGCATGGCATGGAACCGGTCGTACTCGCGATAAATCGTCACGAGCGTCTTCCCTTCGGCGTCGAGTTGTTTCTCCGTACTGTCGAACCGGTAGTCGGTGCGCACTTTGTAGAGCGTGTCGGTGCTGTCCTCCCAATCGACGCCCGCGCCGAAGCCAAGATAGTTTTCGGTCGAGTACTCATAGGTCGAGATCCGCTGGGGCTGCCCTGCGCCCGGATCCATCACATATCGAACGACGTACGGCGTACGCTCCGGCTCTTTGTCGGGCGGATCCGTGGCGCGTAGCGGAATGGCGTGCCCATCCTCCTTGTACACAATCGTCTCGACGCTGCCGGTCGGCGATTCCACCCGCGTAAGGAACGGCAATTCCGCTTCGGTGTAGCGCGTGTAACCCAGCTTCCACGCCGCGCTCTCTGGGGTCGGCAGCGAGATCGAGGAGACCAGATCGCCCGACAGATTGAGCCGAAACGCCGCCATCGCCCCTTCGGACGTTGCCACCGAGATCGTGACGGCGGCCGCGTCACGCGACACGCTGAGCAACTCGCGATCGTCGTGATCGAACACAGCGCTCAATGCCGCATTGCCACCGAAGCTTGTCCACGCCAGCTGCATGGCATGCCCTTCGGGTGAGCGGATCTCCACGGGTACATAAGGCGACACCGGGTCGGTCGGATCGAACCGCTCCAGGCGTTCGCTGCGCCCCGAGCGGAACGTAATCAGCACGGCATTCTCGAGACGTTCCGCCTTGAATGTCGGTAGTTTTCTGTCGGGGAAAGCAATGTCGTCTTCAGAGAGTATCGCCAGATGCGTCTCGCCATTGGAGAGCGTGAGACGCTTGCTCGCCGGCGCCAGCCGCGACGTTCCCCAGGACCAGCCGATGCCCAGACCGAGGTCCACGTTTTGCATGGCGCTGAACGAAACCGACAGCACGATATCCGGGCCGGACAGCGCGTTGACGGCAATCTCCGGCATTGCGATCCGGATGGAATAGGTTCCGGTGCGGGGGTCCACGCCCTTCTCAAGAAAACTGAGAAAACTCTGCGCGCCGGAGTACAACGTACTGCTATCCGCCTGTGAGCGATGCTGACGATTCCCGGACATGGATTCCCCCTCTTCAAGCCCCGCTCTCTAGCCGCTGACGATTGCCGACCAGTGCCGACCAATGCCGATGAATGCCGATGAATGCCGATGAATGCCGACGATCACTCGAGCCCCAGGTTGAGTTGCATGGCGTCGCACTGCTCGGTGACAGTCAATCGCAGCAAATTCTGGCTCCCGTACTGATCGCGCAGACGATAAGTGACGCTCGGGCCGCGCGCTGCGCTCTGATACGGGCCCAGCGCCGGATCCGAGATGAAGGCGACCGCAGCGCAGTCGGTGCGAGGCAAGTTGTTGCGCTCGTACCGATACGACCCGATGAACTGGGTCTGCGAGTATTCGACAGCGCGAATGCGCTCGTCGCTCGTAGGCGGTCGCGCGAAGCCGCAAAACGCCCCGGTGCGCGACGTGACGGCGAGCCAGCGGAAAGCACTGGCGAACTCGTCGAAGACTTCGATATCGCGAATCTCGCGTCGCACACCGTTCACCATCAGCCCGAGGTAATACACCGTGACGTTGATACCGCCTGCGACGGCGAATTTCTCCGGGGTCTCCCACTCGGTCTGCCATGCCGAGAGCGGAGGCGGGCCACCGGTACCGACCGAGATGACATCGACCTCCCCATCGACGCTGCTGACAACGTCCGAGTAAAAGATGCGGCCGTTGTCGAGTTCGATCGAAGCCGCCAGTCGCTTGCGCGTACCTTCGGCATCGCCGGTCTGGACGTAATAATGGAAGTACTCTCTTGCCGGAGCGGGGTCGTTGGGCTGGTTGGGCTCGTGGCGCGCGTTGGATGTGCCTTGCGCAGGGGATGCCTCGCCGGGAAGCGTCGTCGCCACCGGGAAAAAATCGTACATATTGCGCTGCGTGGATGCCCCCCACTTACGCGCCTCCACCGGCACGGAAGCATCTACGAGCGGTATTTCCAGCCGGGAGATACTGTCGATGATGCGCAGCGAATCCATTTCTGCCAGCGACAGCGGGGCGTCGGCAACGATCTCGAGTTGCAGCATTACCTGACACAAGCCGTTGTTGTACAGCCGCTGATCGGGTGACCAGATATCGACCTTGAACGTCGTGACGTTTGTCGCGAAGACGCCCGGTTTGCCTGCTTGCATGACGGCACCAGCCTGAGAAGTGTCGGTCCTTCGATACTAGCCGCGCAAAACAAAGGGGCAACTGTCAACGTTGACAGTTGCCCCGCGTGAAACCCGGTCGATACGCATGGCGCGAAGGGACCGCGCACTACCGCATCGCTATCGATGATCGCGCCGACACGCCATTCGAGCGAACGGCGAATATCGTGAAAAGATGCTCAGGCGCCCCGCTTCCGGTACAACCCGGTCCCGCGAAAGCGACAGACTTCCTCGCCGTGCTGATTCGTGGCGGTCCAGAGTTGACGCACGATGCCACGGTCGGGCCGGCTCGCCGACGCCCGCACTTCGAGCGTGCTGCTTGTCACCGTCACGGTATCGCCCGGACGCACCGGCTTGAGCCATTCGATCTGTTCGACCCCGGGCGAGCCCATGCTGGCCGAGCGCGACAACAGCTTATCGACGTTCATCCGCATCATGATGCTGCACGTGTGCCAGCCGCTGGCGACCAGGCCGCCGAAGTGCGACTCGCGTCCGGCCGCTTCGTCGACGTGAAACGGCTGTGGGTCGAACTGACGCGCGAATTGCACGATTTCGTCTGCCGTGAACGTGTATTCACCGAGATCGAACGTGTCGCCGACCGCGAAGTCCTCAAAGTAGTATTCGAGCGTTGCCATCCCAACCTCCCGTGGTACGAGTGATCGATGCGAGGCCGACAACGGCCCGCGTCAGGGACATTATGCATGAGCGCCACGCGCCGGTATGCGCCTGAACATCAGGAGACCTGAGCCGTGAACGAGAGATGGGCAAACTGACGGCGCCCGCAATGGCGCGTCCGCCCGAAACGCTATTGCAGCGTTTCCTTCGCCCCGTCGGGCAACGGCAACGACATGATGTCGATGCCCTCGTCGGCAAGCGCTTCGGCTTCCTCGCGAGAGGTCGTGCCGCGAATATTGCGCTCAGGCGCTTCCCGGTAATGGATCTTGCGCGCTTCCTCGGCGAAGTGATTGCCAACGTCTTCGGTGTTCGCCATGACGTGCCGCACCGCCTTCATCCAGAGCGTTTGCAACTGCCGTTGCGCGTCGGCGACTGCCGGCGACGGCACGTTGGCGTTTGCAGCGGCATTTCCTTGCTGCGCCTCGGGGCGCGACGTCGCGCCCGACAGGTTCAGGCGCGGCGCAGACGGCATGCGCACGATCGCCGTGTCGCCGCAGACCGGGCAGCTGACCAGCCCCCGGGACTGTTGCGAGAGGTAATCGTCCTCCGAGCCGAACCAGCCCTCGAAGGTGTGCTCGTGGGCACAACGCAGATCAAAAACCTTCATGATGCGACGGGTATGGCCCTGCCCCGGCGATTGACCGGGGCGGGACCCCAAAATAATCGAAAAGTGACCGTATGACGGGAAATCAGCGCAACGGCGAACGCTCGCCGGGCTGCCAGACTCCCGATAATATCTTTTCCAGCCAAAACGCGCCGATGATCGTCTTGACGTCCGTCACCCGCCCATCGCGCACCCATTGCAGCAACTCGGTCGCCGGCATCTTGAAGACGTCCAGAAACTCGCCTTCATCGAGCTTCTGCTCACCCTTCGTGAGATCGCGCGCCAGCCAGATGTCGATGAACTCGGTCGAATAGGAAATGACCGGGTGAATGCGCGTGAGATAGTCCCAGCGCTTCGCCATGTATCCCGTCTCTTCGAGCAACTCGCGCTGACCGCACACGAGCCCGCCTTCGGCTTCGTCGAGCTTGCCCGCGGGCAACTCCGTCATGACACGCTGAAGCGGATATCGATACTGACGCTCCATGAGCACCTGATCGTCGTCGAACAGCGGAATGACCATCACGGCGCCCGGATGGGTGGTGTACTCGCGAACGGCCGTCTTGCCGTCCGGCAGACGCACGCGATCGCGCTTGATGGTCAGGAAAGCGCCGTCGTACACGGTATCGCTCTCGATGCCCGTCTCGATCAGGTGCTGATCGTCGTTTTGAGGTTGGGTCATAAGCCCTCCACGGCTGAAAATTGGCGAACCCGAAATACAAAACGCCGCCCCCTGGGCGGCGTCTTGCAAAGCCATCATCTTACGCGGCGGCCGCCGGTCGATGACGCCACAAATACCGGTACACAAACCCGGGGAACGCGAATACGACAAACAGGCTGGCCGTCACGGCGTAGAACTCCCAGCCTTGCGAGAAGACGTTGCCGATGCCCGACTCGATCAGATAACCGAGCGCGCCGACGACGAAATACGCCACCACCATCTCGATCAGACGCAGCCACAACGGCTTGGTCGCCGACTTGCGCCCGAGAATGCCGAACAGCCGCTGGTTCACGAACGGCAGGTTCGCCCCCAGCACGGCCAGCAGAATCACCAGCATTCCCCCTGCCGACATGCCCATCGTTTGTGTCTCCTGCACGGCTCAGTCTGTCAAACGACAAGGCAGATCGTTCCGATCCGCCCCGCCCTGTCCCCGAAATGATGTCTTGCGGGCAGTTTAGCTGGCCAGCGTCAGCTTGATCGTACGCAGGCACCAGTCCATCAGCGAGCCCGGCATCAGGCCCAGATAGAGCATGGCCAGACCGTTGATCGACAGCACGAAGCGCATCGTACCGCTGCCTTGCAGCGCGTTGGTGTCTTCCGCCTTGTCGAAGTACATCAGTTTCACGACACGCAGGTAATAGAACGCGCCGATCAGCGATGCCACGACAGCCACCACGGCCAGCCACACCATACCGGCGTTCACGACCGCCTGCAGCACGGCCAGCTTCGCGTAGAAGCCTGCCAGCGGCGGAATGCCCGCGAGCGAGAACATCAGCATCAGCATGACGAAGGCGAACCACGGGCTACGCTGGTTCAGGCCCTTCAGATCCGACAGGTTTTCGGCTTCGAAACCCTGACGCGAGAGCAGCAGCACGATACCGAACGTGCCGAGCGTCGTGAGCAGGTAAATCACGCTGTAGAACAGCGACGAACCGTAAGCGTCGGCAATGCCGTCGATCTTGCCGCCCACCACGCCCGAGAGCATGCCCAGCAGCACGAAGCCCATGTGCGAGATCGTCGAGTACGCCAGCAGACGCTTGACGTTGGTCTGCACGATCGCCGTCAGATTACCGATCACCAGCGAGAGCACCGCCAGAATGATCAGCATCTGCTGCCAGTCGATCGCCAGCGGCAGCATGCCTTCGACGAGCAAACGCAGCAGCAGTGCGAAGGCGCCAAGCTTCGGTGCGCCACCGATGAGCAGCGTGACCGGGGTCGGTGCGCCCTGATAGACGTCCGGCACCCACATGTGGAACGGTGCGGCCCCCAGCTTGAACGCCAGACCGGCCACGACGAATACCACGCCGAACACCAGCACGATCTTGTTCACGGCGCCCGAAGCGATCACTTCGAAGACCTTGGCCAGTTCGAGCGAGCCCGTCGCGCCGTACATCATCGACATACCGTACAGCAGGAAGCCCGAAGCGAGCGCGCCCAGCACGTAGTACTTCATGGCCGACTCGGTCGCGTTCGTCGACTCGCGCCACACAGCGGCAAGCGCGTACAGCGACAGCGACATCAGTTCCAGACCGAGATACAGCGTCAGGAAGCTGTTGCCCGAGATCATCACCGACAGGCCGAGCAGCGAGAACAGGCTGAGCACGTAGAAGTCGCCGCGAGCCAGGCCGCGGGCTTCCAGATACTTCTGACCATAGATAAACGTGACGAACGTTGCCAGACCACCGAAGGCCTTGAGCAGGTTCGACATCGGATCGGCGACGAAGACATTGCCGAACATGTAGTGCGACACCGGGTCCGCGGCGTTGCACGCCCACAGCACCGACACGACAGTCGACGTGATGAGCGCCAGTACGTAGTTGAGCTTGCGCGTCTGGCCGAGGAACGCGTCGCACATCATGATCACGAGGATCATGAGCAGCAGGATGGCCTCCGGCAACGCAGGCAGCAGATTAATGTTTTGCATGATCTAGATGTCCTCCCCGATTACGGCAGCTTGGTCTGCGCCACGTGGGCGAGGAGGTTAACCACGGAGGTATGCATCAGGTCCGTAAAAGGCTTCGGATAGATACCCATGAACAGCGTGAGGGCGGCCAGCACTGCCAGCATGAAGAACTCGCGCTTGTTGATATCGATCAGCTCGCGCACATGATCGTTGGCGATCGCGCCGAAAATCACGCGCTTGTACATCCACAGCGAATACGCAGCGCCGGTGATCAGCGAGGTGGCGGCCAGAAGCCCCACCCAGAAGTTCAGCTTCACGGCGCCCAGAATCACGAGGAATTCGCCCACGAAGCCCGACGTTGCCGGCAGACCGCTGTTCGCCATCGCAAACAGCATGAAGAACGCGGCGAACTTCGGCATCGTGTTCACCACACCGCCGTAGTCGGCGATGTTGCGCGAGTGCATGCGGTCGTACAGCACCCCGATACACAGGAACATGGCGCCGGACACGAACCCGTGCGAGATCATCTGCACCAGTGCGCCCTGCATGCCGATTTCGCTGAACATGAAGAAGCCGAGGATCGCGAAGCCCATGTGAGCGATCGACGAGTACGCCACGAGTTTCTTCATATCGGTCTGCACCAGCGCGACAAGGCCGATGTAGACGACGGCGATCAGCGCAAGCGCGACCATGAAGCCCGACAGGTAGTGGCTGGCGTCCGGTGCGATCGGCAGCGAGAAGCGCAGGAAACCGTAGGCGCCGAGCTTCAGCATGATGGCGGCCAGCACGACCGAGCCGCCCGTCGGGGCCTCCACGTGGGCATCCGGCAGCCAGGTATGCACCGGCCACATCGGCACCTTCACGGCGAAGGCCATGAAGAACGCGACGAACAGCAGTATCTGCACGTTCATCGGCAGCTTCGCGGCGTACCAGTCGGTCAGCGTGAACGAACCCGTCACGTTGTACAGATAGATCAGCGCGATCAGCATCAGCAGCGAGCCGAGCAGCGTGTACAGGAAGAACTTGAACGCCGCGTACACACGGTTCGGACCGCCCCACACGCCGATGATCAGATACATCGGGATCAGCGTGGCTTCGAAGAACACGTAGAACAGCAGGCCGTCCTGCGCCGAGAACACGCCGATCATCAGACCCGACAGGATCAGGAACGCGGCCATGTACTGCGCCACGCGCTCGGTGATCACTTCCCAGCCCGCGATCACCACGATCACCGTGATGAGTGCGGTCAGCACGACCAGCCACAGCGAGATGCCGTCGATGCCGAGGAAATAGTTGATGTGGAAGCGCTCGATCCAGGTCGATTTCTCGACGAACTGGAACGCAGAGGCCTTGGCGTCGAAATTCGAGATCAGCGGCAGCGTGACCAGGAAGCTCACCAGCGAACCGATGAGCGACAGCGCGCGTGCGCCGCCCGGATTGCGGTCGTTACCCACCGCGAGGACAACGATCCCCGAAACGATGGGCAGCCAGATGGCCAGACTCAGAAGCGGTAGCGATTGCATTGTTATTGGCTCCCCCTTTTACTTGCCGTTCAACGTCACAAACAGCGTCAGGAGCCCGAGCATGCCGATGATCATGGCGAACGCGTAGTGGTAGATGTAACCGGATTGCACGAAGCGGATGACACCGGCGAACCAGCCCACCAGACGCGCGCTGCCGTTCACGACAGCGCCGTCGATCAGGCCCTGATCGCCCGCCTTCCAAAGGCCGCGACCGATCTTGAGCGCGCCCTTGGCGAAGACCACTTCGTTGATCTTGTCCATGTAGTACTTGTTATCGAGCAGCTTGTAGACGCCCGAGAACTTGTGCTTCAGCGCTGCCGGAATGTCCGGACGCTTGAGGTAGAAGAACGCCGCGAGGATGATGCCCAGCGCCGACAACGCGATCGGCAGCGTGCCGAACGAGTGCAGCGCCATGGCCACCCAACCGTGGAACTCGTGGCCGAGTTCTTCCATCGCCGGGTGATTCTCGCCGATGAAGATCACGTCCTTGAACGCCACGCCTTGCTTGAAGAACTCGCCGAACAGCATCGGGGCGATCGCGATGGCGCCGATGATGACCGACGGAATCGCCAGCAGGATCAGGGGAATCGTGACGACGGCCGGCGACTCGTGCGGCTTCTGGCCCGGGGCCAGACCATGGTGCTCGTCGTGCGAATCCTCTTCTTCCTCGTGATGCGCGTCGTGATGATCGTGCGCATGCGCCTGACCGAAACGCTCCTTGCCGTGGAAGACCAGGAAGTACATACGGAACGAGTAGAACGCCGTGACGAATACGCTCGCGACCACGGCAAAGTAGGCAAAGCCCGAACCCGGCAGATGCGAAGCGGCAACCGCTTCGATGATCGAGTCCTTCGAGTAGAAGCCCGAGAAGAACGGCGTGCCGATCAGCGCGAGCGAGCCCAGCAGCGACGTGATCCACGTGATCGGCATGTACTTCCACAGGCCGCCCATGTTGCGCATGTCCTGATCGTGATGCATGCCGATGATGACCGAACCCGCTCCGAGGAACAGCAGCGCCTTGAAGAACGCGTGCGTCATCAGGTGGAAGATGGCGACCGGGTAGGCCGACACGCCGAGCGCGACCGTCATGTAACCGAGCTGCGAGAGCGTCGAGTAGGCCACGACACGCTTGATGTCGTTCTGGATCATGCCCAGGAAGCCCATGAACAACGCCGTGATCGCACCGATGATCGTAATGAACGACAGCGCGGTGTCCGACAGTTCGAACAGCGGCGACATGCGGCTCACCATGAAGATACCGGCCGTCACCATCGTCGCCGCGTGAATCAGCGCCGAGATCGGGGTCGGGCCTTCCATCGAGTCCGGCAGCCAGACGTGCAGCGGGAACTGCGCCGACTTGCCCATCGCGCCGATGAACAGGCAGATGCACGCCACGGTGATCAGGCGCCAGTCGGTGCCCGGGAACGACAGCGCCGCGACATCGTTGGCCTTGGCGAACACTTCGCCGTAATTCAGCGTTCCGGTGAAGGCCAGCAGCAGGCCGATACCGAGCAGGAAGCCGAAGTCACCGACGCGGTTAACCAGAAACGCCTTCATGTTGGCGTAGATCGCGGTCGGACGCGTGTACCAGAAGCCGATCAGCAGGTACGAGACCAGACCCACCGCTTCCCAGCCGAAGAACAGTTGCAGGAAGTTGTTGCTCATCACGAGCATCAACATCGAGAACGTGAACAGCGAGATATACGAGAAGAAGCGCTGGTAGCCGGGATCTTCCGCCATGTAGCCGATGGTGTAGATGTGCACCATCAGCGAGACGGAAGTGACCACGCACATCATCGTGACGGTAAGCGTGTCGACGAGGAAGCCGATCTCGAGCTTGAGTTCGCCGATACGCGCCCATTCGTAGACCGTGGCGTTGAAGCTCGCCCCGTTCAGCACGTCGATGAAGGTCATGACCGACAGAACAAAGGCGACGAGCACGCCGAGGATCGTGACCGTGTGGGCGCCCGCGCGTCCGACTTGCTTGCCGAACAGGCCGGCAATCATGGAGCCGACGAGCGGCGCCAGCGGAATCGCGAGCAGCAGGTTGGGATTCAATGTGGATGCCATAACAGCGTTCGCTTTTGTTAACCCTTGAGGCGGTCGAGATCTTCGACGTTGACCGTTTCGAGCTTACGGAACAGCGTGACCAGAATGGCCAGGCCAATCGCAGCTTCTGCGGCGGCCACCGTAAGAATGAAGAACACGAATACCTGGCCGGCAATGTCGCCCAGGTAATGCGAGAACGCGACGAAGTTCAGATTGACCGCGAGCAACATCAGCTCGATGGCCATGAGCAGCACAATCACATTTCTGCGGTTGAGGAAGATACCGGTAATGCTGATCGCGAACAGAATCGCACCCAGCACCAGGTAATGCGCTAGCGACAACGACATCATGCTGTCTCCTTATTCCGCCGCCGGCTTGTCGGTGCCGGTGGATTGCTGCCGGGCTTCGGCGGGCATCGACACCAGACGCACGCGGTCGCGCTTCTTCACGCGCACCTGCTGGCTCGGGTCGGTCTGTTTGTGGTCCTTACGGGTACGCATCGTGAGCGCAACGGCTGCCACGACGGCCACCAGCAGGATCAGACCTGCCACTTCGAAGGCGAAGATATAGTCGGTGTACAGCGCAACGCCGAGCGCCTTGGTGTTCGGCACGTCCGGCGCGGACACAGCCTTGACCGGCGCGCGCGTGGCACCGTAGCCGCGCATCAGCACGAGGGCCGCCTCGACAATCATGATCGCGCCGACGGTGCTCGCCAGCGGAATGAACTTGCCGAAGCCGCGACGCAGTTCGTCGAGATTGATGTCGATCATCATCACCACGAACAGGAACAGCACCATCACTGCGCCGACGTAGACGAGCACCAGCATGATCGCCAGAAACTCGGCTTCGAGCAGCATCCAGATCGCCGCAGCATTGAAGAAGGCCAGCACCAGGAACAGTGCCGACTGTACGGGGTTGCGCGAGGTCACGACCTTGAGGCCTGAGACCACGAGGATCAGCGCAAACACGTAAAAAAGAAAGGTTGTGAATTCCATAATCACCGGGTGTGCCGAGAATTAGCCAACGAGCCAACGTCTGTTGCCGTACCGGGCGCGCTACCCATGCACCGCGCCCTGCCCTGCCTTAACGGTACGGCGCATCGGCCGCCTTGGCCGCCGCGATTTCGTTTTCGTAACGATCGCCCACCGCGAGCAGCATCTCCTTGGTGAAGTACAGATCGCCGCGCTTCTCGCCGTGATACTCGAGAATGTGCGTCTCGACGATCGAGTCCACCGGGCAGCTTTCTTCGCAGAAGCCGCAGAAGATGCACTTGGTCAGATCGATGTCGTAGCGCGTGGTACGACGCGTGTTGTCCGCGCGCACGTCCGACTCGATCGTGATGGCCATTGCCGGGCACACCGCTTCGCACAGCTTGCAGGCGATACAGCGCTCTTCGCCGTTCGGATAACGGCGCAGCGCGTGCAGACCGCGAAAACGCGGCGACAGCGGCGTCTTCTCTTCCGGAAACTGCACCGTCACCTTACGTGCGAACGTGTAGCGCCCCGTGAGCGCCATGCCCTTGAGCAGTTCCAACAACAGGAAACTGCCGAAAAAGTCCTTGATTGCCCTTACCATGGGATTCCTCTACTCCGTTCGCCTCAGCCCCAGATGTTCCAGGGCGACATGATCCAGCCCCCAACCACGATCACCCAGAGGATCGTCAACGGCAGGAACACCTTCCAGCCCAGACGCATGATCTGGTCGTAGCGGTAGCGCGGGAACGTCGCACGCACCCAGATGAATACCGACAGCAGCAGGAACACCTTGAACGCCAGCCAGAACACGCCCGGGATGAACGACAGGAAGCCGAACGGCGCACTCCAGCCACCCAGGAACAGCACCGACGCCAGCGCCGAGATGATGATCATGTTGATGTACTCGGCCAGGAAGAACAGGGCGAAGCCCATGCCCGAGTACTCGATCATGTGACCGGCCACGATTTCCGACTCGCCTTCCACCACGTCGAACGGGTGGCGGTTCGTCTCGGCAATGCCCGAGATGAAGTAGACGACGAACATCGGCAGCAGCGGAAGCCAGTTCCACGACAGCAGATTCAGGCCCATGCCCGCGAACATGCCGTGCTCTTGCGAGCGCACGATGTCCGACAGGTTGAGCGAGCCGGCCGTCATCAGCACGGTGACCAGTGCAAAGCCCATCGCGATTTCATACGAAATCATCTGCGCCGACGCGCGCATGGCGCCGAGGAACGCATACTTCGAGTTCGAGGCCCAACCGGCGAGAATCACCCCGTACACGCCGATCGACGAGATCGCGATGGCGTAGAGCAGACCGGCGTTCACATCGGCCAGCACGGCGCCCGGCTGGAACGGGATCACCGCCCAGATGGCGAAGGCCGGCAGCACGGCCATGACCGGCGCGATGGCGTAAATGCCTTTACTGACTTGCGACGGCGTGATCACTTCCTTGAGCAGAAGCTTCAACACGTCGGCGATCGGCTGGAGCAAACCAGCCGGACCGACGCGGTTCGGACCGAGACGCACGTGCATCCAGCCGATCAGCTTACGCTCCCACAGAATCAGATACGCCACGCACAGCAGCAGAATCACGGCGACGACGAGAATGCGGACCAGCGCCCACACCGTCGGCCAGGCAACGCCCAGCAACTGCGTGCCGTATTGATTGATGACTTCGTTCAGGCTCATTTACGCCTTCTCCACCGAAATTTCACCGAACATCGCGCCAAGCGCGGCGGACGCCGGCGTGGCCGCCGGCACGCGCACCACATTCGCGGGCAACGTTTCCGAGCGAACGGCTGGCAGCGTAACCACGGCGTCGCCCTGACGCACGCGGACGGCATCGCCCTTGGCCAGCCCCAGGCTGTCGAACAGCGCAGCCGGCAGCGTGGCACGCAGCGCAGCCTTGGCGTCGTTGGTCAGTTGCAGCGACGGCGCACGGCGCACGAGCGCGTCGGCGGCGTAGATCGGCACATCGGCCAAACGCTCCAGCCCCTGAGCGGGAGCCTTCGGCGCGGCAAGCGCGGCCTTGGCGCGGTTGTCGAGCGACGCTGCCGAGAAACCGGCCAGCGCCTCGTCGCGCACCTGTTCGGCAGTGTCCTGCTCGAAGCCTTGCAGCTTGAGCAGATTGCCCAGCACGCGCAGCACCTTCCAGCCCGGGCGGGTCTCGCCCAGCGCACGCACGACACCGTTGAAGTGTTGCGGCAGACCTTCGGCATTCACGAACGTGCCGGCCGTCTCCGTGAACGGTGCGATCGGCAGCAGCACGTCGGCGTATTCGAGGCCGTGCTTGAACGACGAAAGCGAGACAACCATCTTCGCAGCGCTCAGCGCGGTGAGCGCTTGCTTCGCATCGGCCGCATCGAACTCCGGCTCGGCGTTGAGCAGCAGGTAAGCCTGACGCGGTTGGGCGAACAGCGCTGCGGCGCCCTTCGCGTTCGTAGCCTTCACGGCGTAACCGCCGACTGTGTTGGCGCCTTCCGTCAGGAAGCCCAGCTTCGCGCCGGTGATGTCAGCGATCACTTGCGCGATCGCGTGCAGTTGAGCGAATTGCGGATGCTGCACCACGGCGTTACCCAGCAGAATCGCACGACGCTCACCGTTGATCAGCGAAGCGGCGATGGCCTTGGCCGTGTCGCTTGCGCTCACGCCGGCCAGTTCTGCCGGCGCGGCAACACCCTTGGCTGCCGCGGCGGCTACGGCGATACCGGCCAGTTCGCCCACCCAGGCACTCGGTGCCGCGATGATCTTGTTGGCGAGCTTCACCAGCAGATCGTCGTCCGCGCCGTGCAGCACGTTCAGTTGGCCACCGGCCTTCACTGCCGAGCGCAAACGCGAGGCGAACAGCGGATGATCCTTGCGCAGGAACGAACCAACGACCAGAGCGCTTTGCAGCGTATCGAGTTCGGCGATCGGCAGGCCGAGCCACGGCGCGCCCTGCGTGCCGCCCGACACGTCAGTCTGGCGCAGGCGGAAGTCGACGTTGTCGCTACCGAGCGCGCGCACGAACTTCTGCAGCAGGTGCAGTTCCTCGACGGTCGCGTGCGGCGAAGCCAGTGCAGCAACGGCGTCGGCGCCGAAGTCGCGGATGATGTCCGTCAGACCGTGACCGACATATTCGAGGGCCGTCTGCCAGTCGACTTCATGCCACTCGCCGCCTTGCTTGAGCATCGGCTTGGTGAGGCGCTCGTCGCTGTTCAAACCTTCGTACGAGAAACGATCCTTGTCGGAGATCCAGCACTCGTTGACCGCTTCGTTCTCAAGCGGCACGACACGCATGACCTTGTTGTTCTTCACTTGCACCACGAGGTTCGCACCCACGCCGTCGTGAGGACTCACCGACTTGCGGCGCGACAGTTCCCACGTCCGGGCGCTGTAGCGGAACGGCTTCGAGGTCAGTGCGCCGACCGGGCACAGGTCGATCATGTTGCCCGAGAGTTCGGAGTCGACCGTCTTGCCGACGAACGACGTGATTTCCGAGTGCTCGCCACGACCCAGCATGCCGAATTCCATGACGCCGGCCACTTCCTGACCGAAACGCACGCAACGGGTGCAGTGGATGCAGCGCGACATCTCTTCCATCGAGATGAGCGGGCCCACGTTCTTGTGGAACACCACGCGCTTCTCTTCCTGATAGCGCGATGCCGACTTGCCGTAACCGACGGCCAGATCCTGAAGTTGGCACTCACCGCCCTGATCGCAGATCGGGCAGTCGAGCGGGTGGTTGATCAGCAGGAACTCCATCACCGATTGCTGTGCCTTCACAGCCTTCTCGGAGTTCGTACGCACGATCATGCCGTTGGCCACCGGCGTAGCACATGCCGGCACTGCCTTCGGGGCCTTCTCGACCTCGACCAGGCACATGCGGCAGTTCGCAGCGATGGACAGCTTCTTGTGGTAACAGAAGTGGGGAATGTAGGTGCCGTTCTTCTTGGCAGCCTGGATCACCATGCTGCCTTCGGGCACCTCGACCTTTTGGCCGTCAATTTCGATTTCAACCATAGCGGTTCAATGCCAAGCGTCAAAAGGGATTAGTGAGCGCCGACCAAGCAATGCTTGTGCTCGACGTGGTAGGCGAACTCGTCCCAGAAGTGTTTGAGCATGCCGCGCACCGGCATCGCTGCGGCGTCGCCCAGCGCGCAAATGGTGCGGCCCATGATGTTCTCGGCCACCGAGTTGAGCAGATCCAGATCTTCCTTGCGGCCTTCACCGTGTTCGATACGGTTGACCACGCGCCACAGCCAGCCCGTCCCCTCACGGCACGGGGTGCACTGACCGCACGATTCTTCGTAGTAGAAGTACGACAGGCGCAGCAGCGACTTCACCATGCAGCGCGTCTCGTCCATGACGATCACCGCCCCCGAACCCAGCATCGAGCCAGCCTTGGCGATGCTGTCGTAGTCCATGGTGGTTTCCATCATCAGGCCAGCCGGCACGACAGGCGCCGACGAACCGCCAGGAATCACCGCCTTCAACTTCTTGCCGCCACGCATGCCGCCGGCCAGTTCGAGCAGTTCGGGGAACGACGTGCCCAGCGGCACTTCGTAGTTACCCGGCAGCTCGACGTCGCCCGACACGGAGAAAATCTTGGTGCCGCCGTTGTTCGGCTTGCCCAGTTCCAGATACTGCTGCGGGCCGGTGGCCAGCAGGAACGGCACTGCGGCAAACGTTTCGGTGTTGTTGATGGTCGTGGGCTTGCCGTACAGACCGAAGCTCGCCGGGAACGGCGGCTTGAAGCGCGGCTGGCCCTTCTTGCCTTCGAGCGATTCGAGCAACGCGGTCTCTTCGCCGCAGATATAAGCGCCGTAACCGTGGTGCGCATGCAGCTGGAACGAGAAATCCGTGCCGAGAATGTTGTCGCCCAGATACCCGGCGGCGCGCGCTTCTTCCAGGGCCTCTTCAAAGCGTTCGTACACTTCGTAGATTTCCCCGTGGATGTAGTTGTAACCGACGGTGATGCCCATGGCGTAACCGCCGATGGCCATCCCTTCGATCAGCGCGTGCGGGTTGTAGCGCAGAATGTCGCGATCCTTGAACGTGCCGGGCTCGCCTTCGTCCGAGTTACAGACGAGGTATTTTTGCCCCGGGAACGCACGCGGCATGAAGCTCCACTTCAGGCCGGTCGGGAAGCCTGCGCCGCCACGACCGCGCAGGCCCGACGCCTTGACGTCGGCAATGACCTGCTCCGGCGTGATGCCCTCTTTCAGAATACGCGCGAGCTGCTGGTATCCACCGCGCTTGACGTAATCTTCGAGGTGCCAGTTCTCGCCGTTCAGATCGGCAAGAATCAGCGGCTTGATGTGACGGTTGTGCAGCGACGTCATGCTTTCTCTCCTGCGGCGCCCTTGGCCTTGAGCTCGTCGATGAGCGCATCGACCTTGTCTTCGCTCATGAAGCCGCACATGCGATGGTTGTTCACCAACATGACGGGCGCGTCGCCACAAGCGCCCATGCACTCGCCTTCCTTGACCGTGAAGAGGCCGTCGGGCGTGATATCGCCATACTCGACGCCCAACTTTTCCTTCAGGTACTTGGCCATCTCTTCGCCACGCGTGAGCTGGCAAGGCAGGTTCGTGCACACGGTCAACTTGAACTTGCCCACCGGGCTCGTGTTGAACATGGTGTAAAAGGTTGCGACCTCTTGCACCGCGACCGCGGGCATTTCGAGGTAGTCCGCCACGAACTGCATCACTTCGGGCGACAACCAGCCTTTTTCGACCTGCGCTACGGCAAGCGCGTGCATCACCGCCGACTGCTTCTGCTCGGCAGGGTATTTGGCAACGGCACGGTCGATTTTCTTCAGGGCTTCGGGAGAAAGCATTTCCGATCCGACTGTTTTCTAAAACGTTATCCCCGCTCGTGCCAGCGCGGGCGCGCCGAAGTTTTCGACGGCCCACGCACGACTGGCACGGCTACTGGAACGGCAATGGCATCGACCTGCGAAACCCTGCCGAAATAAAACCTGCGGGCGCCTGAGGCGCCCGCTGCGCATTTAGCGATCGATCTCGCCGAACACGATGTCCTGGGTACCGATGATCGCCACAGCGTCTGCAATCATGTGACCCTTCGCCATCTCGTCGAGCGCGGAAAGGTGGGCGAAGCCCGGCGCGCGAATCTTCAGGCGGTACGGCTTGTTGGCACCGTCCGACACCAGATAGATGCCGAACTCGCCCTTCGGGTGCTCGACAGCGGCATAGGTCTCGCCGGCAGGCACGTGGAAGCCTTCGGTGAAGAGCTTGAAATGGTGAATCAGCTCTTCCATGTTCGACTTCATTTCGACACGCGACGGCGGCGCCACCTTGTGGTTATCCGTGATCACCGGACCCGGATTCGCACGCAGCCACTTCACACACTGGCGGATCAGGCTGGCCGACTGGCGCATTTCTTCCACGCGCACCAGATAACGGTCGTAGCAATCGCCTTCCTTACCCACCGGAATTTCGAAATCGAGGCGGTCGTACACTTCGTACGGCTGCTTCTTGCGCAGGTCCCAGGCAATGCCCGAGCCGCGCAGCATCGCGCCGGAGAAGCCGAGTTGCATCGCACGTTCGGGCGACACCACACCGATACCCACCAGACGCTGCTTCCAGATACGGTTGTCGGTGAGCAGCGTTTCGTACTCGTCGACACACTTCGGGAAGCGAATCGCGAAATCTTCGATGAAGTCGAGCAGCGAACCCTCGCGGGCTTCGTTCATCTTCTTGATTGCGCGCTCGTTATGAATCTTCGACGCACGATATTTCGGCATCGTGTCCGGCAGATCGCGATACACGCCACCCGGACGGTAGTAAGCCGCGTGCATACGGGCGCCCGAGACGGCTTCGTACACGTCGAACAGGTCCTCGCGCTCACGGAAGGCGTACAGGAACACCGCCATCGCGCCCACGTCGAGCGCGTGCGAGCCGATCCACATCAGGTGGTTCAGCACGCGCGTGATCTCGTCGAACATCACACGGATGTATTGTGCGCGAATCGGCACGTCGACGCCGAGCAGCTTTTCGATCGCCATGACGTATGCGTGCTCGTTGCACATCATCGACACATAATCGAGACGATCCATGTACGGCACGGACTGGAGGAACGTCTTCGATTCGGCGAGTTTTTCGGTCGCGCGGTGCAACAGGCCGATGTGCGGATCGGCACGCTGGATCACTTCGCCATCCAGCTCGAGCACCAGGCGCAGCACGCCGTGCGCTGCCGGGTGCTGCGGACCGAAGTTCAGGGTGTAGTTCTTGATGTCTGCCACAAGGCCACCTTAATGTTTCAGACCGGCGTAATGCGCTTCGCGGATGATGCGCGGCGTGATTTCGCGCGGCTCGATCGTCACCGGCTGATAGATCACTCGCTTCTGCTCCGGGTCGTAACGCATCTCGACATAACCCGATGTCGGGAAGTCCTTGCGGAACGGATGACCGATGAAGCCGTAGTCCGTGAGAATGCGGCGCAGGTCCGGATGACCTTCGAACACGATACCGACCAGATCGAACGCTTCGCGCTCGAACCAGTTGGCCGAACTCCACAGGTCGATCAGGGAGGTCACGACCGGCAGATCGTCTTCCGGTGCGAACACGCGCACACGCAGACGCCAGTTGTGGGTGAGCGAGAGCAGATGCGAGACGGCGGCATAACGCGGACCGTCATAAGCGCCATCGCCGTAAGCCGAATAGTCCAGACCGGCAACGTCCATCAGTTGCTCGAACTTCAGCTCGGGATGATCGCGCAAGGTGCGCGCCACTTCGAGATAGTCGCTCGCCTTGACGGTAAGCGTGAGCTCGTCGAGGGCTTCCACCAACTGCTCGGCGCGGGCGCCGAGCACGTTTTGCAGGGTGGTCTTGAGTTGTTCTAGTTTAGACATGGGCGGGAGCGGTTATTTACGCGCGATCGTCGCAGTCCGCTTGATCTTCGACTGCAACTGGATGATGCCGTAGACCAGCGCCTCGGCCGTCGGCGGACAGCCCGGCACATAGACGTCGACCGGCACGATGCGATCGCAACCGCGCACCACCGAGTAGGAATAGTGATAGTAGCCGCCGCCATTGGCGCACGACCCCATCGAGATCACCCAGCGCGGCTCGGCCATCTGGTCGTACACCTTGCGCAGCGCAGGCGCCATCTTGTTGCACAGCGTGCCGGCCACGATCATCACGTCCGACTGGCGCGGGCTGGGGCGGAACACCACGCCAAACCGGTCCAGATCGTAACGCGCCGCACCGGCGTGCATCATTTCGACGGCACAGCACGCGAGGCCGAACGTCATCGGCCACAGCGAACCCGTGCGCGTCCAGTTGATGAGTTTGTCAGCCGTAGTGGTGACGAACCCTTCGCGCAAAACCCCTTCGATGCTCATATGCTTACCCTGAATCCTTCTGCAATGCTGCCAATTACGTTGACGGCCTTATTCCCAGTCGAGCGCACCGCGCTTCCACAGGAAAACGAAACCGACGAGCAGCTCAAGCAGGAAACCCATCATGGAGATAAAGCCCACCCAGCCGATGTCACGCAGGGCAACGCCCCACGGAAACAAGAATGCCGTTTCGAGATCGAACAGGATGAAAAGGATGGCGACGAGATAGTAGCGCACATCAAACTTCATGCGCGCATCTTCGAATGCCTCGAAGCCGCACTCGTACGGAGAGAGTTTTTCGCTGTCGGGATTGTTGGGGCCGAGGAATTTACCGACGCCAATCAGGACCGCCCCAAGACCGCCACCTACCAAAAGAAACAGCAGGACGGGATAATAGGTTCCGAGGTTCAACTCTACCCTCTTTCGGTTAGTTCAAAGAACCGCTCTCGTCGATGGTGTGGGGACCGGAAAGCGGATGAACGGTGAGCACAAAATAAAATGCCAGCCAAAGCATAAACGCAAGGCTGGCATCGTAGAACTGTGGTGCCGACGGCGAGACTCGAACTCGCACAGCTTTCGCCACTACCCCCTCAAGATAGCGTGTCTACCAATTTCACCACGTCGGCATTCATAGTCTGCAATCCGCTGTCACTTACGAATCGCTTCAAGACCGCTATAGTAGCGCCCTTCGGCATTTTGTTCAATGCACAAATCGATTTTTTTTCAACTTTCTTTACAACGTATTACTTGTCACAAACGCGTCGCGAATCACTTCGGCACGTCTTGCTGATTCGCCACCGAGGCCGGCGCCGGCGCACTTGCAGCAGCAGGTGCGGACGCCGCGACCGGCGCTGTCGCCGCAGGCAAATTACCAAGGACACCGATGTTTGCCGCCGGCTTGTACGAGCCCAGATAAGTGAGGCCCAGCGTGGTCACGAAGAACACGGCAGCCAATACAGCCGTGGTGCGCGACAGGAAGTTGGCCGACCCCGACGCACCAAAAAGACTGCCCGACGAACCGCTGCCGAATGCCGCGCCCATGTCGGCGCCCTTACCATGCTGCAACAACACCAGACCGATGATGCCCAGCGCGGAAAGCACCTGCACCACGATCAACAACGTTTTCAACAACCCCATCTGATCACCCGTAGAGAAGAATCCAATTCGTCCGGAGCACGGCAAAAATTGATGCGCCGCGTCATGACTTATTTCACGCCGTTACAAAGAACGGCATTGACGTCAGCGCGGCAGGCCCGCCTCGCAAATCGCCAGAAAATCGACCGCCTTCAATGCCGCACCGCCGATCAGACCACCATCGACGTCAGCCATCGAGAACAATTCCACCGCGTTGTCCGGCTTCACGCTGCCGCCGTACAACACCGCCACATCCGATACCGCCTCACCTTTCGCGCGCAGCAGCGAACGCAGATGCGCGTGCACTTCCTGCGCTTGCGCCGACGTCGCCGTCTTGCCCGTGCCGATCGCCCAGACCGGCTCGTAAGCCACGACGATCTGCGCGGCCTGCTCGACCGTCAGCGCAGCCAGCACGGTTTCGAGCTGACGCGACACCACCGCCATCGTTTCACCCGCCTCGCGCTCGGCCAGCGTCTCGCCGATGCACACGATCGGCGTCATACCGGCATCGAGAACACGCAACGTCTTCGCCGCAACGCTCGCATCGGTCTCGCCGTGATAAGCACGACGCTCCGAGTGACCCACGATCACGAACCGCGCGCCGAACTCGGCGATCATCGGCGCAGCGACTTCGCCCGTGAAGGCGCCGCTCACCTGGGCCGACACATCCTGCGCACCGAAGCTCAGCACCTGCCCCGAGAGACGGGTCTGACATTGCGCGAGATAAGGGAACGGCACACAAACGGCGGCGGTCACGCCCGGTGCGCTCAGCACAGGCGACGCCAGCAGGTCGCCCAGCAGCGCCTCGTTGCCGGCCAGACTGCCGTGCAGTTTCCAATTGCCCACGACGAGCTTGCCAGCCTTGCGGCTGATGGTGCGAGCCGAAGCTGCGGTACCAGTTGTCACGCCTTATCCCCCAATGCGTATGGACGAAAAACCTCTCATTCTAGTGCGTCCGGGGCATGGGGGTCAATTTCGCTGGCTTTGCATCGAGCGAAACCGCACAAATCGGGGCGATGATGCGGTTTCACCCGACGAACCGGGCCAAACGTGCTTACCAGAACAGCACGATCTTGCCGACGTGCGCGCTCGTTTCCATGAGCGCGTGGGCTTTGTCTGCCTGTTCCGCAGGAAACGTCTGATAAATCACCGGATGAATCTTGCCTGCGGAGAACAACGGCCAGACCTTGTCGTGCAGTTGCTTGGCGATCGCCGCCTTGAACGCGACCGAGCGCGGACGCAGCGTCGAGCCCGTCACCGTCAGACGACGACGCAGCAGCGCCCCCATATCCAGCGTCGCCTTGCTACCGCCGAGCAGGGCGATGATCGCAATACGTCCGTCGAACGCCAGCGCCTGCACTTCGCGCGGCAGATAATCGCCGCCCACCATGTCGAGCACGACGTCGACGCCGCGATCCTGGGTGAGTTCCTTCGTCACGGCGACGAAATCCTCGGTCTTGTAGTTGATGCCGCGCTCCGCGCCAAGCGCCTCGCAGGCGCGCGCCTTATCGTCGGAGCCCGCCGTGGCGAACACCCGGTGGCCGAGCGCCACGGCCAGTTGGATCGCGCTCACGCCGATACCGCTCGTGCCGCCCTGCACCAGCAACGTCTCTTTCTCTCCGGCTTCGGTTTCGCCAAGACGCGCACGATCGAATACGTTGCTCCATACGGTGAAGAACGTCTCGGGCAACGACGCCGCCTCGACATCCGATAGCCCCTGCGGCACCGGCAGCACCTGCGCGAGCGGGGCCGCGCAATATTCGGCGTAGCCACCGCCCTGCACCAGCGCGCACACCCGTGAGCCGACCTTCAGGCCCCAAGGGTTGTCCGCGCCGTCGAGCGCACCGTCGACGATCTCGCCGGCCACTTCGAGACCCGGCAGATCCGACGCCCCCGGCGGCACCGGATACTGCCCGATGCGCTGAAGTACGTCCGGACGGTTCACGCCCGCAGCCTTCACCTTGATGAGCACTTCGCCCGGCTTGAGTTCGGGACGCGGCCGCTCGGTGAGCTTGAGCACTTCGGGTCCGCCGTACTGGGTGATCTCGATCGCCTTCATCGTGTCTGTCCTCGTTTCTCGGGGCGGCGCAGCGGCGCCCCTCATGATCGGGAGGGAATGGCCGCGCAGGCACGCACCATCCGCAAAAATTATGTCGAGCCGGTACCTTATCACCGACGGCGTGATCGCGCCGGCTGTCCATGCGAGTCGGGTCCGTCGGCGAGAACATTCGGAATTTTCGGGACACGCGATCGCAATCGCCATCGAGGTGACGGGATGCGTGGTGTGCACCGGCATGGGCCGGCATGGACGGGCGCGCCGCAACGATCCCGAAGACCGTTCGCGACGCGCCGGGTTGACCAGCAATGCGCGGACCTGGCTTGCACCGGCGCCCCCTAGGTGACGCCCTCGCCCCCTTCGTCGATCAGCCCGTGCCGCACGGCGTAGCCGATCAGTTGCGCGCTGTCGTCGAGCGCAAGCTTATGCAGGATGTGCGCGACGTGAGACTCGACCGTGCGACCGCTCAGGTGCAGCGCATGGGCGACCTCGTTGACGGCCAGACCGTCGACCAGCATATGAAAGACTTCGTTTTCTCGCACCGACAGACTGCGATGTCTCGCATCGTCGTCATGTCCGTCGGCTTTCGACCGGGTGAGCGGCCCCCGATGCGATGCCCGCGGCAAATCACGGCGCGCCCCGTCGCGCCACCCCGCGTCGGAAGCCGCCCGCGTGACTGCACGGCCTCGTCCGCCTTCCAGTTTCATGCCCACCTCCGCTTGAGAAGACTTCCCCACACCCGAACCGTCGGCGATATCGGAAAGCATGTACGTCGCCAACGGCGGGCGTTGCTCATTGTGCGGCAGACAATGGATGTTCGTAACTTCAGGGAAGATGATCGCCGCGGCACTTTCGATTGCCTGCGACTAACGCCCGACCGGGGACGTGCACGCCGCAGCCCTGGAAAAAGCGAGCGCGCCGCCAACGTCTCTCGACACCCCGGTGAGCGCCCGCTTACTGAAGACGCCCCGCGGTACCGAAAGCGGTTTCCTGGCTGAGAACGAAACGTCCGCGCCCGCCATGCTTGGCGTCGTACAGGGCACGGTCGGCGGCTTCGAACAGCATGTCGGGCGTTCGGTCTTCACCACTCGCGACGACCGCCACCCCCACACATGCGCCGACCGAGACTTCGCCGACCGACAGCATCATCGGCCGGGAGGCCGCGTCGAGGAGCGCCATGGCGGCCCGTTCGATATCGAGCGGGTCCTGGACATCGCGCATGATGACGGCGAATTCGTCGCCACCGAAGCGGGCGATCACATCGGCCTCCCGCACACTGGCGACCATGCGTTTGGCCAGACGCCGCAACAACTCGTCGCCGAGCGAATGGCCCCACGTATCGTTGACGACCTTGAAGCGATCCAGATCGACGAACAGCAACGCCTGCGCCCCCGCCCCTTCGCGCGCGCGCCGCACCGCCGCCGTCAACGCCTGATCGAAGCCCTTGCGGTTGAGCAGCCCGGTGAGGTGATCCGTATGCGACTCGCGTCGCCAGCGTCGCTCGTTCGAACGCTCGACGCTGATGTCGCGAACGAACACGTGAACCCCCGCGAGCACGTTATGCGTCGCCCACTCGGGTTGGTAGCTCACTTCGAAGCAACGGTACGACGCGTCCTCGCCGAAATCCCACACGAACGTTGCCGCCTCACCCGCGAGGGCACGCGCCAGATACGGCGCAAATTCGCGGTAGAGCGACGGTCCGAGCAACTCACGCGCCGTGGCGCCGATAATGCGCTCGCGCGGACGCCGCAGCCGCACCTCGCAGGCCCGATTCACGAATGCGAACCGCTCGTCGCCATCGAGAAACGCCACCAGATACGGCACCCGGTCCGCCACTTCCTGCATGCGCCGCACGCTCGCCCGCGCCGCTTCGCGCGACATCTCCAGCGCCTCGGTCCGGTCGCCCAACTGTTGCATCAGGCTGCGAAACGTGTTCGCCAACGCGCCGATCTCGTCCGCACGCTGCACCGGCAGCGACTGCACGGCGCGCATATCGCCGGCACTGCGCTCCACGAGAACGCGCAACGTATCGAGCGGACGCAACAGACGACGCGCGACCCACCACATGACGAGCGCCGCAATGCCGATGGCCGCGATGGCCAGCAGGAACACCTGACGCCGCACGCGCGAGATCGGACTGAACGCCTCGGCGCCCGGCAATACCGCCACCACGAACCACCCCGTCGTCGCCATCGGCGCACGTGCGATCAGCGGAAGCATATGCACGAGGTTATTCGCACCGACATCGCGCACGCCGCACAGTGTCTGCGACGGCCCGACGGCAGTGAGAATCTTCGTGACATCGGACTGAATCACATAACGCGGAGGCGTCTCGTTGGAAATGAGGCAATAGCGCCCCGTCTCACCGACACGGTTGCTCGCCAGATCGACGATGAAGTTTTGCCGCAGCAAGTTGATCGCACCGCCGACCACCGCGATGACCTTGCCTTGCGGGTCCGTCACGGGCACGGCGAGCACCACGCCCGGCGAGCGCGTGATCTTGCCGGCGATCACACTGGATGCGGCCTGCGGCGCGCCCGCCAGCAACTGCCGGAAATAGTCGCGATCGGCAATGTTGATGGGCATATCGGGGAACGTCGAGTCGTAGAGCATACGACCGTCGGACGCCGCCACGAATACGGTATTGAAGGTCTCGGGCATCGACACCGAGAGATTGACGAACCGCTCGAACTGCGCGCTGGTCATGACGTTGGGATCGCCGATGTTGCGCGCCACGCGATGGAGAACGAGAAATTTGGAGCGCAACTTGTCGTCGAGCTGATCGGCGGCGAGTTTCACGTGCGTATCGAGTTGCGCCTGCATTGCGCTACGCAACTCGCCATAGACGAAAAACTCGATCCCGAGGGCCAAGCCGACGATCAATATCATCGAGACGAGTGCTGTCGCCGCTGCGACCCGTCCCTTCAACGACTTCACCATACTGGCCCGAACGAAAGTAGCTTTTGTCTTGCTTTTGCTTGTTTTTGCGAGAGCTTACCACCCAAAACGACACATTTCCGGGAAACTTGAGAAAAATTCCCTGCGTCGTGCGACACCCTCACCGACATCGATGAGTGACATTGACAGGGATGGGATACCGGTGGATATCGAACCCGTCGTAAAATTGCGCATCCAACGCGCCACGAGGGTGCGAACCGGCCGATCGTCGCAGCGCCAGCCGCCAGCGCATGGCGACCCGCTGCAAGATGCGCCCGACAGGCGCCTTGCCGGCATACCTCGTGGCCCGACTCGCCCGACCCGACTTCATTCATGACGAGCACTCAAGCGACACCCGCCCCCGCAGCACCGGCAGCCACCGCGTCGAATCCAGGGAATCCCGGCATGCCCCCTCATGGCGCGACACCCGCCATGACGCCGATGATGCAGCAGTACACCCGCATCAAGGCCGAGCATCCGAACATGCTCGTGTTCTACCGCATGGGCGATTTTTACGAGCTGTTTCATGACGACGCCGCCAAGGCCGCGCGTCTGCTCGATCTCACGCTGACCGCACGCGGCCAGTCCGGCGGTCAGCCGATCCGCATGGCAGGTGTGCCGCATCACGCCGTGGAGCAGTATCTAGGCAAGCTGGTCAAGCTCGGCGAGTCCGTCGCCATCTGCGAGCAGATCGGCGACCCCGCCACCTCGAAGGGGCCGGTCGAACGCAAGGTCGTGCGCATCGTGACGCCCGGCACGCTGACCGACGCCGCGCTGCTCAGCGACAAACTCGACCAGTACCTTCTCGCCGTCCAGATGCCGCCGGCCCGCCGCGCCAGCGAGCGCGTCGCGGGTCTGGCGTGGCTCTCGCTGGCGAGCGGCGAACTGCGTCTGATGGAAGTGGCAGCCGATAAATTGCCGCGCGAACTCGAACGCATTCGGCCCGCCGAGACGCTCGTGCCCGACAGCGTTGCCGAAGCTTTCGCCGGCCTCTCGCTCGGCACCACCACACGCGTGCCCGACTGGCACTTCGATATGTCCGCCGGCACGCAACGCCTGCGCGATCAACTCGGCGTGGCCAGCCTGACGGCGTTCGGTTGCGACGGCCTGGATCCGGCGCTGGGTGCGGCCGGCGCGCTCTTGCAGTACGCAGCCGCTACGCAAGGCCAGTCGCTGCGACATGTGCAAAGTCTGAACGTGGAGCGGGAAGCGGCCTATATTGGCCTCGACGCCGCGACCCGCCGTAATCTGGAACTCACCGAGACGCTGCGCGGCACCGAATCGCCCACGCTGCTCTCGCTGCTCGACACGTGTGGCACGACCATGGGCAGCCGTCTGATGCGACATTGGCTGCACCATCCGATGCGCGATCAGGAAGTGCCGCAATCACGCCAACTGGCGATCGCGACGTTGCTCGAAGGCCCCGGCGCGTGGCGCGCGCTGAACACCGAACTGCGTCACGTTGCGGACGTCGAGCGCATTACCGCGCGCCTGGCGCTGCTCACGGCACGGCCGCGCGACCTGTCGAGCCTGCGCGACGCCCTGCGCCGCCTGCCCGAACTGCACACCACGCTGCGCGCCGTCGAAGCCCGCTCACCGCTGCTGGCGATGCTGCACGAAGACCTGGCTATCCCGGACGACGCGCTCGCGCTGCTCACGAGCGCCGTCGCGGAAGAACCGGCGGCGATGGTGCGCGACGGCGGCGTGATTGCGCGCGGCCACGATGCCGAACTCGACGAGTTGCGCGACATCTCCGAGAACTGCGGTCAGTTCCTCGTCGATCTGGAAACGCGCGAACGCGCGCGCACCGGCATCAACAATCTGCGGGTCGAATTCAACAAGGTGCATGGCTTCTATATCGAGGTCACGCGCGGTCAGACGGACAAGGTGCCGGACGACTATCGCCGCCGCCAGACGTTGAAGAACGCCGAGCGCTACATCACCCCGGAACTGAAGACGTTCGAAGACAAGGCGTTGTCCGCGCAGGAGCGCTCGCTCGCCCGTGAAAAGATGCTGTACGACGCGCTGCTGCAAGCGCTGCTGCCGCACATTACCGAGTTCAAGCGAATCGCACAGGCGCTCGCCCAGCTCGACGTGCTTGCGTCGCTGGCCGAGCGCGCCGAAACGCTGGGCTGGGTGAAGCCCGAGCTGGTACAGGACCGCGTCGTCGACATTCGTCAGGGACGCCATCCGGTCGTCGAACAGCAGGTAGAGCGCTTCATCGCCAACGATTGCTCGCTGGGGGACCCGCGCCGCCTGTTGCTCATCACCGGCCCGAACATGGGCGGTAAGTCGACGTTCATGCGTCAGACGGCGCTCATCGCCCTGCTCGCTTATGTGGGCTGCTACGTGCCCGCCGAGTCGGTACGCATCGGACCGCTCGACGCGATCTTCACGCGCATCGGCGCGTCGGACGACCTCGCCGGCGGACGCTCGACCTTTATGGTGGAGATGACCGAGTCGGCGGCGATTCTGCACACGGCCACCGATCAGAGCCTCGTACTGATGGACGAAATCGGGCGCGGCACTTCGACCTTCGACGGCCTCGCGCTGGCATGGGCCATCGCGCGCCACCTGCTTGGCCACAACCGTTGCTACACGTTGTTCGCCACGCACTACTTCGAACTCACGCAGTTGCCCGACGAGTTCCCGCAATGCGCGAACGTTCACCTGTCGGCAGTCGAGCACGGCGAAGGCATCGTGTTTCTGCACGCCGTGCAGGACGGCCCCGCCAGCCAGAGTTACGGCTTGCAGGTCGCCCAACTCGCCGGCGTGCCGATGCCGGTCATTCGCGCCGCACGCAAACATCTCGCGCTGCTCGAACAACAGGCGCTCGATCCGGCGGCCCCACAGCTCGATCTGTTCGCACCGCGCGCCGCCGTGGACACGTTCGAGGACGAGCGCGACGATTCGGACAATGCCGCAGCGTCGCATGCGAATAGCGGTGGCGGAGACGCGCAAAAAGCGGTCGGCGCCTACGACCCGGCGGCCGAAGCGACGCTTGCTCGCCTCGCGCAAATCGATCCGGACGACTTGCGTCCCCGCGAAGCGCTCGACCTCCTCTACGAACTGCGAAGCCTGATGAGCGGCCGCAGCCACGACTGACGTCTCGCCATGCCGAGCCCGCGTCGCCCGCGCATTTGCCGTCACACGTGCATCGGCCTGCTGGCCGCGTGCGGCGTGGCGCTTGCACTGGCGATCGGCGCTGTCCCGGCCTCCGCTTCATCGGCCAACGCGAAGGGTTCGGCGAAAGCACAACCCAAAGCGCAACCCAAAGCGCCCGCGAAGCTGCCGCCCTTCGAGTTTGCCGTCCTGGGCAACACGCCTTTCAATAATGCCGACGTCCCCGTCACGCGAAACGTACTGGCGAGCATTGGCGACAGCGATGCGGCGTTCGTGGTGCATGCGGGCAACATCAAAAGCGCTGGCGAGTCTTGCCGGGACGACCTCGTGACGCAGCGCCTGAGTCTGCTCGCGAGTTCTCCCAAGCCGATGATTTACGTGCCGGGCGCGAACGACTGGGCGGACTGCGAGCGAGCGGCGGACGGCAGCTACAACCCCGTGGAGCGGCTCGATTTCCTGCGCGATCACGCGTTCGACGACGACGCCCTGCTCGGCCCGGGGCCACTCGGATACGCGCAGTTCGACCTTACCCGGCAAAGCGATATGGCGCGCTTTCGCCAGTATCACGAGAACGTGCGATGGTTCTATCGCGGGGTGGTCTTCGTCGGCGTCAATCTGCCGGGAAACAACAATAACTACCGCTCTGCGGGCGGCCGAAACGGCGAGTTCGAAGACCGTGTGATTGCCACACGCGTATGGCTACAGCATGCGCTCGTCTACGCGCAGCAAAAGGACGCGATCGGGATGGTGGTCATCGCGCAGGCGGACCCCGAGTTCGAACCGGCGCGCACTGGCGGGCTGAAAGGGATCTTCTCCGATCGCAACGGACGTCGCGGGGTAGACGGCTACAAGGACTTCCGTACGCAGTTGCAGCGGCTCGCGGCGCGCTTCAAAGCACCGATCCTGCTCATCGACAGCGGCAAGACAATGCATCACGCACAGCCGTTGCACGACGCGCACGGCGCGCCGGTGAAGACGTTCACGCAACTGAGCACTTACGGTTCACCGGCGACGAATCGATGGGTGCGCGTGCTGGTCGACCCGAGGAAGGCTCAACTCTTCAGTTTCGAAAGCGCGACACTGCCGCCAAACGGCGCGGCCACGTCGGCAACCGGTAGCCCGCGTCCGGGCAGTAACGCCTCTACGACGTCTGCATCGAACGCCGATCCCTCGCGGGCGTCCCCCGGGGCCTCCGCATCGGCAACGTCGCCAATGTCGGCAACGTCCGGCATAGGCGCCACGCCGACCACGTCGACACCCACCGCCATGCCCTACTCGGCGCTGTATCCGGCCTCCGGACTGTCGAGCGGTGCCCTGATCAGTTCGGACCCGAATCAGGGCGTCATGCCCATCGGTCCGGCGCTATTGCCCAGCGCATCGTCGCGCGGCACGACACACGGCAAGTAAGCGGCTGGCCACAACTTTCCGGCCGATGCGACACGCACCACAGCGGCAAGTACGGCGTGCGAGCACAAAACACAAACGCCGAGCAGGCGCATCGTCAACTCACGATGCGCCTGCCCGGCGTTCCTGGTCCTACCGCGCCAGACGATGCGTCGCACGACGCATCGTCGCGCTATTCAATGCAGCGTCGGTGCGTCGTCTTCGTCTTCGTCGACGATTTCGAGTCCCGATGCGCCGTGCGCATGCTGGTGCTCGATTTCTTCTTCGGTGGCCGCACGCACGTCGGTCACTTTCAGTTCGAAGCGCAGCGCCATCCCTGCGAGCGGGTGATTGCCGTCGAGCACGACCTTGTCTTCGGCAACGTCCGTCACCGTGTAGATCAGCGTATCGGACTCTTCGTCACCGTCTTCCGGCGTGCCTTCGAATTGCATGCCGACTTCGAGCGGCTCCGGGAAACGGCCACGCTCTTCGATCTTGATCAGCTCGGAATCGTAGTCGCCGAAGGCGTCCGTCGGTTCCAGTTGCAGATGCGTTTCAAAGCCGACGTCCTGACCATCGAGCGCTTCCTCGATCTTGGGGAACGTGCCATCATAGCCGCCGTGCAGATAAACCATCGGCTCGGCGCCGCTTTCTTCGATCAGGTTGCCCTGAGCGTCCGACAACTTGTAAGTCACCGAGACGACGGTATTCTTTTCGATCTTCATCAAACTCTCCGAAAAACAGCCCGCATTATACGCGCAGCCGTATGACAGCGCCCCGGCAACGGCTGTATCGATTACCTCGGTTACGCATGACGACCTCTCGCCACCCCTCGCCCAAGCCGGTCGATCCGACCCGTTCGAACCATTCGAACCGTTCAACGCCGTCGACACACTCGACACCCTCAACGCTACTCGGCGGCCTCACGCCCGACGCGTTCATGAAGCGCTACTGGCACAAGCGCCCGTTGCTCATCCGGCAAGCCATCCCCAACTTCACCGCGCCGCTCCCGCGTGAAGCGCTGTTCGCGCTTGCGGCGCAGGACGACGTGGAATCGCGTCTCATCAGCCACGCACGCAAGCGTTGGCAACTCGACCATGGTCCGTTCGACATCGACGATCTGCCGCCGCTCACACGCAAGCACTGGACGCTTCTCGTACAGGGCGTGAATCTTCACGCACCGGCCGTGGACGCGCTCATGCAACAGTTTCGCTTTATTCCCGACGCGCGTCTCGACGATGTGATGATCAGCTACGCGACGGACGGCGGTGGTGTCGGCCCGCATCTCGATTCGTACGACGTTTTTCTGCTGCAAGCCCATGGCAAGCGTCGCTGGCGCATCGGTCCGCAACGTGACACGACGTGGCGCGAAGACGTGCCGTTGCGCATCCTCAAACACTTCGACGCCGAAGAAGAGTGGGTGCTGGAGCCGGGCGACATGCTGTACCTGCCACCCGGCTACGCACACGACGGCGTAGCCGAAGGCGAATGCATGACGTACTCGGTGGGATTTCGCGCGCCGCTCGAACAGGAAATGCTGCAAAACTTCCTGTACTACCTTGCGGAAAACGCTGCGGAACTGCCGTTTGCGCGTCATTTCGCTGGCCGATACGCAGACCCGAAACAACCGGCCGTCAAGCATCCTGCGGCCCTGCCCGATGCGATGATCGACACCCTGCTCACGCAGTTGGAACGCGTGCGTTGGGGGCAAAAAGAAGTGGAAGATTTTCTCGGGCGCTGGCTGAGCGAACCGAAGTCGCATGTGTTCTTCGACCCGCCGGAAAAGCCGCTTTCGACGACACGTTTCGTGCACGAAGCATCGTCGCGAGGACTCACGCTGTCGGCAAAGACGCAGTTGTTGTATCGACGCAACCGATACTACGTCAACGGCGAGCCTCTCGAAGTCCCCGTCAGTGCGCGCTCGACGTTACGCATACTTGCCGATCAACGGCAACTGGATGCCAGCGAATGTGCGAAATTCGAGCAAAAAGACCAAGAAATCGTTGAAATTCTGTACGATTGGTACGCTTCGGGATGGCTGCAACTCGGGGCCGACTCGAACGTCGTACGAAAGTTGCGCGCCGTAAGGAAAAAAGCGGGGTAAATGCGCGAGATTGACGTGACGCGTTGGGGAAAACCCAATATAATTTCTCGCCAAGCAGCTTGCATGACCAAGGGTAATCCTCAATTGCCAATGTCTCGCAATCGGCTTTGCGCTGGCAAGAGCGTATTACCGTAACTAATATTCATTCGCTTGTCTTCTACCATAAAAGGACGTGATCATGAAGAAGTCTCTCCTCGTCGCTTCGTTGTTGGCTATCGCCCTGACCGCCTGCGGCAAGAAGGAAGAAGCCGCTGCTCCGGCTGCTGACGCTGCCGCTTCGGCTGCGACGGCTGCTTCGGACGCCGCTTCGGCTGCTGGCGCTGCTGCTGATTCGGCTGCTTCGGCTGCCGGTGCTGCTGCTGACACGGCCGCTTCGGCTGCTGGTGCTGCTGCTGACGCCGTCGCTTCGGCTGCTGACGCTGCTGCCAGCAAGTAAGCTCTCGCTGCCGCGAGGCAGTTGAGCAAAAAAAGCCGGTCTTATGACCGGCTTTTTTACGTCTGTACCTTTTGCCCGCATCGCACAGATTCGCCCCCCCCCGGCCAGACACCGGATACGCGAACGCGCAGCCTCAACACGTCAGCCAGTCGAATCCGCCCGCCTGCGTCGCGACCAGTATCTCCGTCGCTGCACTCCCGATCACGGCGGACATCGCCTCCATTGCCAGCGTCGGCGTATTGTTCTGCTCGCTCAGATGCGCACAAATGACGCGTTGCAGTTTCGCGCGATCGATGGCATCGAGAATTTGCGCAGCCGCATCGTTGGCCAGATGACCATATGTTCCGCCGATACGCGCCTTGAGCGACGGCGGATACTTGCTGTTCGCCAGCATCTCACGATCATGGTTGCATTCGAGCACCAGCGAATCGCAGCCGCCGAGCGTGGCAATCAGATGCGCTGTCGGACAGCCCGCATCGGTCAGCACGCCGAGACGCCGCGCGCCATCGGAAAACACGAACTGCAAGGGCTCGCGTGCGTCGTGAGGCACAGTGTAAGGATGAAGTTCGAGGTTGCCGACCGCCAGTCGCTCATCGGAGCGACACCAGCGCACGAGCGTGTCGTCGCCATCGGCTTTGAGCGTAGCGCCGACCTTGACGGCCTGCCCCGTCCCCCAGCTCATGATGAGCGGGATCCGGTACTTGCGCGTAAGGGAAAGGGCACTGCCGATGTGATCGGCGTGTTCATGCGTGATGACGATGGCATCGAGCGACGCCACGTCGACCGAGCGCGCCGCGAGGCGCCGCTCAACCTCTCGCATCGAGAAACCGCAATCAAGAAGAATACGTGTCGTGGAGGCGCCTTCCGACGCCTCCACCAGCAGGGCATTGCCTTCGCTGCCGCTGCCTAGACTGGCGAACCGCACACCCCGCCTTAACGGAGCTGGTTGCCGATCACGCTGATGATCGTTTGCGCGATCTGCGAGTTGTCGACGTTACCCTTGTCGTCGAGCACCTGCACGCGCGTCTGGCTGTCGCCACGACCTTGCACGTTGACGCTGTACTTCTTGGCCTTCTTCTGATCCTGCACTTCCTTCGCGTGGAACAGGCTGTAGAAGAAACCGTTGTCCTTGGCAAGCGATGCCGGATCGACATAACTCACGAAGTACAGACCCTTCGCGCGATCACGATCGTCCACGGTAAAGTTGCCGCGATCGAGCGCGACGCCGACACGACGCCATGCGCGGTCGAACGGTTCGTTGATGTCGAGATACGCCGCATCGGCCGTCTTCACGACCTGCGACGACGGACCGCCAGCCTTGGCATTTTCCACCTGAGCCTTCGCCTGATCGGCCTGAGCACCGAAGCGCTGCATCAGCTTGGTCAGCATGATCGCTTCGAGCCCCGGATCGTTCGGTGCCGGCTCCCACTTGGTCGTATCCTTCTGCGAGTTCGTGAACACTTCCACCATGCGACGGTGCGTGATGTAAATGTCCGTGCCGCCATTCGGATCGCGTTCGACACGCGTGCGGAAACGATCGCGTTCGCCGGTCGAATACAGGCCGTCGAGCACCTTGCCGAGCAGATCGCGGATGATGTCCTGGTTGAGCTTGGCACGGTTTTCGGCCCAGTCCGTTTCCATCACACCGGTGTCTGCCGAATCGATGGTCAGCACGAAGCCGTTTTCCTGCCAGAACTCGCGCAGCGTCGGCCACAGATCGCCGGCCGGCTTCTGAATCACGAGCCAACGCTCGTTGCCATCGCGCACGACCTTCATGCCGGGCACGTCCGGCAGCACGGTGTCGGTCGGGTTAGCCGCAACGACCTTCTGCTGGCTCTCGTAGGTCGACAGCGTGGCAGTGCCGCCCGGCGACACATACTTGCGGTCAGCGGCCTGAACGTTCGTCAGATCCGGCGGAACATCGAGCGAGGGGCCGGTCTTCGAGCTTTTGTAATCGACCTTATCGGACGAAAGCGCGCTCGACAACGAGCTGCATCCGGCAACGAGGGCCAACGAGGCAATAGCGGCCCATGCCAGCACGGGACGAGCTACGGAGTTACTGACGATTCGTTTCATGAGTCGCAAAAAAATGGGTGGGCAATCTAACCCGGGTGCCTGAACGACAGCTTAGACAACAGCGATGTTGGCCGACTTGAGGGCGTTGAGCACCGTTTCCTGATACGACTGCGCCAGCGGCGTGAGCGGCAGGCGAATGCCCGACGCGATCATACCCATCTTTTGCAGCGCCCATTTCACGGGGATCGGATTGGCTTCGACGAACATGGCACGATGCAGTTCGAACAACTTGAACTGCAACTCACGTGCCTTGGCCACATCGCCGGCCAGCGCAGCCGCGCACAGTTCGTGCATCGCACGCGGTGCCACGTTGGCGGTGACCGAGATATTACCCTGACCGCCCATGAGCATGAGCGCAACGGCCGTCAGGTCGTCGCCGCTGTAGACGGCGAAGCTCTTCGGGGCACGCCGGATCAGGTCGATGCCACGATCCAGATTGCCCGTGGCGTCTTTCACACCGATGATGCCGGACACGTCGGCCAGACGCAGCAGCGTTTCGTTGCTGGCGTCCGCCACGGTGCGGCCGGGCACATTATAGAGGATGACCGGAAGCTCACCGGCTTCGGCAATGGCGCGGAAGTGCTGGTATTGCCCTTCCTGCGTGGGCTTGTTGTAGTAAGGCACGACTTGCAGCGAAGCGTCGGCGCCGACCTTCTTCGCATGCCTGGTCAGCTCGATGGCCTCTGCCGTCGAATTCCCGCCGGTGCCGGCGATCACGTGCACCTTGCGCCCGCGCGACTGCCCGGCTTCCGCCGTCTGCTTGACGGCGATCTCGATGAGTTCGCAGTGCTCTTCGACGTTGACCGTCGGCGATTCGCCCGACGTGCCGACGATAACGATACCGTCCGTGCCCTCGTCGACGTGCCAGTTGATCAGGTTACGCAGTGCTTCACGGTCAAGGCTGCCGTCCTCTGCCATCGGCGTGACAATCGCGACGATACTGCCTTGAATCGGAGTTTGGGTAGTCATGTTTGATCGAACAATTCAGCGATAAGGGTGGATTGTAGCGGATTACGCTGTCGCCTCGTACAGCGCGGCAGTCCCGGGGTTTTCCCCGGGGGCGGACGCACGCGTGGCGCACAGCCGCTGCACACACGCCGCACGCGGCGAGGGCAGCGTGACATCCTCGAAACCCGCGACGCGCAGCCCCGCGTCACGCGCGACGTCGAGCAACTCGCCCGGCGCCAGCAGGAACAGCGGATTGGACGGTTTCCCGTACCTTTCGTTTCCTTGAGCGAAAGTTTCGTAAATCAGGACGCCTCCCGGCGCCACGCTTGCCGCGATACGCGCCAGCAGCGGCCGATGCAGATAGTGGGTGACGATGACCGCATCGAAGGTCATGCCGGCGGGCAACGGCCACGGCGCCCCTTCGAGGTCGGCGGCCACCGTCGTCACATGGGGCAGGCTTGCCATTGTGGCAAGGGCCGCCGCGTCCCGATCGATCGCCGTGACGTGCACCCCGCGCGACGCCAGCCAGCGGGTGTGACGGCCCTGACCGCACGCCAGATCGAGCGCATGGGCGCCGGGCGCAATGAGATGCGCCCAACGCACCAGCCACGACGACGGCGCCCCCGTGCCGTGCACGATGCCCGAGACGGCGACGTCCGTCATGAATACTGAAGCCCCATGGCTTCACGCACGTCGCGCATGATTTCCTGCGCCGATTTGCGGGCCTTCTCGCAGCCGTCGGCCACGATGGCGCGCAGCAGCGACGGATCGTCCATGTACTTCTGTGCACGTTCGAGCATCGGTTGCTGCTCGCGCAGAATGCCTTCGATGACCGGCTGCTTGCACTCGATGCAGCCGATGCCGGCGCTGCGGCATCCGGCCTGAACCCACTCGCGGGTGTCCTCGTCGCTGTAGACCTGATGCAGCTGCCACACCGGGCATTTGTCGGGATCGCCCGGATCGGTGCGACGCACACGCGCCGGATCCGTCGGCATGGTCCGCACCTTCTTGGTGATCGATTCGGCGTCCTCGCGCAGACCGATGGTGTTGTTATAGGACTTCGACATCTTCTGTCCGTCGAGGCCCGGCATGCGCGACGCCGGCGTCAGCAGCGCCTGCGGCTCCACCAGAATCAGCTTGCGCGCGCCTTCGAGGTAGCCGAAGAGACGCTCGCGGTCGCCCATGGACAACGACTGCGATTCGGAGAGCATGGCGCGCGCCTGTTCGAGCGCCTCGTCGTCCCCTTTTTCCTGATAGGCATTGCGCAGTTCCAGATAGAGCTTCGCACGCTTGCCGCCGAGCTTGCGCGCCGCCGCGAGCGCCTTCTCTTCGAAACCGGCTTCGCGGCCGTACAGATAGTTGAAACGGCGTGCGATTTCGCGCGTCATCTCCACGTGCGGTACCTGATCCTCCCCCACCGGCACGTGCAGTGCGCGATACAGCAGAATGTCGGCCGCCATGAGCACCGGATAGCCCAGAAAGCCGTATGTCGACAGATCCTTCTCCTTGAGCTTCTCGATCTGTTCCTTGTACGTCGGCACACGTTCGAGCCAGCCCAGCGGCGTGCTCATGCCGATGAGCAACGCCAGCTCGGCATGCTCGGGCACCTTGCTCTGGATGAAGAGCGTGGCCTGATTCGGATCGATCCCTGCGGCAAGCCAGTCGATCAGTACGTCCCATACGTTCTGTTCGATGACTTCCGGCGTTTCATAGTGTGTGGTGAGCGCATGCCAGTCGACCACGCAGAAGTAGCACGGATACTCCGACTGGAGCTGAATCCAGTTCTTGAGCACGCCGTGATAATGGCCCAGGTGCAAACGACCGGTCGGTCGCATGCCGGAGAAAACGCGTTCGGGGTACATGGTCTAGTGATGAGTCTGCAAAAACTTCAGGAAACCAGCGACAGCAGCGGCGTGAGCATCCAGACGATCACGTCGCGCCCCCACTGGATCAACGGCCAGAGCCACACTCGGCCAAGCACACCGCTGACGACCAGCGCCATCACGATGAAAAAGCCGTAGGGCTCGACGCGCGAGAGCGTATAGGCTGCGCGCGCAGGTAGCAGCGACACCAGCACGCGTCCGCCGTCGAGCGGCGGCACCGGGAACAGATTGAACATGCACATCACGAGGTTCACCACGAGACCGGCCTGCGCCATCATCATGAAGAACGGCTCGCGCACGCCGGCGATCTGGAGCCCGACACCGAGCAGGGCCCAGAGAATGGCTTGTGCGAAGTTGCAGAGCGGGCCGGCCAGCGCCACCCAGATCGTATCGACGCGTGGATTGCGCAAACTGCCGAACGCGACGGGCACCGGCTTGGCGTAGCCGAACAGGAACGCCCCGCTCGTCATGAAATAAAGTGCCAACGGCACGAGAATCGTGCCGATCGGGTCGATGTTTTTGAGGGGATTGAGGGTCACGCGCCCCATCAGAAATGCGGTGGGGTCGCCGAAGTGCTTCGCGACATAGCCGTGGGCGGCCTCATGCAAGGTAATCGCGAAGAGGACGGGGAGCGCATAGACCGCAATGGTCTGGATCAGGTCGGCATTCATAGCCGGCTATTGTAACAAGCAGACATGCACGCCAGTATTACCCGCCCTTACAAAGATTCTCGCACCCGGTGTTGCCCGCGCGACCGCGCCCCGTCGATCAGGACAGTCCGAACGGCGCCAGCGAGCCGCGTCCGCGACGCAGCACCTCGGGCGGCGTCACCGTCAGATCGACCACCGTCGACGGCTCCTTGGGACATGCGCCGCCATCGATCACCAGATCCAGCTGCTTTTCGAGCCGCTCGCGAATCTCTTCGGGGTCGTTCAACGGTTCGGTGTCGTCGGGCAGGATCAGCGTCGTCGCCAGCAGCGGCTGCCCTAGCGCTTCGAGCAACGCCAGCGTGATCGCGTGCTCCGGCACGCGCAGACCAATGGTCTTTCGCGACGGGTGCGAGAGCCGTCGCGGCACCTCTTTCGTCGCTTCCAGAATGAAAACGTACGGCCCCGGCGTGGTCGCCTTGATCAACCGGTACTGCCGGTTGTCCACAATCGCGAACTCGGCCAGTTCGGACAGATCGCGCACGAGCAGCGACAGCATCTGCTTCTCGTCGAGTCCGCGAATGCGACGCAACCGGTCGACAGCCTGCTTGTCGTCGATATGGCAGGCGATCGCATAGCTCGAATCGGTGGGCAACGCCACGATGCCGCCCTTGTCGATGATCTGGGCAGCTTGCTTGATGAGACGTGGCTGAGGATTTTCCGGGTGAATCTGGAAGAATTGCGACATAGTGTCGGAAGGTTACTGCCAGCGGCTCCAGACCGGCGTGAGATCGTCGGGCAACGCAGGCAGCTTACCGAGCAGCGCACGGCTCTCGGTCGGTCCATGGAAATCCGAGCCGCGCGAGGCCAGAAATCCGTACTGACGCGCGACGTCGGCATACTCGCGGTACTGCTCCGGCGTATGGCTGCCGGTCACCACTTCGATCGCTTCGCCCCCCAGGTCTCGGAACTGATCGAACAACACCCCGAATTCGAGCGGCGAGAATTTGTAGCGCCCGGGATGCGCCACGACCGCGATGCCGCCCGCGCCCCGAATCCATTGCACGGCGTCTTCGAGCGTCGCCCAACGATGCGGGACATAGCCGGGCCGCCCCTCGGAGAGGTACTTCGCGAAGACGTCGGAGACGGACGCGCACTTGCCGATCTCCACCAGAAAACGGGCGAAATGCGTGCGGGAAATCAGATCGGGATTGCCGACGAAGCGCAGCGCGCCTTCATAGGCACCGGGAATACCGGCGGCGGCCAGTTGCTCGCTCATCTGCTGCGCCCGCGCTGCGCGGCCGCCCCGCGTTGCCGCGAGTCCGTCGATCAGCGCGGGATTGTCGGCGTCGATATTCAGGCCGACGATGTGCACCGTCCGGTTCGCCCACGTAATCGAAATCTCGACGCCGCTCACGTAGCGCATGCCTAACGCTTCGGCGGCTGCCCGCGCTTCGCGTTGCCCGCCGATCTCGTCGTGATCCGTCAACGCCCATAGGTCGACGCCGGCCTCGAAAGCGACCTGCGCCACATCGGACGGCGACAGCGTGCCGTCCGACACCTTGGAATGACAATGAAGATCCGCGTTGAGCATAATGAGCCGCCAGGGGAAATACCGCGTGGCACCGAAGCGCCGCGGAGCCGTCTGGCTTCCCCGACACCGGCGTGTGACGTGGTAATGACGGCTTCATTCTACCGCTCAAGTGCACGCGACGCGAGTTGCCCGCGCTCCCCCGCCATCCCGGCTCGCGCCGCACCCGGTTCGTGGCGCCGCTTCTGCCCCGCTTCTGTCTCGCTTCTGTCTCGCTTCTGTCTCGCTTCTGACTTGCGCTCGGCACACCGCTGCCCCGCCGCCGTCTGCCTCGCCACTCACTCGCGGCAGAAGTCCTCGATCAGGCGCGCCACGGCTTCCGGCTGATCGTGATGCAGCATGTGGCCGGCATCGGCGACGAAGGCTTGCGTCAAATTCGGAAAGACCTCGAACCGTTCGCGGAAAGCCTCCTTACCCTGCGCCCCGGCGAAATGCTGAAGCACATCAGACTCCGTGGCTTCGACGTTCAGCACAGGCGCGCTGACATTGCCCCACACCGCCATCGCCTCATCCAGCCGATAGGGATAAGGGTTCGCGATCTTGTGCGCGGCATCGGCAAGCAAATGCCATTGCCCGTCCTGCGCCTGGCGCGCCCATCGCTGCGCCAGCCACTCCGCCCGCTCGGACGTGAGGCGCGGGTTGGTCTTGCGCAGGCGCGCCGCCACGTCGGCGAGCGATGCATAGGGGCGCAGCGTCGGCACCGTCTGGACATCGTCGAGCCAGCGACTGAGCTGGCGGATCGCCGCAGTCGGCGACGACGGCGGCAAGCCGAACCCCTCCAGATTCACGAGACGTCGCACGCGGGCGGGCCGCACGCCCGCGTACAGGCACGCAACGTTGCCCCCCATGCTATGACCGATCAGGTTGATGGCTTCACCGGGTTGCGTATAGACGTCGAGCAAGGCGTCGAGATCGGCGAGATAGTCGGGGAACCAGTAGCTGCCGGCGCGCCCGTCCGACACGGGCCAGTCGGTCAGACCGAAGCCGCGCCAGTCGGGGACGAGTACATGCCAGCGCTGCGCGAGCGTTTGGGCCACGAAATGAAATGAGGCCGACACGTCCATCCAGCCGTGCAGAGCGAACAACTTCGGTGCGCCGGGCGTGCCCCATTGACGAACATGATGGCGCAGGCCGCGCACCGTCAGAAACTCGGATCGGGAATCGATCATGATGCGGGCAGACGATGAATATCTGAACGATTGAGGAACGTCGAGTATATCGGTCGGCGCCGGCGCCCCGGTAGCGGCGTCAAAAACGAACCGGCTGCGCCGTCACTCACCGGCCTGAAGGGCGGCCAGTTCATCGTCGTCGAAGCCTGCGGCCCGGCGCGCCTCGAAATTGAACGGCCCTCGCAGGCGCGGCGCGCCGTACTGCGCCGCCAGACGCGCGTACGTCTCGACCGGCTCGCACCCGGCACGCTCACAGCCCCAGCGATACCAGCGGTTGCCGATGGCCACATGGCCGATTTCGTCGCGCAGAATGATGTCCAGAATGGCGGCGCCCGCCTGGTCGCCCGCGCCGGAGAGTTTTGCCCGGATCGGCGGGCTGGCGTCCAGACCACGCGCCTCCAGCGTACGCGGCACGAGCGCGAGACGCGCCAGCCAGTCGCCGGACGTGCGCCGCGCCATGTCCCAGAGGCCATTGTGGGCCGGGAAACACCCGTAGACGTAGGCGTCGCCCAGCGTCTTCAGATGCGCGGCCAGCAACGAGAAGTGGTAAGCCTCTTCGGCGGCGACCTGAAGCCAATCGTCGTAATACTCGACAGGCAGACCGTCGAAGCGCCACAGCGCGTCGAGCGCGAGGTTGATCGCGTTGAATTCGATGTGCGCGAGTGCGTGGAGTAAGGCGGCACGCCCTTCGACCGTCGTCACCGCGCGCTGCTTCAACTCCCGTGGCGACACCAGGTGCGGTGCCGCCGGACGCCCCGGAATCCCCGCGTCGCCCTCCCCGTCCCGATTCTCTGCCAGCGCAAACCGGCGCTGCGGATACCAGAGGGCACCGCCATCGCGCACGCTCTCGCGCAGCACTGTCACGCCCGCCGCTTTCTCTTGGGGATCGCAAACACGCAGAAGCTCGAGCGCGCGCCCACGTGCGCAGGCCGGGAATGCCACGGATTCGCTGGAGCGTGGAGCTTCGGACGGCGCATCGCCGGGTGCGCGGCGCAGCGGAGGTTCGGCGCCGGGTGCAGGAGTGAAATCGACCATGACGTTACAATAGCGGTTTCGTCGATTTTAACCGCGAACCAAAGCCGCTATGCCGATCTATAAACTTGGAGACAAGACCCCGCAGATCCACGAGAGTGCTTTCGTGGCCGACACTGCCACCATCATCGGCGAGGTGATTCTCGCGGAGAACAGCAGCGTGTGGCCGGGGGTGGCGATTCGCGGCGACAACGAACCGATCAGGATCGGGACGGGGACCAATGTCCAGGAAGGTGCGGTGCTGCACGCCGATCCGGGATATCCGCTCACGCTCGCCGAGGGCGTGAGTGTCGGCCATCAGGCCATGCTGCATGGCTGCACGGTCGGCGAGAACTCGCTGATCGGCATTCAGGCGGTGTTGCTCAACGGCGCCGTCATCGGCCGCGACAGCCTCGTGGGGGCGGGTGCGCTGGTGACGGAGCGCAAAACGTTTCCGGACCGTTCGCTGATCCTCGGCGTGCCTGCCAAGGTCGTTCGCGAACTGACGGATGAGGAAGTGGCAAACCTCAAGCGAAACGCCGACGTCTACGCAACGCGCCGGCAGGTGTTCAAGGAACAGTTGGTGCGCATCGGCTGAGCGCACGCCCGGCGGCGTCGCGTGCCGACGATTCGGCGCACGAAACCTCGCTGCCAATGTGTTGAAAATGCGGCGCGCGCCCTCATTTATGGCAGCAATGGCAACATCGACGCGCCAATCTTCGGCTGTGTGCCACCGGCCTCGCGGGAAACGAGCGAATCATGAGGAGTTCGTGCGGCTGTCGTGCGATTGTCGTGCGAATAGAACGCGAATCGAACGCAAAGCACGTCTCGCGCCGTCCGCCCCCGCCGGACACCGCCGGCACACCCATCGCCGTTGCCGCATTTTTCAGGAATTCGACCGTGTCCGACCAACTTCAGAAATTCATGTTCGACGCCGCGCCCGTACGCGGTGAATACGTCAGCCTCGACGCGACCTGGCGTGCCGTGCTCGATCGTCACGACTATCCGACGCCCGTGCGTCACCTGCTCGGCGAAATGATGGCTGCCGCCGCGTTGCTCACGGCCAACGTCAAGTTCGACGGCGCGCTGGTCCTCCAACTGCACGGCGATGGCCCCGTGAGCATGATCGTCGTCGAATGCAATGCCGACCTCACCATGCGCGCAACGGCGAAGTACAGCGGCGAGATCCCGGAAGACGGCACGCTCAAGTCGCTGCTCAACGTCAACGGTCGGGCGCACTTTGCCATCACGCTCGATCCGCGCGTCAAGCAGCCCGGTCAACAACCGTATCAGGGCGTGGTGCCGCTCTCGGACGAACACGGCCCGCTGCCTGATATGGCGTCGGTGCTCGAACATTACATGCATCATTCGGAGCAGCTCGATACCCGGTTGTGGCTGGCGTCTGACGACAATCACGCCGTCGGCATTCTGCTGCAAAAGTTACCGGGGTACGGCGGCACGGCGGGCAGCGGTGCCGAGCATGCGCCGGAAGACGACGACACCTGGAATCGCGTCTGCCAGTTGGGCAACACGCTCAAGCGCGACGAAATGTTGAGTACCGACCGCGAGACGATGCTGCATCGCTTGTTCTGGGAAGAAACGGTGCGCATATTCGACCCGCTGCCGACGGCGTTCCGTTGCACGTGTTCGCGCGAGCGCGTCGCCAATATGCTGCGCACGCTGGGCGAGGCCGATGTCATGAGCGTGTTCGACGAGCGTCCGAACGTGGAAGTGGCGTGCGAGTTCTGCCGCCAAACCTATCAGTTCGACAAGGTCGACGCCGCGCAACTCTTTACCGAGCAGCCGCACGCCGCACCGGCCGGACAGCACTGACAGCATGAATAGCGGAAGATGGGAAATCTCCGGCGCACGGAACGACCGGCGCGCCGGTGAATCTCAGCTTACATCCGGTGGAATGCGGTGCGTCGGCACCTCGCCTGCCCCGCCCGCCTGACGTCATTGCCGCCCCTCGCCGGGCCTTACGGGTTATTGCACCATGTCCCGACTCACTGCCACTTCGCTCTCTTGTGCTGCCGCACCGACGCAAAACGGTCGCACGTCGTCGATCCTTCGTGGCTCGATCCTGCTATCACTGCGGACCCGCCCAGCCCGATCGTCAGCCGGTGCGCTTGGCTTGCTGACCCTCACGCTGGCCGCCGGTTGCGCACCATTACAGCTACCGCCCCCCGATGCCCCATCGGCACGCCTGCCTGATGCGCAAAACGTCGCGCCGGCAGCGATGACGGATGCCCAAAAGCAAGACCTCACGCAACTGAACAAGCGCATCTACGACGAACAGGAAACCGCCATCGAACGCGAGCGCGCCCAACGCGCGCTCGATAATGCGGTACGCAGCTACAACAGCAACGCGTACTTCTATGGCGGCTGGGGCGGCCCCGGTTGGTATGGGCCCGGCTGGTACGGACCGGGATGGTATGGCCCCGGCTGGTATGGCGGCCCACGCTCGTCGGTCGGCGTGAGCATCGGCTTCTGATTCCGATTCGTCTGTCGACAAAAAAATGCCGCTTCGATTTACGTCGAAGCGGCATTTTTCGTTCCGGGGCAATGGCAAGCGACCGAGGAAAGCGGTGCACTACCCGGCTAGCCCGCTACCCTGGCCCGACACGACGTCTGCGCCGCCGGGCCAACGACCGTCCGTCATGATCAGTGATGTTGCGCCTTGTGAGCCGACGCTGTCTTGCCCTTCGTCTGCGACGGCGGGGGTGGCGGCGCGGACGCGACCGTCTTGTGCGCCGGTTCGGAAGACGACACGAGCGGTGCATCGGCCCCGGATGCACCCTGCGGCGCACCGGCGCCATCCGCACCAACGAATTGCACGAACAGCTCGCCGTCCTTGACCATCCCCAACTCGAAACGAGCGCGTTCTTCGATCGCCGCCGTGCCGTCCTGCAAATCCTGCACTTCGCCGGCCAGGCGATCGTTACGTTCTTTCAACTGCTCGTTCTTCTGCTGTTCGGCGCTCAACTCGTCGCGCAGTTCGTGCACGTACAACCAACCACCGTGGCCGAACCAGAGCGGATACTGGATGACCACCAATAGCAGCACCAGTACCAAGGTCACCATTCGCATGCTTTCGCCTGGCAAGAATTCCGGGAAGCGAGCCCCGACCTGAGTCGGGGTTCAACATCCCGGGGAATCGGAATTAGCGCAGATTGTAGAACGTTTCCTTGCCCGGATACGAAGCGATATCGCCGAGATCCTCTTCGATACGAAGCAGTTGGTTGTACTTGGCGATACGGTCGCTGCGCGAGAGCGAACCGGTCTTGATCTGACCGGCATTGGTGCCCACAGCGATATCGGCGATGGTCGAGTCCTCGGTTTCGCCCGAACGGTGCGACACCACGGCCGTATAACCCGCGCGCTTGGCCATTTCGATGGCGGCGAACGTCTCGGTCAGCGTACCGATCTGGTTGATCTTGATGAGAATCGAGTTGGCCACGCCTTGCTCGATGCCCTGCTTCAGGATCTTCGTGTTGGTGACGAACAGGTCGTCGCCGACCAGTTGCACCTTCTTGCCAAGCTTGTCCGTCAGGATCTTCCAGCCGGCCCAGTCGTCTTCCGACATGCCGTCTTCGATCGAGACGATCGGGAACTTGTCGCACAGGTTAGCGAGGTAATCGGCGAACTCTTCCGAGCTCAGCGACAAGCCTTCACCGGCCAACTCGTACTTGCCGTTCTTGTAGAACTCGGTCGAGGCGCAGTCCAGCGCCAGCAGCACGTCGTCGCCCAGGCGATAACCGGCGTTCTCCACAGCTTGCTGAATGGTCGTGAGGCACTCTTCATTCGATGCAAAGTTCGGTGCGAAGCCGCCTTCGTCGCCCACAGCCGTGCTCATTCCCTTATCGGCGATGAGCTTCTTGAGCGCGTGGAAAATCTCGGCGCCGCAACGCAGGGCTTCACGGAAGCTCGACTGACCGACCGGCATCACCATGAATTCCTGGATGTCCAGACTGTTGTTGGCATGCGCGCCGCCGTTGACGATGTTCATCATCGGCACCGGCATCTGCATCGCGCCCGAACCACCGAAGTAGCGATACAACGGCAGGCCGGCTTCTTCGGCGGCGGCCTTGGCGACGGCCATCGACACGGCCAACATGGCATTGGCGCCGAGGCGCGACTTGTTGTCCGTGCCGTCGAGTTCGATCAGGGTCTTGTCCAGGAACGCCTGCTCGGCAGCATCCAGGCCCATGATCGCTTCCGAAATCTCGGTGTTGATGTGCTCGACAGCCTTTTGCACCCCCTTGCCGAGGTAGCGCGACTTGTCGCCGTCACGCAGTTCGATCGCCTCACGCGAACCGGTCGATGCGCCCGACGGCACTGCCGCACGGCCCATCACGCCCGACTCCAGCAGCACGTCGCACTCGACCGTCGGATTGCCGCGCGAGTCCAGCACTTCGCGCCCGATGATATCTACGATTGCACTCATGTATTCCTCGGTATCTATAAGACAAAAACGCTAAAGGGAACCTGCTTCGCGCCGCGATCCTGCCGGTGACTTGCCGCAACCACGCCGGGCGCTGAACGAGAATCGGCAGCGCGCCGAATCCTGACGTGGATACCGATGCCGCGCATCGTGTGCGCGCGCCGGCCGGACAATACGTAGACGGGGGAACAACGGCGCCTCGAAATGAGGCACGGCGGCCTGTGGGATGACATCGATGTCGACGGTGCGCTCGGCGTGCTGCACGCGAGCATCTCCTCGGGGACTCGCCCTCGCGGCGATCGCTCACGACCGCTGCGCGACAAGCTTAACGACTCGACGCCATACTGCCAAGGCGTCTGACCGCTATACCCGTCCTGTGGGCGTGCTGATAGTGGCCCCAGGACGGCGTGTCTCATTTCAGTTGAAATTATTTTCCAGGAACTGCCCCTGCTTCACCGCCGCGTCGATGGTCTTGAGCGTGGTGAGCAGTTCACGCATACGGCCGAGCGGCACGGCGTTGGGGCCGTCCGAGAGGGCGCAGGCCGGGTCCGGGTGCGTCTCCATGAACAGCCCCGAGACGCCCACGGCCACCGCGGCACGCGAGAGCACGGGCACAAACTCGCGCTGGCCGCCCGAGCTGGTGCCTTGCCCGCCGGGCAGTTGCACGGAGTGTGTGGCGTCGAACACGACCGGCGCACCGGTCTCGCGCATGATCGCCAGCGAGCGCATGTCCGAGACCAGATTGTTGTAGCCGAACGAAACACCGCGCTCGCAGGCCATGAACACGTCATCCGGCAGGCCGGCTTCGCGTGCAGCGTCGCGCGCCTTGTCGATGACGTTGATCATGTCGTGCGGTGCGAGAAACTGGCCCTTCTTGATGTTCACCGGCTTGCCCGACTGGGCGCAGGCACGGATGAAATCGGTCTGGCGGCACAGAAACGCCGGCGTCTGAAGCACATCGACGATGGGCGCGGCCACGGCCACGTCCTCTTCCGTGTGCACGTCCGTGAGGACCGGCACGCCGAGTTGACGGCGCACTTCCTCGAGGATTTTCAGGCCCTGCTCACGGCCCGGACCGCGATACGACTTACCCGAACTACGGTTCGCCTTGTCGAACGACGACTTGTAGATGAACGGAATGCCGAGCGCGCTCGTGATTTCCTTGAGCTGCCCCGCCACGTCGATCGTCATTTGCTCCGATTCGACGACGCAGGTGCCCGCGATCAGGAAAAACGGCTTATCCAGGCCAACATCGAAACCGCACAGTTTCATGGGAACTCCTTGTTTCTCGCTCGCTGCGCGTCTTAAGCGGCCTTCTTGCGCGCTTGCTGGCCTGCCAGCGCCGCTTCCACGTATGCCTTGAAGAGCGGATGGCCGTCGCGCGGCGTCGAGGTGAACTCGGGGTGGAACTGCACGCCCACGAACCACGGGTGCACCTGCTGCGGCAATTCCATCATCTCGGGCAGGTTTTCCGTCGGCGTACGCGCCGAGATCACCAGACCGGCGGCTTCGAGCTGCGGCACATAGTGGTTGTTGACTTCATAGCGATGACGGTGACGTTCGTTGACCGTGTCGCCGTAGATGCGCGAAGCCAGCGTCCCGGTCTTGACCGGCACACGCTGCGAACCCAGACGCATGGTGCCGCCCAGATCCGAATCTTCCGTACGTTGTTCGATCTTGCCGTCACGATCCTGCCACTCGGTGATGAGGGCGACGACCGGATGCGGCGTCGACGGCTCGAATTCCGTGCTGTTCGCGTCCGCCAGATTCGCGACGTCGCGTGCGAACTCGATCACGGCCAGTTGCATACCGAGGCAGATACCCAGGTACGGCACGCGATTTTCACGGGCGTAGCGGATTGCCTTGATCTTGCCTTCGGTCCCGCGACGGCCAAAGCCGCCCGGCACCAGGATGGCGTCCAGATGCTTGAGGGCGTCGGTGCCGTCCTTCTCGATCTGTTCGGAATCGATGTACTCGATGTTCACGCGCGTTTCCGTATGGATCGCGGCGTGACGCAACGCTTCGATGAGCGACTTGTACGATTCGGTCAGATCGACGTACTTGCCGACCATACCGATCGTGACGTCGTGCTTCGGATTCTCGACGGCATGCACCAGACGCGTCCACATGGACAGGTCGGCCGGCTTGGCTTCGATCTTCAGTTCTTCGCAGATGATCCGGTCCATGCCCTGGTCGTGAAGCATTTGCGGAATCTTGTAGATCGTGTCGACGTCCCACACCGAAATCACGGCGTCTTGCGGAATGTTCGCGAACAGCGAAATCTTCGCGCACTCGTCTTCCGGAATCTGACGGTCGGCGCGGCACAGCAGCACGTCCGGCGAGATACCGATTTCGCGCAGCTTCTGCACGCTGTGTTGCGTCGGCTTGGTCTTGAGCTCGCCGGCCGTTGCAATGTACGGCACAAGCGTCAGGTGCACGAAGGCCACGCTGTTGCGGCCCAGGCGCAGATTCATCTGACGAGCGGCCTCGAGGAAAGGCAGCGATTCGATGTCACCGACCGTACCGCCGATTTCGACGATGGCGACGTCGGGATGGCCGTCCCACGTCGAACGCGCACCGCGCTCGACGAAGGCCTGAATTTCATTGGTGATGTGCGGAATGACCTGAACGGTCTTGCCCAGATACTCGCCACGGCGCTCTTTGCGGATCACCGATTCGTAGATCTGGCCGGTCGTGAAGTTGTTCGCACGACGCATCTTCGCGCTGATGAAGCGCTCGTAGTGCCCCAGATCGAGGTCGGTTTCCGCACCGTCCTCGGTCACAAACACCTCGCCGTGCTGGAACGGGCTCATCGTGCCCGGGTCGACGTTGATGTAGGGATCAAGCTTGAGGAGGGTGACTTTGAGGCCACGCGATTCGAGAATCGCGGCCAGAGATGCGGCAGCAATTCCCTTACCAAGAGAGGAAACCACGCCGCCCGTGACAAAAACGAATTTGGTCATCGCAGTAATTGCTCGCGGGAAAGCCGGATTATACCCGAAAGCCGCCTCGCCCTCGACGTGCAGCGCGGCAAATTTTGGCCTTGACAGGCATCGCGCGCGGCGTCCCGTCACGACCGGCGCGCTCGCCAACGAATCTGCCGCCCTGCCATCCCGGTTCAGTACAGTCGGCCTCGCGCGCGCCCCGATCAGACCGCAATCAGGTATGCATCCGGCTTCCGTTCAGGTTCCAGCAGGCTTGCATTGACCGGCTGCCGGGGCACCCGGCGTGAGTTTGGCCGGTCGCGCCCGGGGCACTATGCGCCATCGACGCCAATGCGGGCAAATGCCTGCTTCCCGCATGCCAAAGACCGGGGTGCGACTTCCTGAGCGATCACGCCGCCAGCGACCAGCGATGTTCGCCTTTCAGTTCCGCGAGCATGTCGCGAATGGCGGCGGCAGTCTCCAGCGGACGCTCCATCGGGAAAAGATGGGTACCCGGCACGTACCGAAGATGCGTCCCGACGATGCGCCGCGTGGCGCCGATCCCCGCCTGACGCAGTTCGCGAGACTCCGTACCGGCCAGAAATCCGACCGGCACCGGAACGCCGCGAAGGGCGCGCACGGCAAGCGACGGCGGCAGCGTCAGATAGATGCGATATTCGATTTCCCGTGCGAACGCCAATCGACGCGCCTCCCCCTCGCCCGTGGGCAACGTGCCGCAATCGATGTAGTCGCGAAGCACATCCGGATCCCAACTGGCGAATGCGGGTTTGCTCGCGAAGTGCTGCCATGCACTTTCCCAGTCCGGCCATTGGTCGCGACGCTTTTTCGTCACGCCGGCCGGCGACATCCGTTCGTACAAGCCGGTCAGCATGCCCAGACGCAGCATTTGCGTACGCCAGCCCGGCGTAACGATGGGTGAATCCACCATCACCACGCCACGCACACATTGCGGCGCCTTGAGCGCCGCCATCAGGCTGAGGAAACCGCCCAGCGAGTGCCCCACGAGCCAGACCGGCTCGCCACGATATTGGCGCACGAGTGTATCGACGAGTTCATTACGCAAATACCGCCAACCCGGCGTGACGGGATAACGCGGGTCATGACCGATGCGGTCGATCGCGCGTACGTCGTACTCGTCGGCCAGCGCGCCGAGCATCTTGCGATAAACGCCGGCCGGAAAACCGTTGCCGTGCGAGAAATGGATGATGTCTCTTGTCATGGGATGCTTTGTCCTGGCGAGCCTGCATCGCGCCCGTTGATCAGGTCGCATGACACTCGCCGGTCCATTCTAGCGAACCGCCCGTGGAGTACCGGTAGAGGTTTCCATCGAATCCCCAGGCCTCTGCGATCGAAACGCCCGCATTTTTCAACGTGAGCCCACCGAGCCGCGATGCCGGTCTCAGAACGTCTCCGGAAGATCGACATGCCAGTACCGCCGATATTGCTCCCGGTATGCCGTCGCGTCGATGCCGTCAGGGGTGCTGGAAAACCTGACGCCCCCATGCGTCACGCTCTGCCAGACGCGCGCGCCCAAGGCGCGGTAGCGCGCCACCACACGCGGCTTCGGATGACCGAAGCGGTTGCGATAGCCGGTTTGAAACACCACGTGAGCGGGCGACACTGCTGCCACAAACGCGGGCGTCGACGACGTCGCACTGCCGTGGTGGGGCGCGAGCAGGATGTCCGAGCGCAACGCCAACGCGGGAAGCCCCATGCCTCGCGACATCATCGCCCTTTCTTGCGGCGCCTCCGCATCGGCCGCGAGCAACGCGCTGTGCCGCGCGTTCGAGATGCGTAACACGCAACTAACGCTATTGGGTCCGTTTTTCCCGCCCCATCCCTCCCTCAACGCGGTCCTGTCGGGGTGCAAGAACCGAAAGGTAATGCCATCCCATGTCCATTGCTGCCCGACAAGACAGGTCCGATGCGACTGCGCGGCCCGACGCACCCTGTGCCCCTGAGGCAACGACGAGAATAGCGGCGTCGATGGGAACGCCCGCAGCACGCTCAGCGCACCACCGAAGTGATCGTCGTGCGCATGACTGACGACCATGCGATCGAGCCGTTGAACGCCCAACGCTCGTAAATAGGGCACGATCACGCGTCGACCGGTATCGCTGCGCCGCCCGATGGGCGGCCCGGCGTCGAAAAGCAGCGTGCGCGTTGCCGTTTCGACCACCACCGCATTGCCCTGCCCGATGTCGAGCATCGTCACGCGAAACTCGCCCATCGCAGGTCGTACCGCCGACGCAAGAAACGCCGGCCCCATGAGCGCAAACCCGGCAATGCGAACGCCAAGCCGCAGCATCGATCTTCCACACCCTCCGGATGGCATGGGCATGAGGCAGACGACCACACCGGCGACAGCAGCGGCTTGCGCCCACACGGGCGAAACCGGCGCACGCCACACTGCCCAGGGGACCGCCGCGAGCATGCCGAGCCAGTCCGCGAGCCAAGCCACCACCGCATGCGCGACGGCGAGCGGCCAATGCGCCAGCCCGACGGGCAGCAGCAGGCTCACCAAGGCGAGCGGCGTCACGATCAACGTCATGACAGGAATGGCAACGGCGTTCGCCAGCGGGCCGAGCAAAGGCACAGCGCCGAACCATGCCAACGTCAATGGCACCAACCCGATCGTGACCGCATACTGCGCGCGTGCCGCTTTCGCCAGTCGAACGCCAAGCACGCCGCCCCAAAACCCGACCGTGCCACGCAAGCGCACCTGCGCCTGCCCACCCCCGTGCCTGCCGCTCGATGCATCGCCCGCCACATCGACGTGCGCCGGGCCTGCGACATCCACCTCCGTCCCCTCGGATTGGCGACGCGTCGGGACCAGGGGCGTCTCCCGACGCCTGCCCGCCATCACCAGCGCCGCGACCGCGCCGAACGAGAGCCAAAGGCCGGGCGTGACGACTGCCCACGGATCGAGCGCGACGACAACCGCCAAGGCCCATGCGAGCACATACGAGGGTGCCGCGAACCTCCCGCTCAGCAGCGCCAGGACGACAATCGTCACCATCCCCACCGCACGCCTGACCGGAACACCCCAGCCAGCCACCGCACCGTACGCCACCGCTGCCAGCAAGCCGGCGACCGCCGCAGCCTTCGGTGCCGGCCACCAAAGCGGCAAGCTGACGCGCCGAAAGCAGGACCGACGCCAAAGCACCCCGACCAGTCCCGCAAATGCCCCAGCAACCAGTGACACGTGCAGCCCGGAGATCGCCAGCAGATGACTGACGCCCGTATCGGCAAAGGCTTGCCAATCGTCGTCCGCTATATCGCTGCGCTCGCCCAGGGCCAGCGCCATCAGCACACCGCCGTATCGCGCCGACGCCCCCAGCGCTGTCCGAAAGTCGTCCCGCAGGCGCTCGCGCCAGGCGGCAAAGCCATAGCCCGGCATCGGCCCCACCTGTAATCGAAGCGCTCGATGTTCCCGTGATGCCAAGTCCTTGCCGTAAGACGGCCTCACATATCCCGACGCACGAATTCCTTTTACCAGCGCCACCAGCTCGGCATCGACACCGTGCCAATTGGCGAAGCCTCTCGGCACCTTGAGCCGCACCGGCAATCGCCATCGCTCCCCCGCCCGTGGCAGGCTCGGGCCGGGTGTCGCCCGCCGCTCGCCCGGGTGCGCGGCGGCCATGGCACCGCCTTCGTGGACGCCGGAGCGTTCGCCGTCCACGCCAATGTCGCGACGCCGCCCGCGCTTCCGTCCGAATTTGCCCTCGAACGACGCGCGCCCCGACCAAACCAGTTCGATATGCCTCGGTACGTGAACGGCCGCGCCAGCAGGGCCCGCGACGAAGGCCTCCTCGACGTCGAATGCGAACCGCACGCCGTCTCCGGTAGGCGCCGGCAGCCCCGCGACGACACCCGTCACCGTCACGTCCACGCCCTCCAAATCGGGGGGCAAACGATCGTTGAGCCTTGCCTCGGCACGCCACGCTGCCCAGGCGTACCCGCCGACACCGGCGCAGACCGCGAGTACCATCACCGTCACGTATCGCCGCCAATCGGCGGCAACTGCACCTGTGCGCTCTGTCCACCCCGTCCGCTCCGTCCACCTCGCCACGCCATCGACGTTGCCTCCGACCGACTTACAGGGAGCGGCATCGCCGTCTTCCCGGCGCCTCGATGCCATCAAAGCGATCCTTAACGTGCCTAGCGCCCCCACACCGAACACACCTCCGGCGATGCCGACGGTCACGGCGAACCACCGCCCTGCCGGCAATACGGGCACCTGTTGCAGCCACCAGATGCCGGCGACCCAAGCGAGCAGCACAACTCTCATGACGTCACCACGTCATGTCCGCCTATCCGCGCGACGCCGTAGCGTCAGCGCGAATGCCCGGGAGCGTCTTCGGAAATCGGAGAGGAGAGAGAAGCGTTGGCCGCAGCGCCGTCACCGGGCCTCATCGCCATGGCGCCGGACAAACGCGGCAGCACTCGCCACGCATTCGCACACGCGGCTTTCGACAGCGCGTCGGAGGAAACGCCCCGCAGTTCCGCCAATACTTGCGCAATGCGCGGCAGTTCCACGGGACTATTGCGTTGCTTGTAGCGCCATTCCGGTGCGATATCGGGAGCGTCCGTTTCCAGCACGATGGACGAGAGCGGCATTTCCACCGCCAGACGGCGAATCTGCAACGCCCGGTCGAACGTCATCTGTCCACCGAACCCCAGACAGAATCCACGCTCGACGAACATGTCTGCCTGCTGGCGGCTTCCGTTGAACGCGTGCGCGATACCGCCACGCGGCGTGAAGATGCGCAGTTGTTTCAGCAAGGCATCCTGCGACCGGCGGACATGGAGGATCACGGGCAAATCGAAGTCGCGAGCGATCTTCAACTGCTCGACATAAAAGTATTGCTGGCGCTGCGGATCGAGCGTGTGGACGAAGAAATCCAGCCCGATCTCGCCAATGCCGACGAAGCGCGGATCGCTCATCGCACGCGCCACGGCACGACGCAGCGTGACGAGGTCGTCGTCACGCGCGCTCGGCGTGTAAAGCGGATGAATGCCCAGCGCATAGGCCCCGCCGGGTATCGCGCCCGCAACCGCACGCGCGGCGTCGAACGTGGCGCATTCGACGGCGGGCACCACGAGGCCCGTCACGCCCGCAGCAACGGCGTCGGCAATCACGGTCTGGCGGTCTGCATCAAACTCGGCCGCGTCGAGATGGCAATGGGTGTCGATCCACATGGTCAGGTGTCCTTGAGCGTCAATTCTACGGGTCAGTGACAAGGCTCGCACGTCGCGCCGGCCATGACCATCGGACAACACCGCATCCGGGTCTAGGACGTTGCCGAAAATCACGCCGAGCACCCACCGCAAAAATGCAAAACGCCGGGGCATTGCCCGGCGTCTCCTGATACTCGGCCAGCAAACTTGCAAAGCTCAAGCCGGCTCCAGCACACCGTCTCGCAACCGCAAGGCACGGTCGCAGCGACGCGCCAGATCGATATCGTGGGTGACGATCACGAAGCTGGTTCTGAGCGTCTCCGACAGTTCCAGCATGAGCTCGAACACGGTCTCGGCGGTATGCCCGTCGAGGTTGCCGGTCGGCTCGTCCGCCAGCACACAGGCCGGCTGCGTCACCAGTGCCCGCGCCATCGCCACGCGCTGACGCTCGCCCCCCGACAACGCCGATGGACGGTGCTTCACTCGCGACCCGAGCCCCACGCGTTCGAGCATCACCTGCGCCGCGGCGCGCGCCTGCTCGGTCGGCAGACGACGAACGCGCAACGGCATCGCCACGTTATCCAGTGCGGAGAACTCAGCCAGCAAATGATGGAACTGATAGACGAAACCCAACGACTGGTTGCGTTGCGCGGTCTTGTCGCGCTCGCGCAGCGACGAAAACGGCTTGCCCAGCAGCGACACTTCGCCGCGCAACGGATCGTCGAGCCCGCCCAACACGTGCAGCAAGGTGCTCTTGCCCGAGCCGGACGCCCCCACGATCGCGACCTTCTCGCCAGGGGCCACGTCAAGGCTGGCCCCGTTGAGCACCGTCACGTTCAACTGGCCTTGGCGGAACGTCTTGTGCAGATCTCTCGCGCTCAGCACAGGGCCGTCGTACGCCAGATTCGGCACGGGGGCCATCGATTGATTCGCGTTACTCATAGCGCAGGGCCTCCGCCGGTTTGACGCGCGAGGCACGCCAGCTCGGATAAATCGTCGCCAGTGCCGAGAGAATGAAGGAAATCACCCCGATACGGATCACGTCGGACGACTGCAGATCCGAGGGCAATTCGGAAATGAAGTAGATGTCTTGCGGCAGGAAGTGAATCCCCAACAAGCGCTCGATGAAAGGCACGATGGTGCCGATGTTCACCGAGATCAGGCAGCCCAGCCCCACGCCGAGCAGCGCGCCCGCAAAGCCGATGGTCACGCCCTGCACGATGAAGATCTTCATGATCGAGCCGGGCTGCGCGCCGAGCGTACGCAAAATGGCGATGTCCGCATACTTATCAGTCACCGTCATCACGAGCGACGACACCAGATTGAACGCCGCGACGGCAATGATGAGCGTCAGGATGATGAACATCATGCGCTTTTCGGTCTGCACCGCCACGAACCAGTTCTTGTTCTGCTGGGTCCAGTCGCGCACCCACATGTTGCCCGACAGCGTTTTGGCCAGTTCCCGCGCCACGAGCGGTGCCTGCTCCATATCCTGAATTTTCAGACGCACGCCCGTGGGCCCGTCCAGGCGGAACAGCGTCTCTGCGTCATGCAGATCGATCAACGCCAGCGAACTGTCGTACTCGTAGTGCCCGGCCGTAAAGATCGCGACCACGGTGAATTGCTTCACACGCGGCAACACCCCCGCCGGCGTAATGGTGCCCTGAGGCGCAACCAGCGTGATTTTGTCGCCGATGCTCACCCCCAGCGCTCTCGCCAGCTCCCTGCCGAGCACGATGCCGAAGCTGCCGGGCGTGAGGTTCGAGAGGGTGCCGTCGGTGATCTGTTTGCCGAGATCGGAGACCTTGGCCTCCTCGCCGGGAACGATGCCGCGCAGCACCACACCGCGTACGTTGTCGTCGCGCGTGAGCATGGCCTGCTCGCCGACATACGGCGCAGCCGCAATGACGCTCTTGTTCTGTAGAGCTTCGGCGGCCGTCCGCTGCCAGTCGGGCAAGTTGCCGTCGACCGCGAAGACCTCGATGTGCGCCAGCACGGAAAGCATGCGGTCCCGAACTTCCTTCTGGAAGCCATTCATCACCGAGAGCACTACGATGAGCGCCGCCACGCCCAGCGCAATGCCGGCCATGGAAATGAAGGAAATGAAGGAAATGAAACCGTTGCCGGATGATCGCTTGCCGGTGCGCGTATAGCGCCAGCCGATCTGCCATTCGTATGGGAATTTCAAACGGATTCCTGATTCTTGATAAGGATCGATCGGAACGCACCGACGCCGGCCTTCGCCAGCGCTGGTCAGCCACCCAAGCCCCGCACCCCGGCCCCTGCCCGGCGTGCTGGACGGCACGTTCCGTACCTGACGTCAGGGTCACCCAACTGCCAGCGCGAAGTTTGCCATACAATTCGCCTCGACATGGATACACCTGCCCTGCACTTTCTCTTGCCGTTCGCGCTCCCCGCGTCGGCTCATCTGCCCGCACTGCTGGCCGAATTGGAGTTGCCCGCGCTCGAAAAGTTGCTCGCGCGCGGCGTTCAGTCGGCGCAGGACGTGCCGGAAGACCCTTTCGTCCCCACACTGCCCCACGAGCGCTGGCTCGGCGACGCCTTCGGCCTGCCCGGCGGCCCGGCGCGCGCCCCGCTTGCGCCCTTCATGTTGCTAGAGGACGGCGGCACGCTCGACACCCGATTCTGGTACTGCGCGCAACCCGCCCACATCCACATCGCCACCGACCATCTGGTCCTGACGGATCCGGCCGAGCTGGAATTGAGCGCTGAGGATTCTGCCGCCCTTTTCGCCACGGCGCATGCGCTGTTCGCCGAAGAAGGCGCCGAACTGATCGCCCCGCGCCCGGACCGGTGGTACGTGAGTGCCCCGGCGCTCGGCGACCTGCTCACGGCATCGCCCGGACGTGCCGCGGGGCGCAACGTCGACATCTGGCTGCCGCAAGGCAAAGCCGAACTGACCTGGCGGAAGTGGCAGAACGAAGTGCAGATGGCGTGGTACGACCACCCGGCCAATCAGGCGCGCGAAGCACGCCGGCTGCCGCCGGTCAACGCACTCTGGCTGTATGGCGGCGGTCAGCGCATCGCCGCTCCCCGCATGAACCGTCCGTGTGTGACCGTTCTGGCTGACGCCACCGCAACGCGCGGGCTGGCAAACCATATGCAGATTGCGTTGCACCCGACATCTGCCGGCATCGGGAGCGCCGATGGCCGCACGCTGGTGCAGCTCGACACCCTGACACCGCATTTCCTGATGGAAGACTGGGCGCGCTGGCGCGATGCGCTGGTCGACATCGACCGTACGTGGCTCGCGCCCGCCCTGGCCCGCGTGACCAAGGGACAGGCCCGCGAGGTTGCACTGACCCTGTGCGGCGACAGCCACAGCGTGACGATCCGCGCCCGCAGCGGCGATCTGCGCAAATTCTGGCGCCGCCAGACGTTGCCGGCCCGTATGACTGCGATGGCCCGACTCGGCGAGCAAGTGGCATGACCGACATCGTCACCCGCCGTGTCGACGATGCAACGGCCGACGCGCTGTCGCGCGACGGCATTCATCCCGTGCTTGCCCGCCTGTTCGCGTCACGCGGCGTGTCGGAGAGCGCCGAGACCGAAACCGCCCTCGCCCGCCTGATACCGCCTACGCAACTCAAAGGGGCGCAAGAAGCGGCCGTATTTCTTGCGGACGCCATCGCCGCCGGCAAGCGTATGCTCGTCGTGGCCGACTACGATTGCGACGGTGCGACGGCCTGCGCCGTGGCCGTACGCGGGCTACGCATGTTCGGTGCGAAGGTCGAGTATCTCGTGCCCAATCGCTTCGAGTATGGCTACGGTCTCACGCCAGAAATCGTCACGCTGGCCGCAAAGGGCAAGCAAGGTCCGCCCGACGTCCTGATTACGGTCGACAACGGTATCGCCAGTCTCGACGGCGTGGCTGCCGCGCAGATGCTCGGCATCGAAGTCGTCGTCACCGACCACCACTTGCCGGGCAGCGAGTTGCCCAACGCGCGCTGCATCGTCAACCCGAATCAGCCCGGATGCGAGTTCCCCAGCAAGCATCTGGCGGGGGTCGGCGTGATGTTTTACGTACTGCTGGCATTGCGCGCGGAGTTGCGGGGACGCGGCGCGTTCGACGCCCGCGAGCAACCGCGTCTCGATACGCTGCTCGACCTCGTCGCGCTGGGAACCGTAGCGGACGTGGTCAAACTCGACGCCAACAACCGCATTCTGGTGGCGCAAGGCCTCTCGCGCATGCGCGCCGGACGGATGCACCCCGGTATCAACGCCCTCTTCCGGGCGGCCGCCCGCAATGCGCGTCAGGCCGGCAGTTTCGATCTCGGTTTCGGCCTCGGTCCACGCCTGAACGCTGCGGGGCGGCTCGCCGATATGTCGCTGGGCATCGAATGTCTGCTCACCGACGACGACGCCCGCGCCTGGACGCTCGCGCAGGAACTCGACGCGATGAACCGGGAGCGGCGCGAAATCGAAGCCGGCATGCAGCAGGAAGCGCTGGCGGATCTGGCCCGTTTCGATCCCCGCACGGCAACCACGCTATGTGCGTTCAACGAAACGTGGCATCAGGGCGTGATCGGCATCGTGGCCGCGCGCCTCAAAGAGAAGTTCTATCGGCCGACCATCGTGTTCGCCCCGGGCGACGACGGTCAGATCAAAGGCTCGGGCCGCTCGATCCCGGGTTTTCATTTGCGTGACGCCCTCGATCTGGTTACCAAGCGCGAACCCGGCCTGATCGGCAAGTTCGGTGGCCACGCGATGGCGGCCGGCCTGACCATCGCCGCCGATGCACTGCCGCGCTTTCAGGCGGCGTTCGAAGCCGTCGGGCAGGCTTGGCTCGATGAAAAGGCGCTCTCGCGCGTGATCGAAACCGACGGCGACATCGGCGACGATTGCTTCGTGCCGCCATTCGTCGCCATGCTCGACGCTCAGGTCTGGGGACAAGGCTTCCCGCCGCCGGTCTTCTCCGGAGAGTTCGAGGTCCTCTCGCAAGCGATCCTCAAGGACAAGCATCTGAAGCTACAACTCGGCCGAGGGCGCATGCGCTTTAACGCCATCTGGTTCAATCATGCGGATACGCTGCCAAGTCGGGCGCAGTTCGCGTATCGGCTCGCTGCGGACACCTTCAACGGCGTATCCCGCGTGCAGATGATCATTGAACACGCACAGGGCTGATGCGGTCGATGTCGGCGACGTAACTACGCGGGCTGCGCTTCAGCAACGTATTCGCGCATGACGCGCAGGAACGCCTCGCGCGCCGGATGCACGTCGACCCCACGGTGCCGGACAAAGAAGTTCGGCACCGCCGCCAACTCCTCCATCGCATGACCGATGATGTTCGCCTCCTGCCGGTAGCGCTGATAGATACCGCGTGGCACGAGGGAGTAGCCCACGCCGGCGCCCACACAAGCGACGATCGTGGCGTAGCTGCCGTAGCTCAGGATGCGTCCCGGCGTGACCGCGTTCGCCGCGAGCCACTGCTCCATCGTGCCGCGATACGGACAGCCCGGCGGCCACATCAGCAACGTGGCACCTGCCAGATCGGACGCCTCGCGCACCCGCCCCACCCGCGCCGGTGCGACCAGCACGATCGGCTCGCGGTAAATCTCGTCCGCCACGACCGACATTTGCGTCTGCGCCTCCAGACACGCCGTACCGGCAATGAGCGCCGCGTCGACACGACCATGCTGAATTTCGTCGAGCAGGTTCAGCGACGTATCCGTCACCAGATTCAGGCGCACCTTCGGATACGCGGCATGAAATCGGGCCAGCACGGCCGGCAACCGCGACGTGGCCGACGATTCGATCGCCCCCAGGGAAAAGTCGCCCGACGGCTCGTTCGCCGGGTTCAGCGCAGCGCTCGCTTCACGCGATAGCGCCAGAATCCGGTCGGCGTAGCCCAGCAGCGTGCGCCCGCTCGGGGTGAGTTGCAACCGGCGTCCCTGCCGGTGAAACAGTTTGACGCCGACGGCGTGTTCGAGCGACCGGATACGCGCCGTCACGTTCGACTGCACGCAATGCAGCGCCTCGGCTGCGCCCGACACGCTACCCTCGTCGACGATGGCTTTGAAAGTCTGAAGTTGCAGAAAATCCATGAGAGGCCCCGGGGGCGAAGCGCTTCGCGACGACACTGCGTGCGCCAGAAATCGGCAACGTCGGTCGGCGCGTACGCCTGAGATGGTACGTGACGGACGTCGACACTTCAATAATAGTGAACGGAATCTCCTAAACAATTCACTTTTTTAGTGATAGGGAAAGGCATAAGCTTCGGGTTATCCCTAGTGCGACGTGCGCCCAAGCATCCCGCTCCCGGCCCTCACGTCGCCCCCTTGTGAAGGAAGTCACATCATGTACCGCCCTCTGTCCGCCGCCGCCAACCTCAACGCCTACGCTCCGGTGGTTGCTGCGCCGGTCACGCCGCTCGGTCTGTTCTTCCGCGTCGTCGACCAGTGGCGCATGCACTATGAGCAGAAGCTTCAAGCCGAGGCGCTGGCATCGTTCGACGACACGTCGCTCGCCGACGTGGGCTACGCTCGCGACGCATTCGGTCTGCGTCAGACGTCGCGCTGAAGCACTGTCCGAAAGTCGTCAAAAACCCCCGAAAAGTGAGGGAAACGGGGGCTTCGCTGCGCTATAATTGCGGTTTTCCCGAATTCGCAACCGTCATAGCTCATGGAAGCAGAACGCCTCAACGCCCTCGAATCCCTGCTCGCCGACCTTCGCACTCGCGTCGGCGAGCTCAGGGGGTATCTTTGACTTCGATGTCAAGCAAGCTCGCCTGATCGAAGTCAACAAAGAACTCGAAGATCCCAACATCTGGAACGACGCCAAGCGTGCGCAGGCACTGGGCAAGGAGAAGAAGGCGCTCGACAGCGTGGTCACGAATCTGACCGAACTCGACGCCGGCATCTCCGACACGCAGGAGTTGTTCGACATGGCCCGTGAAGAGGGCGACGAAGACTCCCTTCTGGCGCTCGAGAGCGACACGCAGGGACTCGAAGCGCGCGTGGGCGACATGGAGTTCCGCCGGATGTTCAACAACCCGGCAGACCCGAACAACTGCTTCATCGACATTCAGGCCGGTGCCGGCGGTACCGAGGCCAACGACTGGGCCGGTATGCTCCTGCGCCAGTATCTGCGCTATTGCGAACGCAAGGGCTTCAAGGCCGAAGTTCTCGAAGTGTCGGATGGCGACGTCGCCGGCATCAAGAGCGCCTCGCTCAAGGTCACCGGCGATTACGCATACGGCTATCTGCGCACCGAGACCGGCGTGCACCGTCTGGTACGCAAGTCGCCGTTCGACTCGTCGGGCGGCCGTCATACGTCGTTCGCCAGCCTGTTCGTGTACCCGGAAGTCGACGACTCGATCGATATCGAAATCAATCCGGCCGACGTGCGTACCGACACCTACCGCGCCTCGGGTGCAGGCGGTCAGCACATCAACAAGACCGACTCCGCCGTGCGTCTGACGCACATTCCGACGGGCATCGTCGTGGCGTGCCAGAACGACCGCTCGCAACACCGTAACCGCGCCGAAGCGTGGGACATGCTCCGCTCGCGTCTGTTCGAACACGAGATGCGTAAGCGTCGCGCGGAGCAGGACAAGCTCGAATCGAGCAAGACGGACGTGGGCTGGGGACATCAGATTCGCTCGTATGTGCTCGATCAGTCGCGCGTCAAGGACCTGCGCACCAGCGTCGAGACCGGGAATACCGGCAAGGTGCTCGACGGCGATCTGGACGACTTCATCTCCGCGAGTCTCAAGCAGGGAGTGTAAGGAATGGCGTTTGTCCGCACGCTAGCCGTGTGGGTGGTGAGCGCGTTGTGTCTGCAGCGCGCCGCCGTGGCTGCCCCGGCGAGTACGCCAGGTGCACCGGGTGCAAGTCCCGAGACGGGACCGTACCTGCATGAACTGCTCAAGCGCCCGGATTTTTCGGGCGCTTATGCACGCATCGTTGCACCGCGAAATGTGCCCGCGTGGGTGCGTCAGGGCGGAACGTCGACGCCGTCGCAGCGCGTAAGCGTTGCCGGCAAGCCCTGGCTGCTGGTGCAGAGTTGCAAGCCGCATGACTGTCCGAGCGAGTACGTCCATATCCTGTACGAACCGCGCTCGCAAACGATCGCGGCGCTGTTTGTGCGAGACCCGAGTGCAGCGGCCAACGCCAGCCCGCACCAAGACCGCACCGAACTGATCTGGCTGGGCGCGCCCGACGGCTCGCTCAAGAATGCCCTGCTCCACACGCTGCGTTTTACCGAATAACTTCATCGTTCGCATCATGACCGATCAAAACACCCAGGCCGATTCGGCCAATCAGGCCAACGACCTGCCGCAGGACGACAACAAGCTCATCGCGGAGCGTCGCGAAAAACTGACGGCGATTCGCGCGGGCGGCGTAGCGTTCCCGAACGATTTTCGTCCCGAGCAGCACGCCGGGGACCTGCAAGCACGCTACCAGGACGTCGACAACGAAACGCTCGAAGCCGAACCTGTCGCCGTGTCGGTGGCCGGTCGCATGATGCTCAAGCGCGTGATGGGCAAGGCCGCGTTCGCCACCGTGCAAGACGGCAGCGGTCAGATTCAGTTCTTCATCGGCCGCGACGATGTCGGCGCCGATTCCATGGCTGCCTTCAAGGGCTGGGACATCGGTGACATCATTGCCGCCACCGGCACGCTGTTCCGCACGCGTACCGGTGAACTGTCGGTCAAAGTCAAGACGCTGCGTCTGCTGGCCAAGGCCCTGCGTCCGTTGCCGGACAAGTTCCACGGCCTGGCCGATCAGGAAACGAAGTATCGCCAGCGCTACGTCGATCTGATCACGTCGCCGGAGACGCGCAACACGTTCCGCGCGCGCGCCAAGGCCATCGCGTCGATTCGTCAGTACATGACGAACGCCGACTTCATGGAAGTCGAAACGCCGATGCTGCACCCGATTCCGGGCGGCGCCGCAGCGAAGCCGTTCATCACGCATCACAATGCGCTCGACATGCAGATGTATCTGCGTATCGCGCCGGAGCTTTATCTGAAGCGCCTGATCGTCGGCGGCTTCGAGCGTGTGTTCGAAATCAACCGTAACTTCCGTAATGAAGGCGTGTCGCCGCGTCACAATCCGGAATTCACGATGATGGAGTTCTACGCGGCTTATACGGACTACCGCTGGCTGATGGACTTCACGGAAGCCCTGATCCGTCGCGCCGCCGTCGACGCACGCGGCACGGCAACCATCGAATATCAGGGTCGCGAACTGGATCTGTCCAAGCCGTTCCATCGACTGACGATCGTCGAGGCGATCCTGAAGTACGCGCCTGAGTACACCGAGGCGCAACTCGCCGATATCGACTTCGTGCGAGGCGCACTCGCCAAGTACGGTGTCAAGACCGATGCACCGCAGTTCAAGAATGCCGGCCTCGGCGCGCTGCAACTGGCGCTTTTCGAAGAGACTGCCGAAAGCCAGTTGTGGGAGCCGACCTTCATCGTCGATTACCCGGTGGAAGTCTCGCCGCTGGCTCGCGCCTCGGACACGCTCCCCGGCATCACCGAACGCTTCGAGCTCTTCATTACCGGTCGCGAAATTGCCAACGGCTTCTCGGAACTGAACGATCCGGAAGACCAGGCCGCACGCTTCCGCGCGCAAGTCGATCAGAAAGACGCCGGCGATGAAGAAGCTATGTACTACGATGCCGACTACATTCGCGCCCTCGAATACGGCATGCCCCCGACGGGCGGTTGTGGCATCGGTATCGATCGCTTGATCATGCTGCTCACCGACAGCCCCAACATTCGCGACGTGCTGCTTTTCCCGCATCTTCGTCGCGAAGACTGATCGTCCGGCACGCAACACGCAAGACGAAGCCGCAGCCCCCGTCGGAGGCTGCGGCTTTTTTACAGCGACGCGCGCGAGCGACGCACACGCTGCGACGAAGCCGACTCATCGTCGGCATCACGATCTTCGGAGTCGGCCACCGGGACTGACGATGCGCAAACCGCAGCAGACGCAGGAGATGCGGCGGAGGTCGAGGCGAGCGTCGATGTTTCCGAGCACGCCTGCCGACGACGCGTCAGCGCGTCCTCCCCCTCCTTTCCGATAATCGAGTCCCGCCAATCGGCACCGGCACATTCCCGCATGAAATCGGCAATCTCGATCGCGGAGACCGACGTCGGTTGCCCATCGGCCGACATGCGCTCGACCGTTTGCGTCACGTTAGCCAAGCAGTCCACCAAGCCGCCCGCGTGCATGTGAAACGACACGATGCGGGCGCAAATCTCATCCACGAGTTGCCCCGACTCGTAGGTCGCGAGATGCGGAAGCACGGCGCGCCCGACAGCGCAAAACAGTTGGGTATTCGGGTCGGACGCCCATACGCCTTCATCGACCGATGGCATCACCGAACGCCACGACGGCGCAAGCGCGCGCCAGCCGAGGTCGTACTCCAGCGCCGCCATCGTCCCCGGTTCGAAACCGGGCTCACGGAGGTACACCGACGGGAGCGACAACGCCTCGACCGTAGCGAACTCGCTGGTGTCCACAGGAAGGGCGACGTCACGAACCCTATCGGCATCGAGGGCATCGACGGCATCCGCATTCGATAACGGCGGTGCGTCGGCGCGCCGAAGCTCGCCGGCACCAACCCCCAGGCACGACATGCGATCCGCGACGTCGGCGCCGACCTGTCCCGGGCGGACGTCAGTCGGGCAACCCGCCACGGCGCGCGCGGCACCGAGCATTTCTATCCACACGGCGCTCACCCGGTTTTCGTTGAGAAATGCGACACGATCCGGCTCGGAATGAAGATGCATGACGGTGCGCCCCTCAACCTGTACTTCGACGGGGGACGCCTGCGGCAACACCGTATGGCATTGCTCGCGCGGACGCGGCTCGGCGACAGCCCGAAGAACACGCGCGCTGTCGAATTCGTCAGCGAACGCAGCAAGGTGTACCGACCCGATGGGGGAGAGGAACAGGGATGACGCTTGGGCGGTCGATGAGGGCGTATAAGGTGCGTAGGGACTTGCCGCGTACGACGATACCGAGGGCAAAGCTGGCATACGTAGTCTCCGGTGAAGGCAACGGGATGTGCCCTCGACGAGTCTAGGTAGCGTCCCGCGCGGCGTTTTGGCGTCGCGAGCGCAGGCTATGTGAAACGAGACAACACAGAAAGCCCGTTTCAGAAAGCCGGCGTACCCCGATAAGCGGACGGCCAGTCGCCATCGAGTCGCAACCAGCTACGCGAAATGGGGAGAATCGCCCCCGTCGACGCCCCCTCGATCAACTGACGCAACGCGAGTGAAGACAGCGTCTTCGGATCCGTAGGGAATGCGACAAGAAAGGTACGGTTCACGGCAATCGCGACGAATTCCGTCACCTGGAAATGCTCGGTCAGCGACTGATAAAGATTGCCCAACACGAGCGCACCGGCCGGTGCCATCCAGTTGCCGCGAGAGCCGCCGATCATCGTGCCGTCGTCCAACCGCGCAATGCCGAATTCGAAGTGGCGTGCCGTCCAGGCGCGCGAGAGGTTCGATGCCGCCTGTGCAAACGCCGCCTCGAACGTCAACCCGGCGGCATGCAGATCGTCGCCCTGCAAACGCCGCAGGCCCGTGGGGCTATCGAGCACCAGCGTGACGAAAACGTCATCGGAAAACGGCTCGCTCACCGCGCCATCCGGATCGTGGGTGTCGACCCACGCACGTTGCACCACGTACGGATACAGATGCGGATGGCTCGCAGCGTCGAGCGGACTTTCGAGGGTGGGTAACGTATCGATCATGAGTGTGGGACCCATCGACAGATGCAGCGTTCACAGACGATGCGTGCCATTATGCGCGCTTGGCCCATGCGACGCTTTCTCCGAACCTGAAGTGCGGAATGCGCCTAATACAACCCCAACAACCCCAACAAGCCCACCAAGCCCACCAAGCCCATCGCGCAGAAAACGTAGGGCAATCAGCACCATCAGCGCAGGCAGCAGCACCACGCCCCACTGCCCCATCGGCGTCCAGAGGACTACCAGGTACGCTTGCAGCGGCAGCAGCCAGAGCGCGGCCCGCAAACGTGCGTCGAGCCAGGCCTGCCTCGCGTTTGGCCAGGTGCCTTCGCCGCCCGCCGACAGACACAGCAAGGGCACGATCAGCCACACCAACTCGTAGTAAAGCAGGTATGGCTGGCAGAGCAGCGTCGCCGTGATGGCCGCGGCGACCCGCAACGGCAAAGACGCGCGCTTCGCCCACAGCCACGCCGTCAAGAGTATCGATGGCACTGCGACGAGGGCGTATAGCGCGTACGCCGCAGACAACGTCATCCCATGTAACCGCGCCGCAGCAAACACCGTGGGCATCGCGTGCCAGATATCCCCAGCCCCTTGCTGCACCACCTCCACGTTGAACGTCGACACTGCCGCGAAAAACGCACGCCATAGCGTGACTCCCTCCCATGCGAGCGTGAGGGCACAGCCGATCATTCCCGTCGCCATCATCGTCAGCAAGGCGCGCCATTGCCGCCCGCATAACCACCACAGTGGCAGCAATACGGCAAATTGCGGCTTGATGACGAGCAGGCCGCCGCACAACCCAGCAAGCAACGGACGCGTTCCGGAATAGGTGAGCGCGACGCTCATCAGCAATAGCGTCACCACCGAATTCTGGCCGGCCAGAATCGCCACCCAAAGCCCCGGAAATGCAATGACCACGAGCCATGGCCACCCCGACCCACGCCGCAATGGCCTCACCGCGAGCGCAAACAACATGACGCTCACAACGGCGTACGTCCCATACGCCCACGCATAGGGCAGCTTCGAAAGCGGTTGAATCAGCCACTGAAATGTCGGCGGATAAAGCCAATGTCCAAATGCTGTGTAGCTCGGAAAAAAGCGGAGCTGTACCGCATTCAGCGTGCCGGGGTCGAATGCCGCAAGGGCGCCGAGATGCTCGGTGATCCAGGAGACGGTCCAGTAGACGCGCAGGTCATGGCCCAGCGGCGGCATGCCTTCGGCACCTCGGCTCTCGCTCGTCAGCCAGCTGAAGGCCCAGGCGCCGAGCGCCGCCCACTGCAACAACATGACGAGCCCCGCCGATATCACGATGCCACGCGGCAGTCCCGCCGAGCCCGGGGGCATGCGTGGAGGTATCGACGGCCATGCAGACGGCAGCATCTGTCGATTCATGTCTCGCCTCTCCCACGACTTGTTTCTTTTGTTAAGACAGCGGCCGGCGTCGCTCTCGGATTTCATCCTCGCCCGAGGAAAATATTTATATTTTTCAATAGGTTAGAAGATCACTTAACCTCAACTGCAGACCACCATGACGATGCACATCTTACATCGCGTTACAAAATGAAACGGATGCCGCGTTGGCGGTGACGGAAACTTTTCTCATGCGAAATCGCCCGTGCACGCCAGCACGCAGAAGGGGATTCACACTTACCGCACGATGGAGAAAACAACATGGATAACGATCTGCAACCGCGCCGCATGCATCCGTTGGTCGCTGCCGCCGCCGGCAGTATTGTCGTCGTCAGCCTGCTCGGCGTGGCCGCCATCACGGGCGCGCTGCCCGTCGCCAAGAGCACCGACGGCCCCGCAGCGACCAGCAATAGCGCCCAGTATGCGTTGACTGGCCCGCAACAAGCGTCGCCAGCGACCCCATCAGCGCAAACGCAACAGTCTGCGTATGCCGCCCCACAAACGACGCAGACGGCACAAACCGCACAAACGGCACAATACACACCGCAACGAGCGCCCGCACAGCGCCCCCCTGCCCCGCAGCCCTCGTACGCTCAACAGACGGCGGCGCCAGCACAGCCGCAGGCCGCAACCTGCTCGACATGCGGTACGGTGGAGTCGGTGCAACCGATTCGCACGGAAGGTCACGCGACCGGGTTGGGCGCCGTCGGCGGCGCCGTCGCTGGCGGTCTGCTCGGCAATCAATTCGGCGCGGGTAACGGCCGTACGGCCATGACGGTGGTCGGTGCGCTCGGCGGTGGTTTGGCCGGGAACGAAGTCGAGAAACGCGTCCGCTCGGATACCGTTTATCGCGTGTACGTCCGCATGGACACCGGCAAGACGCGCTATTGGACGTATCAGTCCGCCCCAGGCGTGCAACCCGGCGACCGCGTGCGTCTGGAGAACAACGGACTGGTGCGCGCCGGCTAAGCGGTCAGCCTTCGTCAGCTTCAGCTTCGCAGAAAACACAAAAGCCGCTCGACAGCTTATGTCTGAGCGGCTTTTGTTTTGAATGCCTCGTCGCAGCGACGTTCCCGTCAGCCCGAGGCCTTCCGGCCTGAATCAGTCGGCTTCGTCGATCCAGGCCAACTGAATGGCTTCGAGAATCTTCTCACCGGAGCGATCCGGCGCGTCGTCGAAACCGTCAAGCGCGATCACCCACTTGTGAAGATCGGTAAAACGCACATATTGCGGGTCGACATCGGGATGCGCTTCCGTAAGCGCAATCGCGATTTCCAGGCTGTCGGTCCATTTCATGGGGAAACTCCTTTTGTCCTATCTCGTCACCGCATGATGCCCAAGGGGCATCGCGCTCAGTGATTTTCCTTGGCGTGGTTGATCGTGTATTTCGGAATCTCGACAACCAGATCCGCATCGTCCGGCATCAGGGTCTGGCACGACAGGCGCGAGGTCGGCTCCAACCCCCAGGCCTTGTCGAGCAAATCCTCTTCTTCGTCTTCCGCCGGCGTCAGCGACTCGAAACCCTCGCGCACGATCACGTGGCAAGTCGTGCATGCGCACGACAGCTCGCAGGCATGTTCGATCTCGATGTGGTTGTCCAACAGGGCGCGGCACACGGACGTGCCCGGCGCGACCTCCAGCACAGCGCCCTCCGGGCACAGCTCGACGTGAGGCAATACAACGATTTGTGGCATGGCTTTGATTCCGTGTGTGTCTTACAGTTTGTCGATGTCCGCAACGCGACGACCGGCCAGCGCGGCGCGGATGCTCTTGTCCATGCGGCGTGCGGCAAACGCGTCGGTCGCGTGCGAGAGCGCGTCGGTCGCGGTCTTGATGGCGACCTGATCTTCGCCGGCGGCCTTCTGCCGCAGATCGGCCAGCAGGCCGTCGATCTGCGCACGCTCCCCGGCGTCGAGCAATTCAGGGTCGGCCTGCAGCGCGCTGTCGATCGCAACCAGCAGACGCTCGGCTTCCACCTGCTGCTCACGCAGTGCGCGGGCACGCATGTCCTGCTCCGCTGAGCCGAAGCTGTCCTGCAACATGCGGGAAATGTCTTCGTCGGCCAGACCGTACGACGGCTTGACCTCGATGGAAGCGGCCACGCCCGAATGCATTTCCTGGGCGAAGACGGACAGCAAACCGTCGGCGTCGACCTGATACGTCACGCGAATGCGTGCGGCACCTGCCGTCATCGGCGGAATGCCACGAAGCTCGAAGCGCGCCAGCGATCGACAGTCGGACACCAGCTCACGTTCGCCTTGGAGCACGTGAATGGCCATCGCCGTCTGACCATCCTTGAACGTGGTGAATTCTTGCGCACGCGCGACCGGAATCGTCGCATTGCGCGGAATGATTTTCTCGACGAGGCCGCCCATCGTTTCCACACCGAGCGAGAGCGGAATCACATCGAGCAACAGCCAGTCGTCGCCCTCGGCCTGATTGCCTGCCAGCAGGTTCGCCTGGACGGCGGCACCGAGCGCGACCACCTGGTCCGGATCGAGATCCACGAGCGGCTCGCGGCCGAAAAAGTTCGCCACTGCGGCACGCACTTGCGGCATGCGCGTTGCGCCGCCCACGAGCACGACACCCTTGACGTCTTCCGGCCCCATGCCGGCGTCGCGCAACGCCTTGCGCATCGGCCCGATCGTGCGCTGTACCAGCGGGGCGCCCAGCGTCGTGAACTGCTCGCGCGTCAGTGCCAGCGAGACACGGCGATCCCCCGACAGCGTCAGTGCGATCGGGGCCTGTTCGGCGTCCGTCAGCGCTTCTTTGGCGGTGCGTGCGTGGTCCAGCAAGCTGCGTACGTCTTCCGGCGTGAGCGATGCGCTGTCGATACCCGCAGCCTGCACGGCCCAGCGATAAATTTCCTGATCGAAATCGTCGCCGCCAAGCGCCGAATCGCCGCCTGCAGCGAGGACTTCGAACACCCCCTTCGTGAGACGAAGAATCGAGATGTCGAACGTTCCGCCACCAAGGTCGTAGACCGCGTAGAGGCCTTCCGCGCCATTGTCCAGACCATATGCAATCGCAGCAGCCGTCGGTTCGTTGAGCAGACGCAGCACATTCAGGCCCGCGAGTCGCGCGGCATCCTTGGTCGCTTGCCGCTGGGCGTCATCGAAGTACGCAGGCACGGTAATAACGGCACCGACCAAATCATCACCCAGCGTATCCTCGGCGCGCTGGCGCAACGTGGCAAGAATCTCGGCAGACACTTCGACCGGGCTCTTCACGCCACCTGCGGTGTTCATCTGCACCATGCCGGGCGCGTCGACGAAGTCGTAGGGGGCGTTGTCCGCATGGGCAACGTCCGCGAGACCCCGGCCCATGAAACGTTTGACGGAAACGATGGTGTTACGCGGATCGGTGGCCGCAGCCGTTTTGGCGTCGTAACCGATCTGGGTGCGGTGCCCCCCCAGATAACGTACGACGGACGGCAGCAACACGCGGCCCTGATCGTCGGGAAGGACTTCGGCCACACCGCTGCGCACGGAGGCAACGAGCGAGTGCGTCGTGCCAAGGTCGATGCCCACAGCGAGTCGCCGCTGGTGCGGCGCAGGGGACATGCCGGGTTCGGAAATTTGCAGAAGGGCCATGACTTTGCAATGCGGACGACACGCCGGTGCGTGCGCCCTGTTCTCAAGCGGTTCTCAATGACATGTGACAGCGCCGCACCGGGGCCGTCACGCGTTTTCCAGCGCTTCGATGCGCTGTGCGATGTCCTCTTGCGCGCGCGCAATGAACATCAGTTGTCGCACGGCTTCGGCGGCGGGCTGCCATGCAGCGCTGTCAAGCCATTCGCACAGTTTGGCGAGCCGCACGCGACGGTCGTCACGCAAGGTCTTGGCGAGCACATCGAGCGCACCGACGTTACGCGCGTCCACGGCGTCGTCGATGGCTTCGCGCCATTCCATTTGTTGCATCAGGAAATCGGGGGCCATCGCGGTGTTGTTTTCCGCGCCCACATCGATGCCCTGCAACGTCAGCAGATACGTCGCCCGTTGAAGCGGGTCACGCAGCGTGCGGTACGCAGCATTCGCCTGCGCAGCCCATTGCATGGCCACGCGCCGCTCCGCCTCGCTTGCGCTCGCGAATCGATCCGGGTGCACGCGCGATTGCACGGCACGGTACGCAGCTTCGAGCGCATCGTTGTCGAGCGCGAAGCCCTGCGGCAGATCGAACAGCGTGAAATAGTTGTCAGTCAGTGCACTCATCGCGCCCGTTCACCACATTGGATCTACGACCGGGCCGACACTCGGCCCGTAAAAAAAGCGGCTCGCGCCGCCTTGCTGCCTACGCCACTGCTCTTGCCTGCCGATTGCGCCTGCCGTCGCCTCAGGCATCCGACGGCTCACCGCGTTCGCACTTCCGGCAGGGCAATTCGCTGCCGAGCATGGCGTCGCGCCCTACGGCGCTTTGCGTCCATGTCCGGATCTGCCACGGGGGGAGATGCCGGACATGTTGCCCATGCCCACACGCCAGACGCGCTACCCACTGGCCTTCGTCATCCAGACGAAAACCGACGATCTTGCGTAAAGGCGGCGGATCGGCCGGCAATGCCGCTGCGTCAGACGCGGAACGACTCACCGCAACCGCACTCGTCCTTGACGTTCGGGTTGTTGAAGCGGAACCCTTCGTTCAGACCTTCGCGCGCGAAGTCCAACTCGGTGCCGTCGATATAAGGCAGACTCTTCGGATCGACGATCACCTTCACGCCGTGGCTCTCGAAGACGGTGTCTTCGTTCGCCACGTCGTCGGCGTACTCCAGCTTGTAGGCCAGGCCCGAGCAACCGGTCGTCTTCACGCCCAGTCGCAGGCCCACGCCCTTGCCGCGCCGCGTCAGATAACGCGAAACGTGCTGCGCGGCCTTCTCGGTCAATGTAATGGCCATCTTGCCTGATTCCTTATTCGTCGCGCTGCTTACGCAGCCTGAGCCGTCTCGGCCGTCTGGCCGTGCTTCTGCTTGTAGTCGGCAACGGCCGCCTTGATCGCGTCTTCGGCCAGAATCGAGCAGTGAATCTTCACCGGCGGCAAAGCCAGTTCTTGCGCGATTTCGGTGTTCTTGATTGCGAGTGCCTGATCGAGCGTCTTGCCCTTGACCCACTCGGTGACCAGCGACGACGAGGCGATCGCCGAACCGCAGCCGTAGGTCTTGAACTTGGCGTCTTCGATCACGCCGGCTTCGTTCACGCGGATCTGCAACTTCATGACGTCGCCGCAGGCCGGTGCGCCGACCATGCCCGTACCGACGGCGTCGTCGCCCTTCTCGAACGAACCGACGTTACGCGGGTTTTCGTAGTGATCCAGAACTTCCTTGCTGTACGACATGGCTAACTCCTTAAATGCTCAGTGTGCGGCCCATTGGATCGAATTCAGATCGACCCCGTCCTTGTACATTTCCCACAGCGGCGACAGATCGCGCAGCTTGCCGATCTTGCTCTTGAGCAGTTCGACCACGTAGTCGACTTCCTGCTCGGTCGTGAAACGACCCACCGTGAAGCGGATCGAGCTGTGCGCCAGTTCATCGTTGCGGCCCAGGGCGCGCAAAACGTAGGAAGGCTCGAGCGAGGCCGACGTGCACGCCGATCCCGACGACACGGCCACATCCTTGATCGCCATGATCAGCGACTCGCCTTCGACAAAATTGAAGCTGATGTTCAGGTTGTGCGGGACACGCTGCTCCATGTCGCCGTTCACATACACTTCTTCCATTTCCGTCAGACCGGTCAGCAGACGATCACGCAGCATACGAACGCGCTCGTTCTCGACGGCCATCTCTTCACGGGCCAGACGGAACGCCTCGCCCATACCAACGATCTGGTGCGTGGCGAGCGTACCCGAACGCATGCCGCGCTCGTGGCCACCACCGTGAATCTGTGCTTCGATACGCACACGCGGCTTACGGCGCACGTACAGCGCGCCGATACCCTTCGGACCGTACGTCTTGTGCGCCGAGAACGACATCAGGTCGACCTTCAGTGCGGCCAGATCGATCGGCATCTTGCCGGTCGCCTGGGCGGCGTCGACATGGAAAATGATGCCTTTCTCACGGCAGATGTCGCCCAGCGTGGCGATATCCTGAATCACGCCGATTTCGTTGTTCACCGCCATGATGGACACGAGAATCGTGTCGGGGCGCAGCGCCGCCTTGAAGACATCCAGATCCAGCAGGCCATCATCCTTGACGTCCAGATAAGTGACTTCAAAGCCTTCGCGCTCGAGCTCGCGCATCGTGTCGAGCACCGCCTTGTGCTCAGTTTTCACTGTGATGAGATGCTTGCCCTTGCCTTGATAGAAGTGGGCAGCCCCCTTGATGGCGAGGTTGTTCGACTCGGTCGCGCCCGACGTCCAGACGATTTCGCGCGGATCCGCGTTCACCAGCTTGGCGACTTCCTCACGCGCCTCTTCCACTGCCTGCTCGGCAGCCCAGCCAAACGAGTGGCTGCGCGACGCAGGATTGCCGAACTGCTCGCGCAGGTACGGCAGCATCTTGTCCACGACACGCGGGTCAATCGGCGTGGTGGCGCTGTAATCCATGTAGATGGGGAGGTTGAGGGTGTCGTTTTTCATGGGGTGCTCCAGGATCGTGCCGTGGCGCCTGTTATGAACGGGCCATATCGAAGACCGAATTGGGGATGCGCGTCGTCATTGTCTGGTTGCTGTTACCGGACTCGCGCGTGTCGCGCAGCACAGCTTGCTGTGCCTGCTTGCTGCGCTGCTGCTCGACCAGGTCGCGCAGCGAAACGGAATCGAGATACTCGACCATCTTCTGGTTGAGTGTCGCCCACAGCTCGTGCGTCATGCAGTGACCGCGATGGCCGTCCTGCCCTTTCTCGCAGTTACCTTTGCTTCCGCACTGTGTGGCGTCGAGCGGTTCGTCGACAGCAATGATGATGTCGGCGACAGTCACCTCTTCCGCGCGTCGCGCAAGGCTGTAACCGCCCCCCGGCCCACGTACGCTTTCCACGATTTCGTGGCGGCGCAGCTTACCGAACAGCTGTTCCAGATAGGAGAGGGAAATTCGCTGACGCTGACTAATGCCCGCAAGCGTCACGGGACCCGCGTCCTGGCGCATGGCCAGGTCGATCATCGCCGTGACGGCGAAACGGCCTTTCGTGGTAAGTCTCATGATGAAGCAGGGGATTAATCTCGACTATTTTCGTCAAGTATAAATTCCCTACGAATTTAGTCAAGTACTTCTGGCCCATTTTTTGCGGAAGTTCCCCTTTCGATCAGGGCAACTTCCCAAACTGCTCATTTTTCGGGACGCGCCTCCATGCGCGGGGAGCGCAGGGGGAACAGCAGCACCAGAGGATTGCGCAGCACGGCGCGCCAGATAGCACGGTGGATTTGCCGACGGTCGCCCAATCGCAGTGGACGCGATCTGAGCGCCATGTGGAATGCTAACGCAAAACTGACACCGACGTTGAGCAGGGCCATCGTCCCGACACCCGCGACGGCGAGCCAAAGCGCCGAATCGTGCAGCACCGGCAGCCCCAGCACCCCGATCGACGTGGCAATCGAGCCCGTCGACAGCGTGACGTGACGGACCTCGAACGGCAGCGCAAATGCGGTGAGCACCGCGGGCACCAGTCCCAGCATGAAGCCCAGCGTCAGATTTCCCAACACCGGTGCGATGTGACGTCGACACCAGTCCGCCAGACGCTCCGCCCCGCTCCGGCCGAAAACGAACCGCAGACGGCGGTTGTATGTCAGCACGTCGCCAATGCCATGCAGCGCAAACCAGTTGTCGGCCCACCCGGAGATCAGACTGGAGCACCACAAAAGCACGCCGGTCAATGCCGCAAAGAACGGCGTCACGCCCAGGATCGAGAAAGAATGCAGCGTGGCCTGCGCCTTCTCCGGCGTAATCGTATTGACGCCAAGCGCCGCCGATACGGCCCATTGCACCAGCAGGCAGAACGGGAAGACCATCGCCAGATTGCCGAAGATGGCCGCCGCCTGCGTTCGTACCAACGCGATCACTTCGCCCACGAACGCGTCCATCCCCGCCGGCGTATCGACGTCGTCGAGCTTGCTGGCAATCGCGGGGGCGGTCATTGCGGGCTGCTTGGTGGCAAGCGTGAAATGGCAGAAATGCATGAACAGGAAGCACACCGCATAGTTCGCGCCGGCGAAGAAGCCTTCGACGATCATCGGCAGATGCGCGCCCGCAATCATGAACTTCAGGTAGACCGTCACAACCGTCACCAGTCCGCCGCCGCACGCCATTTTCAGCATCGAAAAGTATTCGCTGCGGTTGCGTGCAATATAGTGCTCGCCGGTCTCGGCGCTGCGCTCGACCACTTTACGCGCCAACAATCCAAACGACGTCCGCGCCAGTTCGCCGACACTTTGACTCGCCTTGTTGGCCCGCACCAGATCTGCGAGAAGACGAACGCGCGCGGCTGCCCTGTCAGCGCGATCCCCGTCCGTCAGCCAAGCCTCGAGCAGACGCTCGAGCCGTCGGATACGCGCCTTGGCGCGCTCGACCTGAAACACGATGTCGACGCTGACACCGTTCTCGTCAAGATGCGCGTACACCTGACGCACCGCACGGCCACAATCGTCCAGCAGGGCGCGAAATACGTTGATTTCCTGGACGAAACGCTGTGATGGCGGCGCCCCGTGCGCAAATGCCTCGCCGGCATCTTCGAGGGCCTGCATGGCGCGCCCGAGCCGGTAGAACGGCGACTCGTTGACGCGGGCGTAGGTCAGACGCGAGCGCACCGCCTGGGACAACCCCGTCGATGCAATCTGATCGACCAGATGGTGCATTGCGGCCAGCAAATCCTCTGCAAACGGATTCCAGTCGGTTTCAGCATCGTCTGCCTCACCGTAATGCAACAGTTCGATGAGATCGCTCAGCAGTTCCGGTGGCATCGCGGCGATCCAGTCGGCCGCATCGCCGTCGGGGAACATCAGCGAGCACAACGCCGAGAGATCGCGCCGCGTGGGCGGCGGCGGAATCAGGGCCTTCTCGATGCGCTCGACGAGCGCGCCCCAGAATCCTGGACGCACCGGCATGCCGGTATCGCACAGCAGCGAAATCGCGTCGCTTTCATGGATGACGCTTCGCAGTGTGCGCGCCACGGGCAGGCGCCAATGCGGGTTACGGTCGAGCATTTGCAGCAAATAGCGCAAGCGCGTATGTGGGCGATATCGCACCGCTTCCCCGTCCGCGCGTGCCTCGTTGACCAGCGCGCCGCGCTTTTGCACCCAGTGCGCCAATTCGATGAGCCATTGGTTGCGAAGAGCCAGCGGCGCCGACGGGTCGGCATGAGCGAGCAGTTCGTCGAGCTGGTGGCCAGCATGACGCGATGCGCGCCATTTACGCCAGTACGAATTGAGCGAATTGAACATCTGTCGGGAAATGCGGGATCGAAGGAGAACAAAAAGCAGAGAAGACCGGCGCCACAGGCAGCCGGGCGTTAGCACAGGGCTGAATGCGTCCCATATGTGGCGGTCCGCATCATAGCGTCGAAAGCCCATCCACCGATACTGCCGGGCCGACCTGCGGCGCAATGACGCACAGCGGCCCGGGCGCTCAACCGCGCGTTTCCAGGTGCGCAAGCAACCCGTCGAGACCGTCTTCAATATAGTCGAGCACGGTCTCGAACCCTTGCGCGCCGCCGTAATACGGGTCGGGCACCTCGCTGGCTTCGTGACGCGTCGCAAAATCCATCAATCGCACAATCTTGTGACGATACGCTGAGGGACAACGCGCCATCAGCTCGGAAACGTTGGCGTCATCCATCGCGACAATCCATTCGAAGCGCTCGAAATCGTCGGCCTCGACGCGCCGCGCACGAAGCGCACTCAGATCATAGCCGCGCCGCAGGGCAGCGTCTTGCGTGCGCGCATCCGGTGCGTGACCGATGTGATAGCTGTGCGTTCCCGCGGAATCGACCTCGACGACCTCCGACAATCCGGCCGCAACCAGACGATGACGAAAGATGCCATCGGCGCTGGGGGACCGACAGATATTTCCCATACATACAAAAAGAACCGATGTTTTTTTCATAACAATCAATCAGTTGAATTTCATTTCCCAGATGGTGGCAACAATAGCGCCCCGCCGAACATTAGCATCCCGCCGCTACATCGCTACACCGCCACGTCGTCAGGTCGTCACACCGCTACCCCGTTAAGCGTTCATTTGGGCCGCGACCGATTCGCCGCCCCCCGAGCAAAAGAATCCACTAGAGGAACGCTGTGCTCGTAAAGTCATTCGGGCTAATCATCCGAGTTACGTAATGGGAGAGGTACGCCAATCGCCTGGATTTCGACGGGTCGCGAGCGATCTGCAAGATCGTCTTTTCGAGACAATCTCAAAAATTGAGACAAATGTTTCCGACTCATCGGGGAGTTGGATTCCGAAAAGAAAGCTGATCCATCTGACGAAGAGCCCCATCTCCGTTGGGCATTTTCACGAAAATCCCAGACCACGAAGTGCCTCGGACTTTCGAAACGCTTCCCTATCAATCAAAGCGCCAGTGGCACACATTCCGCGTCGGCATCTCGTACCGACCACACGCCACTTTCCCCGCCCCACAAGGCGCTACGGCCCGTCAATCAAGCACTTTCAGATCTCTGCCTTGCCGGATTTCAGTCATTCCCTCCCTCCTCCCATCGGCAGGCTTCTTATACGCTAACAGCGGTATCTTCGTGCGTTCTCACGGAACGCCACCTTACGCAGGTTGATCGGCGCTTTTAAAAAAAGCTCAAATCGTGTTACATTGTTTTGCTTTCAGAAACAAAATCGATACAAAAATGTGGCTGGACGTCCCATCTGAAGCGAAACTTGGATTTATCTTCGGCGGTTATGCAGGAATTGCGGTTGCGGCAGCGATTATTTTTGAACTCGCGTTGATCGGGCTACGCGAACGAAATCGGCGGCGCGCCAAACCTGAGCACACATACCGAATGGCAATGTTTATTCTTTTCGTGCTAATCGCTGCGGGATTCGATTTCCTTCGCGGATTCGGTATCGTTCAGACGCCCCGATATGCCGACTTTATGTCGATCTATCGCCCCGAGAGCTATTGGTACCTGGCCCGCGGCATCATTAGTACGCTACTGCTTCTCGTCTTTGAAGTCGCCGAGCGTACCGTCGTCGCCTACCTGAGCACCCTTTTCAGCGGCAGGCAGCATATGGCGTCGGACTCGATCCCGAGCGAACGATCAGGCACCCACCAATAGCGGTGTGAAACTCTCAGCTCAAGTCATCCTGCGAGTTGATTGCGCTTCAGCGGCATGAGTGCACTCGCTCGAGTGAGCACGCCGCAGACAGATCGTCGAGCGCGGCACCGCAATCCCGAGTGACATCATCCTGCGGACTTGTTTCGAGTCACGGCAGGAGCAGCAGAGTCAACGCGCTGCCCCGGCGAAGTCTAAGCGCTTCGGGACTGTTTGCTACGCGCCGGACTGCGGTCCCCAACCTAATCACCATGAGGGAACATTCCCGATCTCTGCGGTAAGCCGCAAACCGCGTTCTGGTTTAAGGCGCGACATGTCGAGTCGAACACCAAGAGAAACCTCTTCCGTCTCGGGAACTGTGGCGGCGCGCCTTCCGTCTTCACTGCGCTCCCGTCGACGTTCGATTACACGCAGTTTTTAGTACCGGAATTGCGTCAATAGGCATGATCAAGACGGTCGCACGCCTGTGCGATCGCAATTCCTTGACCAGCGCAGCAGTTCTTCAGCCAACGTGAACCTGGAGGCCATCTTAGCTGCGCTGCACTTCAACACCCGGTGATGGGCGTCCTTGAGCGCGCCGCCATCCGACGCAATGGCGTTGCGGGTCACGGCATGTACCCCATCAATTCGTAGACGCACAAGCCGTCGTCGCACGACTCGATGTCGGAGCATCCGGCGCCTCATGTTCAGCCGCACCTGAACGCCCCCCCCCGCAATGCATGCGGCCTTGCGGGAAGCGCCGAATTCCGTCGATACGAAAAACAGTATCTTTTCTTATCAATCAATATGCTGCTGATTTAATCGGCAACCCACGGCACTGTAGACGTTCGCCTCCGGCACGCTTCACATTTCGACTGTGCCCCGATTTAACTCCGCGCCATCCCTCTTCAAGATTCCTGGCAGGCGCCTCGCAGCCTACTCCGCCCCCGTACTTCGACTCGAATTGCATTTTGGATAACCACGATTCACAAGAGTTGGTTATGATCGCGCTGGCAATGATTTAGCATTGCCAACAAAAACTTCTCGATGCCTGCAAATCGATAACGACATCCAGAACAATACTTTCCAATCATTACACAGAGGATCCAGAATGCGTTTTCCACGTAAGGCCGCTTTGGCAGGCCTGCTTTCAGTCGCGGCAATCTCGGCACATTCGCAAGACATCTCGGCAGAGTTCTCACGATGCTCGGCAACGCAAAACGATAAGCAACGCCTGGCATGCTATGACGCCATTCGGGATCGTGCCGCTGCGGGCGCCAAGACTTCACAGGACAAGAACGGCAGCCAGCAAGTCGCGCTCGCAGATCTGAAAACGGATATCAAGGATCTCGTGGGCAAACGCGTTTCGACTAAAGGCAATATTCAGGCAGTCGGCGGCGAAAAGATGGTGTTGCTCAAGAGCGACATGATGGATATGACACCCGTGACGATGAACGGAGAAAATCTTCCCCGAGACGACCGAAAAAAGCTTCTCAACGACTGCCAGCACTCCGTTTGTAAGGGCAGCGTGACTGGCCGCATCCGTAAAGGCCCGCTCGGTCCGGAACTGGTCGCCGAAACGGTCGTCTGGCAATAAGCGATGACTGCCGGCAATGCTTTCGGATCGGCATTGCCGGCGCGTACTTTAATAATTGCGACGCAAAATGATAAGAACCATCATCGCCAAAAGCCTTTTGCCTGCACTGATATGCACACCGCTCCTCGCGCATGCAGCAGAGATCGATAAGCGGAGTTGCAGCCTTAAAGGCATCCCCCTTCACGGAAAGGTAAAAATCGTCAAGAATTTTGCCGACTTCAAGATCGAAGTCGTTCCGTCATTTCCCGATCTCAAGGTGGAAAAGGTGAGTTCCTTTGCCGACCGGTGCGGGCAATGGCAAATCGTCGACTCATTTCCCGACTTCACCGTCGAAATCGTCAACTCGTTCGGCGATTTCCGCGTAACGTGGGTCAATAGTTTTCCGGGCGTCGGAAACTAGCCAATAACGGGGGTACCGGCGAGGCATCGGTAGCCATCCCGGACATCCATCGTCCGGCCCCCTGACCTGCCCCCTCAGACCTTCGGCCCCAACTCCGCCTCGCTTGCGCCGTCGGTGCCAAACACCAGCGCCTTGACGTGCAACAGTTGGTCGCGCACCTTCGCGGCCTTCTCGAACTCCAGGTTGCGCGCATGTTCCTGCATCTGCTTTTCGAGCTTCTTGATCTCGCGAGCCAGTTGCTTTTCCGACATGTCCTGGTAGTGCGCCTGTTCCTTGGCCTCCGCCATTTCCGCCTTGGCGTCCTGCGGATCATAGACACCGTCGATGATGTCCTTGATGCGCTTTTTCACGCCCTGCGGCACGATGCCGTGCGCCTCGTTGTGCGCCATCTGCTTCGCACGACGACGTTCCGTCTCGCCGATCGCCCGCTTCATCGACTCGGTCATCTTGTCTGCGTACAGGATGGCCGTGCCGTTGACGTTGCGCGCGGCTCGACCGATCGTCTGGATCAATGACCGCTCGGCGCGCAGGAAGCCTTCCTTATCCGCGTCGAGAATAGCGACCAGCGACACCTCGGGAATATCCAGCCCTTCGCGCAACAAGTTGATCCCCACGAGGACGTCGAATGCGCCCAGACGCAAATCGCGAATAATCTCTACGCGTTCAACGGTATCGATGTCGCTGTGCAAATAACGTACCTTCACGCCGTTGTCGGACAGATACTCCGTCAGTTGCTCAGCCATGCGTTTGGTAAGCGTCGTCACCAGCACACGCTCTTCAACGGCAACGCGCTTGTTGATCTCCGAGAGAACATCGTCCACCTGGGTACGCGCTGGACGGACCTCGATAATCGGGTCGATCAGCCCGGTCGGGCGCACCACCTGCTCTACCACTTGCCCCGTACGCTTCGCCTCGTAGTCCGCAGGGGTCGCCGAAACGAAGATCGCCTGCCGCATCTTGCGCTCGTACTCGGCAAACTTTAGCGGACGATTATCGAGTGCCGAAGGCAAACGGAATCCGTAATTGACGAGGTTTTCCTTCCGCGCCCGGTCACCGTTGTACATGCCGTTGAACTGACCGATGAGCACGTGCGACTCGTCGAGAAACATGAGCGCGTCCGGGGGCAAATAATCGACGAGCGTCGGCGGGGGCTCGCCGGGCGCAGCGCCGGATAAGTGCCGTGAATAGTTTTCGATGCCTTTACAGAAACCGAGCTCCTGCAGCATCTCCAGATCGAAGCGCGTGCGTTGCTCAAGACGTTGCGCCTCGACCAGCTTGCCGTCCTTATAGAAGAAGTCGAGCCGCTCGCGCAATTCATCCTTGATCGTCTCGATCGCTCGCAACACCGTGTCGCGCGGCGTCACGTAATGCGACGACGGATATACGGTAAATCGCGGCACTTTCTGGCGGACACGTCCCGTGAGCGGGTCGAACAACTGGAGCGAATCGACCTCGTCGTCGAACAACTCGACCCGCAGCGCCAACTCGGCGTGCTCCGCCGGGAAAACGTCGATGGTGTCACCGCGTACGCGGAACGTACCGCGTCCGAAGTCGGTTTCGTTGCGCGTGTACTGCATCGCGATCAGCCGGGCGATGATTTCCCGTTGTCCCAGCTTGTCGCCCTGACGCAACGTCAGGATCATCTGGTGGTACTCGCTCGGATTCCCGATACCGTAGATGGCGGAGACCGTAGCCACGATCACCACATCGCGCCGCTCCAGCAAGCTCTTCGTTGCCGACAAACGCATCTGCTCGATATGTTCGTTGACCGACGAATCCTTTTCGATGAAGAGGTCTCGCTGGGGAACGTAGGCTTCAGGCTGGTAGTAGTCGTAATACGAGACGAAGTATTCCACTGCATTGCACGGGAAGAACTCGCGAAATTCCGAGTACAACTGCGCGGCCAGTGTTTTGTTCGGCGCGAACACAATAGCGGGACGACCCAGCCTGGCAATCACATTAGCCATCGTGAACGTCTTGCCTGAGCCGGTCACCCCAAGCAACGTCTGAAATGCAAGCCCGTCCTCCACGCCCTCCGTCAGTTGCGCAATCGCAGTGGGCTGATCGCCGGCGGCGGGAAACGGACAGTAGAGCTGGTAGGGCGAATCCGGGAACGTCAGGAACTTGCTTTCGTCGAGATCGTTATCAGCCGCAGGAGTCATGGCGGGGGCGCGAGCATGAGAGACGTAATCTGGCATTCTAGCGCGTCGGACGATTCCCTGACGCCGATGGGTAACGTCGCCCCTTGCAGCAGTCTTCCCTGTCGGCACCACCCCATCCGGTTCGCCGCGTCGTCATCCGCCAACGGCCGCGCCCCGGCGGATCGACGCCCTCGCCCCTGCGGCCTCGCCTGTGGCGTGATATCACGACGTTTTCGTCAAATTCTGGCAATACGTGGCACTTTTCGTGCCGAAAAGGCAGCATTTCGCAGTCTGAGGGCCGGTGTTTACCACAAGCGCGGGTAATCTTCGCTAAAATAACGCGCTGGGCCGATCCTGCGTCAGTTGCCGCCGCCCCGCTGCATTTTCCTACCACCTGCCTCGAGCCGTCGAAATGACTCTCTTTTCCGCTGTCGAACTCGCCCCGCGCGACCCCATTCTTGGTCTGAACGAAGCCTACAACGCCGATCACCGCACCGATAAGGTGAACCTGGGCGTGGGCGTGTATTTCAACGCGGAAGGCAAACTGCCCCTGCTCAAGGCCGTCAAGGCAGCGGAAGAACAACGTGTGGCCGCCGGTCTGCCGCGCGGCTACCTGCCGATGGAAGGCATTGCCGCTTACGACAAAGCCGTCCAAGAAATGCTGTTCGGCAAGGAATCGCCTGTGCTGGCCGAAGGCCGCGTCGTCACGGCGCAGGCACTGGGCGGCACCGGCGCCCTGAAGATCGGCGCCGACTTCCTCAAGCAACTGAACCCGAACGCCGCGGTCGCCATCAGCGACCCGAGCTGGGAAAACCACCGCGCCCTGTTCACGGCCGCCGGCTTCAACGTCGTTTCGTATCCGTACTACGACGCCGAATCGCATGGCGTGAACATCGCCGGCATGCTGGACATGCTCGGCAAGGAACCGGAAGGCACGATCGTCGTGCTGCACGCGTGCTGCCACAACCCGACCGGCGTCGATCTGACGATGGATCAGTGGGCGCAAGTCGTGGAAGTCGTGAAGGCCCGCAAGCTGGTGCCGTTCCTCGACATCGCCTACCAAGGTTTCGGTGACGGCATCGACGCCGACGCCGCCGTGGTCCGCCTGTTCGCCGCTACCGGCCTGAACTTCTTCGTCTCCAGCTCTTTCTCCAAGTCGTTCTCCCTGTACGGCGAGCGCGTTGGCGCTCTGTCGATCGTCACGGGCAGCAAGGACGAGTCGACCCGCGTGCTTTCGCAACTCAAGCGCGTGATCCGCACCAACTATTCGAACCCGCCGACGCACGGCGGCTCGGTGGTCGCCGCCGTTCTGGGCAACGCAGAACTGCGCGCCCTGTGGGAAGAAGAACTGGCCGAAATGCGTGAACGTATCCGCGCGATGCGTCTGGCACTGGTCGAGAAGCTGCGCGCCCACGGCGTGGAACGCGACTTTTCGTTCGTGATCAAGCAACGCGGCATGTTCTCGTACTCGGGCCTGAGCGCCGATCAGGTCGAACGTCTGCGTGAAGCGTTCGGCATCTACGCCGTGAGCACCGGTCGTATCTGCGTGGCGGCACTGAACGACAAGAACATCGATCACGTGGCTTCGTCCATCGCGCAAGTGCTGCGCTAAGCTCTTGTTCGCATCCAATGAGAAAGCCCGCCCGTTTCGGCGGGCTTTTTTTGGGACCGACATTGTTGCGCCGCAACAACGATAGTTAATGACAATCGCCGAAATAAGCTAAGACTATCGGCATGATGCGGAAATGCCATATATCAGGGTTATGCTGCGTTGCACAGCCGCGATAAACGGTTGCATAATCCCCCCCATCATCCGCCTCAGGGCACACAACATGCTGTATCAGATTCATGAGTACAACCGTGCGTGGCTGAACCCCCTCACCACGTGGGCAAAGGCGGCGGCGACGACCTTCGTCAACCCGGGCAGCCTGCTTGCCATGATGCCGGGCGCACCCCGCATCGCCGCCGGCTACGAACTTCTTTACCGGCTCGGCAAAGACTACGAAAAACCCGAATTCAACATCAAGGCAGTCGAGGTCGACGGTCACAACATCCCGGTCGTGGAAATGACCGCGATGGAAAAGCCGTTCTGCCGTCTGCTACGCTTTAAGCGGTACGCTGACGATGCCAGCGCCGTTGGTCAACTGAAGGACGACCCTGTAGTTCTGGTCGTCGCACCGCTATCAGGTCACCACGCAACGTTGTTGCGCGATACGGTCTCCACGCTGCTCAAGGACCACAAGGTGTACATCACCGACTGGATCGATGCGCGCATGGTGCCGCTCGAAGCGGGCGCGTTCCATTTGGACGACTATGTTGCGTACATTCAGGAGTTCATCCGCCACATCGGTGCGGAGAACCTGCATGTCATTTCGGTCTGCCAGCCGACGGTCCCGGTGCTGGGCGCCATTTCGCTCATGGCATCCAACGGCGAAACGACGCCCAGGACCATGACGATGATGGGCGGCCCCATCGATGCCCGCAAGAGCCCGACTGCCGTCAATTCGCTCGCGATGAACAAGTCGTATGAATGGTTCGAGAATCACGTGATTCACGCAGTGCCGGCCAACTACCCCGGTGCGGGTCGTCTGGTCTATCCCGGCTTCCTGCAACACGCGGGCTTCGTCGCCATGAATCCGGATCGCCATCTGAAGTCGCATTGGGACTTCTATCTGGATCTGATGCGCGGCGACAACGACGACGCCGATTCACACCGTCGCTTTTACGATGAGTACAACGCCGTACTCGACATGTCGGCCGAGTACTACCTCGACACGATCAAGACGGTATTCCAGGACTTCAGCCTCGCGCGCGGTACCTGGGATGTCGCCGGCGAACGCGTGCGGCCGCAGGACATCAAAACCACGGCGCTTTTCACCATCGAAGGCGAACTGGACGACATCTCCGGAAGTGGCCAGACGCAGGCTGCGCACGAACTGTGCACGGGCATTCCGGCCAAGCGCCGTGCGCATTTCACCGCGCCGAAGTGCGGGCATTACGGGATTTTCTCCGGTAGCCGCTGGCGTAATGTGATCTATCCGCAGATTCGCGATTTCATCGCGAAGCACGCCTGAGCCCTGAGCGTCACCGCCGTTCACTGATCCTCGTTCGCTAATCCGAACGGCCATACCAAAACCGCCACGTGAGCTCAGGCCCACGTGGCGGTTTTGTCTTTGGGAATCAACCCAGAAGCCGCAGATCGCGGCGCTACGCTCACCGCGTACGCAACGAGTCCAGCAGCATTTGCGTATTGAACGACGCGTACGTCGTTCTCGCCGCTTCGCTCATCATGTCGCGGCCCATCACGATAGACAACGTGTGCCGATTGGACATCACGTAATAGCCCATCGCCGAAATGGTCACATACAGATCGACGGGATCGATGCCTTCCCGAATCTCGCCGCTGTCCTGACCCCGCCTGAGCGTCTGCGCCAGCAGTTCCACGATCGGTGAGACTTGCTGGCGAATTTCCGTCGACTGACGCATCGACTTCGCCTCGTGCAGATTCTCGTTATTGATGAGCTGGATCAGTTCCGGATGGTCGGCGTAGTAATCCCACACGAAATGGGCCAGTTCGGCCACGGCATCGAGCGGCGCGAGCAGATCCAGCTTGAGCCCGTGTTCGGCACGGTTGAACTCGCCATAGACTTCTTCAAGCACGGCCAGATACAACTGGTCCTTGTTGCCGAAGTAGTAATAGAGCATGCGCTCGTTGATCTCGGCTCGCCGTGCAATGCTGTCCACACGCGCCCCACTCGAACCACGTTCCGCAAACTCCTCGATCGCAGCGGCAAGAATGCGCTGGCGGGTGCGTTCCGGGTCACGTTTGATCTTCGTTTCTAGTGTTGTCATGATCGGCCGGTCGTTCTCATCGGGCGGAATTATGGCACAACGGTTTCAGTGTTTCTGCAAAATGCAGGATAATTCGAATTTCCGCCGAATCCCCCACAAAAGACGTGTCCGAAGTCAACGCGCTCGCTCAGCGCATCGATGCCCTATTGCCCCAGACGCAATGCACCAAGTGCGGTTACGCAGGTTGCCGTCCGTACGCCGACGCCATCGCCAGCGGGCAAGCCAGCTACAACCAGTGTCCACCGGGCGGGGCGGAGGGCGTCGAACGTCTTGCGAAACTGCTCGGCCGCCCGGTCATTGCGCTCAACCCCGAGAACGGCGTGGAGCGACCGCGCCCGCGCGCCGTCATCGATGAGTCCCTGTGTATCGGCTGCACCTTGTGCATTCAGGCCTGCCCGGTGGATGCGATCGCCGGCGCCGCCAAGCTGATGCATACGGTAATCGCGGATCGCTGCACAGGCTGCGATCTCTGCGTACCGCCCTGCCCCGTCGACTGTATCGAAATGGTGCCGGTCACCGGGGAGCAGACTGGCTGGGACGCATGGTCGCCAGCGCTGGCCGACGAGGCGCGCGCCCACTTCGAAGCCCATCAGGCGCGTCTCGCGAAAGACAAGGCGGAGCGCGAGGCGCGTCTTGCGGCGCGGACCGCGCGCGTTGCCACGGGGGCACCGGGCCCGTCGACTACGCCGGTGGCGGCCCAACCTGACGCGCCGGTCACAGCCGACGCCGCCAACATACCGGCGGCTTCGCCAGACACCCCGCAGTCTGCGCCCTCATCAAACGACGTCGCCAACATGACCGACATGACCAACGTGACGGATGAGGCCGCCGCAGCCGCTGCGCGCAAGCAGACGATCATTCAGGCGGCCCTGGAACGGGCGCGTCAGAAGAAAGCCGCATTGGCGGCTCAAGGGCTCGGGCCGAAGAATACCGAAAACGTATCCGCATCGGTACAGGCGCAAATCGACGAAGCGCAAGCGCGTCGCAAGCGACTCGGGCTGGCGACGGACGACGATCCTTCCGGAAAAGACAAGGCCTGATCAAGCGACGACACGCTTCGATGGCCCCCCTTCCCGACAACAAGACAGACGCCATTCCCCACGCGCCCCCGCCATGAACGACGCCAAACGCCGTGCCCTGTTCGAGACGCTGCAACAGCTCAATCCGACGCCGACGACCGAATTGGAATACACGTCGCCATTTGAATTGTTGATCGCTGTATTGCTCTCCGCGCAGGCAACCGATGTCTCCGTCAACAAAGCCACACGCAAGCTCTACGCTGTGGCCAATACGCCGGCGAAGATGCTCGCGCTCGGCGAAGCCGGCGTGTCCGACTTCATCAAGACGATCGGCTTGTACCGCACCAAGGCCAAGAACGTCATCGCCACTTGTCAGTTGTTGCTCGATGTACATGGCGGCGAAGTCCCGCGCTCGCGCGAGGCATTGGAGTCGTTGCCGGGCGTCGGCCGGAAGACCGCGAACGTCGTACTCAATACGGCATTTGGCGAGGACACGATTGCCGTCGATACGCATATCTTCCGCGTGGCGAACCGTACCGGCCTGGCGCCTGGCAAAGACCCGCTGGCAGTTGAACTGGCGCTGGAGCGCGTCACGCCACGCGAATTCAAACACGACGCGCATCACTGGCTCATCCTGCATGGCCGTTACGTGTGTAAAGCACGCAAACCGGAATGCTGGCATTGCGCCATCGAACCGCTGTGCGATTTCCGTCCCAAGACGCCGGCGCCCAAAGCCTGATCATTGCCGGCGCCACGACACGGGACACGACGCGCCGACGCACGCCCCCGCGAACGACAACGGGCGGCCCGATAGCGGAACCGCCCGTTTTGTCTTGCAAGCGTCGAAAGACGCGTTTGCCGCGCAGCTTACGCAGCAAACGTGTCAGACGATACGTGCCGCTTCGTCGAACGACAGACGCGGATTGCGGGGGAACAACTTGCTATGGTCGCCGTAGCCAAGATTACAGATGAAGTTCACACGCCATTCGGTGCCAGCAAAGAACGCATCGTTGACCTTCTGTGCGTCGAAACCGGCCATCGGGCCGCAGTCGAGGCCCAGTGCGCGGGCCGCCAGGATGAAGTACCCGCCCTGCAAGGAGCTGTTCATATGCGCCGCACCGGCGGCCTTCGTGGCATCGGCCGAGAACATCGGCACCATCGTGGCGGCGCCGTTCGGGAACAGCCGGGGCAAGTGCTCGTAGAACTTCAGATCTAACGCAATGATGGCCGTCACCGGCGCCGTACGCGTCTTGTCCACATTCCCCGGCGCCATGCATTCGAGCAGCTTCGCCTTCGCTTCCGGGCTCTTCACGAACACGATGCGCGCAGGGGTGGTGTTAGCAGACGTCGGCCCCCATTTCACGAGATCGTAGAGTTCGCGCAGCGTTTCGTCACTGACCGGTTTGTCAAGCCACACATTGTGCGTGCGGGCGTCGGTGAACAGTTGGGCGATAGCTTCTTTAGTAATGCTGCTCATGATGGTTAACCTCTGGTGTTGAAGAGCCAACGATAGGCTCGCGATAGGCGATTGTACCGTCGTCGCATGACGAGCACAGGCGGGACTGAAATCCCTGGAGGGTCAGGGATCAGGCCCTTGATGCGCTCTCGGCGTCCGCGCACGCTCCTCTGGCCGAGAGCCAGACCACGCCCGCGAGGATCAGCGCGCCGCCGCCCCATTGCACCGCAGTGAGCGTTTCACCGAGCAGCATGGCCGCAAGCAGCACGGTGACGACGGGCTCCAGCGTCGAGAGCATCGACGCACGTCCTGCGCCAAGACGTTGCAAGCCGGCGAAGAACGTGAGAATGGCGACAACCGTCGAGCACACGGCAATGGCGGCAAGTGCCCCCCATCCCGCTACCCCGGCAGGCCAGTGCAGTGCCAACCCCTGCGATGCGCGAATCGCGGCCATGACACCGAAGGACACCGTCGCTGCCACGCAAACGAGCGTCGCCGTCGCCCGTGCGTCCACACCGCGCGTCACTCGTGCGCCGATGACGATGTACCCCGAGTAGATCAGTGCCGCCGCCACGGCCAACGCCACGCCCAGCGGCTGGCCTTGTCCGCCACCTACGGTAAACGCCGTTCCCAGCGAACAGAGCATCAACGCGCCCAGTTTCACTGGCGTGAGCCGCTCGTGAAGGAATATCGCGGCCAGAATCGTCACAAAAACCGGGTACAGATACAGGAGCAACGCAACGAGCGATGCCTGCGCATACTGGAGCGCGCCGAAAAAGCAAAGCGATTGCCCGACATAGCCGATTCCTCCCATCATCGCGATATACAGCGACTGACGGCGTGACGGGAAGCGAACACGCTGCAAGCGGCACCAGATCATCAGCAGCACGGCCGCCACGAAGAAGCGGAACAGCAGCATCGCGACGATATCCGCCCCGGCCGCCGTAGCGCCTCGCGCGAAGATCGCCATGGCGCCGAAGGCCGATGCCGATACCGCAATCAACGCAACGCCTCCCCATGCAGATGGTGCAGGCGTGGGCGGCAAGGCCGGAACGTCACGAGCGGCCGGAGCGATAGGGTTGCGGGGGCTTTGCGGCATGATTGAGCGAATTGAGCGACAATACGGCGTGTTTTTCTTGCGTTATTGGTGTGATCCGGTCACTTCCGGACCGCCGGGCATGTTGCGGCCGCACGGTACAGCACAGGCTGATGCGCCATTGTAGTCATGGCAAAGCGCGCTGCAAGATGCCCCAAAAGAACCCCACGGAGTCCCCATGTTCAATCCGAGCCGAGACGAAGTCCGGCAATTCTTCTGCACCACCTGGCAAAAACAGCGTAGCGGCGGCATTCTCACGCCGCTCGAAACGATTGCCGCCGACTGGATCCACGAACACCCCGAGTATCACGATGCCCTCGCCGATACGGAAGAGGCCAGCGCTCGCGATTACTCACCCGAGGCCGGACAGACCAACCCCTTCCTGCACCTGTCGATGCACCTCGCGATCAGCGAACAAGTCTCGATCGATCAGCCCCCGGGTATCCGTGCCGCCTATGAAAAGCTGACGAATCGTCTCGATTCGCCGCACGAAGCACAGCACCGCATTATGGAGTGCCTCGGGCAGACGCTTTGGGAAGCGCAGCGTAGCGGCCAGCCCCCTGACTCGGACGCATATTTGCAACGTATCGAACAGCAGGCGTCGCGCTGAGCGCCTGCCTCAAAGGGCAACGGCCGTTGCGGCACTACGCAATCAGCGCTGGTCGCGGCGTCGAACGCGCGCTCTCCGAACGAAAACAAACGACGGTTGCCGTGTTGGCAACCGTCGTTTTTTCATGCGCTCCCCCGGAGTAACGGCGAACGCTTACTTCCTGGTGACCAGATCGCCCGGCAGGGATTCGATGTAAGCCGAGATGTCCAACAACTCCTGCGACGTGAACGGGCGCGGCTTGCCGTCCTTACCGATCGTCGCGGGATTGGACATGACCTGCGTCTTCATGATCGCGTTACTGCGGCCGTACACGAGGCTGGTTTCGTTCTGATAAGCACGTAACGCGTTATACACGTAGTCAGCGTACTGACCGGCCAGCTTCGGGTATTCGGGGGCAATGGGCGCGTTCAAATTGGCGCCGTGGCAACTGGCGCACATTCCCTTGTCGACCAGCGCTTTGCCTTTAACGACGTCACCTGCGGCCATGGCCGAACCGCCAAGCGAGGCGAGCACCGCACCGAGCGTGAGCGACACCGCAGCAGCGGTCTTTGCCATCGAATGCTTCATCTTGTTCTCCTCAGCCACGCACGATTTACTTTTGGGGATTGACCGGCGACGACGCGGTCTGCGCAGCATAGTACGCAGCAATGTCGACGATATCCTGATCGGTCAGCGTGTACGCAATGGCATGCATGGTCGAGAACTTGCGCTCGCCCTTCTTGTATTCGTTCAGTGCGTTCTCGATGTACTTGGCATTCTGGCCGCCGATGCGAGGGGCCCGATAAACCGCGGGGAAAGCGGTGCGATATTCGGCAATGCCATGGCAGCCGATGCACATGGCGACCTTGCTCTTCGCGGCGTCGAGATCGGGCGCGAGCTCGGCCGCATGCACCGCCGGCATCAGCGACGTGCTGCCAAGCACCAGCGCCATCATCGTGAGGAACTTTTTCATGGTCTTCTTGGGAACGTTTTTGGTTGGAATACCGGCCCGCAACACGCAGGTCGACGTCCCGGCTCCAAGGCTGCCGACCTGTGAAAAAAGCAATCGATTGTAACCCACACCCTCCCGGGCGCAAACTCGGTGCTGACCCGCACAGTTCTCCGAAGTTTCCCCACAAGCCCTTGATATCAATGCACATTTTCAACGCCCGAGCGAGCCTTATGCGCAATGTCTTATACTGAACTTTTTCCCTGCCCGGCTGGCTGGCCGGCTGTTTGCGGACGGCTCAGACAATGCGCTTCGAAGGCTCTTCCCAGTACGTCGCCACCGACGACCTCAAGCTCGCCGTGAACGCGGCATCCACGCTGCAACGACCGCTGCTCATCAAGGGCGAACCCGGCACCGGCAAGACCATGCTCGCCGAAGAAGTCGCCGCGGCACTCGACATGCCTTTGCTGCAATGGCACGTAAAGTCCACCACCAAGGCGCAGCAAGGCCTCTACGAATACGACGCGGTCTCGCGCCTGCGCGATTCGCAGTTGGGTGACGAGCGCGTGCGCGACATCGCCAACTACATCGTCAAAGGCGTGCTCTGGCAGGCCTTCGAAGCCGACCAACCGGTCGTGTTGCTCATCGACGAAATCGACAAGGCCGACATCGAGTTCCCGAACGATTTGCTGCGCGAACTCGATCGCATGGAGTTCTACGTATACGAGACGCGCGAGCTGATCAAAGCCCGGCATCGTCCGCTCGTCATCATCACATCGAACAACGAGAAGGAATTGCCGGACGCTTTCCTGCGCCGCTGTTTCTTCCACTACATCAAGTTCCCGGACCCGGCGACGATGCAGTCGATCATCGACGTTCATTTTCCGAACATCCGCCGTGAGCTGGTCAGCGCCGCCATGTCGACGTTCTTCGAAGTGCGCGAAATTCCAGGCTTGAAGAAAAAGCCGTCGACGTCAGAGCTCATCGACTGGCTCAAGTTGCTGATGGCCGAGGAGATCGGCCCGGAAGCCCTGCGTAGCGCCGACAACAAGCTGGCGATCCCGCCGCTGGCGGGCGCACTGCTCAAGAACGAGCAGGACATGCACCTGTTCGAGCGCCTCGTTTTCATGAACCGCGCCAACCGGTAAGCGCGCCAATGTCATGCTGATCGACTTTTTCTACACCCTGCGCGCGGCGAAACTGCCGGTCTCGGTCAAGGAATATCTGACGCTGCTCGAAGCGCTGCAGCGTCAGGTCATCGCGCCCTCACTGGACGACTTCTACTATCTTGCGCGCCTCTCGCTCATCAAGGACGAGAAGCATTACGACAAGTTCGATCAGGCATTCGGCGCCTATGTCAAAGGCGTGCAACAAGTGGTGGATGCATCGGGTGAGGTGCCGCTCGACTGGCTCAGGAAACGTATGCAACGCGAGTTGTCGCCCGAGGACAAAGCACGCATTCAGGCACTCGGCGGGCTGGACAAGCTCATGGAGCGACTGAAGCAACTGTTCGAGGAGCAGAAGGGTCGCCATGAAGGCGGCAATAAGTGGATCGGCACGGGCGGCACGTCGCCGTTCGGTAACGGAGGGTTCAATCCGGAAGGCATTCGTATCGGCGGCGAGAGCAACGGCAATCGCACCGCAGTCAAAGTATGGGACCAGCGTACATACCGTGACTACGACGATACCGTAGAGCTTGGTACCCGCAACATCAAGGTGGCGCTGCGGCGTCTACGCAAGTTTGCGCGAGAAGGCGCCGCCGAGGAACTCGATCTCGACGACACCATTCGTTCGACGGCGGCCAACGCGGGCTGGCTCGATCTGAAGCTCGTGCCCGAGCGCCACAACAACGTGAAAGTCCTGATGCTGCTCGATGTCGGCGGATCGATGGACGACCACATTGCGCGTACGGAAGAGCTTTTTTCGGCGGCGAAGTCCGAATTCAAGCATCTCGAGTTCTACTACTTCCACAACTGCGTCTACGACTATCTTTGGCGGCAGAACCGACGCCGTCACAATGAACGCTTCGAGACGTGGGACGTGTTGCGCAAGTACCCATCCGACTACAAGCTCATCTTCGTCGGCGACGCGACGATGAGTCCGTACGAAGTGCTGCAACCGGGCGGCTCGGTCGAATACAACAACAAGGAAGCCGGGGCCGTCTGGCTGCGACGTTTCATCGATCGCTTCCCGCATCATGCGTGGCTCAATCCGGAACCGGAAGCGATTTGGCAGTATCGTCAGTCGATTTCGGTGATCCGCCAATTGTTCGCCAATCGCATGTATCCGATTACGTTGGCGGGACTGGAGTCGGCGATGCGGGTGCTCAGCAAGTAACCACGCACCTTCGCATTTCGGCGGCGTTCCCGCCGAAAGCGTGCCGGAACTGCCACCGCCTCTCGCGCGCTACGTGATTTACGGATACGCCGCAAGACACAATAACAATGCAACAAGACAGAGACACCACGCCATCATGACGTCCCGCTCTTCGCCCGTTCCGCCCGTGCCGCCCCTGCCGCCGCTGAGACCATTGGCGGACACCTCACCGTCGGCCATCGTGGCAGGTTTCGTCGCGATGATGACCGGCTACACCAGTTCCCTCATCCTCATGTTTCAGGCCGGACAGGCCGCACATCTCACGCCCGGCCAGATTTCCTCGTGGATCTGGGCACTGTCCATCGGCATGGGTGTGACGACGATCGGCCTGTCGCTGCGTTACCGCACACCGGTGGTCGTGGCATGGTCGACCCCGGGGGCGGCACTCCTGATTACCTCGCTCCCCGGCGTGCCCTACGGCGAGGCGATCGGCGCTTTCATCGTCTGCAATGCCCTCATCGCCATTTGCGGCCTGACGGGTGGCTTCGAGACGATCATGCGGCGTGTGCCGCCCGCGTTGGCGTCCGCGCTGCTCGCGGGCATTCTGTTCCGGATCGGGCTGGAGATTTTCGTCGCAGCGCAACATCAGACGGCCCTCGTGCTCTCGATGTTCTTTACCTACCTCGTTGTCAAACGCTTCGCCTCGCGCTACGCAATCTTGTTGGCGCTGATCGTGGGAACCGCTGTCGCCGGCGGACTCGGGTTGCTCGATTTCAGCCACTTCAACATCTCACTCGCGAAACCGGTTTGGACGACGCCGGCGTTCTCGCTATCGGCAACGATCAGCATTGCAATCCCGTTGTTCGTCGTGGCAATGGCCTCGCAAAACGTACCGGGACTGGCCGTGCTTCGGGCCGATGGCTACACCGTTCCCGCATCGCCGCTGATTTCGACAACGGGGATCGCATCGGTGCTGCTCGCGCCGTTCGGCTCGCACGGCATCCATCTGGCCGCCATTACCGCCGCCATCTGCACCGGGCGGGAAGCCCATGAAGACCCCGCCAAACGCTATACGGCAGCGGCGTGGTCCGGCGTCTTCTACCTGGTAGCGGGTACGTTCGGTGCGACCATTGCCGCCCTGTTTGCCGCATTTCCCAAGGCGCTGGTCGTCTCCATCGCGGCCCTCGCGCTGTTCGGCTCGATCATGAACGGGTTGGCCAATGCCATGCATGACGCGACGCAGCGTGAAGCGGCACTCATCACGTTTATGGTGACGGCATCCGGCCTGACGCTGCTGTCCATCGGCTCGGCCTTCTGGGGACTGATCGCCGGCGTGCTGACGCTGACGATTCTGCAATGGCGCCGCGCCTGAGTCTGTCGCGCCGAGGTGATACCATTCGGCCCGCAACGTTTTTCAACTCACTTTTGACGTAATCGCAGGAGCAGCAGAACCATGGCAGTGATCGAACCGACCCCGGTCTTCAAGGACAACCTGGCGCTGATGGCCGGCATCGGCAGCATCGAAGGCATCGCCCGCATAGACCTGCGCAACGGCAGTGGCGCCGTGGTGGGCACCATCGAGAACGCGCCGGGTAAGCAAGGCTCGCTCGCCGTGTACCACTATCTGAAGCAGGCATTCGGCACACTCGACGCCCAAGCGGCCGAGCACGCGCTGGCCGTCTTCGCGGAGCATACGGCCGACGCCCGCAATCGCCCGGGCGCCCATCCGAACGTCGATCGCCTGCTCGCTATCGTTGCGGGCGGCGAGTCGCTGACGATCGACGAGGTCGCGGCCTGAGGCCGCAGCGGACACGTTGGGTGCAGTGAATGCACTGGATAAGCTGGGTACGTTAGCTACCGCCTCCAGCGCGCAATAAAAAGCCAGCCGTCCGGCTGGCTTTTTTGCATCTTCCGCAAGCGACGGCCCGCGGCTACGCATCACGCGTCAGACCGTAAGTACCGGCCCGCCATCGCCGTTGGCTTCGCGCAGTTGCTTGACCCAACGCTTGGCGGGCAGGCCCGTGGAAGCTTCCACGACCTTGGCGCGCGCTTCCACGTCTTTCCATTGCACCGACAGCAGCGGGCCGTTGAAGGCCAGTACGATCACGTTGCCGTCGTGCACTTCCGGGAACTCGATCACACGGTTGTCGAACGCCTGACGCAGGCGACGGATGTTTTTCGGATAGCTGTCGTGATCGCCGAAGAGGTTCATCGTCAGCATGCCCGGCTCGCGCAGCGTTGCGCGACAGGCTTTGTAGAACGCCGGGGTGTCATGCACCGGGCCGCGCGCAGTGGCGTCGTAGAGATCGACTTGCAGCACGTCGACGGTGCCGTGATTTGCGGTGTCCGTAACGAAGTCCCAGGCATCGGCTTCAACGACCTTAAGACGACGCGAATCGCTCGGCAGGTCGAACATCGTACGGGCGGCCACGACCACGGCCGGGTTCAGCTCGACAGCCGTAACTTGAGTACGCGCAAACTGTTTAGCCGAAAACTTCGTGATCGCCCCCGTGCCGAGGCCGAGTTGCACCACGTGCTTCGGTGCGCGCATGAACAGCAGCCACGCCATCATTTGCTGCGCGTACTCGAGTTCGATCCGGTCGGGCTTGGACAAACGCATCGCCCCTTGCACCCACTCCGTGCCGAAATGCAGGTAACGCACGCCACCGATTTCGGAGAACGTCACCGGCGCGAAACGCGGCTTGTAAGTCGGACGCGGGGAACGGGCGGCACGATCGTCTGCGACGAACGCTTCGGCTTCGATGGATTTGCGTTTGATGAGGGTCATGTGTCCTTCAGTAAAGCTCGGGAAATTCCGATGGGTCCGCATTGTACCGGGTTCGGCGCGTATGCCTTCGGGAGCGGTACGTTCGCGACGCATACGTACCTTAGTGACGACCACGACTCAGCAAGAGCTCACCGATCCGGAATCGTCAAGCCATTCGCGCAATGCGAGCCACGCGTCGCGCTTCGTCGCCAACGGAATCGTATAAGCGGGACTGCTTGAGGGAAGCAGCACGACCGGCAATGTCACGCCGCCCTGCGCGAGCGCGCGCTGTCCGATGCGCGCGGCAGTCCCACCGTTGAACGCGACCGCGCGAAGCGACGGCAAGGTCTCGATCAGCCCGACGAGATCGCTGCCTGCGTGCAGGCGGATATTGCTGTCGAGGCTGCCTTCGCGGCGCGCTTGCGCCACCACGTCCCAAAGCCCCACGCCGCGTGCCCGCAGCACATTGAGCCGCACCTCATACGCAAGCGACGGAAGCGGCTCGCCGATCACCTCACCGACGAGATACCAGAAGCGGTTTTGCGGATGAGCGTAGTACTGCTGCTGCGCCAGCGACACTTCGCCCGGCAGACTACCGAGGATCAGGAGGCGCGTGTGCGTATCCACGACAGGTGGGAAGTTGCGCTTCAGCGCGGGAACGGCAGGCGTCGGCATAGCGCTCAGTCCCGTTCCGTCACGCCGTGGGCCGCCTGCAAACGCCGCCAGAAACGCGGCAAAAACGCCTCGGTGACGAGCAGTGGCGCACCATGCCGCAAAAACACCGAGCGACGTGCCCACAGCCGTGCGCGCGGATGGGTGCCGATCAAAGGATCACGCGCATCGTGCCGCGCCCGCGCATGCAGCAGATGGCGGGGGCCTAGCGGACGGGATACCAGCACGGAGCGCGAGACCGTGGGGTCGTGATATAGCAGGTCGGCGAGCGGACGTGTCCGCAAGCGACGCATCGCCTGCCAGATCGAGCGACTATACGTAAGCGGCGTAACACTGTGCGCCACGACCACAGGTTCGTCGTCGACCAGCAAGATGACGTCGCGCGCCCACATCGGGGTACGCAGCGGCACACCGATGGCGCGGCATTGATCCGCATCGGCAGGCATCACCCGCTCGGCCACGACACGCACGCTCACGCGCCCCAGCGTGGACAGATGGCGTGTGAGCGCCCCGCCCCGGGTCAGCCAGTCCTTGTGACGACGCGTAAGCGCCGGTGCCGGGACAGCCTGCCAACGCCGCCCGCTTACTTCGAATGGGAAAGTCATGGCTCGGCATTATAAAGGCGCAACCGGGTGACGCGCCGTGCACCGTGTCGGCATCAGATGCACGCCCCAAGCTCCGCAATGCACGGCTACCGACCAATCTGCACAACGCAAAAAGGCCCCCGCGACATTTCGTCACGGGAGCCTTTCGATGTCAGGCTGCCAAAAATCAGCGGGCTGCCAGCAACAGCGCGTTGGTGCGCTTCACAAACGCGGCCGGATCCTCAAGACTGCCGCCTTCGGCCAGCAACGCCTGATCGAACAGCAATTGCGTCCAGTCCGCCAGATCGGCGCTCTGCGCGCTAAGACGCTTGATCAGCGCATGCTCCGGATTGATCTCGAGAATCGGACGGAACTCCGGCATCTTCTGCCCGGCGGCCTTCATCAGACGCTGAAGCGTGCCGCTCATGTCGTTTTCGTCCGACACCAGACACGACGGAGAATCGGTCAGACGGAACGTCACGCGCACGTCCTTGGCCTTGTCCGCGAGCACTTCCTTCATCTTCTCGACAAGCGGCTTGAGGTCGTCGTTGGTTTTCGCCTGCGCTTCCTTCTCGCCGGCATCCTCCAACGCGCCGAGATCCAGATCGCCGCGCGCCACGCTCACGAGCGCCTTGCCGTCGAAATCGTGGACGTAGGACAACATCCACTCGTCGACACGGTCGGTCAGCAGCAGCACCTCTACGCCCTTCTTACGGAATACCTCGAGGTGCGGGCTGTGACTTGCGGCCACCCAGTTCTCGGCGGTGACGTAGTAGATCTTGTCCTGACCTTCCTTCATGCGGCCCACGTAGTCCGCCAGCGACACGTTCTGCTCGGCCGAATCGTTGTGCGTGCTCGCAAAACGCAGCAGCTTGGCGATGCGCTCGCGGTTGGCCTGATCTTCGCCCGTGCCTTCCTTGAGCACTTGACCGAAAGCGCCCCAGAATTGGGTGTACTTCTCCTGCTGGTTCTCCGCCAGGTCTTCGAGCAGCCCCAGCACGCGCTTTGCGCAACCCTCGCGAATTGCCTTCACATCCCGGCTTTCCTGAAGAATTTCGCGCGAGACGTTCAGCGGCAGATCGGCGGAATCGACGACCCCACGCACGAAGCGCAGATAGTTCGGGAGCAGCTGCTCGGCGTCGTCCATGATAAACACGCGCTTCACGTATAGCTTGAGGCCACCTTGCGAATTACGGTCCCAAAGATCGTAGGGCGCATGGCCCGGCACATACAGCAGTTGCGTATATTCGCTACGTCCCTCTACGCGGTTATGCGTCCACGCGAGCGGCGGCTGCATGTCATGGGCGATGTGCTGGTAGAACTGCGTGTACTGCTCGTCCGTAATCTCGCTCTTGCTGCGAGTCCACAGCGCGCTGGCCTGGTTGACGGTTTCGTCCGTATCGGCGGGCACCATCGCCTGCTTCTCTTCGTTCCACGATTCGCCGCGCATCACGATGGGCAGTGAAATGTGATCGGAGTACTTGCGGATGATCGACTGCAGTCGCCACGCCGACAGCAATTCGTCCTCGCCTTCACGCAGGTGCAGCGTGATCGCCGTGCCGCGCTGTGCACGTTCGATGGTTTCGACGGAGAAATCGCCTTCGCCGGACGACGACCAACGCACGCCCTCAGCGGCGGGCAGACCCGCGCGGCGCGATTCGACCGTCATGCGGTCCGCGACGATGAAACCGGAGTAGAAGCCCACGCCGAATTGACCGATCAGGGCGGCGTCTTTCTGCTGATCGCCGGACAGGCGCGAGAAAAACTCTTTGGTACCGGACTTGGCGATCGTGCCGAGATGCGCAATGGCTTCGTCGCGGCTCATGCCGATGCCATTGTCCTCGATCATGATGGTGCGGGCGTCTTTGTCGAACGAGACGCGAATCTTGAGTTCCGGATCCTGCTCGTACAGCGCGCCGTCGTTGATCGCTTCGAAGCGCAGCTTGTCGGCGGCGTCCGAGGCGTTGGAGATCAGTTCGCGCAGGAAGATTTCCTTATTGCTGTACAACGAATGAATCATCAGTTGCAGAAGCTGTTTGACTTCTGCCTGAAAGCTCATGGTTTCTTGCGCCATGGTCGGGAACCCTCGTGAATCGGTGAGATGGATGAAATATCGACGCGAATCGCGCCAACCGCGCCGCCGGGCGCACTTGCGCGCGCGCTGCCGCAACGGCGGTACAGGTCGGAACATAGGGACTGGCCGCCGCATTTCAAGGCCGGCGAAAGGGTTATTTTGCCCAGAACAACAGGAAGCGGCCGTGAAACACAGCAAGACCCGGCAAAAGCCCAAGGCGGCACCGGAGCGCCCTTAAGCCCATACCTTAAGCCCCTTATACGCAACTGACGGGTTTGTCGCCCCACGCCCTCGGAAAGCCCGAGCGCGCCGCCTCCCCTACCAACCGATGGGCTGGGCAGCACGGCAGGCGTCACGCCGCGAGTTCGAGCTGTCGCGACAGGAAGGACAGCATCGACGGATCGCTGGAGCACGCGACATTCATGCGCATCCATGTGCTCGGCGCCTGACGTGGCGAGAACAGCGCTCCCGGCGCGAACAGAAATCCCGCTTCGTGACCGGCCGCGGCAATGGCACTGGTATCGATCCCCGTATCGACCCAGAAAAACATGCCGGCGGTCGGCTCGCCAAACATCCGCAGCCCCAGTCGCTCCAGGTGACGTCGCGTGCCGTCGCGAACCTCGTCCAGCCGCGAACGCAACCGTTCGACGTGACGTCGATAGTGCCCTTCGGTCAACGCTTTGTAGACGATGCGCTCATTGATCTCCGGTGTGGTCGAGCCGGAGAGCATCTTGTGATCGACAAACGTCTTCGCCAACTCCGGTGAACACGCCACGAACGCCACCCGCAGATTGGCCGCAAGCGTCTTGGAGAAGCTGCCCATATAAATCACGCGCTTGAGCTGATCGAGGCTCGCCAGACGCGCCACTTGTTGGTGCGGCGGGCAAAGATCGCAGTAAATATCGTCTTCCAGCACCATGAAGTCGTACTGCTCGGCCAGCCGCAGAATCTGGAACGCACGCGCCGGCGTGAGCGACGTGCCGGTCGGGTTCTGCAGAATCGAATTGAGAATGAGCAGCTTGGGACGATGCTGCTGCACCAGACGCTCCAGCGCCTGCATGTCGAGCCCGTCGGGCGCGTACGGCACGCCGATCGTATGCGCCCCCTGTGACGCAATCCGGCCAAACATCACGAACCACGCGGGGTCGCCCACCAGCACCGTATCTCCCGCGCCGACGTATAGACGCAGCAGGAAGTCCACAGCTTGCGTAATGCCAGACGTCAGCACGATCTGCTCCGGACGTGCGCCTATCTCAAGCTCGGCGAGTTGCGTCTGCAGTTGCACGCGTAGCGGCAGGAAGCCCTGCGGATTGCCGCTCTGGAGCAGGTGTGCGCTCGACTGGCGGCTCATGGAACGCATGGCGGACGTCATCATGTCCGCGTCGAGCCAGCCCGGCGGCAGATACCCCATGCCCGGACCGCGCTCTGGCGCCACCTGGTGCAACATGCTGCGCACGAGCCACGCGACGTCCAGCGGGCCCGGCGTCATTATCGGTGCAGCCGCATTCTGCGGCGGCAATGCCGGACGCTCGCGCACATAGAAACCCGAACCGCGCCGCGCCTCGAGATACCCCTGGGCGACCAGCCTTTCATACGCTTCGACGACAGAAAAACGCGATACGCGCTTGTCTTCGGCCAACGAGCGGATCGACGGCATCCGCATTCCCGGCAAGAAAACGCGCTCTTCGATACGCAGTCGCGCCCAATGCACCAGTTGATCGACGAGCGTCATGCGCGCCGTGTCGAGCGCGGCGTTGTCCGCCAGAATGAACGGAGAAATGCGGTTCGTTGTCGTCATCGTCGTCTACCTTGTCGGCGTGCTGCGCAAGCGGCGTCTTGCCCATGGACCACATCGGTCGTGCCGATGCGGCCAATGTCGAGGTTCACGGGTCGGCGTTCCTCGTCGGGTTGATAGGGCCACTTCGGCCAAAGTGTCAGCCGATGCGACTCATGGGTCGCCACTCTACGCCAACCAAATTCCCTGTCAATTCCGAACTGTACCGAAAACTTGCTCGGCATCTGTATCGGTACTGTACCGGAATTAACCGATAAAGTGTCTACTCAACTGGAGACCGCCATGCGTGAAATCCGACTCTTCGAACTGGACCCGGGACAGACCGTTTTCTGGCAGAGCCCGGCTGTCGAATCGCCTCAGTCGCTGCAAGTGCTGCAAGGCGTACTGTGGCTGACGGTGGAAGGCGAACCGGCCGACCATTGGCTGCGTGCCGGCGAGAGCTTCGAGATTCGAGGGGGTCAGCGAGTGTGGCTGGGCACCTGGCAGGACGGCGCACGCATGCGCGTAAGCCAGCCCGCGACGACGCTGTCACCGTCAGGGCGTGGCAGCGCCGTACGCAGCGGATGGCGTCTGGCGTGGCGCGAAATTGCCGCCCGCGTACCCCATCTGACGAATCGGGCGGTGACGCCGCTCTCTCGCGGGTGAACCGGGGCGCGGGAGATATCGCGAACATCGCGGATGTCGCGGATGTCGCGGATAGGCGAGTCAAGCCTGAAAGCGCGACCTCGCCCCGACAGGCCGACAGGCACGCGAAATCGACATGGCTCGTCCGGCACACCTTCCTTTGCGCATGGAATGCGCAAACGTCACGTAGCAGACGTGTCACAGGTAAGCTATCGCTTTTGCGGCCCGCTTCGGCCGCCGGACTTAGCCAGAACCGAATATGACCGCACTGAATGCCTCCGGGGCCTTGAAACTGGATCACCTCGTCGTCGTCGCACAAACGCTGGAAGCGGGTGAAGCGCATGTCATCGAGCAACTGGGCCTCACCGACGTTGTGCCGCAACGCGGCGGCAAGCATGCCCGGATGGGAACGCACAACAGTTTGCTGGGCCTGTGGGGAGGCACCTATCTGGAGATCATCGCGATTGATCCGGAGGCACCGGCGCCGGACCGTCCGCGCTGGTTCGGGCTCGACGACGAGACGGTGCAGGCGCGCCTTGCCAGAGGGCCGTACCTTGCGCATTGGGTGGCGCGCGTGGACCGTCCGCGTTCGTTACCCCGATGGCAGGCGCAGTATCCTCAGCGGTTGGCGCCGGTCGTGGCGATGCAGCGCGGTGCGCTGACGTGGCAGATCGGCGTACCTGACGATGGCGGCCTTCCCTCATGGCAAGGTGCGGGACAGGGACTGTTACCTACGCTGATCCAGTGGGATACCCCGCAGCATCCGGCGGATTCTCTACCGTCCGCAGATTGCGCAGTCACCTCATTGCGTGGCTTCCATCCGCAGGCAGCGTTGATCACAGAACAATTGCAGTGGCTGGGCGCCGATACGCTCATCCACGTGGAAGCAACGTTGGTCGAGCCTTCGCTCGCCGCAGAAATCGAAACCCCTCAGGGTCCCCGCACCTTGCGGTAGACCTGAAGGATCCAAACGCCCGGCCACAGCGCATGGCGGGCGGATCATCACCAGAACTACGAGGCGACACCATGAATTCGCGTGAATCCCGGGGCATGCTGATCGGATTGATCGGCGTGCTTATCTTCAGTCTGACGTTGCCGATGACGCGCATCGTCGTAGCGGAAGTCAACCCGCTGCTCAACGGGCTGGGGCGCGCGCTGGTAGCCGCTGTTTTCGCCGGCGCGCTGCTCTGGTGGCGCAAGGAACCGTTGCCGACGGGGTCCCAACTCAAGAGCCTCGCCGTGACCTCGCTTGGCGTGATCATCGCCTTCCCCGTGTTTTCGGCCTGGGCGATGAAGACGATCCCGGCGTCGCATGGCGCCGTCGTCAACGGTTTGCAACCGTTCTTCGTCGCGATCTACGCATACTGGCTCGGTGGCGAGCGTCCATCGCGCGGTTTCTGGGTGTTTGCACTGCTCGGCAGTGCGCTGGTCATCGCTTTCGCGCTGCGCGCCGGAGGCGGCAGCCTGCACGCAGCGGACGGCCTGATGCTGCTCGCCGTCGTCATCGGCGCACTCGGCTACGCAGAAGGCGGCAAGCTCGCCCGGGAGATGGGCGGCTGGCAGGTCATCTGTTGGGCACTCGTCGTGTCGGCGCCGGTACTGCTGCTGCCGGTGGGATGGCTGGCATGGCAGCAACCCTGGCCTGTGAGTGGCAGCGCCTGGGGCGCCTTCGCGTACGTAACGCTCTTCTCGCAGTTCATCGGCTTCTTCGCCTGGTATGCCGGTCTCGCCATGGGCGGCATCGCGCGTGTCGGCCAAGTACAATTGCTTCAGATTTTTTTCACGATTGCGTTGTCCGCCCTCTTTTTCGGCGAACAGGTCGACGCCGTCACGTGGCTGTTTGCCGCTGGCGTCGTGACGACCATCGCACTCGGCAAGCATATGAAGATCGGCGCTTCGCGACTCACGGGCAAACCGGTCTGACGACACATGACGGCGCATGCGATCCCTGCGCCGTGACGTGTCAGCCCCCTGGCGTTGCGTCTGCCTCCAAGCGCTCGGCACCCGCAACGCCCGATACTCGCGGCTCCATCAGAAAGGCCGCCCACTCCAAGCGAGACCATCATGCACGATTGGCAATATTCGCAACGCGCCCGCAATCTGACCAGTTCGGCCATTCGCGAAATTCTCAAGGTCACGGAGCGCCCCGACGTCATCTCGTTCGCCGGCGGCCTGCCTTCTCCGGCCACTTTCCCCGTCGCACAAATGCGTGCGGCCGCAGAGCGCGTTCTCACCGAATCGCCGCAAGCTGCGCTGCAATACAGCGCAACCGAAGGGTACGCCCCGCTGCGCGAATGGATCGCGAAACGCTACTCGCGCGACGGCCTGACGCTCGCTCCCGAAAACATCTTGATCACCACGGGCTCGCAGCAAGGGCTCGACCTCATCGGCAAGATTTTCATCGATGAAGGCAGCCGCGTGCTCGTCGAGGCGCCGAGCTATCTGGGCGCTCTGCAATCGTTCTCGCTGTTCGCGCCGAACTATGTGCCCGTGCCAACCGACGATCAAGGCCTGCTTCCCGAGGCACTTACGCCGGCATTGGTCAAGGACGCCCGCTTCCTTTACGCCATGCCGAACTTCCAGAATCCGACGGGGCGCCGCCTCGCGATGGCGCGTCGTGAAGCGCTGGCGGCCGTAGCGAAGCGCGACGGTCTGGCGATCATCGAAGACGACCCGTACGGCGAACTCGATTACGAGGGGCAGCGACTGCCGAGCCTCATGTCGCTCGCTCCGGAGCACGTGCTCTACATGGGGTCGTTCTCCAAGGTGCTCGCCCCAGGGTTGCGACTGGGCTTCATCATCGGTCCGACGGCAGTGATTGCCAAACTCGTGCAGGCCAAGCAAGCTGCCGATCTGCATACGCCCAGCCTCACACAACGTATCGCTTACGAAGTCGTGAAAGACGGTTTTCTCGACACGCATATCCCGTCGATTCGTACGCTGTATGCAGCACAGGCAAAGGCGATGCTCGCGTCGCTCAAGCAGCACATGCCGGCCGATGCCACGTGGACCACGCCTGCGGGCGGTATGTTCATCTGGTTGACATTGCCCGCCGGCATCGACACCATGCAGCTACTGGAAAAAGCAATTGCGCAGAATGTGGCGTTCGTGCCCGGCGCGCCGTTCTACGTCGGCACGCCGCAGTCGAACACGCTGCGGTTGTCGTTCGTCACGGTACCGCCGGAGAAGATCGAAGTCGGCGTGGCCCGTCTGGGTGCGCTGATTGCGCAGGCGCTGACACGACGCGCCGCCTGATCGTCCGATCGCCCCATCGCGCGCCGTCTGGCCCAAGTCCGACTCGGACGATGGTCAGACGAACCGTCGGTGATCTCCATCAATTGCCAGACCAGCCCCCACCGGTCACCCCACCCGATCGATCGGCCCGATTTCAACGCAACTGCAAGGAAGCCGTAAATGTCCGTCTACGACAAACTGAAGCAACTCGGCATCGAACTGCCGACCTCCGCCACCCCCGCCGCAGCCTACGTGATGGCGGCCCAGACCGGCAACACCGTGTTCCTCTCCGGCCACCTGCCGAAGAAGGACGGCAAGGTCTGGACCGGCAAGCTCGGTCAGGACGTGAGCGTCGAAGACGGTAAGGCGGCCGCACGCGCCGTGGCCATCGAACTGATCGCCACGCTGCATGCGCACACCGGCGACCTGAACAAGGTCAAACGCATCGTGAAACTGATGAGCCTCGTGAACTCGACGCAAACATTCACCGACCATCATCTGGTGACCAACGGCGCGTCGGAACTGTTCGGTGAAGTGTTCGGCGACGCCGGCAAGCACGCCCGCTCGGCGTTCGGTGTTGCGCAGATCCCGCTGGGTGCGTGCGTCGAGATCGAACTGATCGCAGAACTCGCGTAAGCGCGCCGGCACCGCCGCAAGCGCTCGCCAGAGGCGACTTAGTAGTATGCGTAGCATGGGGAATGGCGCGGACATCGTCCGCCCTGACCACATTGGTCACCCTGGCCACCGTATTCGCCACGGCCGCCAGCGCCCGTGAATACGACAACAGCCACCCTCGGGTGGCTGTTGCGTTATGAACGCGTGCGTCCTAGCTGCAGGTACGTCTCGCTCAGGCCGGTTTCCCCGATCCGTAAGCGCGTCGCATGGCAATCGCAACGGCCAGCGAAATCACCACAGCGAACGATAGCAACGCGACCACGCCATGCCAGCCATGCGACTTGAGCACGACGCCCGAGAAGCTGCCAAGCAGGCTGGAGCCAAGGTAGTAGAAGAACAGATACAGTGCCGACGCGATGGCCCGCCCTTCCGTGGCACGGCGTCCCACCCAACTGCTGGCGACGGTGTGAGCGCCGAAGAAACCGAACGTAAAGATCGCCAGCCCGATCACGACACCCGGCACCTGCGTCGACAGCATCGTCACGAGTCCGACCATCGCCAACGCCACGAGCACCCAGAGCAGTCGCGGACGTCCGACACGGTCCGACAACGGCCCGGCGATGAACGAACCAGCCACGCCAATCAGGTACATCGCGAAAATGGCGCCGATAGCGGCGTGCGGCAGGTGGAACGGCGGCGCCGACAAGTGGAATCCGAGATAGTTGTAGACGCTCACGAAGCTCCCCATCATCAAGCCCGCGAACAGATACAAGCCCAACAACGCCGGGTCGCCTAGGTGGCGACGCGCATGGCCCAGCGCTTCGCGCACGCTCATGTGACGCGGCGTGAAACGGCGCGAATGCGGCAGACTGCGGGCGAACTCCAATCCCATCGCCAGACAGATAAACCCTATTAACGCGACAGACACACGCCACGAGAACATGTCGGCAACGAATGCGGCCATCACCCGGCCGGCCATACCGCCCAGAATGTTGCCGCCGATATAAAGCCCCATGGACATGCCCAGCGCGCGCTGGTCGATTTCTTCGCTCAGGTAAGCCATGGCGATCGCCGGCAATCCCGACAACGCGAGGCCCTTGAGCGCCGCCAGAATCACCAGGGTTTCGAAATTGGTGGAGAACGCACTGGCCAGGGTGAGCACCGACGAACTGAGCAGCGCCAGGGTCATCATGCGCTTGCGGCTCACACGATCTGCGGCCACACAGGTCACGAGCAGGCCGAGGGCCATCATCATCGTGGCGGCGGACACCGACCAGCTCGCCTGCGCAGGACTGATGCCGAACGTGGTCGTCAGCAACGGCAGCAGCGACTGCATGCAGTAAAGCTGTGCGAACGTCGAAAAACCGCCGAAAAAGAGCGCCCGGCTGATGACGGCATATTCACGTGTGCCGCGTGCCACGCCGGCCGGTAGCTTGGGCGCAGACGCCTCGGCGGCAGACACGCCACCGGAACCGAGAGGTAAGGAGTTTGTTGATGCCATGACGATGGCTCGCCTCGCGCGAACCAAGGGTGAAATGTATACAACGCATCATAAGTTTGCCGTTACCTTGCGTCCAATATATATTTAGACCACATTTCTATACATAAAACAGATCAATCAGGGGGTCGACGCATGGAACTTCGTCATCTGCGCTACTTCGTGACTGTCGCAGAAGAACTGCACTTCAGCCGCGCGGCGCAGAAGCTCAACATCGGCCAACCGCCCCTGTCGATGCAGATCCGTGCGCTGGAAGACGAGTTGGGCGTGGCGCTTTTCGAACGCTCGCAACGACGCGTCTTTCTCACCACCGCAGGGCGGGCCTTCCTCGTACGCGCGCGCCAGATCCTTGCCGACGCCGACGCGGCGCGTCTCGAAGTCCAGCAGATCGCCGGGCTCGACGCCGGGGAGCTACGCATCGCCTTCACGACGTCGGCGCCGATGACGAATCTGATGAAGCGCGTCCTCACCGGCTATCGCCAGCGATATCCGCGCGTGACGCTTACGCTGAGCGAATCGCCATCGGAGAATCAGCGCGAGGCTTTGATGGGCCGCACACTGGACATCGGCCTGCTGCGTCAGGCGGAAGATGCGCCCCCCATGGCAGGACTCAGTTTCGAGACGTTGATCGACGAAGCGCTGGTCGTCGTGCTGCATCAGGGGCATCGGCTTGCACGGCACGCCAGTCTGTCGATCGCCGACCTGGCGGACGAAGCGTTCATCATGCATCCCCACGGGGTGGGCACGGCCATCGACGGCCAGATTCGGAGGATGTGCGAGCGCGCGGGGTTCACGCCGCGCGTCGTTCAGGAAGCGCGCGAGTCGACGACGATCGTCGCACTCGCGGCGAGTGGATTGGGCGTTGCGGTACTGCCGGCCGCCGTACGATGCATTCAGATCGAAGGGGCGCACTTCATGGAATTCAGCGAACCCGACGCGCATGCCCCGTTGCTACTGGCCAGACGTCGCGACGACAATAGCCCGCTCGTTCAGGCCTTCGTCGCGATGTGTCATGAAGTGGCGGGCCATCTCCGTGAGGAACGCGGGTCTGCCACCTGATGTCGTGGATGTCGTGGATGAAGTGAACTTCGGCCGGTCGGCATACGATCGGCCCGCCCGCCTCAGCCTCGCAGCGACGCCGCCAATCCGATCACGACGATCCCCAGCACGAGATTCAGAATCACGAGCCGGCGAATGCCGTTGACGGCAGCCGCACCGTCGGGCCACGACTGCGCCTGTACCGCACGCTGCAAGCGCGGGAACAAGGCAAAGCGGATATGCCCGAACACGAGCATCATCAGCACACCGATGCCCGCCATGGCATGCACCGGCCAACGGGCATGCAAACCGCCCATCCCCATCATCATGTGCCCGCCGGAGAGCAAAATCAGCACGATAGCGACGCCGACCCACGTGAAAAAGCGCGTGAACGCCGCTTCCCACAACGGCAGGCGTTGCTGCGGCGAAAGCTCGGACGACGCCGGTCGCAGACACACCAGCGCGAAGAACATTCCACCGATCCAGACGGCGACACTGACCAGATGCAGGAACAGGCTGAAGGCGTAGACACTCATGCGTGACCCTCTCAGGATGCCGTCGGCGCGGCCGGCAATACCGGCTCGAGCGAACGCGGTTTGAACGTCGCGAACTTCACTGCCGGCGAACGGCCCTTGCGGGCACGCTTGCCGATGTTGGGGGCCAGCGACGCGCCCGAGAGCGTCTCGGATTGCACCTTGCCGCCCCGCACCTCACCGTACACCGTGACACCGGCTTCGCTGATCGGCACCACCGACACCAGTGTCTGCTTGCCTTCCAAGCCAATCAGCGTGACACCACGCCCGCCACCGGTCAGCGCCTTCATCTCATCCATGCCGAACACGAGCAGACGCCCGTCGCTCGACAGACAGGCCACCGCATTGGCGCCCTGCCAGATCGGTGTCGGGGCCAACGGCTCGGCACCATCGTCGATCGTCATGAACGACTTGCCCGCCTTCACGCGACTGACCATGTCGCCCAGTTTGGTCGTAAAGCCGAAGCCCGCCGTCGTTGCCAGCAGCAGCGGCTGTTCGCCGGATGCAGCGTAGTAATGCAGCAAACGCGAGCCCGACTCCAGTTCGATCAGCGAGGTCAGTGGCACGCCATCGCCGCGTCCGCCCGGCAGCAGCGCCACGGCGACCGAATAAACACGGCCGTTACTACCCCACGCGATCAGCGGATCCACAGTCCGGCACTCGAAGGCGCCATACAACGCGTCGCCCTGTTTGAACGAGAAACCCTGCGCGTCCAGTCCATGGCCTTTGAGCGCACGTACCCAGCCCTTGGCCGACACGACGACCGTCACCGGCTCATCGATGACACGCGCCTCTGCCACCGCGCGCTTCTCTTCCTGGATCAACGTGCGACGCTCGTCACCGAACTGCTTCGCGTCGGCCTCGATCTCCTTGATGATCAGACGCTTCATCGCACTGTCGTTGGCCAGCAGATCTTCGAGCTTGGCCTTCTCATCGCGCAACGATGCCAGTTCCTGCTCGATCTTGATCGCTTCCAGACGCGCCAACTGACGCAGACGAATTTCCAGAATGTCTTCCGCCTGACGTTCGCTCAACCGGAACGTGTCCATCAGCGCGGCTTTCGGCTCATCGGATTCGCGAATGATGCGAATGACCTCGTCGATATTCAGGAAGACGATCATCCGGCCTTCAAGAATATGAATGCGGTCGTCGACCTTGCCCAGACGGTGGCGCGTACGACGCGTGACCGTCTCGAAGCGGAAGCCGATCCATTCCGTGATGATCTCGCGCAACGACTTCTGGCCCGGACGGCCGTCGGCGCCCACCATCACGAGGTTGACCGATGCACTCGATTCGAGACTCGTATGCGCGAGCAGCATCGTGATGAATTCCTGCTGATCGATACGGCTGGACTTCGGCTCGAACACCAGACGCACCGGGGCGTCCTTGCCCGATTCGTCACGCACGGCGTCGAGCATCGCGAGCATCGATTGCTTCAGGTTCTGTTGCTCGGGCGTCAGCGATTTCTTGCCGAGCTTGACCTTCGGATTCGTCAGTTCCTCGATCTCTTCGAGCACCTTCTGGCCCGACGTATTCGGCGGCAGTTCGAACACCACCACCTGCCACTGACCACGCGCCATTTCCTCGATCTTCCAGCGCGCACGGACTTTTAGACTGCCACGGCCGCTCTCGTAAGCGCTGCGAATCTCTGCCGCGCTCGAGATCAGTTGACCGCCCCCCGGGAAATCCGGGCCCTGCACGTGGGTCATCAACTCGCCATCGTCGAGCTTCGGGTTGCGGATCAGCGCGACCGCAGCCGACGCCACTTCACGCAAGTTGTGCGAGGGGATTTCCGTCGCCAGACCCACCGCAATCCCGGAGGCGCCGTTGAGCAATACGAACGGCAGACGTGCCGGCAACAAACGCGGCTCCTGCGTCGAACCGTCGTAGTTCGGCACGAAGTCGACCGTGCCCGCATCGATTTCATCGAGCAGCAGCTTCGCAATCGGCGTAAGGCGCGCTTCCGTATATCGCATGGCCGCCGCGCCGTCGCCGTCGCGCGAACCGAAGTTGCCCTGACCGTCGATGAGCGGATAGCGCATCGAGAAGTCCTGCGCGAGACGCACCAACGCGTCATAAGCCGACTGGTCGCCGTGCGGGTGGAATTTACCGAGCACGTCGCCGACCACGCGCGCCGACTTCACCGGCTTGGCGTCGGACGCGAGGCCCATTTCGTTCATCGCGAACAGAATACGGCGCTGCACCGGCTTCTGGCCGTCGCAGACGTCCGGCAGGGCGCGGCCCTTGACCACACTGATCGCGTAGTCCAAATAAGCGCGCTCGGCATACGCGCCAAGCGTTAGCGTGTCGTCATCCGACGGTTGCGTAAAGAGATCTTCTACTTGTTCCATAAAACCTGTGGGTTTGCTGCGAACGTTTGACGAGAGTTCGGGTGGACGTTGACCGCGAGATCATACCAAGCTCGCCGGTACATTTCGGTAAAAACGCGTCTGAATGGCAAAGCGAGATGTGATTTTGGGATCGGCGGCAGGCAAAACCGCCGGAATTCCGACCGTGTTTCGGAAGGTTCCGAGCGGTGGTATCACGCACTGCCGCCCATCACCCCCTCACCCCCTCACCCCCGTCACGCCGTAACGGTGTCGCCGACCGACGATACCGAGGTCCGCTTCAGTCGGTGGCGGGAGGCGTCGACAACGCTGAGGGCGCCAGGTCACGTACCGACGCGTTCGGCATGGTAGCAGGCACCACCGGCAGGCCCTCAGGGGCGCCCAGAATTACGTGGATGCGGCCGTCGCGGGAACCGTTCACGCGGGCATTACCGAGTTTCGCGTTGCCCGCTCGTACAAGGCGGTTCCCCGGCGTCGCGTCGCCCCCGTCGGGACTGAAACGCCGGTACAGCGCCAGGACTGCCGCAACGTAATCCCGCGTCTCGGCATAAGGGGGAATCTGGTCCGCATGTCGCGCCACGGCACCCTCACCCGCGTTGTACGAGGCCAGCACCAGTTCGAGACGGTCGGGATAGCGCGCTTGCAGGTCTCGCAAATAGCGTGCTCCTGTCAGCACATTGATTCGCGGATCAGTGAGCTTCTCTGCCACCGTGCGACGCGCGTCCGAGCGCAATCCGTAACGCTCGCCGGTCGCCGGCAACACCTGCATCAGACCGACGGCGCCTTTGGGCGACACTGCATCGCTGTCAAATCCCGACTCCGCCGCAATGACCGCCTTCAGCAAGGCCGCATCGACGTGAAATTTCTGTGCGGCCTGCGAAATCACGGGCGTCAGTTTTTTCAGATTGGGATGACGCGACAGGGCATCGTAAAGACGCGAGCGGTCGCTGCCGCTGACCGTGTCGCCTTGCGCTTGCGTACGCCAGTCGACACTGCCGTCGTGACCGACGACGAGCCGATAGCGCGCATCGAGTTTGCGCGCCGCGAGATGCGCCACACCGTTTTCGTCGACGTAACCGTAGAGTTCGGCGTGCGCGAGCGGCGTTGCGATAAGCAGCATGGCTGCCAACGCGGGACCTGCGAGTTGCCGCAGAGAGACTTTTTGGCGGCACGCACGCATGCGCGCCGCCATCGAAACTCGACTATTGCTGACCTTTGACATGCACCTTGATCGTCTGGCTCATGGCCGGACCGTACGACTGGTGCGCACCGTTGGCGAATTGCATCGTCAGCGTGTGATCGCCCGGCGTCAGATCGACGCTCGTCTCGGTCTGCCCTTTGCCGAAATGCAGGTGGGTCTCGTCGGTGGGAACGACCTGACCTGCCGGAACCGGATCGCCGTCGATGATGAGATGGTGATGGCCGGTTTCGGGCACCATTTCGCCCGCCGGTTTGATCGCCATGCCCGCGACGCCGAACTTGACCACCACCGGGTTCGAAACCGTCGCGCCATTGGCAGGCGAGACGAAGAAGACGCGCGGCTGGGCCGACTGTGCCAAGGCGGTAGCGCTTGCGCCAGCAAGCAGCATCGGCACGAAAATGCAACGCATAGAACGCAACATAACGCGACTCCCGGAGGGTGAAGGCTGGATTATCCCACTATGTGAGCACTCACGCTGGTTTGCTCGACGCGAGTGCGGCGAAAATGCTTTTTCCCACAGCCCCGATAAGCGCCAACACCCCGCCGGGCGGGGCGCTGCGGCATTTTCCGCTCAGATGTCGGCTTCCACTTCATTGCCCTTGGCTTCGAGCCAGCTACGGCGCTGCGCCGCCTCGCCCTTGCCCATGAGCATGTTCATGCGGGTCACGGTCGCGTCGAAATCGAGGTGTCCCAATGCGACCGGGCTCAAACGACGCGTGTCGGGATTCATCGTCGTTTCCCACAACTGCTCGGCGCTCATTTCGCCCAGCCCCTTGAAGCGGCTGATGGACCACGCGGATTCCCGTACGCCGTCCTTGCGCAGCTTGTCGAGAATCGCTTCGAGTTCGCCCTCGTCCAGCGCGTACAGCTTCTGCGCGGGCTTCTTGCCACGCGCCGGGGCATCGACACGATACAACGGCGGGCGCGCCACGAACACATGTCCCTTGGCGATCAGTTGCGGGAAATGGCGGAAGAACAATGTAAGGAGCAGCACCTGAATGTGCGAGCCGTCCACGTCGGCATCGGAGAGGATGCAGATCTTGCCGTAACGCAGATTCGACAAATCGGGGGTGTCGTTCGCGCCATGCGGATCCACACCGATCGCCACGGCGATATCGTGCACTTCGTTGTTCGCGAACAGACGATCGCGTTCGGTCTCCCACGTGTTGAGGACCTTGCCGCGCAACGGCAGAATCGCCTGAAACTCCTTATCGCGCCCCATCTTCGCCGAACCGCCCGCTGAGTCGCCCTCGACCAGGAACAGTTCGTTGCGCGTGATGTCTTCCGTCTCGCAATCGGTCAGCTTGCCCGGCAGCACCGCCACGCCCGAGCTCTTTTTCTTCTCGATCTTCTGGCCGGCACGCGTGCGCGCCTGCGCCTGACGAATCACGAGTTCGGCCAGCTTCTTGCCATGCTCGACGTGATGATTGAGCCACAGTTCGAGCGCGGGGCGCGTGAACGACGACACGAGACGCACCGCGTCACGGCTGTTCAGACGCTCCTTGATCTGCCCCTGGAACTGCGGATCGAGCACCTTCGCCGACAGGACGAACGACACGCGCGAGAATACATCTTCCGGCAACAGCTTCACGCCCTTGGGCTGAAGATTGTGCAACTCGATGAAGCCGCGCACCGCCTGGAAGAGCCCTTCGCGCAGCCCGGACTCGTGCGTGCCGCCGGCGGGCGTCGGAATCAGGTTGACATAGGATTCGCGCACTTGTGCGCCGTCTTCCGTCCATGCCACCACCCATGCCGCGCCTTCGCCTTCGGCAAAGCTGTCTTCGCTGCCGTCCGCAAAACGTTCGCCTTCGAACAGCGGAATGAGCGGCTCGGCGCCGCCGAGCGACTCGACGAGGTAGCCACGCAGGCCATGCTCGTAGAACCACGTCTGCGCTTCGCCGTTCTTTTCCTGACGCAACGTCACACGCACGCCGGGCAGCAGCACGGCCTTCGAGCGCAGCAGACGTTGCAACTCACCCAGCGGTAGCGTCGGGCTGTCGAAATACTTCGCATCGGGCCACACGGTCACACGCGTGCCGCTCTTCTTTTCGCCGCGTTGCGCCGCGCGCGAGTGGAGCGCCACGTTGACGTTGCCGCCATCGGCGAATTCAAGCTCGGAGACCTGACCGTCGCGCCAGACCGTGACGGCCAACCGCGTCGCCAGCGCATTCGTCACCGACACCCCCACCCCGTGCAAGCCGCCCGAGAAGGTGTAAGCGCCGCCAGCAGCCTTGTCAAACTTGCCGCCCGCGTGCAGACGCGTGAACACGATTTCGACCACCGGCACGCCTTCTTCCGGGTGGATGCCGATAGGAATGCCGCGGCCGTCGTCCTCGACACTCACCGAACCGTCCTTGTTCAGCGTGACGAGAATCTGCTTGCCGTAGCCGCCGAGCGCTTCGTCCGAAGCGTTGTCGATGACTTCCTGAATGATGTGCAGCGGATTTTCGGTGCGGGTGTACATGCCCGGGCGTTGCTTGACCGGCTCAAGGCCCTTCAGGACCTTGATGGACGCTTCGCTGTACTGGGCAGGCGTATTTTTTTTCGACATAGCGTGACTGAATTGGGGTTCGATGCCCGGCGATTATCCACATTTCCTGTGGACAACCACGGGGAAAACCCATTAACACATGGCAAAAGTGACGCCGGATCAACGACTTGTGTTGCGGCGCCCACATAATGGGCACTCGGGGTTCGCGCAATGTCGGCCGACGGTTCGGCAAACACGACACCCCGGATGAATCGCGGCCTATTGTACTGTCACTCGCGGCGCGCTCGAATGACATCGCCAACCGCCTCATGGCATCCAACGAAACGCGGCCGGAAAACCGGCCGTCATTCCCGATGCCCGCGATGCGGCGGCTCGCGCGAACTTACGCGCTCTCGCCGCGTTGCTTGGCTTCGAGCACTTCCCAGCGTTCGAGCGCTTCGAGCAATTCCAGTTCAATCGCTTCGAAACGTTCGGACAACGCCGCCCCTGCTGCCGGATCTTTCACAAAGATCGAACCGTCTTCGATCTTTGCCGCGGCGTCCTTCTGCTCGTTTTCCAGCGACGCGATGCGCTCTGGCAGTCCGTCGAGTTCGCGTTGCTCCTTGTAGCTGAGCTTAACTGTCCGGTTCGTGCCGCGCTTGGGCGCCCCTGCGGCTTCCTTCGGCGCATCGTCCACCGGCGCACGCTGCGCGGCGAGCGCCGCAGAACGCTCGCTCTGAACCTGCCAATCGGTAAAGCCACCCACGTATTCACGCCAGTTGCCATGGCCCTCGGCGGCAATGACCGACGTCACCACATTGTCGAGGAACGTGCGGTCGTGGCTCACGAGGAACACGGTGCCGCTGTATTCCTCCAGCAGTTCTTCGAGCAGTTCGAGCGTCGGGATATCGAGGTCGTTGGTCGGTTCGTCTAGCACCAGCACATTCGCCGGACGCGCGAACAACCGGGCGAGCAACAGACGATTGCGCTCGCCGCCGGAGAGCGACTTCACCGGGGAGCGCGCACGCTCCGGGGAGAAAAGGAAGTCGCCGAGATAGCTCATGACGTGCTTGCGCGTGCCGTTGATCTCGATCCAGTCGCTGCCGGGGCTGATGGTGTCGAGCAGATTACGCTCCGGGTCGAGTTGGGCGCGCATCTGATCGAAATACGCCACCTGAAGATTCGTGCCGACGCGGATCTGCCCGCTGTCCGGCGTGATCTCGCCGAGGATGAGCTTGAGCATCGTCGTCTTGCCCACCCCGTTGGGGCCGACCAGGCCAACCTTGTCGCCCCGCATGAGCGTGGCCGAAAAGTCCCGAACGATAACGCGTCCACCGTAGGACTTCGTCACGTTGGTGAGTTCCGCCACGATCTTGCCGGACTTCTCCGCCTGCGCCACGTCCATGCGCACGTTGCCCTGCTGCTCACGGCGTTCGGCGCGCTCGGTACGCATCGTTTTCAGGCGCTCGATACGCGACACGCTACGCGTGCGTCGCGCCTCGACGCCTTTGCGAATCCACACCTCCTCCTGCGCAAGCAGTTTGTCGAACTTCGCGTTCTCCACCCGCTCGATTTCCAACTGCTCAGCTTTACGTTCCTGGTACTGCGTGAAATTGCCGGGGTACGAGAGCAGACGTCCCCGGTCGAGTTCGACGATGCGTGTAGCGACGCGATCGAGGAAGCTCCGGTCGTGGGTAATGAACAGCAGCGCGCCGCGATAGTTGACGAGCAACTCTTCAAGCCAGCGAATCGCGTCGAAATCGAGATGGTTCGTCGGCTCGTCGAGGAGCAGCACGTCGGGCTTGGCGACCCAGGCCTGCGCGAGCGAGACGCGCTTTTGCATCCCACCGGACAGCGCGCCCACGCGGGCATGCCCGTCGAGTCCGAGTTGCGCAATCGTCGTCTCCACGCGTGTCTTGAGTTGCCAGGCGTCGGCCGCATCGAGCGACGACTGCAAGGTGTTCAGACGGGCGAGCAAGGCATCGTGCTCCGCCCCTTCCGGTGCGACTGCCAGCGCCTCGGCCGTGCGGTCGTATTCCGAGAGCAGTACGTGCGACTCCCCAAGACCGAGCGCGACGGCGTCGAACACGGACTGCTCGGGATCGAACTCCGGCTCCTGCTGAACATAGACGGTATGCAACCCGGCCTGACGCGCCACCAGACCGTCGTCGGGCGATGTAAGGCCGGCAACGATCTTGAGCAGCGACGACTTACCGGCGCCATTGCGGCCGATGAGCCCGACGCGCTCACCGGCTTCGAGCGAAAAATCGGCATTGTCGAGCAATGCCAGGTGACCGAACGCCAGTTGGGCGCCGGTGATGGAGTACAAGGCCATGTGTCGGGAAAGTCTCTGGAACGCGTGAACCGCGATGGGAGATATTGTAGTGCCGGGCGCGATGCCCCGGCCGATAAAGCGTGATGCGCCACGAACCTGCGTTCGATGGCCGCAGCGGCGCACCCGCTGTCGGATCACGCCTGCCGGGCCACCGGGCGCACCATCTCGATATGCAAGATGCCATCCTCGTCGTACGGCTCGCTCGCTTTGACGAAACCGAACGCACCGTAGAATGCCTCCAGATGCGCTTGCGCGCCGATGCGCAAGGCCGCCGTTGGCCACTGCGCATCGGCAATCGCAACGGCCCGCGCGAGCAACTCGCGTCCGAGCCCCGTGCCGCGATGGGACGACGCCGTGATCACGCGTCCGATCGACGCTTCCTCATAGGCCAATCCCGGCGGCAAGAGGCGCAGATAGGCAGCGATCTGCTGTGCGTCCTGTGCAACAAGGTGAAGGCTGCGCGGATCGCGTCCGTCGATGTCCTGATACGGGCATTGCTGCTCGACCACGAAGACGGCGTTGCGTGCGGCCAGAATGCGATAAAGCAGCGCGCTGCCCAACTCGTCGAACGACTTGCACATCCATTCCATTACCGACGCTCCAGCCTTTGCATTGAGAAAGGCGGGACTATAGCACCGTCGCAAAGCGACGATGCCAAGATCGCGCACATCGGATGGATGGGGGGAGAAAACGGGAAAGCGCGGCGAAACGGCTGGGAAAGCGCCGGGAAGCCGACGGAAAAGCCCGAGGAACGGCGTCTGACTTACTGGTAGTAGACGATGCCTTGCTCGATGTCGGCACGGGCGTTGCGCTCGGCGTCGGCGAGGGCGTTTCCTTGCGTGGCGAAGCCGTAGGCCGTTTGCACCTGATAGGCGCCCACTTTTTCCAGGCCCTGCTGCGTCGGACGGTGAATCTCATAGAACGCGTCCCAACGGGCGTTGTCTCGCTCGATAGCGTGGACGCTGTACTGGAATTCCTGATATTGCGTTGTTTTCATTTTGTATCCTTCTTTACTGCAAAAAATTTGACTAATAACTATCCCTCTCGAATCGGCTTACGGTGTTGAGAGTGCAAATTTGCACAAATGTTTCCGTGAAGTGCACGCAGCGTAGCTGTCAAATATGACAGTCGCACGACAAAAAGGTGACTGACATACGACAACGAACGCGACGGAACGTTGCACACGGCGCAAGACCGTATGCGCACCGACGACGCGCAAAACCACGCGCCATTCGAGCGTTCTTTACGACTTCCTGTTTCGGGGAACGATGGTCGACCGTCTTTTCGTAACGGCGACTCGAACGTCTAAGCGTTCAGAGTGACATGCGTCGACACCTATCGTGCGACACATCTGTAGTGATTTTCGTGCCACACGCTGGCCGACACCGGGCGGATTCGGCATCCGCCGGGCATTTTATGCCACGTGGACTGCGTCTAACGCACCCGAAGTTGACGGGCGGATGAATGCAGTTGACGAATCATATCAGAAAAATGTCGGGGCTGCACCAAAGTGCGTCGCCCCGTCATGGGCCGGCCCGCGATCAGGGCGACGCCTGAGCGTCGTCCATTTGCCGCAGCACCCAGTACATGTACCCCGCGAACGCGCCGAAAATCACGTGGCCGGCTACCATCGCCCACCCGCGCGACGCGATGAACCACGGGAACATCTGGGTCATCACATAGAAGTTCACGACATAGACGATCAAGCCGAAGATCCCGCCGGCAATCGACACGGTGACGACGTCCGAATCGAGCCGGAACGGTGCGATGATCGCCCCCAGCACCACGCCCAGCACGACACCGATGGCCGCATGGACCATCAACGCCATGGCGACGATGGACAGGTCGAACGTGGCGGGCTGCGACACAATCCCCGGACCCAGCACGATGGCTGCCACCATACGGGGCGGCACCCACGGGCTTTGGCCCGAGACGAGCAGCACCATGAGCATTTCGACGGCGGAAAAGAAGGCGCAGGCCACAAAGCCGGCGACAGCGGCAGCCGCCCAGTCCGGCGAGCGGTGCGTATAGCGATGCGAGCTGAGATGCAGTTCCATGATTTCCTCCGTTGAGGGACGCTCACAGAGCCGCCGGCACGACCGGCAGTGTTTCCAGCATAGGACACAATCCGGGAAACATGTCCGGGTGAGCCGGTCGTCTTCCTTATACTTGTCGGCAGGCCTCGCATTGGGCGGGCCGCTTAGGGAGATGTCTCATGGGTAATACATCCGGCTTTCTCGCTTTGCTCGTCAGCATCGTGCTCATCGGCATACCGGTGTGGCGCATTCTTTCCCGGCTCGGCTTATCGCCCTGGTTCACCGTGCTGGCCTTCATCCCGATCGTCAACATCATTTCGCTCTGGCTGCTCTCGTACGCCAACTGGCCGGGCCAGGGCGCGCCGGTCCAGTCGAGCTGAGTCTGCGAAATGAATCGACACGGAGCGGCATGACCCGGCATGACGCGACATCATGGTGCGATGTCGCGTCATGCGGTGGTCCTTTACGTGACGTCGCGTGGCGCCGAGATGACGCTCGCCCGTGGTGCAGTGCGGTACGGTAGAATATTCGCCAAACTCCAAACACTGGACAGGCATGAGCACAGAGCTGAACGCGGCATCCAATTTCATCCGCAACATCATTGACGAGGACAATCGTTCGGGCAAATGGGGCCAGCGCGTCGAAACGCGCTTCCCGCCGGAGCCGAACGGCTATCTGCACATCGGTCACGCCAAGGCCATCTGCGTGAATTTCGGTATCGCGCGCGACTACGATGGCGTGTGCCATCTGCGCTTCGACGACACGAACCCCGAGAAGGAAGAAACCGAATACGTCGACTCGATCATCGACATGGTCAAGTGGCTCGGCTTCAGCTATCAAACCCCGCAGAAGGAGCATCTTTACTTCGCGAGCGACTACTTCGAGCAACTGTATCAAGCCGCCGAGATTCTGATTCAGCGTGGCAAGGCTTACGTCGACAGTCAGAGCGCCGAAGACATGCGCGCCAATCGCGGCACGCTCGTCGAACCCGGCAAGGATTCGCCATTCCGCAGCCGCTCGGTCGAGGAGAACCTGGACCTGTTCCGCCGCATGCGCGCGGGCGAGTTTGCCGATGGCACGCATGTGCTGCGTGCGAAGATCGACATGGCGTCGCCCAACATCAACCTGCGCGACCCGGCCATCTATCGTATTCGTCACGCGCATCACCACCGAACGGGCGACGCCTGGTGCATCTACCCGATGTACACGTACGCGCACCCGCTCGAAGATGCCATCGAGAACATCACCCACAGCTTGTGCACGCTGGAGTTCGAAGATCAGCGTCCGTTCTACGACTGGGTGCTCGGCGAGTTGGCTGACGCGGGCATGTTCACCCGCCCGACACCGCAGCAGATCGAATTCGCCCGTTTGCAATTGACGTACGCCATCACGAGCAAGCGCAAGCTGCGTCAGTTGGTCGACGAAAAGCACGTCGACGGTTGGGACGATCCCCGCATGCCGACGCTCGTCGGTCTGCGCCGTCGTGGCTTCTCCCCCGAGAGTCTGCAACTGTTCTGCGATCGCATCGGCGTGGCCAAGTCGGCGTCGTGGATCGACATGAGCATTCTCGAACAGGCACTGCGCGACGACCTCGACCCGAAGGCCCCGCGCGCCACTGCGGTGCTCGACCCGCTCAAACTCGTCATCGACAACTACCCCGAGGGCAAACAGGAGGACTGTCAGGCACCGGTGCATCCGCACTTCCCTGAGCGCGGCATGCGTACGTTCCCGATCTCACGCGAGCTGTGGATCGAGCGCGAGGACTTCCAGGCCGAGCCGGTCAAGGGCTTCTTCCGTCTGTTCCCGGGCAACAAGGTGCGCCTGCGCTACGGGTATGTGGTGGAATGCACGGGCTTCGATACGGATGCCGACGGCAACGTGACGGCCGTGCACTGCAATTACTTCGAAGACAGCCGTTCGGGTACGCCGGGCGCGGACAACTACAAGGTCAAGGGCAATATTCACTGGGTCAGTGCACCGCATGCGCTGGCTGCGGAAGTCCGCATCTATGACCGCCTGTTCCTCGATCCGAATCCGGATGCCGGCGACAAGAACTTCCTCGACGCCATCAATCCGAACGCCAAACGCGTGACGCAAGCCTACGTCGAGCCGGGCATGCTGAACTTCGCTCCGGAAGATCGCGTGCAATTCGAGCGTCACGGGTACTTCGTCGCGGACCGTCACGATTCGGCGCCGGGGAAACCTGTTTTCAACCGGATCGTCTCGCTCAAGGACAGTTGGGCGGTGAAGCCGGCCAAGGGCGGCGGCAAGTAAGCCACCCCGGACATTCGATCCTCGCTGAATCAAACCCGCGCCCTCGTGCGCGGGTTTTGTTTTTCGGCAGTGCCGACACGTGGTATCGGCAATTCAAATACCGACTATAACGAGGCAACTCGCCCGGCAATGAGGGTTCGGCGTAAGCTCGCGGCCATCGCCCCTCGGATCATCGCAGCCCGACCCGATGGAGGCCCAAGTCGCTATTGTCGGGTCTGCCCACCCTGTCGTCGTTCCGACCATGTCCGTGCCACGCTCGTCTTCCGTATCGACGCCGCCCACACCGGTCGCCTCGCCGTCGCCGGTCGGCAAGCAGCGCTGGCTGATTGCCGAGCTGCGCGCGACGATGTCCAACTTTGCACAGATTTACTTTATGCCGTCGGCCGGCCTCGGCGCGTTGCTGTTGGCTGTGCTGGCACTGGCCGACCTGCCGGCTGCCGTGACGGGGTGGGCCGCCAGCGCAGCCGCATCGGGTTTCGCCATCGCGTTACGCTTGCCGCGCGATCAACGCCGGGCGGGCCTGCTTGGCTATAACAGCGCACTGACGGGCATCGCGTTCGGCGCGTTATGGCAACCGGACGCCACCTTCGCCGCCTGGCTGACCGTGTGCAGCGGCATGACCGTCGTCGTGACCGCCATGCTTGCCCGACACCGGCTGCCCGCCCTGACGGGGCCCTTCGTGGCGGCCATGACGCTATCCTGGGCCGCGCAGCCCTGGCTTGCACTGACGCCACGCATCGGTGCACTGTCGTGTGACGCCGCTACACCGGGCTTCGTCTTTTGTGCCGTGGGCCAGGTCGTCTTCATCGCGCCGCTGGTGTTAGGGCTGCTGACCTGGTACTTGCTGGCGCTCTGGGACTTGCGAGCCACGCTGTGGGCGTTAGCGGCAGCGGTCGCGGTCTGGATGATCTTCACGGCAATGTCGAAGCATTGGCCGCCCATGGCCATTCAGGCCGGCGGGGTCGGCGTCAACGCTTTCCTCGCCGCGCTTGGACTCGGGGTTTTCGGACATCCCCCTAAGCATCGCCTGACCGGCGCCATGCTGGCTGCGGCGATTTGCGTCATGCTGGGCACATGGTTGGCGCCGTTGGGCTGGCCCTATTTCACTTTGCCGTTCAACCTCGCCGTCTGGCTTGTGCTGAGTGTCGCTGCAATACGCAAGCGAGCGCGCAACGCCTAAAAAAAATGCCCGGAACGCTGACGTTCCGGGCACTCGCTCAACGCGAACCCCGTGGTTCGAAGCTGCCGTCTGTGCGGCCAAGGATTTTCTCCAGCTTCCCCGTGTGGTTTTGGCCTGCCCTTGCTCAATGCTGAGCATGTCGAGCACATCATCTGTTGTTTTATTGCTTCCTCCCACGTCCGCTAACGCCCCCCGACGTTGCGAACCGATATCGAAGCCCAGGCCTCTTGCGTGCCGTACCCCTATCAACGGCCGACGACGACAAAAGTTGACCGGGGTATACACGGATCCGGAAGCCCCCTGGGGGACTCAGTCGTCACCGGATTCGCCGCCCGCCCCGGTCGACGCCGCAGGGGTTTTCACGACGGCGTACCGCGCCAGCGTCTCCTTGCGCGCGATATCGTGGGCAACGAGGGGCTGCGGATAGTCGCGCCCGAGCGTCACTTTGGCGTCCGCCAGCGCCTGCGCGTCGGCACGCCACGGCGCATGAATCGCCTTATCCGACAAATTGGCCAGTTCGGGAACGTATTTCCGGATGAAGCGGCCTTCCGGATCGAATTTTTCCGACTGCGTGATCGGATTGAAGATACGAAAATACGGTTGCGCATCGCAACCTGTGGACGCCGCCCACTGCCAGCCGCCATTGTTGGCCGCCAGGTCGAAATCGTTCAACTGACGGGCGAAATACGCTTCCCCGCGTCGCCAGTCGATTCCCAGATCTTTGACCAGAAAGCTGGCCGTGACCATGCGCAACCGGTTGTGCATGTATCCGGTCTGGTTGATCTGGCGCATGGCGGCATCGACCAGCGGATACCCTGTGCGCCCTTCGCACCATGCCACAAAGAGGGCATCGGCGGCCTTGCCTGTGGCCCACTCGATCGCGTCGTAAGCCGGCTTGAATGCGTTGCCCACGACTTCGGGGTGATGGTGCAGGATCATGAAATAAAACTCGCGCCAGATCAGCTCGTTGAGCCATGTCTTCGCGCCATTGCCGGCCTCACCGCCCTGCAGCATGGCCGCATGCGCCTCGCGCGCCAGCGTTCGGATCGAGATCGTGCCGAAACGCAGATGTACCGACAGATAGCTCGGCCCTCGCACCGCCGGATAATCGCGCCGTTCGTGGTAATGCGGCATGCGGGGCAGAAAGTCGTCGAGCAACTGGCGTGCGCCCGACTCCCCCGCGCGAATCGCCATGCGGCGCGCCGCCGGTATGTCGAATCCCATCGATGCCAATGAAGGCATATCCCCCGCACCGCGCGATGGTTTTGCCAGCCGCTTGAGATCGGCCGGCCGACCGTGAGGCGCCAGATCGACGGGGCGGACCTGCTTGAGCCACGCGCGCGAATACGGCGTGAAAACACTGTAGGGCTCACCCTGCGCCGTCAGAATCTCGTTCATCTCGAAGATCACCTGATCCTTGACCGTCTCGAACGCGATATCCGAATCCTCAAGCGAACGCGCGACAGCGCGGTCGCGGGCGACAGCCGCAGGCTCGTAATCGCGACCGGCAAACACCGCCTGCACACCGAGCGATTTGGCCAGCGCTGGGATTTCCCGCGTCGGATCGCCGTGCAGGACGATGAGGCCACCGCCGGCGTCCCCCAAGGTCTTCGCCAACTCGCCGACGCTGTCGTGAATGAATGCCACACGACGGTCGTCGCGCGACAAGGCTTCGAGGATCGTCGTATCGAAAACGAATGCGACATACACCTCGCCGCAGGTCGCAAGCGCTTGCGCCAGCGTCGCATTGTCCGAGCAGCGCAGATCGCGCCGCAGCCATACCAACCCTTTTTGAAATTCGCTCATGTCCGAATGGCGCGACCGAAGTGCGCCGCTGTCTGGTTAAGTCGCAGGTGTTTTGCAGAATCCGGGAGGAATCCGCCAGATCCCGTAACATAGCGAGATCGTGGACTTTACGCCATCGGCCTTGATTACCTCATGACTCGGAAGTATCCGATTTCGGTCTGCCTGCGCCGCATCGCGCCGACCCTTTGCAGCGCGGCGGCCGTCATTATCCTCGCCGGCTGCGCCGCCCCATCGAAACCCCACGGCGATTCAACGGCAGCGCGCCAGACGGCCCCGGACGCCGCCACGTTGCGCGAGCGTCATCTGGCCGCGGCCGACGCCGCTGCGGACCAATACCGCACCTGCCTCTACGGCCACGTCGCGCGGTACATCCATCTCGTGCCGGACCCCGCCCGTCTGGCCGACGAAGCCGCCGCCGAATGCGCACCGATTACCGAGCGATTTCGCCGCGAGCGTCAGGCAGCCATCGTGACGTACACCTCATCATCGGACGCCGCCCAGCAAGCCGACGCCGCCACCCTGACACTTCAGGCCGATGGACTGCGCGTGGCCCGCGCACGCGCCACGGAGTTGCGCGCGCTTCAATGAAGTCAAGCACCAACTTCAATCGCACGCTTCAGTTACGTAGTGACCCGAACGTGCTTTCCCTAATCGGGCAAGCCCCGATTGGCGAAATACGGGCAGGTGACCAAAATGAAATCGCCCTCTTACGTCCTTTTGGGGGTACTGCGACAACGTCATTTGCCCGCTTCGGCGGGCATTTTTCTTCGGCATCCACAAGAATTTGCCCAGGACGTTCAGGGTGAGGAGACTGCGATGTGCGTCTTCCGCAAAAGCGTCGAGGTCACTTGTCGTCGCGCACACGCGGCGCCGGCGCGTCCCCGTCCGGCGAGCGATTTTCCGACTCGTCGTGCCCCAACCATCGGTGTGCGAGCGACTCGAGACGCCCGCCGAGCGCCAGCACGATAAGCAGCAGGACCATGGCCACTAGCGCGATATGCCAGCGCCCGAGACCACAAATGATGCCGATCCCCGTCGTGCTCCAAAGCGCCGCCGCGGTCGTGAAACCATGGACCGACGCGCCGTGGCTGGGCCGGACGATGCACCCGGCACCGAGAAAGCCGATCCCGGCCACGATACCCTGCACGACCCGGCTTACCGACGATCCGTCATAGGGCAACGCCGTCCCCGGGAACGGTACGACGGCGAGCACGAACAAGGCCGATCCAAAGGACACGATGGCCAGTGTCCGCAAGCCGACGGACTTGTGATGCAGATTCCGGTTAAGTCCGACCAATCCGCCGAGTATCAGAGCAGCGGTGAGCCGCAACGTGACTTCGATGATCTCTGCCATCCCTCACCTCGCTTGTCTGCGCGATTCAAGATTCAAGTCTGTGTCGTGGCATTATCGCTCGACGAAAGCGATGCGTGATCCGGCCGATGCAGTGCGTCGTGCCCGTCGTCCCAATCGTCGAACAAGCGCAACTGGCGTGACGCCTGTGCTTCGAGCAGTCGCACCCCCACGCCCATCAATCGAACCGGACGACGTTTTCGCCCCACGGCCTCGGCCAGCAGCTCACGGCATTGCGCCGGGTCGACGCCAAGTGCGCCGGCCTCCGCCGTCGTGCGCGAAAAATCCGCGAAGCGAATCTTGACGAACACCTTGGCGATGGCCAATGGCTCGTTGCGACGCGCCCGACCGATCCGCTCGGTCAATTGACGAAGCAAAGGGTCGAGCGCCGCCTCACACTCCGCCAACGTTCGAAGATCACGCGTATAAGTCGTCTCGACGCTGATGGACTTGCGTTCGCGATCCGGGCTGACCTCACGCGTATCGATTCCGCGACAGCGCTCGAACAAGCGTTGGCCGAACACCCCGAAGCGTTCGGTCAGATCAGCCATCGAGTGGCTGCGCAAATCTGCGCAGGAATCCACGCCCAGCGCACGTAGTTTCTCGGCCGTGACCTTGCCAACCCCAAACAGCCGTTCGACGGGCAGCACGGCGACGAACGCATCGACTTGCGCAGGCTTTACGACAAACATGCCATCGGGCTTGCGCCAGTCGCTGGCGATCTTGGCGATGAACTTGTTGGGCGCCACGCCCGCCGACACCGTCAGTCCGACTTCCGATGCGACACGTGCCCGGATTTCTCGCGCAATCAGCGTAGCCGACCCACCGCAGTGCTCACTATCGGTGACATCCAGATACGCCTCGTCCAGCGACAACGGTTCGACCAGATCCGTATAATCGCGATAGATTGCCATGATCCGCTTCGATGCGTCCTGATAGCGCTGCATCGAGGGCGGAATGATGCGAAGCGCCGGGCAGAGTTTCAAGGCTTGTGCTGACGGCATGGCAGAGCGCACCCCGAAGGCTCGCGCCTCGTAATTGCATGTGGCCACGACACCGCGCTGATCCGGCTGGCCGCCCACGGCCAGCGGAATTCCGCGCAGCGACGGATCGTCACGCATCTCGACGGAAGCGTAAAAACAATCGGCGTCGCAATGAATAATCTTGCGCAGGGACTCTGTCATGGTGGGCGGCGAAAATACTGTGCAAATATACAGCATTCGCACATTTCATGCGCTTCATCGGTTACAGTTGTTCCGGCCATCGTATCGACGCACGGCTCGCCGACGAGTCACCGTACTGGCAAGAACTGAAGGAATTGCGCCCCTAACAAGTTCTGCACATAACCGATGCCGGCACGTCGATACTTCTCGTCGAGCATCTCCGCGAGGAGATCGAGCCGGCCGATGATCTTGCCGAACTCACGCTCGAAGCTGACATTGCGTACGTCACCGATCTCGTTGGCCAGCAGTAGCGGTTTGCCCGTCATGTCGCGACGACTCGCCAATAACCACGCCGCAATTTCCACATTGCGAGCTGCGTTGTAAATGCGTTGCGCGTCCAGCCCGTCACTCAGGTAGAACACCGTCGTTCCCCCATGCGCCGCGATGATCGTGTCGGCAAGACTGTAGACGAACGCAGCAACGCGATCTCCGCTGAACGTCGGGTCCAAAGACAGCGACAATGCCCTCACGTCCCGGAGATCCTTCAACTCTGCCAGCGTGCGACGTCCCTCGACGGCGGCACGCAACTGTGCGAGCGCATCGGCTTGCGTCGCCACACCACGCTTGCGCCACTCACGGGGATTTCGCTTATAGAGCTTGTCGGCCAGTAGAAACAAGCTCTCCAGGTTCGCGCGCATGCCCAGCGTGGCCATGCGATTGATATCCGTCTGCGCGAGATCTGCGGTCGTCATCGACGTCGAGCGCACCTTGCCGTGATCCACCGGGACGTCCTGATACGAGGCGCAGCCCGCACATATGACTGCCATCATGGCAGCACTCATGGCAACGCTCCTGGCGCCCCCCGTGGCAGCCCTCGTGACAACGACCGCTGCCCGCCACCGTCGCGCTGCGCGAACCGGCGATGGCCGTGGTGGGAGCGAAGCAAGCCTTCGATTCATAACGGTGCCGTCTTTGAGTCAGCAAAGACTCTACGCGATCAACGCCCTTCTTTCGCGTCTACGCCCGACGAAAAATTGTGACATTCGGTAACGGATTATTATCAGGCGACCTGATCAACCCGTTACCCGTACCTTCACTCGCCATCGCGTGCTCTCCCGAGCCTATCGCCTGTGTGACCTCCTGCGCATCTATGAATCTATGAATCTATGAATCTATGAATCTATGAATCTATGAATCTAGTGCAGCGAATGCCGTCAGAACCGCCCTCAGCCATCGCCCCAAGCGAGTCGGCGTCTTCGCATCAGGGCAGCAACGCCTCTCGCGTTTGCGCAAACAGCGGATGCGCCATCGCCTCCTCAAGGCGCAGTACCGGTGTCACACAGCAATCGGCTTTGGCGAAACGCGCCGTCCAGTCCGCTTGCGAAGCGCTGGCGAACACGACCGCTAACTCAGCCTGAAGCGTTAAGGCGTCCTCGCCACCGATCGCTTGCCCGAGCGACCAGTGACGCGGTTTCCAATCGCTGCGTTCGAGTACATCGCACAACGTCTCCCAGAACTTCAGTTCAAGCGCGCCCACGGCCATATAGCGGCCGTCGAGCGTGCGATACACCTGATAGCACGGCACGCCGCCGTTCAACAAATCCCTGCCCGCGCGCGAAGCCTTGCCTCGACAGTGAAGCGCGACCGCAGGAACGAGGTTCGAACGAAACACTTCGTGCGTCATCGAGATATCGAGCCAGCGCCCGCGTCCGGTACGTTGCGCGGCGACGAGCGCCGCCAGCACCGATTGCACGGCCGCTTGTGCGCCGCCGTACAGGTCTCCAATCTGAAAATTCGGCACGATGGGCGCATCCCTCGCGTCGCTGAGTTGATCGAGCACGCCCGCGTAGCCGATGTAGTTGATGTCGTGCCCGGCTGCTTGCGACATCGCCCCTTGCTGCCCGTAGCCCGAAATCGACGCCATCACCAGCGAAGGCCGAATGCGCGCCAGTGTCTCGAAATCGAACCCCAATCGCGCCATGACGCCAGGCCGGAACCCTTCGATCAAGATGTCCGCATGGGCGACATGATCCAGAAAAATCGCACGGTCGTCGGCCTGCTTGAGGTCGAGTCGCTCGACCGACTTGCCACGGTTGAGCAGTCGCCAGAATGCGCCAGGGGCAGACTCCCCTTCACGCAACATCATCTCGCGGGCATAGTCACCTGCGCCCTTGTCTTCGATCTTAATGACATGCGCCCCCATTTCCGCGAGACGCAATCCGGCCAGCGGGCCCGGCAAAAGGCGCGTCAGATCAAGGACGGTCACACCGGACAGCGGTCTGTCCGGTGCATCATGCGACGAAAACGATTCGCGGGCATTGGCGGCGTCGAGAGCTTCGGTCATGGCGTGGATGTGGTGACGGTGGATGTTCGTACCGTACCGCGCTCGTCCATGGCGCCGCAAGCAGACAACACGCCGAAGTCCTTCGGACAATGCCTAAAAACCGAGCCCTTCAGCGGCGACTGGCACCGTCTTGCCCAAAAACGGGACCGGCGGGGTCGCCCGCACCGGATACGTCGTCCGGCATCGATCCGTCCGCCGGTCCCGCCACCACCCCCTCGCTCAACAGGCGCGCGATCTGGTTATCGAGATATCCCAGATCCCGCAGAATCTCATTCGTGTGTTCGCCTGACGCCGCTAATGGACGGCGCGCCGGCAGGCGTTGCCCTGCCATGGTGATCGGTAGCAACGGCACCTGCGTACGCTCGCCGTCGGGGGTCGTCAGATCGCCCAGACCACCGCTCGCCAGCAAGTGGGGATCGTCGAACAATGCCTCCGGCTTCACGATCGGCGCAAACGGCAGCCCGTGGCGCTCGAACGCCGCAGCGAGGTAATCGGCGTCGAAACCCCGCATCATGTCGCGCAGCAACGGCAGCAACCAATCCCGGGCAAGCACCCGGTCGTTGTTCGTCGCGAGTCTCGGGTCGTCCGCAAGATCCTGACGGCCGAACACGTCGCAGAAAACGCGCCATTGACTATCGCTGACGACGGCCAGGAATATCTGGACACCATCGCGTGCGGCGAACACGTCGTAAACACCCCAGGCGGACACGCGCGCCGGCATCGGGTCGGGGGCGGTGCCGGTAACTGCGTACTGCTGCATGTGCTGCGCCGCAAGCAGAACGCAATTCTCGAAGAGCGCTCCCTGCACTTCCTGCCCTCTGCCCGTCGTCTTGCGTTCATAGAGCGCCGCCAATGCGGCGAGCGCGCCGAATACGCCGCCCATGATGTCGTTGACCGATGTCCCCGCACGCAACGGTTGTCCAGGGGGGCCCGTCATATACGCAAGTCCCGCCATCATCTGCACGACTTCATCAAGTGCCGTACGCGCCGCATAAGGACCGGGCAGAAAGCCTTTGAGCGAGACGTAGACGAGCGCCGGGTTCAACCGCGACACGGTCGCATAATCCAATCCGATCTGACGCATGCGCCCGGGTTTGAAATTCTCCGTGAGTACATCCGCCGTACCGACCAGCCGCAGGATCAATTCCCGGCCCTCGGGGCGAGTGATGTCCACGGCGAGGCTACGCTTATTGCGGTTGAACGTTCGAAAAAAACCCGCGCCGGTCCCTAGCAGACGCCGCGTGGCGTCGCCACCGACCGGCTCGACCTTGATGACGTCGGCACCGAGATCGCCGAGCACCATACCGCACGCCGGCCCCATGACCATATGAGAAAACTCCACGACTCGAATGCCTTTCAACGGCATTGGCGCCGTGGGAGATGCGTCCTGCATCGGCTAACCTCCGGGACCCGCTCGTGACGCCTCACCGCTGCGCCACGCCGGCGTGCAAGCCGTGTGCACGGTGCGCGCAGTGTGCGCCGTGTGAGAAGCGAATCCATCGCGTCGTAATTGATCGAAGCCGACGATATACCCCGCCAGGGCACTCGCCGCCACCGTGGCCGGACTGCCCAGCCACATTTGCCCCGGGCCTGAGCGTCCGGGGAAGTTCCGGTTCTGCGCACTGATGACGACGTCGTCCGATGCCGTCGAAACGCCGGGCCCCGCGTTGACACAGGCCCCGCAGCCCGGTGACAGCATCGTTACGCCTGCGGCCGTGAACACAGCTGCGTAGCCCTGCGCCTCGCACCATTGGCGAACGTCTTCGCTTCCATACTGCAAATAAAAGCGCACGCCATCGGCGACGCGGTGGCCTTGCGACAGTCCCCAGGCGAGCACGTCGTGGCACGCCCGCAGATCGTCGCGCTTGCTCCCGGTACACGATCCGCCATAAGCGATATCGATCGGTACTGCCGCCGAGAGCTCGGCCAGCGCCACGCCGTTCCCCGGATCTCCGGGACTCGCCACCATCGCACCTAACTGCGCACAATCGATTTCAATCACATGCGCATACGACGCCTGCGTATCGCTCGTCATCCACGCCTCCAGCGTTACTTCGATTCCGCGTCGCTCCCGCAAATACCGTACGGTTTCGTCGTCGGGCACGATCAGCCCGGTCAGCCCTCCGATCTCGGCCACCATGTTGGTCAGCGTGGCGCGCTCGTCGGTCGACAAGTGTGCTACGGCCTCACCGGAGAATTCGATGATTTGCCCGATCGCGCGGCCATCGCGGATGTACGGCAAATGAAGCAGATGCAAGGCGAGATCCTTCGCACCCACGCCCGCCGGCAAGCGCGAGCGCAGATGGACAAGGCAGGTGCCGGGCACCGCAAGTCGCGCATCCCCGGTCAGCCAGGCATTCGCCATCTCCGTGGCGCCCACACCGAAAGCGAAAGCGCCGATGGCGCCGCAATGGGGCGTGTGAGAGTCCGTGCCGACAATGACTTGTCCCGGCAGCGCATAGCGCTCCAGCATCAGCGCATGGCATATCCCCTCCGAGCCGCCGCCTGCGGCGCGTCCATGAAGACGCAGACCGTATTGCGCGCAAAACTCGCGTTGGACCGTACCTAAACGCTGCGCCGCATCCACGATCTGCGGTGAGCGGCTGCCATCTTCTGAAAGCGCGTCCAGATGTGTCAGATGATCCTCGAAGCACAGCACCGTGGCCGGCTCGTGCAATTCAGGGACGTCGCCGCCGAATGCGTGGCGCAGGAAGCTCACTGCCATCGGCGTGACGTATTCATGAGAAAAACGCCAGCTTGCGGGGACGAACACCGCATCTCCCGCCCTTACGCGGGCAACGCCCAACGCTTTCGCGACGATCTTTTCGCCGTAGGTCATGGCGCCCGCCGCATGCGCAGGCTGCGGCGGCGCGATATCGCCCGACAACCGCCGTCGCGTATAACCGAACAGCCCGCCGCTGCGCACGACAGCCTCGCCCAACGGATCGCAATCCTCGAGAAATGCGTCGATCGGGATTGCCTCCCCGTTCTGCAACCGCTCCGCCAGCGTGAGATCGGTCGACATCAGCAGCCCCAGGTTCTGGCAATTTTGCGCATAAATGCGCTCGAAGCTTTCCGCAATCACGATACGGATGCCTGCGCACCATTCGGCAAACGGACTCGCCTCTCGCGACGAGCCTTTGCCTCGCCGCAGCCCGGCCACCGACAACGCGAAGCCTCCTTCGCGCACCGCCTTCGGCTTGACGGGAAAAACGCCCGCCGGGTCTGCGGTGTCTTCGTTGCACCGTAAGCCCACGTAAGCGTAGTCGCCCAGCGACTCGTCGAACGCAAGACACGCGCGGGCGGGCGTGATTTCGTCGGTGGATATCTGGTCGCGCAGCGCGCCGGCCTCTGCCCGCGTCAATACTTCGCCGGCCAGTTGGCGGTCAATCGCCTCGGCCCGGTCGCTCAACCACAGCACCCGACCATTCAATTGCACGGTGGCTTGCATGAGATCGCTCCTCGAATGTTCCCGCATGGGTTCACCCGTTGGAATTGCAAGTTACGTGCCGACGCCGCAGGCGACAGCGAGGGAAAAGTAAAGTCATGATGTCCAAACGCTCGTTCGTCAGACAACACTCAGGGGTATTGGCGATTCGCCTGCGTGGCAAACGTATTCGTCCACGTGTCGCCCAACCGGATCTGCGACCGTTGAACCTCGGGTGAGAAGGCGCTCAGCGCCCTGAGCGCCGTCGCCGGCCCATCGGCCGGCATCATGCCGTCGGGGGAGAAGGCCTCACGACAATTGGCGAACGCCTTGAGATAGAGCACCTTGTTGCCGAGCAGATAAGGCTCGGGCACCGTCTTGAGCAATTGCGCTGCCGATGCATGTTGCAGCCACTTGTCGGCCCGCACGATCGCGTTCGCTAATGCCTGTACCGTTCTCGGATTTTTCTGAATGAAGTTTTGGGGTGCATACATCACGGCCGCAGGCATCGGACCACCGAACATTGCGCGGGTGCCTGCCTGCGTACGTGTATCGATCAGCACCTTCACGTCGCCCGACTCCTGCAACAACGTCATCATCGGATCCACATTGGAAACCGCGTCGATTTCTCCGCTGCGCGTCGCGGCTACGACGGTCGCACTGCTCCCCACGCCAACGATCGATACATCGGTCGGTTTCAGTCCGACTTTCGTCAGTGCAACGCTCACCAGCATGTGCGTACTGGACCCCGGCGCGCTCACTCCGACACGCATGCCCTTCAAATCTTTGACCGACGTCACTTCGTTGGCCCTGCGCTTGACGACGCCAAGCACGAGTTGCGGCGCTGCCCCAAGCACGACGAACGACTGGTAGGTCAGTCCCTTGGTCTGCATGAGCAACGTATGCTCGAACGCACCGGTCCCCACATCGGCGCTGCCGCCAACGACGGCCTGCAACGCCTTCGAGCCGCCCGCGAAGTCCTCGATGGTGACATCAAGCCCCTCGTCCGCGAAGTAGCCGAGTCGCTCTGCGATGGTGAGGGGCAAGTAGTAGAGGCCGGGCTTACCGCCCACGGCGATGGTGATCTTCGGCTTTTCGAGCGGCTGGGCCGGTGCAGCGGACGCCCCGGCGCTCAGGCTGAGAGCGATAAAGCCCAACGCCATCAGCGTAAGCACGAGAATCAGACGTCCCACGGCTTCGCGCACGCGGCGCGCTTCGGCATGTGTCATCGCGTGTCTCCTCCCGCATAAGGCGGGATACAGGCGCGCCCCGGCTCGTCGGCCGGAATCGCTATCGGCTCCCAGAGCATCCGCCGCCCGCGACACCTCGACAAGAGGTGTTTCGGCATGCCAGACGTCGCGGTTCACGATGGCTGTTCTTCGGTAGACGCGTTGCGCGGATGCCGATACGGGATGATCCCGTCATGCGTCATTCGTCTCAGGTCCTGGATTGCCTTGATTCCCGTGCCCCCCCGCAACGTTTCGCGCACACAAGTGATCGACCAGCATGCGAGACGCAACAGGTAGGGCGTCGTACCGGCGAACACAGACGACGAGGCGTCGCTCTGCCCATGGGTCGGTCAACGGCACCATGCGCAACGCCTCGCCGTCCGTTACCTGGGAGTAGATGCCCACCGCTTCCCGGGGCGCGATGGCCAGCCCGAGTTGGGCCCGCACCATGCGGCACACCGCCTCGAACGTCGAGACATGGATACGAAACTTGACGGTTTTTCCCTGCTCGGCGGCCAGACGCCGAAACACGGTGTACATGGCGCTGTCCGGATGAACGCCGATCTGGTCGAAATCCAGCGTTTCGATGAACGACAGCTGCGGTGCGCACGCAAGCGGATGGTCCCGGTGCAGCACCGTCACGATCTGGTCGTGGCGATAGGGAAAGACCTCGACGTCGCGGGTGTCGACGGCATCCCAGCAAATGCCGATATCCGTGGCGCCGTCCGCCACGCCGCGTACGACCTGCACGCTGGTGTGCTCCTCGAGATCGACCTTCACCCCTTCGTGCCGACGCAGGAAAGCGCCGAGTTCGTCTGGCAACGTTTCGACGATCGAGGAAACGTTGGCGAAGATGCGGATATGGCCCCGTACGCCGCTGGTGTATTCCGACAGGTCGCCCTGCATCTTCTCGAGGCTGCGCAGCACATTGCGTGCGTGATGCAGCAACGCTTCGCCCGCCGGGGTAGCCCTGACGCCCCACTTATGGCGCTGCAAGAGCGCCGAGCCGACCAGCGATTCGAGGTCGTTGATCCGCTTGCTGACGGCAGAAGGCGCGATGAACTCGCGCTCAGCCGCACGGGCAATGCTGCTTTCTTCGCAAACCGCGACGAACAACCGTAACGAAACGAGATCGATCCGCCATAGCGCCATGCCCGTCTCCAGAAGGCACTGCATTGACAGCGATTTTGCGGCGCATGTGGCAAAAACGCCACTCGGGGCCACCCCTGAAGACGCACGAAAACAACAGCCGATCAACGCGCCGTGTGTGTGATCCGAAACGAATCACAGGCCACGCTCCGGCAATCGGGAAGCCATGACCTTAGAGGGAGGTGTGGGGAAGCAACGACCGGAGCGCCCCAGTGACACGGAACCGACGCCGTCTCGACAGGTTGCACGCTCCCATCGGACGTCCTGCGTCCGGTGAAATGTCCTTGCGCCGATCCCTCCCAGGACAACCGCCTAACGCATCGCCCCCATCAGCAGAACGGCACTCCAGCCGCCGTCAGCCGTGTTGCGCGGTGCCTCAGGCGGCGGTGCCGTCGCCAAGGCCATGAACAGCCAACATTTGCAAATGACGATCGCAATCATTTTGTTGACGCTCAATCATCCCGGCATGGTCGCCGGGTCTGATTTGACTATAGTGCGACGCTATCGACGCGGCAACTGTGAAACGTTTCTAGATTTAACAAACGGCGCCAAGACGGAGCCGGTGGCCGGCCTCTACCTTACTGACGGCGGGCGATCGCGCGGGCCAGCACCAGCACAGGCAGCAACCCGACGAGTACCAGCGTCAGGGCCGGCACCGCCGCCTCGGCCAAACGCTCATCGGCAGCGAGGTGGCTGGTAATCACAGCGAGCGTATCCATATTGAATGGCCGCAAGGCGAGCGTGGCGGGCAGCTCCTTCATGACGTCGACGAACACAAGCAACGCTGCCGTCAAGACGCTTCCCCGCAACAACGGCAAGTGGACACGACGCAACATCGACCACCCACCTACCCCCAGGCTGCGGGCGCTGGCGTCGAGATTCGGGGCGATTCTGGCAAAACCCGCATCCACGCTTTGAAGCGCGGCCGGTAGAAACCGCACGAGGTACGCGTAGATCAATACGCCGCCGGTCCCGGCGAGCACAAGACCGTTCGCGCCGAAAAAATTCCCCAGCCAGGTGTCCAGATGCAAGACCGGCGTGAGGATGCCTAACGCGATGACCGCCCCCGGAATCGCGTACCCAACGCCGACGAGCCTCACGGCGATACGTGTGATGCGTCCCGGTGCGAGTCGCTGCGCATAGCCGAGCACGAGCGCGAACACGCATGCCACGAGCGCGGCCACTGCCGCGAGGCGCACCGTGTTGTAGACCCATTCGCCATAACGTGGCCACGGCACCTGATCCAGCTCGGAAACGGCCAACCGCAACATAATCAGCGCCGGCAGCGCGAAGCCGATGACGAGCGGCAGCGCACAACCGATGGTGGCAAGCCCGCCACGCAGGCCTCTGAGATGTGTGCGGCGTGCCGTCGTCGGCGCCCGTCCCGGCGCACCGTAATAACGCAGCCGCGCACGGCTGCGTGCTTCCGCGATCAGCAGGACGAGCACGGCAACCAAGAGACAGGCGGACAACTGTGCAGCCGCCACACGGTCGCCCATCGAGAGCCAGGCGCGATAGATGCCCGTCGTAAACGTCGGCACGCCGAAGTACGCAACGGCACCGTAATCCGCCAGGGTCTCCATGAGGACGAGGGCCACGCCCGCCACCAATGCCGGACGCGCAAGCGGCAAGGCCACGCGCACCAACGCTTGCAACGGCGTACAACCCAACGTACGCGCGGCTTCGAAGAAGCGCTGACTGTGCTCCGTGAATGCCGTACGCGCCAGCAGATAGACGTAGGGATAGAAAGCCCCGGCGAAAACCCACGCCGCGCCATACCAGGAGCGGATTTCCGGGAACCAGACGAGCCGGTCGGCTCCCAGTAACCGGCGCAATGCCGTTTGAACCGGCCCGGCAAACTGAAGGAAGTCGGTATATGCGTAGGCAGTGACGTAGGCCGGCATCGCCAGCGGCAGGATCAACGCCCATTCCAGCACGCGCCGGCCGGGAAAAATGTAGTGCACGACCAGCCATGCGCTTCCCACGCCCATCACCAGTACGCCGCAACTGACTGCCAGCGAGATGCGGAGCGAATTCAGCGCATACTCCGGCAACACGGTGTCGAGCATGTGGGCGAGGACCGCGCGCGTGTCCGCATCTCCGGCCCCGAGCGCCGCCAGGATGCCGAACATCGGCACGAGCACGACGAACGCCGGGATCCATGCCACAAGCCGCCAACCGGCGACGCCGCGGACATGTCGGCGACGATGGCGTGGCGAACCCGGCGACTGGCGGCTCGCAGGCGTCTGCCCACCGGTCGGCGCGACGGTCGTGTGGGCGGAAGATACGCCAACAGGTGTGGCGTCAGTCAGCATTTCAACGGGCGCAGACGCTGCGGCGGCGCGGGGCGGGGGCGTCGATGACATCGGCAAATCGTGATCGGAAGCGGTAAAGGAATTTATCGGAATCTATTGGGCGGCCTCGATGGCTAGCGGGGCAATCGAGATACATCGGGAAATCATCAGGAGACGAATCAGGAGACGAATCAGGAGTCGAACCCGGAGTCGAACCCGGAGCAGAATCCGGACGACCTCGTACAACTCTATGCATACGCTAACGGCAGACATCGTAAGACCGCGTGCCATGACCGCCTGAAATACCATCTATGACGCACATTGCGTATCGCAGAGGGGAACCGGAAGACACGCTCCGGTCTAAAGCGTTGTAAATTATACGCATTCCCATCCGCATCTCCGACGCAGCGACCCACGGAAAGTGCCCGCAGGCTGAGTAAGCAGCGCGCCTCGCCCTCTTTCCCGTTCCCGCTGCCTCTTCACCAATACTTCTCACACCGATGCCCCTGCCCTATCTGTTGCTCGACCATATCTCCGTCAATTACGACACCGCAGGACACGTTCATACGGCAGTACGCGATCTGTCACTGTCCCTTGCTCGCGGGGAGATAGGTTGCCTGCTGGGCCCGTCGGGGTGCGGCAAGACGACAGTGCTCCGTGCCGTCTGCGGCTTCGAACCGCTGGTCGGCGGGAGAATCGTGCTTGACGGCCACGAGGTCGCCAATGCGCAGAGCAGCGAGCCGCCTGAGCGCCGCCATGTGGGCGTCGTGTTTCAGGACTATGCGCTGTTCCCTCATCTGAACGTTGCCCAGAACATCGGTTTCGGTCTGGGCCGCATGCCACGCGGAGAACGTCAGGTGCGTGTCGAGACGCTCGCCGAGCGTGTCGGTCTGGCGGGCGCGCTTCGGAAGTATCCGCATGAGCTATCGGGCGGACAGCAGCAACGCGTGGCGCTCGCCCGTGCGCTGGCGCCCTCCCCGGCCCTGCTGCTGCTGGACGAGCCCTTTTCGAACCTCGACCTCGATCTGCGCGAACGGCTGGCCGTCGAGGTCCGGGAAATCATTCGCGCGAGTGGCGCCACGGCGATTCTCGTCACGCACGATCAACACGAGGCGTTCGCCATGGCCGACCGCATCGGCGTGATGCATGCAGGCGCGATCGCACAGTGGTCGCCCGCGCGCGACCTCTGGCGTACGCCCGCCAATCGCGTCGTCGCCGACTTCATCGGACGCGGTGCACTGATTCCCGGGACTTTCCGCGGCAATGCGCAAGGCGGTGGCATTTCGATAGAACTCGGGGAAATTTCCGTATCGTCGACCCTGGCCGACAAGCTGCTGCGCAACGCCGCCAGGGACGCCTATCCGGTAAGCGTCGATGTTCTGCTTCGGGCAGATGACCTCTCGCACGACCCGGCCAGCCCGTTTGAAGCCACCCTGGTAAGGCGCGCGTTTCGCGGGGCCGACCAGTTGTATACGCTGCGTCTGGCGTCGGGTGCGGAAGTCGTTGCCCGCGTGGACGGCGAACTGACGCACGAGGCCGGCGATCGCGTGGGATTGCGGCTGGCGGTGCAACATCCGGTAGCGTTCGCCGCGAGTTCGACCACCGCCTGATACCGGCAAGGACGCCGTCACTCAGAGGCTGGTAAAATCCGCCAAAACGGATGGGCCTATGAAACAGTACCTCGACTTCATGCGCCATGTACTCGAACATGGCACAGACAAGACTGACCGCACCGGCACGGGCACGCGCTCGGTGTTCGGCTACCAGATGCGCTTCGACTTGCAGGCAGGATTCCCGCTCGTCACCACGAAAAAAGTGCACATCAAGTCCATCGTGCACGAACTCCTCTGGTTCTTGCGGGGCAGCACCAACGTGCGCTCTCTGCAGGAAAACGGCGTATCTATCTGGAACGAATGGGCCGATGCCGAAGGCGAACTCGGTCCTGTCTACGGCGCGCAGTGGCGCTCGTGGCCGACCCCTGACGGCGGACATATCGACCAGATCACGCAGGTCGTGGACCAGATTCGCTCGACGCCCGATTCGCGCCGTCTGATCGTCTCCGCCTGGAATGTCGGCGAGATCCCTCGCATGGCATTGCCGCCGTGTCACGCCTTCTTTCAGTTCTACGTTGCGGACGGCAAACTTTCCTGCCAGCTCTACCAACGTAGTGCCGACATTTTCCTCGGTGTGCCTTTCAACATCGCCAGCTACGCGTTGTTGACACACATGATGGCGCAACAAACCGGACTGGAAGTCGGCGACTTCATCTGGACGGGTGGCGACTGCCACCTGTACAACAATCACCTCGACCAGGTGCGCACGCAGCTCGAACGCGAGCCGTTCCCGCTGCCGAAGCTCGAGATCGCGCGTAAGCCCGACTCGATCTTCGACTACCACTTCGAGGATTTCCATATCACCGGATACGAAGCGCATCCGCACATCAAGGCACCGGTGGCCGTATGACGATTCTGACGCTGGTCGTCGCCCGCGCCGAGAACGGCGTGATCGGGCGTGACAATCAATTGCCATGGCGTTTGCCGGAAGACCTCGCGCACTTCAAACGTACGACGCTCGGCAAGCCCGTGGTCATGGGACGCAAGACGTACGACTCGATCGGCCGCCCCTTGCCGGGACGGCGTAACATCGTCGTATCGCGCAATCCGGATCTGAAGATCGGCGGTTGCGAAGTCGCCGGCTCGCTGGTGGATGCCATGCGTTTGTGTGTTGGCGTCGAGGAGATCTGCCTGATTGGCGGCGCGCAGTTGTATGCGGAGTCGCTGGCGAGTGCCGACAAGGTCATCGTGACGGAAATCGCCAAGGCATTCGAGGGGGATGCGCACTTCCCGGATCTGCCTGCTGCGCAATGGCGTGAGACGGCACGCGAAACGCATCACTCACCGGCGCCGAACGATTTCGACTATTCGTTCGTAACGTACGAACGCATCTGATATCCCCCGTTCAGGCGTATGGGCGAGGCTCAGACGCCAAGGTTCTCGCGCGGCACGTCGGTTGCCGCGCCGCCTTCCCTACCAAGGTCCGCCACCTGCGCGGGCGCGCCCTTCGCCACGTGCACCCGATCGCGTCCCAGACGCTTCGCCGCGTATAGCGCTTCGTCCGCCAGTGCGACCAAACGCTCCGGCGTATCGCGCAGGTTCCCCTGCTGCGGTACGTGCGTTGCGCATCCTACGCTAACCGTCACCACACCCTGCGGCCCCGAGCCGGGGATGGCCAACGCCCGCACGCTCTCGATCACACGCGTAGCCACGAAATGTGCGCCCTTTTCGTGGGTTTCCGGCAACACGATCACAAACTCCTCGCCGCCATATCGGGCCACGAGATCGGTCGGACGATGCGTTGCCCGCATCAACGCACGGGCGACGAGCTCAAGGCATTGATCGCCTACGGGGTGGCCGTACTCGTCGTTGTAGCGCTTGAAGTGATCCACATCGACCATCAGCAGCGAAAGCGGATGACCGGCGCGGCGCGCCTGCTCGAAGTCCCCCGGAAAACGGTCGTTGAAATAGCGGCGATTGTGGATACCGGTCAGTGCATCGCGATTGCTGTACTCGATCAGACGAAGGTGCGCGCGCGTCAGCTCTCGATACAGGCGCGTCACCTCCCACACCAGCACGCAAACCAGCAGTCCCGGGGCCGACATACTGAAAAAGCGGGCGAGATACCACCCTAGCGAGAATCGGACCGTGCTCATCAGACTGAGCACCGTGTCGGTCACACAAGCCAGCACGGCCAGCGCCACCCAGAGGTCGAGAACGGTACGTAACCGTCCAACGCCCAACACGACGACGAGGGCCACCAGATTCAACACGAGAAGGACGATGCCGGTTCCCCCCGAGGAGAACTCGCCGGGCGCCGTGGCCGGCGTCAAAGCGGGCGGCAGTTTGAGCGTCAATGCCGTTAAACACAGCAGCACCGCCACCGCGATCGGCAGGCCAACGTAAAGGCCGAGACCCCGGCCGATGGGGGACAGTTGCGTTACGGCCGTGGGGCTGAACAGGCGCCGTGCGAGCATCGCGAGCAGGACGAGCGTCGGAAATCCCGCATGCCAGAAAACCCAGATCCAGCCGGACGTCGTCGGATGTGCCCCGAACAGTCCGGTCGGCGCGAAAAGTCCGGGAAACGTCAGCAACTGCATGGCGACGGTGAGCGCGGTAAAAGCATAGGCGCCGGCCAGCAAACCGAACACCGGCAATCGGCTGACCTGAAACTGGGCGGAGAGCAAAAACGATGCGATCGTTGCCGTTGTGAAAACGGTGAGTCCGCACATCGGCAGGAATGGCGCGACAGCCGGCAACATGGCCGTCGCCTGCGGCGCCGCCAATAGCAGGGCGGCCAGCACGACGATCGCCAGACAGCCGGCAAAAGCCCGCTGTCCGCGCGAAGCATGCTCCATCAGAAAGCCGTCCATGAAATCCCTTCCCCTCTATCGAGCGCGATATCGATTCGACGAAGTCTCGTTGGCAGCCTCGCCGCAAACGCCGGCGGCGACCGGATAAGCCGCAGCATGCACCAATTCCGACGGCCTGCCAACGTGTCTGCCGTTGGCCGATACCGACAAAAACGGCATCGACCAGCTATCGTCAAATAGCCCGTCGACGCCGTGGACGTCCCGTCGCAGCCTTCGTTCGGCAAGTGGCGCGCCTTCGTTACCGTCGAGACGCTCGATACTGCGGCGCCCGGACACGACTTACACTCACCGGTGTACCGGGCTTAACCGCCGAGATAGGCCTCCAGCACGCGTGGGTTGCCCAGCAGATTCCGGCCGGTGTCGTCCAGCACCACCTTGCCCGTCTCCAGCACGTAGCCATGCTGTGCGATCTTGAGCGCCTGACGCACGTTTTGCTCGACCAGGAAGATGGTCAACCCATCGGCGTTGATCTCCTTCAACGTGCTGAAAATGCCTTGCACGATGATCGGGGCGAGCCCCATCGACGGCTCGTCCAGCAGCAACAGCTTCGGCCGTGCCATGAGCGCACGCCCGATCGCCAGCATCTGCTGCTCGCCGCCCGACAAGTTACCTGCCATCTGGTCGATACGTTCCGCCAGTCGCGGGAAACGCTCGAGCACTTTGTCCAGATCCGGCTTCACGTTCTGCTTGTCGCGCCGCGTGTAGGCCCCCAATTCAAGGTTCTCGCGCACCGTCATAGTCGTGAGCGTGGCACGTCCCTCCGCCACCTGCACCAATCCGCGTTGCACGATCTTGTTGGGTGCCAGATCGCCGATGTCCTCACCTTCGAAGAGGATCGTACCCGCCTGCTTCTTGATGAGACCGGACAGCGCCAGCAGTGTCGTCGACTTGCCCGCGCCGTTCGCGCCCACGAGCGAGGTGATCTCGTGCTCGCGCAATGCAAAATCGACGCCTTTCACGGCCTCGATATGCCCATAGGCCACTTTCAGGCCCTTCACTTCGAGCAGCGCGCTCATGCCTTGTCCTCCGCGCCAGCCGCCAAGGCGGGCGCATCGTCGTCGTCATCGTCCCGGCCCAGATAGGCTTCGATGACCTGCGGGTTGTGCTTGATCTCGTCAGGCTTGCCCTCGGCAATGATGCGGCCGAAGTTCAGCACGGCAATGCGCTCGCACAAGCCCATCACGAAGCGCATGTCGTGCTCGATCATGAAGATCGTGTAACCGCGCGCCTTGATGTTCTCGATTTCGCTCATCAGATCGACCTTCTCGCCCGTGTTCATGCCGGCGACCGGCTCGTCGAGCAGCAGCAGCTTGGGCTCGGTCGCCAGTGCGCGCGCCAGTTCGAGCTTGCGCTGATCGCCGTACGAGAGGTTATCGGCAATGTCGTACGCCTTATGGTCGAGCTTGACCCACGACAGCAGCTCGTGGGCACGCTCGCGAGAGCGCTTCTCCATGTCGCGAAAACCCGGCAGCGACAGCAGCAGCCCCGCCGGGCCATACGAGAGATGGCGGTGCATCCCGACCACGACGTTCTCGATCAGCGTCATCTCCTTGAAGATGCGGATGTTCTGGAACGTACGCGCGATGCCTCGCTGCGTAATCCGGTGGGGCTTCTCGCCCGGCAGGCTTTCACCGTCGAACGTGATGCTGCCGCCCGTGGGCTGCAACAAGCCGGTGATCAGGTTGAAGACGGTCGTCTTACCGGCGCCGTTCGGTCCGATCAGACCGAAGATCGTGCCTTGCGGCACTTCGATGTTCACGTCCTGCAGCACGTGAAGGCCGCCGAATCGCTTGGAAATATTGGAAAGCTTAAGCATGTCGTGTTCCCCGTCCGCTTACGTGGAAGACGCCGAACGCGCCTTACCGGCACGGAACCACCGGCGAAAACGCATCGGATCCCAGATGCCCTTGGGCAGGAACAGCACGATCAACACCAGAATCAGGCCGTTGACCACGAGGCGGAAGTCGTTGAACGCCCGCAGCAACTCCGGCAACAACGTAAGAATCGTGCTGCCCAGCACCGGGCCCACGAGACCGTTGATACCGCCGAGAATCGCCATCGTCAGAATTTCGACGCCACGGTCGAACCCGAATTCGTTCGGTCCGATAAAGAACGTCAAATGCGCGTTGAGCGCGCCGGCCAGCCCCGCCAGCACCGCCCCCAGCACGAATGCCAGCATCTTGTAGCCCGTGACGTTGATGCCCATGAGCCCTGCCGCCGTCTCGTCTTCCTTGATCGCCTCGAACGCACGCCCCACCTTCGAGCGACGAATCCGCCACAGCACGGCAAGCGTGATCACGACCGCACCCGCCACGTGCCACCATTGCGTGAGCTGCGGAATGCCGTTCAGTCCGAGCGCACCGCCCGTCAAATCTTCGGTATTGAGGATGAGCACGCGCACGACTTCACCGAAGCCGAGCGTTGCCATGGCCAGATACACCCCCGACAGACGCAGTGTCGGCTTGCCGATGATGAACGCAATCAGCGCGGGCGCCGCCATGCCGCCTGCAAGCGATACGGCAAACGGCGTCTCGTAATTCATTGTCAGCAACGCTGCAGTGTACGCCCCGATGCCCATGAACGCCGCGTTCGCCATCGCCAGCATGCCGCACGAAAGCGTGAGGTAAATCGACAGGGCCAGCAGCGCATTCGTGCCGAGAGTCAGCACGAGATTGCTGTAAACCGCCCAGAAATTATTGAACCAGTCCATTGCGCCCCCGTGATTACGCTTTGCGTTCGAGCACTTTGCCGAACAACCCCTGCGGACGCACCAGCAGGATCAGGAACAGAAGGCCGAACGCCACGGCGTCGCGCATGTTCGAGCCGATATACGCCACCGACAACACTTCGGCGAAGCCGAGGAACAAGCCGCCGATCATCGCGCCACGAATGTCGCCCATGCCGCCCAGAATGATCACGGCAATGCCCTTGTGCAGCATCGGCTGCCCCATGAGCGGGAACACGGCGTTGGAGTAAAGGCCGATCAGCACGCCAGCCATGCCGCCCAGCCCTGCCGCGGCGAATGACGTCGCCAGGAAAAGACCTTCGACGTTGATGCCCAGCAGGTACGCCGCCTTCGGCGACTCGGCAATCGCGCGCAGAGCGCGCCCCAATTGCGTCTTCTTAATCGTGGTAATGAGCACGGCCATGAGCGCAAACGAGATGAAGATGATCGCCAGCTCGAGCACCGTCATATGAACGCCGGCCACCGTGAGCGTGTCCTGCGGGACGACGTCGTACGGAAAACGCAGGTTTTCCGCACCGAAGATGCCCTGCACACCGTTGTTGAGCAGAATGCCCACACCGATGGTCGCGATCATCGGGATCAGGTGAGGTGCACCGCGTTTGCGCAACGGTTTGAGCACCAGCACGTCGATGAGCAGGCCCAGCAGGCCGGCGACGACGACGGCCGTGACGATGGCCGCCCACAGCGGCAGATGCAGACGCACGACGGCTTGCAGCGCCGCATAGGCGCCGACCATGAAGACCGCGCCGTGCGAAAGGTTGATGACGCCGAGGATGCCGAACACGAGTGTGAACCCGAGCGCGAACAAGGCGTACACGCACCCGAGGGAGAGCGCGTTGACGAGTTGCTGTTCCAGCATGGTGTGTATTCCAGCCTGAGGGACGGAAGCGCGCGTCGTGAGGGGGTGCGACGTGCGCCAGAAACGCCGATGGGCGTAGCGCCTTGCGGCCCTACGCCCATGCGGACTTCTTCAAGTACTGCCGGGCTACTTACTTCTCGATGACGTACTTGCCACCCTTCGTCACACTGACGATCGGTGCTTGCTGTGCGTCGTAGCCGGCCGGCTTGCCGTTCTTGTCCGTTGCCTGACGGAAGGCGAACTTGCCCGTCGCGCCTTCATGCGTGACCTTCGGCAGTGCATCGCGCAACGCCTTGCGGTCGGCGATGAGATTGCCCGAAATCTTCACGTTCTTGATCGCGTCTGCGGCAATGTACATGGCGTCGTACGACTGCGCCGCGAACTGGTCCGGCGCCACGTTGTACTTCGCCTTGTAAGCGGCGATGAACTTCGTATTGGCCGGCGTGTTGTTCTCGATCGACCACGGGCTACCCACCCACAGGCCGTCCGAGCTGCCCTTGGCAAGATCGAAGATCTTGACCGAATTCATCCCGTTGCCGCCGATGAACGGCACGTTGATGCCTAGTTGGCGGGCCTGCACCATGATCGGAGCACCTTCGGCGATCAGCGCCGACAGCACGATGGCGTCCGGGTTGGTGGCCTTGATTTTCGTGAGCTGCGCCTTGAAGTCCACATCGCCCTTGGCGAACGTCTCGGTCGTCGTCACCGGGATCTTCAGGTCTTCGAGCGCCTTCTTGAAGTTGTCGTAACCGCTCTTGGTGAAGACATCGTCGTTGCCGTACAGCACAGCCACCTTCTTGATGCCCGTGTGCTTTGCCGCCACCTTGATGGTCTCCGGCAGCACGTCGGCTTCGGTCACCGAGTTACGGAAAATATAGTCGCCGATCGAGGTAATGCCGTCCGCCGTATTCGACGTGCCGAAAGCGACCGTCTTGCCGGCTTGTGCAATCGGGTCGGCAGCCTGTGCCGAATTCGACAGCGTCGGACCGAACACCATGAGCACCTTGTCCTGGAAGATCAGCTTCTTGAAAACGTTGATCGCCTCTTCCTTCTTGCCCTGCTCGTCTTCCACCTGAAGCACGAGCTTATTGCCGTTGATGCCGCCGGCAGCGTTGATTTCGTCAGCGGCGAGCTGGAAACCGTTCTTGATCGCGATACCGTACTGCGCCGCGCCGCCCGACAGTGCCTCGGCCACACCGATCTTCAGATCGGCTGCATGGGCCGCAGCCACCATCCCCGTAGCGACAAGTGCGCTCAGCAACTTGGTCATGGTGCTTTTCATGAGTCCTCTTCCTCCAATACCTAGTCTCTAGTTATGAGAAGGCGCGCCTTATGAGCGCGCCCATTACCCTAACTACCGTGTCCGTTCTTAAGCCACGGCTTAAGAAAACTCCTAAGGATATCGCAAACTGCCTGCAACGGGCACGACAATTGAGCATTTGCCCCGCAATGGCGCACAAATGCAACGTGTTTGTGGCGCCATAACGGGTTTTCGCAGCATCAATGACCGGCAACGGTCATTTGTTCAATCAGGATTGACCCGACCTCCTTCGTGCCGCGCACGAGCGTGTCCGCCCCGATCGCCACGATCTGTCGGAACATGTCGTTCAGATTCCCCGCCAGCGTGATTTCTTCGACCGGATACTGAATTTCGCCATTCTCGACCCAGAAGCCGGACGCGCCGCGCGAGTAATCGCCGGTCACATAATTCACGCCCTGCCCCATCAGTTCGGTCACCAGCAGACCGGTGCCGAGCTTGCGCAACATGGCGCGGAAGTCGTCGGTCGGTGCCGTGAGCTTGCTGTACATCCGCAGATTGTGCGAACCACCGGCGTTGCCGGTCGTTTGCATCCCCAACTTGCGAGCCGAATAGGTCGACAGGAAGTAGCCTTGCACCACGCCATCACTGACCACATCGCGAGCGCGCGTCTTCACGCCCTCCTCGTCATAAGGTGCGCTGCCCATCGCGCGCGGCACGTGCGGATCTTCGTGAATGCCAACGTGATCGGCAAATACCGGTTTGCCCAGCGTATCGACGAGGAAGGTCGCCTTGCGGTACAGCGCGCCGCCACTCACGCCCTGCACGAATGCCCCCAGCAAACCGGCGGCCAGCGGGGCCTCGAAGAGCACCGCACACTTACGCGTGGAAAGCTTGCGGGCGTGCAGGCGCGCCAGCGCACGCTCGGCCGCATACCGGCCGACCGCCTCGGGCGAGGCCAGATCGCCCGCAGCGCGCTTGGACGTATACCAGTCGTCGCGCTGCATGTGGCTGCCGCTGCCGGCAATCGGCGACACCGACAGGTAATGCCGCGAATACGGGTAGCCCGAAAGGAAACCGCGTGTCGTGCCGAGCATGAACTGAGAGTGCTGGGCCGATACGGCCGCGCCCTCGGAATTCCGGATGATGGGACTCACGTCGAGCGCCGCCTTCTCCGCGCGACGCGCCAGCTCGACCGCCTCGTCTGCCGTAATGCTCCACGGGTGGAACAGCGACAGATCCTGCGGGTGCATTTCGAGGAGTTCGGACTCGGCAAGTCCCGCGCAATCGTCTTCCGCAGTGAAACGGGCAATGTTGTACGCCGCGTCGACCGTGTCGTGCAGCGCCTTGCGCGAGAAGTCGGACGTACTCGCGTTGCCGCGACGCTGACCGATGAAAACGGTCACGCCGACCAGCTTGTCGCGGTTACGCTCGATGGTCTCGACCTTGCCGCGCCGCACCGAGACCGACAGACCGTCGCCCTCGGAGATTTCGGCTGCGGCGTCGGTTGCGCCGAGCGAACGGGCGTACTGCAAGACGTCGCCGACGATTTCCTTGAGTTGATCCTGGGTATGCGTGAAGTGCTGGGTCGCTTGGGACATCGGCGCGATTCGGTCAGTGGCTGAATAGGAACCGCCATCTTAGCGCGAGTTGCGCGCCATCGTGCGTACCCCGGCAACTATTTGGACGCCTCGCGCCGCGTTACAATAGCGCCTATGACGCACATTCAACGCTTTAACCGTATCGCCCACAGCGAGCTTTCCGACGAAGGCCCGAGCAAATCCCAGCGCAAGCGCGAGTCGCATGCCCTTCAGGATCTGGGCGAAGAACTGGTCAACCTGGCCAAGGACGCGCTCGCCCGCGTGCCAATGCCCGAAAACCTCGAACGCGCCGTCCGCGACTGCCGCACGATCACCGCGCACGAAGGCCGCCGCCGTCAATTGCAGTACGTGGGCAAACAAATGCGCACGCTCGACGAATCGGAAATCGAGGCCATTCAACGCGCGCTGGACGTCATCAAGGGCGTCTCGAAGGCGGAAACCGCCAAGCTGCACGCCCTGGAGCGCTGGCGCGAGCGCCTGATGGCCAAGGACGAGGCGCTCACCGAGTTGCTCGCCCAATATCCGGGCGCCGACGCTCAGCAACTGCGCACGCTGATTCGCAACGCCCGCCGCGAGCAGGCCGCGCAGAAGCCGCCCAAGGCGTTCCGCGAACTCTTCCAGGTACTCAAGGACCTGCTTGGCACAGGTCCGGCGGCGGCCGAAACTTCGGACGACGCCGATAACGATCTGCCGGAATTCCCAACGCGTGAGGATTATTGATGGTGACGCGCTCTCATCCGGACGAACTTCGCGTAGGGCTCGTGTCGATCAGCGACCGGGCCAGCCAGGGCACCTATGAGGACCAGGGCATTCCGGCGCTTCAGGCGTGGCTGGGCAGTGCCCTCACGTCGCCGTGGGTGGCGCATACGCGTCTGATTCCCGATGTCGCCGACGGCATCACCGCGACGTTGATCGAACTGATCGACACGTTGCAGTGCGATCTGGTGCTGACGACCGGCGGCACAGGCCCGGCGCGCCGCGACGTCACGCCCGAAGCCACGCTGCGTGCAGGCACCAGGGAAATGCCGGGGTTCGGCGAGCAGATGCGCCAGATCAGCCTGCGCTTCGTGCCGACGGCGATTCTGTCGCGTCAGGTCGCCGTCATTCGCGAGACCGCAGATCATGCAGCGCTTATCATCAATTTGCCCGGTCAGCCCAAGTCCATCAAGGAAACCCTCGAAGGATTGCGGGATGACGACGGCCAATCGGTGGTGCCAGGCATCTTTGCTGCGGTGCCATACTGCATCGATCTGATCGGTGGCCCTTACATCGAAACCGACGAAGCCGTCTGCAAGGCGTTCCGCCCGAAGAGCGCGATTCGCGCGCCGAAGTCCGCCTGACCGGCATCCGCCGTCCTCTTCATAGCGAGCACACAAAGCAAAACGCCAGCGAATACGCTGGCGTTTCAGTACCCGTCGACGGCAACTCAGGCCGTTGCGCCCGGCACTGCCGTCTTCAGGAAGTGCTCACGGTAGTACACCAGTTCGTCGATCGATTCGTGGATATCGGCCAGCGCCGTATGGGCGGCCCGCTTGGTAAAACCCTTGTACACCGTGGGCTCCCAGCGACGGCACAGTTCCTTGAGCGTGCTCACGTCCAGATTCCGATAATGGAAGAATGCTTCGAGTTCGGGCATGTAGCGCGCCATGAAACGGCGATCCTGGCAAATCGAATTGCCGCACATCGGCGACTTGTTGGGCGGCACGTACTGGCTCAGGAACTCGATCAGTTGCGCCTGCGCAGACGCCTCGTCCACGGTCGACGCCTTGACGCGATCGATCAGACCCGAGCGGCCGTGCGTCGATTTGTTCCAGTCGTCCATGCCGTCGAGCACCGCGTCGGACTGGTGAATGGCGAACACCGGGCCTTCGATGCGACGCGTTAGCGCCGAGTCCGTGACGACGACCGCCACTTCGATAATTCGGTCGCTGTCCGGCTGCAAACCGGTCATCTCCATGTCGAGCCAGACCAAATTAAATTCGGCGCGTGCAAGCGTCGTCTGGGCGTCGGCAGGCGTGGGATTTTGGGATGGGAGGGAAGACATGATCGGAAGACTCTGGAAAACGCATCGGTGGGCGACCGGTACGGCGCCTCGCCGGTCGAAAGAACTTATAATTCTCGCATACTTCGGATTCTCATCAAGCGCATGTTCACTTATCTCTTCGTGATCTTCCTGCTGGCGATGGTCATGACCAAGCTCTGGCTGGCCGCCCGTCAGGTCCGCCATGTCGTTGCCCATCGGGCTGCCGTACCCGAGCGCTTCGCCGACACGATCACGCTGACCGATCATCAGCGCGCCGCCGATTACACGGTGGCTCGCACCCGTCTCGGCATGGCCGAAATCTTCGCGCAGGCCGTGCTGCTGGTCGCCTTTACGCTACTCGGCGGGTTGAACGTACTGCATATTGGTATCGCCGAGTGGCTCGGCGAAGGCTACGTCGGGCAGATCGCGCTGATCGCGGCGGTCTTGCTGATTTCCGGCATCGTCGATCTGCCGTTCACTTATGTCCGGCAGTTCGTCATCGAGCAACGTTTCGGCTTCAACCGGATGTCGCTCGGGCTGTTTATCGACGACATGGTGAAAGGCACCGCCGTCGGCGTCGTCCTCGGATTGCCGTTGCTGTTCGTCGTGCTGTGGCTCATGGACCGCGCCGGGCCGCTCTGGTGGATTTACACGTGGGTCGTCTGGGTGGCGTTCAATCTGTTCGTGCAATTCATCTTTCCCCATGTCATCGCCCCGATGTTCAACAAGTTCGAACCGCTCTCGGATGCCTCGCTTGCGCAGCGCATCGAAGGGTTGATGCAACGCTGCGGATTTGCAGCGCGCGGTTTGTTCGTGATGGACGGCTCGAAGCGCTCCGCGCACGGCAATGCTTACTTCAGCGGCTTTGGTCGCGCCAAGCGCATCGTATTCTTCGATACGCTGATCGAACGTCTCTCACCCGCCGAGATCGAGGCAGTCCTGGCCCACGAACTGGGGCACTTCAAGCGCCGCCATATCACCAAGCGGCTGGTCGTCGCGTTCGCATTGTCGCTCGCCTTCCTCGCGCTGCTGGGCTGGCTCACCGGACGAACCTGGTTTTACACGGAGCTGGGAGTCATGCCGTCGATGACGGGCAGCAATAATGCACTCGCATTGGTGCTTTTCTTCCTCGTACTGCCGGTGTTCGGATTCTTCGCCAGCCCGCTTGGCAGTCTGACCTCGCGCAAACACGAGTTCGAAGCCGACGCGTTCGCTGCCAGCCAGACACAGGCGAGCGATCTGGTGAACGCACTGGTAAAGCTCTATCAGGACAATGCCTCGACGTTGACGCCCGACCCCGTCTACACAGCGTTCTACTACTCGCATCCCCCCGCTTCCCAGCGCATCGACCGACTGCTGGGGCACGCATGAAGCGCGGCGGAAAAGGTAAGGCATCGCCGGTCGAGACACCAGTGCAGGAACGACGCCACGGTCGCGTCACGGCGGCCCATGGCCGCCATTACGTTGTCGAAGCCGACGACGGTGAAACGGTGCTGTGTTTCCCCCGAGGCAAGAAGAGCGAGATCGCCGTTGGCGACGAAGTTGCCTGGGCACGCACCGGGGATCAGGGCGTGATTGAAGAGATTCTGCCCCGTCGCAATCTGCTCTATCGCTCGGACCAGTTCAAAAGTAAGCTTTTCGCCGCCAACATCGACCAATTGGTGATCATGTTGGCCACCGAGCCGTACTTCAGCGAAGATTTGCTCGGTCGTGCGCTTGTCGCTGCGGAAGCGAACGAGCTTCGGCCGTTGATCGTACTCAATAAGACCGACGTAGCCGACGCGTTGCCGGCAGCTCGCGAGCGGCTCGCGCCATATCGCGCATTGGGCTACGAAGTGCTGGAGCTATCGGTACGCGCGGACCCGGAGGCAGCCAAGACACAATTGTTGCCGCGTCTGGCACATCAGGCATCACTGCTGCTCGGGCAATCCGGCATGGGGAAATCGAGCCTCGTGAATCTGGTCGTGCCCAATGCGGATGCGGCAACACGCGAAATCTCGACCGTCCTGAATTCAGGCAAACACACCACGACGTTTACGCGCATCTTCCATTTGCCCGAAGGCGGACTGCTCATCGATTCGCCGGGCTTCCAGGAGTTCGGCCTGCATCACCTCAAGGAAGGCGCTCTCGAGCGCGCATTTCCAGAGTTTCGCCCCTTGCTCACAGGTTGCCGGTTCTACAATTGCCACCATCTGAAGGAGCCGGGCTGCGCGATTCTCGAGGCAGTAGCCGATGGCCGAATCTCATCACAGCGTCATGCCCTTTACGCTCAGCTCGTCCACGAATCCGAACAGCAGATTCCCTACTGATCCGCAACGGCAGTGACTTCGAGAAAAGAAAAACCCCGCATATGCGGGGTTTTTCTTTAGTGAACTCGCGCTATCCGGTGTCAGCCAAGCCACACAGCCAACGTCAACAGCAACAGCAGCAGCATCCACAGCAGAACGGCGCGCCACACCAACCCCACGGCAGCCTGCAACGTACGCGGCGTGCATTCGCTGCCGACCGGCAGCACGGCATCGTCCCCTTGATTGAGCGCATCGACGCTGGAGACTTCCGCCAGTGGCCCGGTGAGCCTTGCCCCGAGGGCGCCACTCCCCGCCGCCAGCAAAATCCCCTCATTTTCGTTCGGCCACTGCTTGGCGTAATGGCGCCATGCGTAGATCGCATCTTCAAAATTGCCGACGATCGCAAAGCCGATGGCAGTCAGGCGGGCCGGCACCCAGTCGATCACGTAGAAAGCCTTGCGTGCAAACGCACCGAACGCCGGGCTTCGGTCCGGTGCAGGTTCGGTCCAACGACGGGAGAGATACTCGGCCAGACGATACAACACCGCACCCGCGGGTCCAATCGGCATGAGAAACCAGAAGAACACGCCGAACACATGACGGTGCGAAGCAATCACGGCATGCAGCAGCGTATGGCGCACGATCTCGTCCACCGGCATATCGACGGTATCGATCCCGATCCACTGACGCAGGATTTCTCGCGCTTCGTTAACGTTATCGTTGTTCAGCGCGACATGAATGTCGGTGAAATAGTGGCTGAACTGCCGGAAACCCATCGTCAGGTAGACGATGAGGACGTTCCAGGCAAATCCAAGGAAAATGTTGACCCGCATCAGCAGGTAGTAGACGACGCCAACGACCAGCACGAACGGCACGACGACCACCAGCCACGCGAGCACACCGTGACGCGGCTGACCGGCGTCGAACGACTGCGAAGTATGGGTCGCGTGGGAGCGAATCAGGTTGTAGATCGGGTTTTGCGTGGAGAGGGCACGCACCTGCTCGAGGATCAGCGCGAGGAGTACCGAGAAGAATGTCATGCGTGCGATCAGATCACCAGACGGAATGGTGTAACGATAGCACAGCTTCTCGCAAAAGCCCGCCCCGTGCGCCTCTGCGACGCACACACTTCATCTCACGAGCAGACAATTCGCACGCGCGGATCCGGTTGCGCGTCAGGCCCGCAGGAGTTGGTAGAAATTCCGTAGCATGCCCGCCGTCGCACCCCAGATGAAATACTCGCCCCCGGCGGGCTTCGGATAAGGCATGGCGTAGAACCGGCGCTCACCGACCTGATAGTTGAAGACACGAATCTGGTGATGCACGGGATTCATCAGAAAATCCAGCGGCACCTCGAAGATCTCGTCCACCTCGCCGGTGTCGGCGACCAGATCGAACGGGGGCGTCACCAGCCCCACAACAGGCGCTACGCGAAAGCCTGTGCCCGTCACATAGTCGGGCAAACTTCCGATCACCTCTACCGCCCCGGCATCCAGTCCGATTTCCTCGCGCGACTCGCGCAGGGCGGTCGCAATCGGCGTCGGATCGTCCGGTTCGCGACTTCCTCCGGGAAAACTCACTTGCCCGGCATGCGTACTCAGATGCTGTGTGCGCTTCGTCAGCAACACAGTAGTCCCATGGGGACGCATGACCAAAGGCACGAGAACCGCCGCCGCGCGTGGCGTAAACAGCGCGGGGGAAACGGCCTCGACGACGCCGGACTCAGGCATCCAGATCGGCGGGCTGGCCAGCCGGTCCCGTATCGCCGAGGGAGTCAACCGCTCTGCCGGCACCGCAGGCTCGCCCTCACCTGTCGAGACGATGGGCAATGCTTCCGGATGCAGGATGAGAGGTGGGGCCACGTAGACCTTTGAGAGATGGATGACTTCGCTATTTTAGCGAGGAAGCTGAAATCACGTGAACGCAAAGAAAATGCCATTCGTATGGCAATTCGACGCCTAGCGACGTGATGCTGCAGCGCCGCATCGGCACGCATGCGGCATCGCGCAACGAAAAAAGCACCCCAAGGGGTGCTTTTTCCATGCGGCTTTTGCTGCGTCCGACTTACTCGGCAGCGACGGTCTTGCTCTTGAACGAGAGCTTTTCCTTGATACGTGCCGACTTGCCCGAACGCTCGCGCAGGTAGTACAGCTTGGCGCGACGAACGTCACCACGACGCTTGACTTCGATGCTGGCGATCAGCGGCGAGTACGTCTGGAACGTACGCTCAACGCCTTCACCCGAAGAGATCTTGCGAACGATGAAGCCCGAGTTCAGGCCACGGTTACGCTTGGCGATCACGACGCCTTCGTAAGCCTGAACGCGCTTGCGGTTACCTTCAACCACGTTCACGTTGACGATCACGGTGTCGCCCGGGGCGAAATCGGGGATCGTCTTGTTCGCGGTCAGACGCGCGATTTCTTCTTGCTCGATCTTAGCGATCAGATTCATTTACCACTCCTTGTGCCATCGTATCGGCGTTATATACCGGCGAACCGGCCCCGACAGAGGATGGGGTCAAACCGAATGCCGTCCCCATGACGACATCCGAGCCTACTTGGCCGACGTATCGACCTGCAGGCTTGCCAGCCATGCCTCATCGGCACGGCTGAGCATTCCGTTCGCACGCGCGCTCTCGATCAGATCGGGCCGCTTGCGCCAGGTATTGGTCAGCGCCTCGCGACGCCGCCACTTTTCAATCTCTGCGTGATGCCCGCCCAACAGCACATCGGGCACGCGTACCCCTTCATATTCTTCGGGCCGCGTGTAATGCGGACAATCGAGCAACCCGTTGACGAAACTATCCTGCTCCGCCGACTGCTCATCGTTCAACGCACCCGGCAACAACCGGATCAGCGAATCCATGAGTGCCATGGCGGGCAACTCTCCGCCCGACAGCACGAAATCGCCGACACTGACCTCTTCGTCCACCACGCGATCGATCAAACGCTGATCGATCGCTTCGTAACGACCACACAGCAGAATCAGGCCTTGCTCCTGCTCTCTCAGTTCCACAACCCGGCGGTGCGTCAGCGGCTTGCCCTGCGGCGACATCAGCAATACTCGGCCGCGTGGTACGCCAGCTTCCGCCTGCGCCGCCTTCGCGGCAGCGATCGCATCATCGAGCGGTTTGGCAAGCATTACCATGCCCGGACCGCCGCCATAAGGGCGATCGTCGATCGTGCGGTAGTTGTTATGCGTGAAATCACGTGGATTCCAAAACCGCAAACCGTAGCGCGACTGCTTGAGCGCCCGGCTGGTGACGCCCCAGTCGGTCAGTGCCCGAAACATCTCGGGAAAGAGCGTGACGACGTCAAACTGCATCAAACCGGTTCCGTCCAGAGGTGCCCGAACGCCATCGCGACCGGGCGGTCAATCGGATTCTCAGTAATCGAGACCCCAGTCGGCCACAATACGCCCCGCCTTGACATCGACGGTCTGAATATATTGGCCGACGAACGGAATCAACCGTTCAGCGGTCTTGGCCGGCTTGTCGTCCTCGGCGGGCACGTCATACGCTACACGCAACACGGTGTGCACGCCGTTGTCGAGCAAACCGACGACCTTACCAAGCCGTTCGTCCTGCAAATTCGTTACCTGGGCACCGATCAGGTCCACCCAGTAAAACTCGTCCTCACCCGCCGAGGGGAACGCGCTACGCGGCACCCAGACCTGAAGTCCTTTGAGCGCCTCGGCCGCCGTCCGGTTTTCGCTGCCGCGCAGTTGCGCGACCACGGTCCCGGAATGGGCTCGACTGTAAAGCACATTCGCCTTGGTGAAATCGGACGCCCCCGGGCGACGGAAATACCAGCAATCTGCGGACAAAAGACTTTCGCCCTCGCCCGTATGCGGCTGCACCTTGATCCAGCCGCGAATCCCGTAGGCATCGCCGATGTAACCGAGCTCGACGAGATCGTCGGGCACTTCGGCCACCGGGGCGAGCACCTGCTCTGCGCGCATGCCGGAGGCGCGACGCGCTTCAGCACCGATCTTCAACGGTACCCGCTCACGTGCGGAACGAACCATGCCAATCCAACCTTGTGACGAACACACGGCGGTGCCTGCTCTGAATTGCTCCAGAGCAGGCACCGCCGTTTAATTCTCATGCCATCGGCAAACCGACAGCAATGCGTACAGCTCAACTATCTGAAAGCTTAGGCAGCAGCCTTGGCGCCTTGCTTGATCAGACGAGCCACGGTCGGCGACAGTTGTGCGCCAACGCCTTGCCAGTACGTCAGACGGTCCTGAGCAATGCGCAGACCTTCCGTGCCTTCGGCAGCGACCGGGTTGTAGAAGCCAATACGCTCGATGAAGCGGCCATCGCGGCGGTTACGCGAGTCGGTTGCAACGATGTTGTAGAACGGGCGCTTCTTCGCGCCGCCGCGAGCCAGGCGGATAACGACCATATTAAATCCTTGTGAATCCAGAAGTGTTCGGACAGAAAACGCGTGATTATAGCGCAAAACCCTCGTCAAAACAAACACTTCGCCAAATGGAGATGGATGCCGACCGGCCGCGCCCGAATTGGGCGTCCTGCGCGGCGTCGCCGCGCCCCGGCGAGCACTGGTCTACAATGCACGCATCCTTTGCGCGAAGCGAGTCCTGCATGCGACGATTTCCGGACGGATGGCAAGCCTTTCTGGGTGCGATACTCTTCTGCGCCGCTCAATTTGCCACTGCGCGAGATGCCCTTCCGATAGAACGCCTGGCGCTGCCACCCGGCTTTTATGTCGAAGTGCTGTCCGATCAGGTCCCCGGCGCCCGGGGCATGGTGTTGGGGCCGCGAGGAACCCTGTTCGTGGGCAGTCGGGCACAGGGTAGCGTCTACGCGATTACCCTCGACCCATCTCGCGCCTATGCGGCCAAAGTCCGCACAGTGGCCTCGGGATTGAACATGCCGGTGGGCGTCGCAATGCGCAACGGCGCCCTCTACATTTCAGCCGTCTCGCGCATCGTCAAACTCGACGATATCGAAAGCCACCTGGAGAATCCGGGCAAACCCATCGTTGTTTACGACAAGCTCCCGACCGAAAGCCATCACGGCTGGCGATATATTGCCTTCGGCCCCGATCAGCGTCTGTATGTCGGCGTGGGCGCGCCGTGCAACGTCTGCAAGCGTGACGAAAATCGTTACGCAATAATCGGCAGCATGAAACCCGACGGCACGGATTGGCGCGTCATGGCCCGCGGGGTGCGCAACACGGTAGGTTTCGACTGGCAACCGGGAACCAACGCGCTTTGGTTTACGGACAACGGGCGCGATCTGCTCGGTGACGACGTGCCCGACGACGAACTCAATCGGCTCACCAGCGCTGGCGAGCATTTCGGCTTTCCGTATTGCCACGCGGGCGACGTTTCAGACCCTGACTTCGGTCGGGAGAGGGCCTGCCGCGCCTCGACACCTCCGAAGGCGAAGCTTGGCGCACATGTTGCTGCACTCGGCATGCACTTCTATATAGGTAAACAATTTCCCGAGGCGTACCGCGGCAGCATCTTCATTGCCGAGCATGGATCCTGGAACCGAAGCCGTAAGGTCGGATACCGCGTGATGCGCATCGTGCTCGACCCCAAAGGCAACGTTGCCAAGCAGGAAGTCTTCGCCCAGGGCTGGCTGGGTGAGGACGAAACCGTCTGGGGACGTCCCGTCGATCTGCTCACGCTACCCGACGGGTCATTGTTGATCAGCGACGACCACGCGGGTGCCATTTATCGCATCACCTATCGCAAGCCCTAAATCCATCTGACATCACCTCATGCCGCCCAATGACAGTCGACGATCTTGCTCCACCGTTTTCCCGGACCGCCGCAAGGAACTGTCGCTTCACATGTCCGGTCAACCTTTCATGGCACTCACGGCACCGTTAGAACCCCTCCCCCGTTCAACGCGACATTCCCGCCGTCCCTGCCCTCTCCGACACTTCGCCCAGACAAGATCATGACTCAACGCCGACTCTCGCTCCTGCCGTCTTCCTTCGCCGCCTACCTGGCGACACTTCTGGTACCCGCCGCCCTGCTGGCGGGATGCGCCGCGCCTTCGGGCGGTGGTGCCAATCCGTCGTCCGACGCCACCGGCAATGCCGCCGCAGCAACGGCGCCGGCCGACATTCTCGGCACATGGCAACTGGTGAAATGGGAGGGTGCCAACGACGCGCCAAGCATGCCGGAGGGACGCACGATCAATCTCACCTTTAACGACAAAGGCGCGTTTTCCGGCACCGGCGGCTGCAATCGCATCTTCGGTCAATACACGATTGGGCCGGGCAAGGGGCAAGTCACCATTCAAGCACCTGCCGCGACACGTATGGCCTGCCCCGATTCGATGGCGTTCGAATCGCGCTATCTGAAGACACTCCCGAGCGTGACCCGCTTTGAACGCCGGGACACACAACTGACGCTGAGCACGCCGAACGGCGAAACGCTGACCTACGCGTCGCAAACACTGCTCAATCGTCCCGTCGCGAACACTGGCAATAGGACAACCGAAGATCGGGTTCTCGACATCGACTCGCAAATGGCGGATTGCGTGGGTGTGGCGCCGCGGAAATGCCTGCGTGTGCGCGCTGCCGACGACTCCGGTAAATCGCAGTGGGAGCTGTGGTATGCCCACATCGATGGCTTCGACTGGAAGCCGGGCGTAGAATACCGCGTGAAAATCCATGGCGAGCCCGTCGCCAATCCGCCCGCCGACGCTTCGAGCATGCGCTGGACGCTCGTCGAAGTCATTCGCGAAACGCCTGCCCGATAACCATGCCAAATGAACGCAGTCGCCTATAAATCCAAGACCCTGACCGCCGGACTCGCCATGCTGTTCGGCACACTCGGCCTGCACCGCTTCTATCTGTACGGTGTTCGCGATCGCTTCGGCTGGGCCCATATCGTGGGCTCGGCATGCGGCGTGGCCGGCTGGGGACTCCTGGTGACCAGCGAACTGCACTCTCTCGCGGGATGGGTCCTCACGATCATCGGCGCCGTCTCGCTGTTTTCGGCATTCCTTGCGGCCATCGTCTACGGCCTGCGTCCCGATGAGCGGTGGAACGCACAATTCAACGCTGACGTCGCGAACAAGTCGCGCTCGGGCTGGATTGCCGTGATCATCGTCAGCGTATCGTTGTTTGTGGGCGCCATGCTGATGATGGTCGGCTTTGCCGTGGCATTCCAGACGTACTTCGAAATCCACGACACGCCGAACCGCCTGTCGCAGTAATCCCCGACTGCAATGCTCAACGCTCTTTCTCCCAGCATCCGGCCAACGCTCGGTTTCATCGGCGCAGGGCGCGTGGCCCGGGCGCTGGCGAGCGCAGCGACCCGCGCGGGATACGAAGTCACCGTCGTTGCAAGCCGGAATATCGACAAAGCGCGACACATCGCCGCGACATTGCCGGATTGCGCGGCATGGCATGTCATGCAATCCGACGACATGAACGCCGTCTTCTCGAAAGCGGATCTTGTTTTCCTCACCGTGCCGGACGATGCCATCGCCGCCTGCGCGGCACACCTGACGCCTCAAAAGGGGCAGGCGCTGGTTCATTGCAGTGGAGCATCCGAGGTCGGGCTTCTTGCCCCCTCGACACGGAACGGCGGGCAGATCGGCGGCTTTCATCCGCTGTTTCTCTTCGCCGGGCTCGACGACGATGCGACCCGGTTGTCCGGCTGCGCGATCACGATTGAAGCCGAAGCGCCGCTGAACGAAATCCTTGAGCGTTTCGCCGGCGACATAGGGTGCCGCGCGCTGTCGATACCGCCGGGCGAGCGCATGCGGTATCACGCGGGCGCCAATTACGCCGCCAGCTTTCTGCTGTGTCTGCTCGACGAGGCAACGCACCTCTGGCAAGCCATCGGCATGAATGAGGCTGACGCCCGTGACGCCATGTGGCCGCTCGTCATGGGCACGCTCGACGCGGCTCGAGAACGCGGGCTCTCTGGCGCGCTTGCCGGCCCGGTCTCGCGCGGGGACGCAGGCATCGTCCAGCGTCACACGGCGGCCCTTGCGGCAATGGGCGGCAACCACGCGACGCTCTATTCGCTGCTGACCTTGCGCGCGATTCATCTGGCGCGCCAGCGCCCCAACGCCGATGTCGCGGCGCTGGACACCATCGCTCGAACGATCGCTCCCTACGTGCCTCCAGCCACCCCCGAAGGCAACGCATAAGGTCAACCACGACTCGCAACATTTCCAGTACGCTGCTACCGCCCTTAGCGGCAGGCGGGCAATGTTGCCCAATTCACGACTCGCATCGCTCGAACCACGCGAACCACGCTCACGACCCATCTTTGGTCTCCTTCGTCGAAATACTGTATAAAAACACAGTATAATGACAAGCGTTCCCTGTGCCCACACAACGCTCGTGTCGGGCATGGATATTCAGGAGACGAGTCATGGCATCTTCATTTGTACCGCCCCCGTCCCGTAAGGGCCGGGGCGCTGTCGCCAATCTCGAATCTCGTTTCTCGGAGTACCGTCGCGAAAGCGACGAGAACCGCCATGAATCGGACGCGGCCCAAGAATGCGAGGTCAAATTCGTCACACAGGTCGCACTGGAGAACGCACGAACGATCATCTCCCGGAATACCTCTCCGGACATTCCGTTCGACCGCTCGATCAACCCCTATCGGGGATGCGAGCATGGTTGTACTTATTGTTTTGCCCGCCCGACGCACGCCTACCTCGGGCTCTCCCCAGGCCTGGACTTCGAAACCCACCTGTACGCGAAGCACAACGCGGCAGAACGCCTCGACGCAGAATTGCGCAAACGGGGCTACCAACCGGCCCTGCTCGCCCTCGGCGCCAATACCGATCCCTATCAGCCGATCGAGCGGGAATATCGCATTACGCGGAGCGTGCTCGAAGTGCTGGAGCGCTTCGGGCATCCTGTCGGCATCACCACCAAATCCGCCCTTGTCACGCGCGACATCGACATCCTGTCATGCATGGCTCAGCGTGGGCTGGTGCGTGTTTTTATCTCTGTGGGAACGCTCGACGCAGAAATCGCCCGCAAGATGGAGCCTCGCGCAAACACGCCTCCGAAGCGTATCGAAGCGATACGCAAGCTGACAGACGCCGGCATCCCCACGGGGGTCGTCGTCGCGCCGATCGTGCCCGCACTCACCGATTTCGATATCGAGCGAGTGCTGACGACGGCAGCGGATGCCGGCGCAACCTACGCCGCCTACGTGATGCTGCGATTACCAAGAGAGGTGCACGACATTTTCGTCGACTGGCTGGAGGCGAACTATCCGATGCGAGCCCGTCATGTCATGAGTTTGATCGAGCAGGTTCGCGACGGAAAACACAATAGCGCAGCGTTCGGCACCCGAATGCGCGGCACCGGCTTGCATGCAGAACTGATCCGGCAGCGATTTCATCTGGCAGCCCGCAAGTTGGGGCTTAACCAAGCCCGACCGCCCTTGAGAAACGATCAATTCCGCGTGCCGGACGCGGCGCCCGCCGGCAACGGGCCTGCAACGACGCATGGCCGGGCGCAGCACGACAGGACGACCGGCACTGAGTTCACGGGGAAATTCGATCCGCAGATGCCGCTATTTTGAGTTGCTGGATCGGGGACCGTCGCCACCGCGCCGAGGCCTATGAGCCTTCAACGCGCCAGAATGCGCCGCCACGCCGGACGCGCCCGCACATCACTCTTCGACGTGGACGGTCAGCGTTTCCTTGATTTCTTCCATTACGACGTAGCTTTTCGACTGCACGGCCCCCGGCAGTTGCAGCAGGATATCGCCCAGCAACTTGCGGTACTCCGACATCTCGCGAATTCGTGCCTTGATCAGGTAATCGAAGTCGCCGGAAATCAGGTGACACTCCATCACTTCGGGGATCCGCAGCACTTCGCGGCGGAACTGATCGAACATGTTGCCGGATTTGTGATCGAGCGTGATTTCGACGAACACGAGCAACGCCGCGCCCAGCGCCGCCGGATTTACCCGGGCGAAGTACCCCATGATCACCCCATCGCGCTCCATGCGTTTCACACGTTCGATGCAAGGTGTGATCGACAGGCCGACCTGCTCGGACAGGTCTTTCATGGACATGCGCCCGTCCTGCTGGAGCAACGTCAGGATGCGGCGATCGAGACGATCCAGCGTCCGGACCGATTGCTGCTGCACTCTCATGATTTTTTCCTGAATTCAGCCTATATACATTAACTAAACCTACGAATCCGAGAATAGCATGCGAATTATTACTGCATAACCATGGTTTTACAGGAGTCAAGGCAATGAAGGTCATCGTTCTCGGCAGCGGCGTCATCGGCGTTACCAGCGCCTATTACCTGGCGAAGGCCGGGCACGACGTCACGGTGCTCGATCGCCAAGCTGGCCCGGCGCTCGAAACCAGCTTCGGCAACGCCGGCCAGATTTCGCCCGGATATGCGTCGCCGTGGGCTGCCCCGGGGATTCCGACGAAAGCCGTCAAGTGGCTGTTCCAGAAACACGCCCCGCTCGCCATCCGCCCGGACGGCACGCTTACGCAGCTCAAGTGGCTCTACCAAATGCTGCGTAACTGCACGCCCGAGCGTTACGCGGTCAACAAGGAACGGATGGTGCGGATCGCGGAGTACAGCCGCGATTGTTTCCGTGAACTGCGTGCGGAGACCGGCATCGCTTACGAAGGCCGCCAGGCGGGTACCCTTCAACTTTTCCGAACGGAAGAGCAACTGGCGAACGCCGCACGCGACATCGCAGTGCTCGAGGAGGCCGGCGTGCCGTTCGAACTGCTCGACCGCAACGCTCTTGCCAATGCGGAACCCGCACTGGCCGCCGTTTCGCACAAGCTGACCGGCGGGCTGCGTCTGCCGAACGACGAAACGGGCGACTGCCAGATGTTCACGACGCGTCTGGCCGCAATGGCCGAAGCGCTCGGCGTGAAATTCCGCTACGACATGGCGATCGATGGGCTGCACGTCGCCGGCGACAAGATCGAGGGCGTCGTTTGCGCAGGAACGTTGCAGCGTGCAGACGCCTACGTCGTCGCACTCGGCTCGTACTCCACACCGTTCCTTCGCGGCATCGTTGACATTCCGGTGTATCCGCTCAAGGGCTACTCGATTACCGTACCGATCGTCGACGAATCGCGCGCGCCGGCCTCGACAATTCTCGACGAGACCTACAAGATCGCCGTGACGCGATTCGAAAACCGTATCCGTGTCGGCGGCATGGCGGAAGTCGTCGGCTACAACAAGGCGCTGAATCCGGCGCGTCGCGCAACGTTGGAAATGGTCGTCAACGATCTTTACCCGGGCGCGGGCAACACTGCCGAAGCATCGTTCTGGACCGGACTGCGCCCGATGACGCCGGACGGTACGCCGATCGTGGGCGCCACTGCCCTGCGCAACCTGTTCCTGAACACAGGGCACGGCACGCTCGGCTGGACGATGTCCTGCGGGTCGGGCCAATTGCTCGCCGACCTGATGTCAGGACGCCGGCCTGCGATTCTGGCCGACGACCTGTCCGTGGCGCGCTACAGCGGTGCCCCCAACGCACAGGGCGAACCGGCCTTCGCCTGATCTTCGAAACGGCACCTTCGGGTGCCGTTTTTGTTTGGGCCCTCGCTATTGTCGTCATCGCTTTTCGCTGTGCCATCACAACAAAGGAGACGCATCATGAAGATCGGTGTACCCAAGGAGATCAAGAACCACGAATATCGCGTAGGCATGACGCCCGCAGCCGTACGCGAAGTGGTAGCCCGCGGGCACGAGGTATGGATCGAGACGCAAGCCGGTGAAGGCATCGGCATGGACGACACGGTGTACGCTGCCGCCGGCGCCCGCATCGCGGCCAATGCCGTCGACGTGTTCGACCGCGCCGAGCTGATCGTCAAGGTCAAAGAGCCTCAGGCCATTGAACGTGCCAGATTGCGGCCCCACCACACCCTATTCACCTATCTGCACCTTGCGCCCGACCCCGATCAGACCCGGGATTTGATCAAAAGCGGCGCCACGTGCATTGCGTACGAAACCGTCACGTCCGCGAACGGCGGCCTGCCGCTGCTGGCGCCGATGTCCGAAGTCGCCGGACGCATGTCGATTCAGGCCGGCGCGACCGCACTGGAAAAGACCCACGGCGGATTGGGCCTGCTGCTCTCCGGCGTGCCCGGGGTGGAAGCCGGCAAAGTCGTGATTTTGGGCGGGGGTGTCGTCGGTACCAATGCAGCAACAGTGGCGGTCGGCATTGGCGCGCAGGTCACCGTCATCGATAAGTCGGTCGATGCCTTGCGTCGCATCAGCGCTCAGTTCGGTGGACGCGTGCAGACCGTCTATTCGACACAGCATGCCATCGAGACACATCTGCGCGAAGCCGATCTGGTGATTGGTGGCGTGCTCATTCCAGGTGCGGCCGCGCCGAAGCTCATCACTCGCGCGATGCTCGGCCTGATGCGCAAGGGGGCGGTGATCGTCGATGTCGCCATCGATCAGGGAGGGTGCTGCGAGACCTCCCGTCCGACCACCCATGCCGATCCTGTTTACGTAGTCGCCGGCGTCGTGCATTACTGCGTTGCCAACATGCCCGGCGGCGTGCCCCGCACCTCGACCTTCGCACTGAACAATGTGACGCTGCCGTTCATTCTGCAACTGGCCGACCATGGTGCGCTGGCCGCGATGCGAGCCGACTCGCATCTGCTCGCCGGCCTCAATGTGGCGCGCGGCATGGTGACGAATCGTGGTGTGGCCGACGCCCTCGGACTGGTCTATCACGATCCCCACGCCGTACTCGCCCAACTACCGGCAGCCGCCTGATCGGACGACGTCGATAAGCAACCGCCGGGGTGTGCTGGCCTTCCCCTCACACAGCATCGCCCCGGCGCATGCGCCCGAGACTCATCCGGAATCGTCTGGAATCGTCCGAACGCTTCCGAAAACGCCCGGCCCGGACAAATGCCTTGCCGCTCACCTCCCAGCCAGCCAGGGCCTCGCGGCGCCTCGGGCTTTGGACATGGGCGCACTCACTTCGTTATACTTGCCCCATCTCGACGGCGCCCGCCGACCACCCGGTACACAGGGCACGCGCAGCCATGTCGCACCCGCTCTGCGCCGAGCCGTCAATGTCCATGAGCAAGTGATGAACGCCGACCCGCAAGAACTCAATAAATTCAGTGAACTGGCCCACCGCTGGTGGGATCCGCACAGCGAATTCAAACCGCTGCACGAGATCAACCCGCTGCGCCTCGACTGGATCGAGCAGCACGTGCCGCTGCAAGGCAAGCGCGTGCTGGATATCGGCTGCGGCGGCGGCATCCTGTCCGAATCGATGGCGCGTCAGGGGGCTCGGGTCAAGGGCATCGACTTGTCGAAAAAAGCCCTCGGCGTGGCCGATCTGCACAGTCTGGAAGCCGGACTCAACATCGAGTACGAAGAAATTTCGGCCGAAGCCCTGGCCGCGCGTGACGCCGGCACCTACGACGTGGTGACATGCATGGAGATGCTCGAGCACGTGCCGTCGCCGGCATCGATCGTCGCGGCCTGCGCCACGCTCGTCAAACCGGGCGGTCACGTGTTCTTCTCCACGCTGAACCGCAATCCGAAGGCCTGGCTGCTGGCCGTCGTCGGCGCAGAGTACTTGCTACGCATGCTGCCGCGCGGCACCCATGACTATGCGAAGTTCATTCGCCCATCGGAGCTGGCCTCGTTTGCGCGCGCGAGTGGCCTGACGGTACGCGACCTGCGCGGAATGACCTATAACCCGATCAGCAAGCGTTACTCGATCAATCGCGACACCGATGTCAACTACATGATCGCGTGCACGCGCGATGCCTGATATGTTCGAGCCCCCCGCCCGCGTCTCCCCTTCTCCCGACAACACCTTGTCGACGCAACTGCATGGCAACATCCGTGCCGTTCTGTTCGATCTGGACGGCACGCTCGCCGACACCGCGCCCGACCTCGTCGCTGCGGTCAACAAGGTGCGTACCGATCGCGGCCTGCCGCCGGGGCCGTACGAAACCCTGCGGTTGCAGGCGTCGCATGGCGCACGTGGACTGATTGGCAGTGCGTTCGGTGTCACACCGGACGATGCGGCATTTGCGTCGCTCAGAGACGCGTTTCTCGCTAATTACGAAGCCGCGTTGTGTGTACACAGCCATTTGTTCGACGGTATTCCGGCACTGCTCGCGGCGCTGGCCGAGCGCGGCATGCCGTGGGGCATCGTGACCAATAAGGCAGCTCGCCTGACCCATCCGCTCGTCAAACTGTTGGGCCTGTCGGAGGGCGCCGCTTGTGTGGTATCCGGGGACACCACGCCCCATAGCAAGCCGCACCCCGCGCCATTGTTATATGCCGCCGAGTGCATCGGTATTGCGCCTTCACAGATCGTGTACGTCGGTGACGATCTGCGTGACGTGCAGGCTGGCAAGGCCGCAGGTATGGCCACGGTGGCTGCGGCGTACGGTTATTGCGGCGACTCGCTCGCACCTGCACAGTGGCAGGCAGACGCTGTCGTCGAACGCGCGGGCGCGATCGCCCCGCTGGTGATGTCGCCGGCATAACCCGCCGGATCATCGCTCGCCAGGGCCGGGCCGCCACGCGGGGCCACGGCTTTGGGAATGTGCCGCCGCGCTTCAGTGGCGCTGCGTATGCTTCACGGGCTACTTACGGGAGACCGCATGGCCGAGCAAGCGAACGATCGCAAACCAACAACGGAATCATCCGCAGGCGGGAACCGTCTGCAACAGGGTCTCGCCCGCGCCCAAGCGCTCGGGCGCGACCCTGGCGTGCGTCGTCGCGCGCGCAAAACCGGCCTTTGGGCCGCCGGCGTCATCGCCGTTTTCGGTGTCGTCGGCTACTTCACCGTACCGGCGGTGCTCAAGCATTACGCGGTAGACAAGCTCTCGGCTTACCTCGAACGGCCGGTCAGCGTGGGTGACGTCAGTTTCAATCCCTATACGCTTCGCCTCGACCTCCACAAGGTGCACATCGGCGACAAGACGCCGGGTCAGCCGTTCGTGGATATCGGCGAGCTGCGCCTGAATGCGTCGTGGAGCTCACTGTTTCGCTTCGCGCCGGTGATCGGCGAGTTGTACGTCGACACCCCCGTCGTCAACATCGTGCGTACCGCGCCGCAGCGCTTCAATTTCTCGGACATCATCGATCGGGCGACGTCGGGACCGCCCTCGCCCGAGCCGTCCAAGCCGGCACGTTTCGCGCTGAACAACCTACAGATCAAGAACGGCACGATTCGCTTCGACGACAGCTTCCAGAACGAAAAGCATGTGGTCGACAATTTGCAAGTCGGCGTGCCCTTCATTGCGAACCTTCCGTCCGACGTCGACATCTTCGTGCAGCCGCTGCTGCAAGCGTCCATCGACGGCGCACCGCTGCACCTCTCGGGTCAGACCAAACCGTTCGCCGATTCACTTGAATCGACCGTGGACATCAAGCTCGACCGGCTCGACGTGCCCAAGTACCTCGGGTATTCGCCGGTCACATTCCCCGCGCAAATCAAGAGCGGCGCCGTCAGCACCGATCTGAAGTTGCGATTCACGCGCGACAAGGACGGTAATCACGTGCGGCTCACGGGCACCGCCGGGTTGGCGGACGCCGTGGTCAACGAAGCTGACGGCTCACCGCTTGTTGCGGTCAAGCAGGTCGACGTGAAACTTGGCAAGGTCGAACCACTGAACAATGTCTATCACATCGACAGCGTGCGGATCGACGGACTCGATCAGCAAGTCACGATGGAGAAGGACGGCTCGATCAACGTTGTGAAGGCGCTCTTGCCACAGCGGCCGGTGCTCAAGGCGGTGGGTAAGGCCGTCGACGAGGCTGCGGCATCGCCCCGGGCAAGCGAGGCGGCCAAGTCGGCGCCGAAAGTCGCTGCCGAGCAAACGGCTCGACCGGCCACGCCCGCCTCGGCAGCCGAAGCCGCACAGGCAAAGGCGGAAGCGGCAGCGCAGTCTTCGCCACTCGACCTGTTGGTCGGCGAAGTCGCGCTGGTCAATAGCAAACTGCGGTTCACGGACGAACGTGGTGCAAAACCCGCAAGCGTCTCGCTCGAGAACATCCAGATCGGTGTGAAGCAGTTTTCGACGCTGGGCAAAGACCCTGCTACCTACGATGCGTCGCTCGGCATCCAGAGCGGCGGCTCGCTCAAGGCTCACGGCCAGTTCAGCCTGCCCGCGCACAACGCGAGCGGTGAACTCGATGCGCAATCGATCGCCCTCGCCCCCTTGCTGCCGTTCGCGCAAGGCGCGCTATCCGGCGAGTTGAAGAGCGGCACGGTAGGTGCGCAGGCGAAGTTCAGCGCGGCATTCGCGCCGGACAAGCAACCTAACGTTCAGATCGAACCGGCCACGGCCACGCTGGAAAAGATCGAATGGCTCACGGGCCAAAAGGGCGACGCACCGCTCAAGCTCGCAAAGGCGCAGGCAAAACTGTCGCACTTCGATCTCGGCGCCCGCCGGGCAATCGTCGATGAAGTGAGCGTTAGCGGACTCGATGTCGCTGCGCGCCGTGATAAGGACGGCAAGATCAATCTCCTCGCCCTGACGGGCGACGGGCGACCCAAGGCCGCTGTCGGTAATGCCAGTGGGAACGGGGTCAACGCGCGCGTCGGCACCGAACGCGGACGCCGTACGTCGCCCAAGGCTTCGTCGGCATCGAACACGCAGACCACGGGTAGCCAATGGCAGTGGAAGGTCGGCAAGGTCAACGTGGAGAACGCGAGCATCGGGTTCGAGGACCGGGCCGTCAAAGGCCGTCCGATCAATGCGAAATTCGCACCGCTCAATATCAAGGTGCAGGGCGCATCGCAGGACATGAGCAAGCCGTTGCAGTTGGAGATCAACGGCACGCTCAACAAGAAAGGCTCGCTCAACGCTGCGGGGAATATTACGCCACAGCCCTTGTCCGGCGACCTTCAGGTCAAGACACAGCAACTCGACCTGGCCGCCTTCGATTCCTACATGAGCGACGAACTGAACGCGAGCATTGCCAGCGCCCTGCTGTCGAGCAACGGTCGCGCGACCTTCGTCATGAAGGGCGACACACCGCAAGCGACGTATCGGGGTGACGCCACGCTCGGCAACGTCCGTCTGCTCGACAAAGTCACGACCGACGATTTCGTGCGGTGGAATGCGCTGTCCCTGCAGCAGATCAATCTGGCTGTCGGCAGCGGCAAGCCGAACGTACAGTTGGGCAGCATCGCCCTCTCGCGCTTCTACGCGCGTCTGATCATCAACGCCAACGGTCGCCTGAATCTGGCCGATGTCGTCGGCAATAAGGAAGCGCCCCGCTCCCTCACGCGAGCGAACGAGGGCATTCCGCTTGATGCGGCGTCCGCAGCCAAACCACCGCTAGATGCGGCCGCATCCGCCGTTGAGGCCGGGCAACCGACCGACGTCGAGAAGCAGGAACCGTCACCGGGCCAGACGACCGTCGAGCGCGGTCCGGGTTACGGCACCGGCAAGGCGCTACCTGCGGACGTCCACATCGGACGTATTACGCTGCAAGGCGGCAACGTCAATTTCACGGACAACTTCGTCAAGCCGAACTACACCGCCAATCTCACCGACATCGGCGGGCGCATCGGCGCCTTCGGTACGGCCACGAAGGAGCCCGCGGAGGTCGCACTGCAAGGCAAGGTCAACCGCAATGCGCCGATCAACATCAACGGCAAGATCAATCCGCTCGCGCCGATGGCGTTCGTGGATCTCGGAGCCAAGGCCGATGGCATCGAACTCACCAATCTCACGCCTTACTCGACGAAGTACGCGGGCTACCCCATCGAAAAGGGCAAGCTCACGGTCGACGTGCATTACCTGCTCGATCAGGCGAAGCTGACGGCGAACAACCACATCTTCATCGATCAGTTGACGTTCGGCGACCGGGTGGAGAGCCCGACGGCGACCAACCTCCCGGTGCGTCTGGCCGTGTCGCTGCTGAAGAATTCACGTGGCGAGATCGATGTGGACATTCCGATTTCCGGTTCCCTGGACGATCCGCAGTTCAGTCTCGGCGGCGTGATCTTCCGGGCGTTCGTCAATCTGATCGTCAAGGCGGTGACGGCACCGTTCAGCTTGCTGGCCTCCGCATTTGGCGGGGGCGATCAGGAGTTGGGCTACGTTGAATTCGCGCCCGGCAGCGCTCGTCTGACGCCGGAGGACGAGAAGCGTCTGGAGACGCTGGTGAAGGCGCTGAACGATCGTGAAGCGCTCAAGCTGGACATTGTCGGCCGCGTGGATCCGGCCAAGGACACCGACGGCCTGCGCAGCGTCGCCGTCGAGCGTGCGATCAAGGCGCAGAAGGTCAAGGCATTGGTCGGCAAGGGGGAAAGCGTCGATGTCGACAACGTGCAGGTAACGCCGGAAGAGCGCAGCAAGTATCTGACCGCGGCCTACAAGGCGGCGGACTTTGCAAAGCCGCGCAATATGATCGGCTTCACCAAGTCGTTGCCGGATGACGAAATGGAAAAGCTCATGGAGACGAACGTCAAGGTGGACGACGACGATCTGCGTGCGCTGGCGGAACGGCGTGCTCAGCGCGTCAGGTCGTGGCTCGACGGCAAAATCGCGTCCGACCGGCTGTTTGTGGTGGCGCCGAAGCTCAATGCGGATGGCATTCAGGACAAGGGCGCCACGACGCGTGTGGACTTCGCACTGAAGTGAGGCATTTGTGTCATAATTCACACCTCCACAGGGGCCGACATGGTTTCGACGTGGGTAGCGAAGCGACTCAGGGCATACCGAGGACCCGTCACCTCGTTAATCAATGGGAAAAACGTAACTGCAAACGACGAAACGTTCGCACTGGCAGCCTAAGGGCCGCCGTCCTCTGCCTAGTTCACTGACGGACTAGCGTCGCAAGACCGGTAGCAATACCGCCAGAGGTCATATACGTCAGTTAAGCCTTGGTGGCGTCACGACGCCAAGGTCGAAAACTTAGTGAATCGCTGTTGCGTAGCGTGTTCGTCCGCGACAAGACAGTTAAATCAAATGACAGAACTAAGTATGTAGAACTGGTCGTAGAGTACTTGCGGACGCGGGTTCGATCCCCGCCGGCTCCACCAAACACCATTACACAGTAGTTCGCAGTTTTCCTTAAAACCCCGACGAGGCTTGCTCTGTCGGGGTTTTTCTTTTCCTCAATCGGTTATACTCGTTCGCAATTTTCCGGTGGTCCGTGGTGGTATATGTGGTGGCATCCGCCGTACCATCGGAATCCGATACCACCAACACGATCCTCTCATGCCGCTTACCGACATAGCCGTCCGCAAGGCCACGCCGGCAGACAAGCAATACCGCCTCGGCGACGCCGCTGGCATGTATCTCGAAGTCCAGCCGAGCGGCGCGAAGTACTGGCGTCTGCGGTACCGCTTCGAAGGAAAGCAGAAGACGCTAGCGCTGGGCGTGTATCCGGCCGTCAGTTTGAGACGTGCACGAGAATCCCGGGACGCGGCCCGGACGCTACTCGTCAAAGGCGTTGACCCTGGCGCTTCTCGTGTCGCCGTGAAGGCCAATCGCGAGCATCTTCGTCAAACTCGTTCGAGAGCATTGCCAGAGAGTGGCATCGTAAGTTCTCGGCGGATCTGTCGGAGTCACATGCCGCGCGCAACCTACGCCGTCTAGAGGCCCACGTCTTCCCGTACTTTGGACAATCACCCGTTGCTGACGTCGTTGCTCCGGCTATTCTCGAAGCCCTCCAACGCGTGGAAGCCCGCAGCAATCTTGAGACAGCGCACCGGCTGCACTCGATTATCGGGCAGGCGTTCAGATATGCGATTGCCACCGGTCGAGCCTCTCGTGACCCAAGCGCCGACCTATGCAGTGCGATCCTGCGTAAGCCGGTTCGTCACTATGCCGCGATCATTGACCCGGAGCACCTTGGAAAGACACTTCCGATCATTCATGCATATGACGGAAATTCCGTAGTAACGGCCAGGTTGAAGCTGGCACCGTATCTGTTCCAGCGACCTGTCGAGCAGCGACTGGCGCCCTGGTCAGAATTTGATCTTGATGGCGCAACGTGGCAAATACCGCCGCACAGGATGAAACGCACGAAAGACGAATAGGCAAATGGGGCCGCTCATATCGTACCGCTCGCGCGTCAGGTGGCGGATATTCTTAGTGACCTTCCCCGGCTGACGAGGACAAGTCGGCACGTGTTCCCAAGTGTGCGCGGCGGTGTGTGTGCCATCAGCGACGGGACACCCTCCACGGCACTTAGGCTCATGGGCTTTACTTCGAAGACTGTGACACCTCACGGCTGGCGTGTGACCGGCAGAACTCTGTCAGTCGAGGTACTTAGACTTCCGGCAGAAGTCGTAGAAATGCAACTAGCCCCACTGTTAAGGACTCACTCGGCAGGGCATACAACCGCACGTAATGGCATCGACAAGCGATGCAGGCATGGGCAGACCTCGATAGCCCGAGAATGGGTAGCTTATAATTCAGCCATCAAAAAGGCAAGCTATCAACTACTCAAACATATGAAAAATAAAGACATACCGGGGCTTACAGGGCTGCGCGGCGTTGCCGCTCTCCTGATCCTCTTTCATCACATCGTTCTGTTAATGCTCCCGCTTAAAAACAGTCCAATCGGCCCTGCAGCGGACAAATCCGGGCTACTCGGGATGAGCCTGTTTTTTGTACTTAGCGGCTTCGTCATCCACTACAACTATGCCGATCGCATAGCAGGAGGGATGCAAGGCATTGTGCAATTCCTTGTGGCTCGTTTTGCGCGACTATTCCCGCTGCTCATCGTCTTTGTGTTGGCGAATTTCGCTTATAACTTGACAGTGTCACCTAACTATTGGGACACCATCGGTTACTACCTGACGATGACGCAATCTTGGGTCTATGGCATCCGGCACAGCGATAACATTTCTTTCTCACAGCTTTATGCGAACAACGCTTGGTCTATCAGCACGGAAGCTTTAATGTACCTAATGTTCATCCCGGTGGTTTTCATGTCCGGAATGGGAAAGGCCAGCTTCAAGCGCGGCATGGTCTTCCTGGCGATCGCAATTATAGGCCGTATCGTGTTCATCCAATTCAGCCTGACTATCGGCGGCAGAGCGCTAGAGGCGACTTACGGAAAGTCCGATTTCCCTGCTGAGCAGTGGCTGATTTATCTGAGCCCATATGGGCGATTCTTCGAGTTTCTTGCCGGCGTCGCTTTGTCGGAGATTTGGGGCTCAAGGCGCGTGCGTTCGCGCACTATCGTAAATGCTACCGGAGCCATCGGAGCTGCCTATATCGTTGGCTCTCTGCTCTACGGGACGTTCATTTTCTCCAAGATGTTCTATGCAACAAACGTTCACATCGGCTACATCATCGCAGTGCCAGCGCTGATTTTCTGGATTTGCGAACGGGGAGATGTTCTAATCGGAATGGCAGCAGAAAAAATTGGCGAGATGAGCTATTCGATTTACATCATGCATAGTCCGCTAATCGTACTGCTGAGAGTAGAGCCCGGGAAATGGAGCAGCGCAGAGATGATTACTAACACAACCATCTGTGTACTCCTGACATTTTCGTTCTCGTGGCTATCCTATCGGTACATCGAACGCCCCGGGCAGCGGGCTATAAAGAGGATGGTACCCTCGTCACCTTTCGCGCTCTAACCTCAGTTGTAATAGCGACGTCTCCCCCGATTTGAGTAGCGCGACGATTTAAAGTCCAATCACTTAGTCAGGAGATTGGACATGAAAAATCGATTCACCGACGAGCAAATCATCGGCTTCCTGCGCGAAGCCGATGCCGGGATGGCGATCAAGGCGCTGTGCCGTCAGCACGGCTTTTCCGAGGCGATGTATTGACCCAGTGAAAACCTGCTCAAGTCATAATCGAGGAAAAGACGATGAGCAAGGCGATGGAAGAAGACATCAAGCGTTGGACAGCGAAGCGCAAAAGTGCGCTGGTGCTGGACATCATTCAGGGCAAGACGACGGTGGCCGAGGCCAGCCGTTCATACGACCTATCCCCCTCAGAAGTTGAGGGCTGGGTCGAGGACGGCAAGCGTGGAATGGAAAACGCGCTACGG
>NZ_CABPSB010000005.1 GCF_902459655.1 Pandoraea anhela
ATGATGTCGATCCTCCCCGCTTATGCACGATCGGCCACGCGCTCGCCGAGCAGACCGCTCGGACGGAACACCAGCACTACGATCAGCACGACGAACGCGAACACGTCCTGATAGTTACTGCCGAACACGCCACCGGTCAGATCGCCGATGTAACCCGCGCCCAGCGCTTCGATGAGGCCCAGCAGCACGCCCCCGACCATCGCCCCCTGCAAGTTGCCGATCCCGCCCAGCACCGCAGCAGTGAACGCCTTCATGCCGGGAATGAAGCCCATGTAGAAGTGCGCGTTACCGTAGTTCGACGCCATCATCACCCCCGCGAGCGCGGCCAGCGCGCCGCCGAGTGCGAAGGTCGCCGAGATCACGAAGTTCGGGTTCACGCCCATCAGACCCGCAACGTTGCGGTTCTCCGCCGTCGCGCGCATCGCACGCCCCAGCTTGGTGCGGTTCACGAGCTGCGTGAGGCCGAACATCACGAGGAACGCCACCACCACGATCACGATGCCCGTGCCGTTAGTGACCGCGCCCGGATGATCGCCGCGTGCCGGAATGACGGTCATGGCGTCGGTGGGCAGCAGTTGCGGGAACGAGAGAGGGTTACGCGACCAGATCAGCATGGCGATCGTCTGCAACAGCAGCGACACGCCGATGGCGGTGATCAGCGGCGCGAGACGCGGCGCGTTGCGCAGCGGCCGGTAGGCCACGCGCTCGATCACGAAGTTGGCTATCGCACACACGGGCATACACACGAGCGTGGCAATCGCCAGCATGAGCGCCGGGTTCATGTCCGGCGCGACCTTCAGCAGCAGGTTGATGGTGGACAGCGCGACCATCGCGCCGATCATCATCACGTCGGCGTGGGCAAAGTTGATGATGCCCAGAATGCCGTAGACCATCGTATAGCCCAGTGCAATGATCGCGTAGACGCTACCCAGCACGAGGCCGTTCAAGATTTGTTGGATAAAAATATCCATGAAGCTAACTCCTTGTCCCGGAAACGGGCTCTCGACACGCTAGCCAGATAGGCGTGCGAGGGGATCGAGAGAACTGCGGGTTATGAGGCGTAATCCTGTGTCAGGAGGAGGGCCGTGCCCGTCATGCAGGCACGGCGTCTTTCCGCAGAGATTGATACGGCACCGAGCGGGTAAGCAGCGGTGCCGTTTCATGGCGCAAGCGCCCTGGAGTTACATCTTCACCACGTCGAGCACGCTCTTCTTCTTGTCCTTGTAGTTGTAGAGCGTGATCACCGGCTCCTTCATGTCGCCCTTGCTGTCGAAGGCGATGTGACCGATAACACCCTTGTAGTCCGTCGCCGGCATGGCGGCCAGGATCTTGGCCGGATCGGCCGAGTTGGCGCGCTTCATGGCGTCGACGATCACGTTGACGGCGTCATACGTGAACGGGGCGTAGATCTGGATCGGCTGGCTGAAACGGGCTTCGTAACGCTTGGAGAAATCGCCGCCGCCCTCCATCTTCGACAGCGCCATACCGGCTTCCGAGCAGACGATGTTGTCGATGGCGTCGCCAGCGAGTTCGGCCACCTTGTCGGTACACACGCCGTCGCCGGCCAGCACCTTGGCGCCGATACCCAGTTCCTTCGATTGCTTGGCGAACGGGCCGCCGGTGGCATCCATACCGCCGTACATGATGATGTCCGGCTTCTCACCCTTGATCTTGGTCAGAATGGCGCGGAAGTCCGTGGCCTTGTCGTTGGTCGCGTCGTGCGAGAGCACCTTCAGGCCGTTGGCCTTGGCGGTCTTCTCGAACTCGTCGGCCAGCCCCTTGCCGTAGGCAGTCGCGTCGTCGACGATAGCCACCGACTTGGCGTTGAGCGACTTCGTTGCGTAGTTGGCCAGTGCCGGACCCTGCTGAGCGTCGGTGGCGACCACACGATAGGTCGTCTTGAAGCCCTGCTGCGTGTAGGCGGGGTTGGTTGCCGACGGCGAGATCTGCACGATGCCTGCATCGCTGTAGATCTTCGATGCCGGAATCGTCGTGCCGGAGTTCAGGTGGCCCACCACGGCGACGACTTTCTCGTCGACGAGCTTCTGCGCGACCTGCGTGGCGGTCTTCGGATCGGCAGCGTCGTCTTCTGCCACCAGTTCCAGCTTGACCGCCTTACCGTCGATCGTCAGACCCGCCTTGTTGACTTCCTCGATGGCGAGACGTGCACCGTTTTCGTTATCTTTGCCCAAGTGAGCAATTTGGCCCGTCAATGGTGCAACGTGACCAATCTTAATGACAACCGCATCGCCGCCCCCGCTGGCGGCAGTCGTCGCGGCAGGTGCAGAAGCGGCACCCGAATCGGCCTGCTTTTCTTCCTTCTGACCGCATGCCGCCAACAGCGTCACTGCGGCGACTACGGGCAGTACCTTCGCGAACTTGAGTTGCATGTGATTATCTCCTGATTGTCGGCGGTTTAATAACGCCAATAACGCCAATAACGCCAAATCGATGTTTCGTATGCGAAACGCGCGCATTGTAACTCCATTCCTTGCGGCTGCGACGCCCGCAGCCACAGGGTTTTCCATAATGGAGGACTAAGGTTTTATACCGACTTGTGCAACCCTATTTTTTCAAAAGCGCAACCCCGGATTTGTGAAAGGTTTTACGTACCCGGGCGCTGCTTCCCGGGTGGCTTTATGGTGCAACCGGTGCACCATTCATGGGCCCGGATGCCATGGTGATCTAATAAGCAATTAGCATGCCTATTGAGTTTGGAGCGATCTTTCCAATTAAATAGGTATGTAAATAACTAAAATCCTGAAAACCAGATGGCATTCTTTTTTGATTATTCCTTGCGTGTTGAATTGGTCCGTCTCCCGTTCGGTTTTGGCTGCCGAGACGTTAAAACTCCAAAAAACGGACATGCGGGGAAATTGCGAAAATCTGATGCCTCGCGCGAAGATACCGCAATGCGCCTCATCGAGACGGATCCGAATCTTTACCGATCGGACGTCGGGAAAGTCAGGCCGCCTGACGTGCCCCCACAGGAGGGAACATCGCGCTCAGGTGCGACGGGCATCGCCCTCGCCACTCACTCAACCAGCGAATCGGCAGCGCGGACGTAAAAAAACCGGGAGCCGTCAATGACGACACCCGGTTCATCGGCCGTGCGGTATTACCGCCGACCATGGGTATTCAGGTTCGCGATCCGGGACGGCATTATCCGTCCTGCGACACAGGCCCTCAGCCTGCGGCCACTTGCGTGAGACCCCTGGGCAGCGGGAACGCGATGTTCTCTTCCACGCCATCGAGCACCTTGACCTGATTGACGCCCAGTTCGCGCAACCGCGAGACGATCGATTGCGCCAGCACCTCGGGCGCGGACGCCCCGGCCGTCACTCCGATGCGACGCTTGCCGTCGAACCACTCCGGTTTGAGCTGATCCGGCGAATCCACCATATAAGACGGCACGCCCATCTTCTCGGCGACTTCACGCAGACGGTTCGAGTTCGAACTGTTCGGACTGCCCACCACGACCACCACGTCGCACTGCGGCGCCATGAACTTCACGGCGTCCTGACGGTTCTGCGTGGCGTAGCAGATGTCCTGCTTCTTCGGCTCGGTGATTTCGGGAAAGCGCTGCTTGAGGGCATTGATGACTTCGGCGGCGTCGTCGACGGACAGCGTCGTCTGCGTCACATAGGCGAGCTTGCTCTCGTCCGCCACTTGCAGCGCGAGCACGTCTTCGATCGTCTCGACGAGGAACATGCCCTCGCCCGACTGCCCCATCGTGCCTTCGACTTCCGGGTGGCCCTTGTGGCCGATCATGATGATCTCGAGCCCCTGAGCGCGCATCTTCGCGACTTCGACGTGAACCTTGGTCACGAGCGGGCAAGTGGCGTCGAAAATGCGCAGACCCCGCGCTTCGGCCTCGGCACGTACGGCCTGCGATACGCCGTGCGCGCTGAAAATCAGCGTATTGCCCGAGGGAACATCCGACAATTCCTCGATGAAAATCGCGCCCTTCTTGCGCAGATTCTCGACGACATACACGTTGTGCACGATTTCATGACGCACATAAATCGGTGCACCGTACATCGCGAGGGCGCGCTCGACGATTTCGATCGCGCGGTCGACACCCGCGCAAAAGCCGCGCGGCTGAGCCAGCAGGATTTCCGCATCCGACAGCGTCGGTGCTACGACTTGGGTGGCGCTCATTTCGATTCCTACAGAATGCCGATAATCTGAACTTCGAACACGATCGGCTGGCCCGCCAGCGGATGGTTGAAGTCGAACAATGCCCAGCCGTCGCCCAACTCGCGCAGGATGCCCGCATAACGGCCACCGCTCGGCGCGTTGAACTCGACCAGATCGCCAACGCTATATGCCTCGCCGAAGTTGCTGTTCTCCTCCAGCGTCTTCATCGAGACACGTTGCAGCAGATCCGGATTGCGCGGACCAAACGCCTGCTCCGGCGCCAGTTCGATCCGGCGGCGTTCCCCCACGGACATACCCAGCATCGCCTGTTCCAGCGTCGGGGCCATCTGGCCGCCGCCCAGTTGCAGCGTTGCCGGGGTGCCTTCGAAAGTGTTGACGATGTCGGCGCCGTCGGGCGCACCGATCCGGTAGTGGAGCGTCAGATAGGAATCGTCTTGAACCACGGGGGTTGCAACAGAACTCATGGGGGTCTCACAGCAAGGTCAAGCTATTATTGTAAGCGACGACGCGTTGCGCGTCCGGCTCCCCATCAAAGCAGCGCCGATTTTTTCCCTTCGGCGCCGGTATTTCTTATGAGTGACACCCGCGATCATGCGCGCGATCGTGTCCGCCTCCGGAGTCGTCATGTCCATCGCTCACTGGCCGCCCGCCGAGCGCCCCCGCGAGAAAATGCTGGCCCACGGGCCGAACGCCCTGTCCGATGCCGAGTTGCTCGCCATTTTGTTGCGAACCGGCTCGCATGGCCGTAACGCCGTCGATCTGGGACGAGAACTGCTGGCTCGCAGCGGCTCGCTCGGCCGTCTGCTCGCCACCCCGTTCGAGACATTGCGCCAGATTCCCGGCCTGGGTCAGGCCAAATCGCTTCAGTTTCAGGCCGCACTGGAGCTCGCGCGTCGCATGTTGCGCGAGGGCTTGCAGTCCGGCTGCATGCTCGACTCACCTGCCCGCGTTCGCGATTATCTGCGCCTCACGTTGCAGGACACCTCGCGCGAGCGCTTCGTCTGCCTGTTTCTGGACGCCGCGCATCGGCTCATCGGCACGCGGATCATGTTCGAGGGCACCCTCACGCAGACCTGCGCCTATCCGAGAGAGATCGTTCGCGCCGCGCTGGACGTTCACGCGGCTGCCATCATCGTGGCGCACAATCATCCCTCGGGCGTTGCCAGGCCCAGTGCGGCCGATCTCGCGCTGACGCGCCAGTTGGGCGACGGACTGGCGCTGCTGGAAATCCGCCTGCTCGACCATTTCATCGTGGCGGGCGACACCGTCTACTCGCTGGCCGAGGGCAGCAATATGTGACCGATGTGACCGATGTGACGCCGAACAACACCGTGCACATAAATTCGGCACACGGTTCGCATTCGAGCGCCGTTTACGCTATGATCCGTCCCTTCCCCGAATCTCCGACAGACGTTTCCCGCCAGGGACTCACGTCCTACATCGACTAAAGCGATTGATTTGTCTGGGATTTTTGTGGTATTATCGCGGTCTGTCTTTTCGACTCACCTTTTTTTACACAGAATTCTGGGTTAGGAGTGCTTCATGGCACGCGTATGTCAAGTGACCGGGAAAGCGCCGATGGTCGGCAATAACGTTTCCCACGCCAATAACAAAACCAAGCGCCGTTTCCTCCCGAACTTGCAAAATCGCCGGTTCTGGGTTGAGAGCGAAAACCGTTTTGTGCGTCTGCGCCTTTCGAACGCCGGCCTGCGCCTGATCGATAAGGTCGGTATCGATGCCGTTCTCGCGGACCTGCGTTCGCGTAACGCCATCTAAGTTTAGGAGCTCATCATGGCAAAAGGCGCTCGCGACAAGATCAAGCTGGAATCGACCGCAGGCACGGGTCATTTCTACACGACCACCAAGAACAAGCGTACCCATCCGGAAAAGATGGAAATCAGCAAGTTCGATCCGGTGGCTCGTAAGCACGTGCCGTACAAAGAAACCAAGATCAAATAAGATCAACAGGTTTCATCGCAGTGGTTCGCTACTGCGTTCGATACCCCGCCATTGGCGGGGTATTTTCGTTTGGGCGTCCCGAAAATCGTGATGCTACGCGTTGCGTAGTCACACGAAGCACAATTTCCCCGACGTGCGCATAGGGTCATGTGTCACGAGCGTATTGACTCGCTATACTGGCTCATCTCTCATCACGAGGATCGCGCCGCCGTTGTCGCGTCGATCCCAGACAGCGCTCGTATCATGAATTTCGATGTCGTCATTGTCGGCAGCGGGCTCGCCGGCCAGTCCGTCGCCCTGCATCTGGCCAATACCTGCCGCGTGGCGCTGGTCGCCAAACGCCCCATGCCGGAGGGTGCGAGCGATTGGGCACAGGGCGGCATCGCCGCTGTGCTGGACTCCACCGACAGTGTCGACGAGCATGTCGCCGACACGCTCGTGGCGGGTGCGGGCCTGTGTGACGAAGCGGCCACGCGATTCATCATCGAACATAGCCGTGAAGCCATCGAGTGGCTCATCGAGCAAGGTGTTCCCTTCACGCGCGATGCGCAAGCCGAACTCGGTTTTCACCTGACGCGCGAAGGCGGACACAGTCATCGCCGCATCATTCACGCGGCAGACGCAACGGGGCATGCCGTCATCACCACGCTCACCGAGCGCGTGCGCAAGCATCCGAACATCACCCTCTTCGAAAATCACTTCGCGGTCGATCTGATCACGTCCGACCGTGCCGATGCAGCACCGACCGCCGGACGTCACTGTCAGGGCCTTTACATGCAGGACCTTGGCACCGGCGCAGTTCATGCGGTGACGGCCCGGCATACGGTGCTGGCCACCGGCGGTGCAGGCAAGGTCTATCTGTACACCACCAACCCCGACACCGCCACGGGTGACGGCATTGCGATGGCCTGGCGCGCCAGCTGCCGGATCGCGAACATGGAGTTCATCCAGTTTCATCCGACGTGCCTTTATCATCCGTACGCCAAGTCCTTCCTGATTTCCGAAGCGGTTCGCGGCGAAGGCGGACGTCTCGTATTGCCCGACGGCACGCGCTTCATGCCTGCGCACGATCCGCGCGCTGAGCTGGCGCCACGCGATATCGTCGCCCGCGCGATCGATTTCGAGATGAAGAAACACGGCCTCGATTGCGTGTACCTCGACATCAGCCATCAGAGCCCCGAATTCCTGCGCGAACACTTCCCTACGATTCTCGCGCGCTGTGCCGAATTGGGGATCGACATCACGAAGCAGCCGATTCCCGTCGTGCCCGCGGCACATTACACATGTGGCGGGATCGTCACCGACATGCATGGGCGCACCGATCTGCCCGGCCTCTATGCCGTCGGCGAAGCGACATACACGGGCCTGCACGGTGCGAACCGTCTCGCCAGCAATTCGCTGCTCGAATGCGTTGTGCTCGGCAAGGCGGCGGCCGAGGATATTCAGCGCGGCGAGGCGACGCATCCGGCCGTTACCGACGTGCCCGCATGGGATGAAAGCCGCGTCTCGGATGCCGATGAAGAAGTGGTTGTCGCGCACAACTGGGACGAGTTGCGTCGCATGATGTGGAATTACGTCGGCATCGTGCGCACGACCAAACGACTCGAACGGGCGCAACATCGTATCGCGTTGCTACGCGAGGAAATCGCCGAATACTACGCAAACTTCCGCGTCAGTCGCGACCTGCTGGAGTTACGCAATCTCGTCGATGTCGCGTCGCTGATCGTCGATAGCGCGCTGTCTCGTCGTGAGAGTCGCGGCCTGCATTTCTCGCGCGACTTCCCCGATACGCTGCCGAAAGCGCTACCAACAGTGCTATCGCCGACACTGCCCCACCGCGCTCGCTAACCGCGTCATCGCACTTGCGTCATAGCACTCGCCTCATAGCACTCAATAACCGCGCTGTAGCGCGAGGCAGGCGGATGCCGTCTGCGTGCGGCACACCGGAAAGCGATTGCGAAAACGCGCGTGCCATCGGCCAGCAAGACAACAGGCACAGCACGTGAAACACGGGCGGCAAAAACAAGGAGGCCGCAGATTTCACCCTGCGGCCTCGTTGTTTCCCATACGGCACCCCACCCCTGACGCCTATCCGACCGTCTCGAGAATCCGCATCGAGAAGTCCGTTGCACGAACGTCCTTGGTGAGGCCGCCGACGGAAATACGGTCCACGCCCGTTTCCGCAATCGCGCGCAGCGTTTCGAGATGGATGCCGCCGGACGCCTCCAGCACGGCGCGTCCATCGGCCACGCGTGCGGCTTCGCGCATCATTTCCAGCGTGAAGTTGTCGAGCAGAATCGAGGTCGCACCGCACGCCAGTGCCGTTTCGAGTTCGTCGAGCGACTCCACTTCGATCTGCACCGACGCCCCGTCGGCCAGACGATCGGCGTTCGCCAGCACCTGACGAATGCCACCCGCCGCCGCAATGTGGTTCTCCTTGATGAGAATGCCGTCGTAGAGCGCGAGACGCTGATTCGCCCCACCCCCCACGCGCACCGCGAACTTCTGCGCGAGACGCAGCCCCGGCAGCGTCTTGCGCGTGTCCAGCACACGCGCCTTCGTACCTTCGACGATATCGGCATAGCGGCGCACGGCCGTCGCGACACCCGAGAGCAATTGAAGGAAGTTCATCGACGTACGCTCGCCGGTGAGCAACGCGCGTGCCGGACCGTAGATATCGCAAACCGGCGCGTCGGGCGTCATACGCTCGCCTTCTCGGTAATGCCATTGCACGCGCACCGAGGCGTCCACACCCTGCATGCAGCGCTCGAACCAGCGAACACCGCACAATACCGCCGACTCACGCACGATGATCCGCGCATGCGCCATTTCGTCGGACGGCACGAGCAGGCCCGTCAGATCGCCGCTACCGATGTCTTCCGCCAGCGCATCGCGCACATTGCGCGAGAGCGCCGCTTCGAGCGGCTCGCCGAATGTCGTGAATTCCGGGGAGAGCGCCTCGGCGGTGCTCAACGTTTTCGATTGCGTCATTATGCGGGGCCTACACCGGCAAACAGCGCGCCGTCGCGCGCGAAGTCACCGCTGGCGCGCACGTTTTGTTTGCGCGCTTCAGCGAACGTCAGCATACGGTCGATACAGGTATGGGCACGGCGGCCGATGTCGGGATCGACGTGGATCTCATTGGCGCCCGTCGTCAGCACATCTGCCAGATTCTGCAAGCTGTTCATCGCCATCCACGGGCAATGTGCGCAGCTCTTGCACGTCGCGCTATTCCCCGCCGTCGGCGCTTCGATAAAGCGCTTGCCCGGCGCAGCGGCGCGCATTTTGTGCAAAATGCCGTTGTCGGTGGCGACGATGAATTCGGTGGCGTCCATGTTCTGCGCCGCCGCGATCATCTGAGACGTGGACCCGACGACATCGGCAAGCGCCACCACGGCAGCCGGCGACTCCGGGTGTACCAGCACCTTGGCGTTCGGATGTTCGCGACGCAGCAGTTCGAGTTCGGTCCCCTTGAATTCGTCGTGCACGAGGCACGCCCCCTGCCACAGCAGCATGTCGGCGCCCGTCTGCTTCTGGACGTAGCTGCCCAGGTGACGGTCAGGCGCCCACAGAATTTTCTTACCCTGTGCATGCAGATGCGCCACGATCTCGAGACCGATGGACGACGTCACCATCCAGTCGGCACGCGCCTTCACCGCCGCGCTCGTGTTCGCATAGACGACCACGGTGCGATCCGGATGCGCATCGCAGAAGGCGGCGAATTCGTCGGCCGGGCAGCCCAGGTCGAGCGAGCAGGTCGCATCGAGATCGGGCATCAAAATGCGTTTTTCGGGACTGAGAATCTTCGACGTCTCGCCCATGAAGCGCACGCCGGCGACCACCAGCGTCCTGGCAGGATGATTGCGGCCGAAACGCGCCATTTCGAGCGAATCGGCCACGCAGCCGCCGGTCTCCTCGGCGAGGTCCTGCAAGTCGGCGTCGACGTAGTAGTGGGCCACCAGCACGGCGTCCTGCTCGACGAGCAAACGCTTGATTCTGGCCTTGAGCGCCGCGCGTTCCTCCTGCGACGGCGCATCCGGGACGCGTGCCCAGGCTTGGGCAACGCACGTGGCGCCGCTCGGTGCGGGGCGCTCGAATTCTACGGATTTGAGTGAGGCATTCATTTTCACGTGGCCCGTGGGATAGGCCGGGAATGACAAAACCCCGCCGTGGCGGGGTTTCGATTATGCGTCAAAAACAGATTTCTGGCTGAGCCCGTTCACGCGTAGCGACGCAGACGCGTGGCAAACTCCTGCAACGCGTGAATACCGCTCTGCTCCGCGCGGTGGCACCAGTTCTGCAACTGACCCAGCAATTGCTCGCGCGACGCATTCGAGCGATCCCAGATACCGGCCAGTTCACGGCGCAGCTCGTAGTAGGTCTTCACTGCATTGCTGTGCGCGAAGATCTCGCCCAGTTGCTGCTTCTGCGGCTCTTGCAGCGAGGCTTCGTCATGATGCAGCCACTTGCGCGCACCACGGAACAGCTGATACTCGCCATGCTGACGCTTCTCCTTGAAACGCGCCAGTTCCTCGCCATAGGCGCGCTTGAACGTCTTCGCGTAACGCGCCATCACTTCGTAGCGGTTCGAGAGCACCGCCTGCAACGTATCGTCGTCGCAAGCCGCCTTGACCTTCGCGAGCTTCGGCGTCGGCGCGATCTTCTTCACCTTGGCCAGCCCCACGAACGACAGCGTGCGAATGTACAGCCAGCCGATGTCGAACTCGTACCACTTGTTCGACAGCTTGGCCGACGTCGCGTACGTATGGTGGTTGTTGTGCAGCTCTTCGCCGCCGATGATGATGCCCCACGGCAGCAGGTTCGTCGACGCGTCGGCGCAGTTGAAGTTACGGTAGCCCCAGTAGTGGCCCAGACCGTTGACGACACCTGCCGCCCAGAACGGGATCCAGACCATCTGCACGGCCCACACGGTCAGACCGATAGCGCCGAACAGCGCGATGTCGATGATCATCATCATGCTGATGCCGAGAATCGGAAAACGCTTGTAGATGTTGTTCTCGATCCAGTCGTTCGGCGTACCGTGACTGAACTTGCGCAGCGTTTCTTCGTTCTTCGCTTCGGCGCGATACAGCTCGGCGCCTTGGGCCAGCACTTTCCAAAGGCCGCGCGTTTGCGGGCTATGCGGATCTTCCGGGGTCTCGCACTTCGCGTGGTGCTTGCGGTGAATGGCAGCCCACTCGCTGGTGATCATGCCCGTGGTCATCCACAGCCAGAGGCGGAAGAAGTGGGCGACGATCGGATGCACGTCGAGCGCACGGTGCGCCTGGCAACGATGCAGGTAGATGGTCACGGCGGCGATCGTCACATGGGTGACGGCCAACGTGAAGAAAAAGATCTCCCAGCCGCTCCAGTCGAGCAGGCCGGTCGAGAGAAATCCAAGGAGACTGTCCAGCAAAATATCACTCCAAACTAATCAATACGGTAGCCATCACGGCAAGGATCCAACGATGCCGTGTCTTGTCTTGTCGGGCCGAAGCGGCCTCTGGGCCGTCGCGTCAGGTCTCGTTCTTGCGCTCGCTTGACGCTTGGATTCGCTGGAGGTCGGCAAGTTGCGAAATGCCGTGGCGATATGGGCGGAAAACGTGCCAGTGAACGTCTGGTTTTTATGGTTTGGGACGCATTTTACCCGACCCGCCGATGCCCGTGTGTGGCCTGTCGGCCACGCATTTTGTCGCAGGTCAACCCGGCGCTTTAGGGAAAAGGGTCTATCCGGCCTTCTTTACGGTGTCATCCGCCTGTGGTTGCGCCCGTTGGGGCGCCGCCGCGGGCGACGACGTGGATGCCACCGGTAAATCGGGGCGAGCGAGCGCCGGAGGGACCGCTTCCGCAGGAATACCGTCCGCCCAGTCGTTCAGAATGCGTATTTCGCGCTGCGCATACGGAATTTCAATACCGTGTTCGCGAAATGTGCGCCAAATCCGCAAATTAATCTCCGAACGGATCGCACCGCTCCCCTGCGCCGGGTCTTGCACCCAAAAGCCCATTTCCAGATCCATCCCATCGGCGCCGAAATTCAGCAGCAACGCCGACGGCGCGGGATCGGACAATACGCGGGGAATGCCCTCCGCAGCCTTGAGCATCAGCGACATCGCAAGCTCCACGTCAGCGCTGTAGGCGACCTGTACGTTCACCTTCGCCCGGCCACGCGTTTCCGTGAACGAGTGGTTTTGCACGACGTTCGTCACCAGTTGTTCGTTCGGCACCAGGGCTTCGACCCCGTCCAGCCCGCGCACGACCGAATACCGCGTATTGATCTGCGAAACGGTACCGTGGTACGTCGATACCGTGATCAGGTCGCCAATCCGCACGGAACGGTCGAGCAGGATGATGAATCCCGACACGAGGTTCGAGGCGATCTTCTGCAAACCGAAGCCCAGCCCCACGCCCAATGCACCGCCGAACACGCCGAGCACCGTGATATCGATGCCGACGAACGACAGCGTCGCGAGCACGGCAACGAGCGTGAGCAACCCTTTGACCAGCCGCGAGAGCACCACCTTCAGGTTGCCGTCGAGCGTGGTCGTGCGCATGATCCGGTCTTCGATCAACGAGCCGACCCACATCGCGAGCACGAGCGTTACACCGATCCAGAGCAGCCCGGACAGCATCGAGAGCAGCGTCAGATGGCTGCTGCCGACCGCGAACTTCACGCTCCCGAGCCATTTGAGGATGTCGTCGTGCACGCCGAGCACATAGGCCAGCATCGACAGCCAGGCGAGCGTCGTGAATACGCGCTCGAACACCTTCAGCACGCCCGACGCATGTGGCGACGACGCGAACAACCGGCGTGCGAAGTAGAACGCGAGATAAATGAACGCCGTGCCGAACAGCGGCACTTCGGCGAGCATCAGCAGCGAGACGCGCGTGTACTCCTGAAGCACCACGCGCGTGAGCGCCACGCACATCCAGCCGAACATCGGGAAAAACGAGCGACGCAGACTCGATGAGCCGGCCCGGCGCGCCGGCGCGACACGCTCGAAGTGGCGGTCGAGACGGCCGATCATCCAGCGCCGCAGCACGAACGCGACGGCGAGCGCGCCCACGAGCGCAACGATCTGCCAAATGATCTGCGGGTCGCCAAAGTCACGGACAACGTCCCGCACCAACCTCGCGAAAGCCGGACTTTCCTGCATCGCCATATCCCTTCTGTCTATGCTTGTCGTACGCCGATACTAGCCGACGCGGCGCGGCACGGCGCCGCCCCCGCCAAAATCACGCTTTCGTGGCGGCCCGGCGCTCGAACACTGCGGCAAAGAAGCCGTCGGTAGCGTTGCGGTTCGGCAGCAGTTCGAGATACTTGCCCGTGTCGAGTCCGATTTTTTGCGACGCCAGCAACTCGTTCGCGGGCAGCAGCACGAAGTCCGGATGCGCTGCGGCGAACGCCTCGGCAATCGCGCCGTTCTCTTCCGTCAACAAGCTGCACGTGGCGTACACCAGCCGACCGCCCGGTTTCACCAGACGTGCGGCGCTCGCGAGGATCGACGTCTGCTTCTGCGTCAGTTCCTCGACCGATTGCGGCGACTGGCGCCACTTCAGATCCGGATTGCGACGCAGGGTGCCGAGCCCGCTGCACGGCGCATCGACCAGCACGCGGTCGATCTTGCCGGCCAGACGCTTGATCTTGCTGTCGTTCTCGCTGTCGATCATCACCGGATAGACGTTAGACAGGCCACTGCGCGCCAGACGCGGCTTGAGCTTCGCCAGTCGCTTCTCCGACACGTCGAAGGCATACAGACGCCCGGTCGAGCGCATTTGCGCGCCGATAGCGAGCGTCTTGCCGCCGGCACCGGCACAGAAGTCGACGATCATCTCGCCACGACGCGGCGCGACCAACTGGCACAGCAACTGGCTACCCTCGTCCTGCACCTCGATGGCGCCGGACATGAAGAGCGGATGCTTTTGCAGCGCGGGCTTGCCCGACAGACGGATGCCATGGGGGGCAAGCGGCGTCGGCTCGGCCGAGAAACCGTCCTCGCGCAGCTTGGCAAGCACCTCGTCGCGCGTGGCCTTCATCAGGTTCACGCGGCAGTCGAGCGGCGCCGGCTGGTTCAGCGAGGCAGCGAGCGCTTCGAGTTCGGCGCTGTCGAAACGCTTGGCCAGACGGTCATACAACCACTCCGGCAAGTTAGTGCGCACTCTCGGCGCGAGGCTTGCCGGATCGATCTGACCGACGTGTTCGAGCCAGGCGGCCTCATCGGGTGTCGCCACCAGTTCCACCGACGCGATGCCGCGCGTGAACGCAAGGCCGAGCAGCGCCAGACGGCGCTCTTGCGAGCCCGTGCCACTCACGGCGTGCTGACCGAATTCAAGCTTGCGACGCAGAATGGCGAACACCGTCTCCGCCAGCACACCGCGCTCGCGATGCCCCAGCTTGTCGTTGGCACGGAAGTATGTGCTCACGAGCGTGTCGGCCGGGCCCGTGAACGTGAGTACGCTGCCCAGCAGCCGTTGCGTATGCTCGAACAGCGCCGGCGGCAAACGTTCGCCGCGCATGCCGGTGCCGCCGACGACGGGCGGCGCCTCGTGACGGCGATCGTTGCGCGAACGATCGTAGCGATCGGGGCGCACGTAGTTGCGCTCGCCGTTGCCGCCCTTGGACGGATGACGGGCGTCGGAGGAACGGCCGCCGGCGCGGTTACCGGATTGATGAGCGCCATCGCGGCGCTGAGTCGGGCGGGTACTCATGCGTCCTCACCAAAAAGCCATTGCGAATCCGAGGCCCCGGGAGTCCTGGAGGTATCGGAAGAATCTGAAGAATCGGCAGTGCCGTCGGCGCGCGGCACGACCGTCACGCGGCCATCGGCCACGACGAGACGGTCTTCCACGAACCAGCGCACCGCGCGCGGATAAATGATGTGTTCGAGCGGCAGAATACGCTCGGCCAGTGTCTGCGGCGTGTCGCCCGGGCGCACCGGTACGGCCGTTTGCAGCACGTACGGGCCGTGGTCGAGTTCGGCGGTCACGAAGTGCACAGTGGCGCCGACGATCTTGCAGCCGGCTTCCAGCGCGCGGGCGTGCGTTTGCAGCCCCGGGAACGCAGGCAGCAGCGACGGGTGGATGTTGATGAGCCGACCGGCATAGCGCTCGGTGAACGCCGGCGTGAGAATGCGCATGAACCCGGCGAGCACCACCAGATCGGGCTGATGACGATCGATCTCGACCGAGAGTTCGGCGTCGAAATCCTCGCGGGTCTTGCCGCGACTGGGCACGACGGCCGTGGCGATGCCGTTTTCCTGCGCGAATGCCAGGCCTTCGGCCTCGGGACGATTGGCGATGATGGCGGCCACGCGGGCCGGCCAGCCTTCTGCGGTACAGGCCCGGACAATGGCCTGCATGTTGCTGCCTCGTCCGGAAATCAGGATGACAATGTTCTTCATCGCCGGATTTTATCATTGGCGCGGCGCACCAGACAGCGCGATGCGCGCCGCGATGGCCCCGAAGCGTTTATAATTCAACGTTCTGCGGCGCCGCAATGTCGGATCGGCCGTCCTGCGTCGTCCGGGTCCCGCCCCGCCGCCACAGGCCGCCGGGCCTTCCCAGCCACGCCGCGCGGTTCCTCCAACCCTCAACGTCCTGTACTGACGCTTCCTTATCGTGCGAGTCTTCCGGGGTCTACCCAACGCGCAAAGCAAAGCGCCCTGCGTGCTGACGATCGGCAATTTCGACGGCGTGCACCTGGGCCATCAGGCACTGCTCGCGCGCGTGCGCGCGGCGGCGGCGGCGCGCGGCTTGCCGGTATGCGTGATGACGTTCGAGCCGCATCCCCGCGAATACTTCACGCCCGACCGGGCGCCCGCGCGCATCTCGAACCTGCGCGACAAGTTCGAGGCGTTGCGCGCGCAGGGCGTCGACCGTCTGGTGGTGGAGCACTTCAACGCCCATTTCGCCGGTCAGTCGCCCGAAGATTTCGTGCGCAACATCATCGTCGACGGCCTGCACACCCGCTGGCTGCTGGTGGGCGACGATTTCCGCTTTGGCGCCAAGCGCGCGGGCGACATCGAATATCTCCGTGATGCCGGCCGCCGCTTCGACTTCGTCGTGCAGCAAATGCCGACCATCGCCCACGACGGCGTGCGCATCTCCAGCTCGGAAGTGCGCTCGGCGCTCGCCGACGGCAACTTCGAGCGCGCGCATGCGCTGCTCGGTCGCCCGTACGCGATCACCGGCCACGTCGTGCACGGCATGAAGCTCGGCCGCAAGCTGGGCTACCCGACGCTCAATCTGCGCATCGCTCACAAACACCCGGCTCTCACCGGCATATTCGTCGTGCAGGTCCACGGGCTGGCGGACAAACCGCTGCCGGCCGTGGCCAGTCTCGGCCTGCGCCCGACCGTGGACGATTCCGGTCGCGTGCTGCTCGAAGTGCATCTGCTCGATTTCGCGGGCGATTGCTACGGCAAGCTGGTGCGCGTGGAATTTTTGCAGAAACTGCGTGACGAAGCGAAATTCGACGGACTGGCCGAACTCGAAGCCGCCATCGCGCAGGACGCGCGCGAGGCGCGCGCCTATTTCGCCCACGCGCTCGACGCCAACGGCCCGAGCGCACGGCGCGACTTCGCCACCTCGGCCACCGACCGAATTAGTTGATCTTCGCCCGCGTGCGCCGGCGCCCAGCGCCACGCGCGCGGCCCGCCGCCGTCTTCGGCTCCTGTCCGGGCGTTGCCCCGTCGGCCTTGAAACAGGCCCGGCAACGTCTGCGGCGCGAGCGCCCCACACCCGATATCCAAAATTCGAAGCGTTGCACCATGAGCGAAAAGAAAGCCCCGAGCAAATATCCCGTCAACCTGCTGGACACGCCGTTCCCGATGCGCGGCGACCTGCCCAAGCGCGAGCCGCTGTGGGTCAAGCAATGGCAGGAGAAGAAGATCTACGACAAGATCCGCCGCGCCAGCAAAGGCCGCCCCAAGTTCATCCTGCACGACGGCCCGCCGTATGCGAACGGCGACATCCACATCGGGCACGCGGTCAACAAGATCCTCAAGGACATGATCGTCAAGGCGCGCAGCCTCGCGGGCTTCGACGCGGCCTACGTGCCGGGCTGGGACTGCCACGGCATGCCCATCGAAATCCAGATCGAAAAACAGTTCGGCAAGCACCTGCCGGTGCGCGAAGTGCAGGAAAAGGCGCGTGCCTACGCCGCCGTGCAGATCGAGCGCCAGAAGGCGGACTTCGAGCGTCTGGGCGTGCTCGGCGACTGGGATAATCCGTACAAGACCATGAACTTCTCCAACGAAGCGGACGAACTGCGTGCGCTGGCGAAGATTCTGGAGAACGGCTATGTCTATCGCGGCCTGAAGCCGGTGAACTGGTGTTTCGACTGCGGCTCGGCGCTGGCCGAAGCGGAAGTCGAGTACAAGGACAAGACCGATCTGGCCATCGACGTGGGCTTCGCCTTCGCGGAACCGGAAAAGGTCGCCAAGGCGTTCGGCCTGCCGAAGCTGCCGCGCGAAGACGGTTACCTCGTCATCTGGACGACGACCCCGTGGACCATCCCGTCGAACCAGGCGCTCAACGTCCATCCGGAAGTCGAGTACGCCCTCGTGTCGACCGAGCGCGGCCTGCTGATCCTCGCCACCGATCGCGTCGAAGCGTGTCTGAAGACGTACGGCCTGCATGGCGAGATCGTCGCCCGCACGAAGGGGGAGGCGCTCTCGCTGATCCGCTTCCGCCACCCGCTCGCGAGCGCCGACGCCGGCTACGACCGCACTTCGCCCGTCTACCTCGGCGACTACGTGACGACCGACACCGGTACCGGTATCGTCCACTCCGCGCCGGCCTACGGCGTGGAAGACTTCGTGTCGTGCAAGGCGCACGACATGCCGGACTCGGAAATCCGCATGCCGGTGCTCGGCGACGGCCGTTATCAGGACAGCCTGCCCCTGTTCGGCGGCCAGTCGATCTGGGATGCCAACCCGGTCATCGTCGAAGCGCTGCGCGACGCAGGCTCGCTGTTCCACTCGTTCAAGTACACGCACAGCTACATGCACTGCTGGCGTCACAAGTCCCCGATCATCTATCGCGCGACGAACCAGTGGTTCGCCGGCATGGACGTGAAGCCGGTCGACGGTGCGCCGGGTAACGGTCAGACGCTGCGCGAAATCGCGCTGGCCGGCATCGAAGCCACGGAGTTCTTCCCGTCGTGGGGCAAGCAGCGTCTGCACAACATGATCGCGCACCGCCCGGACTGGACGCTCTCGCGTCAGCGTCAATGGGGCGTGCCGATGGCGTTCTTCGTCCACAAGGAAACCGGTGCGCTGCACCCGCGCACGCCCGAGTTGCTCGAAGCCGTGGCCAAGCGTGTCGAACTCGAAGGCATCGAAGCCTGGCAAACGCTCGACCCGGTCGAACTGCTCGGCGACGAGGCCAAGGATTACGTGAAGAACCGAGACACGCTCGACGTGTGGTTCGATTCGGGCACCACGCATTGGCACGTGCTGCGCGGCTCGCATGCGCATGAACTGGCCTTCCCCGCCGACCTGTATCTGGAAGGCTCGGACCAGCATCGCGGCTGGTTCCACTCGTCGCTGCTGACGGCCTCGATGCTCGACGGCCGCCCGCCGTACAAGGCGCTGCTCACGCACGGCTTCACCGTCGACGGCCAGGGCCGCAAGATGTCGAAGTCGATCGGCAACACCATCGTGCCGCAGGAAGTTGCGGGCAAGCTGGGCGCCGAAATCATCCGTCTGTGGGTGGCGTCGACCGACTATTCGGGCGAACTGTCGATCTCCGACGAGATCCTCAAGCGCGTGGTCGAGAGCTACCGCCGTATCCGCAACACGCTGCGCTTCCTGCTCGCGAACCTGGCCGATTACGACCATGCGAAGCACGCCATGCCGGCGGACCAGTGGCTCGAAATCGACCGCTACGCCGTGGCGCTGGCGCAGTCGCTGCAAACCGAAGTGCTCGGCCACTACGACCGTTACGAGTTCCACCCGGTGGTGTCGAAGCTCCAGACGTTCTGCTCGGAAGACCTCGGCGGCTTCTACCTCGACATCCTGAAGGATCGTCTGTACACGAGCGCACCGGACGCCCCCGCACGCCGCGCCGCCCAGAACGCGCTGTACCACATCACGCACGGTCTGCTGAAGGTCATGGCCCCGTTCCTGTCGTTCACGGCGGAAGAAGCGTGGCAAGTGTTCCAGCCGGGCAACGACACGATTTTCACGGAGACCTACTACGCTTATCCGGAAATCGCGGAAGGCACGCGTTTGCTCGAGAAGTGGCATCTGCTTCGCGCGGTGCGCGGCGACGTCACCAAGGCGCTCGAAGAAGCCCGCGCCGCCGAGCAGATCGGCTCGTCGCTGCAAGCGGAAGTGGACGTGCGCGTCTCGGGCCGCAAGCACGACGTGCTGGCGAGCCTCGGCGACGATCTGCGCTTCGTGCTGATCACCTCCGCCGCCAAGGTCACGCAAGTGGCCTCGGAAGCGGACGAAGGTGTCGTGGTCACGCCGTCGACGCATCAGAAGTGCGAGCGTTGCTGGCACTATCGTGAAGACGTGGGCGCGGATACCGCCCACACGACCCTTTGCGGACGCTGCGTGTCGAACCTCTTCGGCAGCGGCGAACACCGGAGCGCGGCATAATGGCAAGCAAGGCAGGCGCCCGTTCGGGCGCGAAACGTAGTTCGGGCAGTTCGGGCGGCAGCGCACGCAGCGGGGCCGCCTTCGGGCTGGCGCCGTGGCTGGGGATCGCAGTCGTTGCGATCCTGCTCGATCAGGTCACCAAGCTCACGATACTGAAGACGTTCCAGTACGGCGAATTCCGTCCGCTGACCTCGTTCTTCAACCTTGTGCTGGTGTACAACAAGGGCGCGGCGTTCAGCTTCCTGGCGGCCGCCGGCGGCTGGCAACGCTGGTTCTTCACGCTGCTCGGCGTGGTGGCGGCAACGGTCATCGTGCTGCTGCTCAAGCGTCACAACGGCCAGAAGATGTTCTGTCTTTCGCTCTCGCTGATTCTCGGCGGTGCGCTGGGCAACGTGATCGATCGCGTGATCTACGGCCACGTGATCGATTTTCTGGACTTTCACGTCGGCGGCTGGCACTGGCCTGCGTTCAACGTGGCCGACTCGGCCATTTGCGTGGGCGCGGTGCTGCTGGTGATCGACGAGTTGCGACGCGTGCGGCGCGGCAAATAGCGCAGGCAGGGCCGCGGCGTAGTCTGCGGCGCGACCGTTCGCGCATGGCATGCGTGCGACGGATCGGCAAGCAACACACCCCGTCGCGGCGTCCTGGAGGCGCCGCGCGGCACTTTGGAGGAGGCATGTCTTATGGAACGCGGTGAACTGGCCGGCAAGCGCATCGTGCTCGGCCTGACGGGCGGCATCGCCTGCTACAAGTCCGCGGAGCTTACGCGGCTGCTCGTCAAAGCCGGTGCGACGGTGCAGGTCGTCATGACCGAGGCCGCCACGCAATTCATCACCCCGCTCACGATGCAGGCGCTCTCGGGCCGCCCGGTCTTCACCAGTCAGTGGGACAACCGCATCGATAACAACATGGCGCACATCGACCTCTCGCGCGAGGCCGACGCCATCCTCATCGCCCCCGCCTCCACCGACTTCCTCGCCAAGCTCGCACACGGCATGGCCGACGATCTGCTCTCCACGCTCTGTGTGGCGCGCGACTGTGCGTTGCTGGTCGCCCCCGCGATGAACCGTCAGATGTGGGCCAACCCGGCCACACAGCGCAACGCCGCCACCCTGCGTGGCGACGGCATCGAGATCCTCGGTCCGGGCAGCGGCGATCAGGCCTGCGGGGAGATCGGCGACGGGCGCATGCTCGAACCGGAGGACCTTTACGAGGCGCTCGCTGCGTGCTTCCAGCCGAAGCGTCTGGCGGGACATCGCGTGCTGATCACTGCCGGCCCCACGTTCGAGCCCATCGATCCTGTCCGTGGACTGACCAATCTGTCGAGTGGAAAAATGGGCTTCGCGCTCGCGCGCGCCGCCGCGCAGGCGGGCGCCGACGTGCATCTCGTGGCTGGCCGGACATCGCTCGCGACGCCCTATGGCGTGACGCGCAGCAACGTCCAGACCGCACAGCAGATGTACGACGCGGTGATGGCGGACGTCTCGCGCCATGACATCTTCATCGCTGTGGCGGCGGTCGCCGACTGGCGCGTGCGCGACATGGCGCGCGACAAGATCAAGAAGACAGGCGACGCCGACGTGCCGACGCTCGAATTCGTTCAGAACCCCGACATCCTCGCGGCGGTGGCGAAACTGCCGAAACCGCCTTACTGCGTGGGCTTTGCCGCCGAGTCCGGCGATCTGGAGACGCACGGCGCGCAAAAGCGTCAGCGCAAGCAGGTGCCGCTGCTCGTCGGCAATCTCGGCCCGGCCACCTTCGGTCAGGACGACAACGAAGTCGTTCTGTTCGACGAGACCGGTCAGAAACGTCTGCCGCGCGCCGACAAGCAGTCGCTCGCCCGCAGCCTGATCGTCGAAATCGCGGCACGCCTGCCGTCTCGCCGCCCTTCCGGCACGCCGGGCTGACCCGCCAGAGACGGCCGACGCCGTCGTCAATACCCCGACAGACAGCCCGTCTGTCATTGTCGTTGTCCGGCGACACTGACAGACTGGCGGGGTTGGCGGGGTTCGCGATGGCAGGATTGGTGCGCGAGGCGCTTCACATGTCGCCATGCCGCCATGCCGCCCCGCCTCGCTGCCGTCATCCGTATCTTGACCCTCGGGTCGACGCACACGATAACAACCAAAATGACACAACCGCCCTCCGCCGCGCGCCCCGACGTCAGCGTCTACGGGACACTGAGCATGCTCGCCGCGATCATGTTCTTCGGGTTCATGACGATCGGCATGCCATTGCCGGTCCTGCCGGTGTACGTCCATGAAACGCTCGGCTTCGGCTCATTTGTCGTCGGTGTGACGATCGGCATTCAGTCGGTCGTCACGCTGCTGCTGCGCTCCTACGCGGGCCGCACTGTCGACACACGCGGCCCGCGTCATGCGGTGCTGACCGGCCTGTGCGGCTGTGCGGCGGCGGGCGTGCTGTACCTCGTCGCATCGGTCGTGCCGAACCCGTCGCTCGCGCTCGGCGTACTGCTCGCAGGACGCGTCGTGCTCGGCTTCGGCGAGAGCCTGCTGCTCACGGGCGGGATGTCGTGGGGCATCGGCCTGCTCGGCGCCGCACACGCCAGCAAGGCGATTTCCTGGCAAGGCGTGTCGATGTACACCGCACTGGCCGTCGGCGCGCCGTTTGGCGCGTATTTGCTGCAAGCAGCGGGCTTCACCGTCGTTTCGCTCGTCAATATCGGCCTGCCCGCCGTCGCCTTCGCGATTGCACTGCGACTGCCGGCCGCGGCGCCCGTGGGCGGCACGCGTCTGCCGTTCTTCAGGGTGGTCGGGCTGGTGTGGCGTCCCGGCCTGGCGATGACGCTCGGCAGCATCGGCTACGCCGTGATCGCCGCGTTCATCACGCTGTTCTACGCGAGCCACGGCTGGTCGGGGGCCGCGTTCGCCCTCACGCTCTACAGCGGCACGTTCATCGCGATGCGCGTGCTGTTCTCGCACGCCGTCGACCGCTTCGGCGGACGCCGCGTCGCCATGGGTTCGCTGATCTTCAGCGCCATCGGCCAATTCCTGCTGTGGGGCGCCGTCAATCCGCAGATGGCATTGGCCGGTGCCGGCCTCACGGGGCTCGGCTTCTCGCTGGTGTTTCCCGCGCTCGGCGTGGAGGCGCTGCGTCAGGTACCCCCGCAGAACCGCGGGGCGGCGCTGGCCGCCTACTCGGCGTTCTTCGATCTGGCGCTCGGTCTGATCGGACCGATGGCCGGGCTCGTCGCAAACTTCTTCGGCTACGCTTCGATCTTCCTTTGCGGCGCATTGGGCGGCATCGTCGCCATTCTGATGATTGCGCGCCTGCCGCATGCAGGCCCCGGCGCAGCCCCGGTGGATGCGTCCGCTGGCAGCGGCCACTGACCGGCATGACGCCGTGTCGATGCCGTTGGGGTGTGCGCAACGTCAACGCGTAACGTCAACGCCTAACGCCCCGGCCGTCGACCATGGAGTGAAAACACATGGATCAACCCACCCATCCCCCTGCCAGTGGCACCGCAAAGCGCATCAAGCTGTCGGTGCTCGATCAAACGCCCGTGATTCACGGGCATAGCGTGGCCGATGCCATAGCGGCCACGGTCGAGCTGGCGCAAGCCGCCGACGAGCTCGGTTATACGCGCTACTGGTGCGCCGAGCACCACGGGCTGCGTGGCGTCGCGAATCCGGCGCCGGAGGTGATGATCGCGCGTCTGGCCAGCGTGACGAAGCATCTGCGCGTCGGCTCCGGTGGCGTGATGCTGCCGTACTACAGCCCTTTCAAGCTGGCCGAGCAGTTTCTGATGCTCGAAGCGCTGTTTCCGAATCGCATCGACCTCGGCGTCGGGCGCGCGCCGGGGGGCGACATGCGCACCGCGCGCGCCGTTGCGAAAGGGCCGTACGATGCCGGCGAGCACTTCCCGCAGCAAGTTGCAGAACTGGCGGGTCTCTTTGGCGATACGCTGGCCGAGGACCATCCATATCGCGGCGTGTTGCTGCAACCGGTGATCGACACACGTCCCGAATTGTGGGTGCTGGGATCGAGCGAATTTGGCGGCCTGCTCGCGGCGCAACTCGGCCTGCGCTACTGCTTTGCCCACTTCATCAACGCCCATTACGGACATCGTGTGACACAGGCGTATCGCGAACGCTTCACACCCGGGCCAATGGAGAAACCGTACTGCGCCGTGGCGCTATTCGTCATTTGCGCCGATACTGACGCCGAAGCCGAAGCGCTGGAAGCGGGTGTGGACTTGCGTCGTGTGCAAATGGCGTATGGCATGAACGAACCGGTGCCGAGCCTCGAACAAGGCGCACAAGCCAAGCTGCAATACCGGGATCGGGAACTGTCCGTGATCGCGCGGGAGAAGCCGCGTAGTATCATCGGCACCCCGGAGCGCGTGACCGAACGTGTGCTGGCATTGCAGGCGCAGTTCGACGCCGACGAAATTATCGTGCTGACGGTCGCCGGCAGCTATCGCGCCCGTCTGCGATCCCACGAGTTGCTCGCGCAAGCGTTTTCGCTACGCGCCGAGGGCTGACACCCGCGGCCCGGCCACACCGCCACCGAACGCCTTTGCCCAATTCACCGCCATAACGCTACAACGCAATAACGCCATGAAACTCGACGTCAAGATTCTCGACGAACGCCTGCGCTCGCAACTGCCCGCCTACGCCACGCCGGGCAGCGCCGGGCTCGACCTGCGCGCCTGCCTCGACGCGCCGATGACCATCGCCCCGGGCCAGACGGTGCTCGTGCCGACGGGGCTGGCCATCCATCTCGCCGACCCGGGCTACGCCGCGCTGATCCTGCCCCGCTCGGGCCTTGGCCACAAGCACGGCATCGTGCTGGGCAATCTGGTCGGTCTGATCGACTCGGACTATCAGGGGCAGTTGATGGTCTCGACGTGGAACCGCGGCAGCGAGCCGTTCGTGCTGAACCCGTTCGAGCGTCTCGCACAACTGGTGATCGTGCCGGTCGTGCAGGCCGAGTTCAACATCGTCGACGAATTTCCCGAAAGCGATCGCGGCGCAGGCGGCTTCGGCAGTACCGGCAAGCATTGACGCCGTGACGCGTCCCGAAACGCCATAAAAAAAGCGCCGCATCTGCGGCGCTTTTCGTTTGCGCGGGTCGCCGATTACTCGACTTCGGCCGCTTCCGGCTGCGCCTTGGTGTTGCCGTCCTCCGGGAAGGACAGTTGCACCTGATCGTGCTCGTCGAGATCCACGCTCACCCGCCCACCGCTCGTCAGACGCCCGAACAGCAGTTCGTCTGCCAGCGCACGACGGATCGTGTCCTGAATCAAACGCTGCATCGGGCGCGCGCCCATGAGCGGATCGAACCCCTTCTTCGACAGGTAGGCACGCAGCTTGTCGGTGAACACCACCTCGACCTTCTTCTCGTGCAACTGGTCTTCCAGCTGGATGAGGAACTTGTCGACCACGCGCAGGATGATCTGCTCATCGAGCGGCTTGAAGCTGATGATCGCGTCCAGACGGTTACGGAACTCGGGCGTGAACATGCGCTTGATGTCGGCCATTTCATCGCCGGCCTGACGCTCGTTCGTGAACCCGATGCTCGCGCGGTTGATCGTCTCAGCCCCCGCGTTCGTCGTCATGATGATGATGACGTTGCGGAAATCCGCCTTGCGACCGTTGTTGTCCGTCAGCGTACCGTGGTCCATCACCTGAAGCAGCACGTTGAAGATGTCCGGATGCGCCTTCTCGATTTCGTCGAGCAGCAGCACGCAATGCGGCTTCTTCGTGATCGCCTCGGTCAGCAAACCGCCCTGATCGAAGCCCACGTAGCCCGGGGGCGCGCCGATCAGTCGGCTCACCGCATGGCGCTCCATGTACTCCGACATGTCGAATCGAATCAGCTCGATACCGAGCGTGAACGCGAGTTGCTTGGCGACTTCGGTCTTGCCGACGCCGGTCGGCCCGGAGAAGAGGAACGCGCCGATCGGCTTGTCCGTCTTGCCCAGCCCGGCACGCGACATCTTGATGGCGGCCGACAGCGCGTCGATGGCCGGGTCTTGCCCGAACACCACGCTCTTGAGGTCGCGATCGAGGGTCTGAAGCTTGCCGCGGTCGTCTGCCGACACGCTCTGCGCCGGAATCCGTGCGATTTTCGAGACGATTTCCTCGATCTCGCCTTTGCCGATGGTCTTCTTCTGCTTCGACTTCGGCAAAATGCGCTGCGCTGCTCCGGCTTCATCGATCACGTCGATGGCCTTGTCCGGCAGATGACGATCCGTGATGAACTTCGCCGACAACTCGGCAGCCGCCGACAACGCACTCGACGAATACTTCACGCCGTGATGCTCTTCGAAACGCGACTTGAGGCCGCGCAGAATCTGCACCGTCTGCTCGACGGTCGGCTCGTTGACGTCGATCTTCTGGAAGCGGCGCGACAACGCTGCGTCCTTCTCGAAGATGCCGCGATACTCGGTAAAGGTCGTCGCGCCAATGCACTTCAACTGCCCCGACGACAACGCCGGCTTGAGCAGGTTGGAGGCGTCGAGCGTGCCGCCCGAAGCGGCACCCGCGCCGATCAGCGTATGAATCTCGTCGATGAACAGGATCGCGTTGTTGCGCTCCTTGAGCTCCTTGAGCACAGCCTTCAGGCGTTGCTCGAAGTCGCCGCGATACTTGGTCCCGGCCAGCAGCGCGCCCATGTCCAGCGAGTAGACGGTGGCGTCCTGCAAAATCTCGGGGACTTCGCCGCGCGTGACGCGCCAGGCGAGGCCCTCGGCAATGGCTGTCTTGCCCACCCCGGCTTCGCCGACGAGCAGCGGATTGTTCTTGCGACGGCGGCACAGCACCTGCACCACGCGCTCGACTTCGGATTCGCGCCCGATGAGCGGATCGATCTTGCCGTCGCGCGCCATCTGATTGAGGTTTTGGGTGTACTGCGCGAGCGGGCTTTCCTTCGCGTTGGCGCCCTCTTCCCCTTCCGCACTGCCCTCGCCGGCCTTGGCCGACTCACCGGACGCGCCGGTCTTGGTAATCCCGTGGGAGATGAAGTTGACGACGTCCAGACGCGTCACGCCCTGCTGTTGCAGGTAGTACACCGCGTGCGAGTCCTTCTCGCCGAAGATCGCGACCAGCACGTTGGCGCCCGTGACTTCCTTTTTACCGTTGGAAGTGGACTGCACGTGCATGATCGCGCGTTGAATCACGCGCTGAAAACCAAGCGTGGGCTGTGTATCGACCTCGTCGCTGCCCGGCACCGTCGGCGTATTGTCGGCGATGAAGTTGCGCAGGTTCTGGCGCAGATCGTCGAGATTCGCCGCGCAGGCGCGCAACACTTCGGCTGCGGTAGGGTTATCCAACAAGGCAAGCAACAGGTGCTCGACCGTGATGAATTCGTGTCGTGCCTGGCGCGCTTCCATAAACGCCATGTGCAGGCTGACTTCCAATTCCTGGGCAATCATGCTTCCTCCATCACGCACTGCAGCGGGTGCCCGGACTGCCTTGCATGGCTAACAACTTGCTCAACTTTGGTCGCCGCGACGTCGCGCGTAAAGACCCCACAAACTCCCCTGCCCTCGCGATGAACCTTGAGCATGATCTGCGTGGCAGACTCCCGGTCCTTATTGAAATATTCCTGAATGACCATCACCACGAACTCCATCGGGGTGAAATCGTCGTTCAACAGTACCACCTTGTACATGGACGGCGGCTTGAGCTGTTGCTCTTGCCGCTCCTGTACGGTGTCGTCATGCGTTGTCGGTAAGGTTGCCATACGTGGATTCTAAACAACTCCCGGGTGCAGGAAGCAATCGGAGCTCCTATTGCCGCCTGCCGTCCGGTTGTCCACCGGCGTGCCAACACTCGTCGTTCAGCGCGTGCGTTGTCCAGCAAGGCGCTGCAGCCCCGACCACCGGGGGTGCCACACCCATATGAGTCAGCTTAACCCAAATTTCAAGGTCGTGTCTCCGCACGCCTTATGCCCTACAAGATATAAGGGTAAAACCTGATCGAACGTAAGTTCTATCGTTCAAAAAGGGCTTGACACTATTGGCAGTTAGCGAAAACAATCGAACTGGCGCTTTTCCTCTATAAGTGATTTAAAAGAAAAGATGCCTGGGTGAGCCTAGGAAGCCGTCGCCAGCCGGCGGTTTTTTCAGATGTGCTCGTTGTTGCGGTGATATGTAGTAGTCGTAATTGTTTAGGGGAAGTTTGTATGGCAACCGGTACGGTCAAATGGTTTAACGATGCCAAGGGTTTTGGTTTCATCACGCCGGATGAAGGTGGCGAAGATCTCTTCGCGCACTTCTCCGCGATCCAGATGAACGGCTTCAAGACCCTGAAGGAAGGTCAGAAGGTGCAGTTCGAGGTCGTCCAGGGCCCGAAGGGCAAGCAAGCGTCGAATATTCAGGCGCCGAACTAAGGCGGTCGCTTCCGACGCATTGGAAACCCGGCTTCGGCCGGGTTTTTTATTGCACCGCAACAAAACATGTGAAAAGGCGCATTGTGTTTGGATCCGTTTTTGCATGCAAAAAGCAACGCAACTTTCCGCTCTCGTGACGAATATTTACGGTATTAAACTGCGCTTAATACCTTATAAAACTATATTCATCGCAATATTCCACTCAGTTATTAAAATACCGCTTGCGAATCTCGGGTTGCGGAAACCAATTACGCAATTCCCTGAATTGGCTAAGTAATCCTACGCAGTCTGCGTGTCGTCAATACCATAAACACGGCGTGTTAAGTCGCGAAAAAGAATAATCTTTTAACGATTACGAAATGCCGCTATGCTGCATAAGTACCGCTCACGCGACGCATCGCCTGTTTCATCGTTGAATTTTATGAATCGAACGATTCATTTCATTTCGTCTCGTTTCCCGATGGTGCATCGGGCGCACTGCAACGGGGCGCGGCGTGTCGTGCAAACGCCACGGGCCAACGGCGGGAAGCCCATCCGGCAGCCCGTTTGGAAAGTTTTCCCTAATGCGCGGCGCGTTGCCTGCGTCGGCAACGCCGACTACACGACGCCGCGAAGATCGACGTAGACTTTTTCCGCCTCGATACGAATCGGGTACGTTCTCAAGCCCTCCGTCAGCGGCGCACACATGGCGGTGCCGGTCCGCACGTCGAACCGGCCCTGGTGGAGCGGGCATTCGATCTCGTGCCCCTAGAGGAAGCCGTCGTAAAGACGGCAGCCCGATCACGTGACGCTGGTAGTACGGGTCGTGAAACAGCGTGTCCCGAATCCCGTAGATGCGATCGCGCAGCATGCCTTTGCGCTCGAACGAAAGCGTCGCGAGCGGCAAGCCCATCTCGAAGTACTCGCGAGGTTGAATGTGACGCGTCGACAGGGCGTTGACCTGTTGCTGGAGGATGACGCCGGGAAACAGCGTCATGAGCACAGCCGTCGGCCCCCGCCACCAGTCTTCCTGCACGATGTGCAGAAAGCGGCGCGAGAAAGTCTTCGAGCGATTCGACCTCGTGATCGAACGACGCGAAGATCACGCCGCCGCGTGTGGCGACCTTCAGCTTGGTGAGGCCGTGATCTTCGGCGCTGAAGTCTTTCGGCATGCCGCCGTTGACCTTGCCGGCCTGCTTCACACCACGCCGGAACGGCACGCCCTGCAAGTTACCTTTCAGGTCGTAACTCCACGGGTGGTACGGGCAATGGAAGTCCGTACGATTGCCACTTTTTTTCGCGGCAGAACTTCATGCGAACCTGCGAATCAACGGATGCGCGCGCTGCTGTTCGAGCGGTTCCCCGAGTGAACACGCAGGGAGCGCAAAACGAGAGCGAAGCCATCAACGGCCACGCCACGTCTCCCACAGACCGCGCCAGAACGCGTTGGCGTTTCGACGCGCGCGCCAGCGCAGATTCGGCAATGAGACGGCGAGCCATTCGGTGGCGTCGTCGAGGCGCCGCTGACCGAAGCGCTCGGGCGCGTCGAACAGATCGAGATAGGCTTGCCGGTAGTGCTGCACCATCACCGCGTCGTGATAGTACGTCTCCATCCATCGGCGCGAGGCCGCGCCGATTTGCGCGCGCAACGATGCGTTCGTCAGCAGTTCGACGAGCGGACCTTCGGCCGCTTCGAGCGGCACATCGACCCATGGCAACTCGCAGGCGCCGGTAAGACGTCGCAACTGAGACTGCACCCGATTGTCGAGATGGCCCAGCGTGGGCTTGCCCTGCGAGAGCGTTTCGAGTCCGGACAGGTGATAGTTGCCTGTGACGCACTCGTCGAGCGCGATGGCCGCGCGCTGCTTCAGACGCAAGCATTCGTCATGCGGCGTGCCCGTAATCAAACGAACGTCGCACAGCCCACGACGTTCGAGCTTGCGCAACAGTCGCAGCGTCTGCGGCGCGCCCTTCGTCTCCCAGCGCTTTCGCCATCCCGACGATCGTCCACTGGGCGAGAAGACGACGACCGGTCGCCCCGTCTCGCCTGCGCACTCCGGATGCGGCAGATAGCGCGCATCGTCGAGCGGCACGATGTTGGGCACCACGCGTGCGAAGGGATAAAAGCGCTCCGGCCCCTGTGCGATAACCAGTTGCGGCAACGGGTCGTGCACGATCCGCGCGCGCATCGACGCATCGTCGCGGCACCACAGCTCCGGCGCCGAATGAAACTGACGAATCAGCTTCTTGTTGCCGAAGCGCTTGGGGAAGTCCGCGCCGAATGTCGTTTCCATCGGAAATATCTGATGGATGTGAATGACGTCTGCCGCAGCGACGGCATCGAGCGCCTCTTGCCGCTGACGCTGCCAGTCGATGTCGACCGCAAACGTGCGCGACGCATAGGCCGCTGCGTTGAAGACGACGTGCCGCGCCGCAACGTCGGTATGCCGGTTCAACGCGGCGACGATGTTGCCCGGACTGCCCGCGACCGGCGTGTGGGAGAGGTGAACGACCTTCATGCGCACAGTCTATTGCGCGAGCGCCCGCGCCAAATTACGGTGGCCGGGGCTAACGCTTACGCACCGTTACGGCGGTAACACGGGGAAAGCGCCGCCGACCGCCCCCACCGCCAGCCACGACGCCCCGGTCGGGATCACGCGGCGAAACCGCCGTCGATCATCAGGCTCGCGCCGGTCACGAATGCCGCGTCTTCGCTCGCGACGTACGCCACCATCGCCGCAATTTCCTCCGGACGCGCATGACGTTTGAGCGCCATCTGGCTGTGCATCAACGCAGCGAACTCGCCCTCGGCCGGGTTCATGTCCGTGTTGGTCGGCCCGGGCTGCACGTTGTTCACGGTGATGCCGCGCGGTCCGAGATCACGAGCCATGCCCTTGACCAGGCCGACTAGCGCGGACTTGCTCATGGCGTAGGCCGAGCCGCCCGGAAACGGCATGCGCTCGGCGTTGCACGATCCGATGTTGATGATGCGGCCGCCGTCGCCCATATGGGCAAGCGCCGCCTGCGAGGCCACGAACACCGAGCGGACGTTGACGTTAAGCATCCGGTCGAAATCCTCCAGGGGAAGCTCCGCAACGGACGCCATCGTGAATACGCCCGCATTGTTGACGAGAATGTCGATCTTGCCGAGTTGCCGGGCCGCGTCGTTCACTGCCCGGGTCAGTGCCGCCGCGTCGGCGGCGTCGGCGCGCAGGGCGACGGCGCGTCCCCCGGCCGCCTGAATCCGCGCAGCCAGCGCCTGCGCTGCGGCCTCCGAGCCGTGATACGTAAAGGCGACTGCCGCGCCGTCGTCGGCAAGCCGTTGCACCACGGCCGCACCGATACCGCGCGAGCCGCCCGTCACGAATGCCACCTTGCCGTGAAATTGCGTTGCCATGAAGTTGCTCCTGAACGTTGGGATGTCATTGCAGTATTCACCTTCGATTACCGCGCATCTAGACCATAATGCTGAACATCACTTTCAACCCGATGGAACAGATGACGTATGGACGCTCTGCATCTGATCGAATCGTTCGTCCTGAGCGCGCGCGCCGGCAGTTTTTCTGCGGCAGCCCGGCGCCTTGGAATCACGCCTGCGGCGGTGAGCAAGAACGTGGCGCGTCTCGAAGCGCAACTCGACTTGCGGCTGTTCCACCGCAGTACGCGCAGCCTCACGCTGACAGCGGGCGGCGAGCGCTTTCTGCTCGATGTGGACGGCCCGTTCGCGGCATTGACGGACGCCTTTTCGCGCGCGTCCGAGCGGGAAAACGCGCCGTCCGGAACGCTCAAGGTGAGTGTCGCGAATGCGTTCGGGCGTCAGTACCTGTTGCCGATGCTCGGCGAGTTTCTCGCGCGTTACCCGGACATCGTGCCCGACTGGCGGTTCGACAATCGAGGGGTCGATGTCGTGAGCGAGGGTTTCGACGCGGCGATCGGGGGCGGCATCGAACTCACGCAGGGCGTGATTGCCCGGCGGCTCGCGCCGACATATGGGGTGATGTGCGCGTCGTCGGCCTACATGGCCGGACGTCAGCCCCCCAAGCATCCCGCCGAACTCGCGACGTTTGACGCCGTCGTGCGGCGCTCGGGTAATTCGGGACGCTTGCGAGCCTGGGACCTGCGCAACATCGACGGCGAGCGTGTGACCGTCGAGGCGCGAACCCGCATGATCTTCGACGATCCCGAGGCGATGGCGCATGCCGTCGCGCTCGGCTACGGCGTGGCATTGCTGCCGATGCCGCATGCGGCGCCGATGCTTGCAGCCGGACACATTCAGCGGCTGCTTCCGGGCTGGTTCGACGAGTACGGTGGCATATCGATCTATTACGCCAACAAGAAGCAATTGCCGCTGCGTACCCGCGCGTTCGTCGACCACGTGGTGCAATCGTTCGAGCAGCAACGGCTCGCCGCGCGCTTCGATTGGCGGTGGGACGGTGCACAGGGACAGTGATGCGGTCATGCGGCAATGCGCTTGCCAACCGTGCGGCCCTCGGTCGTCGGTAGGGGAAACCAACGCCCAACGCTCGACGGGGTCGCAGCTTTCAGCAATGCGCGAAGACGCGCATACGCTGCGCCTTGCGTTGTGCCGCTTCGTGCACTGTAATGAAAGCGTCTTGCCGACGCCGTGTTCCGGGGGAAGAGAACCTCCCTGGCGTTGGCGGGCATTCGCTGGCCCTGGGGGGTGGGAGATCCGCGATGGACACCACCGGTATCGCATTGCGCGCGGCGACGCTTGTCGTCTGCGCGCTCGGCATGGGCGCGGCACGCGCGGCGCCCACGTTCCCGCCCGCGACCCTCGAGGTCGAGGCCGCCGTCAATCAGAAGATTGCGATCTGGGAGCAGACCAATCACAGCGTGCTATGCCGGGACCTCGGCACGCCGACATTCGAGCTGGATTCGGGACCGTCGTTGGGTGAGGTGACACCGGAGTGGATCACCTATACCGTGCCGGCGGGGCAGCGCTGCGAGGACATGAAGTTCTCGGGCATGATCGTGTGGTATCGGGCCGGGCCGACACCGGGCACCGATATCATCGTCTGGAAAGTCGGCTTCCCGCGCGAATTCGGCAGCCACACGCCCAACACCGGCGAGCATCGCGTCACGACGAAAGTGCTGATTCGTTAGCGCAACGCTCCCGTTGCGGATTTTCGAGACCGGGGATTATCCGACGCCCGCAGGCGTCGGACGTCAAGCGTGCGACGCGTTACATGTTCTCGATCATCACCTCACCGAAGCCGGAGCAGGAGACTTGCGTCGCACCTTCCATCAGGCGGGCGAAATCGTACGTGACTTTCTTCGAGAGGATCGATTTTTCCATCGATGCGATGATCAGATCGGCGGCCTCTTTCCATCCCATGTGACGCAGCATCATCTCGGCCGACAGAATTTCCGACCCCGGATTCACGTAGTCCTTGCCCGCGTACTTCGGCGCCGTGCCGTGCGTTGCTTCGAACATCGCAACGGAGTCGGACAGATTCGCGCCCGGCGCGATACCGATGCCGCCGACCTGCGCGGCCAGTGCATCCGAAATGTAGTCGCCGTTCAGGTTCAGTGTGGCAATCACGTCGTACTCGGCCGGACGCAACAGAATCTGCTGCAGGAACGCGTCGGCAATCGAATCCTTGAGGGTGATCTCTTTGCCGGTCTTCGGGTGCTTCACCTTGCACCACGGGCCACCGTCGATTTCCGTGGCGGCGAACTCCCGCTTCGCGAGTTCGTATCCCCAATCGCGGAACGCGCCTTCCGTGAACTTCATGATGTTGCCCTTGTGCACGAGCGTGACCGTATCGCGGTCGTTGTCGATCGCATACTGAATCGCCTTACGCACCAGACGCTCGGTGCCCTCGCGCGATACCGGCTTCACGCCGATACCCGACGTCTGCGGAAAACGGATCTTGTTCACCCCCATTTCGTTCTGCAAGAACGCGATCAGCTTCTTCGCGCCTGCCGATTCGGCCTCCCACTCGATGCCGGCGTATATGTCCTCCGAGTTCTCGCGGAAGATCACCATGTCGATTTTCTCCGGCTGACGCACCGGCGAGGGCACGCCCTTGAAGTACTGCACCGGACGCAGACACACATAGAGATCGAGTTGCTGACGCAACGCGACATTAAGCGAGCGGATACCGCCGCCCACCGGCGTGGTCAAGGGCCCCTTGATCGACACCACATAGTCCTTCACGGCCTGAAGCGTCTCGTCGGGCAGCCACACGTCCGGTCCGTAGATGCGCGTCGATTTCTCACCCGCGTAGATCTCCATCCAGTGAATCTTGCGCTTGCCGCCATACGCTTTTTCCACCGCCGCATCGACAACCTTGAGCATCACCGGTGTGATGTCTACGCCCGTGCCGTCGCCTTCGATGTACGGGATGATCGGATTGTCCGGCACGTTCAGGGAGAAATCCTTGTTGACGGTAATCTTCTCGCCTGCCGGGACCTTGATGTGCTGATACGACATGATGGGGCTCCAATGGGGGAACAATGAGGGAATCCAGTGGCTCGCTTCAGATCGATGGCCTCGGAACGAGGGCTTCCGATCGCCTGAATCGAATCGCGTGCTTCAAATCGCGTGCTTCAAATCGGTTACGTCGATCGGTTACGTCGAATCGGTGGCTTCGCTTTCAACGAGAACGGACAGGAACGGACGGGATGTGCCGGACGTGCCTGACCGCTTTGCATAGCGCCGCCCTATTGTAGTCACAGCATCTCGATGTGGGTATGACACGACCCAAGTCTTATATAAGACATAAGACTGAAGTTTCCGATTATGCATTAACATGTCGGCGCTGACCCGTTTCCCGCCTCCCGTATGACACTACTCGCTCTGAACAAACCCTTCGGTACGATCTGCCAGTTCTCGCCGCATCCGACACGTCCGACACTTGCAGCGTGCATCGACCTGCCGGACGTCTATCCGGCCGGAAGACTCGACGCCGATAGCGAAGGACTGTTGCTGCTCACCGACGACGGCCGCCTTCAGGCGCGCATCGCCGAGCCGGAGCGCAAGTTGCCGAAGACGTATTGGGCGCAGGTCGAGGGCGAGTACGACGAAGCGGCGCTCGCACGTTTGTGCGGCGGCCTGGACCTCGGCGACTTCGTTACCTTGCCATGCGAGGCCCGGCGCATATCCGAGCCGCAGGCGCTTTGGGCGCGCCATCCTCCGATCCGATATCGCGCGAGTATTCCGACACACTGGCTCGAAATCAAACTGATCGAGGGCAAGAACCGTCAGGTCAGGCGCATGACGGCCGCCGTCGGCAAACCCACGCTTCGTCTCGTGCGCGTCGCGATAGGCCCCGTGGACGTCTTTGCATTGAACCTCGCGCCCGGGCAATGGTGTGAACTACCGCAACAAATACTTACACTTTCCGGTCAACGAAGCCGTCGCTCGCCTCGTTGAGGGAACAGGTGCGCAACATACGCACCACTAACTGAAACGAGGAAACCAAGTCATGAACAAACTGCTGCTCGCACTGACCGCCGGCCTGATCGTGTCCGGTGCCGCGATGGCCCAACAATCGGCGCCGGCAACGGCACCTGTCGCACCGGCAGCGCCTGCAGCAGCAGCGCCTGCTACGGCGGCACCGGCGGCTGGCCATACCACCCCTGCGAAGAAGGCCACCCACAAGAAGCATCACCACAAGAAGGCCGCGAAGAAGTCGAGCCAACCCCCGGTCGGTAACAAGCCGTAATACTTACTGCCCCAAAAATCCGCGAGCGAGTTGTCAACCGATGTCCTGACCGGACGTTAAAGGAGATGACTCATTTCGCGGGTCAACGAGTACACCACCCAAACATCGAGCTTCAACGAGGAATCTCATGAAAAAACTGATCGCTGCCCTGGTCGCCGGCCTGTTCGCAACGGGCGTGTTCGCCCAAGCTTCGGCTCCGGCCGCTGACGCTGCTGCTCCGGCCGCCGCCAGCAAGGCCCCCGCAAAGAAGAAGGCTTCGAAGAAGTCGCACAAGAAGTCGGCAAAGAAGGCCGCTGCTGCTGAAGCTCCGGCTGCTGCAAGCAAGTAAGTACCGCGTCGCGCAGCCCGGCTGCGCAACGGACGGTAACAGGCAGGTTGCCCTGGCAACCTGCTTTTTTTTCGTCCGACGGCTACAATGACGCGCGACGCTTTGGACCGCCATGCCTCGTTTCAAGGGCTTTCCGACGTCATTACGATCGCATTCCTCACGCTCCCCCGATCTTCTCCAGGAGTCATTCGTGATCCGGATTTCACGTCAACTGGCCGCACTGGCCGCCAGCGCCACGTTCACCAGCATCGCCGCCGTCATGGCGCTCGCGCCGGCCAGCGCCGCAGCGCAGATCAAACAGCCCGGGGAGTTCCCGAGCATCCAGCTGTCCGCCGGCATGTATCTCATCAAGGCTGAAGTCGCCGCTAACGAACGCGACCGCGAACAGGGCCTGATGTATCGCACGAGCATGCCCGCGAATGCCGGCATGCTCTTTGTGTTCGAGCAAAGCGCCGGGCACTGCTTCTGGATGAAGAACACCAATCTGCCGTTGTCCATCGCCTTTCTCGCCGACGACGGCACGATCGTGAACATCGAGGACATGGCGCCGCAAACGGAAGACAACCACTGCCCCCGTGCTGCTGTGCGATACGCACTCGAAATGAATCAGGGCTGGTTCAAGAGCAAGAACATCAAACCGGGCGCGAAGATCTCCGGGCTGCCGCGCTGATTGCGGTACCCGTTTCGCCGGCTCCTTCCCCCGGCGATCGTGACGCAATCCTAGCGGGCGCCGCTCGATATCGCCAACGCAGCACCGAGCGAGCGTTCGAGAAAGCAATCGAGTAGCCACGGGTCGAAATGACGTCCCCGTTCGGCGAGCATCGCAGCAGCGATCTGCGCCGGACTCAGCGCGGCACGATATGGACGGTGGCTGGCGAGCGCATCGAAGACATCGACCAATGCGACGATCCGTCCGGCCAGCGCAATACGAGTGCCGGAAAGCCCATAGGGATATCCCGCGCCGTCGTAACGCTCGTGATGGGTGCGCGCGACCGTCGCCGCCAATTCGCATGCCGCGCCGCCCATGGCGCTTAGCATGTCGGCCCCCAGTTGCGGATGCATCCGTATCGTTCGCACCTCGGCAGGCGACAGCTTGCCCGGCTTCTCCAGAATTGCGTTCGGAATGCACAGCTTGCCGGTGTCGTGCAGCGCGGCGGCCAGTCCCAATGCCTGCGACTCGATTACCGACATGCCCAACGCCTGCGCGAATCGCCAGGCAAGCGCGCCGACTCGCCACATGTGTGTCGCCGTGCCGCCGCGTTTGTATTCGGCCAGACGGAAAAGGGTCCATGCCGCAGGTGGCAGGCTGCGCATGAGCCGTGCGTCGGCAAGCCAGCGACGATGCCCGGCATCGGGTGAGGTGTCGTTTGAGGCATTGTGTGAGGCATAGTGCGGCTCGTGATCGGAAACGTGACGGGAGACGTCGTGCGAGGTGTCGACGTCTCGCACGATCGGCGTATCCCGTGTGACAAGACGCGGCAAGCACGGCGCGGCGCACGTTGGCGCAGGGTCTGGCATACGGTTGTTCGAAGAGATGGAATCGCCCACTCTAACGACGCGCCCGCGTGCGAATGTTGACGAGGATCAAGCGGGCCGCAGATGCTCACGATCCGGCAGTCGCTGAAAAACAAAAAGCCCACTGCGCGCAGTGGGCTTTCGTTTTGCCGGTGTTGTCAGGCGCTCGGGTCGCGCACCTGCCGTTGCGTCTCGACGAGCACTCGTCGAAGCCGACCGACAAACTCCGGGAGTCTCGATTACGCGAAGTTCTTCGCGGCGAAGTCCCAGTTGACCAGCGTCCAGAATGCCTCGACGAACTTCGGACGGGCATTGCGGTAGTCGATGTAGTACGCGTGTTCCCACACGTCGATCGTGATCAACGGCTTGTCGGCGCCGGTCAGCGGCGTGGCGGCGTTGCTGGTGTTCACGATGTCGACCGAACCGTCGGCCTTCTTCACGAGCCACGTCCAGCCCGAACCGAAGTTGCCCACGGCCGACTTCGTGAATGCTTCCTTGAAAGCGTCGTACGAGCCGAACTTGGCGTCGATGGCCTTGGCCAGATCGCCGGTCGGCGCACCGCCGCCCTTCGGCGCCAGCGAGTTCCAGAAGAAGGTGTGGTTCCACACCTGTGCTGCGTTGTTGAACACGCCGCCCGACGACTTCTTGATGATGTCTTCGAGGCTGGCGTTTTCGAATTCGGTGCCCTTGATCAGGTTGTTCAAGTTGGTCACATAGGCTTGGTGGTGCTTGCCGTAGTGATACTCCAACGTTTCCTTGGAGATGGTCGGCGCCAGTGCGTCGATGGCGTACGGCAGTTCAGGGAGCTTGTGTTCCATGGCGATTGTCCTTTGTGCTCTGAGGGGAACCCGATTTTGCGTTATCCGGAGCCATCGATTCTAGGGCAGATGCGAAAACCCCGCAAACCCAACGGGTACTTGGTTTACGCAATCTGCCCGATGAATGTGACGATTGTTTGCCGATCCCGTCTAATCGATGCACGATGCCCGCGATTCGCCAGCTTTGCCGAACCGACCCAACTAAAAAGTATCGTCTAGCCTGACCTGGACATCACCAATGCCCACATCCGCCGCCCCGTCGGCCAGATGCATGGTCACCTGCTGACCCCGTTGCAGTTTTGACGGATCGCGCAGCGGCTGCCCTCTCGCATCGAGCACTGCGGCGTAACCGCGTTGCAGCGTGCGGCGCGGATTGAGTAATTCGAGTTGCGCGGTCGCATCGGTCAGACGCTGGGAGGCACGCTCGGCACGACGCGACATCGCCGCCCGAAGGCGTTGCGAGAGCAAGGCCACGCGCTCATGTTGCGGTGCGACATCAGGCACGGCTCGCGTCAGACGCAGACGCAACATCTCGAACCGGCTGCGACGCTGCGCGAGGGGTCGCTCCAGCGCATGCCGCATGCGGTCGGCCAGATGCGCCAGCTCGCCGCGTTGGCGCGCCAGACGCTCACGCGGCGATACCAGTCCCCGCGACAGGCTGTCGAGCTGCTGGGCACGCTGCTCCAGCGTGCGTCGCATGGCGCGGCTCAGGCGTTGACGCTCACGGTCGATATCGCGCAGGCACTCGTCGCGCGCCGCAGTGATGAGTTCGGCTGCCGCCGTGGGGGTCGGTGCGCGCACGTCCGCCACGAAATCGGCAATCGTGAAATCGGTTTCGTGCCCCACGCCCGAGACCACCGGCAATTTGCTGCGGGCGATGGCGTGAGCCAGCACTTCCTCGTTGAACGCCCAAAGGTCCTCGATCGACCCGCCGCCACGGCACAACAGAATCGTGTCGACTTCGTTACGGGTGTTGGCGGTGTCGAGCGCCGCCGCAAGCCGCGAGGCTGCGTCGGCGCCTTGCACGGGCGCGGGATAGACGACGATGGAGATGTGCGGCGCGCGGCGCGCCAGTGTCGTCAACACGTCGCGCAACGCAGCCGCCTGCAACGACGTGACGACGCCGACCCGGCGGGCATAACGCGGCAACGCGCGCTTGCGCTGGGCATCGAACAGGCCGGCAGCAGCGAGCTTTTCCTTAAGACGCAGGAACGCCTCATAAAGATTGCCCTGCCCGGCGCGGCGGATCGCCTCGACGTTGAGTTGCACCTCGCCGCGCGGTACATACATGGACAGCAAGGCACGAACTTCGACCCGGTCGCCCTCTTTCGGCGAGAAGTCCGCGTGCTGCGCGCGCCCCCGGAACATGACGCAACGCATTTGCGCCTGCGCGTCCTTGATCGAGAAATACCAATGGCCGCTGGCCGCGCGCGTGAAGTTGGAGATCTCGCCACTGACCCATGCCAGAGGGAAGCTCCGCTCCAGCACGCCGGCGACGGCCTTGTTCAAATCTGAAACACTTAGCACGCGATCCGCACCACCAGAGGGCCGGGCGTCGTCGAAAGATAGGTTCATGCGTGTGCGCTGACGAAAAACTGTCCACAGGCCCGCTAATTTAAGGGTTTTCTCGTCCGGGCGCCCCATATTTCCTTCAGCGGGACGCCAAACCCTTGATTTATCTGGGTTTGCAAGGGGTATCCGTGACGCGACGCGTTGCGATTTCAGCGTCGACGCCAAGATATATCGTCGGCGGGCGACATGTGCACATAGTTATCCACAGGCAGGTGAAAAAGTCTTGGGAATGGTGAGGTTGCGGGGGTGTTCATTTCTGAAACCGCTCATTGCCCATTTTTTCATCACGAACTAAAAAGTTCCGTCGTGTCAAAGAGTTGCCAGACGTATCCCAAGGTTGTCCACATCCTTGTGCTCGTGAGGTGTGGAAAACGGTGCTTGCCCATCCCCCCCCTGCACGCTACAGTTCGGACTCGTTTGCCCATCCCCGCAACAAGCAAGAGGTCGTCTTTGTTCGCCGTCATCCAGGCCGCCGGCTGGCCCATCTGGCCACTTCTCATCGCTTCCGTCATCGCCCTCGCCCTGATCGTCGAGCGCGCCCTGTCGCTGCGCCGCACGCGCGTGCTCCCGGGTGGCGTGCTCGAAAACGCGATCACGCTCGCCCGTCGTGGCACCGCCAAGCAGGACGCCACCGAAGCCCTGGCGCGCGGCTCGATGCTCGGCCGCGTGCTGGCGACCGGCGTGAGGTACGTCGCTCACAATCCGCAGGGCCCGCGCGAGGGCGCCAAGGAGGCGCTGGAGGAAACGGGACGCGCCGTCGCCCATGAACTGGAACGCTTTCTGCCGGCGCTCGGCACCATCGCCTCGGTCGCCCCGCTCATGGGGCTGTTCGGCACCGTGGTCGGCATGATCGAAATCTTCGGCGCACAGGATGCGACCGGCACCGACCCGGCCCAACTGGCGCATGGTATTTCCGTTGCGCTCTACAACACGGGCTTCGGGCTGATGATCGCGATTCCCGCGATGATCTTCTATCGTTACTACCGCACGCGTGTCGACGCCTTCCTCGTGGAACTCGAGACGCAGGCCGTCCACTTTCTCGATGCTACGCTGCCGCGGCATTGATCCGAGAGACACACGATGAATTTCCGTCGAGGCCTCTCCACGCGCGATGAGCCGGAGATCAATCTGATCCCGCTCATCGACGTGCTGCTCGTCATCCTGATCTTTCTGATGGTCACCACGACCTACACGCGCTACACGGCGCTCAAGGTCAATCTCCCGACGGCGGACGCCGAGAAGGCCGTGGTGCCGCCACGTCAGATCGTCGTCTCGGTCAGTACCGACGGCAGTTATGCCATCGATCGCCACTCGCTTGCGCAACGCGACGTGGCCAGCCTGAGCGCGGCACTGCGTCAGGCGGCCGGGCCGGCGAACACCGGTGCGGAGCCGCCCGTCATCATCATCAATGCAGACGCCAAGAGCGCCCATCAGTCGGTCATCAATGTCATGGAAGCCGCGCGTGAGGCCGGCCTGTCGCGTCTGACTTTTGCAGCGCGCTCGACGTCCGCGCAACCGTCCCGATGACCGACGCCGCTCGCCCTGACCGCCCTGCCCCCACGAACGGGGCGCGCGCACGTGCGCTCGTGCCGAGACTGTCGGGGACGCTGGTGCATTGGGTCACGGCGCAGTGGCAACGCCGAGGGGTCGTCGCATGGCTGTTGTGGCCGCTGTCATGGGTATTCGGCGCCCTCGCGGCATGGCGTCGCATGCGCTTTCGCCAGGGCTGGAAACGCTCGACGCGCCTGCCCGTGCCGGTCGTCATCGTCGGCAATCTCACCGTGGGCGGCACCGGCAAGACGCCGACGGTCATTGCGCTCGTCGGCGCATTGCGCGCGCAGGGCTACACACCAGGGGTGTTGTCCCGGGGTTACGGTGCGAAGCTTGTCCGCCCCACGGAAGTCAGTGTGACCGCACGCCCCGAGGACACCGGGGATGAGCCATTGCTGATCGCCAAACGCACGGGCGCGCCGGTATGGGTCTGGCCGTCGCGGGTCGAGGGGGGCCGGGCATTGCTTGCCGCGCACCCGGAATGCGATGTCATCGTGTGCGACGACGGGCTTCAGCATTACGCGCTGGCACGCGATGTCGAGATCGCCGTCTTCGATCACCGCTTGGGCGGCAACGGTTTTCTGTTGCCGGCCGGGCCGTTGCGCGAGCCGTTGTCGCGCCGGCGGGACGCCAATCTCATCAACGATCCCTATGGCAGAACGCTGCCGGCATGGCCCGACACGTGGCGGCTGACGCTCACGCTCGGCGACGCGTGGTGCGTGAGTCAACCGTCCCTCACCCGAGCGCTGTCGCACTTTGCCGGCAAGCGCGTGTTGGCGGCTGCCGGCATTGGTGCGCCGGAGCGATTCTTCGCGGCGTTGCGCGCGGCAGGCTTGCAAATCGAGACGCTGGCGCTGCCCGACCATTACGACTTTGCAACGAATCCGTTCGACGGCGTTGCCGCCGACGCCATCCTGATCACCGAAAAGGATGCAGTAAAATGCGTCACCTGGTCCGACCCGCGTGTGTGGGCCGTACCTGCCGAGGCAGCGCTAGATGCGCGTCTCGTATCACTGGTAGTGGAGAAATTGCGTGGACAACCGACTGTTTGAGATTCTCGTCTGCCCCTTGTGCAAGGGCCCGCTGGAGCTGGATAAGAAAGCCCAGGAGCTGATTTGCCACGCAGACAAGCTCGCTTACCCGATTCGCGACGGCATTCCCGTCATGCTGGCCGATGAAGCGCGCCAGTCCGTCGAAGGTACGCCCGTCCCGCTGAACGACGACAAGTCCACATCGTGAGCGATACGAAAGCCATCGTCGATTTCGTCGCCGTGGTGCCTGCGCGCCTCGCGTCGACGCGCCTGCCCAACAAGCCGCTCGCCGATATCGGCGGCAAACCGATGGTCGTGCGCGTCGCAGAGCGTGCGCGAGAGTCAGGGGCGCGTCAGGTGGTCGTGGCAACGGACGCCCAAAGCGTCGTGGATGCCGTCTCCCCGCATGGCTTCGACGTCGTGCTCACCCGCGCCGATCATCCGACCGGCACCGACCGTCTGGCCGAAGTCGCCGTTCAGCAAGGCTGGCCGGATGACACCATCGTCGTCAACGTGCAAGGCGACGAACCGCTGATCGACCCGCGTCTGGTCCATGCCGTGGCGGCACATCTGGCCGAACACCCCGAGTGCGCCCTGTCCACGGCAGCCCACCCGATCACCGACAACGCAGAGATTTTCTCGCCGAATGTCGTCAAGGTCGTGCTCGACGCGCACGCCCGTGCCCTCTATTTCTCGCGTGCTCCCATCCCCTGGTCGCGTGACGCGTGGTCCGCCGGACTGGCCAATACCGCCACGTTGCCCGCCGCCACAACGCCGGTCTTCCGTCACATCGGGCTTTACGCCTACCGCGCCAAGTTTCTGCGCAGCTATCCCAGCTTGCCGCAAGCGCCTGTCGAGACAGCCGAATCGCTTGAGCAGTTGCGTGCGCTCTGGCATGGCGAACGTATCGCCGTGCTGGTGACGGACGACGCGCCGCTGCCGGGCGTCGACACGGCGGAAGACCTCGAACGGGTACGTACATTGCTGAAAAGCTGACGTCCAAACCCGTACGCGATTCGGCGCAGATCCGAGTTTGGACAGGTCGTCGGCATGTCCCGGAAATCGCAACGCCATCACGTCGGCAGGTCTGCAAAACGCCGCCGGACGGGCACGACGTGGCATAATCGCTCTGATTCTCGCGAGCAGACCTTGGTCGCGCACGCGTCGCGCCCTGCCGAGCGCGTCGTCTGCGCGTAGCGCGGTTGGCCGGTCACCGGACCCGCAACCGCAGCGACACACCGGGGGATGCACCCGCCTGCCACACGCACAGCATTTACAAATCACAAACTTTCAGGAGTCATCGATGCGTCTGATTTTGTTGGGGGCACCCGGGGCCGGCAAGGGCACCCAAGCTACTTTCATCAAAGAAAAATTCGGCATCCCGCAAATCTCGACCGGCGACATGCTGCGCGCCGCGATCAAGGAAGGCACCCAACTGGGCCTCGAAGCCAAGCGCTTCATGGACGCTGGCGATCTGGTGCCCGACGCCGTGATTATCGGCATGGTGAAAGAACGCCTGACCGCCGACGATTGCAAGAACGGCTATCTGTTCGACGGTTTCCCGCGCACCATCGCGCAAGCGGAAGCCATGAAGGAAGCCGGCGTCGCCATCGACTTCGTGCTCGAAATCGACGTGCCGTTCGACGAAATCATCACCCGCATGAGCGGCCGTCGCACGCACCCGGCGTCGGGCCGCACTTACCACGTCAAGTTCAACCCGCCGAAGGTCGACGGTGTGGACGACGTGACCGGTGAGCCGCTCGTGCAACGCGAAGACGACAAGGAAGAAACCGTCAAGAAGCGCCTCGCCGTGTACGAATCGCAAACCAAGCCGCTGGTGGCCTACTATTCGGATTGGGCCAAGCACGGCAGCCCGGGCGCAATCGTCGAAGCCCCGCAATATCGCAAGATCTCGGGGCAGGGCAGCGTGGATGAAATCCGCGCGCGCGCATTCGACGCACTGAAGTAATTCAGTCGTCATCGCGCCGATGTCGGGGCGCTGCGAACCCGACATGTCGGCGCTGCCAGCACGGCATAAGTCACATAAGTAGCATAAGTAACGCCACGGAAAAGGCGGCCAGTTCTGACTGCGCCGCCTTTTTTGCCGATAGGAGGATGACGCATGGAAATTCAGGGCAATGTGTTTCTGATCACCGGTGGCGCCTCAGGGCTGGGCGCAGCGGCGGCACGCTGGCTCGCCGGACTCGGCGCCAAGGTCGCGATAGCCGACGTGAATGTCGACGAGGGAGAAGCGCTCGCCGGAAAACTCGGCGGCAAGTTCGTCAAATGCGACGTCACCCGTGAAGACGACGGCGAAGCTGCCGTGGCCGCAGCCCAGTCGCTCGGCACGCTTCGCGGTCTCGTCAATTGTGCCGGCATCGCCATCGGCAGCAAGACTGTCGGCCGCGACGGCCCCCATCCCCTCGACACCTTCTCGCGTGTCGTCCATATCAACCTGATCGGCACCTTCAACATGATTCGCCTCGCGGCGAGCGCCATGAGCCGGAACGAACCGAATGGCGAAGGCGAGCGCGGCGTGATCGTCAACACGGCTTCCGTCGCGGCATTCGACGGGCAGATGGGGCAAGCCGCTTATGCCGCGTCGAAAGGCGGTGTCGCGAGTCTGACGCTGCCGGTCGCGCGCGATCTGTCGCGCAGCGGCATTCGGGTCATGACCATCGCCCCGGGCATTTTCGAAACGCCGATGATGCTCGGCATGCCGGCTGACGTGCAGGCGTCGCTCGGACAAATGGTGCCGTTCCCGCCGCGTTTGGGCAGGCCTGCGGAATACGCCATGCTCGTCGAGCAGATCGTGCGCAACCCGATGCTCAACGGTGAAGTCATTCGTCTGGACGGCGCGATCCGGATGCAGCCGAAGTAACGCGTCTGGCGCAGCGGCGGGACAGTACGCGGGGGCCCGGACATGTTGTCGCACCGCAGCAAAATGCCGCGCCGACTATGACTACAATGGAATGCCGACCGGATCCGACGGTCGGCCCCAGACACCGGCTTTCATGCGCTCCGACCGGTGCCCGAGCATTCTTCCCGTCGTCCCCCGAGGCAGGAGGCTGGCATGAAATCACTGGCGCAACAGATGTCGTTCTATCAGCGCTATCACCGTAGTCCCAAGAATCGTCTGACCCATTTCTTCGGCGTTCCCATGATCATCCTGGCGGTGATGCAGGCGTTCTCTTGGGTGCCGCTCGGCCCCAGCGGCCTGAACGCGACGCATGTGATCGTGCTGGTGCTGCTGATGTACTACTTCCTGCTCGACGTTCCACTGGCGCTCGCCATGACGGCATGCTTCGCCGTATTGCTTGCCGTCACGCAGCAGCTGGCGAGGCTCCCGCTGCCGTGGGCGCTAAGCGTTTTCGGTATGCTTTTCGTCGGCGGCTGGATCGTGCAACTCATCGGTCATCACTTCGAGGGGCGCAAGCCGGCATTGCTCGACAACCTCTTTCAGATCTTCATCGCCCCCGTGTTCCTGATGGCCGAAGTGTTCTTCCACTTCGGTTACAAACCGGGACTGCAACGGGAAGTGCAGGAACTGTCGATGCAGTCGGTATGACGGTGTGAAACCCGCGCACGGGGATGCCGAGATTCCTGAGAATACTGAGAATAGGGCGACAGGTTTCACGCGTAGAGACGCAAAAAACGAAACGCCAGCCGATGATCACGGCTGGCGTTTCTCATTGCGCACCGACCTCGGGCGCCGTTTAGCCGTGGCTTCCCGGTCGGCGGCTCAGATCGTCGAGCACCTGGCGAATCGCATCGGCATCGTCGGCGTCGGGCCGTTTGCTCAGATAGAGTTCCAGATCGTCCTGCGCCGGACGCACGAACCCCAGGCGCGCATACGCCAACCCGCGATCGCGCTTCTCGATCGGCTGATCGGGCAAGACGAGCACCATGCGCTCCTGTACCGCGAGCAGCCGCTCCCATCGCTCGTTTTGCGTGTAGATCGCTCGCAGGTTCCGGAGCATGCGCGCCAGAATTTCACGCGGTGACGCCGGCTCCAGAAACGGATGCAACAACGCCCACAGCGCCAACTCCTGAATCGGTTCGGCGCTCTCGTCACGATAGTGCTTCAGGTAAGGCTCCACCATCTCGAGCAATCGTTGCGGCGAGAGGGAATGGCCTGAGATCGGGTCGATGACGACATCGCCTGCGGGCACGGCCAAGCGCAGCAGGAAATGGCCGGGAAACGACAGACCGCGTAACGGCAGCCCGATCTGATGGCCGATTTCCATGCACAACACGGCCAGCGAAATCGGAATGCCGCGACGCCGGTCGAGCACCACGTGCAAATGGCTGTTGTCCGGATCGTAATAATCGTTCTGATTGACCGTGAAACCGAGTTCACGGAAAAAGAAGTGGTCGAGCAGTTGCAGCTTCTGCAACGGCCCGGCGTCAGGCGGCAGACGCCGCGCCAGACGGGCGGCGAGCGCGTCGATCTGGGTCAGCGTGTCCTGCACGTCGAGATCGGGATAGACGTCCTGCGCGATAGCGATAGCGGCCTCGGTCAACGGCAGGCCGTCGTCGGACGCCACCAGCGCGGCAAAGTACTCGAGAATTCGATTTGCCATGCGGTATCCGTGAATTCCGCCGCATCGCGCCCCGTTCCAGCGATCCCGCAGGATCAGGAGTGGGTGCGTCTGCGGAAGAACGAGAAGTTGAAACCCATGAGGAATAATGCCCCGAAATACACCACGGCGCATAGCACCAGACTCGCCCCGAGTAACGCGATTCGCGCCAGCGGACGCGCACCGAGCGCCACCCAGTCGAAGCTTTGGGTAAACCACAGCAACAGACCGGCCAGAATCAGACACGCCGCGAGCAATTGCACGAAAAACAGCCACCACCCCGGCGCCGGGCGATAAATGCCGCGCTTGTAGAGGCCGGCGAAAAGCAGCGCGGCGTTCATGCAGGCGCCCACCCCGATCGACAGCGACAACCCGGCGTGCGCGAACCAGCGCACGAAAAGCACGTTCGAGAGCTGTGTGGCGATCAGTACCACGATGGCAATCTTCACCGGCGTCTTGATGTCCTGTTTCGCGTAGAAACCCGGCGCGAGAATTTTGATGAGAATCAGGCCGACCAGACCGACCCCATAAGCCGTCAACGCATGCGCGGTCATCGCCACGTCGGTCGCGTCGAAGCGGCCGTATTGATAGAGCGTCGCCGTCAGCGGCTCGGCATAAACGAACAGGCCGACCGCACTTGGCATCGCCAGAAGAAACGTCAGACGCAGGCCCCAATCGAGCAGCGCGGAATACTCGGCAGCGTCGCCGTCCGCGCTGGCGCGCGACAGGCTCGGCAGCAAAATGGTGCCAAGCGCCACGCCCAGCAACGCCGTCGGGAATTCCATCAGACGGTCGGCATAGGCCAGCCATGACACGCTGCCCTGAGCAAGCCGCGAGGCAATGTTCGTATTGATGATCAGGCTCACCTGCGCGACCGACACGGCGAGCGTCGCGGGAACCATCTTCGCCAGCACGCGCTTCACCCCGGCATTACGCAGCGCAGCAACGACATTGAAGGTGATGCGCGGGAGCATACCGATGCGGGCAAGCGCCGGCAGTTGAATGACCAGTTGCAACACCCCGCCGACGATCACGGCGTAGGCCAGCGCATAGACGGGCGTCTCCAGATGCGGCGCGACCCACAGCGACGCCACGATCGAGCTGACGTTGAGCAGCACCGGCGCGAATGCCGGCATCGAAAACTGACGCCACGTATTGAGTACCCCGGCGGCGAGCGTGGTGATCGAAATCAGGGTGATGTAGGGGAACATCACGCGCGTCATGAAGACGGCCGCGTCGAAAGCGCCGTTTTCGCGAGACAGGCCCGTCGCCACGGCGTAGACGACCCCGGAGGCGCCGAGCACCCCGGCGAGCGTGATCGAGAGCAAGACCCAGAACAACACCGTTGTCACGGAGTCGACGAGGGTTTTGGTCTCGTCAGGACTGCGTTGCGACTTGAATTCGGCCAGAATTGGGACGAATGCCTGCGAAAATGCCCCTTCGGCGGACAAGCGGCGCAGCAGATTGGGAATGCGGAACGCCACGTTGTAGGCGTCGGTCATGGGACCGGCGCCGAACATGCGTGCGATAAGAATTTCACGAATCAGGCCGGTGATGCGCGAAAGCATCGTGAAACCGCTGACCGTAGCGAGAGCTTTGAGCAAATTCATGTTGCGCGTATTATACGCACAGCAGTGCAGCAAAGAAGTTGCAATTTCCGTTTCGCTTCGGCTATAATCGACGGTTTCGAAGTCAATGGATTGCTTCCTGGCCACCGTGTCTCCCAGGGAGCCGAGCCAAACTGCATAGAAGCCGCATCAGGCGGAGCAATTCAAGGAATTCACAGAACATGGCAAATACCGCACAAGCACGCAAGCGCGCGCGTCAAACCGTTAAGATCAACGCCCACAACTCGGCGCTGCGTTCGCGTCTGCGCACGGCTGTGAAGGCTGTCCGTAAGGCCATCGCTGCTGGCGATCAGGCTGCTGCCAAGGAAGTGCTGCGCACTTCGGCCAAGACGATCGACATCATCGCTGACAAGAAGATCGTTCACAAGAACACCGCGGCTCGCCAGAAGAGTCGCCTGTCGGCCGCCATCAAGGCGATGTCGGCTGCTGCCTAAGACAGCATAAGCTGCAAAGCAGAACAAGTTGCTTGCCGGTTCCGACTACGGTCGGGACACTAAAAAGCCCGCTTCATGCGGGCTTTTTTCTATTGGGCGCTCACATTGCCGTTGTGTCCTGCGCCGTGCGTCACTGGTTGCTCTCTGGTTGCTCCCTAGTTGCATTCGTCCAGCCCCCTCTGCGCCCGCCCTCTTCCCCCTCCCGTCAAATCTCGTCGATCGCAGAATGAAACGTTTCGTGTAACGAACCGACAGGCCGCTGCGCCACATCCCGATGCCGGCCCGCTCTCCATCTCCTGCCGAAGCGTGCGCATGACACGCCATGCCATGCCATGACACCCCACAACATCGCATAGGCGCCAGGCGCGGCAATGACGGTGCTACAAGGTAATACGCGAAGGAGAAATGCAGACGCACCTTGATACCGATGAGGTGATAAAGAGGTGCTGAAGCGACGCCGGAGATGCGGCAGTTCGACGGTGAGTCAGGGCCAAAGGCCCGGCACTCACGTCTGGCCGAAAACGGCCGAGGGGGAATTATTTGACGTCGGGAACGAAGCAGGCTTCGGTCATCTGCAAACCGTTGTCACGGGCAAAACTCATCACGAAATCGAACATTCGCGGTTCGATATCGCGTAGTCGCTCATCGACAACGACGCACTTGACGTCACCTACCATCGTCGGACGCACATAGGGGGAGTACTGCATGTATGCGTTCGGGCCAGAATTGCTTCGGCCGCAGAACGACACGGCGCCGCACAGACGTTCCGCCCAGTCACTCGGACGAAACTTCTTGCCATCCAGGGTCAGCCCCTGAATGAAATACTCGCGCGCGGGAACCTGGTCGGTCATATCGCTCAATCACCTCAAAAAACACCTGGCCAGCCGTACGCGGGTAGCGTTGCTGACAGAGACAGTATTATATCTTATATAAGACTGGAACCTGTCCCCCACCATCGCTGCGGATGTTTTTTTCAGTCTTGCCAGCCCATTTTGGCTGTGCCGCAGCGGGCTCGATAATACGCTTTTCGTGTGACGACAAAACGATTTGGTAGACTAGGGGCCGTTCCCCTGTAGCCAGCAACCGGTAGAACACCTTCACGAGCCTGACCGGGGGACAGGCCTCAAGGCTTGTTCGTCGTGCCGAACGTGTCCGAGTTCCCAGCGAGTGCTTAGCATCTTGGCGGTGAATTCACGCGACATCGGCCTCCAGCAGAACATCCAAATGACCACCGCCAAACCCATCAAGCATTACCTTCAGTTTTCGGATCTCACGCTCGACGAGTACGACTACGTGCTAGAGCGTACCCGCATCCTCAAAAAGAAATTCAAGAACTACGAGACGTATCACCCGCTGCACGACCGCACGCTGGCGATGATCTTCGAGAAGAGCTCGACCCGCACGCGCCTGTCGTTCGAAGCCGGCATTCACCAGTTGGGCGGCCACGCCGTGTTCCTGAACACGCGGGACACGCAGCTCGGTCGCGGTGAACCGATCGAAGACGCCGCGCAGGTGATTTCGCGCATGACGGACATCATCATGATCCGTACGTTCGGTCAGGAGATCATCGAGCGCTTTGCCCAGCACTCGCGCGTGCCCGTGATCAACGGCCTGACGAACGAATACCATCCGTGTCAGGTGCTGGCGGACATCTTCACGTATTACGAGCATCGCGGCCCGATCAAGGGTAAAACCGTGACCTGGATCGGCGACGCCAACAATATGTCGTACACGTGGATTCAGGCGGCCGAAATCTTCGGCTTCCAGTTCAATATCTCCACGCCGCCGGGCTACCGCCTCGATCAGGCGATGGTGGCCGAATCGAGCTGCCCCTTTGTGCGCGAGTTCGACGACCCGCGCGAAGCCTGCGAAGGCGCCGACCTCGTGTCGACGGATGTCTGGACGAGCATGGGATTCGAAGCGGAAAACGAGGCACGCAAGGCCGCTTTCGCGCAGTGGTGCGTCAACGCCGACCTCATGCAGCGCGCCAAACCCGACGCCCTGTTCATGCACTGCTTACCCGCCCACCGCGGTGAGGAAGTGTCGGCAGAGGTGATCGACGGCGCGCAAAGCGTGGTCTGGGACGAAGCCGAGAACCGTCTGCACGTGCAAAAGGCGCTGATGGAGTTCCTGATGCTGGGCCGCGTGTAATCGCAGACACCGCCAGCGACCGACGCCCGGACCGGCCTGCCGCCACCCGGGCGTTTTTCATGGCGACACCACCATTGGCTCGACGACCGCATTCTCGTGCCAGCGCCATCCGCTCACGCTTGCTCCCCACCGCTACCTCGCACCCACCCACGCGCCGTGCGGCCCCGTTTCAGTACCCTACGCGCCCAACGTTCCGCTATCATCGCTGACACGCCGCCGTCGCCCCACTAACGCGACAGCGAGCGTTTCATGGCGGCACAACGCCGTTCGTCTCGCCCGTCTGCTCCCTCCGGAATTTGCACTTTATTGCACCACAACGGGGCAATTTCGTTGTGCATTGCACAAATTTCTGACGGGTGGACGCGCGAAACGTGCTAGCATGAATTCGACGTCTGGCCCGTTCAGGCCCGGCATCCCGACTCTCCCACGCGACTCCCGCTCGCATTCGACACAGCATTCGGTCATGACGCAAAACGCCACGCAGTTCGACAACGTTTCCGTAATCAAGCGCGCCAACACCTATTTCGACGGCAAGTGCGTCTCGCACACCGTTCTGTTTCCGGACGGCACGCGCAAGACGCTGGGCGTGATTTTCCCGGCGACGCTCCAGTTCGGTACCGAGGCGCCCGAAGTCATGGAAGTCACGGGCGGCCGTTGCCGCATTCGTCTGGCAGGACAGACCGAATGGCAGGAATACGCCGCCGGTCAGCAATTCTCCGTGCCGGGTAACAGCAAGTTCGATATCGAGGTCGTGGAGACACTCGATTACGTTTGCCACTACGGCTAACCGTACGGCCAGCATCGCGAGGGCGCGGGACCTCCCGCGTCGTCGCCCTCTCGGCCGGTTCAGCGCGGCCCGGCGCCGCTTCTCACTATGTCGCGACTGCCTTCCGGTTCCCTCGATCATGCGATCAATCATTCGATCGATAACGCGATCGATAACGCCGTCGACCCTGCTGCCGACGCCGCCGACGCTGCTACCCGCCAAACGCCTGACGCACCTGATGTACCTGATGCACTTGATGCACTTGATGCGTTAACGCCGTCCGCCAAGACGCCAATCACGCACACCGCGCCACCGGGCGAGGCCGCTTCCCCTGTCGCACGTATCCCTTCGGATACGCCGCATCCCCCCGATGCACCCGACACGTCGCCCCCCGATCTGGAACCCACGGACGTCCCGCTGCTGCCCCCCGAAGGCACTCGTCACGACAGGAAAGCCAGACCCTCGCGCAGCCGTTCCGGCACGAACGCCGACGCAAAGCGCAAGGGCATCGATCTGGGGCTACAAGGGGGCGGCGCACACGGTGCGTACACATGGGGCGTACTCGACAAACTGCTCGACGACGGACGGCTGGAATTCGAGGGCATCAGCGGGGCGTCAGCGGGCACCATGAACGCGGTCGTGCTCGCGCATGGTCTGCTCGATCGCCCCGGCGTCGATCCCCGCGAGAAAGCGCGCGAGGCGCTGCATAGTTTCTGGCTTGGGGTCTCGCAGGCGGGATCGTCTGCGACCGCATGGGCGCAGACGGTGTTCAGCTGGCTCAACGGGCGTCCGACCGAATACCCGGTCTGGCACGACTGGATGCAGAGCATGCAGCAATGGATGATGCCGTTCTCGCAGCCCCCGGCCGAGATCAATCCACTGCGCACGGTGCTCGAAGCGCAAGTCGACTTCGAGCGGTTGCGCGACAGCACCGCAACGCATCTGTTCGTCTCCGCGACCAACATCCGCACCGGCAACATCCGCATCTTCCGCACGCACGAAATCACGCTCGACGTGGCCATGGCGTCCGCCTGCCTGCCATGGCTGTTCAAACCGGTGAAGATCGAGGAAGACTTTTACTGGGACGGCGGCTATCTCGGCAATCCGGCGCTGTATCCGTTTTATTACGAGACGGTCACAAGCGACATCCTGATCGTGCACATCAACCCGATCGAGCGCAAGGAAAAGCCGGTGCTCCCCGGGCAGATCATGAATCGCGTGAACGAGATCACATTCAACGCGTCGTTGCAGCGCGAGTTCCGGGCCATCTCGTTCGTCCACAAATTGCTCGACGAAGGATGGCTCAAGCCCGAGTTTCGCGAGCAGCTGAAGTATCCGCTGATTCACTCGATTCGTGCCGACAAGGAACTCTACGATCTGTCGTCGTCGACAAAATTCGTGACGGACTGGCATTTCCTCACCACGCTGCGCGACCGCGGGCGCGACGCCGCCGCACGCTGGCTGGAAGCCCATTATGCCGACGTGGGCGTGCGCTCCACCGTCGATCTGAAGCGCGACTACCTGCAGCGTCTGCCCGACGCCACCGCGATCAAAGCATGAGCGGCTCGGGTTCGAGCGAGATGCCGAAGCGTTCCTGAACGCTGGCCTGCACCGCACGGGCCAGCGCCACGATGTCCGCACCGCTTGCGCCCCCACGATTGACGAGCACCAGCGCCTGACGCTCATGGACGCCCGCGTGGCCCAGCGACTTGCCGCGCCAGCCGCATTGATCGATCAGCCAGCCCGCCGCAACCTTCCACGTGCCATCCGGCTGCGCGTAGCCGACCGCTTCGGGAAAGCGTGCTCGCAGCGCGTCGAACGTTGGCGTATCCACCACGGGGTTCTTGAAGAAACTCCCCGCATTGCCCAGGATTGCGGGATCGGGCAGCTTGCGACGCCGGATCCCGGCCACGGCATCGAAAATTTGCCGCGCGTCGGGATGCTCGACGCCCGCCTCGGCCAGCGTACGCGACACGTCCGCATACCCGGTCACGGCCTGCCACGGCTGCGGCAATCGCAAGGTGACGGACACGATGATGTAGCGGCCCGGTTCGCGCTTGAACAGCGAGTCGCGATAACCGAAAGCGCAGACGTCGCGGGATAGCGTAACGAATTGCCCCGTTGTCGTATCGAGCGCGCGCAACTCGGCAAACCGCTCGGCCAGTTCGAGCCCGTAAGCCCCGATGTTCTGAATCGGCGCCGCACCGAGCGTGCCCGGAATCAGCGCGAGGTTCTCGAGGCCCGGGCAGTCTTGCAAGAGCGTCCAGTCGACGAAGTCGTGCCAGACCTCGCCCGCGCCGCCGCGCACATAGCGCGCGTGCGGATCGGCGGCGTCGTCCGGAAGACGCTCGCGGCCGCGGATGGCCATGCGCAGCACCACACCATCGAAGTCCCGCGTGAGCACGATGTTGCTGCCACCGCCGAGGACGAGACGCGGCAGGCCGGCCAGCGCCGGCATGGCGAGGGCTTGCGTGAGCGCCGCTTCACTGTCGATCGTCACGACATAGCGGGCAGTGGCGCGCAGGCCGAAGGTATTGAATTCGCGCAGGCTGACGTCGCGTTGCAACTGGAACATGGAGTATGTGCGGGTTCGTGGGTGCCGCCGTGCCATGGCGCATGGGCGCCGGGGCCGTCAAGACCTTGGGGCAGTCCCTTGGGGTCTGTCGGGGCCCCGCTGGGCGGGTCGATTCACGTCCGGAAGGGACGCGGGACCGACGGCTGAATTACAATGTCGGGCGAAAGAATGATGCGCGACATTATACCGGCCATGCGGGTGCATTCCTCCCCGGGGCAACGCCTGCCGTGGCGCAGGCCGCCGCAGGAACGAATGACGCGCACGGGCAGACGACTGCCCGCCAAGGACACGGCACGCCTCGCGTGCCATTCACGAACCCTCAGTAATTCAGGAGAACCAGATGCCATCGTTTGACGTGGTTAGCGAAGCCAACATGGTAGAGGTCAAGAACGCCGTCGAGCAGGCCAACAAGGAGATCTCGACGCGCTTCGACTTCAAGGGATCGGACTCGCGCGTCGAGCACAAGGAGCAGGAGCTCACGTTGTTCGCCGACGACAATTTCAAGCTCGATCAGGTCACGCAGGTGCTCATCGCCAAGATGGCCAAGCGCAACGTCGACGTCCGTTTTCTCGACTACGGTAAGGTCGAGAAAATCAGCGGCGACAAGGTCAAGCAGGTCGTGAAGGTGAAGAAAGGCGTCGAAGGCGACCTCGCGAAGAAGATCGTGCGCATCATCAAGGACAGCAAGATGAAGGTGCAGGCGAGCATTCAGGGCGACAGCGTGCGCGTCTCCGGCGCGAAGCGCGACGACCTGCAAAGCGCAATGGCGCTGCTGCGCAAGGACGTGACCGACACGCCGCTCGACTTCAACAACTTCCGCGACTGAGCGCTGCCGCTCGCATCGCCACCGTCGTCCCCGCACGGACGACGGGCACAAAAAACCCGCAGACTCGCTGCGGGTTTTTTATTGGCCGATCCGTCGATTCCCGACTACCAACTACCAACTGCCGACGCCCGGACGCGTCGTTCACTTCTTCTGGCCGATACGGCTTTCCTTGCCCGCCATCAACTTGCCGATGTTCGCGCGATGGCGATAGATCAACAGCATCGCCATGACGATCACGGCCGGCGAATACGGACCGAAACCGTACATGAAAACGTAATACAGCGGCGCGAACACCGCCGCGACCAACGCCGCGAGCGACGAATAGCGGAAGAAGACAGCAATGATGAGCCACGTGGCCATCACGGCCAGGCCGAGAATCGGGCTGATGGCGAACAGCACGCCGGCGGCCGTGGCCACGCCCTTGCCGCCCGCGAAGCGCAGAAACACCGGATAAAGGTGGCCGAGAAAAACGGCCAGCGCCACCGCCGCGAGCCCGAAATCGCCCACGCCCCACGCGTCGGCGAAGCGTTCCGCCAGATAAACCGCCAACCAACCCTTAAGGGCGTCGCCAAGCAGCGTCAGCACGGCGGCCTTCTTGTTGCCGGAGCGCAGCACGTTCGTCGCGCCCGGGTTGCCCGAACCGTAGCTGCGAGGGTCGGCGAGACCCATCGTGCGACTGACGATCACCGCAAACGGCACTGAGCCGATCAGATACGCAAGACCGATAAAAACCAGTGTGGCCATGAACTTCGAGCGATTGGAGAATTTGTAATGGCCGCCATTTTACTTGAGACGCTGCGCTGCCCCATTCTGGCAAACACGGGGTTGTGCGTTGCCGTGCCCCGATTTTCGGCTTGCGTTGGGAAATCACTTCAAATGAATCTCGACTACGCAGTACGCGGAACCGCCATATCTCGCTCCGGGTCCCTCAGAAACGCGCATTGTGCTAGCGCACCAGGAAGGAGGATTACGACAATGACAAAGATTCGCGTCGCAATCGCCGACCCCCATCCCGTTGTCGTTGCCGGCCTGATGCACGAACTGGGCAAACGGACCTCGCTGGAAGTCCTCGGTGCGGCGCGCAGCGCTGCGGGGATCGTCGACTTGCTGAACCGGTCGCCATGCGATGTGCTAGTGACCGATCACACCATGCCTGGCGGCCGGTACGGCGACGGTCTGTCGCTGCTCGCCAACGTGCGGCGCATGTTTCCCTGTGTCCGCATCCTGGTGCTCACCGCCATGCAAAACCCCGCCATCGCGCGGCAGATCGCCGATCTCGGCGTCGCGTCGACGCTGTGCAAATCCCGGGACATCGACGACGTGATCGCCGCCATTCACGCCGCGCATCACGGCTTGCGTCACCTGCAACGCACCTCGACGGCAACGGGCGCCCTGCCCGGTCTGGGCACCACGTTATTGAGCCAGCGCGAGGTCATGGTGCTGCGTCTGTATGTATCGGGGATGTCGATCAACGCCATTGCAGCGAAGGTCTATCGCACGAAGCAGACCGTCAGTGCGCAAAAGCGCAGCGCCATGCGCAAGCTCGGCATCGAGTCCGATGCCGACCTGTATCGCTTCGCACTCCAAACCGGCCTGTCGGACGGCGAGCCGATTCCCCTCGCGCGCGACGACATCGCCGACGCTACCGACGCTACCGATGTTGCCGACAGCGACACGGCGAACGACCTGGGCGATCCCGCCTGATTTCCCCGGAATTCGCGCAGCGCTCGCCTCGTGGCCCGTACAAGCGAGCCCATCGCCGAAGCGCGTGCGGCAGCGGAAAAAGGTGATAGCGACGTCCATGCCACCGACCGGCATGCTCAAATCGACGCCGCGTCGACGAACATTTCAATCCGGATCTGCCCCTCGTAAACGCCCGCCACTTTGGATCTCAGGATAAAGGGCACAATCTCGAAAGTGAGCGTCGCCGGGGAGCACGCCACTGGCAATGGCATGCCGGGCAATCGCACGATCCGGATCGCTGTCTGCGCCACGGGCGTGAAGCTGGCCGCCGGGTCGCCCGCATTCAGCCATCGATGTGCGCCGTCGTACGTGAATCCCACACGGTAGTCGATTCGCTGGTCGGGCAGCATGCCGTTGGTCTCGCGTAGCACGAGCGACGCGTGCCCGGGCGGCCGTTCGGGCAAGTTTCCGCCGCGCACGTCCGACGCGCGCACCCGCAACGCCCCGCTGGAGTTCGAACCGAAGCCGTCGTAGAAACACACGTCCACCGTTCGTCCGCCGAAGACGAGGGGCTGGAATCCCGGTCCGGGACGTGCTCTCAGATCGAACGCGACACGTGGCGACGGATTCGAGAGTCGCGGGAAGTAAATCTGCGCGTTCTGCCGATCGGTCACCTTCAGTTCGATGTCGTAGCTGTGCACCGCGCTGGGCGCCTGGCTCTGATACTCCCGGATGTCGAACTCGAGACGGCCGCGCCATATGCCCCCGATCGGAATCTTCCGCAACTCGGCGCGATTGATCGTGAACGCGTATCGGGAGACGTCATAGGGACGTCCGCCACACGCAATAAAGTTACGCTGAGAATTGAACTCCGTGATTCGGTGCCCACAAGTGCTGCTGGCCACGGTAACGATTTTCGTCGCGGTGATGTTCAGGTCCACCGTCAGTTTGGATCGATTTTCCGTAAAGCGTAACGTCACGATACTCGACGCCGGATCCGCAACATTGGACGGCCGTGTCGCACACGCGCCCAACGTCGTGTCGGTAGACGAACGACAGGCATACCACGTGCGCGAGCCAAGAATGTTGCCAGCCGTATAGTGAGCGCTGATTTGCCTTCGAAAATTCCATTGTTGCGGCGCCGACGATCGGTCGAACGTCAGTGAAACGCTTTCGTGACGGTCCGTCGGCACGGACTGCGCGGCGACCGGCGAGGCCATTCCCATGGCGCCGATACCCGCCAGTACAGCGAACGCTCGCACTGCACGCATTGCGACGATCGGCGGCCCGACTCGTCTGGCTCGTTGGATAAAACGCATACGCCCGGCTTTCCTTTCAGTCATGTTTCGATAACGACATCGCCCGATGACATACGAGGTCAACGACGCGTGGTCTCCTCGCGCGTCGACACCCCGACACGTCGGTCCGTGCGCGCTTTCGCCTCGATCAGCAAACGCTGCACGCGCGATTGCGATTGCAGCGTCTGCGGCAACGACTGCTGGGCGACGACATCGCACTGCATGGTGCCGGTGAGACGCACGACGTCGCGGCGCTCGACATTGCGGATCTCGCAACGCATCGGCTGCCCCCGGTCGAGCAGATAGAGCGCCGAGAGCGGATGTGACGACTCGATCATGAATTCGCCGTGTGCGTCGAGCGGCGGCGCCGCCACGCTCAACACGCGTGCGTTGTCGAGCGACAGCCCGTCCGGGCCGATCGCCCGTCCGACGTAGGTATAGCTGCGCGTGGCCGTCACCCGATGCACTTTCATGCGGCCCGGCGTCAGGAAGTAGTCTTGCGGGCCTGCGCCACGCAGCACGCCGACCGAGTAGTCGGAGAGTCCCTGCCACGCCTCCGCCACTTCCCCTTGCTGAACGCGATAGCCGCCGATGGGCGTCATCGCCGCCGCACCGAAATCGACCGTGAGCGGACGTCCGCCAACCTGCAATGTGGCGGCAGCGCTGTCCGTCGCGGCCTCGGTGGGGTCAAGCGCATCCGCGTCATCCCCGGCATACGCCGTGTCGCTCACCACCAGGGCGACGCCAGCGGGCGGCTCACCGGCAAGCATGGCCGGACCGACCACCACTCTGTCGCGCATCACGGCGAAACTCGACGCATAGCTGCCGGAGAACGCGCCGCTCGCACTGCCCACGCCCTCATTGCCGAAGCTTCGCGAGAACATTGCCTGCACGTCGCCATAGCGGCCGTCCACGGCGCCACGAACGTTCGCCGTCCCGCCGCCGTTTTCCGTGCCGCTCAGCCCAACGGCGATCTCGCGGCGCGACGTGTCGTCCCATGTCCAGGCGTGTGAGGCGTGGTAGTCCACGCGCGCGCCGCGCTCCTCGGTGTTGCCCATGCGAACATCGACCCCGCCGCTCGAGAACGTCGACAGGCTGGCGCCCGCCAGCGCGGGCCGGTGCATGCTTACCGAGAGGTTGACGAAGGCGCCGGCGTCCGGCCGGCCGACGTCGGCGTAATGTCGCCGGTATCCGCCCACGCGCGTGTTGATGACGAACCGTTCCCATCGGAACGAGCGGCTCAGCGTGGCTTGAAGCGTTCTCGACACACCGGCGCGCTGAGCACGTCCGTTCCAGAACGGATCGTCGCCCGGGGCTGCGGCATACGACGTGCGTGCGCCGTGCGCGCGACTTTGGCTGTAGCCCGCACTGCCTTGCCACTTGCCCAACGGCACCGAGACACTCGCATTGAGCGAGTCGTAACAGCCCAGACTGATCGCATCGACATCCCGCGCGAACGGGCCGCTACCGCAGTTCGCCTGACGCATCTGGTAACGGTAAAGACTCAGCCCCATGCCGTTGGAGAAGGAAATCGACTGCGTATTGCCACGCGCGCCGCCCGTGCCCATGAGCAAGGCGGCGGTCGTCGTCACGCGACCGAGTGCAAATGCGTGTTGCCAACTGACTTGCGTCTCGTTGAACACTTGCGACGGCAGCCACACGAGCCCGGAAGTCAGCGTTACGCGCTGCCCGAACGACGTACGCACGCCCGACTGCACCGTGAGACGCTCGCGACGATTCGGGTCGTCGAAACGGCGGCGATTTACCGTGCGTCCCGCCTGAACGAACCATTGCGTTCCTCGCCCGAACATTGCGCCGCCAACCTTCGTGTACGGCTCGGTTTCGGTGCGCACCAGCCTGTCGCCTTCGACGATACGCAGTGTCACCAGATACGCGCCTTCGGGGAAGTAACGCGTATCGAACTGCTGAACGCCCGCAGGCAGATAGGCACTGCCCAGCAGTTCGCTGCCACGGTAGGCGTCGACGCGCGAATCGCGCGTGAGCAGCACCGTCAACGGCGATCCCTGCGCGGCGACCGCCTCGTTGAGATAGGCTTGTGACGTGCCGATACGTGCACCGTCGAAGCGCTCCACCGGCAGCAATGAAAATCCGAAACTGCCGCCCTGCGCGCTGGACAGATTGCGCTGATCCATTCGGCCGGCCTGAACGTAGTGCGTCGCGCCGAGATCGTGCCGGTAGTAGAGACTGTCCACGCTTGCGCGCGTGCCGTCCGACGGTACAGACAAGCCGTTGTCGTACGCACCGCTGCTCGCATGCACGAGCGACCACGTGAAGCCCGCATAGCTCGCGGGCGAGATCCCCAGCGCGCCGTTTCCGAGCACGGTGAGGTTGCGATAGCGCTCACGCGTCGATGCATTCACGACCTGCGTGTGAACCAACGCGCGCTCGCTACCCGGAGAATTGGTGTGAAACGCCGGGCCGGCAGTGTTTTCCGCCGGTAACCAGTCCTTGGCGAGAAAGAGTTCGAGAACGCCTTGCGTCTCGTCGAAAATCGCGCCGGCCGACGCCGTCTCAAGATACCAGCAGCCCGTTTGCACGGCTGCGCCGGCGCAGGCGAGATGGCCGTTGCGCGGCATGGGTTTGCCGAGCACCTCGATCAGTGAGGCCGGGGCGGCCGTTGAGCTAGCCGGTACGGGCAACGTCATGCGCGCCTCGATGGCGCGCACGACCGCTTCGGGCGTCTCCAGTCGCACATCGTTCGGGTCGACGAACACCGGAAACACGCCGAGCGAGTGCCCGAGCAGCCGAACGTCGACGTGCTCGACCTGTCCGAGAGCAATGTCTTCGAACCCGGGCGGAACCGCGTCCATGGGTCCGGCTTGCGACGCATTGGCGTCGAGCAGAAGCCAGGACAGGCAGACGAGGTAGGTATGACGGACCGTTGACATGATGAAGCGATGCAAGGCGAGAATGCTGGAAGGTGCCGCTTCACACCGCGGCACCTCAGCACCTCACCTTCGGATCGACAGGATGTTTAGTTGGCCGATGCCACGATCAGCATCTCGAGACGGCCGACATAGCGTCCGGCGATCGGCGGGTTGGTGCCCGGAACCCGGCCCGTGACCGACAGCGGTATCGTCTTCGACTCGCCGGTCGCCGCACCGGTCCAGATCTGCGCAGCGTTCATCGCGGTGTTCGCCGTGGTGATGACCTGACCGTCGAATCGCACCGTCAGCGGGATCGCGGCGACTTCGCTGCTCGTCGTATGCACCAGCGTGGATGCCGAGCCGAGACGAACGTTGACGTTTTGCGTCGGATCGTTCGTGTAGAGACGCGTCTGAATCGTCGGGGCGACGATGTCGCGCGACGCCGCGTGGTAGGCGAAATCGAGGCTCGACGGCATCGGATTGCCGTTGGCCTGAAGCACCGACAGCGTCGGGTCGATGTTCGCGCTCAGATCCATCACGACTTCCGCCGAGTAAGCGGCAGTCATCGGGAGAGCCAGCGCGGCGACGGCCGCCAGGTGTTTAAACGTCTTCATGCTTGATATTTCCTTATCTTAAGTAAAGAAAGCACCGGCTCGGCCGGCAAAAGTGTGAGACTTCATGTCTCATCGAATAGGGCTACGGCGCGAGAGGCAGGTCCATGACCTGCGCGCCTGTCTGGCTGTCGACCAGATATCGGATGCGCACCTGTGCGTTATGCAGCGTGTCGGGAAGTGCGTGGGTCTGGCCGGGATAGACGCTGCGGCCTACCTCCTGCCACTCGCAACTGTCGTCGTCGTCGCTGGTACATCGGCCCACGGCGCGCACATGCGCTCTGACATTGCCGATGTTTTTCAGCGAGCGGTTGTCATCGCTTCGCGCGAGTTGCGGCGACGGATTCTGAGGCGCGACGCGAACCAGCGCCCCCCAGACGAAGCTCACCTGGACATCGGAATCGAAGTCGGTCTGGTTCGAGGTATCCTGCGCGGCACCGGTAGCCGAGACGGGTCGGAAGTACACGCGATAGGCGGTTTCGACCGCCGGGCGACCCAGCGAGACGACGCGCACCTGGCGGGTCGCGCCGCCCGCAAGTACGAATTTCGCGGGAGAGGCGACGAGTCCGTCACCGCGCTCGAGACTGACGGGCACTTCGTGCTCGCCGTCGGTCGCCGGATCGACAATCCGCTTGACGGTGACTTCGACGTACTGGGTCTGCGGCGACTGCGATGTGATACGAATCACGCTGACCTGCGACCGGTCGCCCGAGATGGCACTGGCGATCGGCGAGATCGTGACGTTGGCCGTCGCGGGCGCCGACATCGACAGCCACGTCGATGCCAGCAAGGCCGCCGCCATGGCGCTGTGCCGGAGGTGTCCTGCCAACCACGTTCGTTGCGCGTGGCCTCTCGCCTCGCTCATTTCCGTTCCTCTGTTCGTTGTCGCATGACGGTGCAGTGAATTGCAGTTCGCAGTTCATCCACGCCGAAGCGAATAACGACATCGTAGGGACGGCATCGATTGAGCGAAATCTGACAAGTCAGATTTCGCTCAACGATGTTGAAATGGGCGTTTCCTTAAAGACTTTCTCTGCGCATCGCGCTATGCGCAATGGCCGGCGTGGCCGGGGGGCCGGTGTGAATGTCAGTCGACGAGCGCGACGTTGACGAGTGTGGGGTGAAGCACGCGCACGATCTCCGACGGCGCCATCGACACGAGATAGCCGCGACGGCCACCGTTGATATAGATCTCGGGGAGTTCGAGAATCGACGCTTCCATGTAGATCGGCATGCGCTTGCGTGTGCCGAACGGGCTCGTGCCGCCCACCAGAAAACCGGAATGACGGTTCGCGACTTCCGGCTTGCATGTCTCGATCCGCTTGCGCGCCGCCTGACGCGCCAGCGATTTGGTCGACACTTGCCGGTCGCCATGCATGAGCACGATCAGCGGATTGGCGTCTTCGTCTTCCATCACCAGTGTCTTGATCACGCAGTGTTCCGGCACCTGCAATGCCTGCGACGAGACACGCGTGCCGCCGTGGTCCTGATACTCGTAGAAGTGACTCCGGAATGCGACCTTGGCTTCGCGAAGCTGTTTGGTCGCAGGAGTCTCGGCAGTGGCCTTGGATTTCATATCGTAAGAGACGCGCTGAAGACGAGGGAACGCCCGGCGGAGGTCCGGGGGGTGGCATCGGTTCGGCACAGATTCCGTAAAATACGGATTGTAAGCAATCGCTTCCTCGCGCATTACAATGCCGCCATGTCTGCAACACTCTGTGCCGTGCCTTCCTTGCCGACGGATGCCCACGTCGAGACCTTCCTCGCCGGTTTGCCGGCGCGCATCGATGCGCTGCCGGCTCGCATCGCCGCGCAAACGCCGCACCGCATCGCGCTGATCGACGACTTCGGCCGCCTCACCTACAGCGAGTTGGCGAATGCCGTCGCCGCGAGCGCCGAGCGGTTGCGTGCGCATGGCGTTCGCGGCGGCGACCGGGTGATGCTCGTCGGCGAGAACGGTATCGCTTACGTGGTGCTGCTGCTCGCCGTCGCGTCGCTCGACGCCTGGCCGCTGCTCTGCAATGCGCGTCTCTCGGCGACGGAGCTTGGCGTCATTCGAGCGCACGCCCATCCGCGCTGCGCGATCTACACGATCGATGCGTCGCCCGACGCGGCCGCCCATGCCCGCAAGGACGCCGCCAGGATCGTCTGGACGGAACTCGCGCTGGGGGCGATTGCCGTCTCCCATACGGATGCCGATAGCGTCGCCGAACCGGTCGCCAGCGTGGCGGCCGAGCAATGTGCGGCGCTGATCTACACCACGGGCACGACCGGCGCGCCCAAGGGGGTGCGTCTGTCGCATCGCAATCTGATGTTCGTCGCCGCCATGTCGAGCACTTTGCGACGTGTCGGCGCCGACGACATCGCCTATGGCGTGCTGCCGATCTCCCACGTCTACGGATTGACCTCGGTCTGTCTCGGCACGCTGTACGCGGGCGGCACCTTGCGTCTCGCCGCGCGCTTCACCCCCGAGGCCGTGCTCGACTCGCTCGCGCACGACGGCCTCTCGATCCTGCAAGGCGTGCCGGCGATGCATGCGCGCCTGATGGCCTACGTGGCGACGCAAGGCGCATCGCTCGTCGCGCCGCGTCTGCGCTTCGTGTACTCGGGCGGCTCGCCGCTCGATGACGCGCTCAAGGCGCGTGTCGAGGCGTTCTACGGGCTGCCGATCCATAACGGTTACGGGCTGACCGAGAGCAGCCCGACCGTCGCGCAGACGCGGCTCGACGCCCCACGCAAAGATGGTTCCGTGGGCCCCGCGATTCCGGGCGTCGAGGTGCGTATCGTAGACGTCGATGGCAACGATGTGCCCGGCGGCGCCGTCGGCGAGCTATGGGTACGCGGCCCGAATGTGATGCTTGGCTACTATCGGGCGCCGGCGCTGAGCGCCGCCACCGTGACGGAAGACGGCTGGCTGCGCACCGGTGATCTGGCGCATCGCGCGGCAGACGGCGCCCTGTTCCTCGAGGGACGCGCCAGAGAACTCATCATCCACTCCGGGTTCAACGTCTACCCGATCGAAGTCGAACAGGCGCTCGCGAGTCATCCCGACGTGCTTCAGGCGGCCGTCCTCGGACACGCCGTCGAAGGCAACGAACAGGTGGTCGCGTTCGTGGAAGCGCGTCCCGGGCATACGATCGACGTCAAGGCGCTCGCCGCGTGGGCGGCGCAGCGTCTGGCGCCTTACAAACGTCCCGGCCGAATTCACGTGCTGGATGCCCTGCCCGCAGCGTCCACCGGCAAGGTGCTCAAGCACAGGCTCAAAGCGTTACTCTGACGTCCGGGTGCCCGAACATTGGTGACATCGGTGCATTCGTCACCCGCGAGGATGATGCTGCGCGTGCAGCGACTTGAGGCGTTCGCGCGCGACGTGCGTGTAGATCTGCGTGGTGGAGATGTCGGCATGCCCGAGCAGCAATTGCACCACGCGCAAATCGGCGCCGTGATTGATCAGATGCGTTGCGAACGCGTGCCGCAGCGTATGCGGCGAGAGCGGCGCGCGAATGTCAGCCTGCAACGCGTAGCGCTTGATCAGATACCAGAACGCCTGCCGCGTCATGCCTTCGCCGCGCTGCGTGACGAACAGCGTGTCGCACGCCCGACCGTTGAGCAATACGCGACGACTCTCACCGAGATAGCGCGCGAGCCAGCCGTTGGCCTCTTCACCGAACGGCACCAGCCGCTCCTTCGCGCCTTTGCCGACAATCCGCAGCACGCCCTCGTTCAGCCCCACTTCAATGGTCTTGAGCGCGACGAGTTCCGACACGCGCAGGCCGCTCGCGTACATCAGCTCCAGCATGGCGCGATCGCGCAGCCCGAGCGGCTGCGTCAGGTCGGGCGCAGCGAGCAGGGCCTCGACCTGCGCTTCCGACAGGGTCGACGGCAGGCGTTGCGCCCGCTTCGCCGACGCGATCCGCAAGCACGGGTCCTGCTGCACGATGTGTTCGCGCAGCGCCCACTGGTAGAAGCGTTTGAAGACGGACAGCCGCCGGTTAACGCTGCTCGCCAGACTGTCGCGGCGCCACGCCAGGTAGGCCGAAAGCGCCGATTCGTCGACGGCGTCGAGCGCCATCTCATGCTTGTCGGCAAGCCATTCGGCGAACAGACGCAGATCGCGGCGATAGGCGTCCAGCGTATTGCGCGAGAGGCCGTCTTCCAGCCAGAGGGTGTCGCAGAACTGGTCGATGAGCGTGGCGCTGCGATCAACGGGGAGATTCAAACCTTGGCTCCTTCCTGGGCCAACGCCCATTCGACATGTTCGCGCACGAGCGCGGAGGGGTGCTCGCGGCGCGCGAGCAAGGCGTCGCGCAGCGGTGTGCGGGCATCGGCCTGCGTTGTCTCGCGTAGCGCGTTGCCAAGACCGACGGCCAGATTGCGCAGCCATCGCTCATGGCCGATGCGACGAATCGGACTGCCCGCGAGTCGCGCCATGAACTCGGCCTCGCTCCATGCGAAAAGCTCGACGAGCGACGCGCTGTCGAGATGGTTGCGCGGTGCGAAATCCGTGAGCGGCGACGGTTGTGCGAACTTGTTCCACGGGCAGTACAACTGACAGTCGTCGCAGCCGTAGATGCGATTGCCCATTCTGGCGCGCAGCGACTCGGGAATCGCGCCTTTGTGCTCGATGGTCAGGTACGAGACGCATCGCCGCGCATCCACGCGAAACGGTTCGGTGATCGCGTCGGTCGGGCAGACATCGAGGCATCGGCGGCATTGTCCGCAATGCTCGCCACGCGCCATGCTCGGACTGTCGTGTGGTGCGTGTGCACCACCGTCGTCGCTGCGTTCACCGTCGACCGGCAGAGGAACGTCGACGAAGATTTCGCCGAGGAAAAAGAGCGATCCTGCTTCGCGAGAGAGCAGCAGCGTGTGCTTGCCTCGCCAGCCGAGCCCCGCCTTCTGCGCGAGTTCGACCTCCAGCACCGGCGCCGAATCGGTGAACACGCGATAACCGAACGGCCCAATGGCCTGCGTGATCCGCTCGGACAATTGCTGCAAGCGGTTGCGCATCACCTTGTGGTAGTCACGGCCCCGCGCGTAGACGGAGACGACAGCCTGCGCCGGCATCCCGGCGCGCGCTATTTCGCGCTCGCGCCACTGCGCCGGATCGACATCGCTGGGGAGATAGTTCATGCGCGCGCTGATGACGCGCACCGTGCCGGGCACCAGCTCGGCAGGCCGCGCGCGCTTCATGCCATGGGCCGCCATGTAATCCATGTCGCCGTGACAGCCATCGTCGAGCCACTTTTGCAGTCCGGCTTCGGCGTGCGAGAGATCGGTATCCGTGATGCCGACGTGACCGAAGCCGAGTTCGCTCGCCCACGCGCGTATCTGCACCGCGAGCGCCGCCAGCCCCGCCGGATCGAGGTCGGGGCGTGTTGCGCCGGTCGGGCGTGGCGCATTGTCGCGCGAGGACGACACTTCCGAAGCGTTCGAAGGTGCCGATGGCTCGACTTGTGCGCCGGTAGCGGGGAAAATCACGGAAGCTTTCATCGACTCCATTTTACGCAATGCCCGTCACGCCCGATCCATCGGCGTCGCCCCCGTTGGGCGAACGCATCTTCGCGCTACCGGACGAAGCCGCCACCGAGGCGTTCGCCGCGGCGTTCGCACGCGTCATCGTGGCACGCATGGCGCAGACCGACGCCGCACACGCCGGCCTGCACGTGCAGCTCTCGGGCGACCTCGGCGCGGGCAAGACCACCTTCGTGCGGGCGCTGTTGCGCGCGCTGGGGCACACGGGACGCGTCAAAAGCCCCACGTACGCGCTGTGTGAACCATACAACATCGACACACCACAAGGCGTGTTGCCGGTCTATCATTTCGATCTGTACCGCTTTGCCGATCCGGCCGAATGGCATGACACGGGCTTTCGCGAGCATTTTGCGGGCGATGCCCTCTGCCTGGTCGAGTGGCCGGAAAAAGCCGAAGGACTCCTTGGCCCCCCGGATTTGCACCTTTGGCTGGAACCAGTCGGCGATAGCCGCCGTCTCACGACGAGCGCCTACACGCCGGCGGGTCTTGCTTGCCTGAACTCATGCTGATCAAACGCTTCGCCCGTACCGACGACGCCTCATCGCCCAATGCCGGCCGCCGCCGTGCCTTGCGCGCTGGTGCGTCCACACTCATCCTCGCCCTCACGGGTCCGCGCCTCGCCTTCGCCAACGCCATCGTCGCCGTGCGTGTGTGGCCGGCCAGGGACTACACACGCGTCACGCTCGAGACCGACAACCCGGTCAAGTTTCAGCAGCAACTGATGGAGAGTCCGAACCGCTTCGTCATCGATCTCGACGAAGTGGATCTGAATCCTGCACTGCGCGATCTCGTCGCCAAGATCCAGCCGAACGATCCGCAAATCGCTCAGGTCCGTGTGGGCCAGTTCAAGCCCGGCGTCGTGCGCATGGTCTTCGACCTGAAAGGCGGCGTGAAGCCACAGTCGTTTACGCTGCCGCCGGTTGCAGGCTACAAATACCGCACGGTCTTCGATCTGTACCCGGCTGTCGAGCCCGATCCGCTCACGGAGTTGCTTGCGCAAACCGCGAACAAGGCGCAGGCGCTCGCACAGCACTCACAGACGCCGCAGGGTGCGTCGCCGTCTGCCGGGGCGGGCACGCCAAGCGCCGAGGAAAGCGAAGCCTTCTTCCAGCGTTACGCGCAACGCGAACAGGGTCAGCGCCCGACACGGCCGTCGCCATCGACACCGGCCACGCCCGACAAGACGCCGCCGCTCGCTCAGCGCAAAGACGACGACGATGACGCCTATGTCCCGCCCCCGCGCGCTCAGAAGACGGCGCGTCTGCTCACCATCGCGCTGGACCCCGGCCACGGCGGGGAAGATCCGGGCGCTATCGGCGGACGCGGCACGTACGAAAAGGTCGTGGTGTTGCAGATCGCCAAGCGCCTGCGTCAGAAGATTGACGCCGAGCCGAACATGCGCGCGATGATGACGCGCGACGCCGACTTCTTCGTCCCGCTCGGCGTGCGCGTGCAAAAGGCGCGCCGCGTGGAGGCCGACCTGTTCATGTCGATTCACGCCGACGCCTTCACGTCGCCCTCCGCGAACGGCGCATCGGTGTTCGCGTTGTCCGAGCGCGGTGCGACGAGCGCGACGGCACGGTTGCTCGAAAAGACCCAGAACGCGTCCGACCTGATCGGTGGCGTGAATATCAAGACCAACGACCGGACGGTCGCTCACGCGCTGCTCGACATGTCGACGACGGCGCAGATCCGCGACAGCAAGGTGTTCGGCTCCGCGCTGCTCTCGCAGATCGGCACGGTCGCGCCGCGACTGCACAGCAAGAATGTCGAGCAAGCGGCATTCGCCGTGCTCAAGGCGCCGGACATTCCGTCTGTGCTCGTCGAGACGGCCTTCATCAGCAACCCCGACGAAGAGCGCAATCTCATCGATCCGGCTTATCAGGAGCGTTTGGCCGACGCGCTGCTCAAGGGCATCAAAGCCTACTTCGCCAAGAACCCGCCCATCGCGAAGAACCGTACGGCCTGACGCCGGCGCACTGCGCTGCACTGTCTTACCAAACGAAAAATGGCGAGTCCGACAACCGGACTCGCCATTTTTCCGTACCGTCGAACGAGGCGGCACCGGCCACTTCGTTCGATATCGACGCTTCGTTACTTGCCCTGCCCTTGCGGCTCACCACGGCGACGACCGCGCGTGAACAACTTCCACAACGCGCCAAGCGCAATCGGCACGACAGCGGCCGAAATCCCGACCAGCACGATGACGTTCAGGTACTGCTTCACTAGCGGCAGGTTGCCGAACAAGTACCCGCCGCCCACGAGCAGCACCACCCAGATCAGCGCACCCAGCACGTTGTACAGTTGGAAACGCGCCCACGACATGGCCGACACGCCCGCAACGAACGGTGCGAACGTACGCACGACCGGCACGAAACGCGCCATCACGATGGTTTTACCGCCATGGTGCTCGTAGAAGTCGTGCGTCTTGCGCAGGGCGTCGCGGTCGAGGAAACGCCAGTTCTTCTCGTACACGCGTGGCCCGATCTTCGAGCCGATCCAGTAGTTCAGCGTATTGCCCGTCACCGCCGCGATAAACAGCAGCACACCGAGCAGCCACGGATCCATGGCGCCCGTGGCGGCGAAAGCACCGCCGATAAACAGCAGGGAATCGCCCGGAAGGAACGGGAACAGCACCAGCCCTGTTTCGACGAACACGATCATGAACAGGAACAGATACACCCAGTTTCCATACTGATCGATAAACACCCCCAGATGTTTATCGATGTGGAGCACCATCTCCAGCAATTGCACCAAAGTATCCAAGTCGATTCCTCAAAATAAAGGACGGCGGCCCGTCCCGGCGGGCGCGCGACGAGTCGCATCATACCAGCGCGGCTGTCGTGCGTCGTTAAGTCTGCGTGACGGCGTTATCGTCCGCCATGGCAGATTCGATGCGTCGGAAGTCGTCACTATTTCCCCGTCCCCTCCTCCATTGGCTACCCATTTTCCCCGCTTACGGGGTTATGGCCTCGCCCCCGCTGTTTTCCGGGTTTTCTCCCGATAAGGTCTCACAGTGGAATTAGTTGCCAATTAAAGGCGATTGGACGGAATTAAGCGGGTGTTGAGGACCGAAACAGCGTCTTACCTATGTCTTTGAGGGCTGCCTTTATAATGGTTCCCATGTCTGCCACCCCGACCCCCGCCCCCGAAGCGCAGGACCCGGCCCTCATGCCCGGCGATGCGCCGTCCGACGCCCCCGAGCGACGCCCCGGCCCAATGCCGGCGGGCCTCGCGCCGGCGCGCGCCATCCGCGTCCTTCCCGACCAGTTGATCAGTCAGATCGCCGCCGGCGAGGTGGTCGAGCGTCCGGCCTCCGTGGTCAAGGAGCTGCTCGAAAACGCGCTCGACGCGGGTGCCCGGGCGCTTCAGATCAAGCTGGAAGAAGGCGGTGTGCGGCGCATTGCGATTACGGACGATGGCGGCGGCATGTCCGCCGACCAGTTGCCGCTGGCGCTCACACGTCACGCCACGAGCAAGATTCGCACGCTCGACGAACTGGAATCGGTGCTTACGCTCGGATTCCGGGGAGAAGCGCTGGCGTCCATCGCGTCCGTCGCGCAGCTCACGCTATCGAGCCGCCAGATCGACGCGCCCCATGCAACCGCCATCGACGGCAATACCGGTGCGCTCACACCGGCGGCCGGCCCCGTGGGCACGACGGTCGACGTGCGCGACCTGTACTTCAACACGCCTGCACGACGCAAGTTCCTCAAGACCGAGCAGACCGAGTTCGGCCACTGCATGGATGTCATCCGCCGCAGCGCACTGGCGCGCCCGGATGTCGGCTTCTCCATCCTGCACAACAACCGGGCGGTCGAGCACTGGAACGCTTCCGATGCCGCTGCGCGGGTCTCCCGCGTGCTGGGCAACGACTTCGCCGACGCCCATCTGGCGCTCGACGAAGGCGCGGCCGAATTGCGCCTGTCGGGCTTCGTCGGCCTGCCGACCGCCAGCAGAGGCCGTGCGGACCAGCAGTTCTTCTTCGTGAACGGGCGTTTCGTGCGCGACAAATTGCTCACGCACGCCGTGCGCGCCGCTTACGAAGATGTGCTTCACGGCGACCGCTACCCGGCGTATGTGCTGTATTTCGAACTGCCGCCGCAGTTGGTCGACGTGAACGTTCATCCGTCGAAGATCGAAGTGCGCTTTCGCGATGCGCGCAGCGTCCACCAGTTCGTGTTCCATGCGGTGCAGCGTGCGCTGGCGCGCGCGGCGGGCAGCGGCGGCGCGACGCACGCCGCGCACCTGACCGAGGGCGGTGGGCTGGCCGCCGGTCCCGGCGGATTCAGCGGACTCGGCGGGGCGACGGGCGGCGTGGGGGGCGGATTTTCGGCTGCGCGTGCGTCGGGTGGCTTCGGCACACCGGGCGGCAGCAGTTGGAACGCCAGGGCGCAACAGGGCGCACTGCCGGTCGCGCAACCGCTGTCCGTCTACGACAACCTGTTCGGGCGCACGGCGCCGCCGGCGGCGCGTCCCTACGGTCAGCCGGGTGTGACGGATGTCCCGTCGCCCGCCTATGGCAGCCCTGGCGCAGCCCAGGACGGTGCGACGTTCGCCGGCGGCCTCGCCGAGGCCCTGGGCGCGAATCACAATGGGACCCATGGGACCGGCTCAGCGAGCGGCGCCGCCGATGCGATGTCGCTGGAGCAACCGCTGGGCTTCGCTCTCGGCCAGTTGCACGGCATCTACATCCTCGCGCAGAACGCGCACGGGCTCGTGCTCGTCGACATGCATGCGGCGCACGAGCGCATTCTCTACGAACGTTTCAAGCAGGCGCTCGTCGAGCGCAGTGTCCCCGTCCAGCCGTTGCTCATTCCCGTGACGTTCTTCGCCGACCCGGTGGAAATCGGCACAACGGAGGAGCATCAGGAAACACTGACGGCGCTCGGCTTCGATCTCGCGGCGATCTCCCCGACCACGCTTGCCGTTCGCGCCATTCCCGCACTGCTCGACGGCGCCGACGCTCAGGCGCTCGCTCGCGCCGTGCTCGCGGACCTGCGCCAGTACGGCGGCTCGCGCGTGCTTACCGAACGTCAGCACGAACTGCTCGGCACGCTCGCGTGCCATACGGCGGTGCGCGCGAACCGGCGTCTCACGCACGAGGAGATGAACGCCTTGCTACGCCAGATGGAAGCGACAGAGCGTGCCGACCAGTGCAATCACGGACGTCCGACCTGGTACCAGCTCACGCTCGGCGACCTCGACAAATTGTTCATGCGCGGACGTTGAGCGGTTCATGAAGGACAACGCCCCGATCGTCTGCCTGCTGGGCCCGACGGCTTCCGGCAAAACCGCCGCTGCCCTCGCGCTGGCGCAGAACACGCCCATCGAAATCATCAGCGTCGACTCCGCGCTCGTCTATCGCGAGATGGATATCGGCACGGCGAAACCCAGCGCCGCCGAGCTGGCTGCCGTGCCGCATCACCTGATCGACATCATCGATCCGCGCGACGCCTACTCTGCCGCCCAGTTTCGCGAAGACACGCTGCGGCTCGTCGACGAGATCGCGGCACGCGGACGCCGCCCGTTGCTCGTCGGCGGCACGATGCTCTACTACAAGGCGCTCACGCAAGGCCTCTCGCCGCTGCCGCCTGCCAACGCCGAGGTGCGTGCCCGGCTCGACGAAGACGCCGCGCGCGACGGCTGGCCAGCCATGCATGCGCGACTCGCCAGCATCGATCCTGTGACCGCGGCGCGCCTCGCACCGAACGATTCCCAGCGCATTCAGCGCGCGCTGGAAATCTTCGCGCTGTCGGGCAAGCCGATGTCGCAGTGGCTCGCCGAACCGGCGCAGACGCCCGACACCCCGCCACCGCACACGTTCGTGCCTGTCGCGCTGGAGCCTGCCGACCGGTCGATCCTGCACGCACGCATCGCCGAGCGGTTTCGCCTGATGCTCGCCGCAGGTTTCATCGAAGAAGTCGAGCGCCTGCGTGCGCGCGGCGATCTCGATCCCGGCCTGCCGTCGATGCGCTGCGTCGGCTACCGTCAGGTGTGGGAGTACCTCGACGGCGACACCGATTACGACACCATGCGCGACAAGGGCATTTTCGCTACCCGTCAGTTGTGCAAACGCCAGCTCACATGGCTGCGCGCCATGCCCGAGCGTCACATCGTCGATTGCACCGCCCACGATGTGCCGCAACGCGCCCTCGCCACCGTGCGCGCACTCTGGCGCCTCTGACAACGCTCACACCTCTGACACCTCCGAGCGTCGACCATCGACGCATCGCCGGCCTCCCTCCGCCCCCCCGCTTCGCCACCCCGGCGGCGAAGCGCGCTCACCTCATCGCAAAAACCGTGCGCCCCGGGCAACCCGGGCAAACCGCCGCATAGCCGCGCCAGCGAGCCGCCGGCATCCGCTCGCGCCGTTCAGCGCACGTTAGCTGCCGGCGCAAACCCGTGACGTCGTGCGGCGCCGACAACGACGAGCGTCGCGGCAAGCAAGACGATGTGAAAAAAGCCCGCCGGCCATGCCGAACGGGCTTTCGTTTTGTTGTCGCCCCCGTCGCCGGTGCGACGGCGGGCGATATCCGCTTACGAGACGATCGTCTGCGCTTCGCCTGCCTTGCGCTCGCGGATCGTGCCCAGACGGTAGACCGTCTCGCCCGACGCTTCGAGGTGCTTCACGGCCGCGTCGGCATCCGCGGCCGACACGATCACGGCAATGCCGATACCGCAGTTGAAGACGCGGTGCATTTCGGCGTCGGCCACCTTGCCATGGACCTGCAACCACTGGAACAGCGGCGGCAGCGTCCAGGCGTCCTGCTTGATATCGGCCGTCAGATGGTCTTGCAGCACACGCGGGATGTTCTCCACGATACCGCCGCCGGTGATGTGGGCCATGCCCTTGACGGTCAGCGTCTGCATCAGCGCGAGCAGCGGCTTGACGTAGATGCGCGTGGGCGCCATCAGCACGTCGCGCAGCGGCTTGCCGTGGAAGTCGGCGTCCAGATCCGGCTTCGCGACTTCGATGATCTTGCGCACCAGCGAGTAGCCATTCGAATGCGCGCCCGACGAGGCCAGACCCAACACCACGTCGCCCGGCACGATCGACTTGCCGTCGATGATCTTGCTCTTTTCGACCGCACCGACCGCGAAACCGGCCAGATCGTACTCGCCGTCCGGATACATGCTCGGCATTTCCGCCGTCTCGCCGCCGATCAGCGCACAACCCGACAGCTCGCAACCTTCCGCAATTCCCTTGACGACGGTCGCCGCCGTCGCCACATCCAGCTTGCCGCAGGCGAAGTAGTCGAGGAAGAACAGCGGCTCGGCGCCCTGCACCAGAATGTCGTTCACGCTCATGGCGACCAGATCCTGGCCGACCGTGTCGTGCTTGTTCAGCGTGAAGGCCAGCTTGAGCTTGGTGCCCACGCCGTCGGTCCCCGAGACGAGTACCGGCTCCTTGTAGCGCTTGGGCACTTCGAACAGTGCGCCAAAGCCGCCGATGCCGCCCAGCACGCCGTCGCGCAGGGTTTTCTTGGCAAACGGCTTGATCGCTTCGACCAGCGCGTCGCCCGCTTCGATATCGACGCCAGCGTCGCGATAGGAAAGGCCGGAAGTTTCGTTAGGGTGTGACATGACGGGAATGCATCAAGGTTCGGTAAAATGCGATTTTACCCGATGCGCGTGTCCTTTCGGCACGCAAAGCGGATATCGGACGCCGGCGAAGGCCTGCGTGCCCCGTAAACCGTACTCCGCCGGCCTTCCGCCGGCTTTCTTCGTTCGTGATTCAGCAACTGTATCTCGACCTCGGCACACCGCCGCCCGCCACGTTCGACAATTTTATCGTCGGGCCCAACCGCGAGGCGGCGCAGACGCTTGCCGGCCTGCCGGCCGAACTCTCGGCGGGCACCGCACGCGACCGCGGCATCTACCTCTGGGGAGCTGCCGGGTCCGGCCGCACCCATCTGATGGAGGCCCTGTGCCACGCCGTCGGGCCGAGCGCACGGTACTTGCGTCCGAACAGCCCGCTGGCCGCCTTCACGTTCGACGACGCCAGCACCGTCTACTGTGTGGACGACTGCGACAATCTCTCGCCCACGCAGCAGATCGCCGCTTTCAACCTCTTTAACGAAACCCGCGCGCGGCCGCATTGCGCCTTCGTGGCCGCCGGCTCGCAGCCGCCGGTCGACATGCCGTTGCGCGAAGACCTGCGCACCCGCCTCGGCTGGGGCCTCGTATTTCACATTGTGGGACTCGACGACGACGGCAAGAAACAGGCGCTTCAGAGCGCAGCGCGCGAGCGGGGCTTGCAACTGGCGGCAGATGTGCCGGCCTACCTGCTCACGCACTTCGAGCGCGATATGTCGAGTCTGATGGCGCTGCTCGACCGGCTCGACCGGTTCTCGATGGAGCAAAAGCGTGCCGTAACGCTGCCGCTGCTGCGTCAGATGCTCACGCACAACGATCCGGCGGCCGCCGACGGGAAACCATGACCGGCGTGCGATGTCATCCGGCGCCGTTTTGCTCCCTCATGCTGCGTCGGGCTGCTCCGTACTGCGCTGGGCTACCCCGTGCGCCACGGGTCTCGCCACGGGTCTCTTTAGCCCCCTTTAGCCTTTTCACCACCGAACCCCATAAGACGGCCCCTCGCTTCAGGTAAAATTCGCGCAATGACCAATTTAGCTCTCTTCGATCTCGACCACACCCTGCTGCCGACCGACAGCGACAAGGAATGGGGCCGTTTCCTCGTGCGCCAGGGCGCGGTCGAGCGTGACTCGTACGCGCAGGCCAACGAGGCCTTCTATCAGGACTACCGTGCAGGCCGGCTCGACATGCCGGCCTATCTGCGTTTCTGCCTCGCACCGCTCGCCCGTTACCCGCGCGATCAGCTCGACGCCTGGCACGCGCAGTACATGGAGGAGTCGATCCTCCCGCACGTGCGTCCCGAAGCGCTCGCGCTGCTCGACATGCACCGCAAGGCCGGCGATCTGTGCGCCATCGTGACGGCGACGAACACCTTCGTCACGCGTCCCATCGCCCGTGCGTTCGGCATCGATCATCTGATCGGCACCGAGCCGGCCACCGCAGGCGGCGATCCGAGCGCACGATTTACCGGCGAATACGTCGGCACGCCGAGCTTCCGCGAAGGCAAGATCACCCGCACCGAAGCGTGGCTCGCCAGCCTGGGCAAGACCTGGGGCGACTTCGACCACGCTTTCTTCTATAGCGATTCCGCCAACGACGTCCCCCTGATGGAGAAGGTGAACCATCCGGTGGCAACGAACCCCGATGAGGCGCTGCGCGAAATCGCACTGGCGCGTCGCTGGCCCATTCTCGAGTTGTTCCAGTGATCCGCAAACTCATCAAGAAACTGCTCGGCAAAGACAGCCAGACCGACGGCGGCGCAGGCAGCCCGCCGCCCGGCACACCGGTTGTCATTCCCGTCTCCGTTCACGGTATCGATCCGAGCCTGCTCTCGAAGAATGCCGTTCGCGTAACCGACACGTTGCAGCAAGCCGGCTTCAAGGCGTTCATCGTCGGCGGCGCCGTGCGGGATCTCCTGCTCGGCATCGCGCCCAAGGACTTCGACGTCGCCACGAGCGCCACGCCGGAGCAGGTCCAGCGCCTGTTCCGCCGTGCTCGCATCATCGGTCGGCGCTTCCAGATCGTGCACGTGCAGTTCGGTCAGGAGATCATCGAGACCTCTACGTTCCGTGCGTTGGTCGATGCGGTCGATAGCGAACAAATCGGTGCGCGTCGTCCGAAAAAGGGAGAACTCGACCGCAAAACGCACGTGACCGACGAATCGGGCCGGGTGCTGCGCGACAACGTCTGGGGCGAGCAGGACGAAGACGCCGCGCGACGCGACTTCACCGTCAACGCGATGTATTACGATCCCGCCGCGCAGACGGTGCACGATTACCACCGCGGCTGGGAAGACATTCAGAAGCGCGTGCTGCGCATGATCGGCGACCCGGCCACGCGTTATCGCGAAGACCCGGTGCGCATGCTGCGCGTGGTGCGCTTCGCCGCGAAGCTCGGTTTCAAGATCGACGAAGCCACCGCCGCGCCGATTCCGCAACTCGCGCCGCTTATCGACAACGTGCCTGCGGCGCGTCTGTTCGACGAAATGCTCAAGCTGCTGCTCTCGGGCCACGCATGGGCCTGTGTGCAACAACTTCGCTCGCAGGGCCTGCATCACGGATTGCTGCCGTTGCTCGATGTCGTGCTGGAACAACCGCTGGGCGAGAAGTTCGTCACACTCGCCCTGGCCAACACCGACGCCCGCATTCGCGCGGGCAAGCCGGTCTCGCCGGGCTTCCTGTTCGCCGCGCTGCTCTGGCATCTCGTGCTGGAGAAATGGCAGGCTTATCAGAGCGCCGGCGAATATCCCATTCCGGCCCTGCATCTGGCCATGGACGACGTGCTCGACGCCCAGACCGGCAAGCTGGCGATCCAGCGTCGCTTCGTCGCGGACATGAAGGAAATCTGGGGCTTGCAGGTGCGTCTGGACAAACGGGTCGGCCGTACGCCGCTGCGTTTGCTGGAGCATCCGCGTCTGCGCGCCGGTTACGACTTCCTGCTGTTGCGGTGCGAGTCGGGCGAGGTGCCCGCCGACGTGGGGCAATGGTGGACGGACTTCCTCGAAGGCGATTCGGTCAGGCGCGACGAGTTGCTCTCGCAAGGCAGCGGTTCGTCGGGCTCGACGCCTGCCGCGAAGCGTCGCCGTCGTCGTCGCAAACCGTCCGGCGGACGCGTTGGCGAAGGCGGTGGGGACAGCGGTGAAGGCACGGGTGGCGAGGGTGGCGGCGCACGTGAGAACGCTACCAGCGAGAATCATGGCAAGCGGGTATCATCGCGACAGCATGGTTCCGAAGGTGCTTAATGACTGTTGCCTATATCGGGCTCGGCGCGAATCTCGGCGACGCCCGCCAAGCGATTAAGGACGCCATCGTCTGTCTGGCGCAGCAAATCGGCGTCACCATCACGGCCAAGTCCGACCTGTATCGCACCGCTCCCATCGAGTCGAGCGGCGACGACTATCTCAACTGCGCAGTCGCCGTCGAGACGAATCTGACTGCCCGTCAGTTGCTCACGTTGTGCCTGAAGATCGAGTTGCATTTCGGACGTGAGCGGCCTTACAAGAATGCGCCGCGCACGCTCGATCTCGATCTGCTGCTGTACGGCGACGAGCGCATTGCCGAACCCGACCTGATCGTGCCGCATCCGCGCATGGCGTTGCGCGCCTTCGTTCTGCGCCCGCTCGCAGACATCGCGCCCGAGTTGGAGATTCCCGGCGTGGGACGCGTCAGCGCCCTGCTGGCCAACGTTGCCGATCAGCGCATCGAGCGTCTGGCGCATGGGTGCTGTCTGACCAAGCGGGTCTGCACATCATGAGATCGTCCGTTCTCGGGCGCTTTCGCTATCTCGCCATCGAGGGCCCCATCGGGGTCGGCAAAACATCGCTGGCACAGCGGCTGGCCGACGCGGCCGGCGCCGACCTGATGCTGGAGCAGCCCGCGCTCAATCCCTTTCTCGAACGGTTTTATCGCGACAGCGCGCGTTATGCCCTGCCGACGCAACTGTCCTTCTGTCTGCAACGCGTAGACGAAGCCACGGAGATCGCGCGACGCGAAATCGACGGCAAACCGATCTTCACCGATTTCCTGCCCGAGAAAGACGGCCTGTTCGCGCGCCTGACGCTGTCCGCCGACGAGTTGGATCTGTACCGCCGTCTGGTCGCGCACATCGAGCGGGCGCATCGCGCACCGGACCTCGTGATTCATCTGCAAGCGAGTCCCGAGACGCTGTTCTCGCGCATTCAGAAGCGCGCGATTCCGATGGAACAGCAGATCCCCGACACTTATCTGCGCGCGCTGTGCGACATCTACGGCGAATTCTTCTATCATTACGCCGCTGCGCCGGTATTGACAGTCGACACAGAACAGTTCGACCCGGCGCACAACGACAGCGACTTCGCGTTGCTGGTCGAACGCATCGACCAGATGCGCGGGCGCAAGGAAGTCTTCGTCAAGGGCGCGCGTCTCTGATCGACGGCGCGCTTTCGCGCTCTCTGCCTGTCGGTGTCGACGCGCCGACTGTCCGGCGACATGCGCAGTGCATGCCTGGCGCGAGCGTCCTGCCAGCAAACCCTCCTGAACCGAGGCTGACATGAGTTATCTGCAAGAATCCAATCGCAAGGCCGTGACCGTTCCCGGTCTCGCCCAGATGCGCGAGCGCGGCGAGAAGATCGCCATGCTCACCGCTTACGACGCGAGTTTCGCTGCGCTGCTGGACCGTGTCGGCGTCGACACCATTCTGGTCGGCGACTCGCTTGGCAACGTCATTCAGGGCCAGCGTACGACATTGCCCGTTACGCTGCGCGACATCTGCTATCACACCGCATGTGTGGCACGCAGCGTGGAAAAAGCGTTGGTGCTGGCCGATCTGCCGTTCGGCACCTATGGGACGAAGGAGCAGGCGTATCAAAGCGCCGTGGCCGTCATGCAGGCGGGCGCGCAGATGGTGAAGATCGAAGGCGGTGCGTGGCTGGCGGAAACGGTGCGTTTCCTCGTCGAGCGCAGCATTCCGGTGTGCTCGCACGTGGGACTCACGCCACAGTCCGTGCATGCGTTCGGCGGCTTCAAGGTGCAGGCGCGCGAAGATGCCGCGCAAGCGCAGTTGCTCGACGATTGCCGCGCGCTGCAAGCCGCGGGGGCGCAACTGGTCGTGCTCGAAGCGATTCCGGCGGCCCTGGCCGCACGAGTGACGCCGGAAGTGCCGACGATGCCGACCATCGGCATTGGCGCCGGCGTGGATTGCGACGGTCAGGTACTCGTTCTGCAAGACATGCTCGGCGTGTTCCCCGGCAAATCGCCGAAGTTCTCGAAGAACTTCATGGATGGCCAGCCAAGTATCGCGGCGGCCATCGAAGCCTACGTGCAAGCGGTGAAGCACGGCACGTTCCCGACGCTGGAACATAGCTTCTAAGCCGTCGATTTAGGCCCTCCCCCCGAAACACCCTGACATGCCCCCGACGGGTTCGGGGGCATCGTCGTTTGGGAAGACGCACTGCGGTTGACGACGAGCCCAAACCAATTCTGAAAGTCACCTCAGCGTGGCGCGAAAACAATTTGCACGTTCCGCGGTCAATGTGCGCGCCCCAATGCCAAACATTCTCCCCTGTGCCGTAGCAGCGCGCGCCGCTGGGCACTACGCATCGACTTCGTCGTCGGAACCTGCTGCCGCGCGAGACGTACCCGTCGAAAACATCACGATGGTCGCCAGCGCATCTCAACGCGGCCAGTGCAGCAACGCCGATCCGACGCAACGTCTCCGGGACTCGCTGCACCGCCAGCGCTTGCTTCGCACGCAAAGTTTGCGTCAGGCGCAGACGCTGGTGGAGGCAGGGGCATTCGATGACGAAATCGCGGCGAGCCGTTACTTGTTGAAATTCAACTTTCCCAATGACGAGTACGGCCGACACGCGCGTGCCTCGCTCGTCCAGCAGCGTTCGCTGACCGGCCGTACACCGTTTGAATTCTGTCGATATCTTCACTCACCGATAGATATCGGCGACTCTGCCGCCCAAATGCTCGTGGGCGCCCGAGCGTTCATCACCCAGAAGGACGCAAGGCAATACCTCGCGAAGTTCGGGCAAATCGACGGAATCAGTCGAAACGACCTGGCAAACGAACTGCGATGTATTGCGCTGACACGCATTCTTGAAGGGCGCTCGCCCACCTGGGCGTTTGAGAGCGTCGCGCCTGCCGACGTATTGGCCTTATACGGTCCCTCGAGTATTCCGCACCACATTGAAAACCTGGACGTCGTCGCAGATAAAAGGCGCGAACTGATACTGCCGCACGCCATGCCGCAACTGACCACGCTGCGGATCGACGGCGACATTGCCCTCAAGCTGCCGGTCGATGTGCCGAAGCTCACGCGCGTGTCGCTCAACGGTGTCAGATTGCCGCGCATGTTCCGGGTACCGGTAATCCCTGTTGCGACATCGCTGTCGATTATCGGATCCAGCGCAGAGTCGATACACATTCCTCACGAATGCCGCTCCCTCGTAACGCTCGAAATCTCCCGCAATTTGCAACTTCGTATCGTCACGCTCGAAGCGTTGCCGCAGCACATCCGAGATAGCGACGCTTCAGCGTTGGCACATGTCGAAATCACAAACAACCCCGTACTCCGGCAAATCGAGCTGCCGCCGTCGCTCCCCTCGGCAACAAGCCTTGTGTTGGCGGATAACGATCTGACGGCATCCCCCCTCACGCGCATTCGACATCTGAAAAATGTGCGCACGATCAGGCTCGGGCGCAATCGTCTATCCACGCTTGCGGCACTACCGGATATGCCGCGATTGCACCTTATGGACCTCGCCCATAATCAATTCACCTATATTCCCTCATCGATCGCCAGCCTGCGAGGCGTTCCGGCCGAGATCGACGTATCGCAGCCGGGACCCGATGCGAGCAGCGGTGCGTCAATGCGCTGGGCCGACGTCGTCATGATTGGAAACCCCATCGACGCCCAGGCGATTGGGCATTGGAAGCAACGATCGATAGCACCGACGGGCGCCCGGGCGTACTTCTCGATGGCACCACGCGTCACTCCCCGCGTACGCCCGATCATCGATGCCGTATCCGACTGGTACCCACCGTTAAGCCCGCTGCGTCACAGCGAATCCTGGCGCACATTGTCCGGGCACGCTGACGCCAGTGATTTTTCGGCATTTCTGGACAGCTTGCGGCGCACGGTTTTTTATGAGAGCGAAGCGTTTCGCTCAGGGTTCAGCGCATGGCTGACGCGCCTGCGAACCGACTGCGCACTTCGCGACGATGTGCTGCCTCAGAGTCGGGGCTCGTCCACTGCATCCGACGAAGACGTCACATCGATCTACCGAACGATGCAACACGAGACGTTGACATACGAGGTGGCCCGAGGCGATTACGATGCGCGTCCGGACACCCTCGGTGTGGTGATGCGCGGCCTGTTCGATCTGGACGTTCTGGAACGCTTGGTTCGCAACCTCACCGTGACGATGCCTCACCTCGTGAAAACCGAGGGGTATCTGGCACTCCAGGTGAAATTGCGCGAGATGTTGTCATTGCACGTGGACACGACGGATATGCGCGATTTTGAGGTACCGGGCATCGCCGGCGCGACGCTTTCGCATGCCTACCATCACGTCATACGGCAACGGGAATCCGAATTTCCGACCTTTCTCGCCCGTTCCCCGGCCGTTCAGCAAGCCATCAAACGTCGGTGGCCAGGAGAGTTCGAGGCCGCACAACAGCGGCTGGCGCATGGCTCCGCTCCCGACGTCTTTGGCGCGTTGGTCGCCCGGCGATTTGCGCGGCATTGAGCGAGGTATCGTCACCGTGATTGTGCGGCGGGCCCCATTTCGCCTGCGTCTTTCACACGCAAGCCGCTACCGGCAACGTCAGTATGACGGCGAAGCCTTCGCCGTCCATGCGCTCGAACGTCATCTTTCCTCCATGAGCGTGGACGACCTCTGCGACCATCGCCAGGCCGAGGCTCGCGCCCTCGCGTCCGTCGGCACGCGCCGAGAAGGGCGTGCGCACCCGCTGCCATTCCGACTCCGGGATACCGGGACCATCGTCGAAAAAGCGTAGATGCCACTGATCGTCCGCACGCGTGACATCGACATGCAAACGATGCGGTGCGCCATAGGCCAACGCATTCATCAATACATTCTTGACCGCTTCGCGCAGGCTCAGGGCGTCGCCAACAATCATGCACGGATCGTCGGGCGCATTGAGCGCCACGTCGATATCCCGGGTGGCGTAGGAAAGCGTTTCGCGCATCGCCGTCTGCAGTAGCGCATTCAGATCGACCGGCGCCGGCGCCACACTCTCGGCACGATGCTGCACCATCGCGTGATTGATCAACTGATGGATGAGGCTGCCCAGCCCGCGCGCCTGCTTCTGAATGCGGGCGATATGCGTCTGTCGCGCGGCTTCGTCCTGCGTTTGACTCAGCATCTCGGCCTGCGCAGTGAGCGCCGTCACCGGGGTTCGCAACTGATGTGCCGCATCGCCGATCACGCGACGCATCAACGCGCGTGATGTCGCCAGTCGCCGCATGAAGTCGTTGATCGCCCCCACGAGCGCAAGCGTCTCCGCCGGCACCGTCACGGCAAGCGGCACGAGATCGTTGGAATCGCGCTCGCGTATCGCCGCTTCGATCTGCTTGAGGGGCGCGAGCGCCTGACGCAAGGTCCACAGGGCCGCGAGCATCGTCAGCACCCCGGTGGCGATGGTGATGAGCAACGTGTTGTCGGCCAGCCCGCGCGTGAAACGCACCCGCGCGTTCTGCGTGTGAGCGAGCGCGACGACGGCCCACGGATGCGCAGCACTCACCGGCATGCGACGCCCGACGATGGCGATGCGAACCGGCATTTCCTGATAGGTGCCGTCCAGCACGATGGGCCCGTCCGCGAGCTTGTCCCACGGAATCGGCGGACGGAACTCAGAGTCGCCGGCGACCGAGCGACCGTTCGGATCGAGTACGGTGTAGAAAATCTGATCGCCCGGCGCGAGCGCTGAGAACGCGGCGAGCGGCACGTCGACATTCACCTCCCCGTTCTGATACCAGGTATTTTCGGCGACCTGCAACGCGCTGCCGAGCAGCCAGCGATCGTATGCCCGGTCGACGGCCGAACGCGTTGATAACCAGATGCCGAGCAGCACGGCGACCACGGCAAACGCGAGCACTGCCCCCATGCGAATGACGAGGCGTAGATAGAGAGAGCGGCCCGGAACGATCATGACAGCACGAGTTGATACCCCAGCCCGCGCAGCGTGCGAATCTGGAAGTGCGCTGCCGCCAGCTTCTTGCGAAGACGGGCAACGTATTGCTCGATGGCGTTCGCATTCGGCGCAAGTTCGTCTCCGTACAGACGATCCATGAGTTCATCTTTGCCGAAGATGCGGCCCGGACGTCCCGCCAGAATTTCCAGCAGCGTCACTTCGCGTCGCGTCAGTTCGATCGGTTGCCCATCCACTTCGACACTGCGGCTCTTGCGATCGAGCGTGAGGTTCGCGCAGGTCAGACGGTTGGTGGCGTCCTGTCCCGTGCGGCGCATGAGCGCCCGCACGCGCGCCTCCAGTTCGCGAAAATCGAAGGGTTTGGTGAGGTAATCGTCTGCGCCGAGATCGAGCGCTCGCACGCGTTCCTCGATCTCCGCACAGGCGGTGAGCATCAGCACGCGCGTGGACAAGCCGCGCTCGCGCACACGCTTGAGCAATTCGAAGCCGTCGACGTGCGGCAGCATGACGTCGAGGATCAGCAGATCGTAATCGTCGCCGATGCGGGCGGCGGCCGCCGCGCCGTCCGTCTCGCAGTCGAGGGCATGGCCGAGCTTGCGCAGTTGGGTGGCTATCGCTTCGGCGACATCGGCAGTGTCTTCCACCAGCATGATGCGCATGGTTTGGGTGTCTCCTTCCTTCGGCGCGGCTTGCGTGCTTTTCTCTGTTGCGTTCGTTGCACGTCGGATGGCGTGCGTGGCGCCATCCTGCGCTCTGTGTGGGCCGACCACCGGTTCGCCGCTGCGAGCCCGGGCAAACCGGGCTGAACCGGGCCAGACCGGGGGGCCGGGGGTTCGGGCACGGCCTTGCGGGATCGTCACGGCATTCTGTCGCAATTCGTGCGCGTCTTCCTCAGTGTTTCCCCTGAATTCGGGCGATGGCCGTGCGGGATGTCAGGTTGGCTACAGGTTCGGTACTTAGTATCGAGCCGATTATAAAAGTACCTTCCAGGAGACATGCAATGCCTCATGCACAGGATGCAGCCCCCCATGCGGGCGCTGCCGGGACAACTTCGTCCGCAGTGCCGCCATTGCTCGAAATCGACGGCGTCACCCTTCAGTACAAAACCGACGATTACCTCGTCACTGCCGCGCAGCAAGTGAGCTTCAACGTGTATCCGGGCGACCGTTTCGTGCTGCTCGGCCCTTCGGGCTGCGGCAAGTCGACGTTGCTCAAGGCCATCGGCGGGTATCTGCCGCCGGTGCACGGCGAAATCCGTCTCAAGGGCCGCGCGATCAGCGAGCCCGGCCCGGACCGCATGATGGTCTTTCAGGAGTTCGACCAGTTGCTGCCGTGGAAGACGGTGCGTCAGAACGTCGAATTCGCACTCATCGCCAGCGGTCGTCTGAAGGGACGCGAAGCCGCCGAGCGCGCCGCGCATTACATCGAGAAAGTCGGCCTCGCGAAGTTCATCGACAGCTATCCGCATACGCTCTCGGGCGGCATGAAGCAGCGCGTGTCGATCGCGCGCGGCATGGCGATGGAGCCGGACGTGCTGCTCATGGACGAGCCGTTCGCCGCGCTCGACGCGCTCACCCGCCGCAAGATGCAGGACGAATTGCTGCGCCTGTGGGACGACACCCGCTTCACGGTGCTGTTCGTCACGCACGGCATCGATGAGGCGATTCGCATCGGCACACGTATCTTGCTGCTCTCGCCTCACCCGGGTCAGGTCAAGGCCGAACTCAACAGCATCGGCCCGGAGCACCTCGGCACCGCGCAGCAAAGCGAGCTTGAGACACGCATCGATCAACTCCTGTTCGCCACTCACTGAGGATGACGGCCATGAACGCTATTCCTTCGCATCCTTCGCAACGTGCCATGTCGTCCAATGCGGTCAAGACATCGAACGCGCCCATCGAGCCGGTCTACCGTCCGGAGTTCGTGCTGGAGCCGGTGCAGGCCGAACTGTCATCGATTCAGCGCCCGCTCTCCACGTTCGAAACGCTCTATCGCCTGAGCTGGCTGCGCAAGACGGTCATCCTGTGCGTGCTCGCCATCATCTGGGAAATCTACGGACGCTGGCTCGATAACGCCCTGCTTTTTCCGAGCTTCACCGATACCGTTGCCGCCTTCACGAGCGGGCTGACGAGCGGCGTGCTGCTGTTGCGTGCAGCCGTCTCGCTCAAGACGTTGCTGATCGGTTACGGCATCGGGATCGCGCTCGCTGCGGTGCTCACGACGGTGGCCATCAGCTCGAAGATCGGCAACGACCTGCTCGAGACGCTCACCGCCATGTTCAACCCGTTGCCCGCCATCGCGTTGCTGCCGCTCGCGCTCATCTGGTTCGGCCTCGGCAATGGCAGCGTGATCTTCGTGCTCGTGCACTCGGTATTGTGGGCCGTGGCGCTCAACACGCATAGCGGCTTCCGCGGCGTATCGAAGACATTGCGCATGGTCGGGCAGAACTACGGCCTGAAGCGCTTTGCGCTCGTGCAGCACGTGCTGATTCCGGCGGCCTTCCCGAGCATTCTGACCGGCCTGAAAGTGGGCTGGGCCTTCGCATGGCGCACGCTGATCGCCGCCGAACTCGTGTTCGGCGTGTCGTCGGGATCCGGCGGTCTGGGCTGGTACATCTTCGAGAACCGTAACTCGCTGGAGACAGCCAACGTTTTCGCCGGACTGTTCTTCGTGATTCTGATCGGCCTCGCGGTCGAGAACCTGCTGTTCGCACGCATCGAGAAGCGCACGTTGCATCGATGGGGGATGCAGCACTGACACGCGAATAGGGCCGGATTTTCGGCGGCGTCCGATTGACGGCCCTTTACCCGTCTGATGAATAATTCCAACCTGAGTCAAGAAAGACCGGAGACGACATCACCATGAATCGACGCAACCTCGCCCGCTGGGCCAGTGCCCTCGCGCTCGCTGCCACAACAGCGCTCTCCATGCTCGCCCCGCTAGGCAATGTCGCACATGCCGAAGCGAGCACCGTGCGCCTCTCGCACGGTTACGGCATTCTCTATCTGCCGTTGATGGTCATGCGCGACCAGCACCTCGTCGAGAAGCACGCAAAAGCGCTCGGGCTGGGCGACGTGAAGACGACCTGGACGATTCTCGACGGCGGCAATGTCATCAACGACGCCATGCTCGCCGGCAATCTCGATGTGGCGGGCACCGGTGCGCCGGGCTTCGTCACGCTGTGGTCGAAGGCGCACGGCATTCCGCGCTCCGAAGTGATCGGCCTGTCGGCGCTCTCGACCGGGCCGCTCTGGCTCAATACGAACAATCCGAACATCAAGTCGCTCAAGGACTTCACGCCGAAGGACAAGATTGCGATTCCGGGCATCAAGACGTCGCTCTCCGCCGTGCTGCTGCAAATGGCCGTGGCCAAAACGTTCGGCATCGAGAACTATGCCAAGCTCGATCCGCAGACGGTCAGCCTGAGTCATCCGGAAGCCGTGAGCGCGCTGCTCTCGGGCAAAACGGAGATCACGGCACACTTCACCTCACCGCCGTTCTCCTATCAGGAAGTGAAGGACCCGCGCATCAAGCGCGTGCTGAATTCGACGGACGTCCTCGGCAATATAACCATCGACGTCGTATTCGCACCGAAGCAGTTCACCGTGCAGAATCCGAAGCTGGTGCAGGCGATTCTGGCCGCGCAGGAGGAGGCGGCGACCTATATCGCAAAAGATCGCGTGGGCGCCGCACAGACATTCCTGCGCGTATCGAAGATGAACCTGCCACAGGCCGAGATCGAACAGATGCTGGCCGACCCCGGTCTGCAATTCACGACGACGCCTAACGGGCTGATGCAGTACGTGGAGTTCATGGGACGCGCGGGCACGATCAAGACGCGTCCGGCGAAGTGGAGCGATCTGTTCGTGCCGCAGATGGCGGCACGTCAGGGGAGTTAAAGCGGGAGGGGCCACGGCGTGCGGGCCATCCCCCGCGCGAGCGTCAGACAGCGACCGTAGCCGACAGCGTGGCGGGCAAGGCGCCACGCAGCGCATTGCAGACGACGACGGCCTGTGCCGACAGCAAGTCCTCACGCGTGATGACGGCTTCCACAGCGGCCCAGGCCGGATCGTCGAGCATGACGCCCCGCATCACACCGGGCAACACCCCCGAGGACAATGGCGGCGTCGTCCAGATGCCATGGCGTTTGACGAAAACGGAACTGCGTCCGCCCTCGGTCAGTTCGCCCCGATCGTTGAAGAACAGCACGTCGAACGCCCCCTGCGCTTCGGCGGCTTTCCATGCGGCGTCGTAACGTGCGCGCACCGTGGTCTTGTGGCGCAGGAACAAATCGTCCGCGCGTGTCGGGCTCCCGGCGTCGGCCAGCAACACCGTGACGCCGCTACCCGGGAGCGGTTTGAGCGCGCCGTGCGTGATTGTCACTGTGCCGTCGTGCGACAACGCGAGACGCACGCGGTGCACGTCGTCCTCGTTCAGGGTCGCGACAATGGCGTCCAGTGGCTCGCGCACGGCGGTTTCGTCGAACCGGAACCCGAAGTATCGGGCCGACGCGCGCATGCGCGCCAGATGCCGAGCAAGATGCGCCACGCCGGAGATACGCGTCGCCTGCATCGTCTCGAAGATCTCGAAGCCGGGGTCGAGCGCACTCAGGAAACGCGCCTTGAGTTTGCACTCCTCACGCTCTTCCGCCGCTTGGCTGTCGAGCACGATGCCCGCGCCCACCCCGAGTCGTCCGCGACGCATGCCGCGTCCATCCGGCGCGTCGAGTTCGAGCGTGCGGATGGCGACCGACAGGCAGCAGTCACCCAGCGCGTGCGGATCGTCCTGGCGCGCGTCGAGCCAGCCGATCGCCCCGGTATACAAGCCGCGCGGCGACACTTCCAGCTCGCCGATCAACTGCATCGTGCGATGCTTAGGCGCGCCGGTGATCGAGCCGCAGGGGAAGAGTGCGCGTAGCACGTCGGCAAGCGTGACGGTGTCCGGCAGCGCCGCCGTCACCGTGGACGTCATTTGCAATACGCTTGCGAAACGCGTCACCTCGAACAGCTTCGGGACCTTGACCGAGCCCGGAATGGCGAGACGACCGAGATCGTTGCGCAGCAGGTCGACGATCATCAGATTCTCGGCGCGGTTCTTGTCGTCTGCCGCAAGCGCTGCGCTGCGCTGTGCATCGATGAGTGCGTCGCCACACGCCGGCGCCGTGCCCTTCATCGGACGCGCCTCGATCTGGCCTCGCGAATGGCGCAGGAACAATTCGGGCGACAACGAGAGAATGGCCCGCCCCGACATTCCTGTCCCCTTGGCGCCGGGCAGCATGATCAGTGCGCCGTAGGGCACCGGCTGACGCGCACGCAATCGACGATATAGCGCGACGGGCGAGCCGAATACGTCGAAGTTCAGGCGATAGGTGTAGTTGATTTGATAGCACTCGCCTTGCGAGAGCCATTCGTGGATGCGTGAGATGGCATCGTCGAATGCCGCACCGCTCACGTCTGCTTGCAACGCGGCAATTCCTGCCACGCCGGGGGCTGCGAGCGCCGTCGATGCCTGCGGCGATTCCGCAGCGGCATGCGCGCCCCCGCACACCGCGTCCTGACGCGCAAGCCACGCCAGCGTTTGTGCGGCGTCGAGCCGTTGCAAATCTGCGAACAGCAGCGCGCGGAATTGCCCCGGTGCGCGACGCGTCGCCACCGTATGCACGCCGCACGCACGCACGCCGAATTCATAGTCGGCCAGCAGTACGGCGTGAAGCCCGCGACGCGTCGCGTCTTCCACTTCGCGAAGCGCGTCCGAAAGCACACCGGGCTCGTCGCAAGTCACCTCGCGTACGAGCCCGGTATACAGACGCGCCCCACCGACCGGGCCCGCGCTGTCGTCCAACAGCGCGAACGCGGCGAAAGGCGCTTCAGTTTGCATGAAATTACTCGAAGAACTGCTTCACGCGGTCGAACCAGCCCTTCGACTGCGGGCTGTGACGCGCACCGCCCTCCTTCAGGGATGCATCGAAGTCGCGCAGCATTTGCTTCTGGGCATCGTTGAGCTTGACCGGCGTCTCGACCTGCACATGCACGTACAGATCCCCCGGATAGCTCGCACGCAAGCCCTTGATGCCCTTGCCGCGCAGGCGGAACGTCTTGCCCGTCTGGGTGCCTTCCGGCACCTCGAAGGTCGCCTTGCCGTGCAGCGTCGGCGCGTCGATGTCGCCGCCCAATGCCGCCGTCGCGAACGAAATCGGCATCTGGCAGTGCAGATCGTCGCCGTCGCGCTCGAACACGTTGTGCGCCTTGATATGGATTTCCACATACAGGTCGCCGGCCGGACCGCCGTTCACGCCCGGTTCGCCGTTGCCGGACGAACGGATACGCATACCGTCTTCGATACCCGCCGGGATCTTGATCTCCAGCGTCTTGGTCTTCTTGATCTTGCCCGAACCGTGACAGTTCGTGCACGGCTCGGGAATGTACGAGCCGGTGCCGTGGCACTTCGGGCAGGTTTGCTGAACGCTGAAGAAACCCTGAGACATGCGCACCGAACCCGCACCGTTACAGGTCGGGCAGGTCTCGGGCTTGGTCCCCGGCTTCGCACCGTTGCCGTGACAGACTTCGCACTCTTCCCAGCTCGGCACGCGAATCTGCGTATCGAAACCGTTCGCAGCCTGTTCGAGCGTGATCTCCATGTTGTAGCGCAGATCCGCACCGCGATACACCTGCGGACCACCGCGGCCGCCACGACCGCCGGGGCCACCCTGGCCGAAGATGTCGCCGAAGATGTCGCCGAATGCATCCGCGAAGCCACCGAAGCCCTGACCGCCCGCCCCCCCAAAGCCGCCCATGCTCGGGTCCACGCCCGCATGACCGTACTGATCGTAGGCCGCGCGCTTCTCCGGCTCGGAGAGCATCTCGTAAGCCTCTTTGACCTCTTTGAACTTGTCTTCGGCGTCCTTGCTGTCCGGATTACGGTCCGGGTGGTACTTCATCGCCAGCTTGCGATACGCCTTCTTGATCTCGTCGTCCGAGGCGTTCTTGGCAACGCCAAGGACTTCGTAGTAATCACGTTTGGCCATAACTCTTTCCAATGTTGGCGCACGTCGCCATCAGGCAAAAAGCCGGGTCGACCTTCCCCTGACGGAGAACTTCGATACCCGGCCCACACGCGAAGGCCCCGAAGGGGCCCCGCGCGCCATGCACGCTTTACTTCTTGTCGTTGACTTCCTTCACTTCGGCGTCGACGACGTTATCGTCATGCGGCTTGCCTTGCTCGGCGCCTGCGGCACCCGCAGCACCGGCTTGCGCCTGCATGTCGGCATACATCTTCTCGCCGAGCTTCTGGCTGGCGGTACCGAGCGCTTCGACCTTGGCGTCGATTTCCGCCTTGTCCGAACCGCGCAGCGCTTCTTCCAGTGCCGTGATGGCCGACTCGATGGCTTCCTTCTCCGAAGCTTCGACCTTGTCGCCGTACTCGGTCAGCGCCTTGCGGGTGCTGTGCACCAGCGCGTCGCCCTGGTTACGGGCGTCGGCCAGCTCGCGCGCCTTCTTGTCTTCTTCGGCGTTGAGCTCGGCGTCCTTCACCATTTGCTCGATCTCGGCGTCCGACAGGCCCGAGTTCGCCTTGATGACGATCTTGTTCTCCTTGCCGGTTGCCTTGTCCTTCGCGCCAACGTGCAGAATGCCGTTCGCGTCGATGTCGAAGGTCACTTCGATTTGCGGCGTGCCGCGAGCGGCGGGCGGAATGCCTTCAAGATTGAACTCGCCAAGCGACTTGTTGCCGGCGGCCATCTCACGCTCACCCTGATACACCTTGATCGTCACGGCCGGCTGGTTGTCGTCCGCCGTCGAGAACACTTGCGAGTGCTTCGTCGGGATCGTGGTGTTCTTCGCGATCATCTTCGTCATCACGCCGCCCAGCGTCTCGATACCGAGCGAGAGCGGGGTCACGTCGAGCAGCAGCACGTCCTTACGGTCGCCCGAGAGGACCGAGCCCTGAATCGAGGCGCCTGCGGCCACGGCTTCATCCGGGTTCACGTCCTTGCGCGGATCCTTGCCGAAGAACTCCTTGACCTTCTCCTGCACCTTCGGCATACGCGTCATACCGCCGACCAGAATCACGTCGTCGATGTCGCTGACCTTCACGCCGGCATCCTTGATGGCGGTGCGGCACGGTTCGATCGTGCGTGCGATCAGGTCTTCGACCAGCGCTTCGAGCTTGGCGCGCGTGATCTTCAGGTTCAAGTGCTTCGGACCCGAAGCGTCTGCCGTGATGTACGGCAGGTTGATTTCGGTCTGCTGGCTCGACGACAGTTCGATCTTGGCCTTTTCGGCGGCTTCCTTCAGGCGTTGCAGCGCCAGCACGTCCTTCGACAGATCGACGCCTTGTTCCTTCTTGAACTCGCCGATGATGTAGTCGATGATGCGCTGGTCGAAGTCTTCACCGCCCAGGAACGTGTCGCCGTTGGTCGACAGCACTTCGAACTGGTGTTCGCCGTCCACATCCGCGATTTCGATGATCGAGATGTCGAACGTGCCGCCACCCAGGTCATACACCGCGATCTTGCGGTCGCCGCCTTCCTTCTTGTCCAGACCGAATGCCAGTGCGGCTGCCGTCGGCTCGTTGATGATGCGCTTGACTTCCAGACCGGCGATGCGGCCGGCGTCCTTCGTGGCCTGGCGCTGACTGTCGTTGAAGTAGGCCGGCACCGTGATCACGGCTTCCGTGACCGGCTCGCCCAGGTAGTCCTCGGCGGTCTTCTTCATCTTGCGCAGCACTTCGGCGGAAATCTGCGGCGGGGCCAGCTTCTGGTCGCGCGCTTCCACCCAGGCGTCGCCGTTGTCGGCCTTGACGATCTTGTAGGGCATCAGCGAGATGTCCTTCTGCACTTCCTTTTCTTCGAAGCGACGGCCGATCAGGCGCTTGACAGCGTACAGCGTGTTCTTCGGATTGGTCACGGCCTGGCGCTTGGCCGGCGCGCCGACGAGGATCTCGCCGTCATCCATGTAGGCGATGATCGACGGCGTGGTGCGAGCCCCTTCCGCATTTTCGATGATCTTGACCTGATTGCCTTCCATGACGGCCACGCACGAGTTCGTGGTGCCCAAGTCGATACCGATGATTTTGCCCATATTAATTTCTCCTAGCGTCCTTTGCGTCTTTGCGTTGGGCCTGTTGCCCATTCAATTCATTGATCTGCACGAGATATGGGTGCAGCCGGGAACATTTCAAGACCCTTCTTTCGGTCCGGTTTTGCCCCCCGCCGCCGCGATCTTTTCGCGAGCCGCGGCCACCGCCAGCCGGAACTGGGGCAGGCCCTGCCAGCCAGTCGCCCGGCCCAGCTTCTTTCCTTCATGGAAGAAGAAAAACGTGGGGACGCCATGCAAGGCGAAGCGTCGTCCGAGCGCCATGTCGGCGTAGACATTGGCGTGAAACCAGCGCAAGCCCAGTGCTTCGATGGCTTCACGTTGCGCCAGCATGGTCCTCTTGGCGACCTCGCAGTTGAAACAGTCGACGCCCCAGAAGAACACGACGGCAAGGTCGTCCCCCGCCGCGCGCAGCCCGTCGTCGAACGTCCCGGCGGTCAGCTCGCGCATCGAAAACGCCTCGAATGCCGTGCCGTCCACACCTGTCATGCCCGCCAGATCGCCTGCCATGATGGTAAGTCCCTGATGTCCCTCTGCCCCGGCGGCCGTGTCAGCCTGATCGGGACTGACGCCGCCGCCCGTGCCCGCCATCGCGCCATCGCGCCACGTACGCCGGAAATCCGAAGCTTGCCATGATGGTATGGCGCAACCCCGGGCACCGGACGCCGACCGGCCGGATGGCGTCGAGATTACTTGCCTGCCGCGACAGTCACCAGCGCCGGACGCAGCACGCGGTCGGCGATCAGATAACCCTTTTGCAGCACGGCCACGACGGTATTCGGCTCCTGATCGGCCGGGACCATCGAGATGGCCTGATGTTGATGCGGATCGAACTTCGCGCCGACCGGGTCGATGACCGAGACCTTGCTGCGCTCCAGCGCGGAGACCAGTTGGCGCAGGGTCAGGGCGACACCTTCCTGTAGTTTGGCCACGTCGCCGCTCTTGTCGGCGGCGGCAGCTTCCAGGCTGTCGATGACCGGCAGGAGGTTCTCCGCGAAACTCTCGACGGCGAATTTACGGGCCTTGGCCACTTCCTCTTCCGCGCGGCGGCGAACGTTTTCCATCTCGGCGCGGGCGCGCAGCGCTTCGTCACGCAGTCCGGCCGCTTCAGCCTGAGCCGCCTGAAGCTGCGCCTCGACCGAGGGCAGCGCGTCGTTCGCGCCCGCAGCGTCGGTCGGGGCCGCTTCGGCCTGGGACGGAATCGGCTGATCGGGGGTGTTTTGCTGTTCAGTCATGAGCTTGAGTCGTCAAAAGGTTCTTGCAGCGCACCACGACGATGCGCCGCCGGTTCAAATCCCTTCGGATAGTAGGGACGTTCACACCGATTTCAAGAGCTGGCGGGCATCCTATGCGCCATGCCGGTGCGCGCGGTGTACCGATAAATATCCGGTTACACGCGTTACGAGTCCTCTATTGTATCGGCCGTTGCTGCGACCTAACATGAATTACGGTCCGGTTGATGGAAGTGCCTTGTTCGATCTCCGGGCCCGGCCGCTCACCGGACACCCTCTCGTCCGGTGTAGTGTTTTTAAGGAGCGCATCATGAAGCTGCCACTGGCTGTTGTCTTCATCCTTGCGTTGGTGACGACGGTAACGATTACGATCTGCTTGTCCGGCGCCGTGACCCGGCGCGACACCGAGTACGGTGGCGTGCGGGCCGTGCTGCATCACTTTGTGGAAATGCCGGGCATGCCGGGGCATTCGTCGAGTTCGAGTACCGGAATCCCATCGCGTTGATCGTCTCCGGGGTGCATGACCCTTGCGGTCGTGCGCGGTGCCGTTCCCCGGAAGGTTCCGCCGGTCGCGGGACCACAGATTTCCGCTCCCTCCCCCGCCCGCCGCTGTGCGCCTCGCCAGCGGCGGCGTTCCTTCGGGCATTGAAAGCGGCGGCAGACTCGCGAACGTCGTCCGGCCTACTCGCCCATGCCACCAAGACGCCGGCGGTCCCGCTTGGTCGGACGCCCGTGCATCTGCGCGGCGGGCTCCTGATAAAGACGTTTGCGCTCACTCTCGTCAGCACGTGCCTGAATGCTGGCTTCCGTCTCTTCATACAGCGACTGCGCCACGGGCGCCGAGCCGCGGACTTCCGCGATCGCCTTCACCCGCACTTCCCAGCGGGTGCTGCCGTTGTCCACCGACACCAGATCGCCCGGGCGTACGTCGCGCGCCGGCTTGACCCGCGTTTCGTTGCACAACACACGCCCCCGGTCGACCGCCTGCGTGGCCAGCGAACGCGTCTTGAAGAAACGCGCTGCCCACAGCCATTTGTCGATCCGCGTCGCGGCGTGCGGAGAATCGTCGACCTTGACCGTCACGGACGTGCTCCCTGCTCACCCTGACTTTGCATCGGTTCCTGAGCAGCCGCAGCGGCGGCCGCACTGGCTTCCTCGAAGGCCGCCACCGCCGCGACCTGGCGCTGGCGGGTCGACGCCACCGCCGCCGCAGAGGCTTCGGCCTCACCCTGCGGGGACAGCACCGGCCAGCCTTGCAGATGTCGCGCGGCGATCTCGCCCAGCGCCGTGATCCATGCGCTCGCGCCGTTCAGGCAGGGGATGAAGTGGAACGACTTGCCCCCCGCGCCGAGATACGTGTGGCGGGCTTCCATGTTGATTTCTTCGAGCGTTTCGAGACAGTCGGACGTGAAGCCCGGGCAGAACACGTCCACACGCGGCGTGCCGCCCCGGCCCAACTCTTCGAGCGTCGGCGCGGTGTACGGCTGCAGCCACTCGGCCTTGCCGAAACGCGACTGGAACGTGAGACGGCAGGTGGTCTCGTCCAGACCGAGCGCCGCCGCAAGCAGACGCGCCGTCTTCACGCACTGATCGTGATACGGATCGCCGAGATCGAGCGTGCGGCGCGGCACGCCATGAAAGCTCAACAGCAGGCGCTCGCCGGCGGCGAAGTCGGGCCGGCCGTGCTGCTGCCAGTAACCTTCGACCTGCTGGCGCAGCGCCTCGATGTAGGCGGGATGATCGTGATAGTCCCGCACGGTGCGCACGTCGGGCTGATTGCGCAGACGACCGAGCACGCGGAAAACCGCGTCGCTGGCGGTGGCCGTGGTGCTGCTGGAATACTGCGGATACAGCGGCAGAACGAGAATCCGCTCGACACCGTTCTGGCGCAGCGCACGAATGCGCTCCGGAATCGACGGATTGCCGTAGCGCATGGCGTAGTCGACCACGACGTCGTAGTCGTTCGCATGCAGCAGCGCGCGCAGCGCATTCGTCTGATGCTCGGTGTTCACTTTGAGCGGCGAGCCGTCGCGGGTCCAGACCGTTGCGTACTTCTGCGCGGACGCGCGGGAGCGGAACGGCAAAATGACCAGCCGCAGCAGCGGTTGCCACACCCAGGGCGGGATTTCCACGACGCGCGGATCCGAGAGGAACTCGCGCAAGTATCGGCGCACGGCCGCAGGACGCGGCTCGTCGGGCGTGCCGAGGTTGATCAGCAGTACGGCGGTTTTGCCGGACTGGCCATGCGAAATGGGTTCTGGATCGAAGCGCATGGAGCGTACTTTACCGCAAACAGACGGCGAATCCGGTGTGCGGCATGCGTGACATGACGGCCGGCATGGGCGCGAGGCCGGCCAATGGCCAACGCATCGCCCCCATGGAAGATGTCCGCCCATCGCAACGACGCGTTGAGTTTGGGCGCACGATCAGGCGCGCCGATCCCCGCCCGCCTGAGTCGGACGACGCTCCGCACTGGGGTGTTCGTCGCGGTGAACCGCCCCATGCGCGCCATCCGGACGGCTGTCACGTGGTGCCGGCTGGGGGCGCTCCTGCGGTTGCGGCTGCGGTTGCGGCTGCGGCTGCGGCTGCGGTTGCGGTTGCGGTTGCGGATGCGGCTGAGCCTGCGGACGCTCCGGCTGCGGTTGGGGTCTCGGCGCAGGCGGCACGCGCTCCGTCTGCGGTTCGGTGCGCGGCTGTGCACGCTCGATCTGCGGTTGCGGACGTTGTTGGAAGGGCTGCGGCTCCGGACGCGGTGCCGTCTGCCACTGCTGAGGGCGGCGGGCCGGCTCGGTGGTGTCAGGCTGCGCACGCCGCGCGGTGTCCACCGGTGGCGTCGGCTGCGCCCCACGCGCTTGCGCAGGCGCCACAGTGGCAGCAGGGGCATCAGGCAAAGCCGGGGCTTGCGGCGGCTGGCGACGGGACTGCATGTCGCGCTGGGCCGCCTCGTGCCCCGGTTGCGGAACGGACTGCGGCGATTCCATGTGGGCACCGGGCTGACCTTGGCCGACGACACCCGGCGGATGCGGCACCCCGGATGACACCGCCTGCCCCGACCGCTCCGACCGCTCCGACCGCTCCGACCGCTCATTAAGGTCGCCCGGCTGGGACGACACCGCCGGCTGCCCCGGACGATTCTGATAATTGCCGTGCCCCGGATAGGCGGGATAGCCTGGCTCGTTCGGCACACCCGGCATTCCAGGTACACCGGGCTGCCCCGGCATGCCGGTATGGCCCGGAGCGCCCGGAGCGCCCGGTACTCCCGGCTGGCCGGGCACGCCCGGTACACCCGGTACACCATACATCGGCGGGACGGCCCCCGTTGGCGCAAGCGCGCCGTGCGCGGGCGTCGCGCCGACTGCCCCCGTTGGCGCCAATGCCGGCTGCGCCGGCAGCGCACCATTCACCCCATTCGGCCCAATCGGTGCGCCCACCGGCCCGCGCGTACTGACGACGGTCACACGCGGCGCAACTTGCGTCGGCCCGTTCGGGCGGTCTGCCCCCAAATGGCGAACCTGCTGGCCGTTCTGCCCGAACAGCAGCGGCGCACCGCCAGCGTTCGGCACCGTCTGCAGACGGCTCGTCAGTTCGCGCGACGGCGCGCTGCGGGCGGCCGGCGCACGCGTCGCGAGCACTTGGCGGTTGAACACGCCCGCCGGAGGCGCACCCGCGGCCGGTCGGCTGCTGCCGAGCACACTCTGCTGCACCGGCGCCACGCCCGGTGTGTTGCCCACGCGCCAGGTCTGCGCGCCACGCGGCGGCGCGGCCAGCGCGGCCGGGGCGCCGACCGGGCGTCCCTGCACGAACGCCTGCGCCGGCATCGTCGACACCGCGCCGCGCACGTGCTGGTTCACATACACGTTGTTGACGTTGACGTTATTGGTGATATTGGTCGTACGCACGATCGTCGAGCGATTGATGTTCGTGACGTAAGACGAACTGGCGTGATACGCCGGACGATACGGATCGTGCGGGCCAAGGGCGAACCATGCGAGCCCGACGCCGCCCGCAGCGAACGTCACCCCCCACTGATTGCCACCACTGTTGCCCCCGACCCAGCCGACCAGCGCCGGCGCGTACACCGGACGTACCGCCACCGGCCCCGGCACCCAGCACCAGCGCGCATCGACGTAAGCCCAGCGTCCATAGTGATAAGGCGCGAAGCCCCACGGGGCATCGTCCACCCACGTCCAGCCCCACGGATCGACCCACACCCAGTGGCCCGTGCGATAAGGCGCCCAGCCCGACGGCACGTTCGACGGCACCCACACCGCGCCGTAGCTCGGGGTCTCCTGCCACGAACCGTAGTCGTCCAGACTCTCGAAACCGGTCATGTCGCGCGGGACATAACGCGCGGAGACGGAGGCGTCTTCCCGGGCTTCGCGATCGCGCATCCATCGATCGAAGACGTCGGTCACGAGCGGTCCGGTCGGCTGCTGCGTCAGGTTCTGACCCACGAACGCCACGCGCTGCCCCTGCTGGAGCGGCACCGACGCGCCTTGACCGTAAGCCGTCCCCGCACCGCGCCACACGCTTACCGTGGTCACGCCGTTCGGATCGACATCGACACGGTACTCGCCGGCCTGCGTCGGCACGAACGCGAGATTCGGCGTATCGATCTCGTAAGGCCGATTCGGGTCGAAGCTGCGAAGGCGCACGCCCACCGTGCCCTGCGTTACGTTCAGTTGCACATTCTCGTCGGTCACCGCCGAGAGCGTCACACTTGTCGACGCCCCCATGCGCACCGCCGTGCCGCCCACGTGCATCTCGGCGCGGCTGTTGCGGTCGACCCAAATGGCGTCGCCCGTGGTGAGCGGCCGGTTACGATCGGCGTAACGCCACTCGCTGTTACCGGAGGGCGTGGAGGAAGCAGGGGAAGCGTAGGTGACGGTGCCGTCAAACTCGCTCAGCCGGGCCACGCGCCCCGGCGGGTCGGCGCTCTGCGCCTGCGCCACGGCGGGCAACCCCGCCGCGCCGAGCACGCTCAGCGCCAGCCCGACGCTGACCGCACGAACCGAACGAATCGAACGAATCGAACGCGTCGCATAAACCGTCGTCCACCAGGAAATCAGGGAATTCATAAACACTCCGGGCCCTTTTCGATAGGCACGCCGTGCGTGGCGTCGATCCGCCACCGTGTTGCTCTGTCCGAATCCTCTGGGAGGCATCCAGCGTCGAACGACGACCGCCTCGCCACAAGGGACGCTTCGAGCGTAAGCCCACCGCGTGTGACAGCGTGTAAAGGAATGCTACGGGTTTGTAACCGAAAGCGAGGCGCTTCGATGGCGACTGATCGCGCCCTGGCGGTGCATAAGCGGGCGGCCTGAGCGCGGTCTCAGCGCGGTCTGAGCGTTGCCTCAGTGCTGGCTGAGCGCGTTGGAGAGCAGCTTGGCGGTGATATCGACGATGGGAATCACGCGCTCGTAGGCCATGCGCGTCGGCCCGATCACGCCGAGCGTGCCCACGACCTGACCGTCGACTTCGTACGGAGCGGTGACGACCGTCATCTCTTCGATGGGCACGAGGCTGGACTCGCCGCCGATGAAAATCTGCACGCCGGACGCCCGGCTCGACACGTCGAGCAATTGCAGCAGCCCGGTCTTGGACTCGAACACGTCGAACAGCTTGCGCAGCCGCTCCATGTTCGACGAGAGGTCTTCCACGCCCAGCAGATTGCGCTCCCCCGAAATCAGCACGCTCTCGCGCGTGGTGTCGGCCATCGCGTCGCTGCCAGCCTGCACGGCCGCCTGCATCAGCGCACTCATGTCCGAGCGCAGGGCATCGAGTTCGCCGCGCAAGTAAGTGCGCACGTCGTCGAAACTGTGACCGCCGAAGTTGGCGTTCAGATAGTTTGCCGCCTCGACCAGTTGCGCCGGGGAATAATCCTTTTCCGTCAGAATGATACGGTTCTGCACGTCGCCGTCGGGCGTGACGATGATCAGCAACACGCGCTTGTCGGACAGCCGCAGGAATTCGATATGACGGAAGGTCTGGCTGCGGCGCGGGGTGAGCACCACGCCCGCGAACTGCGACAAATGCGAGAGCACCTGCGCGGCGGACGCGACCAGTTGCTGAGGCCCGGCGGGTTGCAAGCTCGTCTGCACTTGCGAGGCCAGATGGTGCACGGCCTCTTCGAGCGGGCGAACCGAGAGCATCGTGTCGACGAACAGGCGATAGGCGCGCGGCGTGGGCACGCGCCCGGCCGACGTATGCGGGCTGGCGACGAAGCCCAGCGCCTCGAGGTCGGCCATGACGTTGCGGATCGTCGCCGGGGACAGATCGAGTCCCGAAAAACGCGAGAGCGTGCGCGAGCCGACCGGCTGGCCATCCGCGATGTACCGTTCGATCAGGGTTTTGAGAAGCGTTTGCGCACGTTGATCTAGCATGGCAAAAATTGTAACGCGAAACGTAGGTACGCGGCGCACGGTGAACGCCGGTACGCGAACCGTTGCAGGCCGTGCGTGGCGATGGTTGCTGTCATCGACTTATGGTGTAATGGCGGCATGAAAACTGGGAGCCCCTTCAAGACCGTGGCGCTCGTCGGGAAGTACCATGCCGACGGCGTCGCCGAACCATTGCTCACGCTTGCGGCATGCATTGCCCAGCGTGGGCATCACGTCGTCTTCGAGCGCGATACCGCGCACAACATCGGCGCCGGCGCCGATCCGTACGGCACGCTCGACATTCAGGAAATCGCCACACAGGCCGATGTGGCCGTGGTGGTCGGGGGCGACGGCACGATGCTCGGCGTCGGCCGACAGCTCGCCGCCGCCAGGGTCCCGCTCATCGGGGTGAACCACGGACGTGTGGGCTTCATCACCGACATTCCGCTCGACGAAATGCGGCAGGTCGTGCCCGCCATGCTCGAAGGGCACTTCGAAGCCGAACAGCGCACGCTGCTGGCCGCACGCATCGAGCGCGACGGCCAGACCCTCTTCGAGACACTGGCGTTCAACGACGTGGTCGTGAACCGTTCGGGCATCTCCGGCATGGTCGAGCTGCGTGTCGACGTCGACGGCCGCTTCATGTACAAGCAGCGCTCGGACGGCCTGATCGTCGCCACGCCCACCGGCTCGACGGCGTACGCGCTGTCCGCCACCGGCCCGATCCTGCACCCGCGCCTGGGCGGCGTGGTGCTCGTGCCGATCGCACCGCATGCGCTGTCCAACCGGCCGATCGTGCTGCCCGATTCGAGCGACATCGTCATCACGATCACGGGCGGACGCGAGGTCGGCGCAAACTTCGACATGCAGTCGTTCGCCGAACTGCGCCAGGGCGACAAGATCCTGGTCGGCCGCTCGGAGCATCAGGTGACGTTCCTGCACCCGGTCGGTTACAACTACTACGCCACCCTGCGCCGCAAGCTGCACTGGAACGAGCATATCTCCGACGAAGATACGCCGCAGAACTGACTTCACGCCTCACCCGACATCCCATGCTACGCAGTCTCTCGATTCGCGATTTCGTGATCGTCGATCGTCTCGATCTGGAATTCTCCGCCGGTTTCACCGTGTTCTCGGGGGAGACCGGCGCGGGCAAATCGATTCTGATCGATGCGCTGGCGCTCGCGATGGGCGAGCGCGGCGACACCAGCATGGTGCGCAACGGGCAGACGCGCGCCGACATCACCGCCGAGTTCGCTGCGGACGCCGAAGCGCGTCCCGACCTCGAAGCGTGGCTTCAGGCGCAGGCGCTCACCCTCGAAGAACACGGCGGCGTGCTGCTGCGTCGCGTACTCGACGCCGGCGGACGCTCCCGCGCCTTCATCAACGGCACGCCCGCCACCCTCGCGCAACTGCGCGAACTCGGGGAGATGCTCGTCGACATTCACGGACAGCACGCGCACCAGCAACTGCTGCGTCCGGACGCACAGCGCCGGTTGCTCGACTCCCATGCGGGCGCCACCGGCCTTGCCGCCGATGCCGCCGCCGCCCACAAGGAGTGGCGTCGCCTCGTGAAGCGTTGCGAGGAGGCGCATGGCCGCGACCGCGAACTGCAACTGGAGCGCGAGCGTCTCGAATGGCAGACGTCGGAACTCGACAAGCTCAATCCGCAGGAAGGCGAGTGGGACGACGTGAGCGCCGAACACCGCCGGCTCTCTCACGCGGCGAGTCTCATCAACGGCGTACAAGGCGCGCTCGACGCCCTGGCCGAAGCGGATGGGGCCATCGTCCCGTCGCTCGGGCACGTGGTGCATCAGATCCGCGAACTGGCGGAGATCGACGCGGGCCTTGCCGATACGCTCGCCGCGCTCGAACCGGCCGAGATTCAACTTCGCGAAGCGGTTCACTCGCTCACGCATTACGCGCAGCGCATCGACCTCGATCCGGAGCGGCTTGCCGTGGTCGAGCAACGTCTCGACGCTTTGCATTCCGCCGCCCGCAAGTTCCGCGTCACCCCCGAGCAGTTGCCTGCGGAACTGGCCGAGCGACGCGCGCAGCTGGAAGAATTGACGGCGTCGGCAGACACGGCCGCCATGCAAGCGGCGGCCGACGCGGCGCACGCGACCTATCTCAAACTCGCCAAGGACCTGTCCAAGGCGCGCGCCAGGGCGGCGGCGTCGCTCGCGCGCGAAGTCACACGCGCGATGCAAGACCTGTCGATGCCCGGCGGACGCTTCGAAGTCGCGCTCACGCCCACACCCGAGCCACAGTCGTTCGGTCTGGAGACGGTCGAATTCCTCGTTGCGGGCCACCCGGGCGTGCCGACGCGCCCGCTCGCCAAAGTCGCCTCGGGCGGCGAACTCGCCCGCATCAGCCTCGCCTTGCAGGTCATCGCCAGCAGCGCAAGTCTCACGCCGACGCTGATCTTCGACGAAGTCGACTCGGGCATCGGCGGCGCCGTCGCGGAAGTGGTCGGCCGTCTGCTGCGAGAGCTGGGTCAGGGACGGCAGGTGTTGTGCGTCACGCACTTGCCGCAGGTCGCCGCACTCGGCCATCAGCATCTGCGCGTGAGCAAGCGCAGCGATGGCGACACGACGATGAGCGAAATCGAACCGCTCGGGCGCAGCGAGCGGGTCGAGGAGATTGCACGCATGCTCGGTGGGGTCGAGATTACCGCCACGACGCGCAAGCATGCGCGGGAGATGCTGGCGCTCTGAAGGACGGCCCGGCGGGCCAGGGCATCTCACGCATCTCAAAATATCGCACGACGTCCCACGACTCGGGCGCGTCCCGGCAGACATGCTGATGCGGCGGGACCTGCCCCACGCCATTGAAAACGAGCGGCGAATCATCGGCCGCCCGTAAACTTTCACGCAACGCCGAAGCGTCAGACTGGCCCGGCGGACGCGAATACCGAATCCCAAAGCGCCATCACCGCATCGCGCTCCGCCTCGATGTCGGCAGCCGGCACGCGCGCCGCCTCCACGCCGTCCAGACGCAACTTGTGCTGACGTTTGCGATACGTCCGATAGGCCGCCCCCGCGTCCTCGGCGAGCTTCGCGTCGATCAGGCCGAGCCCTGCCGCTTCGCGCAGCAATGCGATGTTGCCTGCATTGCGCAACAGCGCCGGGTGCGCGCCCGAGTGCAGCAGCACCAGATACTGCACGGTGAATTCGATATCCACCATGCCGCCCCGGTCGTGCTTCAGATCGAACAGCTTCGTAGGGTTCGGATGCCCTTCGAGCACCTTGCGGCGCATCGCCACGATTTCCTGCGCGAGCGGCAGCGCCTCGCGCGGCGTGGCCAGCACCTGTGCCCGAATGTCCTCGAATGCCGCACCGATGGTCTCGTCGCCCGCACAGAACCGCGCGCGCGTGAGCGCCTGATGCTCCCAGACCCACGCCGTGTTGGCATTGCCTTCACGGAACTGATACTGACGGAAGCTCTCGATGTTCGTCACCAGCAAACCGGACAGCCCGTTCGGACGCAACCGCAGATCGACGTCGAAGAGCATGCCCGCGCCCGTGTGCGTGGTGAGCCACGTGACGAAGCGACGGGCGAGCGCCGCGTAGGCGTCCGGCGCATGCTCGTCGTCATCGTCGTACAGGAAGATCAGATCGAGGTCCGACGCGTAGCCCAGCTCCTTGCCGCCGAGCTTGCCGTAGGCGATGACCGAAAAGCGCGGGACTTCGCGATGACGCGTCGCCACGTGCGGCCAGACGGTCGAGAGCGTCACGTCGACGATGATGTCCGCCAGTTCCGACAGACGGTCGCCGATGGCCTCGACCGACAAGGTGCCCTGCAAATCGAGCAGCAGAATGCGGAAGACTTCCGCGTGATGCGCTCGACGCAAAATGTCCATCTGCACTTCGACGTTGCCCGCCGCGCCCGCCGCGTTCAGGCTCAGCAGCAATTGCGTCTTGAACGACGGCCAGTCGAACGGAGCGGCGAGCGCTTCGTCGTCGAGCAGTTCGTCGAGCAGTTGCGGATGGCTGATCAGATACCCCGCCGCCCAGCGCGACCCTGCGAGCACCTTGACCACGCGCTCGAGCGCGCGAGGATACTCGGTGAGCAGCGCCAGATAGGAACTGCGACGGCTGATCGTGGAGAGCAGATCGAGCATGCGGGCGAGCACGGCGTCCGCCTCGTCCGTGCCTGCCGCACCTTCGACGGCGCGCTGCACGAGTTGATCGAAGCGTCGTCGGCTGATCTCGCCCAGCGCCTTGTAGCGTGACGATGTCCACACGGCGCGCAGGCGGTCGAGCGCGCTTTCGGCGTCGGTGAAGCCCAGACGCGTCAACTGATTGCCGAGATCGCCCGTCTGGGCTTCGTCCGCCAGACATTCGCTCCACAACTCCGGCGGACACTCGCAATCGCCCGTGCCCGATGCGCCGGACGCCGCTTTCCCCTTCTGCCCGCCGCCATTGGCCTTGTCCGCGAAAATCTCGTCGAACTGACCGGCGACGAATTCGCGATGCTCATCGAGCACCGTCATGAACGTCGCTTCGTCGGGGAATCCCATGGCGCGCGCCACAGCGAGACGGTCCTCGCCGGTGGCGGGCAGGATGTGTGTCTGCGCATCGTCCAGGTATTGAATCCGGTGTTCGAGCTTGCGCAGGAAGGCGTAGGCGTTCGCCAGGGCTTCGGCCACGTTTTGCGCCAGCCAGCCGCGCCGCGCCGCCACGCCGAGCACGGCAAGCGTGGGCCGCACGCGCAGTTCCGGCTCCTGCCCGCCGCGAATCAGCTGGAATACCTGTGCCGAGAACTCGACTTCGCGAATGCCGCCGCGCCCGAGCTTGATATCGTTGATGCGAGCCGGTTTGGCGCGTGCGCGGCGCTCGGCCTCATGGCGAATCTGCTCGTGCAGCGCACGAATCGCGCCGATCACGCCGTAATCCAGATAGCGACGGAAGACGAACGGCTGCACTAGCGACGTGAGCAGCCGCTCGACACGCTTGCCCGGCTCGCTCGCGAGTTCGGACACGAGACGCCCCTTGATCCACGCGTAGCGCTCCCACTCGCGGCCCTGCACGTAGAAATACTCTTCCAGCATCGGCAGGCTGCACACGAGCGGCCCCGAATCGCCGTTCGGGCGCAGACGCATGTCCACGCGAAACACATAGCCGTCCGGCGTCAGTTCGGAGATCAGCCCGATCAGCTTGCGCCCGAGCTTGGTGAAGAACTCGTGGTTCGACAGCAAACGCAGACGGCTCGCGGCGGCGGGATCGGCGTCGTCGGGCGGGGTGGTGTCGCCGTCGTCCTCATACAGGAAGATCAGGTCGATATCGGACGAGACGTTGAGTTCGCGCCCGCCGAGCTTGCCCATGCCGACCACACCGAGCGTCTGACGCTCCCCTTCGGCGTTGCGCGGCACGCCGTGAATCGCTTCGAGTTCGCGCGAGAGCACGGCAATGCCCGCCTGCACGGCGAACTCGGCCAGCGCCGTCATGGCCTCGGTCACTTCGGACAACTCGGCGCGGCCATCCAGATCGCGCTGCATGACGGCGCAAAGCGCCTCCACGCGCAGTACGCGCAGGGCCCGCGCGAGCGTCGCTTCGTCCAGACCGGTCGCGCCCCACGGCTGCTCGGGTGGCGACAGCAACGTGCCCGTGATGGCTTCGAAGCGGCGGGCGAGCCAGCGGGCGTCCACCGGATGCTCGGCGAGCGACGGCAACGCCTCGGCCAGCGCGGGGCGACTCGCGAGCATGCGGGCGGCGTATCGCGAGTAGGACTGAATATCGGTTGGGATTTCGGGTGAACTCACTGGCGGGGTTCCGGTCAGCAAAGGATGAAGAGACTTTCGCATGCTTACCCGGGCGCGATGAAACGCCGGATCACACGTCTGTTTCGCCCAAGGCCCGGCCATCGGACGCCCCTGGGCTTGTGTTACAGTCTTTGCCACAGAAACTACCACATTACCTCGTAGACGCGCAGCATGACCGACCGCAAGCCGCCCGCCTCGCCCACTGCGACCCGGTCCTGGTTCTCGTCACTGCCGCGTGGCTTGCGACTGGGTCTGGAATGGCTGCTGGCGCTCGTCGTCATCGTCTACTTCGGGCTGGGCGCCGTGATCCTCGCGACGCGCTACGTCATCCTTCCCCGTGTGTCCGACTACCGCCCGCAGATCGAAGCGGCGGCGACGCGCGCCATCGGTCTGCCCGTCACCATCGGCAAGATCGATGCCGTCTGGCGCGGCTGGCACCCCTATTTATCGCTGGAAGACGTACGCATCACGCCGCCGGCCCAGAGCGCACCGCCCAAGGCATCGACGATCGCCCGCGTGGTCGCGCCGCTGCATCGCCATAGTGCGTCGTCGGCGTCGGCGACACCCTCCGCATCAGCAGCATCGGCGGCATCGGTAGCATCGGTAGCATCGACGGCATCCACTGCGTCCGCGACCGCCCGACCGGCGAGCGATGCTCCCTCGGTGAGCTACGCCCCGCCGGGGGCGCCGCCGCCCGTCGAGCCGAGCCTCACGCTGCACCGGCTCGACGCCGTGCTCTCCTGGACCAGCCTGATACATCTCGACCTGCGTCTGTCGAGTCTTACGCTGTATGAGCCGGACGTGACCGTGGAGCGTCGCGCCGACGGGGCGATCCTCGTGGCAGGCATGCCGGTGTCGGGTAACGACAAGACGGCCGACACCGCCGGGGCCGACTGGGTCATGCGTCAGGCCCGCATCGTCGTGCGCAACGGCACCGTGCGCTGGCGCGACGCCACGCGCGACGTGCCCGAAGTCGTCGTCACGCAAGTCAACGCCATGCTGCGCAATCGCGGCTTCGAGCATCGCTTCGGCATGCAGGCGAATCCACCGCAGGGCATCGTGGCGCCGCTGGACATTCGCGCGCGATTCACCAATCCGCTGTTCGCCCGTCCCGGCGAAATCAAACGCTGGCGCGGGCAACTCTACGGCGACGTCGGTACGCTGGATCTCGCCGAACTCGCACGCTACATCGATCTGCCGGGCAAGGATTCGCGCGGACGCCTGGCCGCCCGCGCCTGGGTCGACTTCGATAACGGCACGATCACCGGGGCGACGCTGCGCGCGGCGGGCGACGCCACGTCCGTGCAACTGGCCGACGATCTGCCACCGCTCACCTTCGACACCGCGCAAGGCCGGATCGACGTCTCACGTATCGGCGCTCAGGCGGACTCGGGCTGGAATCTGCGCGCGCGCGACCTCCACTTGCAGGCCGCCGGACGCCCTTCGCTGGATGTCCCCGAATTGCACGGCAGCTATACGCCCGGCACCGGTGAGCAAGGTCTGCACGTGGCGGTGGCCGGTCAACGCTTCGACATCGGCGCGGCCATGGCGCTCGTGCCGTCGTTGCCCATCGATGCGCAGACGCGCGACACGCTCGCCAGCTTCCGCCCGCGTGGCCGTCTGACGAACTTCGACATCAACTATCAGGCGCCCAAGCCGCATGGCCCGACCAACTGGCGCGACCTGCCGGGCATCAAGCAATTGCCGCCGGAGCGCGATCGCTATCGCGTGGTCGCCGATTTCGACGGCCTCGGGCTCGACAGTCAACCGAGCCAGCACGCGCCCGTGCGTCCGAACGCGCCCAATGCGGGACGCCCCGGCTTCGCCAACCTGAGCGGCCACATCGACGCCGATCAGACACGCGGCAGCCTCTCGCTCAACGCGAAAAACGCCACGCTGGACTTCCCCGGACGCTTCGACCAGCCGCGCATCGACCTCGATACGCTCACGGCACGCACGTCGTGGCGCGTGTCGCATTCGGCGACCAAACGCGACGCCCCTGCGAACGTGCAGGTACGCGTGGACGCCGTACATCTGCAAAACGGCGAACTGACGGGCGACGTGAGCGGCACCTGGCGTAACGGCGGCAAGGGCAACGGCATCGTCGATCTGAAAGGCAACATCGTGCGCGCCAACGCCAATGCGGTGCCGCGCTATCTACCCACGGACATCGGCGCGGGGGTGCGCGACTATCTGCAACGCGCGTTGCTGGCGGGCACGGTGCAGAACGCGCCGTTCGCCGTGCAAGGGGATCTGGAAGACTTCCCGTACGGCAAGGGCGGCGGCAAGTTCCGCATCGATATTCCGCTGGTGGACGTGACGTTCAACCCGTCGCCGCTGCGCCCCGGCCATACGGAGGTCTGGCCGCCCTTCGAGAAAGTGCGCGGCAATCTGCGCTTCGATGCCGACAAACTGCATATCGCCATCGACAGCGGCACGGTTTTCGGCGTCACGCTCACGCAGGTGCAGGGCGATATCGCCGACATCGGACAGGACGACTCCACGCTCACGCTCAAGGGCGACGCGCGCGGCCCCGCGATGGACTTCGTCAAGTATCTGAACAACAGCCCGGTCGGCCACTGGATCGGCGACTTCACCGACGAAACGCGGGCGAACGGCAATGCGCAACTCGCCATGCAACTGTCGATGCCGCTCGACCACACCGACCGCTCGAAAGTGTCGGGCCGGGCGCGCTTTCTGCGTAACGACATCACGCTGATCAACGGCTTGCCGACGTTCGGCGCGGTGGACGGCGAACTGGCGTTCACCGAGCGCGGCATCTCGCTCGAGAACCTGCGCGGCACGTTCCTCGGCGGCGATGTGCGCGCCTCCGGCGGCAGTCGCGAAGACCGCACCATCGTTCTGAACGTCAACGGTCAGATGAGCGCGCAAGGGCTGCGCGAGAACCGCGAGAACGCCACGCTGGCGCAACTGGCCAAGCGCATGACGGGCGGCACACCCTACACGGCGACGGTTACGGTGCGTCAGGGACTGACGGATGTCGCGGTGCAGTCGACGCTGGCCGGGCTCGCAGTGAATCTGCCCGCGCCGCTGGGCAAGAGTGCGGAGACATCGCTGCCGGCCCGCTTTACGATGCGTCCGCAGGCCAACGCAGGCGGGCGCCGCGTCGATACGCTCGACTTCGCGATCGGCAGCGTGCAGGCGAACTACGTGCAGCAGCGCGTTGGCGGCGGACGCGTGGAGGTGCTGCGTGGCGGCATCGGCATCAACCAGCCCGTGCCGGCGCCGCGTGAAGGCGTGCAGGCCTCCGCCCAGTTCGATACGCTCGACGTGGATGCGTGGCGCAACGTGATCGCATCGCTCGGCACCGACGCCGTCACACCGGGCACGCAGGCCACGCCGCCGGCCCCCGCGGCCACGGCCGCCGCAGCGCGCGACGAATTCGGCGCGCTCACCCCATACCTGCCGACGCGCCTCGCGTTACACGCGAGGCAAGTTCGCCTGATGTCGCGTCAATGGCCTGAACTGGTCGTGGGCGCGCAGCGCAACGATCGCGACTGGCAAGTGAGCCTGGCGTCGGAACTTGTCTCCGGCTTTGCCGAGTGGCAGGCGCCGAGCGAGAAGAACCCGTCCGGCGCGGTTCGGGCGCGTCTGGCCAAACTGATCATCCCTCGCGAGGAGCAAGGCAGCGACGTGCTCACGCAGGTGCTCGACGAGCCGAGCGACGAATTTCCGGCCATCGACGTCGTCGCCAACGATTTCGTGCTGCGCGACAAGCCGCTCGGCCGCCTGCAACTGAATGCGCACAACGACGTCGAGGACGGGGTGCCGGTGTGGCAGCTCACCAAGCTGGAGCTGAGCAACAGCGCCGCCACGCTCAATGTGCAAGGCAACTGGCGCACGTCGCGTCGCCGCGCCGCACAAATCGCACAGACCGGCAGCGACGACGACGTGCCCCGCCGCACCGTGCTCGACTTCAATCTCGACGTGAAGAACGCGGGCGGTCTGCTCGACCGTCTCGGCCTACCCAAGACGCTCAAGGACGGCGCCGGCACCGTCTCCGGACGTTTCGGCTGGCGCGGCGGGCCCGACGCCATCGACTACCCGACGCTGGGCGGACGCGTGGCGATCGATCTCAAACGTGGGCAAATCCTGAAAGCCGATCCGGGACTCGCCAAGCTGCTGGGCATTCTGTCGGTGCAAACGCTCGCCAAGATCCTGACGTTCGACTTCAACAGCGTGATCGGCAGCGGCCTGCCGTTCGACAGCATCGACGGCAACGTGACGATGCAGGGCGGCGTGGCGAACACCAACGACCTGACGATCAACGCCAACGCCGCGACCATCAAGATCGACGGCCACACCGACCTCGCGCGCGAGACCCAGGACCTGAACGTGCTGGTGCTGCCGAAGATCAACGCCGCCTCGGCGTCGCTCGCGTGGGCGATCGTCAACCCGGCGCTGGGCATCGGGTCGTTCTTCGCCCAACTGGCGCTCGGCGATCAGCTCTCGCGCACCCTCTCGACGACCTATCACGTCACCGGTTCCTGGGATAATCCGGTCATCGGACAGGGCAGCGGCAATAAGAGTAAGATCAACGCATCCCCGGAAACCCGGCCGGAGGCGCAAATAAGCCCTCAACCCTTCGGCATGCGCGGCCACTGAGCGTTTCCGGGAAGTCGACACGAAAAACCAGGAAAGCGCACGAAAGCGGTCCCCCGCACACGTGCCCATCTAGCCAAGTCCATCGCCCGAAACCAGCCATTCCATGACGAGTCCCGATACGAAGCCAGCCACCCCGCCCGTCCGCACGGACGCCCCGGTTCGCGTGGCCGCCGCGCAGATGGTGAGCGCGCCGGACGTCGAGCGAAACCTGCGCGAAGCCGCCCGTCTGGTGGCGGAAGCGGCCGACGCGGGCGCGCAGCTGGTGCTGTTGCCCGAGTATTTCTGCTACATGGGGCAGCGCGATACCGACAAGCTCGCCCTGCGGGAGACGCCCGGCAGCGGGCCGATCCAGGACTTTCTGGCGCAAACCGCCCGTCGGCATGGCGTCTGGCTGATCGGCGGCACGCTGCCGCTGGCCGCCCCGGAACCCGAGCGCGTACTCAACACGACGCTCGTCTTCTCGCCGGACGGTGCGCCGGCCGCACGTTACGACAAGATTCACCTGTTCAATTTCGTCAAAGGCGAGGAAGCCTATGACGAGGCACGCACCATTCGCCCCGGCGACACGGTGCGCACGTTCGATGCGCCGTTCGGGCGCGTCGGCCTGTCGGTCTGCTACGACCTGCGTTTTCCCGAGTTGTACCGTGCCATGGGCGACTGTACGCTCATCGTCGTACCCGCCGCCTTTACCTACACCACGGGCCGCGCGCACTGGGAGTTGCTGTTGCGCGCACGCGCCGTCGAGAATCAGTGTTACGTGCTGGCGTCCGCACAGGGCGGCCACCATGAGAGCGGGCGGCGAACCTGGGGGCATTCCATGCTGATCGATCCCTGGGGCGACATCGTCGCCCAGCGGGAAGCGGAAGGCGCCGGCGTGGTCGTCGGCGACATCGACCCGGCCCGGCTGGCCGGCGTGCGTCAGAGCCTGCCCGCATGGCGTCATCGCGTGCTGCAAGGGTGACGCACGGCTCGCCATGTTGACATCGCCGAATCCGCCCTCATCTACCGAATACATTTCCTTGGCCTGACACCGCATGAAAATCATCGACACCGGCATCCAGAACCTGGCCACCGCCCGCGAGCTGCTGCTCACGCCTTACGGCCTCGACGAAAGCCACCTGCAGCGCGCCCTCGGCGACATCTTCACCCACCGCGTGGACTACGCCGATCTGTACTTCCAGTACACGCGCAGCGAAGCGTGGAGTCTGGAGGAAGGCATCGTCAAATCAGGGTCGTTCTCGATCGATCAGGGCGTGGGGGTGCGCGCCATCGTGGGTGACCGCACCGCGTTCGCCTACTCCGACGACATTTCCGAAATTGCGCTGCAAGACGCCGCCGCCGCCACGCGCAGCATCGCGTCGGCCGGGCGCGGCCGCGTCAAGGTCGGCAGCAAGCTCGCGAGCGCCAGCGGCCATGGGCTGTATCTGCCCGCCGACCCGCTCGCGTCGCTCGACGCCAACGGCAAGGTCGCGCTGCTCGAGCGCATCGAAAAGCTCGCCCGCGCGCGCGATCCGCGCGTGTCGCAGGTCATGGCAGGGCTCGCCGGCGAGTACGACGTCGTGCTCGTGGCGCGTAGCGACGGCGTGATCGCCGCCGACGTGCGCCCGCTCGTGCGCGTCTCTGTCACCGTGATCGTCGAATCCAACGGACGCCGCGAAATGGGCAACAGCGGCGGCGGCGCCCGCCTCGATTACGGCTACTTCACGGACGACCTGCTCGAAAAGTACGTCAAGGAAGCGGTCGACGGCGCCATCGTCAAGCTCGACGCGCGTCCCGCGCCCGCCGGTGCGATGACCGTGGTACTCGGCCCGGGCTGGCCCGGCGTGCTGCTGCACGAAGCCGTCGGCCACGGGCTGGAAGGCGACTTCAACCGCAAGGGGTCGTCAGCGTTCTCCGGGCGCCTGGGCGAGCGTGTGGCGGCCAAGGGCGTCACGGTGGTGGACGACGGCACGCTGTCGAACCGTCGCGGCTCGCTGAATATCGACGACGAAGGCAACCCGACGCAGTGCACCACGCTCATCGAGGACGGCATTCTCAAGGGCTACATGCAGGACAGCCTGAATGCGCGCCTCATGAAGATGCCGGTGACGGGCAACGGCCGCCGCGAGTCGTACGCCGCCCTGCCGATGCCGCGCATGACCAACACGTATATGCTCGGTGGCGACAAGGATCCCGAGGAAATCATCGCGTCGGTCAAACGCGGCCTGTATGCCGTGAACTTCGGTGGCGGCCAGGTCGACATCACCAACGGCAAGTTCGTGTTCTCGATGTCTGAGGCCTACATGATCGAGGACGGCAAGATCACGTACCCGGTCAAGGGCGCGACGCTGATCGGCAATGGCCCGGAATCGCTCAAGGACGTGACCATGATCGGCAACGACATGTCGCTCGACTCGGGCGTGGGCGTGTGCGGCAAGGAAGGCCAGAGCGTGCCGGTGGGCGTGGGCCAACCGACGCTGCGCATGGAAAACATGACGGTCGGCGGTACGGCCTGATCCCGTTGGACATGCGGTGACGCATGCAACGCCCCCTCATGGCGTGTTGCAAAATCCCGCACCGCAAAAAATGCGTCGAGCACAGCAAAGCGCCCGGGTCAAACCGGGCGTTTTCGTATGCTTTGTGAAAATCACGATTTTTTTGCGTATTTTCGGCTATTGAAATGCGCAAATTCCGCACGTTTTTCGTTCCGCCGGCGGTTCAACGCGGTTGCGGCGTCATTCGATTAGGCGTATAACGTGATTCCTGTGCACGGCGATCCGCCGGCAACGCAATGTCCAAGACATCCTTCATGAACGCCAGCAAGTTTTACTTTTACTTTTTTGCGTATCTCACACCGCTGGCGGATGGAGAGGGACAGTTGCAGCAGTAAGCACCGAACGAATCCTGAAAAACCGCCAGCGAGTCTGGCGGTTTTTTTTTGCCCCGAATCCGAGAAACGAACCGCAGTCCGAACTGCCCAGGAGAAAAACCATGCCTCCCCACAATACCGATGATGTCCGTATTCGCGAACTCAAGGAACTCACGCCCCCGGCGCACCTGATTCGCGAGTACCCGTGCTCGGAAAAGAGCGCCGACCTCATCCATCGCACTCGCGGCGCCATTCACCGCGTGCTGCACGGCATGGAAGACCGTCTCGTCGTCATCATCGGCCCGTGCTCGATCCACGATCCGAAAGCTGCGCTGGAATACGCGTCGCGTCTGGTCGAACAGCGGGAGCGCCTGAAGGGCGAGTTGGAAATCGTGATGCGCGTGTACTTCGAAAAGCCGCGCACGACGGTGGGCTGGAAGGGTCTGATCAACGACCCGCACATGGACAACAGCTTCAAGATCAACGATGGCCTGCGCCTGGCACGCGAGCTGCTCGCGCAGATCAACGAGATGGGACTGCCCGCAGGCACGGAATACCTCGACATGATCAGCCCGCAGTACATCGCCGATCTCGTGTCCTGGGGCGCCATCGGCGCACGCACCACGGAATCGCAGGTGCACCGCGAACTGGCCTCCGGCCTGTCGTGCCCGGTCGGTTTCAAGAACGGCACCGACGGCAACGTGAAGATCGCCGTGGATGCGATCAAGGCCGCGTCGCAGCCGCACCATTTCCTGTCGGTGACGAAGGGCGGGCACTCGGCCATCGTGTCGACGGCAGGCAACGAAGATTGCCACCTGATCCTGCGCGGCGGCAAGGCGCCCAACTACGATGCAGCGAGCGTGCAAACCGCCTGCGACGACATCGCCAAGTCGGGTCTGGCCGCACGCGTGATGATCGACGCCTCGCATGCCAACAGCCAGAAAAAGCACGAGAACCAGATTCCGGTGTGCGAGGACATCGCCCGTCAGCTCGCCGGCGGGGACGACCGCATCATCGGCGTGATGGTCGAGTCGCACCTCGTGGCAGGCCGCCAGGATCACGTGCCCGGCAAGGAACTGACCTACGGTCAGAGCATTACCGATGCGTGCATCGACTGGGAAGACAGTCTCAAGGTCCTCGACACGCTGGCGGATGCCGTGCGTGCGCGTCGCGTGGCTCGCGGCGCGGGTAACTGATGTGGAGGGCGGCCGATTGACCGGTGGCCGCCCGATCATCCCCTCGCCGGTATTCCGGTCCCAGGCGGCGCGCCCGGACGTCGTCCGGGCGGATTGAGCGCTTACTGCGCCTCGCCCTCTGAGCGCGGACCTTCCACACGCCCGTTGTCCGCACGATCGCGCTGCCACAGCACGTCGGCGCCGCCGCCGGCGCGATTGAGCACACGGGCGAGCACGAACATGAGGTCGGACAAGCGGTTGATGTATTGACGCGGCGCGGGCGCGACCGTCTCCTCGGCGCCAAGGGCCACCATCGCGCGCTCGGCGCGGCGCGCCACGGTCCGCACGATGTGCGCGAGCGCCGCCGCACGGGTGCCGCCCGGCAGAATGAATTCCTTCAGACGCGGCAAATCGGCGTTGTAATGCGCCAGCCACTCGTCGAGCTTGGCGACGTGGGCGTCCTCCAGCAGAGTGTGACGCGGCATGCTCAGCTCCCCGCCCAGATCGAACAGGTCGTGCTGAATATCGATCAGCATGGCGCGCACGTCCTGCGGCAGGTCCTCGCACAGCAACACGCCGATATGCGAATTGGTTTCGTCGATATCACCGATGGCGACGATACGCAGGCTGAACTTGTCCACGCGCGCCCCGTCTCCCAGGCCGGTCTTGCCCCCGTCGCCCGTACGCGTGACGATCTTGCTCAAACGATTACCCATCTTCTGACACCTACCCCTTGCGGCACATCCCGCCTGCCGACGCCCTTCGGCGCGCCGGACGACCTGCCTTTATGATTGAAATTGACCGTCTCGCCGCCGACTGCCCATTTTTCAGGCAATTCCGATGGCGTCGATATCCGGCAAGTCCGTATGATATGACGCAAAGTATGGGGAAAAACGCCGCCACAGCGTAAAATCCCCGCTCATGAGGTGTCAGGGAGTGCGCCGCGCGCCCAAGACCCCGCCCGATATGGTGTCCGCCAACGCCCACCGGCAGGCGGCCCGGAGACCCGAAGGAGAAAGCCGTGAATCACCCTCACCTGCCGTTCGCCGCCAAGCGTCCGTTTCCGGACGCCCTGCTTGCCGAATTGCAAGCCCTGCTGGGCGAGCGCGTAAGCATCAAGGAGGCGCTGCGCGAGCATCACGGCCGGGACGAGTCTCCGTTCGACCCCATGTTGCCCGATGCCGTCGCCTTCGCGCACAGCACCGAAGAGGTCTCGCAGATCGTCAAACACTGCGCAAAGTACAACGTTCCCATCATTCCCTACGGCGCCGGCTCGTCGCTCGAAGGTCATCTGCTCGCGGTCGAGGGCGGGTTGTCGCTCGATCTGTCGGAGATGAATCAGGTCGTGTCGATCAATGCCGAAGACCTGACCGTCACCGCCCAGCCGGGCATCTCGCGCAAGGCACTGAACGAAGCCCTGCGCGACACCGGCCTGTTCTTTCCGATCGATCCGGGCGCGGACGCCAGTATCGGCGGCATGTGTGCCACGCGCGCCTCGGGGACCAACGCCGTGCGCTACGGCACGATGCGCGAGAACGTGCTCGCGCTGACCGTCGTGCTCGCCGACGGCCGTGTGATTCACACCGGCACGCGCGCCCGCAAGTCGTCGGCGGGCTACGACCTCACGCGCCTGTTCGTCGGCAGCGAGGGGACGCTGGGCATCATCACCGAAGTGACCGTACGTCTGTATCCCCAGCCCGAAGCCGTGTCGGCGGCGATCTGCTCGTTCCCCAGCATGACGGACGCCGTGAACTGCACCATCCAGACGATTCAGCTCGGCGTGCCGGTCGCGCGCGTGGAGTTCGTCGATGCGCTGGCCGTGCGCGCGATCAACAAGCATTCCAAGATGGCACTGCCCGAGACGCAAACGCTGTTCTTCGAGTTCCACGGCAGCGAAGCCGGCGTGAAGGAACAGGCACAGACGGTCGAAGAACTGGCCAAGGATAACGGCGGCACCGGCTTCGAATGGGCCACGCGCACCGAAGACCGCAACCGTTTGTGGAGTGCGCGCCACAGCGCTTACTTCGCGATGCTCCAGCTTCAGCCGGGCAGCCGGGCCGTGACGACAGACGTCTGTGTGCCGATCTCGCGGCTGGCCGAATGCGTGGGCGAAACGGAAGAGGATCTCAAAAGCTCCCGGCTCATGTGCCCGATCGTCGGTCATGTTGGCGACGGCAACTTCCACGTTGCCATCCTGATCGATCCGGACAAGCAGGAGGATATCGACGAAGCCGAGCGGCTGAATCAGCGCATCGTCGAGCGTGCCATTCGCATGGGCGGCACGTGCACTGGCGAACATGGTGTGGGCCTGCACAAGATGGGGTTTCTCGTGACCGAGCACGGCGAAGATGCCATCGACGTCATGCGGGCGATCAAGACCTCGCTCGACCCACACAACCTGCTGAATCCGGGCAAGATTTTCCGGTTGCGCGCAGCGGGCTGAGCGCCGCATGAACGCGCCCCAGACACCCCGGATGCCCCCGCCGCAGGGCCAGCCCCGCTCGTCGGGTTCATCCGGTTCGCCCGAGAGGGATACCGCGCCTCTCGACGGCACCGACACCGATGCGCTCGCCGCGCGTCAGCGCCAGTTGCTCGACGCGCTCGCCCGGATCCTGCCCCCGCATTGCATCCTGCATCGGCGCGAGGACACCACCCCTTACGAGTGCGACGGGCTGGCGGCGTATCGCCGCGTGCCGCTCGCGGTCGTGCTGCCCGAGTCGGAATCGCAGGTGCAGCGCATCTTGCAAGCCTGCCACCAGCTCGGCATCCCGGTGGTGCCGCGCGGTGCGGGCACCAGCCTGTCCGGCGGCGCCATGCCGATGTCGGATGGCCTGGTGCTTTCGCTCGCGAAGTTCAAGAAAATCGTCGAAGTCGATCCCTATGCGCGCACGGCCACCGTGCAGCCGGGCGTGCGCAACCTCGCGATATCCGAGGCGGCCGCGCCTTATGGGCTTTACTACGCGCCGGACCCGTCGTCGCAGATCGCCTGCACCATCGGCGGCAACGTCGCCGAGAACTCGGGCGGCGTGCATTGCCTGAAGTACGGGCTGACGGTGCACAACGTATTGCGCGTGCGCGCCATCACGATGTCGGGAGAGGCCATCGAGTTCGGCTCGCTCGGCCCCGACGCGCCCGGGCTCGATCTGCTCTCCGTCTTCATCGGCAGCGAAGGCATGTTCGGCGTCGTCACCGAAATCACCGTCAAGCTGGTGCCGAAGGCACAGACGGCGCAAGTCATCATGGCGAGCTTCGACGACGTGGAAACCGGCGGCAATGCGGTTGCGGCGATTATCGCGGCCGGCATCATCCCGGCCGGGCTCGAGATGATGGACAAGCCCGCCACGCGGGCCGTCGAGGAATTCGTGCACGCCGGCTACGATCTGGATGCCGCCGCCATTTTGCTGTGCGAGTCGGACGGCACGCCCGAGGAAGTCACCGAGGAAATCCTGCGTATCTCCCACGTGCTGCGTACCTCGGGGGCGACACGCCTGCAGATCTCGCGAAGCGAAGAGGAACGCCTGCGCTTCTGGTCCGGACGCAAGAACGCGTTCCCTGCCGCCGGGCGCATCTCGCCCGACTACTACTGCATGGACGGTACGATTCCGCGGCGCGCGATTGGGACATTACTCAAACGCATCGAAGGTCTGGAACAACAATATGGGTTGCGCTGTATTAACGTCTTTCATGCGGGAGACGGGAACATGCATCCGCTCATTCTTTTCAACGGCAACGATCTGGACGAATGGCATCGTGCCGAAGCGTTCGGTAGCGACATTCTGGAAGCGTGCGTCGAACTCGGCGGCACGATTACGGGCGAACACGGCGTCGGCATCGAGAAAATCAACTCGATGTGCGTACAATTCTCGGCACAGGAGCGCGACGCGTTCTTCGGGGTGAAACGCGCGTTCGATCCGGTCGGATTGCTCAATCCGGACAAAGGCATTCCGACACGGGCGCGATGTGCCGAATACGGCAAGCAGCACGTACGCGGCGGCCTGCTGCCGCACCCCGACCTGCCGAGGTTCTGAGATGCGCCCGCTGTCGGAATGGCTGCCGCACGACTGGCGGCAGCGTCTTTACATCATCATCTTCGAAGCGGATACGCGACAAGGGCGGTTGTTCGACATCGCGCTGCTCGTCGCCATCGTGCTGTCCGTGCTTACGGTGGTCGTCTCCAGTGTCCCGGCGGTACAGGCCACGATGCCGATACCGATGGCGATCCTGGAGTGGTTCTTCACGCTGCTGTTCACGGCCGAGTACATCGCGCGCCTGCTGAGCGCGCATCGGCCGGGACGTTATGCGTTGTCGTTCTACGGCATCATCGACCTGCTCGCCATTCTGCCGACCTATCTCGCGATTCTCGTGCCCGAACTGCATGGGCTGATCGACGTGCGGCTGTTGCGGCTCATGCGCGCGTTCCGGATTCTGAAGCTCACCGCTTACGTCAACGAAGCCGGCATTCTCAGCATTGCGCTGTACAACGCGCGTCGCAAGATTCTCGTGTTTCTCGGGTTCATCTCGATCATCGTGGTGATCTTCGGCACGCTCATGCACATCATCGAAGGGCCGGAGCATGGCTTCACGAGCATTCCCGTCGGGATCTACTGGGCCATCGTCACGCTCACGACCACGGGCTATGGAGACGTCGTGCCGGTCACCGGGCTGGGCAAGGCCATCACCGGTTTCGTGATGCTGCTCGGCTATAGCGTGATCGCGATTCCCACCGGCATCATGGGTGCCGAAATCCATTCCGCCATGCGCCGCGCACCGATCACCACGCGCACTTGCGGTCAATGCCAAACCGAAGGACACGAGCCCGACGCCCGCTTCTGCAAGCACTGCGGCAGCGAGTTGGCACCCTATCAATCCGATACCTCTGCGCCGCCCGAACCGAGCTGATGACCGATACGAACGAGACCCTCGAGAATTTCCGCGCCGTGATCGAACAGGCCACCGCTCGCCGCGCCCCGCTTCAGCTTCGCGGCGGCGGCACCAAGGCGTGGTACGGGCAACAGCGGGTGGGCGAAGTGCTCGACACCCGCGCGTACAGCGGCATCGTCGCTTATGACCCCGCCGAGCTGGTCATCACGGCGCGGTGCGGCACACCGCTGGCCGAGATCGAAGCGGCGCTCGCCGAGCGCAATCAGTTGCTGCCGTTCGAGCCGCCCTACTTCGGGCCGGGCGCGACCATCGGCGGCGCGGTAGCGTCAGGACTGGCAGGGCCGCGTCGCAGCGCTGTCGGCGCAGTGCGCGACTTCGTGCTCGGCGCCAAGCTGATGGACGGTCGTGGACACGTGCTGAACTTCGGCGGTCAGGTGATGAAGAACGTTGCCGGTTACGACGTCTCTCGCATGCTCGCCGGCTCGCTAGGCACGCTGGGGCTGATTCTCGACGTGTCGCTCAAGGTGCTGCCGCAGCCGTTCGCAGAGTTGACGCTGCAATTCGAGATGAACGCCATCGACGCAGTACGCAAGCTCAACGAATGGGGCGGTCAGCCGCTGCCGATTACCGGCAGTGCGTGGCGCAGCGACTTGCTGGTGATTCGTCTGGCGGGCGCATCGGCGGCAATCAAGGCCGCTCGCGTGAAGATGGGCGGCGAGTTGGTCGATGCGATTCATGCCGCGAAGTTCTGGCACGCGATTCGGGAGCAGACCGACAACTTCTTTGCAGATGCCGGACCGGGGCAAGCCCTGTGGCGTCTGGCCGTGCCTTCCACGGCGGAGCCGCACCGTCTGCCGGGCAAGCAACTCATCGAGTGGGGCGGCGCGCAGCGCTGGTGGATCACCGATGCCGACGCGCAGATCGTGCGCTCGGCAGCGCGTCAGGATGGCGGCCACGCGACGCTGTTCCGCTACGGGGAGCCGAGTGTCAGCGTCTTTACGCCCTTGCCTGCGCCGGTCATGCGCATCCACCGGAACCTCAAGTCGGTGTTCGATCCTGCCGGGATCTTCAATCCCGGTCGGATGTATCCGGAGTTCTGAGCGCTGCCGCACAACATCGGCCGCTCATGGCTGATGACTGATGACTGATGGCTGATGGCTCATGGCTCATGGCTCATGGCTAGCAGCTCACGGCTCGCAGCTCAGCCGTTTGCGTCCAGCAGCAGGACGACCTCGTTGGCAAGGGTGCGCACGGCCTTGTCGACGTCGCGCGTGAACGGCTGGCCGCCATTGATGCGCAGGAAGTTGTCGTAGCGCGCGGAGTTCGAGAAGAGGCTGCCGGGCGCGATGCGAATGCCCTTCTCCAATGCCGCGTCGAAGAGTCGCTCCGAACTCACGCCGCCGGGCATCTCGACCCAGAGACTCAGACCGCCGGCCGGCTGCGTCAGACGGGTGCCGGCCGGGAAGTACGTTGCGATCGCTTCGGCCATGGCCGCGCGATGCTCGCGCAACTGCGCGCGCAAGCGCCGCAAATGGCGGTCAAAGCGCGGCGAATCCATGAACTCGCCCATGGCGATCTGTGCGAGGGCTTCGTTCGGTCGCGTCTGCGCGTACTTCAGCATCTCCACGCGCGATTGCCACTTCCCGCCTGCAATCCATCCGAGCCGCATGCCCGGCGCGAGCGTCTTGTGCAGCGACGCGCAGTGAATCACGTTGCCCGTCGTGTCCCATGAGCGAATGGCCGCGGGAATATTGCCGTCGTCGCCCAACGCCGAATACGTATCGTCCTCGATGATCGCAATGCCCCGGGATTCCGCCCACTTCACGAGTTGGATCTTGTGCGCGTCCGGCATCACCGATCCCAGCGGATTCTGAAAATGCGGCACGACGATCACCGCCTTGATGTTGTCGTAGGTCTGGCTTGCCAGCTCCAGTGCGTCGAGCGAGATGCCTGTCTGCGGACTCGTCGGGATTTCGAGCGCCCGAACGCCCATGCTCTCCAGCGTCTGCAGCAACGCGTAGTAAGTGGGCGATTCGACGGCGACCACGTCGCCGACGCTCGCCACGGCACGCAGCGCGAGGTTGATCGCCTCGATGCAGCCATGGGTCACGGTGATCGCTTCCGGGTTGAGGTTCATGCGCGCTTCGAGCGCGCGCCGGGCGATCGCAGCGCGAAACCGGGTCTCTCCGCCGTCGGGCGGCGGCGCGCCATACAGCAGCGGGTTATCGCGTAATGCACGGATCGTCGCCTGCCGCAGCTCGTTGACGGGATACAGCGACGGCGATCCGTGTGCGACAGCCAGATTGACCTTGATATTCGCCTGAAGCCCCCGGGCGAGGATCGACGAGACACGCTGGTTGATGCCGACGTACTGCGCCAGATCGGGCACCCACGCACGGGGCTCCGCCACCGGCACGACGCTCGCGCGCGCCGGTGTGCGCACGAAGTATCCCGAACGCGGACGCGCTTCGAGCAAGCCCTGCGCTTCCAGATGGCGACACGTCTGTAGCGCCGTCGACAGGCTGATCTGGTGCCGCTCCATGAGCGCCCGGACGCTGGGCATGCGTGCGCCGGGCGTGAGCGTTCCCGCTTCGATGGCGTGACGATAGTGGTCCGCCAGTTGACGGTAAAGCGGAATGCGCTCTTCAGCGGTGACAGACGTGACGGCGGTGGGCGGGACTGTCGCTACGCCCGCCGGCTTGACGTTCGGCACACACACGGGCGGTGCTTCGGAGACGATGAGATCGGGGTTGGCGGCGTCCATGCGCAGATGATCAGGGATTGCACACAACCAGAACAGATACAGATTTGAGGTTTTGGCATCGTAACAGATTGCCCGGTGCCCATCTGTTACGGGGGAAACGGCCAATGGGTGTGCCTACCGGGGCCGCAGGGCCATCGATACGCTGTAGGCATCTGTTCAACGCCCCGGAGTCCCCTCATGGCAACGCATCCCACCTCCCTTACGTCATGCCCCCACGTCGCCCGCGAAGCGATGACAGACGCCCGAGAGCGACGCTTCGCCGGCTCAGCGAATTCAGCGAACTCGGCGACCTCGCCAGCCTTTCACGAGCGCACCGCCGAAGCGGCCGCCGCCGGGCCAACCACGTTGACGTTGGCGCCCGGACAGGCATTTCACGCTTACGCGGCAAGAGGCACGGTACTTCACGTTCGTCGGGGTCAGGTCGCGCTCACACCCGCCGCGCGTTGGCTCGCGGCGAGCCTCTGGCGTACGACCGTGCCTTTGATGGCCGGGCAGGTTTATGTGATGCAAACGTCCGGCTGGATCACGCTCTCGAGCGCCACCGGCGCGAGCATCACCTGCCGCGACACGACGGGCGCATGACGCATCCCGCACGGGTGTCGCGCGTGGGCAGCCCGCTACGCGACGTCGTGCGGCACGCCCCACGCCCATTCAGCCTCCGTCCTCGATGTTCAGGCGGGCAGCAGTGCCTCGATGTCCGCGCGAATGGCTTCGGGCTTCGCGCTCGGGGCGTAACGCGCCACCACGTTGCCAGACGCGTCCACGAGGAACTTGGTGAAATTCCATTTGATCGCCTTCGTGCCCAGCACGCCGGGCTTTTCCTGCGTCAGATAGCGGTAGAGCGGTGCAGCGTCTGCGCCTTTCACGTCGATCTTGGCGAACATCGGGAAGGTGACGTGAAAACGCAGGTCGCAGAAACTGCGGATCGCTTGCGCGTCGCCCGGTTCCTGCTTGCCGAACTGATTGCAAGGGAACGCCAGCACCTCGAAGCCGCGCGGGCCGAGTTGTTCGTAGAGCGTTTGCAGCCCGGCGTATTGCGGCGTGAAGCCGCACTCGCTCGCCGTGTTGACGATGAGCAACACCTTGCCACGATACTGCGACAGGCTGACGGACTCGCCCGCCAGCGTCTGGACTGAAAAATCGTACACGCGCTGCGAATTGGCGCTCATCGTCGGCTCCCTTTGGATGTTGGCACCGCGCAGTCTGCCACAACGCAGGCCCCATGGGCGGCGCACGCCCGCCTGCGCCCCTCCTGGCATGCGGGCAACCCCACCGATGCCGCCCGGGTAGCACCTCGATATTTACCCGGTAGCACCTGCGCTCCGAGCACGGCTATAATCGGTGGCCAATGGCTGGCCGACGACCCGGAGGGTCTTTCGAACTCGCCCGGTGTTCCCGGTGTACGCTGGGTAGACGACAGCGTGCCGATGCCGCGAAACCGTGATACCGCGGCACTGCAAAACCGCAAAAACCGCAGCAAAAACAGCGCCAAAAACCGCAAAACCGCATTCCCCAGCCCGACTCTGCCAAATCCGCTCCATGTCGCCCATCGCTGCACACCTCGACGACGTCCTCTCCCGAATCACCCGCGCCACCGCCGCTGCCGGACGAACGGCAGGCAGCGTCCGTCTGCTCGCCGTCTCCAAGACATTCGGCGCCGATGCCGTACGCGACGCAGTCGCCGCCGGCCAACGGGCATTCGGTGAGAACTACGTGCAGGAAGCGCTCGACAAGATCACCGCCCTGAGCGATGCGACGGTCGGTGGCGAAGCGTTGGAATGGCATTTCATCGGACCGCTGCAAAGCAACAAGACGCGTCCGGTCGCCGAGCATTTCGACTGGGTGCATTCCGTGGACCGGCTCAAGATCGCGGAACGCCTGAGCGCCCAGCGCCCGACGCATCTGCCTGCCTTGCAGGTCTGCCTGCAGATCAACATCAGCGGCGAGGCCAGCAAAAGCGGCGTGACACCGGACGAAGCCCCCGCGGTCGCCCGCGCTATCGCGGCGCTGCCGAATCTGACGCTGCGCGGCCTCATGGCGATTCCCGAACCCGAGGACGACCCGGCCCGCCAGCGCGAGCCTTTCAGGGCCGTGCGCGAACTGTTCGACGCCCTGCGCGCCGACGGTCTGGCGCTCGACACGCTCTCGATGGGCATGTCGGGGGACCTGGAGGCGGCGGTGGCCGAGGGTGCGACAATGGTGCGCATCGGCACCGCGATTTTCGGCGCGCGGGATTACGGCTCACGGGCATGATCACGGCACGTCACGAGGGGCGCAAGTGGCGTCCGGGCATTCGCGCAAACCAGCCAGGGTAAGCGAGCCGGGGCGCGCCCCCACGAGCCCCCGCTGGCATGGACCAGCCACCAGGGCAGCAGCAACCGTAACGAGTAACGACACACGCAACGCAAAGGGATGGTTATGAGAATTGCATTCATCGGCGGCGGCAACATGGCCAACGCCTTGATCGGCGGACTTGTCAAACGCGGCACGGCCCCGCGCGACATTCTCGCCATTGACGTCAACGAATCGACCCGCGACGGCCTCGTCAGGGATCACGGCATCGAGACCGCGAGCGCCCCCAACGATCGCCTGCGCGACTACGACACGCTCGTGCTGGCCGTCAAACCGCAAGTGCTCAAGGATGTCGCGCAAGCCCTCCAGCCGCATCTGAACGGCCAACTGGTCATCAGCATCGCAGCGGGGATTCGTGCGTCGGATCTGGCCCGCTGGCTCGGCGGTCATAACCAGATCGTGCGTTGCATGCCGAACACGCCGGCACTCATCGGCAAGGGCATCACCGGTCTGATCGCGCTCTCCGGCGTGGACTCCGATCAGCGCAAGCGCGCAGAGACGGTGCTGAGCGCCGCCGGCGAAATCGTATGGGTCGAGAAAGAGTCCCAGCTCGACGCCGTCACGGCCATCTCGGGCAGTGGCCCGGCGTATGTCTTCTACTTCATCGAAGCGCTGGAGCAGGCCGCGCAGGAACTGGGCTTCTCGTCCGAGCAGGGGCGGCGGCTCGCCATCGCCACGTTCACCGGGGCATCGCAACTCGCGGCGGACTCGACCGAGCCGGCCAGCGTGCTGCGCGATCGTGTGACGTCCAAGGGCGGTACGACTTTCGCGGCACTGAGTTCGTTCGAAAAGGACGCCATCAAGGACGCCATCGTGCGCGGCGTCAAGGCAGCCAACCATCGCGCCAAGGAACTCGGCGACGAACTGGGCGACGCCTGATCGCCCGACGCGCCGGCATCGCTTCGGGCGATGTCGGCGTGAGCCTTTGCACGACATCTTCGACGCTGCACAACGGCGTCGCTGCGCGCGCCCCGACGCCCTGAGCGCCGCCCTCCCACGTCCTTAAGCGTTCTTAAGCGTCCTTGAGCGTTCTTAAGCGCTCAGCAAATAGTGCCCGGCAATCCCCGCGAAGACCGCCGCGCCGAGCCAGTTGTTGTGACGGAACGCGGCGAAACAGGGCATACGCTCGCGGCCACGGATCAGGAAGTAGTGATAGATGGCGAAACTCACGGCGACGCCCATCCCGAGCCAGAACGGCCAGCCAAAGCCGAGATACGCGCCGACCAGCGCCTGAATACCGAGCGCACCGACGTAACAGAGCATGACGGCCAGCACGTCGAAACGACCGAACGTGATCGCCGACGTCTTGATGCCGATCTTCAGATCGTCGTCGCGATCGACCATCGCGTACTCGGTGTCATAGGCGAGCGACCAGAACACGTTCGAGAGCAGCAACACCCACGCGAGCGCCGGCACCTGATTCTGCACGGCGGCAAATGCCATCGGAATGCCGAAGCCGAACGCTACCCCAAGATACGCCTGCGGCAACGCGAAAAAGCGTTTGGTGAACGGATAAGTGCCCGCCACGAACAACGCCGGGATCGAGAGCCACTTGGTCAGCGCATTGAGCGGCAGGATCAGCAGAAAGCTGACGAGCGCGAGCGTGGCGGCCACGGCAACCGCTTCCCACGCGCGAATACGTCCCGAGGTGATCGGACGCTCTTTCGTGCGTTTGACGTACTTATCGAAGTCGCGGTCGGCGTAATCGTTGATGGCGCAGCCCGCCGAGCGCATGAGGAACGTGCCGAGCGTGAAGATCGCGAACAGCAGCGGGTCGGGATGCCCGTTGGACGCAATCCACAGCGCCGAGAGCGTCGGCCACAGCAGCAGCACGGTGCCGATCGGCTTGTCCAGACGAACGAGGCGGAAGTACAGCGGAAGACGTTGAGCGAGCAACATGACGAGGAAGCCCGGAAGGCGGTAAGACGTGTGGCGACATTGTAGGCCACGCAACGTGTGCCCGCCAATCGACCGGCCGACAGAGGATGCCCGGCGATCCGCGCGTGCGCGGTGACGTTTCCGTTACCAGAGTTACCAGATCCAGAACATCAACAGCCAGAGCCAGTTGACGAGCGCCAGCGCCGCCACGATCCCGGCCATGCCGGCCAGACGCCGCACGGGCGAGGTTGCATGCCGCCCCGTCACGCGCCAGCCGAGCCAGAGGCTCCACAAGGTCGTCAGCGCGAGAATGGTGGCGCGCACGTCGTTGGCCCAGTAAATCGGCAGATGCTCGGCGCGCAACAGGCTGACCGTCGTGGCCGACAGACCGATGAATACGCCGGCGCCGGCAATCGGAATCAGCGACTGCACCAGGTGGTTGAAGCGCGACGTTTCCCACGTGCCCATCGCCCGGTTGGCCAGCGCGAAGATGGCCGTGAAAGCCAGTCCGAGCAGCACACCGTTGCCGAGGATGTACGTGACGACCATGGCGCCGTCGAGCCAGGTGAAAACGTCGCTCTGTTCGGGATAGTTGGTGAAGATGAACCACGGCGCATTCGTCTCGAACGGCCACATGATGTCGCGGTCGATCAGCCACGTGGCCAACGCCGTCTTGGTCGCGACGAACCAGGGGTTCACCGTCCAGTGGAATGCGCCGATAGCCACACCGAGCAGGCCGAAGTTGACCAGCACGCTGTCCCAGAGGCTGTTGTTCTCGGTCGCGCCGTACTTCACGATTTCTTCGCTGGGCGAGCGGCCGGTGAGCGCGATGGCGTCGCGATGCCCCGCGCAGCGGCCGCACATATGGCACTGCGCGCCGCCCTTCATATTGCGCAACGGCACGAGCGGCGCGCAATTGATCGGGATGATCTTGTGACCTCTGGCGTTGTACGACTGACGCCAGGCGTCTTCATTGACCTTGAAGTGGAACGGCGCGAGACGCGCCAGCAGCGAGAACACGCCGTTGACCGGGCACAGGTACTTGCACCACACGCGCTTGTCGCGTCCGTAGAAGTAACCGATCACCATGGCGCCGATGGTCGAGCCGCCCAGCACCAGCAACACGGCTTTCGGGTACTGGTAGACGCTGACCATCTGACCGTACAGCGTGGTCCCGGCGAAGGCGACGAACGGCCAGCCGCCCCAACGCATCCAGCGAGGAATTGCGCGACCTTTGCCATGACGGCTGGCGAATTCGGAGAGTGTGCCCTCGGGACACAGCACGCCGCACCAGACACGCCCCATGAGCACCATGCTGATGAGCACGAACGGCCACCAGATGCCCCAGAACGTGAACTGCGCGAAGACGGTGAGGTTGTTCAGGATGTGCGCCGTCTCGTCCGGCAGCGGCATCACGACGGGCACGCAGATCAGAAACGCATAAACCAGCACGATGCCCCACTGCACGCCACGAATGAGTTTGCCGTGGCGTTGCATCCAAAGGCCCAGTCGGGCCAGTCGGTTCGGGACAGTGATCGCGATACTCATGCTGGGTTCTTACGTCGGTCTTGCGTCGGGGGATTACCTTGCGGGCTGACGGATCTCGTGTGTTGCGCGTCCGTTCAGTCCGTTGTGTGCACCGGGCGGGATCGCCGCCCGGCGCCGCATGCTGCCTTGCTGCGCTCAGGCGGGTTTGACCTGTTTGGCTGGCGTGCCGGCGCGCTTGAGCAGCGCCCACATGAACAGCCAGTACACGGCATACACCAACAAGTTCATACCGGACGGATGCGCACGGTACCCGGTCAGTGTAGCCACGAGGCTGCCGAACGAACTCGCGTCATCCAGAATCGCGGAAGTATCCCACAGTTGGTCGACCAGCGTCGGCACGAGTTCGAGCGAGATCAGACGATCCAGGCCCGACTCCAGCAAGCCGGCGGCCAGGAACAGCAGCATGATTTCCGTGACGCGGAAGAACAGACGCCACGAAAAAATCTTGCCGCCCAATTGCAGCAGCCAGAACGTGACGAGCGCGAGCACGAAGCCGATCGCAACGGCGAGCCACATCGACATCGGCACGCTGCCCTCCTGACCGAAGCCCAGCCCGTAGAGGAAGATGGCGGTCTCGCTGCCTTCGCGGGCAATCGCCAGCGCGACCAGCACGAGCACGCCCCACCAGGTGCCCTGATCGTGGTTCTTCTTGAGCGAGGACTCCATGTCGCGCTTGAGCGTGCGCCCGTTGCGCTTCATCCAGAAGACCATCTGCACGATCAGCACGCACGCGACGAGCACCATGGCGGTCTGGAAGTAATCCTGCGCGTCGCCCGAAAGCACTTCCGTGAAGCCGACGAGCGCGGCGCCCAGACCGACCGCCGCCGCAATACCGAGGGCGACACCGGCCCACAGATAGGGCAGGCCACGCTTGGCACCGTGATCCGGATTGGCCAGCCAGGCATGAAGAATGCCGACGACCAGCAATGCCTCGACGCTTTCGCGCCAGACGATGAACATGACCTGACCCATCGAGTAATTCCTTTTGTAATGCGTGTACTACGGTGTGACTGAAACGCCCTGCGACCGGCTTACCTGGCGACGATCACGCCTTGCGCCTGTTGATGGAAGTCGTCGAAAAACTTGTACTCGCCCGGTTGCAGCGGAGCGATCACGACAAACGACTGCGCGCCCGGTGCGAGCACCTTTTCCTTGCGCAGTTGCAGACTTTCGAACTCGACGGCGTTCGTTCCGGTGTTATGCACCTCGATCTTGATGCGCTTGCCGGCCGGCACTTCGATACGCGCCGGATTGAGTTTGCCGTTGTTCATTTCCAGCTTGAAGGTGGGCAAGTCGTCGGCACGGGCGAGCGAGGGGCCTGCCAATGCGAACAAGGTCGCCACCAGGGCCGTCATCGTGGCCAGCAGGCGCGCGATGCGCTGAATCATCCTTGTGCTCCAAATGAAAACAGCGCTGGTCGGCAGACCAACGCTGCATCAGATTAACCCGGCTCAGTAGCCACCCTTCTTGCCGACGTTCGCGAAAGTGAAATCGACGACCTTGGTGATGGGCTTGAACCATGCGCCCACGCCGGTTTCCTTGTCGACGTGACGGCCGAAGCACCACGGTCCCGCGCCGCCATGATCCATATGGCCGACGGCCATCGGCTTGGCGTTCTTGTCGACCAGGCAACCGAATTCCTTGAGCGTACCCGGTGCATTGATGACCATCGTCAGTTGGTACTTGCCCACGCCGTTGAGCTTGACGTTATCGCCGTAGTGCGGGCCGTCGCTCGCCACCATCGGCATCATCAGGCCTTCCACGACCGGGCCGTCCGGCGTCTTGCCGTCCGACTTCATCTTCTGGAGCTTGTAGGTGATTTCGAGACCCGGAATCCAGTCGCCTTCGGCGTAACCGTTCGGGTTGTTCTTGATCGCGTGAATGTCGGCTTCCAGATGGATGTCCGACTTGGCGGCGTCGCGCATCATGCCGGCCGGCTCCATCGTGATCGGCTGGAGGTACACCGTGTTGATTTCCATGCCCGCCGTATTCAGCGGTTTGCCGATGGGATACTCAGCAGCCTGAGCCAGGGTGGCCACACCGGCAAGCAATACCGCCGCCGCGAGGGATGTCACGCGCATACACACTCCAATATTGGTCGAGAAGTTAATGCAAACAATTCTCAATAAGTTTAGCACTATCGCCAAAGCCAGACAAACCGGCGAAGTCAAGGAAACACGGAAGGAATTGGGAAATTCGATGGTGGTTTGAACGTTGCGCGAGCGCTGGCGGGGGCGCGCAGCCCTTGGCGGCGGATTCTTAGCCGCCGGTTACGGAAAATTACCGGATGCGCGCCTCGGACAATTTACGTACCGATCAGGCCCAACACGACAGTCCCTTTTCGCGTAGCTGCCCCGAACATGCCCTGCACAAGGCCTGACGTCATGGGAGGGCAACGGCCTCCCCCAATGCCGCGACATCGGGGGCGGCACCTTAACCGGCGATGCTTAGTAACGAATTAGGCTCGGAGGCGACAAGCCTCCTTTAGCGGAGGCCTCGGGTCAGGGGGGTTGGGGTCAGCGGGCTTGAATCAGGAGGCGGGAGGTCAAGGCAGCACACCGCCCCGGTCGATCTTGCGAGCCAGTACGACGGACGTCGTCGTACGCGTGACCCCGTCGATCTCGCCGATGGTGTCGAGCAGGGCATCGAGCTGATCGGCGGACGCGGCGTGCAGCCACGCGACATAGTCGAACTCGCCGCTCACGGAACACAGCAGATGGATCTCGGGCATCTTGTTCAGCCGGCGCAGCACGTCGCGCCCCGAGCGGGGCTGCACGCTGATGCCCACGCACGCCTGCAAGCCACCGCCGACGGCGTCCTGCCCCAGCCGGACCGTGTAGCCGGCGATCACGCCGGCCTGTTCGAGTCGCCCGATGCGCGCGACGACCGTCGTGCGGGCCACCCCCAGTCGCCGCGCGAGATTGGCCGTGCTCTCACGGGCATTCACCCGCAGCAGGGCGAGCAGATTACGGTCGAGTTCGTCGAGCGCGGTCGCAAGGAGCGTCATCGGATATCGGGAAGTTGGAGTCGAGCGCATCGGTCGCATCGGCCGCACGGGTCGCGCGGGCAAGCGCTGATTATAGAGCGATGCCGCCCCGCGACGTCGGCGTCCCGGCGCACCGATGTCTCACAGCAAGAGATACGATGACAAGGGTCCGGAACGCCCATCCATCAACCCATCGTTGAGGGCGCCTCACGCAGCCTCTGGCGTCCCGCCTCCCGGTGGAAAACGGCCTTTGACCCTTGTCCTATCAAGGCCATAGCCAAGGGTATCCCCCCAAGCGATGGCTATTGACAACGCCAAGGGGCGATGCGCAAAATCACATCACTTATATGACGACGTACAAGAAAGACCCACCACGGCGACAGCGGATGTCATGACCGCAACGATGGCTGCCTGGCGCGTCGGCCCCGAACGTCACCGGAGACAGGCGTTTGCCATGCATTTCTCGTTGAATTTCGCCCCGCTGGTTCCTTACTGGCCAGTTTTCCTTGAAGGCGCATGGCTCACGCTGAAGATGACCGTGTTCTCGGTCGTCATCGGCACGGCTCTCGGCACGCTGGTTGCGTTTGCCAAGCGCAGCCGCCATCGCTGGCTGTCGCGTCTGTGCGGCATTTATATCGAATCGGTTCGCAACACGCCGTTCCTCGTTCAGATCTTCCTCCTGTACTTCGGCCTCGCCAGCATGGGCGTGCATTTGCCGACGTTCACCGCCTCCGTGCTCGCCATGGTGATCAACATCGGCGCCTACGCTGCGGAGATCATCCGCGCCGGCCTCGAATCGGTGCCGCGCGGTCAGATCGAAGCGGCCGAGTGTCTGGGGCTGTCGAAGTGGCGCATCGCGTGGCATGTGATGCTGCAACCGTCTATCGAGAAGGTATACCCGTCGCTCACCACGCAGTTCATTCTGATGATGCAGGCCTCGGCCATCGCCTCGCAGATTTCCGCCGAAGAACTTACGGCCGTGGCCAACACCGTGCAGTCGGATACGTTCCGTTCGCTCGAAACGTACATCGTCGTGGCCGCGCTCTACCTCGCACTCTCGCTGCTGGTGAAGCTCGTGGCGTGGGCCGCCGGTGAATACTTCTTCAAGCGCCGCCGCACGGTGCGACGCGCCGCCGCGCAAACCGCGCAAGCCGCACGCCGGCGTGCCGCCGCGGCGCGCAACGGGAATACGAACGCCTCCGGCACGTCGGCGGGCAACACCGCGCAACGGAGCGCTTCATGATCGGCAATTTCTCGCTCACCTATCTTGGCTACATGGTGCAGTCCATCGGCTGGACGCTGGTGCTCTCTGCGCTCGCCTTCGTGCTCGGCATGGCCGGCGGCTTTCTGGTGATGCTCGGACGCATTTCTCCACGTCGCTGGCTGCGCCTGCCTACGCAGGTTTTTATCGAAGCGATTCAGGGCATTCCGCTGCTGATTCTGCTGTTCATCGTCTACTTCGGCCTGTCGGTGTACGGCTTCGAGCTGCCGTCGATCGTGGCGGCCGCGCTGGCGCTCATGGTCTACACGAGCGCGTACCTCGGCGACATCTGGCGCGGCTGCGTGGAAGCGATGCCGCGTGCGCAATGGGAGGCGGCGGAGTGTCTGTCGTTCTCGCGCTGGCAGACGCTGCGGCTCGTGATCATCCCGCAGGCAGTGCGTCTGTCGCTGCCCCCGACCATCGGCTTTCTGGTGCAGATCATCAAGATGACGTCGCTCGCATCGGTCATCGGCTTCGTCGAACTCACGCGCGCCGGACAAATCATCAACAACTCGATTTTCCAGCCCTTCCTCGTCTTCTCGCTGGTGGGGGTGTTTTATTTCGTGCTGTGCTACCCGCTCTCGCGCTGGAGCGCATCACTGGAGGACAGGCTCAATGTCGGCAATCGTTAAGGTCAAAGAGATTCACAAGCGCTTCGGCGACAACCCTGTGCTCAAGGGCGTGTCGTTCGAAGTGGAGCGCGGTCAGATGGTGGCGATCATCGGCGCCAGCGGCTCGGGCAAGAGCACGGCCTTGCGTTGCATCGATCGTCTGGAGAGCATCGACGAAGGCTCCATCGAAGTGTGTGGCATTCGTGTGGAAGATCCCTCCATCGACCTGCATCAGTTGCGTCGCGAAGTCGGCATCGTGTTCCAGAGCTACAACCTGTTCCCGCATCTGAGCGTGCGCGAGAACATCATGCTGGCGCTGCGTCACGTCAAGCGCATGGCCCGCAGCGAAGCGGAAGACGTCGCCAAACGCGTGCTCGCGCAGGTCGGCCTCTCCGACAAGGCGGACAGCTATCCCGAACAACTCTCCGGCGGTCAGCAACAGCGTGTGGCGATTGCCCGCTCGCTCGCCATGTCGCCGAAGGTCATGCTGTTCGACGAAGTGACGTCCGCACTCGACCCGCAACTCACAGGCGAAGTCCTGCGCGTGATGGAAGACCTCGCCGCCGACGGCATGACGATGCTGCTCGTCACGCACGAAATGGCGTTCGCCAAACGCGTGGCCGATCAGATCATCTACATGCATCAGGGCAAGGTGTGGGAGGTCGGCCCGGGCGAGATGCTCGACAACCCCAAGACGCCCGAACTGCGCGCATTTCTGGCGAATGGCCTGTAACCGGTGGATCGGTAGATCGGCGCACGCCCGAACGCTTTGACCCGCGCGCCCCGACGCGCTCGCATCGCTAGACAACCATTAATCGAAGGAGACCTTTGCATGAAACTCAAGACGTTCCTGACCCAAGCCTGTGCCGCCGTGGCGCTCGGCGTGATGGCGCACGCCGCATTCGCCGATCAGCTGGACGACATCAAAAAGGCCGGCAAGATTCGCGTGGCAATCGCGATGGGCACGCCGCTGTATTCGTATGCCGACGCCAATCTGAAGCCGGTCGGCTCGGACGTCGAGACGGCTGAACTGCTCGCCAAGGATCTGGGCGTGAAGCTCGACATCGTGTCCGTGACGAACGCCGCACGCGTGCCGACGTTGCAGGCGAATCGCGCCGACATCGTCGTGGCCGACCTGTCGATCACGCCGGAACGCGCACAAGTGGTCGACTTCTCGATCCCCTACGCCGTGATCTCGATCATCGTGGGCGCTCCGAAGAGCATGAACATCAAGGGCTACGCCGATCTGGAAGGCAAGCGCATCGGTCTCACGCGTGCCACCGTCAACGACACGCTCACCACGGCGAACGCCAAGGGGGCGCAGATCGTGCGTTACGAAGACGACGCCACGCTGATCACGTCCATGGTGACGGGGCAGGTCGACATTTTCTCGAGCACGCCGTCGAACCTCGGCGAAATGCAGAAGCGCGCGCCGGGCAAGAACCTCGAACTGAAGTTCGCGCAGAAGGAATTCGATCTGGGCATCGCGATGAACAAGAACCAGCCGGGCCTGAAGGACTGGGTCAACAACTGGGTCAAGACCAATCTGAAGAACGGCAAGCTCAACGAGATCTACAAGAAGTACCATGGCCGCGATCTGCCGGAGAGCGTGACCAAGGGCGGCGCATAAGCATTGAGATAAGGCGCGTGGATCACACGTAGCCACCGTAGGGCCGATAGCGACATCGCGACAGGCCGTCCCGGCATCGGCAGGGACGGCCTTTTTTGTCGATGTCTTTACTGGCAGTCCGGCGCGGAAAGGGGTAAGTTAGCAAATTGCTGTCGCCATCCTCATCGGCATCACATCCTGCATACATCTCCCCATGAAGGCTTTGCGCGCGCTACTGGCATCTCCCCAGGGATTACTCCGGGCATCTCTGCGGGCATCTCTGCGGGCATCACTCCGGGCATCCTGCTGTCCGCCTTACCGCTTCGCCGTTCGCCTGCGTGCCGGTGCGCTCGCGCTAACGGCATCGGCGCTGGCAGCGCCGGCGCTCGCCGTCGGCGACATCGAAGCCGGCAAGGCGCTGTTCGCGTCGCGCTGCGCATCGTGCCACGCCGTGGGACCGATGGCGGCCTCGGGCTTCGGGCCCCAGCTCAATGGTCTGGCCACACGTCGCGCGGGCAGCCTGAAAGACTTCGAATACTCGACGGCCATGAAGCAATCCGGCCTCGTATGGGATGACAAGACGCTCGCCGCCTTCATCGCCAACCCGGGTAACACGGTCCCCGGTACGAAAATGCGCTTCTGGGGCATCGGCAACGAGCGCAAGGTCGCAGAACTGATCGCCTATCTCCGTACGTTCAAGTGATTCGCATCGCGCGATTCCACGCCGTGGGACGATGCACGCGATGCGAAAATCGCGTCGGCAAATTCGACGAATCCGGCGCCGCCGGGACCTTGCGTGATCCAGCGCGGGGGCACCGGCAATTGCGGTAGATAGTCGATCACCGTGCTCACACCGGCCGTGTGCCGGAAGTAACCGAACATGGGTGCGTCGTTGGTGGAATCGCCGGAATAAGCGATGACGTGGGTAGCGGCGTCTGCATCGATGCCGTAGACGTCGTGGAGGATTCGCAGCGACATGGCAAGTTTGTCGTATCCGCCGACCCAGCCGAGCACCCAGAGGTTGTTGATGGTGGCATTGGCCCCGGCCTGCGTCAGCGCGTCGAGAATACGCCGGTCGAGATCCGTGCCGGTGCGACGATAGGCGAGGCTCGTCAATCGAAACAGCTGGTCGTCTGCATGCTCCGCTTGCGGCACGAGACGCACGACGGCGCTTGCAATCGACTGACGTTGTTCCCGCGCGCTGTCGATCTCGTCAGGCGAGTGCCAGAAGTGTCTTTCCACGCGATGCCCGTCTGCACGCCTGCGCAGGAACAGTCCGCCGTTCTCCGCAATCACACCGTCGACGGGCCACATCCGCGCCATCTGATCGCACCATCCGGCAGGCGCTGCGGTAACGGGAATGACACGAATTCCCGCCGCTTCGAGACGCGCCAGCGCGTCGTAGGTCTGCGCGGGCAAACGCCCCCGATAGGTGAGCGTTTCGTCCATGTCCGTGAGTACGTATCTGACGGACGCAAATTCATTGGCGGGGGCGAGAGACAGCGGCTGCATGGCGATCGATAAGCGCGAAGAGCCTTCGATTATGCGATGCGACCGGAGACCGGCTTAGTCGAATTGCACATATGCATATTCGATCGTCGTCATGGCGCGCAGCCGTGTGACATGGCGGCGTGAGCGCCACAGACGTGATTGGATGCGATGCGCGTTGGCGTGCCTGGCGGTTCGCATCCCCCTGCGATGGCGCACGCCCCAATACCCGAGCCCCAATGCATTGGGGCTTGAGTCGGGGATTGGGTGTTTCTCGCACCTGTGCTGCGTCGGGCGACGCTCAGATCCGCGCGTAATTCTGCGAAGCGAACGTCCAGTTCAACTTCTTGGCAATCGTCTCGGCGAGATAGTCCGGGCGGCGATTCTGATAATCGAGGTAATACGCGTGCTCCCACACGTCGACCGTCAGCAGCGGTAGTTGGCCGTTACGGGTGAACGGTGTTTCCGCATTGCCTGTCTTCACCACGGCCAGTTCGTGTTTGTCGTCGACGACGAGCCATCCCCAGCCGCTGCCGAACTGCGACGCGGAGACCGACAGCAGTTGCTTGGACAGCGCTTCGACCGAACCGAACTTCGCGACGATGGCATTGCTCAGGCGTTCGTCCGGCTGCGTCTGCACGGGGCTCAGCGACTTCCAGTAGAAGTTGTGATTCCACGCTTGTGCAGCGTTGTTGAAGACGTCTTCCATGTCCTCACGGCCGTGCGACTTCAGAATGAGTTGTTCGAGCGTGGCGTTGGCGAGCGGCGTGTCGGCGAGGAGCTTGTGCAGATTCGTGAAGTAAGCCTGATGGTGTTTGCCGTAGTGGATGCTGACGGTGCGGGCGGAGATGACGGGTTCGAGTGCATCCTGCGCGTAGGGCAGATTGGGCAGCGACTGCGGCGATGCGCCGAGATAGGCGAGCAGCGCGGCTTCATCGAGCTTTCTGGCGGCCTTCTTCGGCGGGTACGACGGCGGCTGCGCGAAAGCCAGGTTCGACATGACGAGCGCGGCACCGCCGAGCGATCCGCTGGTGAGCATCTGACGGCGGGACAGGAGCGTTTGAGACATGATCAATTCCGTTTCGTTAGGGGGAGGGTGAGGGACAACCGCAGTGCCCTCTCACTCACAGAACGACCTGATGCCGGCGGATATTCCACGTGTCGTAAAATTTTTTCCGTCGATATTCGCGCCGGCGAGTTCGCGTTGCCCTGCAGGTATCGGGATGCTATCGGCAGGCGATCGAAACCGTCATCCGAAAAATGCCCGCCGTCGACACGAGGGCGGAGGGCATCGTGAAGCGCCCTGACGGCCCCATCGACCGCGGCCTCAGTCGCAAAACGCCGCTACGGAAGAAGGCCGAGGGGGTGCCGACCGATCCACAGCGAAAATTCAACTGACCGCTGCGGGCGCTACGAGCCGCAAAAGCCATGCGTCGACGATCTGTGGCGGTTGCCGGAGGTCGAGAGCATCGACTGAAGCGAGGGAGATTCATCGAGCGGATGAACGGTGGCGCTGCGACGTGCGCCACATGTGAAAACGGCCATCCGTCGATCGAAAGGATCGCGTGGCCGCCTGCGGACCGACAAGGAAGGCGTCGGTCGAGCGGAGGATGCGGCAAAAATCGCGTAAGGCTGGTACCGGGGACCGGACTTGAACCGGCAAGCCCGAAGGCGGCGGATTTTAAGTCCGCTATGTTTACCAATTTCATCACCCCGGCAAGGGCACGCATTCTAACATCCCCCACCGGAATACGTCAGTTGGGTATCATGGGGGTATGCACGCACTGTGCGCGTCAACGGAGATCGATCCATGCTGGAGAATCTCGACCGCATCGCCCTGTCGCTCGACGCCATCGAATCTGCCGCTCGCGACGTCGCCATGCAATCCCCCCAGAACGCGCAAGCCCTCTACACCGCGCTCATGGAAATCCGTAACGCGATCGCGCTCGTCGCGCAGGAAGTCGTCCGCCTCGAACACGAAATCCACGGGCATAACCCCGCCGGCAACGGGCAATCGTGACGCCCCGCGTATCCGATTCCCCCGACATCTCAGCTGCCGAGGCGTCCTCGCCGCACGCCGCCCTCCCCCTACCTACCTCCCTCCATTCGCCCTCAATTCGCCCGCCATTCCCCCATCCCCGTCTGGCCTGCCACTTGCCGGGACCTCGCGCTCGCCTTCGGCATCGGCGCCGCCGGCTCCGGCGGTGTGCGGCCCCGGGCACGTCGGATGGCGGTCGAGCCGCGTCGCTGACTCACCGATCGGGAATTTGCTGAATTGCTCCCGCTCGCTCAACGCCTGCCCGGCCCCAACGTCGCCAATCGCGTCACCGGCCTCCGGCGTCGCTTCCGTGACGCGTGCGGGAAAACGATATCAATATCGCGCGCGGCCCGGTGACGCCGATCGCCGTCGTCATCACGCTGCGTACCTGGTGAACCCGACGAACCCGGTGAACCCGCTCCGGCTCATCGCGGGCGGCAGCCTGCTTGGCATCACCGGGGCGTTGACGTAGTCGGACGATCCCCCTCGCCCGCCCTCCCCCTGCCTCCCCCCGCCCGCCCGTCAACCCTCGTCACCCCCGTCCCCCCCCCCCGTCAACCCCCGTTACGAACCGTCACACACCCGACGCTCACCGGTGGTGTATGTCACTCCCCGACGACAGGTCCACAGGTCTACAATAGGCAGCACGTTTCACAACACGGTGTGTCCCCCGGGAATCCACATGACCGTCCCCTGTTGTACGTCACAAGCCGACGCGCCCCGCGGCGCCTCAACCAACGCCACCCGCCCGCAGGTCGCCCGCGACGGGTCGCCAGCGCTGGCATCTTCGCCCGCATCCATTGCCGCATCCACGCCCGCGCCCCTGCACGACCGGTTCGATGCCGTTCGCGCCGCATCGGTGGCGTTCGCGCACGGCCTCTCGGATGCCGACGCCACCGTGCAGTCGATGCCCGACGCGAGTCCCATCAAGTGGCATCTCGCACATACGACCTGGTTTTTCGAGACGTTTCTGCTCGCGGAATCCAGCGCGGCGGCCGGCGGGCGATATCGTCCCTACGATCCCCGCTTCGCCTACCTCTTCAACTCGTACTACGAGGCCGCCGGTCCGCGTCATCCGCGCCCCCAACGCGGCCTGCTCTCGCGCCCCACGCTCGACGAAGTGCTGGCTTACCGCCGCCACGTCGACGCCGCGATGCACGACCGGCTGCTGCACGCCGATCTCGCGCCGGATACCATCGCGCTCATCACCCTCGGCCTGCATCACGAAGAGCAGCATCAGGAGTTGATGCATACGGATTTGCTGCACCTGTTCGCGCAGAACCCGTTACGTCCGGCCCATCGCCAACCGTCCAATACGTTGCATGCCCGCGCGCCGCTGCAATGGATCGAGCACGATGGCGGACAGCATCGCATCGGGCATCCGGGCGACGCCAGCCACGCGGGCGGGCACTTTGCCTTCGATTGCGAAACCCCCGCTCACGACGTGCTGTTGCGCCCCTTCGCCATCGCCTCGCGTGTGGTGACGAACGGCGAATGGCGCGCATTTATCGAAGACGGCGGCTACCGCATGGCGGGACTCTGGCTCTCCGATGGATGGGCGACGGTACAACGCGAAGGCTGGGGACATCCGCTTTACTGGGAATTGCACAACGGCGAATGGCAATCGATGACGCTCGCCGGCATGCAGCCCGTGGACGACGACGCCCCGGTGCAGCACGTGAGCTATTTCGAAGCGGACGCCTTCGCCCGCTGGGCGGGCAAGCGTCTGCCGACGGAACAAGAATGGGAAGTGGCGGCCAACGTATCGTCACCCGCGCAACAAACGATGGAGCAACGCTTTGGCCCGGTATGGCAATGGACGGCCAGTCCGTACATCGCCTATCCGGGATTTCGGACGGCATCGGGGGCCGTCGGCGAGTACAACGGCAAATTCATGTGCGGACAATTCGTGCTGCGCGGCGGCTCGCTCGCCACGCCGCCGGGACACGCACGCGCCACGTACCGTAACTTCTTCTACCCGCATCAGCGCTGGCAGTTCTGCGGCCTGAGGCTCGCGGAGGACCGTTGATGTTGCAAGCCACACAATCCAATCAAGCTACGGCGTTCGTGTGTCCGTCACTGCCGGAGAACGCCTTCGCCACCGACGTGCTCGCCGGCCTCGGCCATACCCCCAAGACGCTGCCCAGCGTGTGGCTCTACGATCAGCGCGGCAGCGAGCTCTTCGAGGAAATCACCGGACTGGACGAGTACTACCAGACGCGCACCGAAACCGCGCTGCTCGGGGAATGTGCCGCCGCCATCGCGGACGTCATCGGCCCGGATGCCGTCGTCGTCGAATTCGGCAGCGGCTCCAGCCGCAAGACCCCGTTGCTGCTCGACGCGCTCGTCACACCGCGCGCCTACGTGCCCGTGGACATCGCCGACGACTTTCTCGACGACGCCGTTGCCGCGCTCGCGCGCCGCTGCCCCGGCATTCCGATGCTGCCGGTGCGGGCCGACTTCACACGCCCGTTCCATCTGCCGCCACAGTTGCAGAACACGCAAGGCACACGCCTCGGCTTCTTTCCCGGCTCGACGATCGGCAATTTCGCCCCCGCGCAGGCCGCCGCATTCCTCGCCCATGTGGGCAAGATGCTCGGCCCGCGCCGCCATATGGTCGTCGGTGTCGACGCCTGCAAAGACCCCGCCGTACTGCTGCCCGCTTACGACGATGCGCGCGGCGTGACCGCTCAGTTCGATCTGAACGTGCTCGTGCGCATCAACCGCGAGCTTGGCGGCGATCTGCCGCTCGACGCCTTTCGGCACGAAGCCCGCTTCAATGCCGGTGCGAGCCGCATCGAGATGCATCTCGTCGCACAGCGCCCCTTCACGGCCACGGTGCTCGGCAAATGCTTTCGCTTCACCGCCGGCGAGTCGATCCATACTGAGAACTCCTACAAATACGGACAGACGGAATTCCGCGCACTCGCGAACTCTGCCGGCTGGGACGTCGAGCGCGTCTGGCTGGACGCCCGCTCGCGCTTCGCGGTCTATTTGCTGCGCCCCGCCAGCGCGTGAGTCCGTCACCCTCGCCTGAGGGCAAGCCAGTTCGCCTGCCAAATCGCTAGCCAAATCGCCAGCCAAAACGAGGATGACACCGGACCTCCCGATGTCGTCCTCGTGATGTTTCAGCCGCGCCTGAGCACCATCTCACGTCGCCTGCACAAGGCATTGAAAGAAATTACGCCCGATCGCTAAAGTTTTTGCATCGATTTGCCGTTAATGCATTCAGACGCATGCTGCCCGCAACGAGAATCACCAATTCCGTGCGGCGCAAACCATCTCACAGCGCACGGCCACGACCGCAGCGCACCGTTTATACGTATCGCTGCACATGACTTCACGCGCAATGGGGATGCACGTGGCACGGGCTTCGGCGGCTGCGCCCGTGGCCCGAGGCACTCATACGGACGCTCGACGGCGCGGCGGGACTTCGCTCGTGCGCCGCGCCTGTGCCGTCGCAGTGGTGGCGACGCCGGCGATAGCGGCGCAGGAGTCGTCCCGATGAGCCGCATCGCCATCACGCTCTCAGACACCGCGCTCGCCGACCTGCAAAAGGACTTCGACGCGTTCGTGCGCATCTCGTCCGCCGTGGATCGTCATTTCACGCCCCCGCCGTTCGACGACTTCCTGCGCGCCCGCCTGCTCGACAGCACCGTGCCGCTCACGGAAGCCGCGGTGGCGCAGTTGCTCGCAGGCGGTCACTACGCATGGGCCAAACGCACGTTCGACAAGCAATTCCCGGATGTCGTCTCGATCATCCTGAATCAGGCGCGCCAGCACGGGTTTTACTTCGTGTCGCGTCCGGAGTGGTCGCGTGAGGACATGGCGCGCCAGGCCAGCCGCTGGGCCGAAGGGATCGTGCGCGAGGCGAAGGGCGAGGAACGTATTGTGGAATCGCTCGCCGGTCAGATCGTGACCTCGGCGCAGGACCTGCGCACGCTGGAAGCCACCTTGCAGACGCCGGCATGGCGCACCGCTTCGGTGCTTCGCGAACGCGTGTTCGAAGCGAAACGCAGTGTGGAGACCGCCCGCTCGCTGCAAGCCCGCGAAAAACTCGGCGAGTTGCGCGCGCTGCTCGACCTTGCCGTCATCTATGGCTCGGTCGGTGCTCAGGAAGCCGAACAGATTCTGGAATATCTGGGCGTGCTGCGCCCCGAACTGTTCAACGACGATCCGGGGATCTTCGAGCGCATCGCCGCATGGTTGCGACGTCTGCTCACGCCGAGCGTGCCTCGGCCCGCCCCCGTCCAGGATCAGGTGCCGACGCTCGCGACCGAAGTGCCGCAGAGCCAAGAGCCGCTACCCCCCACCATTTCGCGCTGAGCCCGAACGGGCGGCACCGGGCGGCAGACCGCCGACCTCACCGATTGAAGATCAGCGCCACCCCGGCGCTCGCGATCAGCGCGCCCCACCAGGCCCCCGCCGCCGGGCGCTGACGGGTGCGAATCCACAGCAGCGGCAACACCATCACCGGCGTCGTGGCCGAAAGCGTCGCGATAACGCCCGTGTTGCCGTGCCCCATCCCGTATAGCAGCAACGTCATGCCGAGGGCCACGCCCACGAATCCGGATACAGCCGTCAACGCCAGCGTGCTAGGGGTGAACGCCGAGAAGATATCGCGGGCGCGACGCGCGGCAAGGATCGTCAACCCCAGCGCCGACACGCCCACGCGCACCGCCGACGCCCCGACCGGATCCACGCCCGCGGCCATGACCGGCTTGGCGATCAGCGTACCGATGGAATGGCACAGCGCCGCCGTCAAACCGATGGCCACGCCCACACGCACATCACCGCGCACCGACTCCCAGTGATGCGCGTCCTCGCGCCGCCCCCCGAACGCGATCGCCAGCGCCACGCCGGCCGTCACAAGCGCGACGCCCAGCACGGCACGCCATCCGAGCGCCTCGCCCAGCCAGAAGTAACCGAGCACGGCGGTCATGGGGGCGTTGGTTGCGAAGACGATGGAGTTGCGCCGCGGCCCGAGCCGGCCGAGCGATGTGTACAGAATCGTATCCCCCACCAGAATGCCGATGAGCCCCGACGCGGTGAGCCGTAGCCAGTGCTCCAGCGTGAGCGACGGCCAGCCGCGCAGCACCGCGAGCGCGAACAGCAGCATCGCGAAAACCAGCAGCATCCGGGCGTAATTGAAGGGGAACGAACCTGCCTGACGGACAGGCGTGATGGCGATCATACCGCTGCAAGCCCAGCAGAGGGCGGCACCGAGCGCGGCGAGGTAGGCGAGTTGGGTGGTCATGGTCAGGGGGCGGACGGCGCGGAGCCGCAACCGCCCCCGCCGTTGGGACGCCATTATACGAGTCACATGCCCCATGCGGGGGCATGACCCGCCTGCCGACCGGAGTGACTCCACCGGAGCGCACGCGCTCACGCATGTCAGAGCGCCTCGTCGAGCCGATACAGCGCGTCGAACATCCCGCGATAGGCCGCCGCCACACCGTGCGCCCCACGCAGCATCCGCAAACGTGACAGCGTGTCCGGCTCGCCCGCCTCCTCGACCCATTGCGGCAGCAGCGCCGTACCGCCACACACGCTCGCGTCGTGCCGGGCATGGGCGCAAACGGCGGCAAAGCCATCGGCCGCCGAGGGATATCGTTGGGCAAGCGCATCAAACTGCGCTTCGATCTCGCTCGCCGCTCGCGCGGCGGCCGGCGCCTGGCAAAGCGCACAGCAACCGACGTAAGCCGGCATGTCGCTCGCCGCGCCGATGATGAAGTCGATGAGCGCGTGGGTGGCGTCGAACGCACCGCTGTCGAGAAACGTGCGCGCGGCAGGACCACATCGCAGCAATCCGGCCGCCAGCATCGTCGATTGCCCGCGCTGTTCGCGATACTGACGCAGCAACATCGGACGCAGCGCTGCGTCAGTACAACGCTCGACGGCGATGCGATTGTGAACGTCCGCACCCGCCGCGCGATGGTAAAGCTGCGCGAGAAATGCGAGCACCTGAATATCGCTCGACTCGCCGGCGAGAAAACGCGTCCAGAACGGGGAAGCGAAGATGCCCCGCACCCAGTCGTCGCAGATCCGTCCGAACGCCGGTACGATATCGCGACGCGTGGCCGGCAGCACATGCACTAGCGCCTCGTCGACGAGCCTTGCCAACCACGTGCCCGGCACCGGCGCCTCGGCAAGGAGCATGCCTTGCTTGAGACGTTCGAGCCATAGCGCAGTATCGGCGGGGGCGTCGTACAAGGTGCAGGAGACTTCGTGCGATGACACCGTAAGCGCGTTCGACGCACACGTCCACTGCGCGTGAGGCGACACGATCACCCACACGGCGGTGCCGGCCGATGCCGCCGCCGCCGGCAACGATGAAGAAGACGAAGACGACGGCGCATCCGCCGTCACCGCCTTGTTCGGCACCGCAGCGGCGGCACACCTGACAGAAGCGACCATCATCGGACGATGGCTCCCAGCACGGTCAGGCATTCGGGTGCGATGCGGCGCACGACCTCGATGCGCAACGCATTGCCGCACTCGGCGTCCATTCCCGGCGGCTGCGCCGCTTCCGCCACATTTCCGCGCCGACTCGTGCGCGGTTTGGCTCGCCCCGCGCCGGTACGGCGTGACGCCTCCGCGACCTCCGGCAAGGCGGCCTTCCCTGAAGTCCCCGAAGCGCTGTGCGCAGGCGCGGCCTTCGGTGCGTCGAGAACGACCGGGAGAAATGGAAATGGCACGGACCGTGCATTTGACGAATGGGATGGCATGTCGACTCCTGTCGGCTGTTGAACGACTGCGCAATGGACTCGGGCAGGGGTGCGCCCGGGGAGGCAACCACCGGCTCGCGAAGCGGGGTGTCGACGACACGAGCGGCGGGGGGAGCGACTACCTTAGAAAATCCGGGGACACTGCGGAAGGAATCGAAACTCTAGGACGTTTCACATTGCGCAGACTGTGATCCGTCCGAAATTCCCGTTAAGCCGCCAGCCGACAGCCTTTCCGTGCCATGGGCTGTCACATAAACAGGACAATTTCCCAAGTGACGATGACGTCAATTTTAGGAAATATCCCAATAAGAATTAGCGAAATCGGGAAGACGGAGGGGATGAACCGGACGTCGATAGCGTTGCCATCAGGCGGCGACGACTCGCGTCACGATGCCGCACCGTTGGGTGCGCAGCCCGTGCCGGGGCGCGAGTACAATCGATTGCACGCCATACGTCGCCACACAGGGAGTGACAGCCATGCCTCTTTATCAGCGTCTGCCGATCTTTGTTTTCGAGATCGAAGCCTGCGAAAACCTGAAGTACATCACGATGGCGATTCGTTTCAATCTGGATCGCAACGGCCAGCATCTGTCGCTGGCGGACTGGCAGCGATTGCCGCAGGCAGCACGCGAGACGCTGGCGTCGTGCGTACCGGGCGATGACGACTTCGCAGCACGGCTCGAGGAGATCGCTCGTGAGCATCTCGGCCAGGCCGTCGAGCGCAGCGTCGATCCGGCGCCTACGGCGTGGCAGGACACGAACGCGCTACCCCCGGGCCTGCTCAGGCAATGCGAACTGGCGGACCTGTTGCCGCCGGACGTCGGTGACTGGGGCACGCTGACGCCGTTCCGGCGTTATGTCCTGACGAAACTGTCGCGTCGCGACACGCTCAACCATTGTTTCGTGCCCGCCATGCTCGAGTTCGGGCTGGCGCAGACGCAAGCCGAACTCTGAGCGACACCCCGGCGACACGCCCCCTGCGCATCAGGTCACGGGCGCGGGATTGAACAGCGTGAGCGCGTTGTGCAGTCCCCAGCGCTCGGCCCACGTCTTTTCGCCGCTCGCTACCGCGAGCATCCGGTGGAACAACTGCCAGCCCACGTCCTCGATGGTGGCGTCGCCGGTCGCAATGCGCCCGGCATCCACGTCCATCAGATCGTGCCATCGACGCGCCAGATCCGAGCGTGTCGCCACTTTGATGACGGGCACCTCGGCCAGTCCGTACGGCGTGCCGCGCCCGGTCGTGAAGACGTGCAGATTGATGCCCGCCGCGAGTTGCAGCGTGCCGCAGATGAAATCGCTGGCCGGGGTCGCGGCATAGATCAGCCCGCGCTGACGCGCGCGATCGAGTTTCTCCCCGGGCGAGAGCACGCCGTGAATCGGCCCGCTGCCTGACTTCACGATCGATCCCATGGCCTTCTCGACGATGTTCGACAGACCGCCGCGCTTGTTACCCGGTGTCGTATTGGCGCTACGGTCGACACGACCGCGTTCGAGATAGGCGTCATACCAGGCCATCTCGCGAATCATCGCCTCGGCGACTTCCGGGGTCGCCGCCCGCGACGTCAACTGGTCGATGCCGTCGCGCACCTCGGTGACTTCGGAGAACATGACCGTCGCGCCGGCGCGCACGAGCAGGTCGGTCGCGAAGCCGACGGCCGGATTGGCCGTCACACCGGAGAACGCGTCGCTGCCGCCGCACTGCACGCCGACCACGAGTTCGGACGCCGGCACCACCTCGCGCCGGCGCATGTTGAGGCGTTCCAAATGCGTGCGCGCCGTCGTCAGAATCGCATCGATCATCGACAGAAAGCCCACATGGGCATCGTCCTGCAGGCAGACGGTGTCCGGCTTGCCATCGGCGTCGGCACTGCCGATGGGAATGCTGCCCGCCGGGAGCAGTCGCTCCGGCTGCAACTTCTCGCACCCCAGGCTCACCACCATCACTTCGCCGCCGAAGTTCGGATTCGAGGCGATGTTGCGCAGCGTGCGAACGGGTACCACGGCATCCGGCGCATCGATCGCCACGCCGCAGCCGTAGGTATGTTCCAACGCCACGACATCGTCGACGTTCGGATACTGCGGCAGCAACGTCTCCTTGATTCGTTTGACGGCGAATTCGACTACCCCTGCCACACACTGCACGGTCGTGGTGATCGCGAGAATGTTGCGTGTGCCCACAGAGCCGTCGGGGTTCCGATACCCCTTGAAGGTGAATCCTTCGAGCGGCGGTAATTCCGCCGGCACGCGCGTGCTGATCGGCAGACGATCGAGGGACGGCGCTTCCGGCATCGCCAGATGGCGCTCGTTGACCCAGCTTCCGGCCGGCAACGCGCGCGCGGCATGGCCGATCACCACGCCGTACCGAATCACCGCCGCGCCTTCGGCCAGATCGGTCAGGGCGACCTTATGCCCTTGCGGCACGGCATCGATCAGCGTAAGGCCATCGGCAAACCGGCTGCCGACGGGCAATCCCCCGTCGTTCACCACGATCGCAACGTTGTCCGCCGCCTGCATCCTGATATAGCGCGGTGCGGCCTGCGCCGCACCGCCGGTGTCGTGCATCGCGCCCTTCGATGTCATGTCTTTCCCCCCTCTCGTCTCCAGGTGCCGGTGCCACACGACGTTCGCCGTTCTCAGGGCTTGCGATCTGTCGCGCAACCGCCACAGGCACAAAAACCGACGGCAGTCGTTGATGTTCGCTCAACCACCCGTCACTTATGCGTCATCATACATCTAGATAAGGGGTAACACGCGATCTTACGGGCCTCTGTCGAACTCGGGAAAAACCCTTGAGACGCCTTTTCCGGGTTTATCCCACTGCCATCCGGTATATCGGCCTCTTGTCCGACTTCACCACATGTTATACGATGACATATAACTAAGCGCCGAGCGCTGGTTGAGCGCCCTCTTCATTTATCGAATCCGGCCTTGTAGCCGACAGGAACTCTTGAAATGACCGCACCTCAAGAACTCAAGCAAATCGTCTCCGACGGCTTGTTGTCTTTCCCCGTGACCGACTTCGACGCGAACGGCGACTTCAATGCTCGCAGCTACGCTGCGCGTCTGGAGTGGCTGGCGCCGTTCGGCGCAACGGCGCTCTTCGCGGCGGGCGGCACCGGCGAGTTCTTCTCGCTCACGCCGCAGGACTACAGCGCCGTGATCAAGACCGCTGTCGACACGTGCGCCGGCAAGGTGCCGATTCTCGCGGGTGCGGGCGGCCCGACGCGTCTGGCCATCGAATATGCGCAGGAAGCCCAGCGGCTGGGCGCCAAGGGTGTGCTGCTCATGCCGCACTACCTGACCGAAGCGAGCCTCGACGGCATCGCCGCGCACGTCGAACAGGTCTGCAAGTCCGTGGAGATCGGCGTGATCGTCTACAACCGGGCAAACTCGAAGCTCGGCGCGGACCAGCTCGAACGTCTGGCCGATAAGTGCCCGAACCTGATCGGCTTCAAGGACGGCGTGGGCGACATCGAGCGCATGGTGCAGATTCGCCGCCGCATGGGCGACCGCTTCTCGTATCTGGGCGGTCTGCCGACGGCCGAAGTGTATGCCGCGGCCTACCGCGCGTTGGGCGTGCCGGTGTACTCGTCGGCCGTCTTCAACTTCATCCCGAAAACGGCGATGAAGTTCTATCACGCCGTGTGCAACAACGATCAGGAGACGATCGGCCATCTGCTCGACACGTTCTTCCTGCCGTATCTGGAGATTCGCAACCGCCGCGCGGGCTACGCCGTGAGTATCGTCAAGGCAGGCGCGAAGCTGGTCGGCCACGATGCCGGTCCGGTGCGCGCCCCGCTGACCGATCTGCTGCCGGACGAGCTCGAAGCGCTCGACGCACTGATCAAGAAAGTCGAAGGCTAAGGGGACACGGCATGCAGATCACCGGTGAGATGTTGATCGGCCGCGCCGACGTGCGCGGCAGCGGGGCAACGCTCGAAGCGTTCGATCCGTCGCGGGGCGAACGTCTGACGCCGACGTTCGGCGCAGGCACCGTGGCGGATGTCGAGCGGGCGTGCGAACTCGCGCGCGCCGCGTTCGATCCGTTCCGTGCGCTGCCGCTGGCAAAACGCGCCGAGTTTCTCGAAGCCGTCGCCCAAGCGATTCTCGACCTGGGCGACGCGCTCATCGAGCGTGCCCACGCCGAGACGGGCCTGCCCGTGGCCCGGCTGCAAGGCGAGCGCGGACGCACCGTTGGTCAGCTGCGCATGTTTGCCCGCGTGGTGCGCGACGGTCACTTCCTCGACGCCACCATCGACCCCGCGCAACCGGCGCGCGAACCGCTACCGCGCAGCGACCTGCGTCTGGCGAAGATCGGCCTCGGCCCGGTCGCAGTGTTCGGCGCGAGCAACTTCCCGCTGGCGTTTTCGGTGGCGGGCGGCGACACGGCGTCGGCATTCGCCGCCGGCTGTCCGGTGATCGTCAAGGCGCACTCGGCGCACCTGGGCACGTCGGAACTCGTCGCACGCGCCGTGCGTTCGGCGGTGCAGAAGCACGATCTGCCGGAAGGCGTGTTCTCGCTGCTCGTCGGCGAGCGCGCCGTGGGCGAAGCGCTGGTGGCGCACCCGGCGATCGCTGCCGTGGGCTTCACCGGCTCGCGCACCGGCGGTCTCGCGCTGCAACGCATCGCCCAGTCGCGCGCCGTCCCGATTCCGGTGTACGCCGAGATGAGCAGCATCAATCCGGTGTACCTGCTGCCTGAAGCGCTGGCAGCGCGCGGCGAGGTGATTGCAAAGGGCTTCGTCGATTCGCTGACGATGGGTGTCGGCCAGTTCTGTACGAACCCGGGACTGGTGCTCGGCCTCGCCGGCGAGGCGCTCGAACGCTTCTGCCGTACGGCTTCCGACGCACTGACGGCCAAGGCCGCCGGCACCATGCTCACGCCGGGCATTGCCCAGGCGTACGACAAGGGCGTCGGGCGTCTGGTCGACGAGCCGAACGTAACGCTGGTCGCGCGAGGCCAGTCCGGCGGCGCATGCCAGGGTCAGGCCGCGCTGTTCCGCACGACGGCGGCCGAATTTCTGGCCACGCCGGCACTGCATGAGGAGATGTTCGGTCCGGCCTCGGTCGTGATTGCCTGCGACACCGTCGACGAGATGATCGCGATCACCGAGCGTCTGGAAGGTCAGCTGACGGCGACGCTGCAACTCGACGCCGGCGACACCGCGACGGCTCGCCGTTTGCTGCCGGGTCTGGAGCGCCGTGCCGGACGCATTCTCGCCAACGGTTTCCCGACCGGCGTCGAAGTGTGTCATGCGATGGTCCACGGTGGCCCGTTCCCCGCAACATCGAATGCGATGTTCACGTCGGTCGGCGCGTCGGCCATCGATCGGTTCCTGCGCCCGGTGTGCTATCAGGATCTGCCGGATGCGCTCTTGCCGCAAGCCCTGCAGGAGGCCAATCCCCTGGGCCTGTGGCGACTGCGTGACGGCGCGCTGACACAGCAGTAAATGCAACGCCCGGCGTGGCGCGATTCGCCCCTGGCGAGCCGCACGCCACTCAAACAAACGCCCTCGGTTCTCGAGGGCGTTTGTTTTTGTACTGCGCGTGTCATACCGTCAGACGACGGCGGAAGCAACCTCAGGACGCGGCACGATCCGGGCGCAGATCCGGCGACGTCAGCATGCCGTAAAGCGGCGTGACGACGCCATCCGCCAGCGTCTTCGCAATGGCTTTGAGGTCCGTCGATCCGGGCGCACCGATGAGCGCGTAGCCGATCTGGCCCTTGCGCCATGTCACCACGCCCATGCTGTCGACCTTCTGTTCCGCGACACCCTGATCGGGGCGCGCATCACGCACCACGCACAACGCCACAGGGTCGCCCGTCGCGGGCAGATACACCATCTGCACCAGCGTGCTGTCCTTCCAGCGCAAACGCTGCACACGCTTGAACGTCAGCCCTTGCGAGCGCAGATCCGGCACGCTGATATCGAGCTTGTCGTTCTGACGAATGTCGCTGACGGTGCGCTGGGTGTCGCTGTCGTCCACACGAATGGAAGCCACCGTGTCCCGCGCGTACAACTGCTGATACTCGGCTGCCGCACGCACCCATGTCCGCCCCGGCTCGGGTTTCGACGAGACGGACGCGGTCATGAATCCGCCGGCGCCGCCCGGATTCAGCACGCCGGAGAGCAACGGCAACGTGATGGCCGTGGCCGCCACGCCTGCCGCGAAAGCCGCAGCGAGCCACCACGGACGCACCCGTCGGCCGACAGGCGCATCGTTGGCGGCCGGCACGTTGCGCGACGCGTCGGCCTGAACAGCGCCCACGGACGCGATCGGATCGGTCGCTTGATGAGTCCCCCTGCTATCAACCTTGCTGTCGGCACTGTCGGCCTTCGCCGACAGCGGCATCTGCGGCGGCACCGGCGCCTGACGCTGCGCGTGCGCCCGCAGCAGCGCGTCGAGGCTGGCGGTAAGGCTCTCGGGGACCGGGGGGATGGCATGGGCGGCAAACGTCTCCCGGTACGGCAGACGCGACGCCTGCAACGACTCGACCGCGTCGGCCAGTTCGGGCGACGCGGCGATGGCCGCTTCCACTTCCGCACGCTCCGCTGCGGGGAGCGCACCGTCGACGTAAGCGAGCAGGCGGATATCGTCTTCGTTCATCACGCGTCCTCCTCACGTGCGCCGGCTGCGGAACCGGTGCGATGATCACGCTGCGCACGGTCGGCCTGGCGGGGTCGCCCCTCGGGGTTACGAAACTGATCGCCGATGGTACGGCGGGCTCGCGACAGACGGCTCATCACCGTACCGATAGGCACGTCGAGCACTTCCGCCGCTTCCTGATATGTCATTCCCTCCACCGCCACGAGCAGCAGCACCATGCGCTGCGCCTCGGGCAGGCTGTCGACCGCGCCGAAGACCTGGCGATAGCTCGCCAGATCCTCGGGCGTGGACGCCTGAAGATCCGGAATCGCTTCGACGTCGGCCTCATCCCAGGCGAGGCTGCCGCGCGAGCGAACGCGACGCGCGCGGATCTCGTTGATCCACGTCGTATGCACGATGCTGAACATCCAGCTCAGCGCCGAGGTGCCCGGCTGCCACTGATGCACGCGCTCGAGCGCGTGCACGCAAGCGCGTTGCACGAGATCCTCGGCATCATGACGATCGCCCGTAATGCGCAAGGCGAACGCCCAGAGGCGTGGCAGCAAGCCCGGAAGCAAGCTGGGTAAATCCTGACCGGTCATCGGCGAATTTCCTGGCGGAGGGTGCCTGGCGGCAAGCCAGTCCGAAGCATCGCCGGCGAATGCCGCCGGCGCTTGCTGCGAAATTATACTGAGCCGCCGCGACTTTGCGCGGACCGACCCCGCAGGCCGATATGCCAACACCCTCTCGCCCCCCGTCAGGATGACCCGAATGCTTGTCAACGCCGTGTCAGCCGCCGGTCAGGGCTTGACAACGTGCCACACGTCCTTGATGCCGTCGCCCTTCTTGTCGCCGCCGACGGTGTCCTTCACGAACAAATACAGCGGCTTGCCCTTGTACGCCCACTGCTTCATGCCGTCGTCGCGTGTCACGAGGGAATAGTCGCCGTCGGCTTTCGCGGCGGCATCGGCCATGACCGGGGGCCAGGCGGCAGCGCACTGGCCGTTGCAGACGCTTTTGCCGCTACCCGCCACATCGTTGTCGAACGTATAGACGGTGCGGTTCTGAGCGTCGACGAGCACGCCATCGACCGACTTGAGCGGGACTTGCGCATGGGCGGCGGCGGCGGCGAACAGACCGGCGGCAGCCACGAGGCCGGTGAGCACGGCGGACATCGATTGACGTTGTTTCATGACTTGGCTCCTGAGTGAAATGTCGTTGTCGACACTCTCTGAACGCCTGGCGCCGACGCTTTATTCCACACCTTTTTAGCGATATTTTTTGCTGCAACGCAGCATCCTCGATGGCGACCGCCCAGCCCCGTCTTGGTCATGTCATGCCACCGTCATCGCTTCGCCCCGGTGCCGTGTGGCGTCCGGTCCACATCGCGCAACGCAAGCTCAAGCCCGGTGTTTCAACGAATCGTTGATGCCTATCGACGCTCGGCAAGCGGAATAATCGACGTCTTCACAGGGTTTGCCCTGTGGGCAATGCGCGCACTGCGGCGCATGTCCGCGCCCCGCCGGCACGCGCATTGACGACCAATAAGAACGATCCGACCAGACACCGATATGAATGTCCCCTCCCGCTCGTCCCCCTCACCGCACTTGTCCCGCCAGCCGCGTTTGAGTGTGGCCGCCCGCCTCGGGCTGAGCTTTACCGTGATCCTCGTCATGATGCTTGCCCTGGCCGCACTCGCGGTGCTGCGGGTGCACGGCATCGAGCGCACGCTCACGAACATCAGCGACAACAACAACGTCAAGCAGCAGTACGCCGTGAACTTTCGCGGCAGCGTGCACGACCGCGCCATCGCCGTGCGCGACCTCACGCTGACAGACGACGGTCATGTCGACGAAATCGTCTCGCTCATCGAACGTCTGAACGCCGACTACCAGCGCTCCGCCGGGCCGATGGACGCGCTGTTCGCCACGTCGAACGCCGCCAACGTGCGCGCCGAAGAGCGCGAGGATCTCGCGGCGATCAAAGCCGTCGAAGCACGCACGCAGCCGATCATCACGCAGGTGATCGCGCTGCGCCGCGCCGGCGATCTGGACGGCGCACGACGCCTCGTGCTCGATCAGGCGCGCCCGGCCTTCGTGGACTGGCTCGCCGCCATCAACCGCATGATCGATCGAGAAGACCGCACGAGCCACGTCGAGTCGATGGATGCGGTCGCAAACGCGCATGGCTTCCAGAGCGTGATGCTCGCATTGGTGATCGTGGCGCTCACGTGCGGCGCGGTCATGGCGTTCCTCATCACCCGCCAGTTGCGACGCGCGCTCGGGGCCGAGCCGGACGAGGTCAAGGCGCTCGCGCTGGCCGTCGACCGAGGCGAGCTTTATCACGAGTTCGACCTGAGCCACCGCGCACCGGGCCACGGGGCGAACCGCGAGCGCGACACGAGCATCATGGCGTCGCTCGCGGAGATGGCGACCAACCTGCGCCATGCGGTGACGCAGGTGCGTCACGCGTCGCATGACGTCACCGAGATCAGCCATCGCATCGCGTCGGGCAACCGCGACCTCGCGGCGCGCACCGCCGAGCAGGCCAGTTCGCTGGAGCAGACGGCCGCCGCGATGGAAGAACTGACTTCGACCGTCAGTCAGAACGACGAGAACTCGCGCGGCGCGAACGACCTCGCGCATCGCGCTGCGGAAATGGCCGAACAGGGCGGCGACATGGTCCAGCAGGTGGTCACGACGATGTCGTCCATCGACGCGTCGTCGCGCAAGATCGTCGACATCATCGCGGTGATCGAAGGTATTGCCTTCCAGACGAACATTCTCGCGCTGAACGCCGCCGTGGAAGCCGCACGTGCAGGCGAACAGGGCAAGGGCTTCGCCGTGGTAGCGGCGGAAGTGCGTAGTCTGGCAGGCCGCAGTTCCGCCGCTGCGAAGGAAGTGAAGCAACTGATCGACGCGTCCGTCTCGGAAGTCGCCTCGGGCACGACGCTCGTGCAGAGCGCGGGCGATACGATGCGCGAGATCGTCGCCCGCGTGAAGCAGGTCAGCAATGCGATGGACGAGATCACTGCCGCCAGCCACGAGCAGAAGCAGGGTATCGAGGAAGTGAACCGCGCGATTGCGCTGATGGATCAGGTGACGTCGCGCAATGCCACGCTGGTGGAAGACGCGGGGGCCGCCGCGCAGATGTTGCAGCAGCAGGCGCAGGCGCTCACGCTGTCCGTCGGCCGCTTCCATCTCGAAGCGACCGACGCCGGTGTCGCGGCGCTGCCGAACACTTCTACCGCATCGACCACATCGACGGCATCGACCGGCTTCGCTGCGTCGGCCCGGGCATCGAACGACGCCGGGCACGATGCCACGCATGTTGCCGCACAGGGTGCCGCTGACAGCGCTTTCATCGCGGCGCGCCCGGTCAGACGCATTGCGCGCTAGCCGATCCTGGCGTCTGCGCCAATCGGAAAGCTCAGCGTCAGCGATGTGCCGTTCAGGGCGTCGCTGCTCGCCGCAACGTCTCCGCCGTGCAGTTCGACGATGGATTTGACGATCGCCAGGCCGAGCCCGGTGCCGCCGGTTCTGGCATCGTCCTCGTTGTGACGTGACGGATCGACCCGATAGAGCCTGTCGAAGATGCGCGGCAGATGTTCCGGCGCGATCACATCGCCCACGTTGTGCACACGAAGCTGCGCGCGTGCCGGCGTCGAGGTGCAATACACCGAGATATCGCTGCCCGCGCGCGAATGCCGGATGGCGTTGACGAGCACATTCGCCAACGCCCGCCGCACCAAAGCGCGGTCGACCTCCGCCGTGGCGTCGCCCTCGACCTTCAGGCCGAGCCCCGCCTCCTCCGCCATCGGCAAAAAGTCCTCGACCAGCGAGACCGCAATCGCCGCGAGCGAACTCGTCTCACGCCGGACTTCCGTGTGTGCCGACTCGGCACGCGCGAGAAACAACATCGATGCAATCATGTGCGACAACCGCTCGCACTCCTCGATCGCCGACACCAGCACCGCCCGGTATTCCACCGACGACCGCTCGCGTGAGAGCGCCACCTGCGCCTCGCCCATCATGTTCGATAGCGGCGTGCGCAAGTCGTGCGCGAGGTCCGACGAGAACTGCGAAAGCCGGGTGAACGACTCGTTCAGTCGCGCGAGCATGCGGTTGAACGCGTGCGTGAGGTCGCGCAACTCGGCCGGAATATCGTCCTCGGGCAGCGGTGCGCCGAGCCGTGCGCTCGACACCTGCTCGGCGGCGAGCGTCAGCCGTTGCAGGGGCCGCAGGCCGAGCGTCACGAGCCAGAACGTCAATGCGCCGATCAGCACCGTGCCGGCGATCTGCACCGCAAGCGCGGTCAGCGCGAACTGCGTGAGGACCGCCAGCCGTTCCGTGGCGTCCATTTGCACGACGAGAATCACGTGCGTCGCGTCGGGACGGCCCTCACCGATCACCCCGTCGGCCGCGACATATTGCAGTCGCTCGCCGAGATCTGCCCGGCCGACGCGCTGCACGTCGTCGTCGCCGGGCGTGTCGTGCGAGCCCACCCGCGCGAGCCGGCTTGCCGGTTGCCGATAGCCCCGGCTCGCCACCAGCGTCTTGCCATCGACGTCGAGCACGGCGAAATCGAGATTCTGATGGCCATGCGTCGCGTCGTACCAGCGGCGCGGATCCGCACCGATCTCAGCCTTCGACGAGATGCCGCCCAGTTCATGACGAAGCGCGGTGACGGTGCCGAGCAGATCCTGATGCGCACGCACCCGCAACTGCTCGGCGAGCGCGAAGTATTGATAGAGCAGGATCAGCGCGAGCACCATGAACTCGCATGCCGCAATGATGAAGGTCAGGCGCGCGCGCAACGAGCGGGCGCGCGGCGCACGTAGCGACACGCTCATGACACCCGATCCTCGCGACATTCGAGCACGTATCCCATGCCTCTGACGGTATGAATCAGCTTCGGCTCGAAAGGGTCGTCGATCTTCGCGCGCAGGCGACGCATGGTCACGTCGACGATGTTGGTGTCGCTGTCGAAATTGACGTCCCACACCTGCGAGGCGATCAGGCTGCGCGGCAGGATCTCGCCCTGGCGTCGCATCAACAGCGCAAGCAACAGGAACTCCTTGGCCGTGAGCACGATGCTCGCCCCCTGACGCACGGCCTTGTGCCCCAGCAGATTCAGTTCGAGATCGCCCACGACGAGCACGTCCGACTCGCGTGTGCGCCCACGTCGCAAGATCGTGCGGATGCGGGCGAGCAATTCCGCGAAGGCGAACGGCTTGGTCATGTAATCGTCCGCCCCGAGATCGAGCCCCTTCACCCTGTCGCCGAGGTCGTCGCGCGCCGTCAGAAACAACACGGCCGTATCCTCCTGCGCGCGCAACCGGTCCAGCACCTGCCACCCGTCCTTGCCGGGCAGCATCACGTCGAGAATCACCAGATCGTAGGCGCCTGTCAACGCCATGTGCAGGCCGTCGATGCCGTCACTCGCGACATCGACCACGTAACCCGCCTCCGTCAGCCCCTTCTTCAGATACTGGCTTGTCTTGAACTCGTCCTCGACGACAAGAATCCGCATACCGACTTCTCCATTTAACTTCCCTTGCCACCGCGCTGCCCCACCATGCGGTAGAGCACCGGCAACACCAGCAGCGTGAGCACCGTCGACGACAATATCCCGCCGATGACGACCGTCGCGAGCGGACGCTGCACCTCCGCCCCCGTGCCCGTGGCAATCGCCATCGGCACGAAGCCCAGCGACGCCACCAGCGCCGTCATCAGCACGGGACGCAAGCGCGTGAGCGCGCCTTCACGCACGGCCTCCGCCAGCGGACGCCCGTTCTCGCGCAAATTGCGGATAAAGGATATCAAGACCAGCCCGTTGAGCACGGCCACGCCTGAAAGCGCGATGAAACCGACGGCGGCCGTGATCGATAACGGGATGCCGCGCAGCCACAGGGCCACGAGGCCGCCGCACAGCGCGAACGGAATGCCGGTGAAGACGAGGAGCCCGTCGCGAACGTTGTTGAACATGGCGAAGAGCAGACCGAACACCAGCAGCAGCGCCACCGGCACGACGATCTTCAGGCGATTCGACGCCGACTGGAGCTGCTCGAACTGTCCGCCCCACGCGGTCCAGTAGCCCGGCGGCACGGCGACCGTCTCGATCTGCCTGCGGGCGTCCTCGACGAACGACCCCAGGTCGCGTCCGCGCACGTTCGCGCTCACCACCACGCGACGCTTGCCGTTTTCCCGGCTCACCTGATTCGGGCCGGGCGAGAGGTCGAGCGTCGCCACTTCGGATAACGGAATGAACGCCACGCGGGCGGCCATCGCTCCTGCCGCGGCACCTGCGGCCTGATTACCCGCGCCATCGCCTCGGGGCAATGCAATGGGCAGCCGACGGATCGCTTCGAGATCGCTGCGCAGCGCGTCGGGCATGCGCACGACGATGCTGAACCGGCGGTCGCCCTGAAACAGCGTGCCTGCGCTCTGGCCGCCCAAGGCGGCGGCGACGGTGTCCTGGACGTCGGCGGCGTTCACGCCGTAGCGGGCGATCTTCTCCCGGTCGACGTTGATGGTGAGCATCGGCAGCCCGGACGTCTGCTCGACTTTGACTTCGGTCGCGCCTTCGATCGATTGCAGACGCGCGCTGATACGACTGGCGACATCGTCCAGCACCGCCGTATCGTCGCCGAACACCTTCACCGCGACATCGCTTCGAACGCCGGAGATCAACTCGTTGAAGCGCAACTGGATCGGTTGCGAAAACTCGTAGTTGCTGCCCGGAATCGATTGCGCGACGCGCGTCACTTCCTCGATGAGCTGTTCGCGCGATTTGCGCGGATCGGGCCATTCCGAAGTGGGCTTGAGCATGATGTAGCCGTCCGAGATGCTCGGCGGCATCGGATCGGACGCCACTTCGGCCGTGCCGGTACGTGCGAATACCCGCGACACCTCGGGCAACTGCGCGACGAGCGCCTTCTCCAGTTGCTGCTGCATCTCAACCGATTGCGTGAGGCTCGTGCCCGGAATGCGCATCGCTTGAATCGTCAGATCGCCTTCATTGAGACTCGGCATGAATTCGCTGCCCAGTCGCGTCGCCAGCCCGAACGTCAGCAGTACGGTCAGACAAGCCAACGCCACCACCGCACGACCGTGCGACAGCGCCCAGTCCAGCGCCGGTTCGTACACGCGCCGCGCGAGCGTCATCAGCCGGTTCTCCTTCTCCGACACCCGATTGCCGATGAACGCGGCGATCGCAGCGGGAATGAACGTGACCGACAGCACCATCGCGGCCGCCAGCGCCATGACCACGGTCATCGCCATCGGATGGAACATCTTGCCCTCCACACCGGTGAGCGCAAAGATCGGCAGATACACCACCATGATGATGGTCTGCCCGAACAGCAACGGTCGACGCGCCTCGCGAGCGGCCGCAAACACCTCCTTCAACCGCTCGCGCAACAAGAGCGGACGCCCCATCGCCTGCTGTGCGTGCGACAGACGACGCACGCAATTCTCGACGATCACGACGGCCCCGTCGACGATGATCCCAAAGTCGAGCGCGCCCAGACTCATCAGGTTCGCGCTGACGCGACCGGCAGCCATGCCGGTGAAAGTCATGAGCATCGCCAGCGGAATTACCATCGCGGTAATGAGTGCAGCGCGCAGATTGCCGAGGAAGAGAAAGAGAATGGCAATAACGAGCGCCGCGCCTTCGAGCAGGTTCTTCTTGACGGTCGCGATCGCCTTGTCCACCAGCACCGTGCGGTCATATACGGGAATCGCGGAGACCCCCTCGGGCAGACGTTTGTTGATTTCGGCCATCTTCTCGGACACCGCGCGCGAGACGGTCCTGCTGTTCTCGCCGATCAGCATGAACACGGTGCCGAGCACGACCTCCCGGCCATTCTCGGTCGCCGCGCCCGTGCGCAGTTCCTGCCCGATCGACACGTCGGCCACATCGCGCACACGCACGGGCACACCGCCCACGTTGTTGAGCACGACATTGCCGATATCGTCGGTGTTGCGCACCTGTGCAGGCACGCGGATCAGATACTGCTCACCGCGCCGTTCGATGTATCCCGCGCCGGCGTTGGCGTTGTTGCGCTCCAGCGCGCGCACCACATCGGCAAACGTGAGGCCGTAGGAGATGAGCCGCGCCGGATCCGGCGCCACCTGATACGCCTTGGCGAGCCCGCCGATGGTGTTGATTTCCGTCACCCCCGGCACGTTGCGCAATTGCGGTTTGATGATCCAGTCCTGAATTTCGCGCAGATCCGCCGACGTGTACGGCGTGCCGTCCGGCTTGCGCGCCTGTGACGTGGCCTCGACCGTCCAGAGAAAGATCTCCCCCAGCCCCGTCGAAATCGGCCCCATCTCGGGCGTGGTACCGGCCGGCAACTTTTCCTTTGCCTGGCCGATGCGCTCGTTCACGAGTTGCCGGGCGAAATAGATATCCGTGCCGTCCTTGAAAATGACGGTGACTTGCGAGAGGCCATATCGCGATATCGAGCGGGTCTGCTCCAGTCCGGGCAGGCCCGACATGGCTGTCTCGATGGGAAAGGTGACGCGTTGCTCCGCTTCGAGCGGCGAGTACCCCGGCACGTTGGTGTTGATCTGCACCTGAACGTTGGTGATGTCGGGAACGGCGTCGATCGACAGACGTTGATAGGAAAATACGCCGGCGGCGGCGACCGCCAGCGTCACGATCAGCATGAGCCAGCGATGCCGTATGGAAAATTGAATGATGCGTTCGAACATGCGTTGCGTCCCCGTCTGTCAATGGTCATGTTCTGCGGTGCGCTTGCCCAGCTCCGCCTTGAGCAGGAAGCTGTTCGACGCAACGTAATCCGTGCCGGGCGAGAGCCCCTTGACGATCTCGACCGACGTGCCGTCGCGACGGCCGGTTTGCACCTTGGTCGCCACGAAGCCCTTGGGCGACTTCACGAACACGACGGTTTCGTTGTCGATGCTCTGTATGGCGTCGAGCGCGACGGCCACCGGCACCGAGACCTCGCTGGTGCTCAGTGCAACGTTGACGAATACGCCGGGGCGCCACACGCCCTGCGGGTTGTTCAGCGTGACGCGTGCGACCGCCGTACGTGTCTGCTCCCCGAGCAGCGAGCCGACATAAGCGACGCGCCCTGACGCTTTCGAGTCGAACGCCGTCGCCCGGACTTCGACCGGCGTGCCCACGCGCACCGCGCCGAGCCACTGCGCCGGCACGGCGATTTCCGCCCAGACGGCGTTCAGATCGGAAATCGTGAACAGATCGCTGGCCTCGGTCACGGCCTCGCCCAGCGCCACATGTTTCGCCACGACCGTGCCATCGAAAGGCGCTCTGAGCACGAACCGGTTCAACCCGTCTCCTCCCCCACCACCTCCCCCAGCCGTGCCGACATCGGCCCCCAGCGCGCTGAGCTTCTGGCGTGCGTTGCGCAACGCGATGTCCGCTTCGCGCAGCCCTTGTTGAGCCAGAAGGAAATCCTGCTCGGCCGAGATCTTGTCCTCCCAAAGCGATTTTTCTCGCTCGAACGTCTTGAGCGCCACCGCGCGGCGCTCCTGCGCCATGAGCCATTCGGCGCGTTGCTCGGAGACCTGCGTGCTGGAGATGACGGCGAGTACATCGCCGCGCCGGACCTGCTGACCGAGATCGACATTCACCCGTTCGACCACGCCGGCCACGCGCGGCACGACATGCGCCGTCCTGTCCTCGTTAAAGCGCACTTCGCCGGGCAACTGGGTCGACTCGACGATTTGCGCCGCGCCTGCGGCTTTGATCTGGATGCCGGCAGCGGACTGCTGAGTGTCGCTGAGCGTGACGAGCCCCTCGTCTTCATGATCCTTGTCGTCAGCCTGAGCGGCGCCGGAGGCTTTTGCGTCGCTCGCGTTACCGGCGTCTTTCTTGTCGTGCGCGTGCGGGTCGGCCGTGGCAGTCGATGACGAAGGCTGACTTGCGTTGCGCTCGGCGACCGCGCGCGCGGAACGGTCGAAGCCGAACAGGCCGATGGCCGCACTGGCGAGCAGCGCAACGACGGCGCCGGCGAATTGGAGTTGTCTGGTGCGTTGCACGATGGATCCTTACTTGGCGGACGTTGGCGAAAGGTGTTCGGCGGACAGCAGTGCGACACCGTCGACCGCCCCGCCCACGGCGAGGCTCGCCGCAGCGTAGGCGGCGTAGGTGTTCGCCACGGATGTCATGTACTGCGAGCGCGCCTGCGATAACGTGCGCTGGGCGTCCAGCACATCGAGAAAGCCGAATTTGCCGAGCAGGAAGCCACGGCGGGTGGCGTCGTACGCGCGCTCGGCTTGCGGCAGGATGATGTCGCGCAGACGCACGGTGGCGTCGCGGGTGGCCGAGAACTCCGCGTAAGACGCCTGTAACAACGCCTGTTGTTGCTGACGCACGCCGTCGTACGCATCGCGCGCCATGTCGGCGCGTTGCGCCGCCTCCATCGCAGCGCCCCGACGCGTGTCGAAAACAGGCAGTGGAATGGACAGGCCGACGACCGCCTGATTGTCGGTGCGCCCGTTGTCCGTCACCCGCTTCAGGCCGAGACTCACACTCACGTCGGGCACGCGTTGGGCACGTTCGAGCTTCGCCATCGCGTCGCGCCGGCCGATCTCCTCGTAAGCCGATTGCAATGCCGGTGTCGTCGGCAATGCCGCCACGAGCGACGACCAGCCCGGCAACTGCGGCAGCGCGTCCAGATCGCCCGCGAGCTGTTGCGGCAAGTCCGTATCGGACACCCCGAGGACTTGCGAGAGCCGCCCGCGCGCGCGACTCTGCGCCGCCCGCGCCGATGCGACTTCGATCTGCGCGTTGTTCAGCGCGATCTGCGCGCGTCCCTCATCGACCGGAGAAATCTTTCCGGCTTGTACGCGTCGCTGCGTGGCCGTGTAGGTTTCCCGGGCGATGTCTTCCGTCTCACTGGCGAGCGCAACGAGCGCCGCCGCCGAAAGCGTTTCGAAGTAGCGTGTCACGACATCGCTGCGCACGCTCGTCTCGGCGGTCTGCGCGTCGAGCGCGGCGACGCGTTCGGCTGCCGCCCCCGCCTCGACCCGATAGCGACGCTTGCCGGCCAGCTCGATGGGCTGCGTCAGTTGAAATGTCGTCGTGCGCGACGCATTGCGGAAGTCTTCCTGCGACACGGAAAGTTCGGGATTCGGACGCGCCCCGGCCTGCATCAGCGCACCGGATTGCGCATCGATTTCGCGACGCGCGATGCGCAGCGTCGTATTGTTGTCGAGCGCCAGTTGCATGGCCTGCGCGAGCGTAAGCCCCGCGTTTGCACCGGACGCCGTGGCATTGACGGAAAGTGATTGGGCATGGCCATTGCCCACCGCAGCCACGCCGATCGCGAGGCAGGTCGTGAGGATCAGGTTCTTCATGGGATCGACACAGGGACTCCCCCCGAGCGCTCGATGCCCGTGGCTGCGTGCCTGACAGGGGGAAAGTGCGGAAACGGCCCATGCTCGCGCACAAGCCGCGCGAATCGGATCAGTTGGGCGCCGACCGTGGCGTGAGGCTCGGGTAGAGCGCGTCGGGCTGATCCATCAGTCCCTGACGACGCGCTTCGACAAGTTCCTGGTACACCTGGTCGCGAGTCTTCACAGACGGTGACTGCGTCGCCTGAATCGCCTTCAGACTCGACGGCACCGGCACGCCTTGCGCGTGCGCCAGCGTGAGTTCCGCCACCACCGCCTCACGCGTGTCGGGACGGGATTCGTTCGCCGGTGCGAACGTGGTCGCCTCGTTACCGTAGAGATGGTCGGCGCGGGCCGCCGTGGACATGACGGCCATCAGGCCGAGAGCGGCGCAGAGCATAATGCGCTTTTGCATGGTAGTACCCCTTTTGCTTGGCTAGGAAAGGCAGGTCATCGAAGCCTGTTGGGTACCCATCGTATGCAGCGCGCGCCCACACCAACATGAAACGCGGATTACATTTTTGTCATGCGACGAAGGCCCGCATCCGTGACGAATGCAGGCCTTCGCTCGTGGTAGTCGCTGTGGTAGTCGCCGCAGTAGTCGCTATGTTAGCGATGTGTTAGCGATGTGGTAGCGATGTGTTGAGGAGCTGGTGCCGATGTCGCCCATCGCGGCGACGCCTACTCTCCTTTCGGTGCCGCCTTCACGCGGCTGACCAACTGCGTCGGGCTCACGAATTGCAGCGCAATGAGCACCCAGAGCAGCGTGATCGCCATGTAGATCATGGCCATCGCGTCGATGGATTGCGGGGCGCGCACGCCGGTAGAGAACACGGCGTAGTACAACGCCACCACCAGCGTCTGCGTGTCGGGGCCCGCGGTGAAAAAGGTCAGCTCGAACATGCCGATCGTGCGCACCAGCACCAGCAGGCCCGCAGCGAGAATGCCCGGCACCAGCAGCGGCAGCAACACGTAGCGGAAGTACTTCAGCGTGTTCGCCCCGAAGATGCGCGCCGCCGATTCGAGATTCGGATCGATCTGCTCGATGAACGGAGTCATCACCAGAATCACGAACGGCAACGACGGCACGAGGTTCGCGAGAATCACGCCCGCGAGCGTGCCGCCCAAGCCGACCTTGTAGAGCACTGTCGCCATCGGAATGCCGTACGTTACCGGCGGCACCATCAACGGCAGCAGAAACACCAGCATCGCGAGTTTCTTGCCGGGAAACTGCGCTCGCGCCAGCGCGTACGCCGCCGGCACGCCCAACGCGATCGACAGCAGCACGACCGCGCCCACGACTTCGACCGTGACCCACAACACGTCGGCCAGTTGAAAATCGCGCCATGCCTGCGCGTACCAATGCAACGTGAAACCCTCGGGCAGCGGCGTGCCGAACCAGCGCGTGGCAAACGAGTTCATCGTGACGGTGGCGATCATCAGCGCCACGTTCACGAGGAAGAAAATCATCGCGCCCCACACCAGCGCTCGCCACAAGCGGGAGCCGGGCCCCTCCCGACGCCTCTTGCGCCGGGTTTCGGGGGCGATAGCCGACGCACTCCCGGACGCCTGCGTTGCCATGAATCCTCCGTCTTGCGCGGCCATCGTGCCGGCAGGATGCTTGTCTGCGCCGCTCATCCCTTGCCTCCCGTGGTCGGACCGCGATAGAAGGCCCGGCGCGCACCGAGCATGCCCGCCACGATCAGCAACTGTACGAAGCCCATCACGATCGCCACGCAGGACGCGAGCGAATAGTCGTAACTCTCGAACGCCGCCTCGTACGCCGCAATCGACACCACGCGCGTGGCCCCTGCGGGCACACCGAGCAGCACTGCCGAGGGGAATACCGAGAACGCCTGCACGAACGACAGGCACGCCGCCATCGTCAATCCCGGCACCAGCAGCGGCAGATAGATCAGACGGAACTGCTGCCACGGTCCGGCGCCCAGCGTGCCGGCGGCGCGGGCGAGCGTCGGATCGATGCCCGTCACGTACGACAGGATCAGCAGGAACGCGAACGGAAAGCCCGAGATCACCAGCGAGATCAGCACGCCCCAGTAGTTGTGCGTCAAACGCACTTCCTCGTGATACAGCCCGAGCGCTTGCAAGGCTTGCGGGAACCAGCCGTTCGGACCGTAGTACGTCAGCATGCCGTCGGCGATCAGCACCGTGCCGAGCGTGACCGGCACCACCAGCAGCATCGTCACGAACTTCGACGCACCCGTGCTCCTGCGCAACGCGAACGCCGCCGGGATCGACGCGCCCACGTTGATCAGCGTCGCAGGTACGGCGAGCTTGAGCGTGATGAGCACCGTCGGCCAGAGTGTCGGCTCGGTGAAGAACTTCAGGTAGTTCGCGAAGACACCGCCGCCCTCCATCGGCTGGAACGACAGGAACAGCCCGTACGCGAACGGATAAACGAACATCGCGACCAGACACACGAGCGCCGGCGCGATGAGCCAGCCGCGCCCGTCGTAACGTGTGGCAGGCGTCATGTCGAGCGACGCCGGGGCAGCGGCGCTCATGCGCGCTCTCCGGCGTAGACGAGCGTACGCTCAACCGGCACGCGCAGCGGCACACGCTCGCCGACGGCGTAATCGCCCGGCAGCCGCGCATACAGGGGCCCGAACGGCGACGCCACCCGCAACAGCGAGTCGCGGCCGCCGTACTCGACCGTCTCTACGACCGCCTCGAAGGCGTTGTCGTTGGCGGCGGGCGCGCGCTCGAAATCGTCCGGACGAATCGCGACGCTCACCTTGCCTTCGACGTTGCCGCCTGCCGCCGGCGGCTCCATGAGTACGCCATCGAACGAAGCGCCGCCGCACGACACGCGCGCACGCTCGCCCTGCGCCGACATGATGGAGACGTCGAGCACGTTGCGATACCCCATGAAGCGCGCGACATGCAGATTGCGCGGACGTCCGTACACCTCGCGCGGCGCACCGATCTGCTGCACCACGCCCTCTTTCATGACCACGATGCGATCGGCCATCGACAACGCCTCGTCCTGATCGTGCGTGACATAGATCGTCGCGCGATCGAGCTTGCCGTGAATGCGACGGATTTCCGCGCGCATCTCGATACGCAGCTTCGCATCGAGGTTCGACAACGGTTCGTCCATGAGCACAACCGGCGGTTCAATCACGATGGCGCGCGCAATCGCAACACGCTGCTGCTGACCGCCCGACAACTGCCCCGGCAACTTGCGCTCGTGGCCCACGAGTTGCACGAGTTGCAGCGCTTCGCGGGCGCGCTTGTCGATTTCGGCGCGCGACACGCCGCGCATGCGAAGCCCGAAACCGACGTTGTCGAGCACGCTCATGTGCGGGAACAGCGCGTAGTTCTGGAACACCATGCCGAAGCCGCGCTTCTCGCTCGGCAGCACATCGATGCGCGTGTCGTCGAGCCAGATCGCGCCGCCCGTGAGCGGCGTGAGTCCGGCAATACAGTTGAGCGCTGTCGATTTGCCGCATCCCGACGGCCCGAGCAAGGCGATGAACTCGCCGCGCTCGATGCTCAGGTCGAGGCCATTGAGCGCAGCCACGGACTGTCCCTCGGCGTTGGTGAAGCTGCGCGCCACGTGATCCAGACGCAGTTGCTGAAAGTTGTGCTTCATGACGAAACCCTTATTTCGACTTCTGCGAACCGATCTCGGCATCCCACTTCTGGAACGCTGCCACCATCGCCGTCGCATCGAGCGGCACGGCATGCGGGAAGTCGGCGATGAGCCTGGCGTACTCCGGACGGCCGTACTTCGCGATCGTCTCCTGGCTCCTGGCCGGCGCGGCGGACAGCGGCACGTCCTTCACGGCGGGTCCCGGATAGAAGTAGCCGTCGTCATAAGTAAGCGCCTGTTGCGCCGGTTCGAGCATGAAGTTGATCAGCTTGACGATCACGTCCATCTTCTCTTTGGCGACGCCCTTCGGCACGACCAGGTAATGCGCGTCGTTCACCCATGTGAACTTGTCGAACGACTGCACCTTGAAACTCGCCGGCACGATACCGAGCGCGCGCGGGTTGATGTCCCAGCCCGTGACGGTGAGCGTCATATCGCGGCTGCCCTCACCCAGTTCCTTCATCACCGCCGACGTGCCGCCCGGGTAGTACGGAATGCATGTGTCGAGTTCCTTGAGGAACGCCCACGTCTTGTCCCATCCCTTGATCGGATCGTGCGGGTCCTTGTCGCCGAGCAGATACGGCAGCCCCATGAGGAACGTGCGGCCCGGGCCGGAATTGGCCGGACGCGCGTAAATCAGCTTGCCCGGATTCGCCTTGCACCAGGCGAGCAGTTCGGCGGGCGTCTTCGGCGGGTTCGTCACCTTCGCCGGGTTGTATTCGACGAGCGGACCGGCAGGCATGAACGTGACCGCCAGCCCGTACCCCTTCGAGAGTTCCTGCATGGCGCGAACATTGGGCGCGTACTTGTCGAGTACGCCCGGCAGCTTCGCGCTGTATTCGGGCAACAAACGTTGCCAGAGGTTTTGCTGAATGCCGGCGGCAAGCGCGTCGGTGCCGGTCAGCACGATATCGATATCGACGCGGCCGGCGGCCTGCATGGCCTTGATCTTGCCCGGCAGCTGCGGTGCAGGGGCGTTCGTGAACGTGATTTTGGAGACGAGATCCGGGTACTTGTCGCGGAAGGCTTCGAAGCCCTTTTGCGTGAGCGCGAGATTGCCCGCCACATCCACCACGTTCAGCGCGACCGGCGCCGCGCTCGCGGTGCCTGCGAGTCCTCCAAGTACGGCGGCACAGGCCGCTGCGCCAAGCGTGCGCTGCCAGAATCCCCTACGGCTGAAGGCCATGCTGTCTCCTTTTTTAATGGAATTTCTCGTAAGTCATCATATGACTGAGGTACTGGATTTGCAATTAGGAGACAGCGCAAACCACCCCAGAGGTTTCCCTAGGTGAACCAGCCATTCGCGACTTCAATGGCCGAAAAATTGAGATTTCATCAGGATGCCGAGCATGTCGTCAGGGATTTCACCGATGGAGAGGCGCGCGGTGCGTCCCCTAAATTACGGCCAGTCATACGATGACGTAAAAGTGTCACAAACCACGATGGAGACGACGCACATCACGTCGCCGCCGACGCCACATTCCCGGTCGTGACTGAGGAAAAGGTGTCGTGAAAATCCAGCGCATCACGAAAAAATCACGAGAAGGAAGCGCCCCGCAGCGAAGCGAGATGAAGCAAAACGGGCACAAGCCTCGGACGGCATACCCCGATGGCCGTCGACGTCACAAGCGAAGTTCAGGAAAACACATCACAAGAGGAGCCGTCGTGAGACATTCGAAACTGTTTGCCGGGCTGGTATTGGCCGGTCTCGCCGCCGGGGCTGTACCGGCGTTTGCCCAGTCGAGCGTGACGCTGTACGGGATCGTCGACGACGCATTGACCTACAGCAGCAACCAGAACGGCAAGTCGAATACCTATCTGCGCAACGGCAACCTCGCGGGCAGTCGCTGGGGCCTGCGCGGCACGGAAGATCTCGGTGGAGGCACCAAGGCGCTCTTCCAGCTGGAAAACGGCTTCGACATCAACAACGGCGCCTTCAGTTCGTCGGGCGTGATGTTCAACCGTCAGGCGTTCGTCGGCCTGAAGAACGAACAGGTCGGCACGCTCACCATCGGCCGTCAGTACTCGCCGTACTATCTGCTCGTGGGCACGATCGGCCCGGTCGCCTACGTGACGGGTGCAACCGGCGCCCACCCGGGCGATATCGACGGCCTCGACACGACCATCCGCATCAACAACTCGGTGACTTACACGTCGCCCGTTTTGTGGGGCGTGACGGCCAGCCTGCAATATGGTTTCGGCGGTCAGGCCGGCGCGATGGGCAAGGGCAACACATTCTCCGGCGCGCTGCGTTACGACGGCGGTCCGCTGTCGCTCGCCGCCGGCTACCTTCGCCTGAACAACGTGGGCGGCGGCACCGCGTGGAACAGCGCCTCCACGGGCGTGCCGGGCACGTCTGCCGTCAATCAGGGTTACGTGACGGCCGACTCGCTGCAACACATCGCCGTGGCCGGCATCTACACCATCGGCAGCGTGACGCTGGGCGCGAGCTATAGCAACGTGCAATACAAGCCGGGCGCGGCGTCGTTGTTCCGCAACAGTGCGATCTTCAATACGGCGGGTGTGCATGCGTCGTGGATCGTGGCGCCGCAGTGGCGTCTGGCGGCGGCGTACAGCTACACCGCGGCGTCGAAGGCCAACGGCATCAACGACGCCGCAACTTACCATCAGGTGTCGCTCGCGCAGGTGTACTCGCTCTCGAAGCGCACGTCGCTCTATGCGCTCGAAGCGTGGCAGCACGCCAACGGCAAGTCGCTCTCCGCCAACGGCGTGAGCATCATCAACGCCGGACCGGTGGTCGGCGACTCGCAGAACAGCACGCCGTCGACAACGAGTTCGCAGTTCGTCGGCATGCTCGGGATCCGCGTCGATTTCTGACGTTTTTCGGTGTTCCGCAACGGTGCCGCGTGCGTCCCGGTGCGGACGGTCATGAGTGGTCGCGAGAAGTCGCGAGAAGTCGCACAAAGCCGTAGGTTCGACCGCCAGCGCCCGATACGGTCAGGGTTGCCGCGCTGGCGGTCGATTCTTATCGGTTGTCGTATGTATGCGACGGTCGATAAGGTAAACTGAGCGTGCTTTTCGCCAAATATCGTCCCCACAATTCCAATCGACGCCAATGTCCATGACCAGTCCGTTGCCCGCACGTCCTCGCCGCAAGTCTCGCAGCCTCACGGAGGAGGTGGTAAGCGCCTTGTCCGAGCAGATTCGCGCCGGCACGTTCCGCCCGGGCGACAAGTTGCCGACCGAGTCGGCCATCATGGAAAGTCTCGGCGTGAGCCGCACGGTGGTCCGTGAAGCGATTTCACGCCTGCAAGCGGCGCAACTGGTCGAAACACGTCACGGCATCGGTACGTTCGTGCTCGAAGCGCCGCGCGAGAACGCGCTGCAAGTCGACACCAACAGCATTCTCACGATGCTCGATGTGATGGCGATTCTGGAATTGCGCATTTCGCTGGAAACCGAAGCGGCCGGGCTTGCCGCGAACCGTCGCACGGACACGCAGCTCAAGGCGATGCGTCAGGCGCTCGACGACTTCGAGATGCACGTGCGTCAGCGCACCGGCAACGCCGTGACCGCCGACGTGGCCTTCCATCTGCAAGTGGCGAGCGCGACCGGCAACCGTTACTTCCACGACATTCTCGAACAACTCGGCAACACGATCATTCCGCGCACGCGCGTGAATTCCGCCGCACTGGCCGACGACGATCAGGTGTCGTATCTGAACCGCGTGAATCGCGAGCACGAAGACATCTACAACGCGATCGCGCGACGCGATCCGGAAGCCGCGCGTGCCGCCATGCGCACACATCTGACGAACAGCCGCGAGCGTCTGCGTCGGGCGCAGGAATCGGCCGGCACGCAAAGCTGACGTCATGCGCGAGGGCGTGTCGCCACCGCCGGCGGCAGATACCGATGCGGTGGACGATATGCGAGTCGATATCGCTTAGCGCCGCCGCTCGCCGGGACCAAGGCGGCATCCGTCATTCAAATGATGGTGCGGGGGCACGGCGCACAGTACGATGAGTGCACCATTCGTGCCATCGATGTCGTGCACACAATGCAGTTGAGGCATCCGGCTGCATCCGATCTGTCCGATTCCGTCCGGGAAGCGCGCCACCATGATGAAACGCCTGATTGCCCGTCCCCCTGTGCGCGCCGCATGGCTTCGTGCTTCGGCGCTTGCGACCACACTCGTCACCACGCTCGTCACCACACTCGTCACAATACCCGCGACATCTTCGGCGACGGAGGAAACGGCGGCGTCGAGCGCCGCTGCGATGGACATCCGGCCCGACATCGTCTCCGTCGTCCTGCCTGGCGCGGGCGCTTTTGGCGGCGACGTCGGCATGCACACCGAGGTCTACAAACCGGCCGGCAACGGACCGTTCCCCGTGCTGATCTTCGAACACGGGCGCGCCGGCGATCCGCAGACACGCGCGAAACTCACGGCTCCCATTTCGCAGGCACACGTGCGCTTCTGGCTCGCAAAGGGTTTCGCCATCGTTGCGCCGATTCGCGTCGGGTACGGGCGGACGGGCGGCCCGGATCGAGAAAACTCGGGGGCGGCGTTCAACCAGAGCGGACAGTGCACGCGTCGACCGGATTTCGAAACGCTCGGCAAAGTGACGGCGCAGGCGAATCTCGCGGTATTGCAATGGGCGCAGGCGCAGCCGTGGGCGGACAAGCAGCGGGTGGTGCTCGAAGGTCGCTCCGTCGGTGGTTTCACGACGGTCTCCACGGCCGCGACCAATCCGCCGGGCGTCGTCGGTTACATCAACTTCTCGGGCGGCGCGGGCGGCTCGCCGGAGCGCGCACCGCAGCACAGCTGCGACCCGGAGCAGATGAAAACGGTCTACGGCGAGTTCGGCAAGACGACGAAGATCCCCGGGCTTTGGCTGTATGCGCGCAATGACCAGTACTGGGGCGCAGACGCGCCCCGGCAATGGTTCGACGCCTTCGCTGCGTCGGGCAGTCCGGCAACGTTCGTTCACACCGAAGATATTTCCGGCCACGACGGTCATCTGCTGCTCACCTATGGCGGCAAGTTGTGGTCCGCCCCCGTGAACGCATTCCTCAAACAGCTCGGGTTTTGAGGGTTCGTCTACCTTCGTCACGCGTCATGCGCCGTACGGCATGCATCAGGCGTTACGTCGTGACATGCGGGACGAGCACGTGCGGCAATTTTCCATCCCCATAAGACCGCAGCACCTGCGAGATGACGACCTGATAGCCGTCGAGCCATTTGGATTGCGCCGCCTTCGCCTCGATATGCGACGGATGCCGAATCAATTGCTCAAGCGCGTCCAGCGTCGCCCAGTAATACACGTTGGCGACTTGACCTGTCGTCGCGTTCTCCCAGGCCTCCTCGCCGAGATACCCGGGAATACACCGTGCCGCCCGAGCGATGGCCTGATCGAGTCGATGGAATTCGTCGTCAAACGATTTCGCTGCGAAGATGAACGTGGAGGAATATGTCATGGTGAAAGATGGTGGGGGAAGGAGAACCCGACGAGCCCGACACGATTGCACTGGCCGAATGCATGCGCCCGTCAGCGTCGACACAGGCGCAAGCGCATTCCCTGGCAGTGAGGGTGAGCATGCGAGAGGCATGAGCGATGCGTTGAAGTTCACGAGTCGCACAAGCGCACTGTCGGCGACCGAATCGAGACACGCGTCAAGGAGCGGCGCGATCCGCGCAAGTGCTTCGGCACCGATGCACCGCGTTCCCGCCTCCCAACACGATAGGGGCCGATTGCCCTCGCTCACGGAGGCCCATGTGACGGGACTCAGCGAACGAGGGGAATGCATAAAAAGAAAAAGCCCTGACAAGTCAGGGCTTTTGAATTTGGAGGCGGGAGTCGGAATCGAACCGGCGTACACGGCTTTGCAGGCCGCTGCATGACCACTCTGCCATCCCGCCATCGGGATATGCTGCCGCATTGTAACCGCTCTTTGTTTCCATCGAGGGCGCCCTTCGGATCGATCGCCGTGGGCTTTTCGGCAAATAAAAAGGGAAGCCAGGCTTCCCTCTGGATTTGGAGCGGGAGACGAGTCTCGAACTCGCGACCTCAACCTTGGCAAGGTTGCGCTCTACCAACTGAGCTACTCCCGCATGACACCGAACACCAAGGATCAACTCACTTAATGTCCAGTGTGAAAACTGGAGCGGGAGACGAGTCTCGAACTCGCGACCTCAACCTTGGCAAGGTTGCGCTCTACCAACTGAGCTACTCCCGCATTTTCATGCGTACTACCAATCCATCAACTTCTTAAAACTTCGCTGCCGGGCTAGCGCCGTAGCAGCGAGAATGAGATTATGGCTAAACGACGATTCAGTGTCAAGCACCTGCACTGAAAATTTGTGAAGAATTTTCTCCTTCACTGCGCAGATCCCGCATCCCTCCCGCATTTTCAGGGACTTACACTCACATCTGCGCCCCACCACGCTCGCGAATCTGCGGCCACGCGCGGCGCAGATAGTACAGCATCGACCACAACGTGAGTACCGACGCCACGTAGATCAACCACGTTCCCCAGAACCGCGAGTCGAAGCGCAACCCGTTCCAGGCCACCGTGCCGTTGAACAGCAACAGCGGAATCGCCACCATCTGCGCCGCCGTCTTGATCTTGCCCAATTGATGCACCGCCACGCTGCGCGACGCGCCAATTTGCGCCATCCACTCGCGTAACGCCGAAATCGTGATCTCGCGACCGATGATGATCAGCGCCACCAACGCGTTGATCCGGCCCATCTGCAACAACATCAGCAACGCCGCCGCCACCATCAGCTTGTCGGCCACCGGGTCCAGAAATGCACCGAATGCCGACGTCTGGTTCCAGCGTCGCGCCAGAAACCCGTCGAACCAATCCGTCAGCGCCGCCAGCACGAACACCGCGCACGCCACCCAGTTCATCTCGACCGACGATAACCACGTCGTCGGCAAGTAGTAGACGCCGACCACCAGCGGGATCAGCACGATCCGAAGCCAGGTCAGGAATATGGGGACATTGAAAGGCATGGCAGCATGAGTTCGGCAAACGGCAGTCGACACACGGCGCGCTCGGCAGCCGTACCAGACCCGCATTGTGCCGTGTCTGCCCCGCAGCGACAAGGCCGCGGCACCTCGCACCTGTTGACATGTGCGCCGGTGTGCCCCTATCTTGCTCGCAACATCCCGCCAATAGCGCCGATCTCGTGAAACTGCCCCGGCCCCTGACCGCCTTGCGTGGCGCCCTGCTCCGGCCCGTGCTTTCCCCACACGTCCTTATCGCGGCGCTGGTCGGGATCGACGGCCTGCTGCTCGTCGCTTCCGTCCTCCTGCGCGTGCCCGGCTCGCTGCTCATCGACCTGTTCGTGCGCGGCGATATCTCCGCGCTGGAACGCATCGAGGCCACCCATCTGCCTCGCCTGCTGTTCGGCCTGAACGCCATCGAGCGCATCGATTTCTCGCACCTGCCACGCGCACTCGTCGGGCTGGCGCTGGTCGCGCTCGCCTGCGGACTCGTCATCCGCGCCCGCACCGCCTGGGCATTTACATTAGTGATGCTCGCGCTCGCCGCCGCCATCAATTTCCACCTCGACATCCGCTTCGATCTGACGTTCGTCCTTTCGCTCGTCTGTTTCGGCCTGTTGCTCTGGTACTGGCGCGAATTCGACCGCGCAAGCTTCGCGGCCGCCACGCTTTACACACTTGTCGCCGTATTCGCACTGATCGTCTACGCCACGTTCGGCACGATGTATCTCGGGCGCGAGTTCAAACCGAACGTCGCCGATCTGGCCACGGCCTTCTATTTCGCCATCGTCACGATGACGACCGTGGGGTATGGCGACATCGTGCCCGTATCGACGGACGCGCGCCTTTTCACCGCCTCGGTCATCCTCTTCGGGATCAGCGTGTTCGCAACGTCGCTCACGGTCGTCATCGGCCCGCTCGTCGGGGGCAACCTCAAGAAAATTCTCTCGGGGAGATTCACTCACGTGATACGAAAGAACCACTTCATCGTGGCCGGCGCGTCGCCGCTTGCCGTCAACGTTCACCATGAACTCACCAAGCGCAACTGGCCGGTGACGGTCATCATCGCGAGCGGCGCCGACAGCCCGTATCCGGAAAGTGCGGACGTCATGCACGGCGACGCCAGCGACAACGCCGTGCTCACGCAGGCCGGCATCGCTCACGCCAGAGCCGTGCTCGCGCTACGGGCCGACGATTCGGAGAACGCCTTCATCGTGCTCGCCGCCAAAGAGATCGCACCGAAGGTCCGTACGATCGCCTCGGTGAACGACAGCAAGCACCTCAGCAAACTCAAGCGGGTGCAGCCGGACATGATCTTCGCGCCGCCGGTCGTCGGCGGCGAACTCCTCGCACGCACGCTCTCGGGCGAGACGGTCGACAACGAGACCGTCATGCGCCTGCTGTTCCACGGCGATACGTGATGTGATGGCGAGTCCGGCGAGTCCGGCGAGTCGGACCCTCGTCGCAACGCCCGCCATGACATCGCCCCAGCCGGGGCTTTCCGATTCGCAGACGCCGGCAGCTTCGCGCAGCGACGCCTATTCACCGGCGTCCGCCGTTTTCAGTGCAGTTGACGATAGATCTGCTCGGCGAGCGTGGTGGAAATGCCTTCGACGCTCGCCAGTTCGTCGATGCTCGCCGATGCCACACCCTGCAAGCCGCCGAAGCGCATCAGCAAGCGCTGACGTCGCTTCGCACCAATGCCTTCGATCTCCTCGAGCCTCGACGTCTGACGCGCCTTCGCGCGCTTGGCCCGCATGCCGGTAATGGCAAAGCGGTGCGCCTCGTCGCGAATCTGCGCAATGAGCATCAGCACCGCACTCTCGCGGCCCAATTCCAGCGGCGCCCGTCCATCGGCGAAAATCAGCGTCTCGAGACCCACTTTGCGCCCCTCGCCCTTCGCCACACCGACCAGACGACCAATGTCGATTCCCAATTCGACAAACACCTGGCGGGCCACCTCCACTTGCCCTTTGCCGCCGTCGATCAGGACCAGTTGCGGCAGATTGGCTTCGACGTCGGCGATGTCCGACGCGTTTGAGGCGCTCGATGCGCTTGATGCGTTCGATGCGCTCGATGCATTCGCGTCCGCCAACGCCGTCACCTCGGCGGCCTCGCCATCCGCCACCACCGAGGTATCGGCCTCGGCACGCGCGACATCGGCCGCGACCGATGACGGATCGGCCGCATCGGTCACCGCCGCCGACGCGGCCTCCATCAGACGGCCGTACCGGCGCGTGAGCACCTGACGCATCGCCGCATAATCGTCGCCCGGTGTAATGCCCGAAATGTTGTAGCGCCGGTACTCGCTCGTCTGCATCTTGTGATGATGGAAGACGACGCACGACGCTTGCGTGGCCTCCCCCTGCGTGTGACTAATGTCGAAACACTCCACGCGCAGCAACGCCGGGTCGTCGATATCGAGCCCGATGGTCTGCACCAGTTCACGGGTGCGCGCCTGCTGACTGCCCTGCTCCGTCAAAAGCCGCGTGAGCGCAAGCTGCGCGCCTTGCTGCGCCATGTCGAGCCACGCACGACGCTGCCCCTGCGGTTGCCGCACCATCGCAATACGACGGCCGGCCTGCTCGGACAACGCGGTAAGCAACTCGTCGCCGGGCAATGCATGACTCACGATCAGCACCGGCGGCACCGACTGGCCCAGATAATGCTGCGCCACGAAGGCTTCGAGCAGTCGCGATTCGAGCGACGCCGCCGGCGTATCCGACGGCATCTCGCCAGCGAGCTCGCCTTCGTTGACGACGGCATCGCCCCCCGCTGCGGACGTGGCCTGCGCCGCCACCTCGTCTTCCTCGAACTCGTCGGCGATACCGCCCTCGACACCGCGTTCCACGTGCGCCGGGAAGTAGGCCTTGTCGCCCAGGTGACGGCCCCCGCGCACCATGGCGAGGTTCACGCACGCGCGTCCGCCAGTGTAAGCGACGGCAAGAATGTCGGCATCGACATCGCCCGCCGTCTCGACGGACTGCTGCTGAAGCACGCCGGACAATGCCTGCATCTGATTGCGCACCACGGCCGCCTGCTCGAACTGAAGCGCCTCGGCGTACGCCATCATCTTCGCTTCCAATGCGCCGAGGACTTCGTTCTGCCGCCCCGAAAGGAAAGCCGCCGCGTTGTTCACATCTCGCGCGTAGTCCTCATCCGTGATCGCCCCGACGCACGGCGCGCTGCACCGCTCGATCTGATTGAGCAGGCACGGACGCGTGCGATTCGAGAAGACCGAGTCTTCGCACGTGCGCAGTTGGAAAACCTTTTGCAGAATCTGAATGCTCTCGCGAACCGCCCACGCGCTCGGGAACGGTCCGAAATATTGCCCACGACGATCCACCGAACCACGGTAATACGCCATACGCGGGTACTTATGCTGCGTGAGCTTGAGGAACGGATATGACTTGTCGTCGCGAAACAGGATGTTGTAACGCGGATGCAGCGCTTTGATCAGATTGTTCTCAAGCAGCAATGCCTCGGTTTCCGAGCGCGTCACCGTGGTTTCCAGCTTCGCGATGCGGGCTACCATCAACGCAATGCGCGGGGAAAGCTGCGTCTTGTTGAAGTAGCTCGACACGCGCTTCTTGAGGTTACGCGCCTTCCCGACGTAAAGGACGTTGCCCGCGGCGTCGTAGTAGCGATAAACACCGGGCAAGTTCGGCAGTTGTGCGAGCACCTTGCGGGCGTCGAACAGCGGTGCGTCGTTGGCGTCGCCAGTCTGCGACGACGCGACGCCATCGTCGACTTTGCGCGAGCGCTTCGGCTTGTCGGCCTTCGCCGGTTTGGACGACACCGACGCGTCGGCTGTCTTGCGCGTCCCACGCTTTTCGGTCGTCGCGCGGGATTCGTCTGCCGTTGCCGGCGCCGTCGAGGGTTGCGTGATGTCCCCGCCCGGCTCGGAGGGGGCGGTGTCAACTTTGCGGGACTTGCGCGGCGGCGTGACGTCGTGGGCGTCTTCGGTCATGAACTCAGGCGATCGGTGCGTCCGGTGGGCGAGGCGAGGCGACGCGATGTGGCATCGCTGGCAGCGACGCCCATCGTCGTCACGCGTCACAGGGACTAAAATCAGGAGTTTAGACCAATCCGCGTATCGGCTTCTCAATGTCCCTGCCCGAATCACAGCCCTCCGCCACCTCGATCTCAGGCGCACTGCCACTGGTGCCACGCTGCGATCTTTTCTGCACCGTCATCGACAATTTCGGCGATATCGGCGTGTGCTGGCGGCTTGCGCGTCAACTGGAGCGCGAACACGGGTGGTCGGTGCGGCTCTGGGTCGACGATCTGACGAGCTTCCGTTATCTGCGCCCCGACATCGACCCGGCGCTTGCCCGGCAGCGCTGCGATGGTGTGGATGTTCGCCGCTGGGAGGCCGACTTCGGCACGATCACTGAGGAAAATGCACCCGGCGACATCGTCATCGAGGCATTCGCCTGTCACATTCCGGATAGCTACGTGCAGGCAATGCACGCTCGCAAGCAAGCGGGTCACGCGCCGGTCTGGATCAATCTCGAATACCTGAGCGCCGAGGCGTGGGTCGACGACTTTCATTTGCAGAAGTCGTTGCATCCGCAATTGGGACTCGTGAAGACGTTTTTCCTGCCCGGATTTACGCCGCGTACGGGCGGACTCACGCGCGAGCGCGAACTGTTCTCCCGTCGCGACGCCTTTCTCGCGTCCGCCGAGCAGCGCAACGCATGGTGGCAGCGCACGCTCGGGCTGGCGACCGCACCGCGACAGGCGCTCGTCGTATCGCTCTTCGCGTACGAAAATCCGGCGCTACCGGCGCTGCTTGCGCAGTGGGCGGCCAGTGAGACGCCAATCGTCTGTCTGGTGCCGCAGGGGCGTATCGCCCCCGCCGTCGGCGAGTGGTTCGGGCGCGGGGCTTTCGCGCCGGGGGAATCGGCGGCGCGCGGCGCGCTGACGGTGTATGGCCTGCCGTTCGTCCCGCAAACCGAATTCGACGCTCTGCTCTGGGCTTGCGACCTCAATTTCGTGCGCGGCGAGGACTCGTTCGTGCGCGCGCAGTGGGCGGCGAAGCCGTTAGTCTGGCATATCTACCCCCAGGACGAGAACGCCCATCACGTGAAGCTCGACGCGTTCCTCGAGCGCTATCTGGACAGTACGACGCCTCCGTTGGCACATGGCGCTCGCGAGGCCCTGCGCACGTTCTGGCACCTCTGGAACGGTTATGCGAGCACGGCGCCCGACTGGGCCGCCCTGGCGGCGGCCTTGCCCGAGCTCAATCGCCATGCGCAGGCTTGGGCGCAGGCTCAGGCGAGCCTCCCGGACCTTGCGCGACAGTTGGCAAGCTTCGCGGAAAATCAGGTAAAATAGCTGGTTTTTCAACGCTTTGCTGCTAAACCTGCTGCCCCGGAGACTGTTTCGGGCGGACGCGGGAATCAAGCGGCGAATGAGCGTATGGAAGCGCTCAACAAGCGGCAAATCGCTTATTTCGTCACAGGATCTCGTTTTTTTATGAAAATCGCTCAAGACCTCCGCGTCGGTAACGTCTTCATTCTCGATAATGAACCGCACGTGGTGCTCCGCACCGAATTCCAAAAGTCGGGCCGCAACTCCAGCATGGTCAAGCTGAAGTACAAGAAGTTGCTCAAAGAAGGCCGCGGTGAATTTACGTACAAGGCGGACGAAAAGTTCGAAACCGTCACGCTCGACAAGAAGGAAGTGACGTACTCGTACTTCGCCGATCCGATGTACGTGTTCATGGACGCTGAGTACAACCAGTACGAAGTCGAAGCGGAAAACATGGACAACGCGATCAAGTACCTCGAAGCCGACATGCCGTGCGAAGTCGTGTTCTACAACGAGAAGGCCATTTCGGTCGAACTGCCGACCACGCTCGTGCGTAAGGTCCAGTACACCGAACCGGCAGTCAAGGGCGACACGTCGTCGGGCCGCGTTCTGAAGAGCGCGAAGATCAACGACCTGCTGGAAATTCAGGTGCCGTTGTTCGTCAACACCGACGACATGATCGAAATCGACACGCGTACCGACGAATACAAGAGCCGCGTCTAATCGCTGGCTTGCCGGCGCGTTGCCTTCGGGCGACGGGCGGGTCGGATAACGAAAAAGTGCTCGTCCCCTCGGGGTCGAGCGCTTTTTGTTTGAACGAACGAGTTTGCGCGAACGATGCGGCCAACGCCACGGGGCAAAAGTGCGCAGGCCATGCGCTGAAGATTCCGTCGCCATCTCCATCGCTGCTGACGCGCCGGCGGCCTCATACCGCGTGCCACCGACTCGCCACATGCGCATTGCACGCGCCGTCTGTCCCGCCCGGCCGGTACTCCCTTACCCGCCGAACGTCTCAGCGATCAGACGCTTCGCCGCCTGATACTCCGGCTGCCCCAGCATCTTTTCCCAGCCGTGCGCTTTGCCGCGCCCCTGAAGACGCTTGATACGACGCTGCGATACCGTGTCCGCCACGGGCTTCATCTCACGCAGCAGGCGATCCGCCTTCTCCGGGCTGTTGCAAATGAGCACCATGTCGCAACCCGCGTCCAGCGCAGCATGCGCGGCCGTCACGACGTCTCCGGCAGCGCTCGCGCCCTGCATCGAGAGGTCATCGCTGAAGATCACGCCGTCAAAGCCGTATTGGCCGCGCAGGATTTCCTTGAGCCATTTGGCCGAGAACCCTGCCGGATGCGGATCGACCTGCGGATAAATCACATGCGCCGGCATCACAGCCGCGAGCGACATGCCCAGCCAGTCGTACGGCTGGGCGTCGACCGAAAGGATCTCGTCGAGCGAGCGCTCATCAACCGGGATCTCGTGATGCGAATCCGCCGCGACGAAACCATGTCCCGGGAAATGCTTGCCGCAGTTGGCCATCCCGGCCAGCAGCAGCCCATGATTGAGACTCTTGGCGAGCATGGCCACAACACGCGGATCGGCATCGAACGCGCGGTCGCCGATCACGGTGGACGTGCCGTAGTCCAGATCCAGCACCGGCGTGAAGCTCAGGTCGATGTCACAGGCACGCAGCTCGGACGCCAGCACGTAGCCCACGGCCGTCGCCACACGCGTAGCCTTGAAAACATCCTCATGCCAAAGCTTGCCCAGCTTGCCCATCGCAGGCAAATGCGTGAAGCCGTCGGTGCGGAACCGCTGCACGCGTCCGCCTTCGTGATCCACGGCGATCAGAATGTCGTCGCGCACGTCGCGAATTTGCTTTGTGAGCGAACACAGCTGCGCGCGATCGTCGAAATTGCGCGCGAACAGAATGACACCCCCGGTCAACGGATGGTCGATGCGACGAATGTCGTCTTCGCTGAGGGTCAGCCCCACGACGTCCAGCATCACCGGGCCCGGCCTGCGCTTCGTCATTACGTTTTCTCCGATGCAATGTTGCTTGCGTTGCTTGCGTTATCCAAATTGCGCGATGCGATCGCAAATGCGACCGCGTATTCTTTTTCGTCGGTGATCGAAATTTCGATCGACAGTTGCCGCTCAGCCAGCCACTGCACCAACTCGCCCGACGCGACGACGACCGGCTTGCCGGACGGTGCGTTGAGCGTCTGCACCGCACGCCATGTCATCGGCCAGCGCATGCCAAGGCCAATGGCCTTCGAGACCGCTTCCTTCGCCGCGAACCGGGTACATAGATACGCTAATCCGCGTACCTCGGAGCGCTTCTGACGTGCGTGATAAACCTTCAGTTCCTCTGGCCCCAGCACACGCTCGGCAAACCGCCCTTGGGTGCGCGTCATGACACCCACCACCCGGCTGATTTGCAGGATGTCGGTCCCCACGCCGTAAATCGCCGTTGCGCCCTGCGCAGCGCCGACGACGTGTGCGCGCTGCGGCGGAACGTCGGCGGGCGTGGGCGACGTGGGAGACGTGGGAGACGTGGGAGACGATGTTGTCGGATCGCTCATGAAGGTAGCGTCGCGTGGTCGGGTGATCGGCAGTGGCGAGCGGAAGCGATGCGCCTCAACCGCGCGAGGCGACGCGGCTGGCGACCATGATCGCCTTCATCTCGCGCACCGCGTTCTCCCAGCCGGCGAAGAGCGCATGGGCAACGATGGCGTGACCGATGTTCAGTTCGGAAATGCCTTCAATGGCCGCGATCGGCTGCACGTTTTCGTAGTGCAGACCATGACCGGCATTCACACGCAGTCCCAGCGACACCCCAAGCGCGACCGCGCGTTCGATGCGGGCGAACTCCGCCTCGCGGGTCGCTTCGTCATGGGCTTCGGCGTAACGGCCGGTGTGAAGCTCGACGACCGGTGCGCCCATACGTGCGGCGGCGCGAATCGGTGCTTCGTCCGGATCGATGAAAAGCGACACCCGGCTGCCTGCGTTGCCGAGTTGCTGCGTGGCCGCCGCAATCCGGTCGTACAGACCAACGACATCCAACCCGCCTTCGGTCGTGAGTTCCTGACGGCTCTCCGGCACCAGACAGACGTCGTGCGGTTTCACGCGACACGCAATCGCGAGCATTTCTTCCGTGACCGCACATTCGAGGTTCATGCGCGTGATCAGCTTGTCGCGCAGATTCGTCACGTCCTCGTCGCGAATGTGGCGACGATCTTCACGCAGGTGCAACGTAATCACGTCCGCGCCCGCCGCTTCGGCCAACAGGGCGGCCTTGATCGGGTCGGGATAAGCCGTGCCACGAGCATTGCGCACCGTCGCCACGTGATCGATGTTCACCCCGAGGTCGATGGGGTTGCCTTGGAAGAAGAGGCTCATAGTTTTTGCAGGTCGAGCAGGATCTGCCGGGTATTGAGCGGCACGCCGCCCAAATGGTGGTTGAGAAGAAAGCGCATGAGCAGCTTGCTTTGCTGCACGGTCTGCGCCCGCGAATAGTCGTCTTGCTCCATGTCGAGCAACGTCTGCCCGATCACGACGGGCCAGTCCGACGGCTCGTCGCCGCGCGCCGGTCGCACGCCCCAGTCGGGATGGAACACATAGCGGCGATCGGCTGTCACCTTGCCGCGCGTTTGCGTACATCGATCGAACGCGACGGCATAGCCGGTCTCGCGCAACAGCACGCGCTCGAACGCGCGCAGAATGATGCCGGCCGGTTCGCCATGCGCGAGATGGTGGAGCGTTGTCAGATAGTGCTGGAACAGCTTGTCATGGGGATCGTCGCGCGCGCAGAACTTCACCAGCAGTTCGTTCAGATAAAAGCCGGAGAGCAGCGCGTCGCCTTCGAGCGGACGCAGCCCGCCTACCCACTCGGCTTTCGTCAACGTGCGCAATTCGCCCTTGCCGAGCCAGGCGAGCGAGAGTGGCTGAAACGTCTGAAGCACGCCGCGCAGCGCCGAATGCGGACGCTTCGCGCCCTTGGCGACAAGCGCGATACGCCCATGATCCCGCGTGAGCACATCGATGATCAGGCTGGTTTCGCGATAGGGATAACTGTGGAGGACAAAGCCAGGTTGTTCCGTCACCCGACTCTGTTCGCGCTCGGCCGCCCGTGCGGGCGACGGCGCACGTCGAACCCGCTTGGTTTCACGCTGGGCGTCTGGCCGGGCGTCTGGCTTTTCGCTACGACCGATGCTTTCGGCATTGGCCTCGGCTTGCCGAAACGCCTCAGACGCCTCGTCGTCCACAGCACGCGCGCGCGGACTGCGGGACTGGCGCGTGGGTCTCGCACCGGCCGCCGGCGACGAGGATCCACGCGACGTTCGCGGCGAGCTGCCCCCCGGTGTTACCTCGGGGGGGGCATCGGCGGCGTCGCGTGCAGTATCGAGCTCACTCGTAGCCATATGCCCGCAGGCCGGCCTCATTGTCGGCCCAGCCGCCCTTCACCTTGATCCAGACTTCCAGATACACCGGCCCGTCGAAAAGCTTCGCCATGTCGAGACGCGCGTCGGTCGAAATCTGCTTGAGCTTCGCGCCTTTGTTACCGATGATCATCGCCTTGTGATTGTCGCGATCGACCAGAATCGTCGCGAAGATACGGCGCAGATTCCCTTCGACTTCGAACTTGTCGATGATGACCGTGCTCGTGTACGGCAACTCGTCGCCCGTCCAGCGGAACACCTTCTCCCGCAGGATTTCCGCCGCCATGAAGCGTTCGCTGCGATCGGTCAGATCATCTTCGCCATAGATCGGGTCGCCTTCGAGCAGATACGGACGCAGCACACCAAGCAGGCGCTTGATGTCGTCCGAGCGCTTCGCCGACAGCGGCACGATTTCCCGGAAGTCGCGCACTTCGCCGACCTTGCGCAGGAACGGCAGCATCTCGGCCTTGTCCGTGATGCGATCGAGCTTATTGACGATCAGCAGCACCGGCGTGCTCTCGGGCAACAGCTTGAGGACCTTCTCGTCGTCCGGTCCGAAGGTGCCCGCTTCGATAACGAACATTACGACATCGACGCTCGACAGGGTGGACGTCACCGCCCGGTTGAGCGAGCGGTTCAGCGCCGTGGCGTGACGCGTTTGAAACCCTGGGGTGTCGACAAAGATGTACTGCGCGTCGTCCGTCGTGTTGATGCCGGTAATGCGATGTCGCGTCGTCTGCGCCTTGCGCGACGTGATGCTGATCTTCTGACCGACGAGGGCGTTGAGCAACGTCGATTTGCCGACGTTCGGACGCCCGACGATCGCCACGGTACCGCAGCGAAAATCCGTCTTATCGTTCATGATTGGAAACTCTCTTGAAAAGGGGCGGCGCGCTGCGCGCTCCCCCAAATGGGACTCAGGCGGCTGCCGGAGGTTGCTTGGCGCCGTCGGCCTTCTCTGCCGGTTTCTCCGACGATTTTTCGACGATCTTCTCGGCAGGTTTCTCCGAGAGCTTGTCCGCCGGCTTGTCGGTCGAAGCGATCGTACCGCGCGGCACGACGTGACTCGACGCGGTCATCGCCGGCGCAGCGGTCGATCCGGCCACGGCATCGCGCCCGTCCTTCGGTTCTCGCGACTCCTTGACGTCCTTCGAATCCTTCAAATCCTTCGCGTCTTTCGGCTCGATGACTTGCGGGGCGCTCGCCTGCGTCGTCTGCGTCGCATTCGTTGCATGTGTCGCATTCGTTGCATGCGTCGCACTCGCAGCCTTCTCCGCCTTTTTCGCTTCGGACGCCGCCGCCTTCGCAGCGCGCTTCTTCGCGGCCTTGGCGCTCTTCTCCGCCTTGGGCTTGGCAAGCGCCGGCATCTTTTGCACTTCCTCCAGCGCCTTCTTGGCTGCGGCCTGCTCCGCCGCGCGACGGCTCGCGCCGGAGCCGCCGACCTTGATGTCGAGCTTCGGCACCGTGCACTCGACCTCGAACTGCTGGTTGTGCGCGGCGCCATGCGTGGCGATCACGGTGTACTGCGGCAACGCGATCTTGTGCCCTTGCAGATACTCCTGGAGCAGCGTCTTGGCATCTTTGCCAAGCGTCTTGGGATCGACATGTTCGAGCACCGGCGTGTACAGACGTTCGATGACCGCATAGGCGGCTTCGAACCCGCCATCGAGATACATCGCACCGAACAAGGCTTCGAGGGTGTCGGCCAAAATCGACGGACGACGGAAACCACCGCTCTTGAGCTCGCCTTCGCCTAAGCGCAGGAAATCGGAAACGCCAAGCGTCTGCGCGATCTCGTACAACGATTGTTGCTTGACGAGATTGGCACGCACACGAGAGAGGTCGCCTTCATCGAGCTTGCCGTAGCGACGAAACAGAATCGCCGCGACAGAGCAGTTGAGAATGGAATCGCCGAGAAACTCCAGCCGCTCATTATTGGCGGCACTATGGCTACGGTGCGTCAGTGCTTGGCAAAGCAATTCCGCATCGTGGAAACGATACTGGAGGCGTTCTTCCAGTTGGTTCAGAGATTGAGGCATGGCGCAAGTATAGCGCGACGCTCCCGCCCCGGCGCGCGTCGTCGCCAAGAAACGACGGGCTTTACCCCCGTGTGGCGGGCTTTTCGGACTCGCGTGAGAGCGGTGGATCGGACAACGCCGAGGTCAGGACAGATCCCTCCCTACAGCAGCCTCCACCCGTCGCATCTTTTATTTCTTATTTAAAAACAATAATGCGGAAATTAACGAAATTACGTCAATTTCCGCATTAATTCACCCTTCACCCGAGGAGGCGACCTCGCCCGGGCGAAAACCCCACTTACTGGAAGCTGCCCAGGCGCTTCAGATTCGAGAAGTTCATCCAGATGAAGAACGCCCGTCCCACGATGTTCTGCTCCGGCACAAAGCCCCAGTAACGGCTATCCGCACTGTTGTCGCGGTTGTCGCCCATCATGAAGTAGTTGCCCGGCGGCACCTTGCAGATCACGCCCTGGCTGTTGTACTGGCAGTTCTGCTTGTTCGGGAAGTCGTCGGCGCCCATGATGTAGGGCGGCACGTTCGGATCGTTCAGAATCCGGTTCTTGACACCCCCCACCGTCTCTTCGAACTGCTTGAAGTAAGCAATGTGCTCGTCGTCGAAGTAATCCGGCAGGGCCGTTTCCGGCACCGGCTGCCCGTTGATCGTGAGCTTCTTGTTCTGATAAGCCACGACATCGCCCGGCACACCGATCACGCGCTTGATGTAGTCCATCGACTCGTCCTTCGGGTAACGGAACACCACCACGTCGCCACGCTTCGGCTCGCCGAGATCGATGATCTTCTTGTTCACCACGGGCAGACGAATGCCGTAGTCGAACTTGTTCACAAGGATGAAGTCGCCGACGAGCAGCGTCGGAATCATCGAACCGGAGGGAATCTTGAACGGCTCGACCACGAACGAGCGCAGCACGAACACCGCCAGAATCACCGGGAAGAAGCTGGCCGAGTACTCCAGCCACCACGGCTGACGCAGTTTGTCGTCCCGCAACTTCGCACGAGCGCTCGCCAGTGCATGGCCTTCCTGCGCCCCGGAGCCCTGAATGCCGGACCCCTGCAACGACAACTGCTGCTGATCGAATTGCGCCACAGCGTCCTGTGCTGCCCGGCGGCGCGCCGGTTGAAACACCAACTTGTCGGCCACCCAGGCCACCCCGGTCACCAGCACCAGGATCAAAAGAATCAGGGCGAAATTCATGCGGGACCCGTCGCTACGTTATTTGTCTTCGACTTGCAAAATGGCAAGGAACGCTTCCTGGGGAATTTCAACGCTCCCCACCTGCTTCATGCGCTTCTTACCTTCCTTCTGTTTCTCGAGCAGCTTCTTCTTACGCGTGATGTCACCACCATAGCACTTCGCCAGCACGTTCTTGCGCAATGCCTTGATGTTCTCACGGGCAATGATGTTCGCACCGATCGCCGCCTGAATCGCCACATCGTACATCTGACGCGGAATGATTTCCCGCATCTTCGATGCAACCTGCGCACCACGACGACGGCTCTCCGAACGGTGAACGATGATCGACAGCGCGTCGACCTTGTCGCTGTTGATGAGCATGTCGACCTTGACCACGTCCGACGCGCGATACTCCTTGAACTCGTAGTCCATCGACGCATAACCGCGCGACACCGACTTCAGACGATCGAAGAAGTCGAGCACGATTTCCGCCATCGGAATTTCGTAAATCAGACGGACCTGACGGCCGTGATACTGCATGTCGATCTGGATGCCGCGTTTTTGCTGGCACAACGTCACGACCGAACCGACATACTCCTGCGGCATATAGAGGTTCACGGTCACGATAGGTTCGCGAACTTCTTCGATACGGCCCGGATCCGGCATCTTCGACGGGTTTTCCACCGACACGACCGTGCCGTCGCGCTCCGTCACCTCGTAGATCACGGTCGGCGCCGTGGTAATGAGGTCCATGTCGAACTCGCGCTCCAGACGCTCCTGCACGATTTCCATGTGCAGCAGGCCCAGGAAGCCACAGCGGAAGCCGAAGCCCAACGCTTGCGAAACTTCCGGTTCGTACTGGAGCGACGCATCGTTGAGCTTGAGCTTTTCGAGCGACTCGCGCAGCGCGTCGTACTGGTTCGCTTCGACCGGATAGAGACCGGCGAACACCTGCGGCTTGACTTCCTTGAAGCCGGGCAGCGGTGCGTCGGCCGGCTTGGTGGTGGTCGTGACGGCGTGCGTCACGGTATCGCCCACCTTCGCAGCGCCGAGTTCCTTGATACCCGAGATGATGAAGCCCACCTGACCGGCGGACAGCGACGTACGCTGCTGCGATTTCGGCGTGAACACCCCCACCTGTTCGACCAGGTGGCTCGAACCCGTCGCCATCAGATGAATCTTGTCCTTGGGCTTGAGCGTGCCGTTCACCACACGCACCAGCATCACCACCCCGACGTAGCTGTCGAACCAGGAGTCGATGATCAGCGCTTGCAGCGCAGCGTTGGCGTCGCCCTTGGGCGGCGGCACCTTGGCGATCAGCGCTTCGAGCACGTCTTCCACGCCCAAACCGGTCTTGGCCGAGCAGCGCACGGCGTCGGTCGCCTCGATCCCGATGACGTCCTCGATCTCCTGAATCGCGTTTTCGGGTTCAGCGGACGGCAAATCGATCTTGTTGAGCACCGGCACGACTTCCACGCCCAGTTCGATGGCGGTATAGCAGTTCGCCACCGTCTGCGCTTCGACCCCTTGCGAGGCGTCGACCACGAGCAGCGCGCCTTCGCAAGCGGACAGCGAACGGCTCACTTCGTACGAGAAGTCGACGTGTCCCGGCGTATCGATGAGGTTGAGGTTGTAGACCTTGCCGTCGCGCGCCTTGTATTGCAGCGCGGCGGTCTGCGCCTTGATGGTGATGCCGCGCTCGCGTTCGAGATCCATCGAGTCGAGGACGCGCGATTCCATTTCACGATCGGACAAACCGCCGCTAAGCTGGATGATGCGATCGGCCAGGGTCGATTTCCCGTGGTCGATGTGGGCGATGATCGAAAAATTGCGAATATGGTCCATGAGGCGGGCTATAGAAAAGTCGGTGCCATCGGATTCGGCTCGGCAGCGGCTTTCGAGAGAATCGGCAAACACGACATTTTAGCCGAAAGCGCATCGATACCGCCCGGAATCGCGCGGGGATCTCACGTTTCGCGGCGGTACGCCGGAAATGGCAGGAAGGTCTCGGCGTCGTCGGTGAAATTCGCGGCAGGCCGAATGAGATGCGGCGTCAATCCGAGACAAACGCGGCGGCGACAGCATCGACGTCGAAACGATAGCGGCATAACTCCCGCGCCCCCAATGCCAGCACCGGCACGATTTCGTCGTATTTGGCTTCCAACGCCGGATCGCTGTCGACATCCACGACCGTTACCGAAAAATCCCACGCCGGGCGCATCGCTTCGAGCGCCGCAAGCATGTCATCGCACAGATGACACCACTTGCGGCCGTAAAGCGTGAACGCCGGCGCGGTCATCGACGCAATTACTTGCTGCTCGGCGCACGCGGGCGCAGCGGCACGAACTGCGTGGCGTCGCCGCGACGCACCAGAATCGGCACCAGACGCTTCGGATCGAGCGCCTTGACGACTTCCTCGAACTGTTTGGCGTTGGCGATATCGGCGTCGCCCACGCGCAGGATGATGTCGCCTTGCTGAAGACCGGCGCGGCCTGCCGGGCCTTCCGCGAGTTCGACCTGCACGCCGCCACGCAGCTTCATATCCTTCTTCTGCGCCTCGGTTAGATCGGAGACGACCAGCCCCAGGGCGTTCGGATGCGGCGTATCGGCGCTGCCGCCCTGCGCCTTCGACGCCTTGGGCGTGTCGGCATCGGCTTCGGCAATCGTGATCTTCAGATCCTGGGTCTTGCCCTTGCGCAACACTTGCAACGTGGCGCCAGAACCCGGCTTGGTCTCACCGACCATTCGCGGCAGATCGGTCGCGTGATCGACGGCGCGCCCCTCGAACTTCATGATGATGTCGCCCGGCTGCACGCCCGCCTTTTCGGCCGGGCTGCCTGGCTCGACGCTGCGCACCAGCGCGCCTTGGGCACGCGGCAAGCCCAGCGAATCCGCGACGTCCTTGCTGACCTCGCTGATTGCCACACCGATGCGACCCCGCACGACCTTGCCCGTCTTCTTGAGCTGATCGACCACGCGCATGACTTCGTCGATCGGAATCGCGAACGAAATGCCCATGAAGCCGCCGGTCTGGCTGTAGATCATCGAGTTGATGCCTACGACCTCGCCGCGCATGTTGATGAGCGGACCGCCGGAATTGCCCGGGTTCACGGCCACATCCGTCTGAATGAACGGCAAATAGTCGCCCGTGTCGCGGCCCTTGGCCGACACGATGCCCGCCGTAACCGTGTTTTCGAGACCGAACGGCGAGCCGATGGCCACCACCCACTCGCCGACACGCAGCTTGTTCGAATCACCGACGGGCACCGTCGGCAGGTCCTTGGCTTCCACCTTGACCACGGCCACGTCGGTACGCTTGTCGGCGCCGACCAGCTTTGCCTTGAATTCGCGTTTGTCGGTCAGGGTGACATAGATGCTGTCCGCCCCGTCGACGACGTGCGCATTCGTGAGAATGTAGCCGTCGTTAGAGACGATGAAGCCCGAGCCCACGCCACTGTTTTGCTCTTCATCCGGCTGCGGCTGGCCGCGTCGCGGCGTGCCGCCCTTCGGGCCTGGCTGCTGCGGCATGGGCACGCCGAAGAAACGACGGAACAGCTCGGCCATGTCGTCGTCCACCCCCGGCGGCAAACCACGCTGATTGCGGCCAACGCGCTCGGTCGTACGGATATTTACGACTGCCGGGCCGACACGGTCGACGAGTTGAGTGAAATCGGGAAGGTTGCTGACAAGCGGGGCGTTCGACGCCGTTGAACCGCCGGACGGTGCCGAGGCCGGTGCGGCATAGGCGGCGGGGGCTCCCGCCAATTGGGCGGCAATGGCGCCGCCAAGGATGACACGAAGCAGGAGAGTCTTCTTCATTGGAAGATCGTGGTGCGCGAAAGTCTCGGAATCCCTGAAGGCAGTCCGGCACCCGACGCCGCTTTGCGTCTCATAAGCGCCTCGCTACCCGGACCGCGCCGTTACCGGTCACGGTCCACCCGACAGCCGGTCACTTCGCCGGCTGTTTGTACTCGATACTGGAGGCGAATTGTTGCAGGGTGGCCTGCGGCACTTCGCCGAGCAAGGTCAGCCAGAAGTCGCCGTAGCGCTTGATGAGGATGTTCGTCGCCCCAGCACTACCGTGGCCTTCCTTGCGTTCACGCGTGGCCGGTTCGATAAACACCGAAAGACCGGCCATGCCGTCGGAATATACCACCTGCTGGACTTCCAGCGGTTTGCTGTCGGGCGCCGAACGCATCGTGCGACGCACTTCGCGAACCGCCTTGAATCCCGGCACCTTCTTGTCGACGTCGATACTCCAGCCGGCATCGGACAATCGCGTGGAGGCAATTTGCGGCTTGACGACATGCCAGCCGTGCGTGGACTGGATCGCGTGAACGATGCGCGCCTTCTCGTTCGGCACGCCAATCGAAATTTGCGAAAACGCCGCCTGTTCGAGCAGATGGCCTTCGGCGTCGAGCGTCTGCGCGCGCAGCAGCAACCCGGTGTTGCGATCGGCCCACAGACGATAACCGAACCGGAAGTCGTCCTTCGGCGAGAGTTCGATCACCATGCAGTCGAAACCGGCCATCCGTTCGTTCGGCAGCAGCTTCGGCGCGTAATAATCAAGGACGTCGCGTGTGGGGGTCGCGAGCAAAGCGGGGAAAGAATCCTTGCTCTCCCGCTTCTCCAGGAAAACGGTCTTCTGCTCCGGAATCAGCGTGTAGACGTCTTCGTTCTGACGCAGAATGCGGCGCTGACGTCCGTCGAGCGTCTCGAGCTCTTCGTACTCATTGCCCTTATCGGCAAAGTGGCTGATCTTCGACGAACGCATGGTCGAGCCACGCTGATAGACGAAGGTGCCAATGTAGTTCTGCGTCTGCGCTGCGCGATGGATCTTGTTGAGCCACGCGCTGACCTCACGCTTCTCGATCAGCGGATCGACCGAAGGTGCGGACGCCTGCGCCCAAGCTTGCGTTTGCAGCGTGGTCGCCAGCAGAAAAGCGAACAGGAAGAAAGTGCGCCCGATGGGCGCACGCGGCAAGGATTCGATACTCAGGCGCTGCATTTATTCGTCCGCTTGCGCCGAGGCTCGCATGTAGGGGGAAACGCTCTGGCCGATAGGGGCCGGCGCGTATTGCTGGTGAGCCGCCAGATACTGGTCGAGACGCGCATCGCGCAGCACGATCAGATCGTTCGTCGCGCCCGCGCTCGCACCGTTGGCGGCTACGGCCGCTTGCGGCGACTGCGACAGCGCCACACGAGTGAGGCTCGAACCGCCGGCTGCCGGCGATGCCGCCTGAGCGAGCACTTGCGGCTGCGTACCGCCAGCCGGATGATCCTGCAGACGCGGCACGACAACCCACGACAGCGCTGCGACGGCAGCCGCGGCAGCGGCCGTCGGCAGGACCCGACGTACGCGCAGGAACGGATTGATTCGCGTGACTCGCGAGCCTGCGGCCTTCGCGCCCGGCGCGGCGGCCTGCGCATCGGCCAGGGCGGCCGGTGCAAGCAGGTGCGGCTCGGCTTCGAGGCGTGCCGCGAAGGAAGCCATGAAGGCAGACTCCGAACGCGGCAGCGTCAGTTCATCGGAACGCAATGCGTCCCCGATCAGGTGGTAGTCGTCCCACAGAGGCCGGCCCGAGGTGTCAGCCTCGTCCAGCAGGGCGGCTAGTTCGTCCGGATCGAATTCCCCGTCCATCAACGCGGAAATCCGCTCGGCTTGCAGCCCCCGCTGCGTTTGCACCGTCGCTGATCCCATGATATCCCCCAACGAAAATAACTTCCCCGGCGGCGCGCTCACCAGCGCTTACCGTCAGGCGTGTCCAGCAGCGGCCTGAGCCGGCTGGCAATCGCTTCACGCGCCCGGAAAATTCGCGAACGGACCGTTCCGATCGGGCACCCCATGGCTTCGGCGATCTCTTCGTAGCTCAAACCCTCGATTTCCCGCAGGGTGATCGCCGTCCGAAGTTCATCGGGCAAAGCCTCCATCGCTGTGTTGACCGTTTGAGCAATCTGCTTGCTCATCAGCATCGACTCAGGCGTGTTGATATCCCTTAGTTGATCGGCCTCGGCAAAAGTTTCCGCTTCTTCAGCGTTCGCTTCAGTCGAAGTCGGTGCACGGCGCCCCTGCGTTGCCAGGTGGTTTTTCGCCGTGTTGACAGCAATACGATACAACCAGGTATAGAACGCCGACTCGCCGCGAAACTGCGGCAAGGCACGGTAGGCCTTGATAAAGGCCTCCTGCGTCACATCCTCGACCTCGGCGGCGTCGCGCACGAGCCGCGATACGAGGCGGATGATCTTGCGGTGATATTTCGCGACCAATAGCTCGAAGGCGGCTTTGTCGCCCTTTTGCACGCGCTCGACGAGCGCCTGGTCGATTTCTCGTTCACTCACCTGATATGGATCCGTATTTTCTCTGGCTGCCAGGCCCCGGTCGGGCCCGATTGCACCACGGCAGCACTTGCCGCCGCGGCTGGAAGTGTCTTTGACGCCGCACGCCCGGGCACACTCACCGGAGCGTGGGTCAGCGGGACGGGACGCCTGCGCGGCGTCCCGCGAACTTAGACGCGCTGGAAGACCAGCGAGCCGTTAGTCCCGCCAAATCCGAAAGAGTTCTTCAACGCGACATCAATTTTCAGATCACGAGCCTCGTTTGCGCAGTAGTCAAGGTCGCAAGCCGGGTCCTGATTGAAGATGTTGATCGTCGGCGGAGACTTCTGATGGTGCACGGCGAGCACGGTGAACACCGACTCCAGACCGCCGGCGCCGCCCAGCAAGTGGCCGGTCATCGACTTGGTGGAGTTCACCACCACGCGCTTGGCCGCATCGCCCATCAGACGCTTGACCGCGACCGTCTCGGCGATATCGCCCAGCGGCGTCGAGGTACCATGCGCGTTCACATAATTGACGGCATCGGCGTTGATGCCGGCGTCGCGCAGCGCATTCGCCATGGCGCGCAGTGCGCCATCGCCGTCTTCGCACGGTGCGGTCATGTGGTAGGCGTCGGCGCTCATGCCGAAGCCCTTGAGCTCGGCGTAGATCTTCGCGCCGCGCGCCTTGGCGTGCTCATACTCCTCGACCATCATCACGCCAGCGCCTTCGCCCAGCACGAAACCGTCGCGGTCCTTGTCCCACGGACGGCTCGCGGTTGCCGGGTCGTCGTTGCGTGCGGACAGCGCCGTCATCGCAGCGAAACCGCCGATGCCCAGCGGCGACACCGTCGATTCGGCACCGCCGGCGAGCACCGCGTCCGCGTCGCCATACTGAATCATGCGCGCCGCCTGACCGATACAGTGCAGACCGGTCGTGCAAGCCGTGACGATGGCGAGGTTCGGACCCTTCAGGCCGTACTTGATCGACAGATGACCGGAGATCATGTTGATGATCGAACCCGGCACGAAGAATGGGGAAATCTTGCGCGGACCGCCATTGAGCAAATCGGTCTGCGTATCTTCGATCATCGGCAGGCCGCCGATACCGGAGCCGACCAGCACACCTACGCGCTCGGCGTTCTCTGCGGTGATCTGCAGGCCGCTGTCTTCAAACGCCTGGATGCCGGCGGCAAGGCCGAAATGGATGAACGTATCCATGCGGCGCGCTTCCTTGGCCGACAGATACTTCTCGGTATCGAAGTTTTTGACTTCGCCTGCAAAGCGAACCTTATGGTTGCTCGCATCGAACTTCGTGATGTTGGCGATGCCCGAACGACCCGCGACCAGATTTTCCCAACCTTCGGCAACGGTGTTGCCGACCGGCGAGATCAGGCCCAGACCGGTAATGACGACGCGACGACGACTCACGATACTCCCCTTCTTCTGCTGGGTCATACAAAACAAAAGCCACAGAGGCGACAAGGTCCGACCCTGCGCTCCCTGCGGCTGACAGGCAGGCCTGACGCCAGGAGCCGGTCGGCATCCCGGCCAATCAGGCGATCCGTAGGCCTGTTAGGCCTTCGACTGAGCCTGGGCGAAATCGATGGCTTGCTGCACGGTGGTGATCTTTTCAGCGTCTTCGTCCGGGATCTCGATCTCGAACTCTTCTTCCAGAGCCATCACCAGCTCAACCGTGTCGAGCGAGTCAGCGCCGAGATCGTTCACGAAGCTGGATTCGTTCTTAACGTCGGCTTCAGCCACGCCAAGTTGTTCCGCGACGATCTTCTTGACGCGTTGCTCAATGTTATCCATTCAAACCCTCCGGGGTAGTTAGTTCAGACAAGTGCGCGCATTTTAACAGGTTTGCCAAGCAAAGTTAGCATGCGCCAAATAATGTTCAATGTCGTGCAAATACATGTAATTTTCACATATCTGCACACATCTCCATCAATTCATAAACATGCCGCCGTTCACGTGCAACGTGGTGCCGGTGATGTAGGCGGCTTGCGGAGACGCGAGGAACGCGACCGCATTCGCAATATCTTCCGGCGCGCCGAGGCGCCCCAGCGGAATGCGTGCCTTGAGCGCTTCGTGCTGCGCTTCGCCGAGCGCCTTGGTCATATCCGTATCGATAAAACCCGGGGCAACGCAGTTGACGGTAATGTTGCGGCTACCGATCTCAGCGGCCAGCGAGCGCGACATGCCGGCCACGCCCGCCTTGGCGGCAGCGTAGTTGGCCTGCCCCGGATTGCCGGCCGAACCGACGACCGAGGTGACATTGATGATCCGGCCGCTACGCGCCTTCATCATCGGCTTGATCACGGCCCGCGAGAGACGGAAGATCGCCTTCAGGTTGGTGTCGATCACGTCGTCCCACTCATCGTCCTTCATGCGCATCGCGAGGTTATCGCGGGTGATGCCGGCATTATTGACGAGGATGTCGAGCTTACCGTGCTGCTTGAGGATGTCGTCCAGTGCTGCGGCCACGCCTTCGGCGTCGGTCACATTCAGGACAATGCCCTTGCCGGGGACGCCCGCTTCCGCAAAGTAAGCGTCGATGCCTTGTGCACCGGCTTCACTGGTAGCGGTACCTACGACCGTTGCGCCCTGGCGAGCGAGTTCGAGGGCGATGGCGCGACCGATGCCGCGCGAGGCGCCGGTCACCAGCGCCACGAGGTTGTCGAGTTGCTTGCTCATGAAAGAAATACCTTGCCTATGGCTTACGAGAGTTGGGCGCGCACTTCGGCGAGCGATGCCGGATCGGTGATCGCCAAACCCGTGAGATTGCCGTCGATACGCTTGGTCAGGCCGGTCAGCACCTTGCCCGGACCGCACTCGACGACTTGCGTCACGCCCTGCGCGGCGAGCCACTTCACCGATTCGACCCAGCGCACCGGCGCGGCAGCCTGACGCACGAGCGCGTCCTTGATGCGAGCCACGTCCGATTCGACGGCCACATCCACGTTATTGACGAGCGGGATCTGCGGAACGTTAAACGTCACGTTCGCGAGATACTCGCGCAGGCGATCCGACGCCGGCTTGAGCAGCGACGAGTGGAACGGCGCCGACACGGGCAGCACGAGCGCGCGCTTCGCACCGGCGGCCTTGGCCAGCTCGCAAGCCTTCTCCACGCCAGCCTTGGCGCCGGCGATCACGACCTGCGCCGGAGCATTGAAGTTGACGGCCTCGACCACACCCGTTGACGACGCTTCCGCGCAGACGTTGCGCACGGTGTCGTCGTCCAGACCGAGGACCGCCGCCATGCCGCCCTGCCCGACGGGCACGGCTTCCTGCATGGCCTGGGCGCGAAAGCGCACGAGCGGCACAGCGTCCTTGAACGCGATCACGCCCGCAGCGACCAGCGCCGTGTATTCACCGAGGCTGTGACCCGCGACGAACGACGGCTTCGCGCCGCCGTCGGCCAGCCACGCGCGGTACATCGCATAGGCGGCGGTGAGCATCACCGGCTGGGTATTGGTGGTGAGATTCAGTGCTTCGGCAGGACCCGCAGCGATCAGCTGCGCCATGTCCTGCCCGAGGGCATCCGAAGCTTCGGCAAGCACTTCGCGCACCACCGCGTTGTCTGCGAACGCGTCGAGCATGCCCACCGATTGGGATCCTTGTCCCGGGAAAACGAAAGCGAATGTCATAGCGCCTGGTTTTGCAGTCAGATTCAGAAACATGGCAGCGCATCGTCGCGCGCCGGCATGACGCGCACGAGAGCATCGCCGCCAACCGCGCGCTCATCGAAGCGCAGCCGGTTCGCACAACGCCCGTGCGCCGGGATACTTTTTACATGCGGAACAGCACCGCGCCCCACGTGAAACCGCCCCCCACGCCTTCGATCATGACGGTATGCCCCGCCTTGATGCGACCGTCGCGCACTGCGACGTCGAGGGCAAGGGGAATCGACGCGGCAGAGGTGTTACCGTGCTGATCGACGGTCACGACCATCTTCGCCTCGGCATCCAGCTTGCGGGCGGTGCTCGTCATGATGCGCAGATTGGCCTGGTGCGGGATCAGCCAATCGATCGCCGACGCTTCCAGCCCAGCCTTCTCGAGGGCCTCGTGGGCCACCTTCTCGAGCACCTTCACAGCCAGCTTGAACACCGCCTGACCGTCCATGTAGAGGAACGCTTCACCCTGAACCGCGCCGGCGTTCACGTTGCCCGGCACGCAGAGGATGTTCGAATGGCTGCCGTCGGCGTGCAGCGCACTCGACAGAATGCCCGGCTCGGCGGACGCCTGCAGCACGACCGCACCGGCGCCGTCGCCGAACAGCACGCACGTCGTACGATCGTTGAAATCGAGGATGCGGGAGAACGTCTCGGCGCCGATCACGAGCACGTTGCGATACGCCCCCGAGCGAATGAAGTTGTCGGCCGTCGCCATCGCATACGCGAAGCCCGAGCAGACTGCCTGAATGTCGAATGCAGCACAGCCGTTCGTGATGCCCAGCTTGCTTTGCACGAGGCAGGCGGTACTGGGGAACACGAAGTCGGGCGTCGACGTGGCGACCATGATCAGGTCGATCTGGTCGGCGCGCAGTCCGGCCATATCGAGCGCGCGCCTGGCGGCTTCCACCGCCATGTCGCTGCTGGTCTGGTCGGGCGCGGCGAAGTGACGTGCCTGAATGCCGGTACGCGCGACGATCCACTCGTCGCTCGTCTCGATGCCTCGGGTGGCAAGTTCGTCTGCCAACTGCTGATTGGTCACGCGTCGTGCCGGCAGGTAGCTGCCGGTGCCGACGACACGGGAATAAATCGCGGACTGGGTCATCTTATGATCGGTTAGCGCACCGGGGCGGGGACCGGTTTCAGAGCGCCGGAATGGCGCTCACCGGTTTGGTGTCCTGGAGCTGGGTCTGATTCTCTTGCATGGCACGCGACAAACGGTCGAGCACGCCGTTGCGAACTGCATCATAGCCGCGTTTGATAGCCCATTCAAACGAGTAGGCATCGGCGGAGCCGTGGCTCTTGATGACGAGCGCACGCAGCCCGAGCAACGCAGCGCCGTTGTAGCGGCGATGGTCCACGCGGTTCTTGAAGCGGGTGAGAATCGGCAGCGCAATGACGGCAATCACCTTCGTCCACCAGGTGCGGGTGAACTCTTCGCGGATCATGTCGCCGAGCATTTGCGCCAGGCCTTCGGAAGTTTTGAGTGCAACGTTGCCAACGAAGCCATCGCACACGACGATGTCCGTCGTGCCACGATAAATATCGTTGCCTTCCACGTTGCCGTAGAAGTTCAGCGTGGAGCCGCGCAGCAACTCGCCCGCCTGCTTGATGACGTCGTTGCCTTTGATGACTTCTTCGCCGATGTTGAGCAGACCGATCGACGGGCGCTCCTTACCGTCGACCGCCGCCACGAGCGCATGGCCCATCTCGGCAAATTGCAACAGGTGAGTCGGCTCGCAGTCCACGTTCGCGCCCAGATCGAGCATCGTCGTGTAGCCGCCCAACTGGTTCGGCAACACCGTGGCAATCGCCGGGCGCTCGATACCGGGCAGCGTCTTGAGCACGTAGCGGGAGACGGCCATCAGCGCGCCGGTATTGCCGGCGGACACGCAAGCCTGCGCGCGCGCTTCCTTGACCAGATTGAGCGCCACGCGCATCGAAGAGTCTTTCTTCTTGCGCAATGCAGTCTCGACCGAGTCGTCCATGGCGACGACTTCGCTCGCATTGACAACGGACAGGCGCGGGTGATCCGTCACACGCAACTTCGCGAGCTGCGCGTTGATGATCTCCTGCTGCCCGACCAGCACAAGTTCGACATCGTCGGTAGATTGCACGAAGCGAACCGCAGCCGGCACCGTCACCGATGGGCCGTGATCTCCGCCCATACAATCGATCGTCAGGGTGACTGTCATGTCGACGTGATTGGCTTGCGGTACAGGTAACAAAAAAAGCGGCAGGATAAGTGCCGCTTTTGCCACATCGGACGATCAAACAGCGCCATGATGGGCGCGTGTCGCCTGGAGGGCCGAATTAGTCGTTCTTGGTCTTGATGACCTTGCGACCACGGTAGAAACCGTTCGGCGAGATGTGGTGACGCAGGTGCGTCTCACCCGACGTCGGCTCGACGGCGGTCGACGGTGCGGTCAGGAAATCGTGCGAACGGTGCATGCCGCGCTTCGACGGCGACTTCTTGTTCTGTTGAACGGCCATGATAACTCCTCAAAATATCGCGAAATTTTAACACAGTTCGAGCGCCGCCCTACGGTGTCGGCCTATCGGCCCGACCTGTGCGACTAACGCAAACATGTACTTTGGTGAGCCGGAAATCCGGCCGCACATTACTTTCCGTCCTTGTCCGGCGAGCGCTTGAGCGCTGCCAGCGCCGCGAACGGAGACGGCTTATCCTCTTCTTCAGGCGCCGGGGGCGGCTCTGCCATCCCGTCGCTACCCGTGGCCAGACTATCGTGAACACTCGGACAAACCTCATGTTTCGGGACGATAGGCAACGCCAACAGCAATTCTTCCTCGATCAGTTCGCGCAGATCGAACTGCTTGGCGCCGACCAGCGCTTCGAGTTCGTCTTCGTCGAGCGGGCGATCTTCCGCAGCCGCTTCGTCGTGCACGATCTCGAACGTCGTTTCCGAGGCGAGCGGCGCCTCGTACGGCGTGAGGCATCGCTGGCATTCGAGCCACATCGGGCCCTCGACGCAAAGCGTCAGGAACTGCACCACCGTCGGCTTGCCATCCGCGCGCAGCACCTGCTTTTCCGCCCCTTCGGCACGCCAATGGAACACACTCTGCGCGCGCCCCGACGCCGAGACTTCGGCAGGCACTTCAGTTACCATGCGCGGCAACGCCGCAAGTTGCACGTCACCTTCCGCCACCCGGCCGGTACGCGCGAATTCGAACAGATCGACGATATATTCGTTCATCACGCTCATCCTTGCCTTGGCGCATCTGGCCGCATCTCGACGTCCCCTGCCACTCGCAGCGCCTTGATTCGACGCCACTTTGAGGCGTTCGAACCGGTATCGCGCAGACTGGCGGGACCGAGCGCCAGATTGCAAAAGCCGTGAATTCTAAATAGTTTTTCGTTTCTCGTCAAACACTTAAACCCGATGACCGCACAGCCCCTGCCATCGCTGATCCTGGCCTCCGGATCACGCTACCGCCGTGAACTGCTCGAACGCCTGCGCCTGCCGTTCACGGTCGACGTTCCGGACATCGACGAAACCCCTGCCCCCGGCGAAACGCCGCACGATACGTCGCTACGCCTGGCCCGCGAAAAGGCGCAGGCGGTCGCGAGCCGCCACCCGGATGCCATCATCATCGGCTCCGATCAGGTCGCCACGTTCGAGGGCCGTCAGATCGGCAAGCCGGGCAATTTCGAGAACGCCATGGCGCAGTTGCGCGACATGCGCGGCAAAGTCGTCGAATTCCACTCGGCCCTTTGTGTCCACGACGCACGCACCGGGCAAAGCGAGGCAACAGACGTCGTCACGCGCGTGAAGTTCCGCCATCTGCCCGACGATGTGCTGGCCGCCTACCTCCATGCCGAAACCCCGTACGACTGCGCAGGCAGCGCCAAATCCGAAGGCCTCGGCATCATGTTGCTCGAAAGCATCGAAACCGACGATCCGACGGCACTCATCGGCTTGCCGCTGATTGCCCTTACGACCCTGTTGATGCAAACCGGCATCACGCTTCCCGGCCCCGGCCAGAACGGAGCGACGGCATGAGCGGCACGCTGTATCTGATTCCCAACACGCTCGGGACGAACACCCGGGGCGGCTTGCCCGCCGTCCTGCCAGAGGAAGTCCGCGCCGTGACCGCCGGCCTGACGTATTTCGTCGGCGAGCAGGCCAAGAGCACGCGGGCCTTCCTGAAGCTCGTCGGCGTGAGCACCCCGATTCAGGAAATCGACATCCGCGAGTTGAACGTCAATACGCCCGCCGCCGCGATCGACGCCCTGCTCGCCCCGATTCTCGCCGGCGCCAACGGCGGCCTCGTGTCGGAAGCCGGATGCCCGGCCGTGGCGGACCCCGGCGCGCTGCTGGTCCGACGCGCCCACGAAAAGGGCGTGCGCGTGGTGCCGTTCATCGGCCCGAGCTCCATTCTGCTCGCTTTGATGGCAAGCGGCCTGAACGGCCAGAGCTTCGCCTTTCACGGCTATCTGCCGACCGATGCGGGCGAGCGTGCTAAGCGCCTGCGAGAACTGGAACAGCGTTCGCGCAAGGAAAAGCAGACGCAGATCTTCATCGAAACGCCTTATCGCAACAAGGCCATGCTCGACGCGCTTTTGCAGAGCTGCGACGCCTCGACCCTGCTGTGCGTCGCCGTCGATGTCACCCAGGACGCCGAGCAAATCGTGACGCACCGCGTCAAGGGATGGCCGCACACGGGCATCGATCTGCACAAACGGCCTGCGATTTTCCTGTTTCTTGCGCAGTGACGCCCAACGAACGCGAGACAAACGAAAAACCCCACGGAACGCCGCGCTCCCGTGGGGTTTTTCTCATTTTCAATGCCCTTGTGCCGTCAATCCGACGACAACGACCTCACTTCATCGTCAAAGCGGTACCCATCAACATCGTCTTCATGGCTGCCGTACCGACGGCCGCACCGAAGCGACGCGCCATACGCTCGGGCAGGTTTTCCTTGACCGTGTAGTCGACGAGATCGGGGGCCTTGAGCACTTCGCGCGCCACCGAATCGACGGTCCCCAGACCGTCCGCAAGGCCAAGCTCCACGGAGCGCTGGCCGGTCCAGAACAGACCGCTGAACAGATCCGGATCGTCCTTCAAACGGGTGCCGCGCCCCTTCTTTACGGCACTGATGAACTGCTGATGCACTTGCTCGAGCATGTCGAGCGCGTACGTCTTTTGCTGATCGGACTGCGTAGAGAACGGGTCGAGGAAGCCCTTGTTGCGCCCGGCCGTGAGCAGACGCCGCTCCACGCCGAGCTTATCCATCAGACCCGTGAACCCGAAGCCGTCCATCAGCACGCCGATGGAGCCGACGATACTCGCCTTGTCGACGTAAATCTTGTCGGCCGCTGCCGCCACGTAATAGCCACCCGAGGCGCACATCTCCTCGACAACGACATAAATCGGCTTCTTCGGATATTTCGCTCGCAACCGGGTGATGTCGTCGTAGATCATGCCGGCTTGCACCGGACTGCCGCCCGGGCTGTTGATTCGCAGGATCACCCCGGCGGCCGACTTGTCTTCGAAGGCTGACTCCAGCGCCGAATTGATTTTCTGCGCGCTGGCCTGTCCGTCCGCCGAAAGCTCCCCGCTCAGCGTGACGAGAGCCGTGTGCTTGCCGGATGTCGATCCCGCCGATGTCGTGCCACCGCCATCGAAGTCGAAGATCGACCAGACGGCGAATGCGAAGATCGCCAGAATCAGCAGCCGGAAAAATATCTTCCACCGGCGCGCGGCCCGCTGCTCGCGGATGCCGGCCATCAAGACCTTCTCCAGCATCTCGCGCTCCCACGGCCTGACCTCGTGGGGATCGCGGCTCACGGTGCCCCCTGACGGCGGACGCCCGCCAGGCGTGGGGAAACCGGGTTCGGTGCGAGGGGAATCGGGCGGCAGGGAGTCGGCCATACGTTATCCAGAACTGGGGTAAATGACGTTAGAGACGAATGAGACCGGGTGCCGTTTCGTCAGGGTGTCGACGATGCCGGGGCCGCAATCTGAGCGTCGGGCCACCAGACCACCATCGTTCCGGCGCTTGCCGCCTCGCCGGACGCTTGCGCGGGCCGCTCCTCGACACGAACCGGCTGCAAGGCCCCGCCGCGGCAAGGACCGCCGACGCATCGCCCGGTATCGGGTTCGTACGTGGCGCCGTGCGTCGCGCACATCAAGTATAAGCCGCCCGCCTCGAAGAACTGCCCCTCGGACCAGTCGAGCTCCATGGGAACATGCGCGCACTGATTCAGATAGCCGTAGACGCGGCCGTCATAGCGAATCACGAACGCCGGCGTGGAACGCCCGCCTACGAGTACCTCGAAACGCACGCCGCGCCCGCCATCTTCGAGCGCATTGCCAGGACAGATCGGTAGCGGTAAGGCGACGTCGCTCACACGCGCTCCAGCAACCAGTCGCGCAGCTCGGCCACGCTCGCTGCGCAGTAGGCAGGATCGAGCGCCACCAACTGCTCGCGCGGATGCGCACCGCCGTAGGCAACGCCCACACCGGCCGTGCCGGCGCTGCGCGCCATCTGCAAATCGTGCGTGGTGTCGCCGATCATGACCGTGCGCCGCAGATCCTGGCCGAGTTCACGGGTCAATTCCTGCAACATGGCCGGGTGCGGCTTGGAAAATGTCTCATCGGCGCAACGGGTGGCGTCGAACATCCGCATCAGACCGGCGGATTCGAGCGCGCGGTTCAGACCGACGCGCGATTTGCCGGTCGCCACGGCAAGGAAACGTCCGCGCGAGCGCAATTCTTCGAGCAGTTCGCGAACGCCCGCGAACAGCACCGTCTCCTTGTCGCCCACCAGATAGTGGAAGCGATAGCGCTCCGACAAACGCGGATAGTGCGCGGGATCCAGCGACGGGACGGCCATTTGCAGGGCGTCGCGCAACCCGAGGCCGATCACGTGGCTCGCAGCTTCGTCGGTCGGGACCGGCAGACCGAGATCGCGGCAGGCCGCCTGGATGCAGCGGGTAATCGTGGGCGTCGAGTCCATCAACGTCCCGTCCCAGTCGAACACGACCAGGTCAAATTCAGGGCTTGGCATCGGCGGTGGTGGTTCGAAGTTGATTCAGGAATTGCTCACATTCTGGCGGTAACGCCGCTTCCAAAGCAATCGGCGTATCCAGCACCGGATGCGTGAACTTCAGCCGGTAAGCATGGAGGAACATTCGCTTGATGCCCGGACGCGCGCTCGGGCGCGCCAGATCCTTGTTCAGCGTGAAGTCGCCATATTTGTCGTCGCCGACGATGGGCGTGCCGCAATGCGCCAGGTGGACGCGAATCTGATGGGTTCGCCCCGTTTTCAGTTCCGCTTCCAGCAAGGTATACGGTGGCAGCGATTCCACGATGCGAAATACCGTGTGCGATGCCTGTCCGTCTTCCTGCACCCGCACCCGGCGCTCGCCGTCCGCAGTGACGTATTTATACAGCGGCGCCTTGACCGCGCGCTGGCGATCGCGCCACTCGCCCGTGACACAGGCCAGGTAACGCTTGTCCATCCGGTTGTGCCGAATCTGCTCGTGCATGCCGACGAGCGCGGCGCGCTTTTTGGCCAGCAGCAAAATGCCGGACGTCTCCCGGTCCAGGCGATGCACCAGTTCCAGGAATTTCAAATGCGGCAGCGCGCGACGCAACTGCTCGATCACTCCGAACGACACCCCGCTGCCACCGTGCACGGCCACACCGGCCGGTTTGTCGATGGCCATGAGGTAGTCGTCCTCGAAGAGGATCGGGAAGGTGGCGGCCGGTACGTGAGCCTTCGCCTCCGGATCGGGCGTCGCCACCCGGACCGGCGGAATGCGGACGATATCGCCAAGCACGAGTCGATAGGCAGCGTCTACCCGCCCTTTGTTCACGCGGACCTCGCCGCTACGCAAAATGCGGTAGACGTGACTCTTTGGAACGCCTTTGCACTCCCGCAGGAGGAAATTATCGATGCGCTGACCGGCCGAGCCGTCGTCGACCTCGACGAGCCTGACCTGCGGCGCGGAGGCCGGCGCAACCATTTTCTGCCGACTTTTGCCTAACTCATTCATTATGAATATAATTTGTCCAACAGAGATGGCGGTAGCGGGAATCATGCCAAATCCCCACCTCTGTCGGGTGCATACCCCAAAACGGTATTTTACTTGCACCCCGGGCAGGCTGCTCGTCCGGTGACCCTGGAGCAGCGAGCGCACGCACGTCACGCAGCGTCGGCAGGAAGTGGGCCCATAGGCCGCTTCGGTCGCAGCGCGCGGGACGCGGATAGAGTTGGTGGTTATAGAATTTTTTGGCGATCAGCCCGGGCTCCATTGCCCGAGCTGATCGCTTTGTGAATATCGTTCGCGCAAAAAGTCGAAGTGAGGCGCCGTCACAAGAAGAATAAGTGTCGGCAGGCGCCCCGAGAAAACGCTGATGAAGTTTCTCGTCCAGTTTCTCTTGGTATGGACTGCAAGCCCGAAGTGATCCGCGCCGCGCCGGAGTTTTTCCGGTGGCCCGGCGGATCCGGGTGAGCGCGAAAACGTATTCCTGGCGCCATAGCGTCCGTCGGCCTCATCGCCCGGACCCCCCGGCAATTCTTCCACTCCCGGCTCGAACCTCGCGTGTTGGATAACTCGAGTGATACGTGCCCGACGCACTGCGCATTGGCAACTGCGGCGGGTGGGAGTCGTTTACATGAAACGCATGTTGTTCAACGCCACGCAGCAGGAAGAACTGCGCGTGGCAATCGTCGATGGGCAGAAACTCATCGACATCGATATCGAGACGGCCGGACGCGAACAGCGTAAAGGCAACATCTACAAGGGTGTCATCACCCGTATCGAACCCTCTCTCGAAGCCTGCTTCGTCAACTATGGCGAAGGCCGACACGGCTTCCTGCCGTTCAAGGAAGTCGCCCGCGCGTATTTCCGCGAAGGTGCCGATGTGCGCAATGCGCGCATTCAGGACGCGCTCTCCGAAGGCCAGGAACTCATCGTTCAGGTCGAAAAGGAAGAACGCGGCAACAAGGGCGCAGCCCTCACCACGTTCATCTCGCTGGCCGGCCGCTATCTGGTGCTGATGCCGAACAACCCGCGTGGCGGTGGTGTTTCGCGTCGTATCGAAGGCGAAGACCGTCAGGAACTGCGCGAGACGATGGGTCAGCTCGAACTGCCGGAAGGCATGAGCATCATCGCCCGCACCGCCGGCATCGGCCGCTCGGCCGAAGAACTCCAGTGGGACCTGAATTACCTGCTGCAACTCTGGCACGCCATCGAAGGCGCCGCCCACAACATCGAACTGCCGCGCGACTCGGCGCTGATTTATCTCGAGTCGAGCCTCGTCATTCGCGCGATTCGCGACTACTTCCAGCCGGATATCGGTGAAATCCTCATCGATACCGAAGAAATCTCCGAACAAGCCCGCAACTTCATGCAGGTGGTCATGCCCGATCACCTCAATCGCGTGAAGCAGTACCGCGACGACGTGCCGCTGTTCTCCCGTTTCCAGATCGAACACCAGATCGAGACGGCCTACTCGCGCCAGGTGCCGCTGCCCTCGGGCGGCGCGATCGTGATCGATCACACCGAAGCGCTCGTCTCCATCGACGTCAACTCGGCACGCGCCACCAAGGGCGCCGACATCGAGGAAACCGCCCTGCGCACCAACCTGGAAGCCGCTGACGAAGTCGCGCGCCAGTTGCGTCTGCGTGACCTCGGCGGTCTGATCGTGATCGACTTCATCGACATGGAGTCGGCCAAGAGCCAGCGTGAAGTCGAGCAACGTGTCAAGGATGCGCTCAAGCATGACCGCGCCCGCGTGCAGATGGGCAAAATCTCGCGTTTCGGCCTGATGGAACTGTCGCGCCAGCGTCTGCGTCCGTCGTTGTCGGAAGGCACGCACGTGACGTGCCCGCGTTGCAACGGCACCGGCCACATCCGCGACGCCGAGTCGTCGGCGCTGCAAGTCCTGCGCATCATCCAGGAAGAGGCGATGAAGGAGCACACGGCAGCGATCCATTGCCAGGTGCCGGTCGAAGTCTCGGCCTTCCTGCTCAACGAAAAGCGTCAGGAAATCAACAAGATCGAAGCGCGCTTCAAGGTCGGCGTGCTGCTGATCCCGAACAAGCACCTCGAAACGCCGCATTACAAGCTGGAACGCCTGCGCTTCGACGATCCGCGTCTGGACGCACCGAAGGCCAGCTACGCGCTCGCAGAAGAAGCCGCTCGCTCGCTGGAAGAAGATCCGGCCGGTTACAGCAAGAAGAAGGAAGATGCGCGTCCGCGTCAGGAAGCTGCCGTCAAGGGCATCACGCCCGAGCAGCCGGCACCTGCCGCACAGCCGCGCCCGGAACCGGTCGCCGCAGCCACGCCCGCAGCCGTCGCACCGGCGAGCGGTGGCGGCATCTTCGGTTTCATCAAGCGACTGTTCGGCATCGGCGCTGCGGCGCCTGCGCCGGTGAAGGCCGAGGAACCGGCCAAGCCGACGGCGCGCCCGCCGCGTGAGCGTCACGAGCGTCCGCATCAACAGAACCGCAATCGCCGTGGCAACGCCCGCGACGACAACAAGTCGGGCAAGGACACTGCCGGCCAGCCGGTTCGCGAAGGCCGTGGCACGCGTCCGGAACGCGCCGAGCGTGCGGACCGTGGCGAGCGCGCCGAGCGCAATGAACGTAATGAGCGCGGTGATCGCCAGGAGCGCAATGAACGTGGCGAACGCGGTGACCGCAACGAACGTCAGGAAGGTCGCGACAAGCGCGAGCGCGATGACGCCCAGCGCCAGCCGACGCAGGACGTGCGCGTCGAGGAAGGTCGTGAACCGCGCGAAGGCCGTGAACGCGGCAGCCGCCGTGAACGTGGCGAGCGCCGCGATCGTCGTCAAGGCGAAGGCGCCGAGGGACAGCAAGCCGCACCGCAACGCGTCGCGCAGGCCGCAGCACTGAACGCCGAGCAGGAACCGCTGGATCAGGATCGCCTGACGGCTCAGGTCGAAGGGGCACCGCAAACGGTGGGCGAAGATGGCGAGCAAGGGGGCGAGGAGCGCCGCCGCAGCCGTCGTCGCGGTCGTCGTGGTGGTCGTCGCGAGCGCGAAGCTGGTGAACAGCCGCTGAATGCCGACGGCGAACACGTCGAAACGGAAGGTGCAGAGGCGGTGGAAGCCTCGGAAAGCACGCGCGCCGCGGTAACGGGCGAAGCTGCCGAAGCCGCCAAGCATGTTGAAAACGTCGTAAGCGCTGCGCCGGCCATCCCGGCTACCCCGGCTATCCCTGCCACTTCGGATGCTCCGGCCGCGTCGTCGGTAGCCCCCGCCGTGGCGGCAGCCGCTACCCTGGCCCCGGTCGCTCAGGCCGAGCCTACGCCGGTGCGTGCAGCGCCTGTCGGTGTCCCGGCAGCGCCGATCGCCACGCTGAGCGAAGCCGCGCCTGTCGCAACCCCGGAAGCGCCGTCGCACGTGGTGGCGGAGCCGGTCGCGCAAGCGCCGCAGGTTGCCATCCCGGTTGCGCCGGTGAACGTCGCGCCGCTGCCGGCTGCGGAAGTCGCCGCAGCACCGGTGGTGCCGCAGGTGAACGCACCGCTGCCGGTCGCGGCATCGGCCCCGGCCCAACCGACGGTGCCGGCCGAAGCCCTTGCCGAGATTGCCGCAACGGCAGCCGCGGCAACGACGGCGAGCACGCCGGTCGAGACTGCGCCCGTCGCACAAACGACGCAAGAAGCCGCGAAGCCCGCTCCTGCCGCCCCGGTCGGCGCGGTCGAAATCGTCCAGGCGGCCCAAGCGGTAGAAATGGTGGAAATGGTGGCAATGGTGGAAACGGCGAAGCCGGCGCAAGCCGCTCCCGAAGCACCGGTTCAGGTGAATACGGCAGCGCCGGTGGTACCGGAAGCCGCCGCAGCAGCGACGGAAGTCGTGACGCGCGCTGCCGCACCGGTGGCCGTGGCGCCGACGCTCGAGCGTGGTGCGCTGGAGTCGACGCTGGCAAGCGTCGGGCTGGTCTGGGTCCACACGGATGCCGACAAGCATCGCGCCGCCAAGGAGGCCGCCGCGCAAGCGGCGCCGACCCCGCACGTGCCGCGCGAGCGCCGTCCTTCGACGCCGCTTAACAGCGGCCCGATGGAGCAAGTGGAAACCCGCTCGGCCAATCACGTTGCCTGACAGGCTCGCGTGACGTCAGAAAAGGAGGCTTCGGCCTCCTTTTTTGCTTTCCGAGGGCGACTTCATACCTGACAACCCCGCGTTGTCCCGACTTGTGCCGCCAGCGCGCGATCCGTATCGTCTGCCTTTGTACGGGCTTGACGTCTCACCACGAATGCCTCGGTACCGATATCCGACGCCTGAAAGGCTCGCCTCGGCGGCATTTGGACCAATTCGTTAGAATGGAGACGCAAGCTAAGGCCCCACCATGACTGAAACGATCATCAGACTCACCGATCTGCGTAGCGACGCGCGTTATGCGACGCACTCGCCGCAGATTCCCGCACAAGTGCGCGCAGCCACCGGCCATCTCGAAGATACGCTGGCGCGGCCCTTGCACGACCTGCGGATCTCGGTGACGGATCGTTGCAACTTCCGCTGCGTGTACTGCATGCCGAAGGACGTGTTCGATAAGGACTACGCCTTCCTGCCGCAGTCCTCCCTGCTGTCTTTCGAAGAAATCGAGCGCGCCGCGCGCCTGTTCGTCGAGCATGGCGTAGAGAAACTGCGTCTGACGGGCGGCGAGCCGTTGCTGCGCAAGCACATCGAACGGTTGATCGAGATGCTGGCCCGGTTGCGCACGCCCTCGGGCAAGCCGCTCGACATTACGCTGACGACCAATGGGTCGTTGCTGGCCCGCCGCGCGCAGTCGCTCAAAGACGCCGGACTCACGCGCGTTACCGTCAGTCTGGACAGCCTCGACGACACGATTTTCCGGCAAATGAACGACGTCGACTTCCCGGTCGCGAAGGTGCTCGAAGGCATCGCGCAGGCGCAGCACGTCGGCCTCGGCCCGGTCAAAGTCAACATGGTCGTCAAGCGTGGCACCAACGACTCGGATATCGTGCCGATGGCGCGGCACTTCCATGGCAGCGGGGTCGTCCTGCGCTTCATCGAATACATGGACGTCGGCACGTCGAATGGCTGGCGGATGGACGAAGTGTTGCCGTCGGCCGAGGTCATCGCGCGTTTGCACGACACCTTGCCGGTCGAGCCGATGGAGCCGAACTACCCCGGTGAAACGGCGCAACGCTGGCAGTATCGCGATGGCGGCGGGGAAGTGGGCGTCATTTCGTCCGTGACCCGTGCATTTTGCGGCACTTGTTCGCGTGCCCGATTGTCTACGGAAGGCAAGTTGTACCTGTGTCTGTTCGCCAGTTCGGGTTACGACTTGCGAACGCTGCTGCGTAATGGCGCGAGCGACGCGCAGATCTCGACCGTCATCGGCGACATCTGGCACGCCCGCGCCGACCGATACTCGGCCTTGCGTACGGCGGCCACCGGGCTGCCGGAAAACGCACCGCCGAAAGTGGAGATGTCTTACATCGGCGGATGAACGCCGGGGGCGCGTTGCGGTGGCCGATGTCCGGTACAGGCGGCTCCCCCCGGCCCTGCGCACCGCTCTCGATTTACCGAATGCCTTCTCGACTCATGATTTCTGAAGCCCCGGACGCCGGTCGCGCCCGAGACGCCGTCCCTGTCCCCGCCTCCTGCTCTGCGCCCTCACGCCTTGAAGGCGTGCGTCCGGCTCGTACGAAGCGTGGCGCACACCGGTTGCGCCGTCTCGTCGCGGCCAGTGTGAGCGCACTGACCTTGTTGTTGACGGTTTTCGCCCCGACAGCGGCACACGCCGATTGCGATCCGTCCGATCGCAACATCGCCAATCACCTGATGACGTACAGCGGCCAACTCGGAGAACGCAATCCGCTTCGGCTCGTCCTGCGTCCTACGTCCGGCGGCAAACTCGAGGGTCGTTATGCGAATGCGTCGTCGCAAAGCGATACGCAACTCACCGGTAAGATCGACAACAAATCGCACCTGCATCTGACCGAAGTCGACGCCGGCGGCATGCCCCGCGCGATCTTCGACGGCGAGTTCGCTGCGGCGGACGATGTCAATCGCCAGCAAGGTGCGTCCTCGGCCTGCGAGGTGATTTCGGGACAGTGGAAGGATCTGCGGAGCGGTCGTACGGTGCCGTTCGAGCTATCGCTGGCCAGCATCCAGACAGGCAAGATCGATCATCTGTACGCCGTTGCCGGCGCGAACGACGATGAACTCGTCAACCGTGCGGCCACACAGTTCCGCAAAGGCGTGCTCGACGACCGGCGCGACGTCATCGCACAGTCGATCCGTTACCCGTTGCATGTTTCGCTGCGGGGCAAGACACTGATCCTTCGGAACCCGAAGTCGCTGCTCGCCCGTTATAACGACATCTTCACCGACGGATTCGTGCGTACCATTGGCGCCGCCGTGCCGCGTCTGATGTTCGCACGCGATCAGGGCGTGATGCTCGGCGACGGCGCAGTCTGGTTCGACGCGACCGGACGCGTCATCGCCCTGAACTGTCCCTGAACTGTCCCTCAACCGCCAGCCTCCTGTGCCCTCCATGCCCACCTCGCCCATCCGCCGCAGCGACATCACCGGCCTGATCCTCGCAGGCGGGCGCGGGCAGCGTATGGGCGGACGCGACAAAGGGCTCCAACCGTTCGACGGATGCCCACTCGCCGGGCATGCTATCGCGCGCCTGCGGCCGCAGGTGGGGGCGTTGCTCATCAGCGCCAATCGGCATCTCGATGCCTATGCGGCGCTCGGCGCGACAGTCGTGCGCGACGAGACGCAGGACTTCGCGGGACCGCTGGCGGGCATGTTGGCAGGATTACGTGCCGCATGTACGGAATATGTCCTTACCGTGCCGTGCGACTCTCCCTATTTGCCCGACGATCTGGGCGTTCGGCTCAGTGCTGCGCTCGATGCCGCGAATGCATCGTCGGCCCCGTCGGCCCCATCGACCTCTTCGACCTCTTCGACCTCACCCCCCGGCTGCGCCGAGGTGGCCGCACCGCCGCTGGCCGCTTATGCCGCAACGGCTCAGGGTCCGCATCCGGTGTTCGCTCTTTTGCACCGTTCCCTGGCGGACGACCTCGCCGCCACGCTGCAAGCTGGGGAGCACCGCGTACGAGCGTGGCTGGCGCGCCACAAGGCCGTACAAGTTAACTTCGGTGACGAGCGTCCGTTTTACAATGTCAACACGCTGGACGACCTCCATACCGACTCGCCGCGCGCCCCCTGATATTCCGGGCACCGACGCGGCCCGATCCGTCGCCACCGCATTTTTGAGATCCATGCATGTGATGCATGCCCCGCACGTGCCGGATGACGACGCCATACCGATGACAACACTAGACGACGCCTTGGCCGGCTTGCCGGACTACGACCCTAACCACATGACGGTCGAAGCGGCGCGCGCCGTCATTGCGCGTACCGCAAGTCCTGTATCCGCAATCGAACAAGTGGCAGTGCGTAGCGCACTGGGCCGCGTGCTCGGTCGCGACGTCATCTCTCCGCTCGACGTTCCCGCTTTCGAAAATGCCGCGATGGACGGCTATGCCTTTGCCGGTAGCGCCCTCGCCGCCGGCGGCACGGTGCGCCTGCGTGTGGTGGGTCGCTCGTTCGCCGGGCACCCGTTCGATGGCGTCGCCGCGGCCGGGGAATGCGTGCGCATCATGACCGGCGCGCTGCTGCCTGCCGGTTGCGATACGGTCATCCCGCAGGAACAGGTGCAACGCGACGACCACACCGAAGTCATCAGCTTCGAAGCCAGCGCTGTCGCTGCTGGCCGGCACGTACGCCATGTCGGTGAAGATCTGGTGGCCGGCCATCCGGCGCTGCATGCCGGCAAGCGTTTGCGGCCGGCGGCCCTCGGCCTGCTCGCGTCGCTCGGCATCGCCGAAGTACCGGTGCGCCGCCGCATTCGCGTGGCCTTCTTCTCGACCGGCGACGAACTCCGCTCCGTGGGCGAGCCGCTCGCACCGGGCAATCTGTATGACAGCAACCGGTACACGCTTTTCGGCATGTTGCAACGGCTGGGGGTGGACGTACTGGATCTGGGCGTCGTGCGCGACGATCCGCAGGCTATTGAAGACACGCTGCGCACCGCATGCCGTGAAGCCGATGCCGTGATTACGTCCGGCGGCGTCTCGGTCGGTGAAGCCGACTTCACGCGCGAGATGATGACGCGTCTGGGCAACGTCGTGTTCTGGAAGATGGCGATGCGCCCGGGTCGTCCGTTCGCGTTCGGCGAACTGGAAAGCCAAGGCAAACGCGCGTTGCTGTTCGGCCTGCCGGGCAATCCTGCCGCCGTGATGGCGTCGTTCTACCATCTCGTGCGCGATGGCCTGTTCGTTCTCATGGGCGCCGAGCCGCAAGTCACGCCGAGCCTGCCGGTGCCGACGGCAACGGCCATCGCCAAGCGCCCCGGACGCACCGAGTTTCTGCGTGGCATTCTGGCCACCGACGCACAGGGCCGCTGGCAAGTGAGCGTCGCCGACGCACAAAGCGCCGGCATTCTGCGCACGATGAGCGAAGCGAACTGCTTCGTGACGCTGGGCACCGAGCGTGGCGATGTCGCCGCTGGCGAACTGGTCGATGTCATCGCGTTCGACGGGCTGGTCTGACGCGAACCCGCCTACAAGTTTCATCCGAAAAAACGAAGCAACGAATCAGCAAAATACCGCCGGCGTCGGCGCTTCGACGACGACGGCACCACACAAGCCGAAAGCACACACGTCAATGACAACGAAAAAACAGATCACGTACATCAGTCCCGGCCAGACGGCCAAAGCGCTGGTGCTGGTCTACCTCACCTTCAGTATTCCGCTGGTTCTGCTCGCCTTCCTGGCGGCGTTCATCCGTTACGGCGAACTGCCGGGCCTCGCGATCATTTCCGCGCTGGTGCTCAACGCCATCGTGGGTTTCGTGCTGCTCTGGATTGCCTGCCATCTCTACAACTGGGTGGCGGTCAAGTTCGGCGGCATTGAAATCGCCTTGAGCGACGCCCCCGAAGAAAAGTACTGAGCGTCTCGACGACGTCGTTCCGGCGGCGACTGACGGCGGGTACATTGCACCCGCCGCAGCGCCGCTTTTTCATTGTTTTCATTCTCCCCTGCTCACACTATGTCCCTGACCCTGCGTGCTGCGACTGACGGCGACGTCAGCGCCATTCACGGCCTGATGCGAGAACTGGCCGTGTTCGAAAAACTGCTGGATATCTTCGAGGCAACGCCTGAGAGCGTGCACGAGGCGCTGTTCGGCGACACGCCTGCGGCGGAATGTCTGATGGCGGAATGGGAAGGGAAACCGGTCGGCTATGCACTGTACTTCCACAACTTCTCGACTTTCCTCGGAAGGCGGGGGCTATATCTGGAAGACGTCTATGTGCAGCCGGCGATGCGCGGCCGCGGCGTGGGGCAGGCGCTCCTGCGCCGACTCGCGCGTATCGCGGTCGAGCGCAAGTGCGGCCGCTTCGAATGGACTGTGCTCGACTGGAATCAACCGGCGATCGACTTTTACACGTCGCAAGGCGCGACGGTATTGCCCGACTGGCGCGTGGTGCGCATGACGGGCGATGCGCTCACACAGTTTGCGAAGCAGGACGACGTTGGCGCGCAGTGAGCTTTCGGAAGCCCCCCCTGCATCACGTGTTAGCGTGCGTTTAGCGCACAATTAGGCGTAATTAAGCGTGATTAGTGAGTGATTGGTGCGTGATTGGCGTGCGGTTGTCGCATTGTTATCGCGCGGTGGATGCAGGGGGGGTCAAAGACCCGAACCGCTCCCGACGCGTTGGAGGCCCTGACGGCTGCGGGCCTCCTGACGCTCAGGCGTCCTCCTCGGCATCCATCTCCACACCGAGCAATTCCACCGCCTGATCGCCCGGCAATGCCTCCACGGCCTTGAGCTGCCGCGCCATAGCCCGCGTACGGACTTCGGCCTTATCGATGGAGCGCGTAACCGTCTCCAATTGCGACTTGGTCTTGGCGAGCACGTCGCCGAACTTGGTGAACTCCGTCTTCACGGCGCCGAGCACCTGCCAGACCTCACTCGAGCGGCGCTCGATGGCCAACGTGCGAAAACCCATCTGAAGACTGTTGAGCAACGCCGTGAGCGTCGTCGGCCCGGCCACCGTCACCCGATACTCGCGTTGCAGCAGGTCAGACAGCCCCGGACGGCGCAACACCTCGGCATACAACCCCTCCGTGGGGAGGAACAATAGCGCAAAGTCCGTGGTGTGCGGCGGCGCCAGATACTTGTCCGCAATCGTCTTCGCCTCCAGACGGATGCGAGTCTCCAGCGCCTTGGACGCCTCCTCGACCGCCACCGGATCGGCGCGCTCCTGGGCATCGAGCAAACGTTCGTAATCTTCGCGCGGGAATTTGGCGTCGATCGGCAGCCAGACCGGCGTGTTGCTGTCGCCGTTCTGCCCCGGCAAGGCGATCGCGAATTCCACGCGCTCGGTGCTGCCCGGCCGCGTCGCCACGTTCTTGGCGAATTGCTCCGGCGTGAGCAATTGTTCGAGCAACGCCTGCAACTGGACTTCGCCCCAGATGCCTCGTGTCTTCACGTTGGTCAGCACGCGCTTGAGATCGCCCACGCCGGCCGCCAGCGTCTGCATCTCGCCCAGTCCGCGATGCACCTGCTCCAGGCGATCGGAGACCAGCTTGAACGACTCGCCAAGACGCTGCTCCAGTGTGGCATGCAGTTTCTCGTCGACCGTGCGGCGCATCTCTTCGAGCTTCGTCGCGTTGTTGACTTCGATATCCTTGAGCTTTTGTTCGAGCGTGGCGCGAACTTCGGCAAGACGGCGTTCGTTGCCCTCTGCGAGTTGCGTGAGTTGCTGATGCTGCGCTTCGCCGAAGCGACGTAGTGTGGACGCCTGCTCCTCGCGCATTTGCTGCCCGTTGAGCACCAGGCTCTGCCGCACCGCCTCGATCTGCGCGGCGTTCGACTCCGTGAGCTTGGCGAGTTGCTGCGCGAAGCCGTCAATCTGATTGTTCTGGACGGTGGCGACGCTCGTCATCTGCGCGGCCAGCGTCTGCTGGAACTGCGCCATTTGCGCACTCTGCTCTCCACGGCCCGCCCGCGCCGTTTCGGCAAACTCCTGACGCAGCCCCCGCTCGCTGCGATCCGCAGCTTGCAGCAGATCGTCGCGCACATGGGTGAGCGAATCGACGAGCGTGTCTCGCAACGACGCGTCGCCGCCGCGTTGCCAGACCTTCACCGCAATCGCGATCATCACCAACAGATTCAGCGCCGCCAGCGCCACCAACACCATCTCGACCATCGCGTTGCGACTCCCGTTGACCTTCGTCTTCCGACGCTTTCAATGCTTTCGCTACTCTCGATTCGATACTCTCGATTTCGATACTTCCGATGCAGCCGACGGCGTGGAGGCTCATTGCCGCACCTGCGCGACACTTGCCGCCTGTGCGCCGTCGTTGCCGCCGAATTGTGCCGCAAACTGGACGCGCGTGCCGCCTACGTCGCGCGGCGAATCACGCGCCCCGAACGCTTACGATTTGCGCGCGGCAGGGTTGAGCAGACACGGCGGCTTGCCCGCCGCTGCGCCGAAGCCCAGCGCCGCAATCAGATTGTCGGCCGCCAGACTCGCCATGCCGCGACGCGTCGCGGCAGACGCGCTCGCGATATGCGGCGTCAGCACGGCATTCGGCACCTTGAGCAGGTCGGGATGCACCTTCGGCTCGCCTTCGAACACGTCGAGTCCCGCAGCGGCAATCTGCTTTTTCGCCAGTGCCGCCGCGAGCGCCGCATCGTCGACGATGCCGCCACGCGCCAGATTGACGAGCGTGGCCGTCGGCTTCATGAGCGCCAGTTCACCGGCGCCGATCGTGTGATGTGTCGCCGCGGAATACGGCAGCACGAGAATGATGTGATCGGCAGTGCGCAGCAGCGTGTCCTTGTCGACGTAACCGGCCTTGCACGCCGCCTCCGTGGCGGCATCGAGACGCGAGCGGTTGTGATACACCACCCGCATGTTGAAGCCCATTGCGCGACGCGCAATCGCCTGACCGATGCGTCCCATACCGATAATGCCCAGCGTGCTGCCGTGCAAATCGGCGCCGAGGAACATATCGTACGCCCACTTATCCCAGTGCCCCTCGCGCAGCCAGCGCTCCGACTCGGTCACGCGGCGCGCCGTCGCCATCAACAACGCCCAACCGAAGTCGGCGGTCGTCTCGTTGAGGACATCGGGCGTGTTCGTGGCCATGACCCCGGCCGCCGTCATCGCGTCGATATCGAAGTTGTTGTAGCCCACGGCCATATTGGCCACCACACGCAGATTCGGCGCCCCGGCGAGCACCGATGCATCGATGCGCTCGCTCGCCGTCGTGATCGCGCCGGCCTTGTCGGCCAGTCGTACCCGCAATTCGTCGCTCGAAAACACCGTGTCGGCATCATTACGCTCGACATCGAAATATTGCGCCAGACGCTCGATCACGTCCGGAAAAATGGCTCGGGCCACCAGAATCTTCGGTTTCACCAGTCGTCTCGCAGAGGTTGGCCACGTGGCTGTGTCGTGGCTCAGAAAAATATCAGGGTCATCAATACGAACAGCGGCAGCAGAATCGCGCCCGACCACAGCATATAACCAAAGAAGCTCGGCATGCGAATGCCACGTTGCTCCGCAATGGCTTTCACCATGAAGTTCGGCGCGTTACCGATGTAAGTGTTGGCGCCCATGAACACCGCGCCCGCCGAAATCGCGGCCAGCGTTGCCGCGCCGGTCGTCATCAGCGTCGCGGCGTCGCCGCCCGCCGTATTGAAGAACACCAGATAAGTCGGTGCGTTATCGAGGAACGACGAGAGCAGCCCAGTCGCCCAGAAGTACATGACGTTGTCCGGCGCACCGCCCGGGCCCGTCACCAGACGAATCACCCAGCCCAACGCCCCTGCCTCGCCTGCCCGCAGAATCGCCACCACGGGAATGATGGTGAGGAAAATGCCCGCAAACAGCTTGGCGACCTCCTTCATGGGCTCCCAGTTGAATCCGTTGCCTTCGCGTGCGGTGCGTGGCGTAATCGCGAGCGACGCCAGCGTCACCACGATCAGACCGACATCGCGCGCAATGTTTTGCAGCGCGACCGGCGTGCCGAACACGTTGAACGCCACACCCGGCTTCCAGACCCCGCTCATGAGCACCAACCCCACGGCAGCGGCCAGCAGGATGAAATTGCGCTTGCCTTCAAGGCGCACCGGGGCAGCATGCGGCGTCGGGTCCAGTTCATCGATCTGGCGCTCCGTCTTCTGACGGAAGTAGTACGTATCGATCAGGAAGAACAGTGCGAGCAGTACGACGCAGATGAACAACGTCTCGGGCCAGATATGCGCCGTCGTCCAGAAGAAATCGACCCCTTGCAGGAAGCCGAGGAACAGCGGCGGGTCACCAAGCGGCGTGAGCGAACCGCCCGCATTTGCCACGAGGAAGATGAAGAACACGACGACGTGCACGTTGTGCTTGCGGTTGTCGTTCGCGCGAATGAGCGGACGAATCAGCAGCATGGCCGCCCCGGTCGTTCCCATGAGGCTCGCGAGCACCGTGCCCAGTGCCAGCAATCCGGTGTTGAGCCACGGTCCGCCACGCAGATTGCCATGCACGCAAATGCCGCCGGCAGTCGTGAACAGCGCTGTGAGCAGCACGACGAACGGAATGTATTCGGCGACAACGGCATGCACCGCGCCATACCAGGCCGCGCCCACGCCGAAGACCAGCGCGAACGGCAGCAGGAACGCCGCGCCCCAGAACGCAGCGATCTTGCCGAAGTGATGATGCCAGAACGCAGGCGCGAGCAACGGCCCGAGCGCAATCGAGAGCAGCAGCCCCGCGAACGGCACGCCCCACCACGCGACGAGTTCCGCGCCGTCCGGTCCGGCAGCGAACGCCGCAGGGCTTGCCAGAGCGAGCCCCGCCGCCGCCAATGCGCCCCAAATCCCCTTATGCATTGTTTCTGGTTCCTGTTGATTGATGGTCGACTAGATACGAGTCGCCATCGGCGCAAGAGTGCCCATTGCCCCACCAGCTTGGGATAAATCCCAAAGCAATGAGATGCCTATCCCGAAAACGCCGATGCCACCGACCTCCGGTCGAATGCCGAAAGTCGTGCGCCCCGTCATCGTGTAGGCACACGCGCGGGAACACGTCGTCGTCGATGCGGCGCCGCCCGAGACGACGCGGCGCAGTTCAGGCGCCGTCGACGATGATGAGATGAACGCGGTACGGGCCATGCGCCCCAAGCACCAGCGTCTGTTCGATGTCTGCGGTACGCGACGGTCCCGCGATGAAATTGGTGGCGCGCGAGAGTTGACCGCGCTCGCTGCGCATGAGCGCAAACCCGTCTTCGTGACCTGCGACCACGCGCGAGGCCGGCACTACTGCGATGTGCGTCTCCGGCAGCAGCGTGGCCGACGCAAACGTCTCCGGACCCGACATCATCATGAGCGCCCCCGTTTCCGCGATAGCGCAGAAGCAACCGGTAATCCCGACGAGATCGTCGCCATGCGGCTTGCGGAACTCGACGTGACACCCGGCGCTCGCCCAGTCGAGGTCGCGCAACGTCGGCCAGCCGACGGCTTGTGTGATGAGGCCGTTCGCCTGCAAATAGGTGGCCACAGCGGCCGGCACGTCGCTCATGGCGGACACGCGGGCGATCGTCGTCGAAAGCGCTTCAGCCTTGACGATGAATGTCGCGATCAGGTCGGCGGACATCGCAGGACGCGGCCCTTGCGGGTGCCGTGCCAGATAATCCTCGGCCGCCGCCTGCTCGTTCGCACGTGCGACATCGGGGCGATGCTGTGCGTTGCGAATGCGGGCAAAGATGCGGTTGCGGGCGTCGGAGGTATCCATGGGCTGTCCTGTGAAGCCAACGCGCCGGTCTGTGGCCGGCGTCGTCACGTGTCGTCTCTCGAGGCCGCCGACACAAGGTCCGGCGGGCGATGGGCAATTATAGCGGCTGGGCCGCCCCGCGCGACGGGCGTTCGCGCACTATCGGAATCGTCTGGGCCGGCGCTCGGACGACATCGCAAGCGCCAGGGCGATCAGCCCCGCGGCTTCGACACCGCGGCGGGTTCCGGCGCAATGTCGAAGACCTGACGCAGATAGGCGAGATAGGCATCGTCGTCACACATGTTCTTGCCTGGCGAATCGGAGAGCTTCGCCACAGGCTGGCCGTTGCAGCGCACCATCTTGATGACGATTTGCAGGGGCTGATAGCCAAGATCGTTGGTGAGATTGGTGCCGACGCCGAACGCCAGTTTGCAGCGATCGCGAAAGCGCTCGAACAGTTGCAGCACCTTCGGAATGTCGAGACCGTCCGAGAAGATCATGGTCTTGGTATGGGCATCGACACGATTTTGCGCATAGTGCTCCAGCAGGCGCTCGCCCCAGGCGAACGGGTCGCCGGAATCGTGACGCGCGCCGTCGAACAGCTTGCAGAAGTACATGTCGAAGTCGCGCAGGAAGGCCGACATGCCGTAGACGTCCGAGAGCGCGATACCGAGGTCGCCGCGATATTCCTTCGCCCACGTCTCGAAACCGAAAATCTGCGAGTCGCGCAAACGTGGCCCCAGCGCCTGACACGCCTGAAGATACTCGTGCGCCATCGTACCGAGGGGCGTGAGGCCGAGCTTCGCGGCGTAATAAACATTGCTCGTGCCCGCGAACTGCTCGCCGAGTTCGTCGCGCAACGTCTGAATGACTTCCTCGTGCCACTCCTTCGAGAAGCGCCGGCGTGTCCCGTAATCGGCGATTTTGCAGTCACGGTAGTCGACACGCTCGGCCAGCATGCAGATCTTGTCCTTCAGCCGCTGCCGGCCTTCCTCATACGCCGGCGTGCGCTGCGTATTGCGGAAATACACCTCGTTGACGATGGCGAGCACGGGAATCTCGAAAAGAATCGTGTGAAGCCATGGCCCGCGAATCGTGATGTCGATTTCGCCGTTGCCCTTGGGCGAGGGCTGCACGGTGATGTATTTCTCGTTCAGATGGAACAGGTCGAGAAAGTCGATGAAGTCGCTTTTGATGAAGCGCATGGCGCCGAGATAGCGCAATTCCGACTCGGTAAAGCGCAGTCCGCACAGCAGACGGATCTCGTCGCGGATCTCCTCGACGTAGGGCGTGAGATCGACGCCTTCGGTACGGCACTTGAAGCGATACTCGACCTGCGCGGCGGGGAAGTGATGCAGGACGACCTGCATCATCGTGAACTTGTAGAGATCGGTATCGAGCAGCGACGTGATGATCATGACGGCAGGCTCCGCGAGGAGCACTCACGAGAAAGCATCGGACGCCGCCGCACATGCTTACGTGGACTCGCACGTATGCGCGTGAGGCAGCGCTCAGGAACATCGAACATCGTACCGCAAAGCGGCGTCGCGCATGACATCGCCGCCTAATTCGACGCCGGCGTGAAAGCGGGCGTCGATACCGGCGCGGCAACACTGGTGCCGGAATGAAACACCGCGTGCGCCATACCCTCCGGCTCCCGCACCTGTGATCGCGGGCTGCGCTACAATACCCGTTTTAACGGCCGATCGAAGCCGTTTCGCGCCCTACTCCGGAGTTGTTGGCATGACGCACGTTGTCACCGAAAGCTGCATCAAATGTAAATACACCGACTGTGTGGACGTTTGCCCCGTGGATTGCTTCCGCGAAGGCCCGAACTTCCTCGTCATCGATCCGGACGAGTGCATCGATTGCGCAGTCTGTGTCGCCGAGTGTCCGGCGAATGCCATTTATGCCGAAGAGGACGTGCCGGGCGACCAGCAGCACTTCACCGCGCTGAACGCCGAGCTGACGCCGCTTTGGCCGAGCATCACCAAGACGAAGCCGTCGCTGGACGATGCCGACGACTGGAAGGACGTCAAGGAAAAGCTCCATCTGCTCGAGCGCTGAGCCGCGAGCGTGACTCCGGCGGCTTTCTCGCTGAGAACGCAGAAAAAGTGCGTTCGTGGTGTTGACAGTGTGTAAAAACCGCCTCTATAATCGCTTTCTCTTTTGATCCCCGATAGCTCAGTCGGTAGAGCGCCGGACTGTTAATCCGTAGGTCCCTGGTTCGAGCCCAGGTCGGGGAGCCAAGAATACCGAAGCGATGGCCTCGCTCAAGCGAGGCCTTTGTTTTAGTCGACATAGCGCGAACGCGGTGTGCGACTGCCAAGTTTGATCCTCGATAGCTCAGTCGGTAGAGCGCCGGACTGTTAATCCGTAGGTCCCTGGTTCGAGCCCAGGTCGAGGAGCCAAAACACGAAAAAGCCCGTCTCTGACGGGCTTTTTTGTTTTCTGCCGCCGCACCTCTTCCCGGCGCCTGGATGCCTCCCGTGCGGTCGTCAAAGCATCGGCACATCGAGACGCATCGCGACCACCCACCGCACCAACGACAACGGGGCGTCGTTTCCGACGCCCCGCATCCTTACCTCAGATACCGGCCGATTCCATCACAACGACTTGCCGGGACTCATTCGCTCGCAGGCGCGCCGATCGCAACCGACGGGCTGGCCGACGCCTGCGCGCTGTTGCTGTTTTCGGACTCGATCCAGCGACGACGCATCGGAGCGAGCAGGAACTTCGCCGCCACCGCCGCCGTGATGCTGATCACCGCAGCGGCGATGAACACCCGGTCCCAGTGACCACCGACGGCAAGCACCGAAGCCAGCGGTACGAGCAAGGCGGCCGTGCCCTTCGCCGTGTACAGCGTGCCCGCGTTCGACGCGGCATTCTTGCTACCGAACGTGTCGGCGCACAGCGCCGGGAAGATCGAGAAGATTTCGCCCCAGCACAGGAACGTCATCGCAGCGAAGAACACGAACATGTACGGGTTCTGACCGAAGTGCATCAGACCGAGCATTGCCACCCCTTCCCCAAGGAAGATGATGAACATCGCATTCTCGCGACCGATCTTGTCCGACACGAAACCGCACAGCGGACGCGTAAAGCCGTTGCACAGGTTGTCGATCGACAACGTCATCGTGAGCAGCGGCAGCGTCGCCCCGAACAGCGTCATCGGCATCGACGCAATGCCGTAGTCCTTCGCGATCGGTCCGATCTGCGCCGTGGCCATCAGACCGCCCGCAGCCACGGCAACAAAGCAGATGTAGATCACCCAGAACACCGGCGTACGGATCATCTGACCCGACGTGTAATCCTGCTTCGTCGCGAGATTGCGGTGCGACACGGTGACACCCTTCGGCGCACGCGGCTTGACCAGCAACAGCGCCAGCACGAAGATCGCCACGCCCTGCACGATGCCGAAGTTGAAGAACGCCGCCTCGTAACCCGCCTCGCGAATCATGTTCGCAATCGGAATCACCGTGATGGCCGCGCCGGCACCGAAGCCCGCCGCCGTCAGGCCAGCGGCCAGACCGCGCTTGTCCGGAAACCACTTCAGCGCATTACCCACGCAGGTGCCGTACACACAACCCGCCCCGATACCGGCAATGACCGCTGCCGTGTACAGCACGGTCAGCGTTTCGGCGTAGGAGTACATGATCCACGACACCGCCACGCAAATTGCGCCACCCGCAACGACCGGGCGCGGCCCGAAGCGATCGACCAGCCAGCCCTCGATCGGGACCAGCCACGTTTCCACCACAATGAAAATCGAGAACGCGACCTGAATCGCCGCCACACCCCAATGGTGTTTGGCTTCCATCGGCTCGACGAACAACGTCCACGAATATTGCAGATTGGCCACCAGGCCCATACAGATAATGCCGATCACCAGTTGTGACCAGCGCCCTCCCAGAAAAGAGGTTTTCTCCTCCGGTTGCGCAGCTGCTTGCATGACTTGCCTCCTGTTCCTGTCAGACGATTGACGCCGACCCGCGATTCGTTGTGCGGTGCCCGACGTCATCGCGTGCTGCCGCGCAGCCCCGGCGGGGATTTGCGCAGACGGCACGCCTCCTGGCGTTGCGTGCGGCTCATGCTTGGCCGCTTGATCGTGGAGCGCTGCCTGGCGGCAGGCTCGCGGGGCTTCAGCCCCGGCTGACTGACTTTCGGAAGCGCCAAGGGACGCTTCCGGCCCCCACCTCGGTGCGGCGACGCAGACTTTTCAGGGTCCGCGCCGGCAAGTTGCCGACTGCCGAGGGGTGACTGGTGAACAAATTCGAGTGCGGACCGGCCTGCGCTGACGCGTCTCACGATGGAGCGCATATCCCATCGCAAGCCAGCTCCCATCACTCAGGCGGGCGCGCCTCGCGGACGCGTAATCGCCAGATCGCCTGCCCGGGACACGCAGCAGGGAGATGAGGAACACCCCAGCGCACGAATGGATTTCGTGGGCACTGGCGGCGGATACGACAGGGCAGCCGATGCGTCACAACCGTCGCACGAAGCCTGCCCGAAAGAAAATGCGTGCTTACCCAACTCATGTCTCCGATGAATACCGCGCCGACTCGACCACCACCCCGGCGAATTCACGGGACACCCGGGGCCGACTCGTCACTTCACATCTGATATACAAGATTCAATATATCGAATTAAGTATTTTTTATGGTTCCAAAATTAGTCGATGGTTGAACCACTGTCAACCCGAGAGCGCCCGCATATCGGACGTCGGCGCCGTGCGCAGGCGAGCCTCGGCCCGCCTGCTGGTGAGCGCTCGATAACTGGAAAACCGAGGTAAACCGTGCCGTTGCGGGGCATGACTGCCCGGGCCGGGAAGGAGACGGCACCCCGACGACGCGCGTCGTCGGATACCGGAGTCAGGGAAAACGATGAGGGTTTGGCGGGTTTTCGGGGGCCGATTTCATCCCCGGCGTGAAGCTCCCGCCAGCAATAGAAATCGGGGTCGGAGCGGGGAGCGGTTACACGTCGCCCGAGTGGTTGCGGATGAAGGTCAGATGCTCACGCAGCGACCGCTGTGCACTGCTGACGTCGTGCGAGGCCACGGCATTGAAGATGCGCCGGTGCTGATCGATCAGTTCGGCCAGATCCGCACCGTGACCGACGATGGCGCGATAGTTGTCCACGACGGAGCCGCGCAGCAGTTCGAAGATCGCGTGCATCAAATGCACCAGCACGAGGTTGTGCGTTGCCTCTGCCAGCGCGAGGTGAAAGTGCGCGTCCAGTTCCGGCACGCGGGTGAGCAGGGACTGTCCGCGGGCGTCGCCCTCGCCGTCCAGCCCGTCGCGTCCGGCCGCAAAGGCGGCCTCCAGTGCTTCGAGCGCCTGTGCGAGCCGTGCGATGTCCTCCGGCGTGGCCCGCTCGGCCGCCAGTTCGACGGCCTTGGCTTCGAGCACTTCGCGCATCTCCAGGACGTCGTCAACCGTCTTGCTGTGACGCGACATCAGTTGCGACAACGGCTCCGCGAGCAACGGCTGACTGGCGTTGGCGACCAGATATCCGCCACCGGCCCGACCGACGATCAGCCCGCGCGACTCCAGACGCAGCAACGCCTCGCGCAACGACGGACGCGACACCCCCATCTGCTGCGCCAGATCGCGCTCCGAGGGCAACGCCGACCCCGGCGCGAGCCGGCCTTCGACGACCATCGTCTCCAGTTGCTCGTAGACCATGTCGGACAAACGCAGGCGCGGCGGCGGCGTCACCGGCGCAAAACTCGCGACGGCCCCCGACGGCTCGCCGGCGGGTAGCGGGGACGAGGGTGAGGACGAGGGTGAGGACGAGGGTGAGGACGCGTGTGAAGACATAGGCGGAAACGACTCGTTGGACGGCATAGTCGGCTTCGGTTCTCGACGAAAAAATCACAGACGCCACGATACAGGAAGCGGCTTCGCTTCGGGCCAACGCCCGGGCGCTCCCTCGACAAGCCTAGAGGATCTCTCTCAAACCAAGGGTTAACCCGGTAGTTGAAATCGGATCATTCCCTATACGATGACGTCATCCGACAACTGGTAGACCAGTCTACCAGTAGACCAAACGTCGTTAGCGTGATTACACGTCAACGATCGTCCGAGAGCAAGCCCGATGACATCGAATGTGTCGCCCCTGTCCTCCCCGCCGGCAGCGCCGCCGCATCCCGCGATGCCGCCCGATCCTTTGCACTCGGCACCCCCGGGTCAGGCGGGCAAAACGGTCGATTCTCCTGCGGCCGGACACGCGGACGAACCCGTGTTCGAAGCGCTGAGCGACGCCACCCGCACTGCCCGTCTTGCCGCGTTGCGTGCCGCCGTGCCCGATGCGCAGTGGCTCACCGACCGCGAGCAGATCACGCCGTACGAGTGCGACGGCCTCGCCGCTTACCGCAAGTTGCCACTGGCCGTGGTGTTGCCTGCCGACGAAGATCAGGTTTGCCGCATCCTGCGGGCGTGCCACGCGCACAACGTCCCCGTGGTGCCGCGCGGCGCAGGCACCGGGCTGTCGGGCGGCGCCATGCCGATCACCGACGGCATCGTGCTCTCGCTGGCGAAGTTCAAACACATTCTCGAGGTCGACGCTTACGCCCGCACCGCCACCGTGCAGCCCGGCGTGCGCAACCTCGCCGTCTCCGAGGCAGCCGCGCCCTATGGGCTCTACTACGCGCCGGACCCGTCGTCGCAGATCGCCTGCACCATCGGCGGCAACGTCTCCGAAAACTCCGGCGGCGTGCACTGCCTGAAGTACGGCCTGACGGTGCACAACGTGCTTCGCGTGCGTGCCGTGACGATGGACGGCGAAATCGTCGAATTCGGTTCTCACGCACTGGATACCCCCGGACTCGACCTGCTGTCGGTCTTCATCGGCAGCGAGGGAATGTTCTGCGTGGTGACGGAAGTCACCGTGAAGCTCGTACCGAAGCCACAGGTCCAGCAAGTCATCATGGCGAGCTTCGACGACGTGGAAGCCGGCGGCAATGCTGTCGCGGCGATCATTGCGGCAGGCATCATCCCGGCGGGTCTGGAGATGATGGACAAACCCGCCACGCAGGCCGTCGAGGAGTTCGTGCATGCGGGCTACGACCTCGACGCCGCCGCCATCCTGCTTTGCGAATCGGACGGCACGCCGGAGGAAGTGGCCGAAGAGATCGCCCGCGTCTCGGCGGTGCTGCGCGCCTCGGGTGCGACCCGCATTCAGGTGTCGACATCCGAAGCGGAGCGTCTGCGTTTCTGGTCGGGGCGCAAGAACGCTTTTCCCGCTGCCGGGCGCATCTCGCCCGACTACTACTGCATGGACGGCACCATTCCGCGCCGGACCATCGGCACCTTGCTCAAGCGTATCGAAGCGATGGAAGCGCAATACGGCCTGCGCTGCATCAACGTCTTCCATGCGGGCGACGGCAACATGCACCCGCTGATTCTGTTCAACGGCAACGATCTGGACGAATGGCATCGCGCCGAAGCCTTCGGCAGCGACATTCTCGAAGCCTGCGTGGAACTGGGCGGTACGGTCACGGGCGAACACGGCGTCGGCATCGAGAAGATCAACTCGATGTGCGTTCAGTTTTCACCGCAGGAGCGCGATGCGTTCTTCGCCGTCAAACGCGCCTTCGATCCGGCCGGTTTGCTCAATGCCGACAAGGCCATCCCCACGCGAGCGCGCTGCGCCGAGTACGGCAAGATGCACGTGCGCGGTGGCCTGCTGCCGCATCCCGATTTGCCGAGGTTCTGATGTTGCAAGCCCGATACGCTTCACCCGCGCCATCCGCTGCGTCGGGCACGTCGCCCGACATTACCTGCGCCCCCGACGCGCCCACTTCCGCTTCGCGCCTCGACACCGAGGCGAACGCCGCCGACCGGGCGCTCGCGCAAATCCGCGAGCGCGTGCTGGCCGCCACCGCCAGCGGTGTCCCGCTCGACATTCAGGGCGGCAACACCAAGCGCTGGTACGGTGAGACGCCCGTGGGCGAGCCGCTCTACATGCGCGCATATCGTGGCATCGTGTCCTACGACCCGGCCGAACTCGTGATCACTGCCCGCGCGGGCACCCCGCTTGCCGACATCGAAGCGGCGCTCGCCGACTGCGGCCAGATCCTGCCGTTCGAGCCGCCGCACTTCGGTCCCGGCGCCACGCTCGGCGGTTGCATTGCCGCCGGACTCGCCGGCCCTCGCCGTCCGTACGCGGGCGCGCCGCGCGACTTCGTGCTCGGTGCTGTCGTCATGAACGGCCAGGCAGACGTCCTGCATTTCGGTGGGCAAGTGATGAAAAACGTGGCGGGTTACGACGTCTCCCGCGTACTCGCCGGCGCCCTCGGCACACTCGGTGTGCTACTCGAACTCTCGATCAAGGTGCTGCCCCGCCCGGTTGCCGAAGCCACGCTGCGCTTCGAGCTGCCGCAGGCGCAAGCCATCGAGCAGATCAATCGCTGGGGCGCTCAGCCGCTACCGCTGACGGGATCGGCGTGGCACGACGGCGTGCTGAGCGTGCGGCTCGGCGGGGCCGCAGCGGCCGTCGAGGCCGCCCGCGCGAGCATGGGCGGTCGTCATGTCGACGCCATCGAGGCCCATGACTTCTGGGCGTCGCTGCGCGAGCAGACGCACCCGTGCTTCGCCAAGTCGCCGGTACTGGGCGATGGGCAGCCGCTATGGCGTCTGTCGGTGCCGCCGACGACACCGCCGCTGCCCCATGGCGACGACCATCTGATCGAATGGGGCGGCGCGCAGCGATGGTGGATGACGCAGCGCCCGGCCGCTGAAATCCGCGCAATTGCCGCAGCAGTCGGCGGGCATGCTACGCTGTTTCGCCATGGCCGTAAGGCGCCCGGCGTGTCGGCCGATGCGGATCGCGTGTTTAGCCCGCAACCGGCCGCACTCCGCGCAATCGGCGAGCGTCTGCAACAAGCATTCGATCCGAGCCGCATCTTCAATCGTCATCGGTTGTACCGGTAAATCGCCAGATATAAAACGATGCAAACGAACCTCGCAGAATTCCTCCGTCAGACACCGGACGGTGACGAAGCCGAAGCCATTCTCCGCAAATGCGTCCATTGCGGATTCTGTACCGCGACCTGCCCCACCTATCAGTTGCTGGGCGACGAACTCGACGGCCCGCGCGGGCGCATCTATCTCATCAAGCAGATGGTCGAGGGCCAGAACGTGACGCGCGAGACCCAGCGCCATCTGGACCGCTGTCTGACCTGCCGCAGTTGCGAATCGACGTGCCCCTCGGGCGTGCAATACGGGCGGCTGGCCGACATCGGCCGCCGTCACGTCGACGCCAAGGTCGGCCGCCCTGCCGGGGAACGCGCCGTGCGCTGGACGCTCGCGCGCGTGCTGCCCAACCGCACGCTGTTCACGCCCGCATTGCGTCTCGGCCAACAATTCCGTGGGCTACTGCCGCGCACGCTTCGCGAGAAGGTACCGCATCGCCAACGCTCGGGAAGCTGGCCGCACACGAAACATACGCGCCGCATGCTGATGCTCGAAGGTTGCGTACAGCCGGCCATGCTGCCCAATGTCAACAAGGCGACCGCGCGCGTGCTCGACGCCCTCGGCATCGAGATGATCCGTCCCTCCTCGGCCGGATGCTGCGGCGCCATTCGTCTGCATCTGAACTATCACGACGACGGGCTCGACGACATCCGTCGCAATATCGACGCCTGGTGGCCCGAGATCGAAGCGGGCGCCGAGGCCGTCGTGATCAACGCGTCCGGTTGCGGGGCGACGGTCAAGGAATACGGGCATTTGTTGCGCCACGATCCGCAATATGCGGGCAAGGCACAACGCGTCTCCGAACTCGCGAAGGATCTGTCGGAAGTCCTGCTCGACAACCTCGACGCCCTGCAAAAGCGCGTCCCCAACCGCAAGACCGGCAAGATCGCCTATCACCCGCCGTGCACCTTGCAGCACGGCCAGCAGTTGAAGGGCGTGGTGGAGAAAGTGCTGGCGGGCGTGGGTGTGAACGTCATGCTGCCGCAGGACAGTCACATCTGCTGCGGTTCGGCAGGCACGTACTCCGTCACCCAGCCGGACCTGTCCCATCAGCTTCGCGATGCGAAGTGGAAGTCGCTCGACGCGCTCGACCCTGAACTCGTCGTGTCGGCCAACGTCGGTTGCATCTGCCATCTGCAAGCGACGGCCAAGGGCGAGCACGCCCACGATCACGCGCCGGTGCAGCACTGGGTCGAGCTGCTCGACCGGATGATCGCGTCGGCCTGAGCGATCGGCTTCACCGTCTGCCTCACGCCCCGCGCTACGCCACCTGCCTTCCATTGCCCCCTTCCACGATTGATTGTCCCGACTAACGGGACAATCAATCCCTTCCACCCCCGTTTATCTGCACGATCTCGCTCCCTAGAATCGGGGCTGAGTCAGTCGTCCAAGTGCTCGATGTGCTCGACACGTTGCGACTGCGCCGACCCTTCGCCCGTTTTCCGATTCCCTCACCGGAGCCCGTCATGATCGATACCAAAACCGCCCCTTACGCTGCGCTGCTGCTGCGTGTCTCGTTAGGCATCCTGTTCCTCGCTCACCTGTCGCTCAAGGTGTTCGTCTTCACCATTCCCGGCTTCGTGGGCTTTATGTCCTCGCTTGGTCTGCCGCCAGCGCTCGCCTATGTCACGATGGCGCTGGAACTGGTCGGTGGCCTGATGCTGATCACCGGGTTTTACGCCCGCTGGGCCGCCCTGCCGCTTGCTGCGTTGATGCTCGGCACCATCGTCTCGGTGCATGGCCAAAATGGCTGGCTGTTCACCAACAAGGGCGGCGGCTGGGAATTCCCGGCGTTCTGGCTCGTGGGCCTGCTCAGCGTTGCACTGCTCGGCGACGGCGCCTTTGCGATGCGTCGCGCTCGTGTCGAGTGATCTGCCTCGCCGCCCGCGACACCATCGGCCCCGTCACCGTAGTGCCCTGCGGTAACTGGACGGAAGGGGTGTCCGGGATGTCCGGGGCGTCGTCGATCACGTCGACGGTCGTTTCACGATATCCCGTCGTGATGTTGATTCGTGTTTTTTCGCAGGAGTGAATGCCATGTCTGCCCTTCCGACCCTCTTCGTCTCCCACGGCTCGCCGCTGCTTGCGGTCGATCCGGGCCGCACCGGCCCCTTGCTGACGGCGCTGGGGCGTGCGGTGCCGCGTCCCAAGGAGATCCTCGTGATTTCCCCGCATTGGTCGACGCCGACGCCGCGCGTGGGCAGCCTCGCGCAGCAGCGCACCATTCACGATTTCGGCGGTTTCCCGCGCGAACTCTATACGCTGACGTACCCCGCGCCGGGCGCCCCCGCGCTGGCCGAGCGCACCGTGCAGCGCCTGCGCGACGCCGGACTGCCCGCCGTCACCGACGATCAGTGGGGACTCGATCACGGCGCGTGGGTGCCGCTGCGCTATCTGTATCCGGACGCCGATATCCCGGTCACTCAGTTGTCGCTCCAGCGGCATATGCGCCCCGATTACCAGTACCGGCTCGGGCAAATGCTTGCGCCGCTCGCCAGCGAGGGCGTGCTGATCGTGGCGTCGGGCAGCTTCACGCACAATCTGCACGAAGTGTTTCGCGCGCCGTCGGAAGACCGCGCCGAAGCGCCTTATCTGGCCGAGTTCGTCGCCTGGTTCACGGCGCATCTGGCAACGATGGACCTCGACGCCCTGTTCGACTACCGCGCCCGTGCACCACATGCCGAGCGCGCGCATCCGAGCGACGAGCATCTGCTGCCGATCTACGTCGCAATGGGCGCCGCCGACAACGCGCTCAGCCAGACGCATTTCGACACCGGCTCGACTTACGGTGCGCTGCGTATGGACGCCTTCGCGTTCGGCAGCGCAGCACCGTCGCTCGCCGATGTCGCGCCGTGATCTCAGATGACTGGCGGAGGTGACGCGCCGGCAGCGTTCGCTCACGCGAGCGCGCTGGCACAATAGGGGCATCGGTGTCGGCAACGACCACGTGCCGCGCGCCGCCCCTTCATCTCACCACAGGATTCTGAGGAGCATTGCCCCGGCATGAATAAACTTCGCGAGATCGAGTGCTTCATCGCCGTGGTCGAATCGGGCAGCTTCGTCAAAGCCGCCGAGTCGTTGGGCATCTCGAAGACGGCCGTCTCGCGGTATGTTGCCGACCTCGAAGCGCGTCTGGGAACGCGACTGCTTCAGCGCACCACACGTCGTCTATCGCTCACCGAACCAGGCCAGCGTTACGTGGAGCGCTGCCGCCAGATCCTCGCGGAGCTCGACGAAGCCGACGCGATGGCGGGCGAGCAGGACGGCGAGCCCGCCGGACCGCTGCGAATCAACGCGCCGCATACCTTCGGCGTGCTGCATCTGGCGCCGCTCTGGCCGACGTTTCTCGCCCAGTTTCCGCATGTCAGCCTCGACATCACCCTGAGCGACCGGCTCGTCGACATCGTCGATGAAGGTTACGACCTGGCCATTCGCATCTCGCGGCTGCCCGATTCGTCGCTCGTGCACCGGCGGTTGGCGGTGACCCGTCTGGTCCTGTGCGCGTCTCCCGGTTATCTGGCGCAGCACGGCACGCCCAGGCATCCCAGCGAACTCACGCGCCACGAGACCGTCGGTTACAGCTATTTCCTGCATCGCCGCGAATGGCATTTCGATGGCCCGGACGGCCCCGTTTCCGTTCAGACGCATGCCCGGTTGATCGCCGACAACGGCGACACCTGCGTGGCCGCCGCCATGGCGGGCAGCGGAATCATCCTGCAACCGGCATTTCTCGTGCAGGACGCCCTGCGCGACGGTCGTCTCGTCGAATTCCTGTCCGAGTACACGCAGGGCGAGCGCGGCATCTACGTCGTCTATCCATCCCGCAAGTACCTGAGCGCCAAGGTTCGCGCGATGATCGACTTCCTCGTCGAGGCCTTCGCCATGCCGGGCTGGCTGGCGCCGAACCGCCCCGACCGAAATCTGCCTGCATCCGCGGCGAAAGCCCCATGAATCGCCTGCAAACGGTCGACAAAACACCGTAACGCCACGGTTATTTATTGGCGACGGCAATTGTCACTTATACTGTTGGGCCTGTCGTTCCATTCCTACTATTTTGGAAAACTTCTTACTGATCGTCGCTGCGATCCTGCTGGTGTTGCTCAACGGCTTCTTCGTGGCGGCGGAATTCGGCCTCGTCAAACTGCGCCAGACGCGCGTTCATGTAATTGCCCGCCAACGGGGTTGGCGCGGCCGTATCCTGGCCAAGGTTCACGGCCAACTCGATACCTACCTTTCCGCATGCCAGCTGGGCATTACCCTCGCCTCGCTCGGCCTTGGCTGGATCGGTGAACCGGCGTTCGCACGCATTCTCACACCGCTGTTCGAACTCGTGGGCGTGAGCTCCCCGGAACTCATCCACGCGCTGGCCTTCTTCATCGCGTTTTTCACGATTTCTTATCTGCACATCGTCGTGGGCGAACTCGCGCCCAAGTCGATGGCACTGCGCATGCCCGAGGCCGTTTCCGTGTGGACGGCGGCGCCGCTCTACGGCTTTTACTGGCTGATGTATCCGGCCATCTGGATCCTCAACCACAGCGCCAACCGGCTGCTGCGCTGGACAGGCCTCGATCCGTCGCACGGCACCGACGCCCATTACTCGGCCGATGAAATCAAGCTGATCGTGCGCCGTGGCGCATCGAGCGAAAAACTCTCGCGCGACGACTGGAACGTGGTGGCTTACGCCATCGACTTCAGCGATCTGACGGTGTCGGACCTGATGCGTCCGATGAGCGAAGTGGCCGCCTTCCGCCGTAACGCCACGTTCCGCCAGAACATGGACATGGCCTATCGCCACCGCTACAGCCGCTATCCGTTCTTCGACAACGACGGCGAAACGGTGCTCGGCGTGGTCCACCTGAAGGATCTGTTCCTTGCCGAACACCATGGTCAGTCCATCGAGGACCTCGGCAGCATGGCGCGCCCGGTCGAGCGCGTGAAGCCCGACATGCCGGCGCGCGAGCTTTTCAGCCGCTTCCGCCGGGGCGCGCCGCACTTTGCCATCGTGGGATGGCCGGATCAGAAGCCCATCGGCTTCCTCACGCTGGACAACCTGCTCTCCGCGCTGGTCGGCAAGATCCGGGACGAATTCCGGCAGACGGAAGACGACTGGACCCGTATGGAAGACGGCACGCTCATCGGACGCGGCAGCCTGCCCATCCTGACGCTGGAGCGTGCGCTGGGCCTGGACATTCCGAGCGAGCACGCGGAATCCGTGGGCGGCCTCATCATGAACGCGCTCGGCTATCTGCCGCGCGAAGGTCAGAAGGTCGATTTCGACGGCTTCTCGGTCGTCGTCAAGAAGATGCAGGGCCCGCGCATCGTGCTCGTGCGTATTTACCCCGATGGCGTGCGCGAAGCCCGCGGCCAGCCGCCTGTCGCCCACCCTGTGGCGGTGCCGCAACGCGAGGATTGACCCCGGTTGATGCCCGTGATGCGGCTTGCCAGAATGTCCACTATGTGTGACAGCGCCCGTCAGAGGTTGTCGGTTGGACGCTGAAGGCCAACCGAAGCGAAGGTCACGCAACGCATGGCGGGGCAGGGCAACAGCAGTTCGTCGAAACAGAGCCAGGGGAGGCGATGGTGGACGACACGGGGAAGCGCGCTCTCGACGCGCTGATCGGCACCTGCTACGACGGCGTACTCGATGAGGCATGCTGGGATCGGGCGCTGCGTGATTTCAACCGGTGGGCCGGGGGGATGGGTTTCCATTCGGTCACGTGGGACCGGGCACGCCATTGCGCCACACGCGACTCGCACTCGCTCGACGCCTCCCCCGATCTGATCCGCGAGTTCGTCGAAAAGCTCGCGCCGACCGATCCACGCGTGGCGCTCATGCTGCGCCAACCGGTCGGTCATGCCATGCGGTGTCACCACCATCTGAGCGATCGCTACGTCGCCCACAGCGAGCTGTTCAACGACTTCCTCATTCCCAACGGCGTGCGCTATACGTACGGCCTGCATCTCGATGGCGCGGACGGCGCCAGCGAATTGCTCGCTATCCTGCGCGGCCCGGATCACGTGCCGTTCGAAGATGCCGACGACGCGCCCGAGCTGGAAATCCTGACGAAGCACATTGCGCGAGCGGCGCGTCTGCGCGCGGGCACGCGTCATTTGCAAGCGCAGGCGGCGATGGGCATGGCAGCGCTCGATCATCTCGAGATGGCCATCGTCATCACGGACGACACGAGCCATGCGCACTATCTGAACATCGCGGCGCACCAGATCCTCGGCACGACGCGAAACGTCGGTATTCGCGCGGGGAAATTCTCGGCGCTGCTGCCCGGCGACGATCAGGCATTGCAGCGCCTGATCGCCAACGCAACCGCCGCGATGCCCGTGGCAGGCAGTCACCGGCTCCACGGGGACCATCAGCACCATTGGGTCATCACGGTGCTGCCGCTGCGCGAATCGCACGTGTGCTCGGCGCCGTGGCAGCGGCCGATGGCCATGCTGACGATCGGCGAGCTTGACCGTCGCATGACGCTCGGCCCTTATACGCTCAAGGTGCTCTTCGGGCTGTCGCCGGCGCAAGCGCGTCTCGCGCAGGCGCTGGCCGAGGGGCGCGAGTTGACCCAATACGCGCAGGACGCGAACATCGCCATCAACACGGCGCGCACACAGTTGCGTCACGTCTTCGACAAGACGGGTTGCCGCCGCCAGGCCGATTTGCTGCGGCTACTGCACGCGATTCCCGCGCTGCGAATTCAGGCGCCGGGTTGAGGTGAGGCCCGGCGCGCGGCGCACCGCCGGGCAAGCCCTGCGGCGAATGCAAAAGGGCGACCGAATGGCCGCCCTTTGTGCTTTCGAAAGGTAGATTTCCCCGACAGGCCTATCCGCGCGCGAACGCCTTGCGATTGAGTTCGAGTTGGGTAATGAGCTTTTGCAGACGCGACTCTGCGGTGCGTGAAAGCGCAATGAAGCGGCACCCGATGTGATACTCGATGTCTTTGGCGAGCGGCACGGCGCGCACCGCGCAGACTTCCAGATCGACCTGCACGGTCCCGTAGTCGCGCAGTTCGATTTCGACGTGCATGAGCATCGAGCCCTTCGGAATCTCGGCAGCCGCCTCGGCCTTCGTACGCAGACCGACGCCGCCCAGCGACAGATCGAACACAGCCAGACGCATCGGCGTGTCGTCGGGGAATTTGACCGTGCACTGATACGGGTCGAGGATCGGCGTCTTCACGCGGAAATAGTCGCGGCGCTGCAAGCGCACGAGCGTCTCCGGATACGACGAATAGAAAGCCGGATAGCCTTCGTACTCGCGCTCTTCCACGTCGCCGATGGGGAAATGCACCTGAATGCCTTCGGGCACACCGACGAACAGTGCGCGCTTGTTCGCAAGCAGTGCGCGGTTCTCCGTCTCGATGCCGCCCCAATCGAAGTAGAAGCCGCGGGCTTGCGGCTCGACCTTGAGCAAACGCGTGACGAGCTGACGCTGACCGTTCGCGAAGTACACCGTCATGAAATCGCCGCGGGTCGCCAGATGACGCAGCACGCCGCCAATCTCGAGCGGATTGCTGATGCGATACGAGTCATGCAGTTGAGACTCTTCTTCCGTGGGCGCCGGTGTCACCTGCGGTTCTGTCGTTTCCATACCTGATCTTCTATTTGTCCCCGTGACGGTCACGCGCAACCACGCGATCCGTACGTAATAAAGCCGTTGCGCCGCGCAATGCCCGGGCCATCCCGACACCAAACGGCGCCGGCATCGCGTATCGGGTCATGAACGTTAACGGTCGCCGACCGGAAATATTGAGTGCGCCGGCGCGCCAGCCTCCTGCTCCCCGTGCCGCGCGCCACACCCGGGCCTTTCCAACGCCCTGCTCCACCTTCCACCTCTTTCCTGCTTGGCTACGCTGTCTGCCGACTCCCGTCGCCGGATCAGCGATGAACTGCCGCCATCAACGCGCCGAAGCCCATGAACGCGCCGCCGCTGATGCGATTGAACGCCTTGAGCACACGGGCCTCACGCAAATAAGGCGAGATGCGCATGCCACCGGCCGCGTAGACCATGTACCAACCCATCTCGATGACGGCGAACGTGCAAAGCAGAATCGCGAACTGCGGCAGCTTGGCGGCCGTCGGATCGATGAATTGCGGCAGAAAGGCGGCGGCAAACAGAATCGCCTTGGGGTTGCTTGCGGCAACCAGAAAACCGCCCTTGAAGCGCTTTCCGAAGCTCGCATCGACGACCGGCTCGGGCGAGCCGAGCTTGGCGGCCTCCTCCTGCGGGTTCACCGGCGAGCGCCAGCTCTTGTAACCGAGATAGACGAGATACGCGGCGCCGATGTAGCGCAGCGTATCGAAGAGCATCGGCCACGCCTTGAGCAGTGCGCCCAGACCGGCCGCCGAAATCGACATCATCGCGATGAGCGCCGTCATGCAACCGGCCATCGTCCCGAGCGCCGGACGCAGCCCGTGGCGCGCGCCATGCGTCATGACGAGCAACATGTTAGGGCCTGGCGTCGCCGAGACGAAAAAAGTGGTGACGATGAACAGCCACCAGGTTTGCAGGCTCATGAGTGCCTCGGAAAAATGCTTACACGGATTCGATCAGGCATTGTAGCGTCGAACCGTGACGGTGGCATCGTCCGCGTGAACGTCCGATGCGATTCTGCACGTTCTGAGAACGCGCCTCGCGGCGCTTGCCCGTCGCCCAAGAGGGACAATACGACGGACAAAAAACAAACAGGCCCGATGACTTTCGTCATCGAGCCTGTCGATCGCGGGATATTACCTCGCCAGAAGGCGAGTGCAACATCGCGAGAAGCGGTCAGCCCTTACAGCGGCTTGATGTTCGCAGCTTGCTTGCCCTTCGGGCCAACCTTGACTTCGAACGAGACCTTTTGGTTCTCTTGCAGCGACTTGAAGCCGTCGACCTTCACTTCCGAGAAGTGAGCGAAGAGGTCTTCACCGCCGGCGTCCGGGGTAATGAAGCCGAAGCCCTTTGCGTCGTTGAACCACTTAACAGTACCGGTTTCCATGTTTTTTCCTAATAAAACAATAGCTTGAGGTCGGAATGACCTCGTGAAGCGCTGACAATCAAGGGAAAATGAAGGACTAGAAACCAGCGAGAAGCAGGAAAACTACGTCTGACAACAACTTCGCGGCTTGACAATCTGCAGTTGGTTTTATACGTGTCGCGCCGACGCTTGTCAACAGGGGAAATACCGCAAAATAAGTAACAAATTCCGCAAATAGCGGGGAATTTGGGCACTCTTCGGGTGTCCGACGGCCTGTCGGTGCCCGTACAATGGCGTTTTGTCCCGCGCCCATGCCGTCATTGCGCGCCCGACCCGAGTTTTGTGCTGTCTGAAACCGTTTCCTGACGTTTTTCCCCTATTCGACGCACAGACCGGCCGAGTGTCCGGTTCGCCGCGATTTCCGAGCACCAGCGGGCCTCGCCCTGCCGATTTTTTTACCTGCCCACGGATGGAGCCTAATCGTCTTTCCCGATCGCTACGGTTGTCGCGATCGCAAACCGAAGTTCGCACGCCCGGTCAGTCCCACTGGATCGCGCGTTGCCGCGCCCATCTGATCAGTCTGGCCGTCTGCGCCACACTGGCCGCCTGTGCGGGCTCACCCACGTATGGCCCGGTACCTGCCGGCAGCTATCGCGTTCAGTCCGGCGACACGTTGTATGGCATTGCGCGCGCCAACAACACCAGCACTGCGAATCTCGTGAACTGGAACAATCTGGCCGACGCCGACAAGATCGAGGTAGGCCAAGTGCTGCGCGTGGTGCCGCCGGCCGGGGCGTCCCCCGCGCCCGCACCGTCGGCCGCTTCGGGCGGCAGCACGCCGTCGGCAGCCGCACGGCCGCGCGCGCAGGCAAAACCGGCGCCGAGACCCGCGCCGGCGCCCGCTGCCCCGCGCACGGCCACCAACAAGATCCCGATGACGTGGCCCGCCACCGGCAAGGTGCTGGCCAATTTCAACGGCAGCAGCAATAAGGGGATCGATATCGGCGGCAAGGTCGGCGATCCGATTTACGCGGCCGCCGCCGGGAAAGTGGTTTATGCCGGAAATGGCCTGCGCGGCTACGGCAACCTCGTCATGGTGCAGCACGAAAACGGCTATCTCACCGCCTATGCCCACAACAGCGAGCTGCTCGTCAAGGAAGGCGCGAGCGTCGCGAAGGGGCAGACGATCGCCAGGATGGGCGACACCGATTCACACGGTGTTGTGAAGCTGCATTTCGAAGTGCGTCAGAAAGGCACGCCGTTCAATCCGAGCGACTTCCTGCCGCCACGCTGACGGGCGGGCGCCGGGCCGGGCGTCCACGGCGGCGCCCGGACGGCAAAAGACGCGTGGTCCGCGAAAAGGAAAACGGCAAGGCGACGCCTTGCCGTTTTCGTTATCGGGCGCGGATCGAACACGGAACGCCGGCTCAGGCCGACGCGAGGAATGCCTGCGACAGTCCGTTGGCGCGCGCCTCGCACCATTCCGGGTGGGCGCGCGGATCGGTCCACACGAGCAGGTGGAGTGCTGCAAGCGCGCGTGGATCGTTGAGCAGTTCCCACTTCTGCGTGTTGGTCAGTTTGGTCGGGCCTCTGAGCAACGCCGTCTCGACACGGCCGGCGCGCAGCGTATCGCGCTTCACGTCGTCGAGCGTCGGCTTCACACTCGACGCCACGAGCGCGTTGGCCATCGGGTCCACCACCGCGTCGACGAAATTGACGTGCTTGCCGGTCTCCGCCGTGTACTTCTCCGTCATGCGCAGTTCCTTCGGCGGCCACGACTCCTCCGGAATCAGGAACAGGCGGGCGCGCTTGAGGCCGCGACCGAGCGAGACCCGGCTCGAGAAGACCGACACCGGGATCGAGATCATCATCGAGCCGACGATGGGCATCAACCACCAGATAAAGTCCGGGTTGAGCCAGTAGACGATACCGCCCCACCCCATGCCGATCAGCGTTTGCAGACCGTGACGGCGAATGGCTTCACCCCAGTGCGTTTCCGCGTCCTCGCGCGGTGGCGACTTCCATTGGATCGCGATTCCCGTGAGCGCCGCCAGCACGAACTGCGTGTGAAACAGCATGCGCACCGGCGCCAGCACAGCCGAGAACACCATCTCGATGAACATGCTCACCGTCACGGCGAACCAGCCGCCGAATCGCTTCGCGCCCTTCACCCAGATCAGCAGCACCGCCAGAATCTTCGGCAGGAAGAGCAGCGTCGCCGTCGCGGAGAACAGGGCCAGCGCGCGCTCCGGATGCCATTCCGGCCAGACCGGGAACAACTGGCGCGGCGCCGTAAAGTACTCGGGCACGACCAGCGTATGCTTGGCGAGCAGACACGTCGAAAGAATCAGGAAGATGAACCACAGCGGCGCCGACACGTAGGCCATCGCACCGGTCACGAACACGGCGCGATGCACCGGGTGCATGCCCTCGGCGAGGAACAGACGGAAGTTCATCAGGTTGCCCTGACACCAGCGTCGGTCGCGCTTGAGTTCGTCGAGCAGGTTCGGCGGCATTTCTTCGTAACTACCGGGCAGATCGTAGGCGATCCACACACCCCAGCCCGCACGCCGCATGAGCGCCGCCTCCACGAAGTCGTGCGACAGAATCGCACCCGACATCGCCCCCTTGCCCGGCAGCGGCGCGAGTGCGCAGTGCTCCATGAAGGGCTTCAGACGAATGATGGCGTTGTGGCCCCAGTAATGCGACTCACCGAGTTGCCAGTAGTGCAGGCCGGCGGTGAACAGCGGACCGTACACGCGTCCCGCGAACTGCTGCAAGCGGGCGTAGAACGTCTCCCGCCCCGCCGCGAGCGGCGCGGTCTGAATCAGCCCGGCGCTCGGATGCGCTTCCATCATGCGCACCAGCTTCGTCAGACATTCGCCGCTCATGACGCTATCCGCGTCGAGCACGATCATGTACCGGTAGTCGCTGCCCCATCGACGGCAGAAGTCGTCGAGGTTGCCGCTCTTGCGCTTCACACGGCGCTGGCGCCGGCGATAGAAGATGCGACCAAACCCGTCGACCTCGCGGCACAACGCCTGCCAGGCATCGACCTCGGCGGTACAGTTGTCCGCCTCATTCGAGTCGGACAGGATGAAGAAGTCGAACCGCTCGAGCGAGTCCGTCTTCGCGAGCGACTCGTACGTCGCCCGCAAACCGGCGAACACACGGCCGACATCTTCGTTACAGATCGGCATCACGATGGCGGTGCGCGCTTGCGGTGCGATGGGCGCGTCGCCCGCCGCCATTTTCGAGATCATGTGGCGCTCGCCGCCAACGAGCAGGACGAAGAAGCCGAAGATGGCCGTCCAGAATCCGGCGGACACCCAGCCGAACAGCAGAACGAACAGCACGAGCACGGAGAATTCCAGCGGGTCGGCGCCGTGATACGGCAACACCGACGCCATGAAGTGCGTGGCAAGCGCCGTCTGCGCGATCATCAGCGCGAGCAGCATCCAGCGGCGGCGGCGGCCCGCCTGCGACCATTTCCCTTTCGGATCGGGGGCGTCGCGCACGAGCGGATCGGGGTCCGCGCGCCCGGTGATCTTGCGCCACAAGCGCGCGAGCGGATTGAGCGACCACGCACGCGGGATAAGCGACGTGCGCCGCACCGGCGGCGCCACGCGCAACGTCTGCACGCCGCGCACTTCGTTCAGTCCGGCCGCAGCGGCCAATGAGCCGCCCTCGGTCAACGAGAGACGTACGGGCTGCGACGCGAGTACGGCATCGCTGTCGGACTCGATCTCCGCGAGGTCATGGGCGTGCCATGTCGCCGTGGCCACCAAAGGGGCGGTCACAGTCGCATCGGGTTGCCGGTCTGCCTGCATCCTGGTGTCGGTGGCGTCGGAGGCGTCAGTGGCGGCCGTGCCGTCGGCCACGGCGGCAGACGCTTCGTTCGCGCACGGCGTCCCCTCGCCGGCGACACCGGCACCGCGTGCGGCGAGCAAGCGCTGCAGGCGGGTCAGGATGTCGAGCGAATCGCCACCGTCGCGCTTCGCTTGTGCAAGCAGGGCGCGACGTTTCTCGGCGGGCAGGGGCAGCCGGTCGACATAAAGCTCATCGACCGGAATATCGGAGCGCTCGCTCACTCGGGGGGTAACAGGTAGCTCCACGTTTCGGATAGGGTGTTACTGCCGTTGCGCAGGTAAGCGCGCATTTCGACGGGTTTCTCGGAATCGAGGCGGCGCATGCGGAGCATGACGCGATAGCCTCCCGTGACGTCATTGCGCTGCGTCTGCACTTCAAGAATCTTGCCGTTGCCGTCGATGGACACATTGCCCTCGACCTTGGCGTCGTCCGGTAATTTCTTGAGCGACGGGCCCTCGAAATCGAGTGCGAACAGCAGACTGTCGTCTGGTTTTCCCCGGTAGCCGTGACCTCGGCGGCTTTGCGTCACCCACGCCAAAGGCGGGCGTTTTTCATTATCTTTTTGCCACGTCAGCCGATACTCGAGCGCATAAGGCTGCTTCAGCTTCGGCGGCGCATCGGGGACCCAATAGGCTACGATGTTGTCGTTGGTTTCGTCCGGCGTGGGAATTTGCACCAACTCTACGCGGCCTTGTCCCCATTTGCCCTTGGGTTCCACCCAGGCGCTCGGACGTGACTCATAATGGTCCTCAAGGTCCTGGTAGTTATTGAAGTCCCGGTCGCGTTGCATCAGCCCGAAACCCGCGGGGTTGGACAGCGCGAAGGACGACACCAGCAGCCGCTTGGGATTGACGAGCGGACGCCAGATCCATTCGCCGGTGCCGGACTGAATCGACAGGCCATCGGAATCGTGTACTTCGGGGCGATAGTCGGGCACGGGCGCCTGCTGGTTTTCGCCGAAGAAGAACATGCTCGTGAGCGGGGCGATGCCCAGCTTGGTCACGTTCTCGCGCAGGAACAATTCGGACTTGACGTCGACGGTGGTGTCCGCGCCCGGGCGCAGCGTAAAGCGATACGCGCCGGTGGCGCGCGGCGAATCGAGCAACGCGTAGATGATCAGTTCTTTGGCGCCGGGCGCCGGACGCTGAATCCAGAACTCGGTGAAGCGCGGAAACTCTTCGCCGGAGTTCAGCGCGGTATCGAGCGCGAGGCCACGGGCGGACAGGCCGTAGGTTTGATTTTTCCCCAGCGCGCGGAAATAGCTCGCGCCGAGAAAGACCATGACTTCGTCTTTGTATTTGGGAGTGTTGACCGGGAAATGGATGCGGAACCCTGCGAAGCCCAGGCCACGCAGTTGTTTCGGGTCGATCTTGAGCGCGCCGAAGTCGAACATGTCCGGGCTGTAGCGGATTTCGCGCACGCTGTTGCCCGTCAGTTCATTGATTTTGACGGGACGGTCGTAATACGAACCTTCGTGGAAGAACATCAGCTCGAACGGCAGCTTCTGCGCACGCCACAACGCCTTTTCAGGCTTGAAGCGGATATTGCGATAGCGGTCGTACGTGAGGTTCTGAAGCTCCTTGGGAAGATTCGGATCCTTGGGTTTGTAGCGGCTGTTCGCGAGCGTGCGGGCTTGCTTGGCGACGTCGTCGAACGAAAAGGCATGCGCCGCGCCCGAGACGAGCGCGCAGACGCTGAGCGCACTGGCGAGCGCCAGGCGCAGGGCACGGTGGGAAATCATGCGGGGAACCGCGTTAAGCAGGAATTCCATCGGCAATGGGAAGGGCATGTAACGCGCGTGCCGACCGTAGCCAGCGTGCGCCGAACGCGCAATTTTACCCGTTCATTTACCGATTGACTAAAGATGCATCGGCAAAACCTTCGAAGCGGGTACTCACATTACCCCTATCGTCTGCTGTGACGGTGCTTGCGGCGCGTCATAAATTTGTGACTATTTGTGACCAGCGCAACGAATGAAAGGATTTCCTTGCCTTTCTGCTCCGCCGCTCAGCACTACGCCACCGCCACTTCACCACTTTTCGACCGCTTTTCCGCCACTTCCTCGGCATTCTTTCGCCATTTTCCCGTCATTCACGGAAAAACTTCGCAGAAGTCGCCATACGTTCGTTTCGTCCATCCCCAAATCGCGGACCCACCGTCGGCGTTTCGACTCATTAACGGTTCGCCATCGCCAGTAATCCGCCCAGCGTCATCAGTGCGCCACCGATGGTCCGGCGAACGAGTCGCTGCCGCCGGACCATTGCCGCACGCATCCATCCCGCCGAAAAGCCCAGCGCCACAAGGCTGAACCAGACCCAGTGAGCGAAGGACATGAACGCTCCATAAGCCAGCCCCAACGCCCAGCCCGTGCCCGGGTGTACGACCTGCGTGAAGGTGCTCACCACGAACAGGGTGCACTTCGGGTTCAACGCGTTGGTGAAAAAGCCGGTACGGAAGGCTTGCATGGCGTCGCGCCAGCGGGCGCCACCGGCATCGTTCGATTCAACGCACGTTGAGGATGGTAACTCCTCGCTCACGTCCACCACGGGCGAGCGGTCCTGCAGGGTCCGCCATCCGATGTAGATCAGGTATGCCGCCCCGATCCACTTGATGGCGGTGAACAACCAAGGCACCTGTGCGATCAGCAAGCCCACCCCGACCAACGTGTACGCCACATGGACCTGCACGCCCGCCGCGATCCCCAACGCCGCCCATAGCCCCGCGCGCCTGCCGTGACGCCAGCTCTCACGCGTGACCATCGCAAAATCCGCCCCCGGGCTGACGACCGCCAGTACCGTGATCGTCATGACCGCCAACAACTCTTGCATGATATTTTCTCACTCATTAATTCGGCACCGGGACCTCTCCAACCCGCCGCCTATCCCCTTCGGCGTTCGACTTTCGATCTTTCGATCTTTCAATCTTTCAATCTTTTCGCCCTGACATTTCGAAGGCATTTTGCCGAGTCTTTTTTCACCCGAAAACGATGTTTTTGCCTCGCCATCCGTGATAATTTCTCACGCATGAAGCGCCCTCTCCCCCTGAACGCCCTCCAGGTCTTCGACGTCGCCGCCAGCGAACTCAGCTTCGCCCGCGCCGCCGAGCGGCTGTTCGTCACTCACGGCGCCGTCAGCCGGCAAATCCGTTCCCTCGAACTCGCCCTCGGCCTCCCTCTCTTCGAACGCCGTAACCGCGCCGTCTTCCTCACCCCCGCCGGCACTCGCCTTCACGCCACCACCCGGCAAATGTTCGAGCAGCTCGCATCAACCGTCGCCAGCCTCCACCCGGGCGCCGCCTCCCGAACGCTCGTCGTCTCCTGCGAGCCCACGCTCGCCATGCGCTGGCTCATCCCGCGTCTCGGCGCTTTTGCCCAAGCGCACCCCGATATCGCCCTGCATCTGCACTCCGCCGGCGGGCCGCTCGACTTCGACAGCGCCAAGGTTGACGTCGCCATCCGTCGCAACGACTTCTTCTGGGGACACACCCTCGCGGCCGAACCGCTCGCAGATGAATGGATCGGCCCCGTCGGACTCCCCGCCGCGTTCGCCAGCCATGAGGTGAATGCGCTCGGCACACGCACTCGCCCGAGCGCCTGGCAGGACTGGCTGCGGGCAATGAACGCGTCCCGGCACGAAGCGACGCCGGGGCTTCCCTGCCTCGGGACGCATACCAACACGCCGCCGTTCGAACACTTCTATCTGAGCTTGCAAGCGGCCGGTGCCGGACTCGGTGCGGCCATCGGATCGGTCTACATGGTGAGCGACGAACTGAGCGCAGGACGCCTCGTCGCCCCCTATGGATTCATCCGCGACGGCTCGGGCTACGTCGCGCTCTCGCGCGAACCGTTCGCCGCGAATCCGGCGAAGGAGGCCCTGCTGACATGGTTGCGTGAGGCGCTGGTGGAAGCGGCGTCGCCATGGATCGCGAACGCGCAGTGAACCGGCGCCCGCGATGTCAGGAACGCGGGTCGCGCGGTGGCTGATCGGCAGAGGCGGCCGCGGGCGGTGACGCCACGACCGGTACCGGCGCAGGACCTGCCGCCGCGCTTGCCGCGTCTTCGGTGAGGGCGACGGCGGACGGCGTCTTCGGCAGCATCCGAACCCCGCGCCAATGCCCCCACTTGTAATACGCCAGCGCCATGACGAGCGAGACGGCGAACCCCAGCGGGAAGCTCCACCAGATCGCCTCCGCTCCCCACGTCTTCTGCATCTGCCATGCGAACGGCAAGCGAATCACCCACTGCGAGACGAACAGGATGACGAGCGGCGCCGTGACCGCCCCTGTCGCCCGCACCACACCGAAGAGCACGATGGTCACACCGAACAGCACGAAGGACCACGCCACGATCGCGTTGATGTGCTGGGCCACGGAGATGGCGTAACCGTCCCCCGGCAGGAAGGCGTTCATGAACTGCCTGTTGAACAGCACAATGGCGACGACGAGCGCACCGGTCATGACGACGTTGAGCCCCACGCCCACACGCCCGATCTTCGTCACGCGCTCCCATAACCCGGCGCCGACGTTCTGTGCCGTCATGGACGACACGCCCGCCCCGATGGCGAGCGCAGGCATCTGCACATAGGTCCACAATTGCGACGCCACGCCGTAAGCGGCCGTGGTCTGCGATCCGTAACCGTTGACGAAGCCCATCATGACCATGGCGGACGACGAAATCACCACCATCTGCAACCCCATCGGCAGCCCCTTGACCACGATCAGCCGCAGCAATCCCATATCGATGCGCAGGTACTGCCAGTCCTCGCGCGTGAGCCACAGCGGATCACGGCGCCGGTACAAGGTGTACATCAGCGCGGCAAGACTGAGCGTCTGCGCAATGAGCGTCGCGCCCGCCGACCCCGCAATGCCGAACGGCGGGATCGGCCCCCAGCCGAAGATAAGCAAGGGATTGAGCGCGATGTCCAGCCCCGCCGACAAGAGCATGAAGCGAAACGGCGTACGGGCGTCGCCCGCGCCTCGCAGCGCCATCATCACGAAGTTGTAGAAGTACATCACCGGCAGTGCCACGAAGATGATGCGCAGATAGGCGACGGCGAACTCGCGCGCGTCATTCGGCGTACCGAGCGCCGCCAGCAATTCGGGTGTGAAGCCGTAACCGAGTGCGGACACGGCGACCGACATCAGCACGAAGAACGTCGCACTCGTGCCGACGATGCGCTTCGTGAGCACAGGGTTGCGCGCGCCGATGGACTGACCGATGAGGATGGTGTTGGCCATGCTGATGCCGAAGACGACACCGAGCAGGAAGAACAGCAGGATATTGGCGTTGGACGCCGCCGTCAGCGCCGACTCACCAAGGTAATGGCCGATCCACATGGCGTTGATCGACGCATTGAGCGACTGGAGCACGTTGCTGCCCAGCACCGGCAGCGAGAACCAGAACAGGGTCTTGCCGATCGGGCCGCGCGTAAGGTCCTGTTCGGCCATGGTCTGCCCTATTTGGTCTCGAACTTCACGCCGGCCGTCGGCGACGGCACGCTGCATCGATGGCCGCGTAGATTGTCGAGAAAGCGTTGGATCAACGGCAGCACCTTCGCTTCGATATCGCCGTGTCCGTAACCGAAGCCGGCGAAGTTGAAGTGCGTCGCGCCATCGACGACTGCCAGCCAATGGCACCCCGGCGACATGTCGGCGAAGGGCTCGGTGCGCGTCTGCCATTTGCCTTCGAGCGGCTCGTCGCGAGTCCCGGTCACGAGCAACACGGGCTTGCGGATGTCATGCCATGCGCCCGCCGGGAAGATCGGTCCCTTGCCCTGAGGCGAGAGCGCGATGTACCCGTCGAAGCGGTCGTCGCTATCGAGCCCCAGCGTATTCTTCGCGCCCGCTTCGATCATCACCGTCACGGCGCCCATCGAATGCCCCGCGAAGACCGCCGGCCCCGAGCGGCACTGGCCGCGCGCCCAATGCAAGGCGGCGCCGGTATCTTCCAGGCGGTCGTCGTACGCTTCGGGGTCCGTAGTGAGTGCGAGCAAACCGTCGCGCAAACCGCCATTGCGCACCCGGTCCCGCAACGAGTCGCGCCCGCTTTCCTTGTGCGCCATCGTCACGGTGAGCCAGCCGTACTTCGAGAGCGCACGGCCGAGCCACGACAGGGCATCGCGGTCGTCGCCCGCGCCGGGACTGAGCACGGCGACCCCGTTGCAGGCGCCGGGAGGGCGGAAGACGTGGAGGTTGGCGTACGCCCCGTCGCTACGCAGCACGCGCTGGTCCGAGCCTGTCGCCATGGACGCGGAGGATGCCGCAGAGGATGTGCCGGACGCAGGCGCGGGCGCAGCCGTTGCGGACGCGGCAGACGCGGCCGGGTCGGCAGCCGATACCTGGGCCGGGAAGGTCGTAATCAGGGCAGTGAGAAGCGTGGTGGGGAGCGTGGTGGGGAGCGCGGTGAGGAGCGTCGTAAAAAGCGTCGTAAAAAGCGCGCCAGGAAGGGCCGTGAAGACGCGAGAGAGAAGTCTGGCGGAAAGTGTCGCTGGAAGCGTCGTGAACGGGGACGCGCCGACGCTGTAGGCACCGAGCGCGACGCGTAGCGTCCCGAACGATCGTCCCACGGCCCTGCGCGACTTTCCGAGCATCCGTTCTCCCCTGGTATCCGGCAGCACGCGGCCAACCTGGGCCCGAAGGGCGCTAGTCCGAAATGATCTGAAGGACCGAGGGATCAGATTGAGCCGGGGCAACGGTCTCGCGACGACGCCCCGCTGCGACATCACACGATGAGCCATCTTAGCGCGGATTGCGAATGCGCTCGCATGAATTTTGCGTCGTCTGCACATGTCTCGCGTGCGCAACGCATCGCTTGCATTTCGCGCTCACGGGCGTTGCTTTTTCTATCGCTTCGCGCCCGTTCGTCTCGACCACCGCCATGCCTCACGCGCGTCGATGCCGCGCGTGCGGTGCATCGCGCGACAAGCCCGATGCCGCGGCATACCCCTCGGGATCGAAGCGCCATGTCAAGGCAATCAGCGCGACGTTGAGTAGGATGAGTCCGATCCACGATGGCAGAAAACTCCCCGTCGCCGCCATCACGGCCCCGGTCGCGAACGGTGCGAGCGCCGCAATGCAAAAGCCCACCCCCTGCATGAACGCCGCCAGCACCGCCGCATGACGCGGATGCGCGTGATGATCCAGCGCCAGCACCAGCCCGAGCGAAAAGGCACCGCCCAGACCGAAGCCCACGCCACCGATCCACCCCCAGGGCGCGGCGTCCGGCGCGACGACGAGCCCCGCAAGGCCGCCCAACGTCGCGACAAGCGCCAGCGTGAGCCAGCGACGCCGGTCGACGTGACGGCGCGCGAGCCACGGCAACATCAGCGCCGCGACGACCTGACACGCCGTCAGCCCGGCGAGCAGCGCGCCGCTATGCGTCGCACTCATGCCGCGCTGTTGATAAAAGGGCGGCAGCCAGGCGACCATCGTCGTGTAGGTGCAGTTGATGAGACCGAAGTACACGGCCAGCGTCCACGCACGCGGTTTGCGCAACAGGTCGAACATCGAGGGCGCATTCGCGGCGATGCGCGCCGTTGCGGCATAACATGCGGCGCGCAGCGCCTGCGCCGTCGCCGGTGGCGCCGCGTCGGTCGCACTCACCGGACTGAGCGCACCAAGAGAACTCACCGACGCAGCGTCTGCGTCCGTCGCCATCGACCGGGCGGATCGCGCCAGCGGCGCGCGCCACCACGCCAACGCGGCCGCGCAGACCAGCGCGAGCCACATCCCCAGTCCGACACGCCAGTCACCCGCCTCGGCCGCCACCCAGGGGCTCGCCGCCGCGCCAAGCCCGCCACCGCCCATGAGCGCCGCCGAATAGAGCCCCATCATCGACGTCATCCGCGCCGCGCTGTAATTCGCCTTCACCACACCGGGCAGCAATGCCTGAACGATGGCGATGCCGACACCGGAAGCCAGTGCCGTCGCAAGCATCGTGAAGGTATCGTCGGCCACCCACCGCACGCCGCACGCCAGCGCCAACGCCGCCAGTCCTAGCAGCACGCCGCGACGCTCGCCGAAACGCCGCGTCAGTCCGTTCGCCGCGAACGCGCCCGCCCCCATCGCCAGCACCGGCAGCGACGTGAGCAACGCGGCCACGGGATAGGTCATTCCCGTCGCCTCGCGGATCTGCGGGAGCAGCGGACTGATCGACGTGAGCGTCGGGCGCAGCGTCAGTCCGACCGCGACGATGGCCAGCCAAAGCGTCATACCGCCACGCCTTCGCTCACCACCACGTGACCATTGGCCACCACCCAGCGACGCGGCGCTCGGGTCACGATGGCCTGCGCGGCATTGATGGCGTCGACGAGCACGAGATCGGCACGCGCACCGACATGCAGGCCGTAGTCCTCGAACCGGCACGCGCGCGCCCCCTGATGGGTGACGCAATCGAGCGCGATATCGAGTTCGTCGTCGCGGCGCAGGTTGTAGCGCAGGCCGATCATCATCGCGCGCTCGAGCATGTCGGGCGAGCCGTAAGGCGTCCAGGTATCGCGAATGCCGTCGTTACCGCCCGCGAGCGGCACACCCGCGCGGCGGCATGCCATGAGCGGCGGCACGACGCGCGAGGGCGGCGCGGTCGTGATCAGCGCCACACCGGCATCGGCAAGACGCGCGAGCAGCGCATCGGCACACGCCGCATCGAGTTCGCCCAGACAGAAGGCGTGCGACACCACGACTTTGCCCTGCATGCCGAGCGCCGCGACACGCTCGAGCATCAGCTCGAACGAGAACACGCCCATCTCGCCCGGTTCGTGCAGATGGATATCGACGGGACAGCCGTGCTTGTCGGCCAGCGCGAACATCGCATCGAGCGACGCCCGGGGATCGCGGTCGATGGCGCACGGATCGAGCCAGCCGAGCACGTCCGCACCGCGTGCGAGCGAGGCGTCGAGCAAATCGACGGTGCCTGCGCGATCAAGGACCCCGGACTGTGGGAAGGCCACGATCTGCATGTCGAGCCGATCCGAGAGCGTTTCGCGCGTGGCGAGCACACCATCGAGATGCCGCAGGCCCGCCTCGGTATCGATGTCGACGTGCGTACGCAAACGCGTGGTGCCCGCCGCCAGGAACGCGCGAGCGAGTGCGAGCGACGCCGCGCCCGCATCGTGCCCGCTCGCCGCGCGCCACGCACGCTCGTTGTCGATACGATCGATGAGCCGCGAGCCGCATTCGTTGACGTACCACGGCATGCCCCAGGTGGTCTTGTCGAGGTGCGTGTGCGATTCGACCAGGCCCGGCATGAGCAAGGCACCGCGCGCGTCGATCCGATGCACCACGACCTCGGCGGGGGTCGGCGGCGGCAGCGCCGGCCCGATCGCCGCGATCCTGCCGTGCTCGACCCGCACGGCCAGCGGCGCGCCGTCCAGCCCGCGCGCGTTGCAGATTTCCAGTGTCGTCATAACTTCCTCAACATTCCCGCTTCCACATTGCGCGACCGTGTGTGCGCACTCACCACCACAAACGTCGACGCATTGACCGCCAGTGCGACCAGTCCCATGTTGATCGACGCCACGGTATCCGATGCGCCCGGCAGCAGCGTACGAAGATTGACGTCGAACCCCACCGCCGCGAGCAGCACGAGCGCGCCCGCCCCAATGCCGGCGAACGCACCATACTTGTTACCGAACGGACGCGGCAGCAGACTCGCCACGAACGACGGGAACAACTGCGTGAGCAGACTCGACGCGAACAACGCCAGCGCCACGAACGTCGCGCCGCCGCGCAGCACGAAGCCCACCGCGACCAGACCGAACACCGGCAATACACGCTTGGCGAGCTTGCCGACGAACGCTTCGCTCGCATGCGGCGCGAACCCGTCCCGATAGATGTTCTTGGCGATCAGCGTCGATGCATTGAGCAAGATCATCGAACCCGGCACCAGCGCGGTCAACACCCCCACACCGCCGATCACACCGACGAACCAGGGCGAGAACGTCTGCTTGACGATGCGCAGCAGCGCCAGATCCGAATCCGCGCCCGTGAGTCCGGGCACTTGCAGAATTGCCGCGAAACCGACAAAGAACATGAAGGCGATGACCATCTGATACAGCGGCATCAGGATCGTATTTTTGCGCACCGCGCTCTCGGTCTTCGCGGCATACACCGACGTGAAGACATACGGATACAGGTAATAGCCGAGCGAGGTGAGCAGAATCGTCGAGTTATACCAGGACAGGGTCAGCCCGCTCGTGGGCATTTGCAGGAAGCCCGGGCGGGCGGCCTCGATGCGGTCGAACATCTCGCCGAAACCGCCAAAATAATGCAGCGGCAGGTAAACGCCGAGGAACACCGCGATCACGAGAATCAGAATGTCCTTGTAAATCGCAATGCTCGCGGAACCGTGGATGCCCGAGACCGTGATGTAGACCACCATTGCAATCGCACCGCACCAGATCGCGAGCGCCGGCGGAATCGTGCCGTACGACGCTTCGGACACGATGATGCCCAGCCCCCGCAACTGAATGATGAGCAACGCGCTCATGCCCAGCACGGCGACCACCGACACGACGACCCCGAGCGCCCGCGAGCGGTACGCCGTGGCGAAGAAGTCGGAGAACGACACGCAGTGATGCTTCGTCGCGTGACGCCATGCGGCGGGCAGCATCCAGTAACCGAGCAGATACGCCAGCGCCCCGTAGGCGAGGATGTAGAACGCGGGCGGTCCCTTGCTGTACGCCCATCCGCTGGCGCCCAGAAACGTGAACGTCGAAAACGCCTCGCCAGCCATGAGCAGGAAGACGAGCAGCGTGCCGAAGCCGCGACCGCCGACGGCCCATTGCTCCAGGCTCATCGTGCGCCCGCGCCGTGCGCGCACCCCGACGAACAGCGCAAATGCGAGGAACGCCACGATAACGGCGAGCGCGACGTTCATGATGCGGCTCCGTCGCGATCGTGACGACGCTCGGCATCGCGCGAACCGTCGAAGCGCAACATCACGGCCATGACCACCGACGTGAGCAGCAACCAGACGATGTTCCATGTCATCAGAAAAGGCAGGCCGGCCAGTCGGGCGCCCACGTGCTCGGCGAGCCAACCGCCGCTGTAGAACGCCGCGACGGGAAGCGCGGCCAGGCAATGTACAGGTTTCATGACGTCTCCAGACCCAAAAGGATTCACGGGGCCGCCGCGCTGTCGATGGCGCACTCAGGTGAGTGATATCGATCGTGGCAGCCCGATGGTTTCGGCCATTTCGTCGGCGTCCGGCGTCGTGGCATGTCGTCTCGAAGCGACATATCATCAACCAAACACAATTAAATGGTTAACCATTTTTGTTGACCATTATCGGTAACGATTTGCCGAAATGCAAGACCGTGCGCGTCGGAGGACGGAATTCAAGGGTTAGAGAGACGGCTGTACGACGTCTGTACGACGTCTGCGCGGCCTCCCGTCGGCCTGACGTCATGGGAAGGCGACGCCCTGACGGCGAAGGCGACGGCGCGGGTACAATGCGCCCCACACCCACGCGATCCGCCAACCTCAAGGAGATCCGGCTTGAGCCGCACCGCCGCACCGCCCTCGCCCCCGCTCGCCCCGGCTACTGCCAGGCCGGACGACGAATCCCGCGCCGTCTCCGCGAGCGGCGACGACGGCGCCCCGGGCAGTGCCGGCCAGCAGATCGAAGCGCGCGTCTACGCGGCGATCTCGCAGGCGTTGCTCTCGGGCAAGCTCCGGCCGGGCATGCCGCTGCGCGAGCGCAATCTGGCGCAGGCGTTCGATTGCACGCGCGGTGCGGTGCGCAAGGTACTCGCGCGGCTCGGCTTCGAAGGCAAGCTGGTGCTCGAACCCAATCGCGGCGCGTTCGTGCCGCAGCCGTCGCTCGACGACATTCGTCAGACGTACCGCGCGCGGCGCGTGCTGGAAACCGGCGTGATCGCGAGCCTTTGCGGCACGCTGGACGACGCACAACTCGCGGTGCTCGACGCGCACGTCGCCACCGAAGCGCGCTCGCATGCCGACGGCACGCACGAGCGCTCCATCCGGCTCGCGGGAGCGTTCCATCTGAAATTGATCGGCATGGCGCAAAGCGCCGAACTCGACGCCTTCGCACAGCAGCTCGTCGCCAAGACAGAGTTGTACAAGGCGCTTTACGACCCGGCCGAGTTCATGCATTGCGCCCCGACCGAGCACGCCCGGCTCGTTGACCAACTGCGCGACGGCAAGACGCAGGCAGCGATTGCGCTGGCGAGCGCCCACCTCGACGAACTCGAAGCGCGCGTGCTCGCCCGTGCCGCCGCCGCCGAGACGCCGGACTTTCGCGCCATCTTTGCCGAAGCGTTCGCGGGCGCGGCATCCGCAGCGTCGTCAGCGTCATAGTGCAACGCACGCCCCGGGCGCCGCCTGGCGAGCGTGAGAACACCAAGCGAGACGGAGCCGGACTGAACGCGGCCCGAACCGCTCAGGCCCGCTCAGGCCCGCTTGGGATCGAGCATCCCGGGCGCCGTCGCACCGTCTAGTATCGCGACATGCCCGGCCTTTGGTTTGCCAACCGCCGCAGCAATCTCACCACGTACGCGAGGGTTGCATGAGACGGATGCCTAAATCGGGGTATATTGCGCCTGATCGCGACGGGCCCGTGGCCCGCCTGCCACTTTCGCCCCCGCTGGTGTACGAAGTCATTACAAAGCACGAAGCCCGAAGGAAGCCCATGTCCCATCTGGTAGTCCACGGCGGCCAGCCGCTGCGCGGCCGCATCACTCCCTCCGCCAACAAGAATGCCGTTCTCCCGGTACTGTGCGCCACGCTGCTGACCGATCAGCCCGTGCGCCTCGTCGGCGTGCCCGAGATCACTGACGTTCGCAAGATCCTCGACATCTTTCGCCAGCTCGGCAGCGATGTCAGCGTCGATTTCGACGCCGGGATCCTCGAAGTCCATCACCTGAACACCCGGTTCGATCCGCGCACGGACCATCTGCCCGAAGAGATGCGCTCGTCGATCATGCTGGTGCCGCCGCTGCTCGCGCGTTTCGGCGTCGCGCGCATCGAAGACAACATCAAGGGTTGCACCCTCGGCGTGCGCGAGATCGATCCGCACATCGAAGTGCTGCGCCATTTCGGCGGACGTGTCGAGCGCACCGCGGGTTCGCTGTTGATTCATGCGGACGAAGCGCGCCCCGCGATCCATCACTGGCTGGACTACGCGTCGGTGACCACCACGGAGAACTTCGTGCTGTGCGCGGCGAGCGCCAAGGGTCGTTCGCAGTTGAACAACGCCGCCTCCGAGCCGCACGTGCAGGAGTTCTGCCGCTTCATGCAGATGCTCGGGGTGCCGATTGAAGGCGTGGGCACGTCGCAACTCGCCATCGAAGGCGTGGAGCGCTTCGGCGGCGGCGAATTCCGCTTCGCCGAGGACTTCCACGAAATCACGACGTTCCTCGCGCTGGGGGCGATCACCGGCGGCGAAATCACCGTCAAGAACTCGGCCCCCGAGCAGTTCCCGCTGATCGACCGTACGTTCGCGAAATTCGGCATCAAGGTCGAACATCGCGACGGCTGGTCCACGGCAACCGCGCAAGGCAAGCTCAAGGTGCAGACGCCGTTCACGCAGAATATTCTGACGAAGGTGGAAGCCGCGCCGTGGCCGTATTTCCCGGTGGACCTGCTGCCGATCTTCATCGCGCTGGGCGTGAAGGCCGAAGGCAGCGCCATGTTCTGGAACAAGGTCTATGACGGCGCGATGGGCTGGTCGACGGAGCTGTCGAAGTTCGGTGCACACGTATTCCAGTCCGATCCGCATCGGCTGATCACGTTCGGTGGCGTGCCGCTCTCACCGGCGGTTGTCGAGAGTCCGTACATCATCCGCGTGGCGATCGCCTTGCTGATGGTCGCAGCCAGCATCGACGGGCAGTCCACCATCAAGAACGCGCAACCGATCCGTCGTGCGCACCCTCACTTTGTGGAGAACCTCTGCTCGGTCGGCGCGAACGTCGTCTGGACGAACCCGGAGTAAGGCAGACCGGCAAGGCGTCGCGTTCGCCGCGGCCCCTGCTTGCACCGGCGCCCCCCGGGGGGCCGGGCTCGCGGTGCGGCGCATCCGGTGGCAGACGACCCCCCGATCCCCTACACGCCGATCGTCGCCGCTGCGAACCCGACGGTTGACCATACCTGAGCCGATCCGTCCCGCGCTGAGCGCACCTTTGCCCGACGGCATCCGACGTTTGCCCGACGGAAATTTATTTCCCGCCCCCCGCCCTTCGCACCGAATCGGCGCGGCGCGCCCGGGCGAATGTGAAAGAATGGCGACCATCATGAGCGATCGTCACCTGCCCCCGCAGTCGTTTGCCGCGCCCGCCACGACGTCTCCCCGTCCGACGGGCTCATGGCCCGCCTCGCCCCATGCCCGCCAGTTATCGGGCATGCGTGTGCTCGTCGTCGACGACAATCAGGAAGACCGCATGCTGCTGATGGACTTTCTCAGCCAGCAGGGCTGCCGGGTCTATATCGCGCAAGATGGCCGCGACGGCTACACCAAGGCGCGTACGGTACAGCCCGACCTTATCCTGATGGACATCCGCATGCCGGTCTGCGACGGTCTCGGCGCGTGCCGTCTGCTCAAAGCCGATCCCGGCACCCGTCACATCCCGCTGATCTTTCTGACGGCTGCCGCGCTGCCCGGCGAACGCGTTGCGGGGCTCACGGCCGGCGCGGTCGATTACGTGACCAAACCGTACGACTTCGAAGAGGTGCGGTTGCGGCTGTCGATCCATCTCAAGACGACGGCGCCCGCCCCAACGCATGCCGCTCATGCTGCTCATCCGGCCTCGGCCGGCGTCGGCGGGGAGAGCGACAGGCTCGCGCCACTGCCGGTGCAGGCCCATACGCTCGACGCCGTGCTGTTTCGCGCCACACGCGCATTGCTGCTCGATCAGTTGAACACCACGCCCGAACTCGCCGGGCTTGCCAGCGCTGTAGGCACGAACACGCGCCGACTCAATCTCGCGTTCCGGCGCTGCGTCGGCGTGACGGTTTTCGACTTCCTGCGCGAAGAACGCATGAAGGAAGCGCGACGTCTGCTCTCGGAGACCTCGCTCGACGTGCAGGATATTGCGGGGGCTGTCGGTTTCGCCAGCGCCGCCAATTTCGCGACGGCGTTCCGCGAGCGCTTCGGCATGCCGCCCAGCGGCTTCCGTGAGCAAGGTGCACAGACCTCGCTCATCCACGACAGCCCCGGCAGTCCCAACGGTCCCAACAGTCCCGATAGGCCCGATAGGCCTCCCAAACCATGAGCGCTGCGCCATCGGGCAGACGGGGGCGAACCGGCTGCCGGACCGTCGACGTCGGGGTCTCGCCATCGACGCCCGTCGCCATGAGCGCACTCACGGACTGCCCGCGCACTGCCCGGATCGCCCCCCTGATCGCGTTCAGCGTCTTTGCGTGCTTTACCGGGATCGCCTGCCTTGCCACCCGCGCCACCCGCGCCCATGGTGTCCTCTGCGTCCGTAGCGTCCGTAGCGTCCGTAGCGTCCGTTGCGTCCTCCTTGCGTGCTTCGTGCTCGTCATGCTCGGTGCGCTGGGGCTGCCGCTGCGCGCCGGCGCCGCGTCCCGAGCGACCGCATCGACGCAGACGTCGACCGCACCCCCCGTTGCACCACCAACTGCGCCCTCGACTTCGCCCTCGACGTCGCTCTCCACAGCGACATCGGTCGGCACGGTTCGCGCGCCCGTCGATGCGCCCGCTCTCGCTTCCGCCCTCCCGAGCATCGACCTCACCACGGCGCCCTCGCCGCTCAAGCTCGACACGCAGCTCCGCATGCTCGAAGACCCGACGCGTCGCCTCGACGCCGCGCAGGCGATCGCCGCGCCCGGCTGGCGCAACGTCGCGCCGCGCATGCTCAACGCCGGCTACAGCCGCTCGGCGTTCTGGCTCGCGGGCAGCGTCGAGAACCCGGGCGCCGCAGCGGTCACACGCTGGTTGAGCGTGGGCATCGTGCGTCTGGAGGACGTTCGCTTCTATCTGATGGCGCCGGGCGCCTCGCAGCCGAGCGTGACGTGGCTCGCCGGGCACACCGTGCCGCTGGAACGGCATCCGGTCGCCTCCGAGACCTCCGTGTTCCCCATCACGCTCGCGTCGGGCGAACGCATGACGTTCCTCGTGCGGGTCGAGACGCGCTCGTCGGTAAGCCTCGTGCCACGTCTGTGGCGTCCGGACGACTTCCGCATGGCCGAGGCGCACAACGCGATGATCGCGATGCTGCTCGCGGGCTCGATGGTCTCCATCGGCCTCTACGCGTGCGTGCTCGGCATTGCGCGACGCGACCCGGTCTTCGTGCTCCTGGCGATCACGACCGTCACGCAGGTCGCGCAAGACATGGCGTTTCAGGGCTTTCTGTATCGTTTCCTGCTGCCACAGGGCGGCGAATTCATCGTGCGAGCGCCGAGCTTCTTCTCGACGCTGACGGCCGGAGCGTTCAGCGCGATGCTGATGATCTTCTCGGGCCTGAACGGCGTGACGCTGTGGCGCTGGATCTACCGCGCCATGATCGGCCTCATGGGCGGCATGTCGGTATGGGTACTCTTGGGCGATCACCGCGTGGCCGCCTTTACCCATCTTCAGTTGCTGACGATCTTCAATGTCATCTGGGTCGTCTCGCTGATCGACGGCTGGCGACGCGGTTGCAAGAACGCCCGCCTTAGCCTGCTGTCGTTCTCGCCGGGCTGCATCGTGCTGTTCTGGCGGCTGGCGATCATCAACGGCCTGTTGCCCGAGGAGTGGCTCGCCAATACCGCGATGGCGTGGAGCACGAACATCTCCGTATTGCTGATGCTGACCATCATCGTTGCCGGACGCTCGCGCGAACTCGTACGCGAGCAGCGCGCCGCACAACGCGAGGTGTTGCAAACGCGTCGCGAAGAGCAGGCGCGGCTGGCCGATGCCGTGAACGCGCGCACACGCGAATTGCAGGCCGCACTCATCGCCGCCGACGAAGCCAACAGCGCCAAGAGCGACTTCCTCGCGCGCATCAGTCACGATTTGCGCACACCACTCACCTCCATCATCGGCTTCGCGGATCTCGTCCAGTCCGGTGGCCGCGAAGACGCCGACCGTGGCCGCATCATCCGGCGCAGCGCACATCACATGCTCGCGATGATCAACGATCTGATCGAGTACGCGGGCGGTGGCGCGGCCGATTCGCTGCACGTCGCGCCCGTCTACACACATGCGTTCATCGACAGCATGGCGCACGAAGGCATGAGCCTCGCGCGAAAGCACGACAACGCGTTCCTGCTCGACGTGCGCGCGCCGTTGCCGCCGCTGCTCGCCTTCGACGCCAAACGTGTGCGTCAGATCCTCGGCAACCTGCTCGACAACGCCGCGAAGTACACCGCCGACGGCACGATTACGTTATCGCTGGGTGCGACGCCGGACGCCACGCGCGCCGACATCGTGCATGTGAGTTTCGGCGTGGAGGATTCCGGCTGCGGTATCGCGAAGGAAGACCTGCCGCGTGTGTTCGAACCGTTCGCCCGGCTCGACCGCGCGCGTCGTCTGCCGGGCGTCGGTCTGGGCCTGGCTATCGTCAAGCAGTGGATCGAGCGCATGAACGGCACCATCGCCGTTCACAGCACGCCCGATATCGGTACACGCGTGACGTTCACGTTGCCGCTGCGCGTGGCGCGCGAAGCCGATCTCGTGCCCCAGTCGTTCGCGGGCGCCACGCACGCGCTGCCACCGCTCGACGGCACCGGCCGTCACATCTGGCTCGCCGAAGATTCCCCCGAGATCAGGCAATTCCTGCACGACGAACTCGCCAGTCTGGGCTTTTCCGTGCGCACGTTCGGTGACGGGGTCGCACTCATCGCCGCGCTGGGCAATCCGAAGCAGACGCAGCCGGATCTGGTGCTGACCGACCACATGATGCCCAACGCGGACGGTCTTGCCGTCGCCCGCGCCGCACGACGCCGCTGGCCCGACGTGCCGGTGCTGGCCGTGTCCGCCTCGCCGCAGGTCGTGGCAGGCAGCGAGGCCGGCGGTGAAATGGGCGGGTACGACGCATGCCTGCTCAAACCTGTCGAACTCGCCGACTTGCGCCACACGCTGGCGCGCCTGCTCAACCTCCAGCGGACCGGCCCCGCCGACACCGACGCGGATCAGGGCAGCGCCGCGCTCGTGCGTCCGTCGCGCGACCTGCTGGTCGAAGCCCGCCAGTTGATTGCGATGGGCGCGATTACCGACCTGATGGACTGGGCGCGTAACCTGAGCACGCTGGCGCCGCAGTACGATGGCTTCGCTCATCACGTCCATCAACTCGCACAGCGCGGGGATCTCGCCGGGCTGGCGGAGTTATGCGCGTCGCCGGCGCAATAAGCGAGGCGTCGCGCCCGGCCTTCGCTTCGCGACATCAGTCACGCAACGGTTTGTGCGCCGTCTCACGCGCGGCGAAGAGTGCGATGGCCGTGACCGTGAGCGCCGCCGTCACGTACAACGACACGGCGAGCGTCGTGCCGTATTCCTTGTACAGACTCACGATGATGAGCGGTGCGAAGCCGCCTCCCAGAATGCCTGCCAGCGTGTAAGCCAGCGACGAGCCGGCATAGCGCACGCGCGTCGGGAACTGTTCGGTGACGAACGCCGCCTGCGGACCGTACATGATGGCGTGAATCACGAGACCGACGACCACCGACAGCACGATCAGCGCCGGGCTCGACGTATCGAGCAGCACGAAGAAACCGTATGCCCAGATCACGGCGCACAGCACCCCGAAGCCATAGACCGGACGGCGGCCCAGCTTGTCCGAGAGCGCACCGAACAGCGGCACCGTCAGCGCGTTGAACGCGGTGCCGACCAGCACGGCGGTGAGCGCCAGTGGACGCGACAGATGCAACGTGCCGGTCACGTAGGTCAGCGTGAAGACAACCATCAGTGCGTAGAGCACGTCCGAGCCGATACGCGAGCCGCCGGCGACCAGCAGATTGCGCCAATGCCGGCGAAAGACATCCGCAATCGGCATGTCCGCCTGACGGTCCGCATGCTGCATCTGCTCGAACATGGGCGTTTCCTCCACACCGCGACGCACCCACAGACCGAAGGCCACCAGCACGAGGCTCAGCAGGAACGGCACGCGCCAGCCCCACGACAGGAAGTCGTCCGGCGAAATCGACAGCGTAATGAGCGCGATCAGGCCGGTGGCGAGCAAGGTGCCGAACGACGGCCCGACCTGCGTCCACGACGCATTCAGCCCGCGCTTTGTCTGATCGCCATGCTCCACCGACAGCAACACGGCGCCCGCCCATTCGCCACCGAGCGCCACGCCTTGCACGAAGCGCAACGCCACGAGCAGTACCGGACTCCAGATGCCGATCGACGCGTACGTGGGCAACAAGCCCATCAGCCCGGTGGTCAGGCCCATCACGACGAGGGTGAGCACCAGCACGGCACGACGTCCGATCTTGTCGCCCAGATTGCCGAACACAAAGCCGCCGAGCGGGCGCGAAACGTAGCCGACGGCGTACGTCGACAAGGCGAGGATGGTCCCCGCGAGCGGATCGACCGACGGGAAGAACAAGTGGTTGAAGACCAGAGCGGCCAGCGTGTTGTAGACGGTGAAGTCATACCACTCCAGCGTGGTGCCGACCATGCTGGCGGTGGCCAGACGCCCTTTGTGGGCGCCTTGCCCGGCCTGTTGTCCGGCGTGTTGCCCGGTGCTTGTCGCGCCTTGCGTTGCGCCGTTTTCCCGTGCGTCGCGGGTATTCGAATACGTTGTCATGGATGTCTCCAAAGGTGCATCAGGTGCACCAGGTGCGCGAGGTCCGCCGAGCCGGCCGACCCCGTAGATGGGCTGCGCGACGTCGTTAGTCGCCGCTCGCGCCGAGGCGCCACAGCATGGCGAAGCACGTCACGTCAGAGGCAGGCACGCCGTGGGTGGCGGCAAGTGTCTCGGCGGCGGTGCGTACGGCGTCCGGGTCGGTGCCCTCGATGAGCACCACGGCGTCGGCGGGGGGCAGCGGGGCGTCGCTGGCCGTCAGCGAGACCGACAGCGTGGGCACGGTCACTTGCAGGGTGGCCCGCACGATACCGTCGCCCTGCGCCACCTCGGACAGTTGGGCGTTCAGACGCGCGCGGGCCTGCGCCATGGCCGCCTCCGTCAGCACGAAGGCTGCCAGCACGCCGCCCTGACCTTCACCGGCCTCCACGTCGAGCGTGCCGACTCGGCGCTGCGTGCCCTGCATGCGCGCGAAGTTACGTAGCGACCACTCGGTCTGATGGTGGAACGCCCGAGCGTAAGGCTCGCTCGTGAAGACGGCGGCGTCTTGCGTGCAGTAGAGCGCGAGATACGGACGGGCGCACTCGTGCAGCGCCTTGAAACGGCGGGCGAACTGGAAGCCCGGAATCGCCACACGTTCCTGCATGTGTTCGCGGTCGTACCAGCGGTTGAAATCCGCTTCGAAGGCCGGATCGATATTCGTCCAGATACAAAGTTGGGCGCGCGGGGCAGTCACAGTCATAAGGCATCCATCGGTTTCGACAATCGGAGAGGCCGTCCCCGGGGCGCGCTGTCGAGGGGGAACCGAAGCGCGCACGGGCGGCGACCGTTCAGCCGAGTGTGCAAAACGAGGGAAAAAGCGTCCAACAAGAAATCAAATTCGCCGTAACAGCAAATTCTTATGACCGCGCAACCCCTGACGGGGCGGGGCTTCGGAGCGCCGTCGCGGCGCTTGTATCAGGCGTATCGGGCGTATAGGGGTTATGGGGGTATCAGGCGTCACCGGCGCCCCAGACGGGCGCGGTCATGACGGCGGCAGGCGGAATGGCGATGTCGGGCCCCATGTTCAGGGCGAATTCGCTGGCGGTGCGTTGCGCGAGACGGGCAACATTTTCGGCGAGCAGCGCGCCCGTGCGGAACGATCCGACGAGCGGCAGATTGGGAAAATTGGCGTTCACCCGCAGCAGGTGCAGGCTGTGTTCGCCCAACTCGCGCTGAATGATCGCCGGGGGCAGCATCGCCACGCCGAAACCATCGGCCACGAGCCGGATGATCGCCGCCACCGACGTCATGCAGTTCACCCGCACCGGCCGCTCGGCCGCCACCGAAAACATACGCTCCAGCGTCTTGTGCGGCCCGGAATTGCGCGAAAAGCTCACCAGCGGGTACGCCGCCAGATCGGCCACGTCGAGCGTCTCGCCTTCGAGATTGAACTTCGGGCTGGCAACCCAGCGCATCGGAAACTCGGCCAGCGGCAGATTCTCCACACCGGCGCTATGCTGCACGTCGGTCTGCAATACCAGATCGAGCGTGCCCGCTTCCAGTTGTTTGCACAGGTTGATGGTCGTCTCGCTCGTCACTTCGATTTCGAGCTGCGGGTACTCGCGGTGAATGCGTGCAGCGAGATCGGGAAACCAACTGTGCACGATCGACTCGACCACGCCAATCTTGAGCACCCCCGGCGGCATATCCGGATCGCTCAATTCCCGTTTCATCTCCTGCCCGAGCATGACGATCCGCTCCGCGTACGCGAGCGCTTTCTGTCCCGCCGCCGTGAGCGTGACCTCCCGGGCGCTGCGATCGAACAGCCGCACGCCGAAACTCTGCTCCAACGACGCGATCCGGCTCGAAACCCCCGCCTGCGTGGTATGCAGACGCTCCGCCGTCAGCCGAAAGTTGCGCAGCTTGGCGAGCCAGACGAAGGTTTCGAGAAAGCGCAGATTCATGCTACGTCGCGTGCGGACAACTTTGGGGAAAGGCTTATTTTAGCGGGAACACAAAAGACGCCGTAGAACGCAGCCCGCGTGCGATACGCGTATGACATTCGTTTTTGACGTGTTACGGCGAGACGTTCCCACCGTGTTTCGCGACGTTTCGTTTTCGTAACGTTTTCCGCAGGCGACGCTTCGGCGGTGCCCCCCACTCCCTTACGAATCAAGCAGTTAATCGTCTCAAGAGGACTGGCACGGGATTTGCTGAATCTCTTGCAACGGCCCGTCGAGGCCGGGAGGGCCGAATCTCTGGAGACTGTCATGTCAACCGCCCATTTCCGCCGACCGCATCCGACAGTGGAACTCGCGCGCTGCGTGTTCCGGCAGCATTACATCCGGATCATGCAAGCCGAGCGTCCCGGCAGTTATGCGGTGCTGGTCGACATCTGGCCCATGGACGGCCGGACATTTTCTAGTATCGACCAGGCCAAGCATGCGGCCATGCTGTTCATCCGCAATATGGAAAACGAGTGAGTCCACGTAAGGGATACCGCGCCAGCGGCCCTGGCGCGGCCAACGAGACCAGACCGATATGAAACATCACCACACACGTCAGGGCGCCGCCGAGCGCCATGCCATGGCTGCGTCGATGGCCCGTCCGGCGTCGCATCGCACGACGCGTCAGCCGGTCGTGCTCGACCCGGCGGGCGATCCTTACGCCCGGGTCGCCGTCGAGGCTTACGCTCAGGCGTGTGCCGAGGAGCAACCGTGGCTGGCCGAGGCGCTGCAACGTCAATATCGGCTGGCGGGCGCAACGCCGTCGAGCGCGGCCGCGATCTGGCGCACGTTCCACGAAGCGCAGCAGCTCGCCCGGGAAGGGGACAACTACGACGAAGCCGCATGGACGCATGTGGCCCTTCACCTGTGCGGCGTACTCGGCGCGATGAACCTGTGATCGGGCAATTGTGAATTTTTAGGAAGATCGGTCGCCCGGCGTTGCGCCGGGTAGACGGAAAGCGCGGCGTCTCGGGCATTTCTGGCATACTTCGTGCGAAGTAAATTCCCGCAGTTCGCCTGGTACCCAATGAGCAAGACCGCCGCGCCGGCACGTCCTTTCCGCCGGCACCTTGTTGCCAATATTTTTGGCACACTGATCCTTCTGTTTCCCGCCGTATCGCTCGTGGTGCCGCGCGGTGGAAACACGGCGATGTTCCTGACGGTCGCACTCGGTGCGTTCATTCTTCTGACGCATCGAAAGCCGGGCGAACTCTGTTCGCTCCTGCGAGACCACCCGCACGCGCGAATCCTGCTCATCACGCTGTTACTCCCGTTTTTCTCGATCCTGCTCGTCGAAGCGCTGCACGGCAATATCGTCGCGAACACACTCGACTCCCCACTGCGATTTCTTCTTGCGTGCGTCGTATTTCTCGCGCTGAGACGGATCGTCGACGTCATGCCGACATGGACCGATCTGGCGTTCGCTGTCGGGGCGATCTGCGCTGCGATCATGGCCTGGTACTCGACGGCGGACATTCTTGCCGCCCGCGCGGAAAGCTCGTTTCTGAATCCGATCCATTTCGGCGACATCGCCGTGCTACTCGGCATTCTGTCCATGGTCTCGATTCACTGGTTGTCGCATGACAAGCCCTGGATCGTCGCCTTCAAGCTCATCGGCGCCGCGGCGGGTTGCTATGCGTCATGGGCGAGTCAGTCCCGTGGCGGGTGGATCGTGCTGCCGTGCCTGCTGATCGTATGGTTGCTGTGGCGCAATCACCCGGTCAGCGTGAAACGCCGTCTGACGATCACCCTGATTGCCGTTGTGCTGCTCGCCAGTACCTTCGCGTCGCGCGTCGTACGCGATCGTTTCGAGATGATTCGCTCGGATCTGGTCAGTCTGTCGGCCGGTAACGCCAACACGTCCACCGGCATTCGACTGGAACTCTGGAAGGCGGCAGGCAAGCTGATCGCGCAACGCCCGCTGCTCGGACAAGGCGCGCACGGCTATCGCGACGCCATGCCGGGCATGGCGGCGTCGGGCGAACTCACGCCGGAAGCGGCGGATCTGGGCAAGGGCGAGGTCCATAACCAGGTCCTGGCGTATTTCGTCGACTACGGGCTGCTGGGCCTGTTGAGCATTCTCGGGGTCTATGCCGGCCCGGCCATCTTCTTTCTCAGATCGGCACAGCTCCGACGGGCTCACGTGGCCAATCGCGCCGCCCTGATGGGCCTGATGAGCGCCGTCGCGTTCGCCGTTTTCGGGCTGACCGTCGAGACGTTCAACCTGAAGGTGACGGTCGCGTTCTATGCGACGATGCTGGCCCTGTTTGCCGCGTTCGCCTATCCTGTCGAATCCTCATCAGACGACGCAGCGCCCGCCGGACGGTAAGCCCGTTCCCCGTAGCGTTCCCGACATGCTAAGTATCCTGATCCCTACCTGGAACAATCTCCCGTTCCTGAAGCTTTGCATCGACAGCGTTCGACGCCATTCGGGCGAGGCGCACGAGATCCTCGTTCACGTGAACGACGGCAGCGACGGCACGCTGGCGTGGGTGCGTGAACAAGGCCTGCGCTACACCCACAGCAGCGGCAACGTGGGTGTGTGCCTGGCGCTGAATCAGCTCGCCCCGCTGGCCTCGCACGACCAGCTGCTTTTCCTGAACGACGACATGTTCGTCACGCCCGGCTGGGACACCGCGCTTATCGACGCCGCCCGCGCGCTCGACACACCGGTCTATTACCTGTCCTCGGTGATGATCGAACCGAATGCCGGTGTGAGCAACCAAGTGGTCTCGAAGGATTTCGGCACCTCCGTGCAAACGTTCGACGAAGCCGCTCTGCTCGCCTTCGCCGCCTCGCTGAACCGCGACGACGTGAACGGCGTGCCGACGCAGCCGACCCTCGTGAGCCGCAGCCTGTGGCATCTCGTGGGGGGCTACAGCATCGAGTTCGGGCCGGGGATGAGCAGCGACGACGACTTCCTGATGAAGCTATGGCTGGTGGGTTGCCGCACGTTCCGCATCGTCGGCAAGAGTGTCGTTTATCACTTCGGCTGCCGCTCAACCGGGCGCGTGGTGAAGAATCGCGGTAGCCGTGAATTCCTGATGAAGTGGGGGATGACGCAGGCGGAATTCAAGCGCGATTATCTCGACCGGGCAGGCACGCCGGAGGGCGCGGGACTACCGAACGTGCCGACGCCCAGCGGCAAGAGCCGCATCAAGCGCGCGCTGCATGGCAGCAAGCCCTACCCGCTGGAAGACCTCGCGCGCTGGGATGCCAACGTGCCGGCGCATCTGAAGCTGGACTGACGGCTCACCCGAAGAACGGGCGACGGGCGGACCGCCGTCGACGTCGCGTCATTTGGGCGGGTGGGGCGAAGCAAGTGGATGGCGCATGCGCGCCCACGCATGTTCGAGCCGCTTCACTGCGGGGCTGTCCGGGTGACGCGTCAACACGTCTTGGACGACCGACGGTCGTCCGTCATTGCATTCTAGGCGACGAAACCCGGCTTGCCCGCCGGGTCTGCCCTACCCCTGAGCGCCTTGCGCCACCAGGACGTCGAAAGTCGGCGGGTCCGTCACACGCCGGTTCGATCAGAGTTGCCCCATCGCCAGTTGTACGGCGAGGCTGCTCACCGACACCGCCGCCCAGACACCGAGGCCGAGCAGGATCGGACGCACGCCCGTCGAGGCCATGCGACGCAGGTTCGACGACAGGCCGATCGCGCTCAGCGCAACGATAATCAGAAACTCGGCGGCGTCGTGAATCCACGGCTGCATCGCAGCGGGCACCCACCCTGCCGTACGGAGCCCCGACGCGATCAGAAAACCGAGGATGAACCACGGGAAGATCCGCGCGAGGCTGAAGTTGCCGGCCCCGGCGCGCTTGGCGCGGTACGCCACGATGGCCGCCAGCGTCAGGCAGACCGGGATGATGAGCGTGGCGCGGGTGAGCTTGACGATGGTGGCGTAGTCGCCCGCCGCCTTGCTGTAGCTGTAACCGGCCGCCACGACCGACGACGTATCGTTGATCGCCGTGCCCGCCCACATGCCGAAGCCGAGATCCGAGAGGTGAAGCGCATGGCCGAGCACCGGAAACAGCAGCACGGCGGCGATGTTGAACAGGAAGATGGTCGAGATGGCGAACGCCGTTTCGTGGTCGTCGGGCTTGACGATGGGCGTGACGGCGGCGATCGCCGAACCACCGCAGATCGCCGTGCCCACGCCGATGAGCAGCTTGAGCTTGTCGGGCACGCCCAGCACACGCCCCAGCCCCCACGCCGACAGCCCGGCAGCGGTAATCGTCACGGCCGTGACGGCGAGCGATTCGAGCCCGGTATGTGCCACCTGCGACAGGCTCAGACCGAAGCCGAGCGCAATGATGGACCACTGAAGCACGTACTTCGCGGCGAACCTGATACCCGCTTCGTACCGCGCGCCGGGCGAGAAGAGGTTGCGCACGAGAATGCCGAGCAGAATGCCGAACACCGGACCGCCGACGAGCGGCATCTGACGCCCGAGCAACAACGCAACGAAGGCAATGACGGTCGAGAGAATCAGGCCCGCCCACGGGTTGTGCTGATCGGGCACCAGCGTATCCGGCCGGCTCGCCGTTGCGGACGAAACTGACGAAACGGCGTGGGTTTTTGTTGTCATTGCAGGCACTCCTTTCGAATGACTGCAAGTCTAAAAACTCCGCTTCAATAATAAAAATCGTTATATCGGATACAAAATATCCAAATTTCCGATAGTGATATTCACGGCGCGTAACCCACTGATTTGATGGCACATTTTGCCTCGCCGACAGGCGTCGACCTTAGCCAGCTACACTGTGATGAGCGCCGGGCCGCCACATGGCCGACCAGAACGCAAAAACAAAGGAGACCGCGCATCATGTCGCAAACCATGCCAACCGCCGGCGCCCCCGGTCGCCGTGCCCAGTGGTACTTCGATTTCGCCTCCCCGTTCGCCTATCTGCAATTCGAGCGCTTCGACACGCTCCCGCGCACACTGTCCATCGAGTTGAAACCGATCGTGCTCGGCGCCATCCTTGTTCATTTGCAGACGCAGGGGCCGGCGGAAACGCCGCATAAGCGCATCTTCACGTATCGCATGGCGCAGTTCCGTGCGGAACGGGACGGCATTCCCTACAAGATGCCGCCAGTGCATCCGTTTCACCCGATACGCGTGCTGCGGCTCGCGGTGTCGTTAGGGGCGACGCCTGACGTCGTGCGTACGATCTTCCGCTTCATCTGGGCCGAGGGCCGCGACGTCACCGACGCGCGGGGCTGGGCCGAGCTGAGCGAGCGGCTTGGCCTCGGCGCCGAGGAAGCCATCGCCCGCGCGGAAGCCCCGGAAGTCAAAACGGCCTTGCGCGAGAACACCGAAGCGGCGATCGCCGCGGGTGTGTTCGGCGTGCCGACGTTTGCCTGTGAGGGAGAGCTGTATTGGGGCGACGACGCAACGGCGATGTTTCGCCACTGCCTTGCGCATCCCGAATGGCTGCAATCGCCGGACGTCAAACGTCTGCAACAGGTGACGGTCGGTGTGCAACGCGAGCGCTAGGACGCCCTAGCGACCTAAGGCCGCAATGGCGGTGCTGCGACTACTTCCCGGTCCCCAGCACCAGCGGAAGCGAGACGGCGTCGGCCATGGCGGCATATCCGGCATCGCTCGGATGCGTGCCGTCTCCGCTATCCAGTCGCGGCAGCATACGGGTGGGCTGTGACGGATCGCGCAGGGCGGCATCGAAATCGATCACGCCGTCGAACCCACCATTGCCGACGCTGCTGCGAACCCATTGATTGACGGCCTCGCGCACCGCTTCGCGCTCGGGCGGCAGTTTCCCTGGCGGAATCGTGGTGCCGAGAATGCGCACGTTGCGCGCATGTGCCGCAGCGATCAGTTGCTGATACCCCCCGATCATGTCAGGCGCCGTCACGATCACGTGAGGCACGTCGCAATCGAGGCCCGCGTGCGGCGGCACGTATCCGAAATTGATGTCGTTGATGCCGATCTGCACGACAACCGTCTTCACGCCCGGTTGTTCAAGCGCGTCGCGGCGAAAACGCGCGACCAGCCGCTCACCGTAGCAGGCCGAGTCGTGCAGCAGCCGATTGCCGCTGATACCGAGATTGAGCACGGCCACGTCGCGGCGTCCCGCCGCTCCGAGACGCCGTGCGAGCCCGTCCGGCCAGCGACGGTTCGCGCCTACCGTGCTGCGCATGCCGTCGGTGATCGAATCGCCGATGGCGACGATTGCGTGCGACGGCATCTCCGGCGTCACACTCAGCCCTGCGAGCCACAGCGTGTTCGTAAAGCGTGTAGGAAACGCCGACGCCGGCGCGTGATCGACGAAGTCGCCCGCGCCGCTCAGAAACGCGGTTTGCTGCGCGATCTTGTGCCATGTCGTCGGGGTCTTCGATTCGCGCGTGAACAGACTGACCGCCAGCGGTGTGCCGGCGCGCACGGCGAACGGCACCGGGTCGCTCTCGAGCGACGCGCCCGGCGCGATATGCGCCACGGGCTGACCGCCGAACGTGAGACTGCGCAGGCTCGCGGCATCGACCGAAGCGCCCCGCAACGAGACCGCCAGCGTTGCGCGCTCGATGACGAGCGGCTGCGTGCCGTAGGCGTTCGAGAAGCGCACGCGAGCTTCGTTGCCGGAGAGCGTTGGAAAGAGGATCTGACGAACGGTACGCCCGCCCGCTGCGGGGGCACGGTTGAACGAGGGCGCGGCTGGATGCTGCGCGACCGCCTGCGGCGCCGTCGCCCACGCGCCGACGCGGGCATTCGAGGCGTTTTGGGCAGTTTGGGCAGTTTGGGCGACACCCGGCGACGCCGCCACCGTGGCGGCGACGGCGGCCACCGCGACGGCGCACCGCATGCGCGAAGCGCGGCGCCATGCATAGCAAAGGGCAGCGCGCACGACACGAGGCATTCGGGACAAGCCCTCGGCAGCGGAAAACCGGTGGTGCGGGAACGTCGGAAGCATCGGGGACATCGGAGCAGCGAGACAACGAGACAGCGGAAGCGATCCCGAATCCGGGGCGGCAGCCGCCATTGTGCCTGATTGTGGCCGATGGCAAGGACTTACATTGCCTTTCAGGCGATCGGCAGCAGGCTCGGGCCGTCTTCGGTTCGATACGACGAAACGTCGTCCAACGCAACGCTGCCTGACCGAGCGCAGCCCACGGCACATCAGCGTGTCGAAATCACGATGGCGACGCGCCGGTTCTGCGCCCGGCCGGCCGGCGTGCCGTTATCGGCGACCGGATTGCGCTTGCCTGCACCGATCGTCTGAATCCCCGCACGCTGCATGCCGGCGTCTGCCAGCACACTGGCGACGGCGTCGGCACGGCGAGCCGAGAGTTGCTCGTTGTAGGTGTCGCTGCCGACCGAGTCCGTGTAGCCATACACGCGTACGGCGTCCAGCCCGACCCTCACGAGCGTGTGGCCGATGCGCGATACGGTGTCGCGCGCGGCGTCGCGCACCACGAACTTGTCGGTGTCGAACAACACCGTATCGGACAGCCCGAACTCCCAGCCGTCATCCGTCTGTTGAAAGCCTTCCGCCTTGAGTGCGGTGATCTGCGCCGGGGTGAGGCCATGCACCGGTGTGGTCTGGCAGCCGGCCAGCGCCCCGAGCGCGAGCAGGCAGACGAGCATGAGCGTGCGGCGGGTGGCGGTACAGAAGGGATAGAGGGCGCGGAAGGTGCAGAAGATGCCGAAACTGAAAGCGCTATTCGAAGCGCAGTCACGTGTGTGATGAGTGCTCAAAACCAATCCCCGTTGCGGTGTGAAATCCGGTCGTCGTTTCCGGTCGTCGTTTCCGGTTGTCTTTTGTTCAGCTCAGGTGTTGCTCGCCGCCTTATCTTTTGGGGCTTTCCGCAACATGCCAGGTGCCCTGGCCGGCACGTTTGGCCTGGTACATCGCCGCATCTGCCGCACGCAGCAGCGCGCAGGCATCGTCCGCATGCGTCGGGTACAACGCGACGCCGATGCTCATCGACGTGACCAGTTCACCGCCGTTGGTCCCGTCAGGCAGCGAGATCGGCCTGTCCATCGCGGCGAGCAGCGTCTGCGCGAGGCGCACGGCGTTGGACGTCTGACGTACGCCCGGCAGCATCACGGCAAACTCGTCGCCGCCCAGGCGCGCCACCAGATCGCCCTCGCGCAACGGCTGACGCAGCCGCTCGGCGATGGCGACCAGCACGGCGTCGCCGGCGTCGTGCCCGAGCCGGTCGTTGATGTCCTTGAACCGGTTGCTATCGAGATACAGCAGCGCGACGTGCGTACCTGACTCACGTGCCTCCACAAGCGCCTGCGCCAGACGCGACTCGAAGTAAGCGCGGTTCGGCAGGCCCGTCAGCGGATCGTGATTCGCCTGATGGGCAAGCGTGGCGTTCTGAGCACGCAAATGGTTCTGCCAGCCTTCGAATTCGTCGAGCAATGCGTTGAAGTCGTCGCCCAGTTCCTTGAGCTCGGCAATCGGCGTGGCCGCCACACGCTCATGGAACGCACGTTCGCGACGCACCGCGTGGGCGACTTCCGCCAGCGCGCGCAACGGTTTGACGATATCGCGATGCATACGATTGGCGAGCGCGTTCGCGACGGCGAACGTAATCAGCAAGCATGCCAGCACGCCGCCGATTCCGCTCATCAGGAAAACGAAGAACTGCTTGCCCTGCCCCTGCACTTCGATATGACCGACGATTTGGTCGTCGTGACGAATGGGCAGCGTGACCGGCCCCGGCATCGCGATATCGGCGACGGTGCGCTCGATTTGCGACAACGTGCCGCCCTCGCGACGCCGCCACATTGCGAACTGCGCGTTGCGCGCGTCGAGCACGCGCACTTGCACCACATCCTCGTCGTGCGCGATGAGTGCGACGGCCTCCTGTGCGGCGACCCGGTCGCCGAACACGACGGCGGCTTCGGCGGTGTAGGCCAGAGAGCGTCCGATGAGCAACAGGTTGTTCTCGGCGTAGGCGCGCAGCGCGATCCACGCGACCACCGAGAGCGAGAGCGCCGCAAGCACCACAGCGGAGACGGCCAGACGCAGATGTGTGCGTCTTAGCACCCGTTGGAGCGATGGCCGCCTGGGGTGCGCGGGCGGCGCGGCCGCCGACAGCGTTGAAGTCGCTGAGGCAGTGGAGGCCGCCGAAGTCGTCGGGGCCTGCGCCGGCCCGCCCGCCGCCGCCGCCGCTGCCGCTGCCGACACCGACGCCGACGCCGACGCCGACAGCGGCGGATCGTGCGCGGCGGCGGCCTTATCGACGGCGCCTTGCGGCGGCAACAGTCCGGCGACGGGCACGCCCGGTCCGGCAGGGGGAGGATGGGCTGGAGGGAATTGGGTTGTCATGGTGTCCCCGGTTTTCGCGCCAGCTTCAGCACGTTCGGGTGGACACGTACGCCGCTGCGCGCGACAGTGTCGAGGTTGATATCGAAAGTCACCCGGTCGGCGTCGACATTCAGGCAAAACATCGCACCGAGTGTGCAAGAGTCGTTACGCTCGCTGATCGTGAGCACGGGATGACCGGCGAGTGAAGCCAGTAACTGACGGCGTTCGGTATCGCTGACGGCGCCAAGATACAACGCATCGCACAACGAACCGATGTCGGGTTCCGTAACGGACAGCCGCTGCGCGTCGACGAGCGGCGCGTTACCGGACGGCTGACCGGCCGGTTGGGGCGCGAGCAGGTCGCGAGCGTAATCGGTATTGCCGACCACGCACAGGCGCACTTTCGCTGGCGGCGTCGGCCAGCGCGTGAAGCTGACGATGCCGAGCACGACTTGCCTTACGTGCGCTTCGCGTGCGGCGGCAGATGGAGAGGCAGACGAAGGTGAAGATGAGGGCGGGGCTGCGCCCCCTGCGCCGACGCCGGTAGACGTTTGCGCCATGGCATCGCTGAGCGCGGCCAAGCTCAGCATCAGCAGGCAGAGCAGCAGACGCGCGCGCCAATGCAGAACCGCGCGGCATTCCCGTCGCAGGCCCCGTGTCATGCCGCTCGTCTTTATCCAGACGTTCCAGACGTTATGCAATGCCGTCTTCCCTCGTTGCCGAAATGTCCGTGTGTCGCGGATCGCCGGCGTCAGGCCGCATGATACCGAAGGGCTCGACATCCGGCGAGCCATCGCCCCCCTTTCGACCTCGCGTTTTCCCTTGCCCGAAAGCGCTCGCAACGTGGCAGAATGGGGTTCATAACCAATTGAAAATCAAAAGGAATCGGGCGATTCGATCGCTCGATTATCGAGATAACATCGCGACGCCAGGGAGGTGTTGCATGACGTTCCTGAATTCCGGTCGGGCCGGCTTTCGGGAGGTGCGGACATGAACGATCCCGTGCCTCGTCGGGTACCCGACGTCCAAGCCGAACTGAGTCGCGCTGCGCTCGACAGCGCGCCCTATGCCATGTTCGTCTGCACGGACGACGGCATGATCGAGCGCATGAACACGGCGTTCACGCGCCTGACGGGCTATCAGCCCGACGACCTGCTCGGCAAACGCGGTTTCCTCTCTCTGCTCGATCCCTCGGAACTTGCACGCCGGCGTCTGCCCGCCCTCGCCAGTCTGTCGGCCCACGAGCCGGTGCCGTACGACGACGAATGGCATCTGCTCACGCACATCCGCAGTTGGTTGCCGATCCGGTTGGCGCTCTCCTGCGTAGAACATGCGCCGGGCGAGCGGCGCTGGGTCGGCATCGTGCTCGACCTGTCGCAGCAGGTGCAGGTCGCATCGCGCTTGTGGTACGTCACGCATCACGATCCGGTGACCAATCTGCCCAATCAGACCTTGCTGAGCGAGCGGCTCGAACTGGCGATCCACCGATGCGCGACGCAGCAGGTCGGGTTGACGGTGATGCTCGTCGAACTCGATCACTTGCGTAAGCTGCGAAGCACCTTCGGGCCGCCGACCGCCGAGTTGGCCCTGCGCATCGCTGCCGAGCGCCTGCGCGAAGCCAGCGGCCCCGAAGACGCCCTCGCCTGTCTGGGCGGCAGTCAGTTCGTCATCGTCACCAACGAGACAGGCGACGGCGCGCGGTTGCTCGCCGCGCGCATTCAGGCACGGCTCGCGCAATGGGTCGACGTCGATCAGAACGCGGTCGCGCTCGACGCCAGCATTGGCGCGGTCAGCTACCCCGATCACGGCAACACCCCGGAGACGCTGTTGCGTCGCGCGCACGTCGCGCTCGGCATCGCCAGCGCCGCCGGCGGCGGTCTGCGCTTCTTCAGCAGTGAGATGGACTCGCAAACGCGGCGGCGCAACGAGCTGGAAAGCCTGTTGCGCGTGGCCGTGCATGAGCAAGCAAACGCGCAACTGCATCTCGCCTACCAGCCGCAGGTCACGCTCGCGACCGGTGAGATCCGCAACGCCGAAACGCTGCTGCGCTGGCGTCACCCCATGCTCGGGGCGGTGGGTCCGGCCGAATTCGTGCCGATTGCCGAGACTTCCGGGCTGATCCTGCCGCTGGGCGAATGGGTCATGCAGACCGCATGCCGCGAGGCGAGCCGGTTGCTGCGGCGATGCGGCCATTTGCCGCGCATCTCGGTGAACGTCTCGTCGCAACAATTCGCGCGCCAGGACGTCGTGGGCATGGTCGAGCGCGCGTTGAACGTGAATGCGCTGGAGCCGCGCTATCTCGAAATCGAAATCACGGAAACGGTGCTGCTGGGCGACTCCAGCGCGGCCATCGGGTGCCTGCGCTCGCTGCACGATATGGGCGTGGAGATCGCCGTGGACGACTTCGGCACCGGCTACGCGAGCCTCGCCTACCTCACGCGCTTTCCGGTGCATCGCCTGAAGATCGATCAGAGCTTCGTGCGCGACATGCTCACTCATGCGCCGAGCCATGCGATCGTGAGCGCCGTCATCGCGATGGCTCACTCGCTCGGCTTGCGGGTCACGGCCGAGGGCGTCGAGACGAAGGCGCAGGCGCAGCGACTCAACGAGCTGGGTTGCGACGAGGCGCAGGGATTCTGGTTCGCCCGCCCCGTCGACGCGCACGGTTTCTATCACATCGTGGCGCCCCTGGGCAGCAGCGCGAGACGCTGAGCCGCTGAGTCGCTGAGCCGGCGGGCGGGCGTCGATATCAGGCCGGCTGTAAGGCGACCGGAGACGCCCCACACACCGGGGCGAATCGTGTTTCCGGCCGCGCCTTTTTCGTCGACATGGCGTGTCAGGACTCGCGCGTGACTTTAGAACGCGGTATGGTACGTCGCGAAGGGATTCCCCCGAACGACGTAGCAACGAGGAACATCGTCATGAAAACCAAAGCCGCCATTGCCTGGGAAGCGGGCAAACCCCTGACCATTGAAGACGTCGATCTGGAAGGGCCGCGTGCCGGCGAGGTGCTGATCGAGGTCAAGGCCACCGGCATCTGCCATACGGACTACTACACACTGTCGGGCGCCGACCCGGAAGGTATCTTTCCCGCCATCCTCGGCCACGAGGGCGCGGGGGTGGTCGTCGACGTCGGTCCGGGCGTCACCACGCTCAGGAAAGACGATCACGTCATTCCGCTCTACACACCCGAGTGCCGCCAGTGCAAGTTCTGCCTGTCGCGCAAGACCAACCTGTGTCAGGCGATCCGCAGCACGCAGGGACGCGGCCTGATGCCGGACGCTACCTCGCGCTTTTCGCTCGACGGCAAGCCCATCTTCCACTACATGGGCACGTCCACCTTCTCGAACTACATCGTCGTGCCGGAAATCGCCGTGGCGAAGGTGCGCGCCGATGCGCCGTTCGACAAGGTCTGCTACATCGGCTGCGGCGTGACCACCGGCGTGGGCGCTGTCGTGTACTCGGCGAAGGTCGAAGCCGGCGCGAACGTCGTCGTCTTCGGTCTTGGCGGTATCGGCCTGAACGTGATTCAGGGCGCGAAGATGGTCGGTGCGGACAAGATCATCGGCGTCGACATCAACCCGGGTCGCGTCGAACTCGCAAAGAAGTTCGGCATGACGCACTTCATCAATCCGAAGGAGGTCGAGAACGTTGTCGACACCATCGTGCAACTGACCGACGGCGGCGCCGATTACTCGTTCGAGTGCATCGGCAACGTAACGACCATGCGTCAGGCGCTGGAGTGCTGCCACAAGGGCTGGGGCCAGTCGTTCATCATCGGCGTGGCCGCTGCCGGTCAGGAGATCAGCACGCGTCCGTTCCAACTGGTGACGGGTCGCGAGTGGAAGGGTTCCGCTTTCGGCGGTGCGCGTGGCCGGACCGACGTGCCGAAGATCGTCGACTGGTACATGGAAGGCAAGATCAACATCGACGATCTGATCACGCATACGCTGCGTCTCGACCAGATCAACGAGGGCTTCGATCTGATGAAGCGCGGCGAGTCCATTCGCTCCGTCGTGCTGTACTGAACGGCGAGACGGCGTGTCTCTGGCGCGCGTGCCCATGGCGGCGGTCGCCATCGGTTCGCGCGCGGTCCCTCCCGGCGCTTGCGCGCAACGGGGGCAACCGTGGGAACGCGTGCAAATGTAACCCCGGTAACGCGCGAGAATACGGCAGCAACGTTTCGTTACGCGTTACCGAAAACCAACAGGCGATACGACCGGTCGAACCGGCGTGCTGTGGTCTTGGGCTGCACCGCGTCACAACAGGGAGACGACCATGAACCAACGAACCTTGCCGCGCATTCTGGCGGGCGCCGCGATGCTCACGACGCTCGCGGCCTTGCCGGAGGCGGCGTCCGCGCAGGCGGGGCAAGCCGTCATCAATTCCCCGGCCAATGTGCGGGCAGGGCCTGCGACCGACTATCCGGTCGTCGCGCAGGCGGGCGCCGGCATGCCTGTGACGGTGTACGGCTGCCTCTCCGGCTATTCATGGTGCGACATCGGTTTGCCGGGCGCCCGAGGCTGGATTTACGCGGCGCTGCTCAGCTATCCGTATCAGGGCAATCCGGTGCCCGTGCTCAACTACGGAACGATGATCGGTCTGCCGATCATCACCTTCTCCATCGGCAGTTACTGGGGCAACTATTACCGTAACCGTCCCTGGTACCACGACCCGCGGTATTGGCATCGTCCACCGCCGGGTCCGCGCCCGCCGCATTGGGGTCCCGGTCCGGGGCCACGACCACCGGGTCACTATCCGGGACCGGGGCCCCGCCCGCCGGGTGGTCACTACCCGGGGCCGCGGCCACGTCCGCCGGGCCATGGTGCAGGGCCGGGTCCAAGGCCGCCGGGGCATGGTGGTGGACATGGGGGCGGGCATGGCGGCGGTCGCCCGCCGGGCGGTGGCCCCGGGGGTCAGGGCGGTCCAAATCGATAATGCGGGGGAGATTTTTGATGCGGGCGATGGAACGGCCGGGCCTATAGGCGCCTTGAACGGGCGACTCCCGGATGGCGCGCGCTCGGGGCAACGGTAACTCGGCGGCCCGCAAGTTGGCCGGGGCGAAGCGGTGAGACCCAGACCGGGTACAAAGCGTCGCCTCATAACACATCCCCCCCGAAATTCAGCAACCACTGCGCGCACTTTGGGGAAAACGCTTAAAATGTGAGCAATTCCGGCCAGGCGGAGGTGCCGAACTGGCGCCGATGGCCGGACCGCAGGACAGCGAGCCCTTGCACACACGGCGTCGGACCGGCGTCGATGTGCACCAACGTAGCAGACCCTTCAGCAGACCTATCTCCGGTGTGCCGGCGCGATTCCGAACCGATCGCGACGGTCACGGCAGTCCGGCAGGATCCTCAGTAAGTCTCGATCGTGTTCGTCCCGCTTCGATGCGCCCAACGGCGCGTCGTGGCATGCCTATCGCCTTGCCGCATCCGGCGCGCGTCATCCCCATGCGCCGGTTGCGGCCGATTCGCCCCGCATCGCGCGCGGGCCGCGCTAGCGCATCGACGAGGTTCGTCAACGCCTGTGGCTGCCGCCACGCATGGGAACGAGCGGCCACAAGCCCGGGGCGCCCTTGCAGCCAGGTCGCGGGACGTGTGTCCCGTGGATTCCCCGACGACGCACGCCATGCGAGCGTCAGGGGCACACGTTGCAGGAACCTTTTGCAGGCAATGAGTCTTTTCCGAACCAAAAACATCGAGAACATGCTGGCCGCCGGCCGCACCGGCAGTCTCAAGAAAGTGCTGGGCCCGGTCGACCTCGTACTGATGGGCATCGGCGCCATCATCGGCACCGGTATCTTTGTGCTCACCGGCACCGGCGCACTGACCGCCGGCCCGGCGCTCACGCTCTCCTTCGTCATCGCGGCCATGGCCTGCGGCTTCGCCGCGCTGTGCTATGCCGAGTTCGCGTCCACCATTCCCGTATCCGGCTCCATCTACACCTACAGCTACGCCACGCTCGGTGAAATCGTCGCGTGGATCATCGGCTGGGATCTGATGCTCGAATACGGGTTGGCGTCCTCCGCCGTGTCCGTCGGCTGGTCCGGGTACTTCCAGTCGCTCGCCGCCGGCTTCGGCCTGCACCTGCCCGCCGCGATCACCGCTGCGCCCGGCAGCGTGCCCGGGGTGGCCTCCTTCATCAATCTGCCGGCCGTGGTCGTCATGCTGCTCGTCACGTGGGTGCTGTCGTACGGCGTGCGCGAATCGGCGCGCATCAACAACCTGATGGTCGCGATCAAGATCGGCGTGGTGCTGCTGTTCATCGCGGTGGGCGTATGGCACGTCAAGCCCGCCAACTGGACCCCGTTCATGCCGTTCGGCACCAGCGGCATGTTCAACGCGGCCGCGCTCGTGTTCTTCGCCTTCATCGGCTTCGACGCGGTCACGTCCGCCGCCGAAGAAGTCCGCAATCCGGGCCGCGATCTGCCCATCGGCATCATCGGCTCGCTCATCGTCTGCACGCTGCTGTATGTGGCCGTGGCGGCGATCATGACCGGCATCGTGCCGTTCGCGCAGTTCGCCGGCGTGGATCACCCCGTGTCGCTGGCGCTGCAATACGCCGGGCAGAACTGGGTGGCGGGCTTCGTCGATCTGGGGGCGATTCTCGGCATGACCACCGTCATTCTCGTGATGACGTACGGCCAGACGCGCATCACCTACGCCATGTCGCGCGACGGTCTGCTGCCCCCGCTGCTCTCGCGCATTCACCCGACGCACAAGACGCCGTTCGCCGGCACGTGGATCATCGGTGTGGTGTTTGCCGTCATCGCCGGCTTCGTGCCGCTGGGGGTGCTCGCGGAGTTGATCAACATCGGCACGCTGTCGGCGTTTGCACTCGTGTCCATCGCCGTGCTCGTGTTACGCCGCACGCGGCCCGATCTGCCGCGTGCCTTCCGCGTGCCGGGCGCACCGGTCGTGCCGCTGATTTCCGCCGGCCTTTGCCTGTTCCTGATGGCGCATCTGCAAGCGGCCACGTGGATCGCCTTCGCCGTGTGGCTCGCCATCGGCATGGTGATCTACTTCACTTATGCGCGCCGCAACGCCCTGCTCCACACGCACGGCGATATGCCGCACGCGACGGCGCTCAGCCGAAATTGCGATTGAGCCATACCGCGCCATAGCCCAGCGCGAACATGGTGAGCAGCAGCGGCACGGAGATGCGGATGATCTGAATGATGAGCGGGCGCGGCGGCAGGGCTTCTTCCTGCGGCATGCGCCCGGCCTCGTGCAACGCCCCCGTGCACAGCGCCGCCGCCACCGCGCTGGCAAACACCCAGAACGTCTGGTTGTAGAGCAACGCGATGAGCAGCAACGTGAGTGCCACGTTGCGTCCGTGATAGATCAGATTGACGGTGTTGCGAAAGGCTTGCGGCGACATGTCGGAAAAGCACTGACGAGTGCATGGCTGCACCGCCGGCGCGAAGGGCGTTGTGATTTGTCCTTTTGACCGGCAACACGCCTCACGACGCGTCGCGGCCCTCGAAAGCTGAGCAAGAGCTTATCCACACTTAACGGCTTTCGCCAGCCGAGTCTTTAACGCACGGCGATGGGCGCGACGACGCGACCGTGCCCCCTTCGCCCCCGACACGCCGATGCAGGGCGCCATACGAATGGAGTATCCTCCCCCGCATGACAGCCCCTGCCTCCACCCGTCTCAAGCACGCCGCGCAGGACACCCGCGAGGGTGCTCCGCAGCGTGCCGTCTATGTCATCGTGGCGCATCCGCGCTGGCGCGACTCACGCGTCAACCGCCGCCTGCTCGACGCCGCACGCGGCATCGACGGTGTCGACGTCAACGATCTCTATTCGACCTATCCCGACTTCAGCATCGACGTCGCCGCCGAGCAGCAGCGCGTGGCGCGCGCCGACCTGATCGTCCTGGTTCATCCGATCTACTGGTACAGCATGCCGCCGCTGCAAAAGCTCTGGTTCGACGAAGTCCTGTCGTGGGGCTGGGCCTACGGACACGACGGTCATGCCCTCGCCAACAAAGACCTCTGGCTGGTCGCCAGCACCGGCGGCCCGCTGGAGAGCTATCGCCCGGAGGGCTACAACCAGCACGAGTTCGCCGCCTTCCTGCCCCCGTACGAACAAACGGCGCACCTGTGCGGCATGCGCTTCCTGCCGCCGCACGTGCTCTACGGCGCGCACCGCTGCGACGCCGCCGCGCTCGACACTCATGTGAGCGACTTCGCGGGACGCCTTGCGACTTACCCCCAATGGCCGGAACTAATTGCGATGGCGGATGCGCCCGAGTGTCAGGCCATTCCGTCGACGGACCGTCCGCTCGGCGCGACGGGCGACGCATCCGACGCCGACACCACCGCCGGGAGGGCCGCCTGATGGAACACGTGCCGTCCTGGTTGCTTGCCAGTCTGATCTATCTGGCGGCCGCCGTCATCGTCGTGCCGCTGTCACGCGCGCTCGGTCTTGGCGCGATCATCGGCTACCTCGCCGCCGGAATCGCGATCGGTCCGTGGGGGTTGGGGCTGGTCGCCCGTGTCGAAGACGTGCTGCACTTCGCCGAATTCGGCGTGGTGCTCATGCTGTTTCTCGTAGGTCTCGAACTTGAGCCGCGACGTCTGTGGAGCTTGCGACGACCGATCTTCGGCTGGGGCTCGGCGCAGGTCGTCGGCTGTGCCGTGCTGCTCTTCGCGGCCGGGTTCGCGCTGGGCGCACCGTGGCGCATCGCCCTCGTCGCAGCGCTGGGTCTGGCACTGTCGTCCACCGCGATCGCGTTGCAGGTGATGGCCGAGCGCAACATGCTCGCCACCGCCAGCGGTCAGGCAGGCTTCTCGATCCTGCTGTTTCAGGACGTCGCCGCCATTCCGATTCTGGCGTTGCTCCCGCTGCTCGCGAACTCCCTCGACAGTCACACGATGACGGGCACCACCCGCGCGCTCGAAGCCCTGAAGATCGTCGGCGTGATCGCCGCCATCATTCTCGGTGGCCGGCTGGCGTTGCGCCCGCTGTTGCGCTGGATCGCCAACAGCAAGACGCCGGAGATCTTCACGGCGGCGTCGCTGCTGCTGGTCGTCGCCATTGCGACGTTGATGCAGCTGGTCGGTCTTTCGATGGCGCTCGGCGCGTTCCTCGCCGGTGTGCTGCTCGCCGAGAGCGAGTACCGTCGCGAGCTCGAGACCGACATCGAGCCGTTCAAGGGCTTGCTGCTCGGCTTGTTCTTCATCGCCGTGGGCATGAGCATCGACTTCGGCGTGCTGCTCGCGCAACCGCTGCGCATGATCGCGGTCGTCGCGGGCTTCATGGCGCTCAAGGGACTGGCGATTTACAGTCTGTCCCGGCTCATGCAACTGCCGTATCAGGAGCGGCCCATCTTCACGCTGCTGCTCGCGCAAGGCGGCGAATTCGCGTTCGTGGTGTTCCAGTCGGCAGGACCGCAAGTCTTGCCTGCGGCGGTGTCGTCGTTCCTCATCGGCGCCGTGGCGTTGTCGATGCTGATCTCGCCGCTGCTGCTCGTCGCCATCGACAAGTGGCTGCTGCCGCGCTACAGCGTGAAGGGATCGCCTCGCATGGAGGAAATTTCGGAGCCTCAGTCGGCGAATGTGGTGATTTGCGGATTCGGGCGGTATGGGCAGATTGTCGGTCGTGCGCTGGTGCCGCAAGGCGTATCGGTCACGGTGCTCGATCACGATCCCGACACCATCGAGAGCCTGCGTCAGTTCGGCTTCCGGGTGTTCTATGGCGATGCAACGCGCCTCGACCTGCTGCGTATCGCCGGCGTCGCGAACGCCCGTGCGGTCGTCGTCGCCGTGGACGACATCGATCAGTCGCTTGAAATCGTCGACCTGATGCGCGAGCACTTCCCCGATGTGCCGATCGTGGCCAGAGCACGCAATGTCGGACACTTGTTCCAGTTGCGTGAGCGTGGCGTACAGCACATCGAACGCGAGGTCTTCGAGTCGTCGCTGCGCAGTGCGCGCTCGGTGCTCGAAGCCCTCGGATGGCCGGCCGCCGAAGCGCGCGAGGCGACGATGGCGTTCCGACGTGCCAATGTGCAATTGACGGACGAAATGTTTCCCTCCTATCAGGATCGCAACAAGATGATCGCCACAGCGAAGGAAGGGCGGCGTCAGTTCGAGGAACAGATGGCGCGCGAGCGTGCCACGCGCCGCGCGCAACGTCAGGTCACTTTCGGGTGGGACGGCGACCGTGCGCCCGACAGCCCCGCTGCGCCAGCCAACGCCGACACCAACGCGCAGGCGACATCGCAGGCGCAGGCACGCACGAACGACTCGGCGCACGATCGCCGCGCCTGACCCCCGGCGTTCCCTGTCGCGGCGATAGGGAACGCCGATCGCAACACCCGCGCAGCGCCAGCAAACCCGATCTTGCCGGCGCGTGCGCGATCAGTCGAACGGCTTGAAGTGGCCGTCGACGGGCACTTGCGCATCGGCGCGCAGGCGCGTTTCGGCATCCACACCCGCCAGCCCGCGATAGTAAAGATGCACGGCGATGGCTGCCGAGTAACGACGGATTTCGACGAGCGTGAGATGCGCGTGCTCGGCCGATGTGAACATCAGATACGGCGATTCTTCTTCGATCAGACCGGCGACCTGATGCAGCCCGTGACGGTGCAGCACTTCCGTGAGCTCGTCGCGGCTGCGGTGCGTGTTCGCATCGGTGGCCGGGTACATCATGCGCAGCAGGGCGAGCGGATGATCGGCGACGGCGAGCGAGAGCGCCTGTACGACAGCGTGACTGTCGAGAGCCGTAGCCACGGCTTCACCTTCGGGACGATGCTGCGGAAAGAGTTGCTCAAGGGTCAGCGACATGATGTGTCCAGTGCAAGGTAGCTGCAAAAACTGCGACAGCGGTTCTACAGTCTAGCCACGTCTGCGCGCGCGATGTAGCGCATCGTGCGAATACCTGCGTTGCATGCCCCGCAACAATTACCAAATATTTCGGCGTTGCACCGCACCTGCCTGCCACGTCCTCCAACACATTTCCCAATACCTCACGACCACAGACCACTGCCCGCCGGGCGGTGATGATGCCCGCCGCGCACCTGCTGCCGAACGCGCGCCGCCGACAGGGATCTTCCCCCCGTCTACACGACGCGTGCGTATCGCAAATGGTATGATTTTTGCCGACGCCGACATGACCCATACCGTATGCGATATCCCGACCAGATGTCCGAGACGTTAGCGGCAGCCGTGGCAGAGGCCGACCATGTCATGCGCCATTGGCAGTACGATGTCGATGGCCCCGTGAAAATTGGTTCGGACTCCCACAAACGCATGTTCTGCCGCATGCTGCTGGAGTCTCACAACCCCTACAAGCCGTCCGTCATCGAGTGGCCGACGTTGCCGCCCGACGCCCTCAAACGCCTGACTGCGCTGCCCATCTGGGACATTGCCGTGCAGACGGAGGGTCGCGCGTCCATTCGCGTCGCGACTTATGCGGCAACGGTTCAGGACCCGTTGCTGCGCGAAGCGCTCGTCATGGACGGCGACGAAGAGGCGCGACACAAAGTCGTGCTCTCCAAACTGGTGCAAGCCTACGGCATCGAACTCGCCGAGGAGCCGCCCTACCCGCCGCCCAAAGACGCCGAATGGGCGTGGATGAAAACGGGCTTCAGCGAGTGCATCGACAGTTTCGTCGCCTTCGGTCTGTTCCGCTCGGCGCAGCGCTCCGGCTATTTCCCTGAAGCGCTGGTCGAGACCTTCGAGCCGGTGATTCAGGAGGAAGCGCGTCACATCCTGTTCTTTGCGAACTGGGTCGCCTGGTACCGGCGAACGCTCCCGCGCTGGAAGCGCCCGTGGTTCTACGCGCGCGTGGCCGCCGTCTGGGTCACGCTGATCTGGGATCGCATGGCGATCGCACGCGGCATCGACACCGACGGCGTGGCGCGCGACGCGAACTTTCCCGCGACCGGCACCGCCGATATCGGCGAATCGCTCAAGCCACGCGATCTGATCCTGCTGTGTCTGGAGGAAGACGCGCGACGCATGGACGGTTACGACAAGCGTCTGCTGCGCCCGACATTCGTACCGAAGCTCGCCCGCATCGCACTGCGTTTCATGAAGGCGTGATGCAAGACGGCGTCATTGCCGGATCGCAACGACGAAAAAGCCGTCCCGGGCTTCACGCTCGGGACGGCTTTTTATCGTATGGCGGCAAGCCGACGATCAGCTGCCTTGGAACTCGTCCAGTTGACCGGCAGCGCGGGCGCGGGCCAGTTCCTGCCTGACGTCGGCACGCGACACCTTCGAGTCTTGCGCAACGGCGGCGACCGGGTAGTCGGTGTCGTTCTCGGCCAACAGGCCTTCGGCACGGGCCTGCGCCAGCTCCGTCGTCACTTCGGCGCGGGTCTTGCTCGCGCCCGAGGCCACATACACGGGGTAGGCGTTGTCGCCTTGCTGGATCAGACCGTTGGCACGGGCCTTCGCCAGATCGGCCAGCACTGCGGCACGCGTGGCCGGTTGACCTTGCGAAGCGACGTCGGGGTAGTTGTTACCGTTCTCGGCAGCGTTGCTGGCCACAGCACCCAGCGAGGCAACAGCGGCGATCAGGGCGATAGCGATGTTCTTGCGGTTCATGTTGATAACTCCTGTCTAGTTGCGACGACTTTGTTTTGCATTGCGCCGTCGATGGAAGGAAGTCTAGAACTCGCCCGTGCGATGAAAAACGCGATATTTGTCGAGGAACTATTGCGCGGTTTGATGGGAATCGAGCGCACCACATGGGTGCCGTCCGGCGCGTCATCAAAAATGAAAACGCCGCCCCCGTCGGCCTGAACCGACGATGAGCGGCGGACCGCAGCGTCACATCAGAGGAAACGCCGCGACGGGACGCTTAATCGGTCAGTGAGGCACCGAGGGCGTCGAGCAGGAAATTCGTGCCGTGCTCGCGTGCGCCGGCGTCGTCGTAACCGTCCAGAAACGCGCCCTGTTCGGTCATGACGAGATGCGTGCCGCCATCGCGCGCCCTGAGATCGATGGTGGCGAGCGATACCGAAATCTTGCGCGCATCGAGATGCATTTCGTAGGCGTAGACAAGACGGGTATCGGGCACGACGTCGTAGTAACGCGCATCGAAACTCGACACGACGCCGGTCGGCCACTTGCCTTTCGCCGTCTCGCGTCCGCCGGGACGCACGTCCATCGTGCGCTCGACGAGCGTGAGTCCTTCGCCACGCGCGAACCATCGGTCCTTGGCCTCGCGCTCCACCAGCGCACGGAACACACGCGCCGGCGACGCCGGGTACTGACGTTCGATACGAAAGGTCGCGTGTACGACGCTGCGCGGCGTGCCGGTCTCGGTTTCACTGACGGTCGTCATGAAGGTCTCCTTCGGGCGGCAGGCTGGCCAGATACTCGCCCAATCGGTCGAGATGACCCGCCCACTCGTGACGGCGCTGGTTGATCCATTGCTCGGCAAGGCTCAGCGCCTGAGGTTCGATCCGGCACGTGCGCACACGCCCGGCCTTTTCCGTTCGCACCAGCCCCGCGTTTTCCAACACGGACAGATGCTGCATGACCGCCTGCAACGACATCGACAGCGGTTGCGCAAGCGCACTCACCGATGCCGGTCCCTGCGCCAGACGCACGAGCATCGCCCGGCGAGAGGCGTCGGCCAATGCCTGGAAGGTCAGATCGAGGGTGTCGTCATGGTCAAGCATGTACTTGAGTATAGTCGCGACAAAAACTAAAGCAAGGACTTTAGTATCAAAGTATCAGGTAATGATGTGGTGCTCGCGAGCGCGCATCTGCGCCGTGTGCTGACGGTGGAGAATTTCACGCAGCGACTGCTCGATGGTCTCGGACATGGCGTCGAGCGCCAGATCGTTCGGCTCCAGCCCGAACGGCTCCTCGATCTCGGCGCTCACCGCTTCCAGCGCGAAGAACGTGTATGAGATGAAGGCCACGATCACCGGCGTCATGGGGCCGATGGAGTCGACCAGCCCGAACGGCAGCAACAGGCTGTAGAGATACGTCACCCGGTGCAGGATCACGCCATATGTAAAGGGGATCGGCGTTGTCGCAATGCGCTCGCAGCCTCCGATGGCCTCCCCCAGACGGTCCAGATGCATCTCCATGACCTGTGCCAGCGGCGCGTCGATCTGGGCGCGCATACGGCGCTCGCGCAGCCATTCGCCCGCCATCAGGAGGATCATGATCGGCTTGAACTGCTTGCGCGTGAGGCACGCCACGTCCTCCTTGTCGAGCAGACGCTCGAAGTCCGCGCGTGGGTCGGTGCCGCGCAACTGATGGCGCATGCCGTGTACGAAGGCGATCAGATAGGCGACGAAACGCGGCGAATCGGCGGTGTCCGAGACGAGCGTCATCGACTGACGCGACAGCGCGCGCGTCTCGTTGAGCACGCTGCCCCAGAGCATGCGCGCTTCCCAGTAGCGGGCGTAGCTCGTGGTGTTACGAAAACCGAGAAAGATCGCGAGCGTGATGCCGATCAGCGAGAACGGAATGAACGTGAGCGGAATCTTCCATTCGAAGATGCGCCCGTGCGCGAGCGTGACGGCAATCGAGATGATCGTGGTGAAAATGAGCTGCGGAGCGATCTTGGGCAAGATCGAGCCGCGCACGACGAATAGCATGCGCAGCCAATGCAGATTGGGGCGGACGATCATGATGACGAAGGCGCTCGCGAGCGCTGGGAAACCGGCTGCGGGGGTAGCCGTTGGGGCCGGATGATACGCCGATATTCGCGCCATTGAAACGGCTACGGCCCGCCCGGCGGACAAACTGCATCAAATCGTCGCGTCGCCTCATCGCCGGTAACGGAACAGCGGCAAGTCGATGGCACGACGCCCGCCGGGTGCGATCCGGCGGGCGTGAGGTCCGCCGCCTACTTCACATCCAGCGCCTGCGCGAGCGTCACCGGATCCTGGAAGATGCTCGAAAAGTCGAGTCCGCCATGACCGTTGGCACGATGCACTTCGAAGATCCGGCGCGCCAGATCGCCCAGCGGCGTGGCCACACCGCTCGACTGCGCCGCACCGTGCGCCAGCCGCAGGTCCTTGGCCATCAGGTCCGTGGCGAAGCCGCCGGTGTACCCGCGCGACGACGCCACATTCTCCATCACGCCGGGACAGGGGTTGTAGACCTCCAGCGTCCAGTTGCGCCCGGAGCTTTGCTGCATCACCGCCGACAGCACCTTCGGATCGAGTCCGTTGGCAATCCCCAGACGCAACGCCTCGCTCGTACCCGCCATCAGAATGCCGAGCAGCATGTTGTTGCACAGCTTGAGCGTCTGACCGGCGCCGAGCGGGCCGCCGTGATGAATCGCCCGCCCCATGTTGCCCAGCAGCGCACGCATGCGCTCGACCAGCGCTGCGTCGCCACCGACCATGAACGTCAGCGTGCCGGCCGCCGCGCCGGCCGTGCCGCCCGAGACCGGCGCGTCGAGCAACAACGTGCCCGGGCGGGCGATCCTGGCCAACTGGCGCGGGATCTCCGGCGGCACCGTGCTGCTGTCGATGAGCACGGCGTCCGGCGCCGCGTTGGCGAGCACGCCTTGCGGGCCGTCGTAAGCGGCGAGCACGTGTTCGCCCGCCGGCAGCATCGTGATGACCACCTGCGCCTCGCGCACGGCGTCGGCAATCGATGTCGCCGCCTTACCGCCCGCCGCCGCGAGCCGCGCCACCGCATCGCCGGACAAGTCGAAGCCGCGCACCGCGTGCCCGGCCTTCACGAGATTCGCCGCCATCGGCCCGCCCATATTGCCCAGGCCGATGAAAGCGACACGCAACGCCCCTTGTTGAGTTTCCGTAGCCATCTTCCGTCTCCGAAATGCGCAATCTGCCGTCATCTGTTGTGAGGGGGACGCGCGTTACTTCAGCGTGATTGTGGTGTTCACCCCCGCCGGGCCGGTGCCGCGCGCCTGCCAGCGGGCCGTGACGGTTTTCGTCTGCGTCCAGAAGAGAATCGCCTGTTTGCCGTTCGGCCCCAGATCGCCAAGCTTCGACGCGCGCGAGCCCGTGAAGCTGAACCATGCGACCGGCACCGGAATCGGCAGGTTGATGCCGACCTGTCCGACGTCGATTTCGTTCTGGAACTGACGCGCCGCGCCGCCGTCCTGCGTGAACAGCGCCACACCGTTACCGTTCGGATTCGCGTTGACGAAGGCAATCGCCTCATCGAGCGTGTCTGCCCCCGTCATGCACAACACCGGTCCGAAGATTTCGTCGCGATAGATCGACATGTCGGCCGTCACGCCGTCGAAGATGGTCGGGCCGACGAAGTTGCCTTCCGGCGCTTCCTTCACCGCATGACCGCGCCCGTCGAGCAGCAGCTTCGCGCCCTCTTCCACGCCGGCGCCGATGAGTTTTTCCACGCGTGCGCGCGCCTGCTTCGACACCAGCGGGCCGACATCCGCCTTGCGATCCGTGCCCGGGCCCACCTTGAGCGCACGTGCGCGCTGGACCAGTTCCGGCACCCACTCGCGGGCTTCCCCCACGAGCACCGCCACCGACGTCGCCATGCAGCGCTGCCCTGCCGCGCCGAAGGCGGCGCCGAGCAGATGGTTGATGGCTTGCTCGCGATCCGCATCGGGCAGGATCACACAGTGGTTTTTCGCGCCCATCATTGCCTGACAACGCTTGCCCGCCTCCGATGCGCGACGATAGATGTGCGTGCCGACGTGAGTCGAGCCGATGAACGACACGGCCTTGATATCCGGATGGTCGCAAATGGCGTTGGCAATCTCCGGGCCACCGTGCACGACGTTGAGGACGCCCGGGGGCAACCCCGCTTCGAGCGCGAGTTCCGCGAGCCGCAACGACGCGCTCGGATCCTGCTCCGACGGCTTGAGCACGAACGTATTGCCCGTGGCCACGGCGAGCGGGAACATGAAGCACGGCAGCATCACCGGGAAGTTGAACGCGGTAATGCCGGCGCACACACCGAGCGGTTCGATGAGCGTGTAGACGTCGACGCCACCGGCGGCATTCTGTGCATACTCCCCGAGTTGCAGCGACGCAATCGAACAGGCATGTTCGACGACTTCGAGGCCGCGTCCGACTTCGCCTTCGGCGTCGGGCAACGTCTTGCCGTGTTCGCGCGTAATCAGTTCGGCAAGCTCGCCGGTGTGATCGCGCAGCAATTGCTGAAAGCGCAGCATCACGCGCATGCGATTGGCTTGCGACGTGTTGCGCCACGACTTGTAGGCGGCCTTCGCCGACGCCACCGCCGCGTCGAGTTCTTCGGTCGTCGCAAACGGCACGCGCGCGACGACTTCCTGCGTTGCCGGGTTCACGACGTCACGCCACTGCGACGTCTTCGATTCAACACGCTTGCCGTCGATGAGCAACGGAATGGTAGGTAGGGACATGGCACGCTCTCCAGATCGAAACGAATACGGGTGAAAGCACTCGGATGAAAAAATGCGGATGGCAGAATGCGGGGCCGATTTACCTCGCCGCCGCGCTCGTCTTCACGAGCGAACAGGTCGATTTCGACAGCGGCTGGAAGGCTTCCGTCGCGGGGACGGTGGCCACTTTAGTGTAGTAATCCCACGGGCCTTTGGACTCGGCGGGCGACTTCACGCGGAACAGATACATGTCGTGAATCACGCGTCCGTCCGCGCGAATCGACGCGTTATGCATGATCGGATCGCGAATCGGCAATTCACGCATTTTTTGCGCAACGACCTTCGCGTCGACCGATTTCGCGGCGGCGACCGAGCGCAGGTAGTGCAGCACGCTGGAATACACGCCCGCCTGCACCATCGTCGGCTTCAGGTTCTTGTACTTCTTCTGGAAACGATCGGACCACTGGCGCGACGCGTCGTCGAAGTCCCAGTAGAAACCGTCGGTGAACAGCAGACCCTGCGAGGTATTCAGCCCGAGGGCGTGAACGTCCGACAGGAACACCAGCAGCGCCGCCAGCTTCTGCCCGCCTTGCACGATGCCGAACTCGCGCGCCTGCTTGAGCGCGTTGACGGTGTCTTGTCCGCCATTGGCAAGGGCCACGACTTGCGCCTTCGAGCTTTGCGCCTGCAACAGGAACGACGCGTAGTCGGACGCGTTGAGCGGGTGCCGCGACTGGCCGGCGACCGCGCCGCCGAGCGTCTTGACGATATCGGCGGCGTCTCTCTCCAGCGAGTGCCCGAAGGCATAGTCGACGGTGATGAAGTACCAGGATTTGCCGCCGTCGCCCACAACCGCGCGCGCCGTGGCCGCCGATTGCGAGTACGTGTCGAACATCCAGTGAAAGCCGGTGGGAGAGCAGTCTTCGTTCGTCAGGCGCGTGGTCGCGGGCCCGGAGAACAGCACCACGCGCTGCTTGTCCATCGCGAGTTTCTGCACGGCGAGCGCGGCGGCGGAATTGGTCAGATCGGCAATCGCATCGACGTTGTCGCGATCGAACCATTCGCGCGCCTTGTTGGCGGCGACATCGGCCTTGTTCTGGTTGTCGGCGGAGACCAACTGGATCTTCATGCCCTTGCATTGCGCAGCCAGACAGTCGTCGATGGCCATTTGGGCCGCCACGACCGACCCTGCGCCGCCCATGGCGGAATATGTCCCCGACATATCGGTGAGCACGCCCACCTTCACGGGACGCTCCGGCAATTGCGCAAACGCCCCGGTGCACGACAATCCCAAACCCGCGCCGAGTCCCAGCGCGAGCAGCCACGGCTTGATCTTCATTGCATTTGTCTCCTTGAGGTCTCGATCGATCGTTTGCCGATCGCCTTGTCTTATGTTCCTTGTCTTATGTTTTTTCCGCCGACGTCTATGCGCGGCGCTCATAAATTGTATTTGTGCGAATTTGCTTTACATAGCGCATCGCTGCATCTACTTTGTGCATAAATACACATAGGAGACGGCGCATGGCACGCACCGGCGCAGCACGTCCGACGGGACAGGCAGGCATTGCGGCCCGAAGTCCGGGCACGGAGCCCCGGCCCGACTGGGACGACCTTCGGTACTTTCTGGAAGTGGCGCGAACGCAGCGGGTCAGTGCTGCGGCGCAGCGTCTGGGGGTCGATCACACGACCGTTTCACGACGCGTGCGGGCGCTGGAGCAAGCGCTCGGCACGCTGCTGTTCGACAAATCGCGCAACGCGGGCTTCGCGCTCACGCCGGAGGGCCAGCAGTTGCTCGTTCACGCCGAGCAGATGGAGACGGCGCTGCAATCGGCCTGTGAGCAGGTCGCAGGTCTGGGGCAAACGCTCTCGGGCCACGTGCGCATCGGCTCGACCGAGGCGTTCGGCACCTATTTCGTCACGCCGGTGCTCTCACGCTTTCAACGCGAATACCCCGCCATCGATTTCGATGTGCTGCCGGTGCCGCGCTTCGTCAGTCTGTCCAAACGCGAGGCCGATCTGGCCATCACCATCGAGCGGCCGCAGCGCGGGCCGTATGTGTGCAGCAAGTTGTGCGACTACCGCTTGCAGCTTTACGCGACACCGGGCTATCTCGCCCAATACGGCGAGGTCAGCACCTTCGCCGATCTCGCCGGACGCCGCTTCATCAGCTATGTCGACGAACTCGCCTTCAGCAACGAACTACGCTATCTGGAAGACATCGTGCCCGGATGCAACGTGGTGCTGCGCAGCACGAGCGTGATTGCGCAGTATCAGGCGGCGTTACAGGGCGAGGCGCTGGCGATTCTGCCCTGCTTCATGGCGGCGCAGGACGCCCGGCTCGTGCCCCTGCTGGTCGACGATGTGCTCGTCACGCGCAGCTTCTGGATTTACTGCCACGAGGAATTGCGCACGCTCAAGCGTATTACGGTGCTGTGGGATTACCTGCGCGACGCCGCGCATCGCAACGACGCGCTGCTGCAAGGCAAAGCCGGTCGCCTGCAGTGGAAGTGACGCACGGACGCCGCCGACACGTGCCGCCTCACCGGATCTTGCGCTGCTCTTCGTCGATGACGGCGGGAATCGCGATGCGCATCGCCTCGACGAACCGGCGCAGACGCGCGGGGTAATACTTGGCGTATGGATAGATGATGTACATCGGCAACGCCGTCGAGCGCCATTGCGGCACCAACTGAATCAGACGCCCGCGCGAGATGTCTTCGGCCATCACCCACGCCGACGCGACACCCACCCCCAGCCCTCGCAATGCGGCGCTGCGCAATGCGAACAGGTTGTCGGTGCTCATGCGCGGGTCGAATGTGATGCGCGTCGATTCATGCGTCTGGCGATGCGTGAGCGTGAGTTCGGTCCGGTAGAAAGTGGTGAGGGCGAGCCACGGCAGCGTCGTCAGGTCCGACGGATGGTCCGGCATGGCGCGTGCGCGCAACAGCGCCGGGGATGCGACCACGATGCGCGGCACGTCGGTGAGCAGAATCGCCACGTTCGACGGATCCTGCAACTCCCCGACGTGAATCGCGCAATCGACGCCCTCGGCAATGAAGTCCGGCTCACGGTCCTGCAAGAACCAGTGCACTTTCATGCCCGTGTAGCGCGCCAGGAAATCGGCGAGCGGCCCGACCATCATGTCCTGCCCGAATGCATGCGGCACATGGACGCGCAACGTACCCTCGGGCTCGTCGCCCGTGCCCCGCAAATCGGCTTCGAACGCCTCCCAACTCGTCACAAGCTCCTTCGCCCTCGCAAAGCAGCGCTCGCCGTCTTCCGTCAGCTTCATGCGATGCGTGGAACGCTGGAGCAGTCGCAACCCCAGCGACCGCTCCAGCATTTGCAGACGTCGGCTCACCGTCGGTTGCGTGGTGCCGAGCAGCGCCGCAGCCGCCGAGAGGCTGCCGGACTCCACGATGCGCACGAAGGTCTGCATCAGCTCGACGCGGTCGGCGCCGGTCGCGCGGGCGAGCGATGCACCTGGCGTGGGATGGGGAGGGTCGAGGGGCTCTGTCATACGTCGCACGTATAAAGGTTGTACGGATTATAGGTCTACCGCTGCACCGCACCAAGCGAGACACTACGCCACGAACTTTCCTACTGGAGCCTCGCCTCATGCGTTCCGCACACCTTTCCCATCCGGCCACCCCGGCACGGCCTCAGCCGGAGCTGTCGGCCCGGTTGATCCTGCTGCTGGCCACGGGCACCGGCCTTACGGTCGCTTCGCTGTATTACGCACAGCCGATGCTCGGCATCATGACCGACGACATCCATGCGGCCAATACGACCGTCGGCTGGGTGCCGACGCTCACGCAACTCGGTTACGCGCTCGGCATTCTGCTGCTCGTGCCGATGGGCGACATCATCGACCGTCGTCGCATCGTGCTGATCAAGGGGGCGATTCTGACGCTCGCGCTGCTGCTCGCGGCGTTCTCGCCGGGCATCGGCACATTGCTGGTCGCCAGTCTCGCGATCGGTCTGACGGCGACCATGGCGCAGGACATCGTGCCGGCGGCCGCCACACTTGCTCCCGAATCGATCCGGGGACGAGTAGTGGGCACCGTCATGACCGGCCTGCTGCTGGGCATTCTGCTCTCGCGGGTGGTGTCGGGTTTCGTCGCGCAGCACTTTGGCTGGCGGGCGATGTACGTGGTTGCCGCCGTCAGTGTGGCGGGTTTCGGCGGGGTGGCGTGGCGCAGTCTGCCGTCGTTCCATCCGACGACGCAAATGACCTACCGCCAACTGATCGGGTCGGTCGCGAGTCTGTGGCGTCGGCATCCGGCATTGCGGCGAGCAGCGCTCGCACAAGGCTTGTTGTCGGTCGGCTTCAGCGCGTTCTGGTCGACGTTGGCCGTGATGCTGCACGAAGCCCCCTTCCATCTCGGCGCCGCGGCGGCTGGCGCCTTCGGCCTGGCGGGCGCGGCGGGGGCACTGGGTGCGCCGATTGCCGGGCGTATTGCGGACAAGAAGGGACCGCAGGTCGTAACACGTCTGGGTGCCGCGATGGTCGCCGTCTCGTTCGCGGCCATGCTGTTTGCCCCGATGCTGACCCCGCATGCGCAACTGTGGCTGATCGGTCTGGGCGCCATCGGTTTCGATCTGGGCGTGCAGGTCGCGCTGATTTCCCATCAAACCATCGTGTACGGAATCGAGCCTGCGGCGCGTAGCCGGTTGAATGCGGTGCTGTTCGTCTGCGTGTTCATCGGCATGTCGGTCGGCTCGGTGCTCGGCTCGCAGGCCCTGGCCCACTGGGGATGGACGGGCGTAGCCGCGCTCTCCACGCTGGCCGCACTCGGTGCGCTGGGTGTTCGGATGTGGCCGGGCACGACGTCAGCACACTGACCCACTGACCCACTGCTCCTCTATCGTGAGATTGCAAGCGCGATGGAGGGAAGCCAAAGGCACGCCGGGCCGTGCAGACAGTCCTTCGTCTGCGCGGCCCTTCCGCCTTCGATGCGGCAGCGCTCAGCGAACGACCGGCTTGGCGGCACCCGCAACCGCCCGCTCGAACAACTCGTCGGTATCCACGTCGGCGAGGTTGAGACCGAAACGCCCCGCCAGCACGTCGGCGAGTTGCGATGCGCAGGTCATCGGCGTCTGCGCCGTCACGTCGCCCTTCGGTCCGCGTTCGATGAGCGTCGTATCGAACAACGCCAGACGGCCCTGCGCTTGCGGCAGTAGCCGGCACGCCATCAGATGATGGGTGAAGATCGATTCGGGTGCGGTGGACGTGTACCAATTCGCGAGTTTGTAGTCGATCCACTCGGCGGGCCGGGGCGTGAAACGGTAGATCGGCAGCCAGGCCTGTGCGGATTTCACGCTCAGGCGGTATTCGATGATTGCGTCGTCATGGCCGGCGCGGATCGGCTCCAGATGAAAGATTTCGAGCGGCGTGGGTTGTTCTTGCGACGTCCCCAATCGCAACGGCGCGCTTAGTGTCACCGAGCCGAAGCCGACATCCACGAGCCAAGACTCGCCGTCGAGTTCGACGCGCAGCAGCATATGCGTGAGCGGTGCTTCGACGGTGAACGTGCGGCCCCACGCAACGCGCCCGATGAGCGGTGTGACGTTGAAACCCAGATGCGTCAGCGCGCTCGCGAACAACGTGTTCTGCTCGAAGCAATAGCCGCCGCGTCCGGCGTCCACCAGTTTGCCGACGACCGACGGCAGATCGACGTTGACCGGCTTTGCGCGAATCGGATCGAGGTTCTCGAAGGGAATCGCGAGCGGATGCAAAGCATGCACGGCACGCAGGACATCGCGTGTCGCTTCACGCGGGCCGGTGTAACCGATGCGCTGAAAATAGCGCGCCGGATCGAACGATGGGGACATACCGGACTTCCTCTATCGGGACGCGGACATTCGCGGACCCGCTAAGTTAGCGCATCCGCCGCCACCCTGTGCCATGTCCGGCGACGGCCGACGATTTTCCGACGCGACGCGATCAGTCGACCGATTCGCAGAAGCGGATATGGTTATTGAACGGATCCGTGACCGTCATCTGCTTGCCCCAGTCGAGCGCCTCGATGCCGGGGTTCATGTTCGGATAACGTTTGCCGGACAGTTCGCGCTGATACGCTTCGACACCGCGCATGAAGACGAACGTGGTCGCACCCGGGCTGGCATCGCCGAAATGACCGGACAGATGCAATGTCATGCCCGCGCGCGAGACCTGACAGTACAGCGGCATCCCGTCGGCGAAGCGGTGCTCCCAATCGAGTCGAAAGCCGAGGAAGTCGACGTAGAATTCGCGCGCCTTCGCCTCGTCGAAGATCCGGTGAATCGGCGCGACGGTGTCGAACACGATGCCGTCGGCCGCCGCAGAGGCAACCTTGGCAGCGAGCACGTTCCAGTCCGCGAAGCCGAATTGTGCAGCAACGGATTCGAGTGCCTGAGCGTGGGAGATGTCGATGCCCTCGCGCGCGAGACGTTCGCGCAGGGACTTCGCCATGATTTTGGCGTCGAGATAGGTTCGCATGTTGGCCATCCTTAATAGCGTTCAGTGGCGACGCATTCGATCAGTGCCCGCATTGCTGACGCGCGTCACCTGACGAACGGGACGGACATGCGCGACCTGCGATGCTTTCACCATTCCCCGACAGGGTGCGAGCGGCAGGCAGCATCGGCCTTCGCGGCATTTTAGCAGCAATCTGCGTACGTCCAAGGCGTCCAAAGTGACTAAAGCGCTCCAGGCGCGCAAGCTGTGCGATGCCGAAATGCGATAGCCGCGTGCGGAATTCCGCATTGGCCGGGATTGCGGCGCCCCGGTATAGTGGCGCTCGTTGGCCGGCAAGACGGCTTCGCAGGATGTCGGCTTCAGTTTTCCGGAGTTTTGCTTTCATGATCGACGCCGCGCGCATCACGCAAGCGCTGGCCGCGCGCCACATCACCCCCGACCTTCGTCAGCGAGACGCCATCGCCGCAATCTCGGGGCTCTCGGCGCACGCCACGTCGGGCGAGTCGCGTCCATCTCCCGACGGACCGACTCACGACGGCGTGTATTGCTACGGCCTGCCCGGGCGCGGCAAGAGTCTCGTCGTGGACGCCGCCTTCCACGTTGCCGTGGGCGAGAAACGCCGCGTGCACTTTCACGAATTCCTGCGCGACATTCATCGTCAGTGGGTGCGTGAGCCGACGTGCGACGATCGCCTTGCGGCGGTAGCGAATCGCTGGCTCGGCAGCGTGGCACTTGTGTGCTTCGACGAATTCCACGTCCACGATATTGCCGACGCCTTTCTCATCGGACGCTTCCTGGACATCGCCCTCGCGCGCGGCGTACGCCTGGTGCTGACGTCGAACTACGCGCCGCAACACCTGTTGCCCGATCCCGAGTATCACGCGCGTTTCGAGCCGACGATCACGCGCATCCTGCAACGCTTCGCCATCGTCCACTTCGACGGCGCGACCGACTACCGCATGGGTGGGGAGACGGCGGAGATGGCCCGGTGGATTGCGCCGCTCGACGCCGGGCGCGGCATCTTGCCGAGCCGCTATGCCGAGTTGGAAGGACGGCCGGCGTCCGGGCCGACCGGGGTGGTCATCGCGGGCCGCGCGCTGAACGCGCACAGCGCGGGCGATCGCGTGCTGTGGACGGACTTCAGTGCGTTATGCGTGGCGCATCGCTCCCATCTGGACTACCTCAGCCTGGCCGAGCAATGGCAGACGCTGATCGTCGACGACCTGCACGTCGAGCTATTGCGCCGCCCGGACACGCTGCAACGCTTCGTCTGGCTCATCGATATCTGCTACGACCGTCAGCGCACGTTGCTGATCGCGTCCGACGCCCCGCTCATTCCCGCGCTGGACGCGCTGAGCGACTGGCGCGATCTGTCGCGCACGATCAGCCGGCTGGCGGAAATGGGATCGCGTGACTACGAGCGCCGCACGCTGCGCCTTCCTTGCTGATCCTGCCTCATTGACCCTGCCTCATTGATCCTGCCTAACTGAGCGCCATCGCAACGCAGCGCAGCGGGACGCGACGCGATGCGACGTCAAACCACGCCCACGATACTCTGGCGCAACCAGCGATGCGCCGGATCGCGGTGCACGCGCTCGTGCCAGTACATGGAGATTTCGAAACCCGGAAGGTCGACGGGCGCCGGCGCGATCTGCAATGCGGGGTCGTCGCGCACAAGGCGCTCGGGGGCCATGGCGACAAGATCGGTGTTGGCCAGCGCCGAGCGCAGAAACAGAAAATGGGGCACCGAGAACACGACCCGACGCGACATGCCGAGCGCGGCGAGCGCGTCGTCCGTGCTCGCGTGAAAACCGCCGCCGTCCTGCGAGACGATCGCGTGGTCGAGTTCGCAGAACTGCCTGAGCGTGGGGCGTCGCCGGAACTTCGGATGCCCGCGCCGTCCGACCAGCACATAGCGCTCGGTAAACAGCGCCTTGCGATGCAGCCCTTGCGGGGCGTTTTCCGTCGTGTGGAAGATGACGTCGACAGCGCCCCGCTCTGCCTGCCGTTCGAGCCGCGACGGTTCGAGATCCAGCACGGCCAGACGTGTCTTCGGCGCCTGCGCCAGCAGTCGCTGAAGCAGCGGCAGCACGATGGTCGATTCGGTGTAATCGGTGGCGGCGATGCGCCAGGTCAGTTCGGCGTTCGCCGGGTCGAACGGCGCGGCGGGCGCCACTGCGCGGGAGAGCGATTCGAGCGCCTCGCGCAGCGGTTCTCGCAACGCCGCCGCACGCGCGGTCGCACGCATGCCGCGCGGCCCCGGCAACAGCAGCGGGTCATCGAGCAAATCCCTCAGCTTCGCCAAATGCACGCTCACCGCCGGTTGCGAGATGTGTAACCGCTCGGCGGCGCGCGTGACGTTCAACTCCGCGAGCAGCACGTCGAGGGTGACGAGCAGATTCAGATCGAGGCGTCGCAAATTAACCATCGTTATACCTGGCATATGAGGAATTCATTTCCAATATACCTTGCATACCCCTAATCTGCTTTCGAACCCCTCGAATCGAATGCGCCGAATGGCGATGGAGTTTTGGAAAATGAATGTCCTGATCGTTTACGCCCACCCGCAACCGCGCTCGCTCAACGGCGCGTTGCGCGACTTCACCGTGCAGCATCTGGAAGCGGCCGGTCATCACGTGCAAGTCTCGGACCTGTACGCAATGCAATGGAAGACCACCATCGACGCGCACGACGCGCCGCAACGCGACCCGAGCGAGCCGTTTCACGCGTCGCTCGACTCGAAGCGGGCGTTTCAGAGCGGCACGCAGCGCGCCGACATTGCCCGTGAGCAGGAAAAGCTGCGCTGGGCCGACACGGTGATTTTTCAGTTCCCGCTCTGGTGGTTCTCGATGCCGGCCATCATGAAAGGCTGGTTCGACCGCGTGTACGCTTTCGGCTTCGGGTATGGCGTGGGCGAGTATTCGGAGACACGCTGGGGCGACCGCTACGGCGAGGGCGCCCTGTCGGGCAAGCGCGCGATGCTGGTCGTCACGACCGGCGGCTGGGCCTCGCATTACAGCGCTCGCGGCATCAACGGCCCGATCGACGACGTGTTGTTCCCCATTCAGCACGGCATGCTGTTCTACCCCGGCTTCGACGTGCTGCCGCCTTTCGTCGCCTTCGGCACGTCGAGTGTCGATGCCGAGTCGTTCGGGAACATCACCCGCGCCCTCGGTGAGCGGCTCGATTCGCTCGCCACGGCAGCGCCGATTCCTTTTCGTCGTCAGAACTTCGGCGAATACGACATTCCGGCCCTGACGCTCAAAGACGAGATCGCGCCCGGAAAAACCGGGTATGCCGCGCACCTCGCCTGAGGGCGTCGGGAGAATCGGGAAACCCCTCGTCGCGGGCGTTGCCGCGACGTTTCCCGGGCGCGCTTGCTGCCGGTGACGGTATCTGCAAAACTGGCAGCTTCGCACCACTTCGCACCTCACCGGTATCTCGTCATGCACCTGTCCACACTCGCGATTTACGCCACCGCCGCACTCATCGGCGGGTTGATTCCCGGCCCCACGACGCTGCTCGCCCTCGCGAACGGCATCTCGGGCAACTGGCGCGTGGTGCTCGTGGGCATGTGCGGTGCGGCGCTCTCGGATGTGCTGGTCGTCGCGGCCGTGGGTGCGGGGCTCGGCGCCCTGCTTACGGCATCGGCGACATGGTTCGCGACCGTCAAATGGGTCGGCGTGGCGTATCTCGTCTGGCTGGCGATCCAACTGTGGCGCAGCCATCCGCAAGACTTGAGTCAGGTGCGCATCAAGTCGGATCTGAGCGCGCAACGCGTGTTTCTGCGCAGCTTCGGCGTCGCGCTGACCAACCCGAAGATTCTGCTGTTCTTCTCGGCGTTTCTGCCGCAGTTCGTGGATACGTCGATGCCGCTCGCCCCGCAGTATGCCGTGCTCGCCCTCGTGTCCGCCGCCGTGGACATTCTGGTGATGACGCTTTACGCGACCGGCGGCGTGCAAGCCGCTCGCCTGATGACGGCGCGCGGCCTGAAGCGACTGAACCGCGCGTGCGCGGTGGTGATGTTCTCGCTCGCGGGCGGTCTCGCGCTGTATCGCAAGACCGGCAACTGAACCGAAGCCGTCCGTCCCCGGCGCGACGAAGCGCCGGTCCGGCACGAACGGGCGAATTTGATCGCCGACGCATCGACGGCTCCCCCGGGGCGTCGGCATGGATGAGGGCACGACATGAATCACGACGTCACCCGCGTGGAACAGCTCGAAGCGCTTTACGGCGAGCCGGGCGAACGCGCGATCTGGAAGGAATTGACTTACCTCAACGAGGATTATCAGGCGTTCGTCAAAGCCTGTCCCTTCGTGGTGCTGGCGTCGGTCGGTGAGCAAGGCACGGATTGCTCGCCGAAGGGCGATCCCGCCGGATTCGTTCAGATTCTGGATGAACGTACGTTGGTGGTGCCGGACCGCCCCGGCAACAACCGTATCGACAATCTGCGCAACATCGTGACCGATCCGCGCGTGTCGCTGCTCTTCCTGATTCCCGGCGTGGGCGAGACGTTGCGCGTGAATGGCCGTGCGCGTATTTCCGTGGATCCGGCGTTGCTTTCACGGTTTGAAGTGAACGGCAGATTGCCGAAAACGGCCATCGTCGTATCCATCGATCGCGCATATTTCCATTGCGCAAAGGCGATCGTGCGCTCCCGCCTCTGGGATCGGGAAACGCAGATCGCACGTGAATGCCTGCCGAGCCCGGGGGCCATGCATCAACGCCTGAGCGGCGGTCCCTTCGACGGCGAAAGTTACGACCGCGATCTACCGAAGAACACACAGGCCGGTCTGTATTAAGAAGACCTAACCACCTGGCGACATGCGGTAAATGAATGGCCCGATGAAGCGCCGACCGGCTTCACGGGCCATTTTTTCGGCCCATGTTCGGTCGTTTCATCGGTCGTTTGATTGGCCTCATTTACCGTCGATTTTCCATCCTTTCACTTCATTTCATGAATTCGTCATGACGCCATCCAATACTTGGCCACTTCGAACAAGTTCCAAAGAGGACATCGGAGTTTATGAAACCCATCGCCATTCTGACGGGCGTTATCGCGCTTTTCGCTGAGCAGCACGCCCTTGCCGCCAATTTCCAGATCGTGAACGGACAGACGTCCACCACGGCGCAAACGCTGTCGAGCGGCCAGACCGGCACAATCGATCGCGGGGGCACGCTGTCCGTCGGCGGCGGCACAGTCGGCATCACCGTGACGGGCAACGCCACCCTCGTCAACAACGGCACGATCAACATGACCGGCACCGGTCGCGCCATCCGCGACAACACCGGCGGCCTGACCCTGAGCGTGACGAACGGTGTCGGGGCGAGCATGACCACGTTCGACGCCGACGTCATCCAGATGAACAAGGCGAACAGCAACATCGTCTTCAACAACTATGGCACGCTCACGTCGACCAACACGTCCGGCGGCGGCAGTCAGGCGATCGATTTCAATGCGATCACGACAGGCACCAACGTCCTGAACAACTTCGCCGGCGGTGTCATTCAGGCGAACGAAGCCGATGCGGTGCGCCCGGGAGTGAATGGCGTAGTGAACAACGCGGGCATCATTCGCGCGACCAATAACCCGGGCAGCACGAGCAGCAGCGACGGCATCGACGCGCAGTCGAACAGTGGCGTGAGCGTGGTCAACGCCGGCACGGGACTGATTCAGGGCGCGCGGCACGGGATTACCGGGGGTGTCGACGGCACCACCGACGGCACGTTCAGGTTGTCGGTGACGAACAATGCCGGCGGCACGATTCAGGGCATGAACGGCTCCGGCATCAACATTGACGGCTTCAACGCCAGGGAAGTCGTCACCATCGTCAACGCCGGCACGATCATCGGCAATGGTGTGACGGGCGATGGCGACGGGGTAGACGTCGACGGTATCGTGAACATCACGAACACCGGCCTGATTCGTGGCGCGAGAGCGAACAACGACGTCAGCGAAGGCGTCACCGTGGGGGGCGGCACCATCGTCAACAGCGGCACCATCGTCGGTGAGAACACGCCCGGCGGCATCGGGCGCGGCATCACGCTCGCCGGCGTCGACAAGGATCCGGTGTCGGGTTTGCCCATCGCGCCGCAGGGCATCTACACGAACACGACGATCGTCAACAGCGGTCTCATTCGCGGTCAGAGCGATTCGGCGATTGCGGTGACGGGCGCGCGCAACGCCTTCACGGTGACGATCGTCAACGAAGCGGGCGGCACGCTGCAAGGCGGCGGAGCGACGGCGGCCGTGGTCAATACCGGCGCGACCGATGCCACGGTGGTCAACTACGGCACGATCACCGCCGACCAGAGCGGCAAGGCCGTGGATCTGGGCAGCGGCAACAGCAGCCTCCAGATTCTGGGCGGCTCGGCGGTGGTCAACGGCGACATTTCGGGTGGCACGGGCGTCAGCACACTGACGATCACGCCAGGCGCGGGCAACGCCTTCCGTTACAACGGCGGGATCTCGAACTTCTCGTCGGTCTCGCTCGGCGCGGGCACGATCACGCTCAACGGCGCCGGGACTTACGCAGGGCCGACATCGCTGGCGAGCGGCGCGACGGTGATCGTCGGCGACGCATCGCACCGCAGCGCGACGCTGGGCAGCGGCATGACCACGGTCGCTGCGGGGGCGACGCTCGCAGGCTATGGCGGCACATTGGGCAGCGTGACGAACGCCGGCATCCTCGCGGTGGGCAGCGCGTCGCCGGGCGCGGTTGCCGGCAACCTCGGCACGTTCACGATTGCCGGGGATTACGTCGGCAACAACGGTACGGCGTTGATGGGCGCGACGATCGGGGCCGACGGCTCGATAGCGTCGGACAAGCTGGTCATCAACGGCAACGCCAGCGGCACGACCTTCCTGAAGCTGAAGGTGTCGGGCGCGGGCGTGCCGATGCCGGGCAACGGTCTCGAACTGGTGCAGGTCAACGGTACGGCGCCGGACGGCGCATTCAAACTCGATTCGCCAGTGCAGGCCGGGGCGTATCAGTATCTGCTTCGCAAGGTCGGGCCGGTGGGTGGCGATCCGAGCTGGTTCCTGTCGACGTCGTACGCGTCGGGCGAGACCGTCTATCGCCCGGCGACCGTCGCATACGCGATGACGCCGCAACTGAACACCGACGTCGGCTTCACGATGTTGGGCCGGATGCAGGAGCGCCTTGGCAGCGTGCGGACGAACGGGGGCGTGGGCGAGGCGGCGTCGAATGGTGTCTGGGGACGTGTGTACGGCAAGACGATGGACAGCACGATGTCGGGCCGCTTCGGTGCTGACGAGCGCATGTTCGCGGCGCAGTTCGGGCGCGACTGGCGTCTGAATACCGACACCACGGGCATGGGCGGCAGCGCGCTGGCGGGGGTGACGGCGACGTTCGGATCGGCCTCGGCGTCGTTCTCGGACAGGGCGCGCACGCAGGACCCGACGCTCTCGGCGGCGACCGGTTCGGTGTCGATGCAGGCGCAATCGGTCGGGGCGTACTGGACGCGCATCCTGCCGCAAGGCGCTTTCCTCGACGTGACGACGCAGGTCTCGCACTATCGCAACAAGTACAGCGATGTCACCGGCGTGGGTGCGACGCAAAACGGTTTCGGTGCAGCGCTGTCGGGCGAGATCGGTCACAAGTTCTCGCTCTTCGGTTCGGGCTTCACGATGATGCCGCAGGTGCAGTTGGCTTACCAGTATCTGCATCTGAACGGCTTCAGCGACAGCGTTTCGTCGGTGTCGGGCAATACGACGAACGCGCTGCGGGGCCGCGTCGGCATCAAGCTCAATACGCCGGATCTGGGCGATGCGGTGGGGGTGGGGTCGGCGTCGCCGTACCTGACGCTTGACGTGGTGCACGACTTCCTGTCGCCGGGCGCAACGCATGTCGGCGGCGCCACGTTCGACGGCAGCCTGGCGAAGACCTGGTATGAACTCGGTGCGGGTGTGGAGGCGACGCTCGGCCGCGCAGCGTCGCTCTATGCCGGCGTGAAGTACGCGCGGAACATGGGCGGCGATTATCGTCGCAATGTTTATGGACAGGTGGGGTATCGGTATCGGTGGTGATGGGGGACGGTGGTATGACGTGTCGCAGGACTCATGTCCGGCGGCTCGGCATTGGATGAGAAGAAAGCGCCTTCGGGCGCTTTTTCGTTTGCGTCAGGCGTCAGGACTTGCACTGCCGATCGCTTATCGGATGCCGAGGGCGATGAAGGCGACGGAATGAGCGCCGGAGTAGAATGCGCTCACTGCGGACCGGTCCTCCTGGGTCGATTTGCGATTGCAGTCGCCGCCTGAATTGTCGTCACTTCGCAAGGCTGTCGCCGAACCGCCGAGGAGCCGGAATGAGTGAGCATGCAGACGCAACACATCGGGACGAACAAGGTCGAGCTGAGCGCCGTTGGGAGGGGCCGGAAGGTGCATCAGGCGCATTGGGCGCATCGGGCACATCGTCCGTGTCATTCGTCGACAACCGGCCTGACGCGACAAGGGCGGCACAGTTCAAGCGCGACGTAGCGACCAGTTCTCGTACCCAACCACTTCGCGTCTTTCAGAGGATGGCCGACGGGCATACTGCTCGTCAGGCGGTGCCGACAACAGACGCCCCCAATCGCACCGGCTTGCCGGATTCATTGAAATCCGGAGTGGAAAAGCTTTCGGGTTTGTCGATGGACGACGTCAAGGTTCATTATCAGTCCGATAAACCGGCGCAACTTCAGGCGCATGCGTACGCGCAAGGCAACGACATTCATCTGGCGCCCGGGCAGGAACGGCATCTGCCGCACGAGGCGTGGCATGTCGTTCAGCAAAAGCAGGGCCGCGTGGCGGCCACCCGCCAATTGAAAGGTGCGGTCGCCGTCAATGAGGACGCCGGACTGGAGGCCGAAGCGGATGTCATGGGGGCATCGGCGGCAAGCATGGGTGGATCGGGTGGATCGGACAAGACGAAGCAAATCTCGACGCGTGGCGTGCGTCATTTCCCGGGGGTCGTGCAACGGGTCAAGGTCACCACGCCACCGGAGTTCAGAGATCCCATTTCCGGCATCACTTACCTTTTCGACGACATTCTGACGATCGATCTTAGCGGCATCATCGCGGCGGGCGTGGAACCGGACGACCCGAACATCGAGGCGTTCGAGTGGATGCTCAAAGGCGCGCGGGTGAAATACGCCTTGCTTGGCAAGGCGGCGGAAGTCAGGGATATCGACGAAGTGCTGCTCCACCTGGCGAATCCGCGAGCATCGGCGTTTGCGGCCGCTGCGGGCAGCCACCGTCTGGGGGGCGCGGCGACGGACTTCGATGCGATCAAGGCAACGGTGGAGGGTTGGTTCTCGAACCGCCCCGATTATCAGGTTGAAATCGGCAACATTTCTGCGCGCTACGGCACCCGCGCCAAGTTGGACGGATATACGAAACTGCGGGAATACATTACGCCATTCACGGCGATCTCGGATATGTCGCTAGGCGCCAATCCGACGCTGCGGGATAACGTATTGACGCTGTTCAGTTGGCTAATACCGTTGCACGACAGGACGATTACCGGGATCGTAAATAAAGAGTCGTTGATGTACCGGATCAAGATCTGCCTGCTTGAGAAGACGAATGAACTCAAGAACGCGGTGGCGGGCACGCAGCGCATGCCTTCAGGGAGTCTGATTCGATACGGCGCCATGCAAACGATTTCGGGGGAGCCACTCGGTACGAGATCGGAGATCAAAACGGCGTTGCCGGGCGCACTCAAATCCGGGGATGCGGCCACTCCCCGGGACCTGGAAACGCGTTTGACACAATACTTCAACTACGCTGGAAACGCCTTCGTTGCCGGTCACTTGGTTGCGGACACCCTCGGCGGCAATGACGTTCGCGAGAACCTGACGCCGATCACAAACAAATTCAATACCTCCGGCGGGGTAAAAGGCATCAAGGATCCGGAAATCGAGGCACTCAAACGGTTGAAGGCGGGTAGGGTAATTTTTTACAGCACGACGGTGACATACGGCAACGCGGGCAACGCAACGTGGCAGAAAGCCGTACGACCGACTCGATTTCAGATCCGCCTCGCCAATCTTGGGTTGGTGGAAGATGGCGTCGCAACGGATATCGCCGATTACAAACACATCTCGCAAGAAATCGTCTACGACCGCGATCCGACGTAGTGGGCAGTTCATAGTTGGATGCGTCCATCGATAGCGCCTGCCATTGGTTATTGCAGCTATCGCCACGGATGAGGTGCATCCGTAGATGGATTGGCGGCAAACCTAAGCAGAAAACCTTGCAGGATATGCGGGGTTATCGTGGCATCACGATGCGTGCGGGTGAAATTCTGGGCGAATGACGCCCTCGGACTTGTTCGGTTACAGCGAAGTGTTTTATAGCCCGGTACGTCGGCATGGTTCCGCCTGCGATCTTTCGCCGATTGAGTTTGAACTGCGCTATGCTCTAAACGGCTCGTGAGTGTCTATGAAACTCTGGCCGGTCCAGAATGACCGGATGCCGCATCCTATTCATGACCCCAAGTACCAAGTGTTCCGTCAAATGTTGTTGGATGCCCGCAAGGAGAAGGGGCTACAACAGGTAGAAGTTGCGGAGTGCCTTGGGAAGACCCAATCGTTCGTGTCGAAGTACGAACGGGGGGAGAGACGTCTCGACTTCTGTGAGTTCATCGAGGTTGCAGCAGCGTTGGAGATTAATCCGGTCGAGTTCATCAAGCGGTATCGCCAACACATCGAGAACACGTAAATGGATGATGTGATTCACACGGCGGAGTATCAGGTCCGGACCACATGGACACGAATGAACAGCTTAGCGTGGACCTATGCAGAGATCGCAGAAACGGCTCTCGGGCGCTTTCTCACGGGCCAAAGAAATCCCGTAGTCGATCCGGGCTCAGATGGTGACCCAGAAGAATACTTCGGCTACAAGAAGAGAATTACAGAGGCCGCAATACAAACCATCGTGTTTTCGGCAATGGGATGTGAATCCGCAATCTACGATCTAGCCGCAATTCACCTGACCGACTCCTACGCCGAATCGATCATAGACAAACTAGACGTGATCGGAAAATGGGTCGTAGTACCACAGCTTATTTGCGGGAAACCTCTCAAACCTGACGGACCAGCACTCAATGCACTACGTACGCTCATCCCCGCACGAAACCTCTTGGTACACAACAAATCCCATCCAGGACTGTTTGACCTAACGAACATCGAAGATGTTGAAAGACGATTGCACCGCGCGAAGAGGGATTCTGATCGCCTGATTGCGAACGTCGTCCCGGCGTATCAAGCCGTCGTACTCCTATCTCTCGAACTCAACCGTGTCCTCAAGACTCCGTCGGGGGTACTGCCGTTCTTCGAAAAGGGAACCATTAGTTCGAAGAACGAGCATCGCACACAAGAAGTCATGGAATTTCTCGGCAGATGTCGCGAAATAGACGCGAAACATTTCAGAAAAAACGAAGCGTCCTAGCGGTAACTCGTCCAACCCCTGACACCATCGAGCACCGATGCATCGCCGTGTCGGTTTGTACTCCACACCGGTTCAACGGACGGTGCGATCACCACTCCGGAGATCGCACCTCATGAACTTCTTCCCACACCATCAGCGCCGCATCGACCTTCTCGCCGAAATCCTTGCTACCACCCGGCACGCGAAACGCTTGACAACAAAACAGCTTGCCACCCGACTTGGCAAACCTGAAGCGTTCGTCCTCGACTACGAGTCCGGCAAGCACCGGCTTGATCTTCCCGAACTCGTGGATATCGCTGATGCCATTGGGATCGACACGGTTGAACTCATCAATCTCTACCAACAGCGAGTGTAGCTCGCTAGGGCTTTTCTACTAGGCGAGGCCCCGAAGCGTCGGGAGCAGTCGAGCTCATAGAACCTCGGAACTGCCCCAACCTCTCACCGTAGATTCTCCGAAGGCAATCAAGATCGTCGCCGCACTCGCTTCGCTCACTCAGCCATGCTCGTTGAGCGACACGCAGCGCATCCATGTTCGCTCCCGCACTTGAAAGCGCAGCACGGTACGCGGCAGCAAGTTCGACATCCATCGCCGCCAGCCCGGGATCACTGCAGATCGTTAGTTCATCCCGAGCCTTAGCGGCATAGCAATCGAAACTGGTCGCAAACGACCTTGTAGCCGTCCCAGCAGAAGTTCCCGGTCCAGCAGTAGGCCCGACCCCACGTTGCCCCTCCTCTTCCGAAGGGGATGTTGGCAAGGCTTGAGGAGGAGACGGAGTCTCGATCTGCTGGGTCGACTCGCTCGTCGTATTGGACTCTGCCCGCGTCAGCGCTGGAGATGTTTCATCCTTCTTACTGAAAATCCCGACGATGACAAGTATCAGGAAGGCAGCTCCTACCAACACAACTAGACAGCCGCCTAACCCTGCGCTTTTGACCGGAACGATCTGAACGTCTGAACTACCACACCGCTGGCATTTCAGCGATAAATCCTTACCCCTTGGATACCAAGTGTATTGGCACGCACCACATATATTTTGTGGGCGCTGTGTTCCACGACTCCCCATTTATCTGGCCTCGGAATTTTGATCTTTTTGCTTCATTTCGCAGCTAGCGAATTTATCACTTTTTGAGATCAACACCTTAATTCGTGTATTACCGAGTATCCGCAAGTGCCGCACCGCCTTGCCCTGCCGCAAAAAGATAACGGATCACACAATTATTATATTTTTCTCTTCTCGTTATCCCGAAGGGCAGGACCACATACGAAAACCACCGGTCGTGGTCACCGTAATCGCCAATTGAGGTACGTCCTTAGATAGATTAGCTGCAAACCTAGACCAGGATTTCCGCGTATTCCGTGGTGTTGCAGCCGGTCAACGCGAAGGGTGGGAGTACTACTGGAGGGCCGTCAAGGCAATTTACAGGCGAAGAGTTTAGCTCGTGGCATGCCACCACGAGCCGTTGCACCCGCGATATGAATTATCCTGGATCAGAATCGGTTCGAACATTGAGTTCCCAAGAGATCTTTCCTTGAGCTGTCGTGTGTTGATGATGATTCTGCGGGGGAAATGGATCCTGCTTGTTTGACGCGATCTCCCTCCCACAGCCCTCACAGCGATAAATCCCTGATACTGGCACTTCCTCTCCGGGACCGTACTTCTTTCGCCACCAATCCTTATTTCCATCGCTTTCTTTCAGCGTGGATCTGCTGTGATACCAAGCCATTCCCCCCCCTCTCTCAAGTCTTCTTGGTGACCTGCCGCTGAGATAACGCTGAACCCGCTGCGCTCTTGGACGCAGCACTTGTCCGACCATCCTGCAACACCTTCGATGCGGCGGTCGCAGCTTTCGCTGAAGTTACTTTCGAGGTATGTGATTGGGACAACGCGCTCCCGGCTGCCGTCTTTGAATTCTTGCCGGTCGAAGCGCTTTCAAGAACCTTCGATGCATTGTGGGCAGCTTTCGCCCCTGTAGTCTTACCCGCCATGGCATTTCCCCGTGAAAGAACAACCATTAATCGTGTAGTACTGCATCGAAATATTAAATCTCGGCTTAATAGCTGGTCAAACTGGGTAAACCACGTAATTTCACGGTCCTCAAACCGTCCTGAAATCGGACCAAAAAGAATCTCAAAAAGCGCCTGCGATGGGGATCGATCCCAAGACTCTCACCCCAGAATCGTACCCACCGACGAAACACGCAGATTGCCAAACGCCACAATCCCCGCGTAGAATGGCACCCTTCGCGGGCGTCGTATAATGGTAATACCCTAGCTTCCCAAGGCTCGAACCATAACGACGCGGCGTGAAACTCCGCGTCGTTGCGCTCCAGCTTTCATCCCAACCTCCATGATTTCTTCATGGGGCGTCACCAGAAGTACTCCCACCATTTTTCGTCGGCATCAGAGAATCACTGGGCGTCTGATCGCAACGACCTTTTGGCTCATGTCACTCAACGAATAACAGCACGACATCCACTATCTTGCTACGCGCTCGAATTGCGTTTTTGATGTTGACGTCGCGCACTTACTCTCGTTCGGTGATCCGATTATCAGCAGATATCGCGTTCATGGTCGCTACAAGACTAGACAACAAGTCCCCATGGTAGTGCTTCAGATGGCCATGAATATTCTCATTGCGAAGAAGCCGCGCCATAAAGCTCTTTGCGACGACAAGCGATAGCATGGTGTCCCCGATTTCATCTTCGACGGCCTGACAATCCTGTCTCAGGCGGTCCATTTCGCTCTCCATTTTCGCGATGTCCTCCGGGGATATCTCATCCTTCTTCTTGATCCGAGCACCGTCGACCAATGCGTCTGGTCGCGTGGCGACGACGATCATTTCAGCATATGCGCCCGTCACCTTGTTTGCCGCCACCATCATCTCCGCTGCTTCTATCTGACGATATGGCTTCATCTTCTTGAGCATACGAAAGACCTTAGGGGTCGCCTGTCTATTCTTGAGTATCGAGGCAGCTTCAGGCGCTATGCCATCAAGCAAGGTGACTCGGTCACGAATGCTTCTCACGTCCATCCGCAGCACCTCGGCGATTCGCTTCTCGGACGCACCTTGCGCCAAAGCTGCACGGATCATTCGATGCTCCTGGACAGCAGAAAGACGTGTTATGTGACGATTGAAAGTAAACCCCTCGTCGTCCGTAGACACCATGCAAGGGGCAGTTGCGCACCCCAGCTCCTTTAGCGCTTCCAGTCTTAAGCGTCCATCGAGCAGCTCAAATTCGCCTTGCCGCCGCAACGACCGATATACAGCGAGCGGTTCGATAACCCCAAGCTCAGCGATAGATCCGAGAATCGTCTTGAATTTTGCTGACGCCAAGACACCTAGGGCGAGAGGTGAATCAGCGATAATTTTCTCAAGGGGAACATCAACCACGGACGGCTCGAAACCGTGCTTCACGTTTGTCATGGCATCAACTCCGAAGGGATTCGCCGGGCTACGGCCTCAGGAATGTCGCGTACTCCTTCAGCCCTCAAAAGAGTTCTGAAGTGCTCGTCTCCAAGAAATCGCTTCAGGGCGGAAGTTATCAAGAGCAAGCGCTGCTCTTGAAGAGTGGCATTTTGAACAACCAATTTTTGGCGACGAACCTCGTTTTTGTAGGTTCGCAGCAGCTTCTGCGGAGTAGTCTTATCTCTAGAGACCGGGCGTCCGTTCATCTTCTTTCCGGATATCTCTCTCTTGCTGAGAATTTTCCGTACTCGCATAAGCTGTTCGCCGGTTAAGGTTTTGGATTCGTATGCCGCTACCATCGCGGCCTGCACCTCGTCACTAGACGAACGCGCGACATCGATTGCGAGCCAAAGAGGCATGACACGCTTCTCAACAGCCTGAAGTAGCCTCTGCTCGCCCTTATCGAGTAACTGAAGAATTCCGTTGATATAGGACGCGTCCAGATTCGTCTTGTGAGCTATCTCCTCAGTGCTGTACCCTTTCGCGCGGAGCACCTGCAAACCACCGAGCAGTTCAGCCGTTGAGTGCCGTTGACATGCCCCCTTCAATCGGGCCAATGGGCTTCTAGCAAAGTCCCTTTAAACCAACTCCTGGAAAGCGGTAGGAGC